>NZ_JBSZIF010000006.1:0-1166432 GCF_056491205.1 Stenotrophomonas sp. C9D9
TCCGGCCACGAAGGCAATGCGCTGTTGGCGCGGGCCTGCCGGCATACCGACCCGGCATTCCTGCATTATCGCTCCGGAGCCTTCATGGCCGAGCGTTCGCGCCAGGTGCCGGGGATCGACCCACTGCGCGATGCCGCGCTGTCCTTTGCTGCCAGCGCCGATGACCCGGCCAGCGGGGGGCGCCACAAGGTGTGGGGCAGCAAACCGTTGTGGGTGCTGCCGCAGACCTCGACCATCGCCTCGCATCTGCCGAAAGCGCTGGGCACCGCGCTCGCCATCGAAAGCGGCAAGCGGCTGGGCCAGGAACTGCCGATTCCGGCCGACAGCATCGTGCTGTGCTCGTTCGGCGACGCCTGGCCAACCATGCCACCGCGCAGACCGCGTTCAATACCGCGATGTGGTCGGCCTACCAGAAGCTGCCGGCGCCGATCCTGTTCGTCTGCGAGGACAACGGGCTGGGCATTTCGGTGAAGACGCCGGAAGGCTGGATTGCCGAACGCTTCAGCCGCCAGCCGGGGCTGGACTATTTCTTCGCCGATGGTCTGGACCTGGCCACCGGACACGCCCAGGTGCAGGCGGCGGTGGAGCACTGCCGGCGTACGCGGCGGCCGACGTTCCTGCATCTGCGCACCACGCGCCTGATGGGGCACGCCGGTACCGACTTCGAGGTGGGGGAATGGCGCGCGTTGCCGGAGCTGTGTGCGGCCGAGGCGCAGGACCCGCTGCTGCGCTCGGCACAGATTGCGATGGAATCGGGCTGGATGGATGCGGCCGCCATCGAGGTGGCCTACGAGACGATGCGTGCGCGCTGCATGGCCGCCGCCGCCGATGCCGAAGGACGCCCGAAGCTGCAATCGCTGCGCGAAGTGATGGAGCCGCTTGCGCCCTATACGCCGGCTGCGGTGCAGGCCGAAGCACGGCGCGAGGTGCCCGCCGGGACACGCGAAGCGCTGTATGGCGGTGCGGAGGCCTTGCCCGAACGGCAGGCGCCACGCCGCTTGGCGATCCAGATCAACCATGCCCTGCAGGAACTGCTGGCGAAGTATCCGCAGAGCCTGCTGTTCGGTGAGGACGTCGCACAGAAGGGCGGTGTCTACACCGTCACCAAGGACCTGCTGCGCCGCTTCGGCCCACGCCGGGTGTTCAACACCCTGCTGGACGAGACCATGATCCTGGGCATGGCGCAGGGTCTGGCCAACCTGGGCATGCTGCCGATTCCGGAGATCCAGTACCTGGCCTACCTGCACAACGCCATCGACCAGGTGCGCGGCGAAGCGTGTTCGCTGCAGTTCTTCTCCAACGATCAGTACCGCAACCCGATGCTGGTGCGGGTGGCCGGGCTGGGCTACCAGAAGGGCTTCGGTGGCCACTTCCACAACGACAACTCGATCACCGCGCTGCGCGACATCCCCGGGCTGGTGGTGGGCTGCCCGTCGCGTGGCGACGATGCGGTGATGATGCTGCGCACGCTGGCCGCACTGGCGCGGGTGGATGGACGCGTGGCGGTGTTCCTGGAGCCGATCGCGCTGTACATGAGCAAGGACCTGCACGAAGCGGGTGATGGCCAGTGGCTGTTTGACTATCCGGCACAGGGCCAGGCACTGGTGCCGGGCGAGGGCCGGGTCTATGCGCCGGAGGCCGGCGACCTGGTGATCTATACCTATGGCAACGGCGTGCCGATGGCATTGCGCGCATCGCGGGCGCTCGAGCAGCAGCTGGGCTGGCAGGTACGGGTGGTCGACCTGCGCTGGCTGGTGCCGCTGGACGCCGGCTTCATCGCCGCCCAGGCTGCCAGCGCTCGGCGGGTGCTGGTGCTGGACGAAGGTCGCCACAGTGGCGGGGTGGGGGAGGGCGTGGTCACCGCGCTGGTCGAGGCGGGGTTCGGCCATCTGCCGTTGCGCCGGGTCTGTGGTGCCGACACCTACACGCCACTGGCGGGGGCAGCAATGTTCGGGCTTCCAAGCGACAATGCGGTGATTGGCGCCGCCCTCGACCTGGCGCAGGAACCCTGATGCATGTGTGGATTGGCGGGAATGTTGTTGCCGGCGCCGCTGGCGTCGGCCGAGGCGCTGCAGGCGCAGGCCCTGGCCATGGGCCAGGCGCTGCACCACCGCGGGCCGGATGATGGCGGCAGCTGGGTCGATGCCGAGGCGGGCATCGCGCTGGCGCATCGGCGCCTGAGCATCCTCGACCTGTCCCCGCTGGGCCACCAGCCGATGGCCTCGGCCGACGGCCGCTACGTGATGGCCTACAACGGCGAGGTCTACAACTTCGCCGCCCTGCGTGAGGAACTGGAGCCGCTGGGGCATGCCTTCCGCGGCCATTCCGACACCGAAGTACTGCTGGCGGCGATCCTGCAATGGGGCGTGGAAGACACCCTGCAGCGCTGCAACGGCATGTTCGCCATCGCGCTGTGGGACCGCCAGGAGCGTTGCCTGTGGCTGGCCCGCGACCGCGTCGGCAAGAAGCCGCTGTACTACGGCTGGGCCGGCGACACGCTGGTGTTCGGTTCGGAACTGAAGGCGCTCTGGCAGCACCCGGCGTTCGACAACGACATCGACCGCGATGCGCTCACATTGCTGCTGCGGCTCGACTACATTCCCGCGCCGCACAGCATCCACCAGCGCTGCTACAAGCTGATGCCGGGCCGCGTGCTGCGCCTGGACGCGGCGGCTGTGGCTGCAGGTGCCGCAGCACATCGCCCGGAACAGGCACAGCGCCCGTACTGGGATGCGCGCGCGCGCATGCAGGCGGCGTTGGCCGCTCCGTTCCAGGGCCGCATCGAGGACGCCGAGGAGCAGCTGGACACGCTGCTGCGCGACGCGGTGGCGCTGCGCATGGTGGCCGACGTGCCGGTTGGCGTGTTCCTGTCCGGTGGCACCGATTCATCGCTGGTGGCGGCGCTGATGCAGGCGCAGAGCGGGCAGCCGGTGCACAGTTTCAGCATCGGCTTCACCGACTCGGGGCATGACGAAGCGCCGCTGGCCAGGGAGCTGGCGGCCCACCTGGGCTGTGATCACACCGAGCTGTACGTCAGCGGTGCCGACGCGTTGGCGGTGGTGCCGCAGTTGCCGGCGATGTTCGACGAGCCTTTTGCCGATGCGTCGCAGGTGCCGACCGCGCTGGTCGCCCGGCTGGCACGGCAGGGGGTGACCGTGGCGCTGTCCGGCGACGGTGGCGATGAGCTGTTCTTCGGCTACACCCGGTATGTACGCGCGCTGCGCAACTGGCAGATGCTCGGCCGCGTGCCGGGGCCGTTGCGGCGCTGGATGGGCGCACGCGCGCAGCAGGGCGAGTCCTCGCGGACCGGTGGCCTGGCCGCGCTGCTGGCCGAGACCGGCGCACGTGGCATCGGCGACGTCTACCGCAACCGCATCTCGCGCTGGCGCGACCCGGCCGCGGCGGTGCCCGGCGCGCAGGCCGCCGGCAGCTTCTACGACCTGGCCGATCCGCTGCACGGCGCGGGGACGCCGGCCGACGCGATGATGCTGGCCGATTTCGTGACCTACCTGCCGGATGACCTGTTGTGCAAGGTCGACCGCACCTCGATGGCAGTCAGCCTGGAGGCGCGCGCACCGCTGTTGGACTGGCGCGTGGCCGAGTTCGCCTGGTCGCTGCCGCTGGGCTTCAAGCGCAGTGAGACGACCAGCAAGGTGTTGCTCAAGCGCGTGCTGGGTCGTTACGTGCCGCATTCGATGGTGCACCGTCCCAAGCGCGGTTTCGGCGCACCGGTCAGCGATTGGCTGAAGGGTGACCTGCGGCCCTGGGCCGAGGACCTGCTGCAGCCGGCGCGGCTGGAGCGTGAGGGCGTGCTGTCGGCGGCGGCGGTGCAGCCGTTGTGGCAGCAGTTCCTGGGAGGGCAGCGCAAGTGGCATACCCATCTGTGGAACGTGCTGATGTTCCAGGCCTGGCAGGCGCATTGGCGGCAGGTGCGCGCGACCGTCACGGGCGGTTGATCTTCACCGGCCTGCACGGGCCCGGCGACTAGGCTGGGCCTCCCGCACCGTGAGGAGTATGTCCCGATGTCCGTCCCCACCATCGCCGTGTTCGTCGGCAGCCTGCGCAAGGACTCCTGCAACCGCAAGCTGGCCCATGCGCTGGAGAAGATCGCCGGCGATCGCGCGCGCTTCCAGTACGTGCAGATCGGCGACCTGCCGCTGTACGACCAGGACTTCGACGCGCACTATCCGCCGCAGGGTACCCGGCTGAAGAACCAGGTGCGCGCCGCCGACGCGGTGCTGTTCGTGACCCCCGAGTACAACCGGTCGGTGCCGGGCGTACTCGAACGCCATCGATATCGGCTCGCGCCCCTACGGTGACAGTGCGTTTGCCGGCAAGCCGGCGGCGGTGATCGGCGCCTCCATCGGCCAGATCGGTACCGCCGTGGCCCAGCAGCACCTGCGCAACAGCCTGGCCTTCCTGGACATGCACGTGCTGGGCCAGCCCGAGGCGTTCATCCACTTCAAGGATGGACTGATCGATGCCGACGGCACGATCCACAACGAGGGCACGCAGAAGTTCCTGCAGGGCTACGTGGACCGGTTCCTGGCGCTGATCGCGGTACACGTGAAGGGCGATTGAGACCGATGGGGTCAGAGCCCTCTGCTTCGCAGAGGGATCCGACCCCAGCCATGCCCGGGGTCGGATCCCGTCGCGCAGTGGCGGGTTCTGACCCCACGCCCAGCAGGGCGGGCCAGAGCCCGTATGTTGCACGGGTTCCGACCCGGGTCGCCTGATCTGCGATAATGCTCCGCTCGGGTGCCGCAATGGCGCCTGTCGCAGGCAGTGCGACGCCCCCACGCCAGTCTGGCCAGGCGCCGGCGGATATCCCCCGTTTCTCCACGGCTTATCCACAGGCTTGTCCATGGCCGCCGGGGGCGGCGCATGCCTACACTCGTCTGGCCCACTTTTGCAGGAAACACCGCAGCATGTCCGCTCGTCCCGGCTTCCGTTCCAACCGCAGAGAGCGCGGTGATGGCTTCGATCGCGATCGCGACGAGTCGCGCATCGACCAGTTGCGGGTACCGCCGCATTCGGTGGAGGCCGAGCAGGCGGTGCTGGGTGGCCTGATGCTGGCGCCCGAGGCGTATGACCGGGTCAACGACCAGCTGACCGAAGGCGACTTCTATCGTCGCGATCACCAGATGATCTACCGGGCGATCCGCGAGCTGTCCGAGCGCGAACGGCCGTTCGATGCGGTGACCCTGGGCGAGTGGTTTGAATCGCAGGGCAAGATGGAACTCGTTGGCGACGGCGCCTACCTGATCGAACTGGCCAGTACCACGCCGTCGGCCGCCAATATCGTGGCCTACGCCGAGATCGTGCGCGACAAGGCGGTGCTGCGGCAGCTGATCCAGGTCGGCACCGACATCGTCAACGACGGTTTCCAGCCCGAAGGGCGTGACAGCAGCGAGCTGCTGGCCTCGGCGGAAAAGAGCGTGTTCGCCATCGCCGAACAGGGCGCGCGTGGCCGTACCGATTTCGTGGCCATGCCGGGTGCACTGAAGGATGCCTTCGAGGAGCTGCGCAACCGCTTCGAGAACGGCGGCAACATCACCGGCCTGCCGACCGGTTACAACGATTTCGATGCGATGACCGCCGGCCTGCAGCCGACCGACCTGATCATCCTCGCGGCGCGCCCGGCCATGGGCAAGACCACCTTCGCGCTGAACATCGCCGAGTACGCGGCGATCAAGTCGAAGAAGGGCGTGGCGGTGTTCTCGATGGAAATGTCGGCATCGCAGCTGGCGATGCGCCTGATTTCCTCCAATGGCCGCATCAACGCGCAGCGCCTGCGCACCGGCCAGCTGGAAGACGAGGACTGGAGCCGCGTCACCAGCGCGATCAAGATGCTGAAGGAAACCAAGATCTTCATCGATGATACGCCGGGCGTGTCGCCGGAAGTGCTGCGCTCCAAGTGCCGCCGCCTCAAGCGCGAGCATGATCTCGGCCTGATCGTGATCGACTACCTGCAGCTGATGAGCGTGCCGGGCAACAGCGAGAACCGCGCGACCGAAATCTCGGAGATCTCGCGTTCGCTGAAGGGCCTGGCCAAGGAACTGAATGTGCCGGTGATCGCGCTGTCACAGCTCAACCGCTCGCTGGAAACGCGTACCGACAAGCGCCCGGTGATGGCTGACCTTCGTGAGTCGGGCGCAATCGAGCAGGATGCGGACATGATCGTGTTCATCTACCGCGATGACTACTACAACAAGGAAAACTCGCCGGACAAGGGCCTGCCGACATCATCATCGGCAAGCACCGTGGTGGCCCGACCGGTTCGTGCAAGCTGAAGTTCTTCGGCGAGTACACCCGCTTCGACAACCTGGCCCACGATTCGGTCGGCTCGTTCGAGTAACCGTAGTGCCGGCCGCTGGCCGGCAACCACCCCACGGCCGGTAAACCATCCGAAACGCCAAAATTCCGTATGTGGCGTGTAAATGACATGTAACGCGACGCTTCTACGATTCCGCCGCTGCTGCCCTTCGACGCCGCCCTTCGGCGTCCAGCGTGCCCAAGGAATCCGCCTCCATGCCGTCCCACGCTCCGCTTCGCCGCAATCTGCTGGCCCTGCTGGTCTGTGCTTCGCTGCCGTCGCTGGCTGCCGCTGAAACCGCCCCCGCCACCGACGCACCGTCGGCCACCACCCTCGATTCGATCTCGGTGATCGGCCGCGGCGAAGCCCGCCAGGTGCAGCGCGTGACCGCCGAGGACATGAAGATCCTGCCGCCCGGTGCCAACCCGCTGAAGTTGCTGGCCAGCAAGCCGGGCGTGCACTTCGAGTCGGCCGATGCCACCGGCGCCTACGAATGGTCCACCACCATCAGCCTGCGTGGCTTCAACCAGAACCGCCTGGGCTACACCCTCGATGGCATCCCGCTGGGCAACATGGCCTATGGCAACAGCAACGGCCTGCACATCAGCCGTGCGGTGATCAGCGAGAATCTGGGCGGTGCCGAAGTGTCCACCGGCATCGGCGCGCTGGGCACGCCGTCCACCAGCAACCTCGGTGGCGTGTTCCAGTTCTATTCGATCGATCCGTCCACCGAGTACGGCGTGGTGCTGGCGCAGGGCTTCGGCAGTGACAGTGCGCGCCGCAGCTATGCGCGCCTGGAGACCGGTGAGCACCAGGGCTTCGCCGCCTACCTGTCCGGCGTGTATTCGGAAGGCGACAAGTGGAAGGGCAAGGGCTCGCAGGAGCTGAAGCAGTTCAACGGCAAGGCCACCTACAACTTCGGAACAGACAGCAGGATCACCGCGTTGTTCAACGCTTCGCGCCGCGTCGAGGCCGATTACCAGGACCTGTCGCTGGAGATGATCGATCGCCTCGGCTGGGACTGGGACAACTACGCGCCGGACTGGGATCGCGCCGTCGCCGCGGCACGCGGGAAATTCAGCGGCGGCGTCAACAGCCCGTGGGATGCGTACTACTCCGGCCACGGCCTGCGCAACGATGACCTGTCCAGCATCGCCGGCGATTTCGGCCTGAACGAGTCGATGCGGTTGAAGGTCAATGTCTACAACCACAGCAACCGTGGCCAGGGCCACTGGTTCAGCCCGTCCAATCCGTCCAACCCGGGCACCAGCCGCGAGATTCCGATCTCGATCCGCACCACCGAGTACGCGATCGACCGTACCGGCGTGACCTCGGCGTTCACCTGGAACGTTGGCGGCCACGAACTGGAAGCCGGTCTCTGGTACGAGGACAACGGCCACAGCGTGCAGCGCAACTTCTACTACATCGACGGCCCGATCACCGACGACTTCTTCCTGCGCAACCCGGACCAGCGCGTGTGGCACCAGCGCTACACCACCATCACCCGCCAGTTCTACGTGCAGGACCGCTTCCGCCTGTTCGATGACCGGCTGACCATCGACATCGGTGCGAAGTCGCCGCACACCCGCACCAGCGTGCGCACGCCGCTGGGCAGCTATGCCAACAACAGCAGCCTGACCTCGAAGAAGGGCTTCCTGCCGCAGGCCGGCTTCAACTTCAAGCTCAACGAAGGCAACGAGATCTTTGGTTCGTTCGCCAAGAACATCGCGGCCTATGCACTGGGCGTGGGCAGTCCGTTCAACGTGCCGCAGGCCGCCTTCGATGCCAGCGCGCAGAACCTGAAGCCGGAACAGTCGCGCACGATCGAGCTGGGTTGGCGTGGCTACGGCCGTGGCTATGAAGCCTCGGTTGCGGTGTACGACGTCAAGTTCGACAACCGCCTGCTGGCGATCGCACAGTGCGTGGGCATCCTCGGTTGCCCGGCGCTGTTCTCCAACGTGGGTTCGGTGACCAGCCGTGGCGCCGAGGCGACGCTGCAGCTGAAGCCGATGCAGGACCTGTCGTGGTCCAACGCGCTGTCCTGGAATTACAGCACCTATGACAACGACTACGTGAACAACGGCGTGGTGCCGACCCGCGGCAAGAAGACCGTCGACACCCCGGAATGGATGTTCGCCAGCACCCTGGCCTGGACCCCGGGCCCGTGGGACATGCGCCTGTCGGCCAACCACGTGGGCAAGCGCTACGTGACCTACACCAATGATGTATCGGTGCCGAGCTACTGGCTGGTCAACGCTTCGGTGGCCTATGACTTCGGCAAGCTCGGCCCGGCGCAGAACCTGACCGTGGCGTTGAACCTGACCAACCTGACCGACAAGCGCTACCTGTCTTCGATCAACACCAACGGCACCTACGCCGCCGACCCGACCCGCAGCCTGGCGACCATGCAGGTCGGTGCGCCGCGCCAGGTGATGGCTACCGCCACCGTGCGCTTCTGATGCGCGGGCCTGTCGATCCGGAACGCCGTCGTCGTCTGCTGCGCATGGCGTGGCAGGGCACGGGGGCGGCGATCGCGCTGGCGGCGATGCCGGGGCTGGCCACGGCCGGCCCACGGCCGCGGCTGGGGCGCGATCCGTTCACCCTCGGTGTCGCCGCCGGTGATCCGGATCCACAGGGGGCCGTGTTGTGGACGCGGCTGGTACCGGACCCGCTCAATGGCGGCGGCATGCCGTCGCGGGCGGTGCCGGTGCGCTGGTTCGTGGCCGAAGACCCCGGCATGCGCCGGCTGGTGCAGCGGGGGACTGCGGCCGCGGTGCCCGAGCTGGCCCACTCGGTGCACGTGGAGGTCAACGGACTGCGCCCAGGCCGCGACTACTACTACCGTTTTGCCTGCGACGGCGATGAGGAAAGCGCGGTCGGCCACTTCCGCACCGCGCCGCTGCTGGACACGCAACTGCAGCAGCTGCGGCTGGCCCTGTGCACCTGCCAGGCCTGGAACAGTGGCTACTACCCGGTCCTGCGTGATATCGCGAAGAGTGATGTTGACCTGGTGCTGCATGCCGGTGACTACCTGTACGAGTACAGCCCGCTGCAGAACGCGCGTGGTCGCGCGTTGGATGCCGAGCGCTTCAGCGGCGAGACCGTCAGCCTGGAGCGCTACCGTGACCAGTACGCGCTGTACAAACTCGATCCGGATCTACAGGCCGCGCACGCCGCACACGCGTTCGCGGTGATCTGGGACGACCATGAAGTGCAGAACGATTACTCCGGCATCCACCCGGAAAAGCCCGGCGTATCGACCGAAGATTTCATCGTGCGTCGTGCGGCAGCCTATCGCGCGTTCTACGAACACCTGCCGATGCGCAGCTCGCCGGCGGGCAATGGCGGCCTGCGCGTGCACCGGCGCCTGCGCTATGGCGACCTGGCACAGCTGACGCTGCTCGATTGCCGCCAGTTCCGCCCGGCCAATCCCTGTGGCGTCGGCGAGTCGCCACGCTGTGATGCCGCACTGGACCCGCGCATGAGCATGCTCGGCGTGGGCCAGGAAGCGTGGTTCGCGCAGTCGATGGCCGCCGCGCAAGGCACGCGCTGGAACGTGGTGGTGCAGCAGCTGTTGATGGCGCAGCTGCGGCTGGACGGCGGCACGCCACGCGAGCGCTTCTGGAACGACGCCTGGGATGGCTATCCCGCCGCACGCAACCGGTTGCTGCAGGCGATGCAGGCGGCGGGCAGGGCAATGCCATCGTGCTGGGCGGTGACTGGCATTCCTCTTTCGTCAACGATCTGAAGCTGGATTTCGACGCGGCCAGTGCGCCGGTCGTGGCCACCGAATTCATCGCCCCGGCAATCAGCAGTGGCGGCGACGATACGCCCTATGGCCCGTACTACGGGCCGTCGATACCGCAGAATCCGCATATCCGCTATTTCGACGGCGACCGCCGTGGCTGGTGGAAGCTGCAGCTGAACCGGCAGACCATGGACGCCGAGCTGCGCTTCGCCGACAGCGTGCTGCGCCCGGATGCGGCGGTGCGTACAGCGGCGCGTTTCCAGGTGACCCACGGCCGCCCGGGCGCAGTCCCGGTGTGAATCCGATCCTGATCGATGGCGGGTAGTGCCGGCCGCTGGCCGGCAACCGCATTAACCACTGGTTTCATCGCTCCCAGCCCGGGTTTCGTCGCAAACCGTTTGCGGGCGGCCTGGGCGGGGCGCCAAGGTGTCCGCAGGCGGCAGGGTGCCGCCCCAAGGAGACCGTGATGAAGACCCTGTTCGCGCTCGGTGTGTGGTGCCTGCTGTTCGTGCTGTGCTGGCCGCTGGCGATCCTCGCCCTGATCGCCTGGCCGTTCGTGTGGCTGCTGAGCCTGCCGTTCCGCCTGGTCGGCATCACCTTCTCGGCGCTGTTCGCCTTCCTGCGCGCGCTGTTCATGCTGCCGGCGCGGTTGCTCGGTGGTCGGGTGGTTCCCGCATGAGGAGGGTGCTGCTGGTCGGTCTGGCCCTGTTGGCGGCCCCGGTACTGGCCGCACCTCCAGCGCCGCCCTCGGTGTGGCTGGAACGCCAGCAGACCGCCGCTGCCGATGAGGCGAACGCTGCAGCGGTCTCTGTGCAGAAGGCCAAGGAGCGCTGCAGGGTCGCGAAGGAATGGAAGGTCGGCGATACGGTTGTGCAGCACAGGGTCTGTGAGGATCCGCCGAAGAAGCCCACTGGGAAGGTGTAGAGCCGAGCCCATGCTCGGCTCCACCTCATGCTGCCTCGGCACGCAGCGCCGCCTGCACGGCCGGTCGTGCGTTGATCCTGCGGACATAGGCAGGCAGGGCCGGCCACGGCGCCAGATCGATGGAGAAGAAGCGGCACCAACCCAGCACCGTAAACAGGTAGGCATCGACCACGCTGAAGTCGGGCCCCATCAGGAAGTCCTGCGTTGCCAACGTCTCCTGCAGCAGGTCGAAACGCTTGAACAGCTTCTGCCGGAAGAAGGCTTTGGCCGCTTCCGGCAGATCGGCGTTGAACAGCGGCGCCGAGCCGGCGTGGATCTCGCTGGTCACGAAGTTCAACCACTCCTGCAGTCGCACCCGCTCCCAGCTGCCGGCGGGCGGCGCCAGCGCGCATCCGGGTTTCAGGTCGGCCAGGTACTGGACGATGGCCGGGCCTTCGGTCAGCACCTGTCCGTCATCCAGTTCCAGCGCCGCGACATAGCCTTTGCGGTTGATGGTGCGGAAATCGCGGCCATCGGCGGTCTGCTTGCTGGCGTTGTCGACCTTGATCAGCTCGAAGGGCAGGCCGAGCTCACGCAGCACGATATGGGGCGACAGCGAGCAGGTGTAGGGCGCGTAGTACAGCTTCATGGACGGTCTCGAGGGGGAAAGGACGGCTGGGCCAGCCGATGCGAGGCAGTCTGCTGTGCGAGCGGTATCCGGTAAAATCAATCTTCGATTTTCTTGCCATAAGCTGGGCTACTGCCAGTCATGATGAATCTTGCCCATTGGCGCCTGCTGGTTGCGGTGGCTGACGAGGGAACCATCTCGCGCGGCGCTGACCGGGTCGGCATCAGCCAGTCCGGTGCCAGCCAGGCCCTGGCCCAGCTGGAATCCTCATTGGGGTTTGCGGTGTTCGTGCGCGAGCGGCGCCAGGTGGAGATCACTGCGCTCGGGCAGCGGGTGATCGAACACGCACGCATCATGCTGGGCGGCCTGCAGGCGATCCGTGCGCTGGCCGATGACAGCCAGGGGTTCAGTGGCGCACGCATCCGTCTGGCGACCTTCCCGTCACTCGTTTCCAGCGTGCTGCCAGCGCTGCTGCGGGATTTCCAGCGCCGCCACCCGGGCATCGAGGTGGTGATCGTGGAGGGTACGGACGAGGAGGTCGAGCGCTGGCTCGAATCGGGCACGGTCGATGCCGGCGTGGTGATGAACCCCGCTGCCGATCGCGTCCCGTTGATGCTGGGCAGCGATGGGTGGATGGCGGTGCTGCCGCAGGCGCATCCGCTGGGGCGTCGCGCCACGGAAAGCGGGGTGGCCTTGAGCGAGCTGGCGGGCGAACCCTTCATCCTCGCAACAGGGGGCTGTGCGGTGAACGGTCAGCGCTTGATGGCGGACGCTGGTCTACAGCTGAGCGACGTACGGGTGACCGTGCGCGACTGGGCCAGCGCGTGCGTGCTGGCGCGCGAGGGACTGGGCGTCTCGCTGGTGCCGGAATCGACGTTGCCGGACGATCTCCACGGCCTGCGCGTGCTGCCGGTGAAGCCGGCCATCCGTCGATTGTTTGGCCTGGTCTGTTCGCCGGCGGGTCGCGCATCGCGTGCAACGCAGGTCTTCATGCAGGAGCTGGCCACGGCCGTTGCGGGCAGTGCGTCTGGATCAGCGTGAGCCCGCTACCGGCGGGGAGCCCGAGCGCGGGGGCGTCAGCTGCCCGGCAGGGGTGCGGGCAACAAAAAACCCCGCCGAGGCGGGGTTCTTTGTTTGCAGGCGCGTGCCGACCAACGGTCGGCGCCTACCCGGATGCAGATCAGTTCGCCTTGTGGATGGCGCGCTTGCTGACCGCCATCGCCGCGTCGTGGATCACTTCCGACAGCGACGGGTGGGCGTGGCAGATGCGGGCCAGGTCATCGGCCGAGCCGCTGAACTCCATGGTCAGCACGCCTTCGTGCACCAGTTCGGAGACGTTGGCGCCGACCAGGTGCATGCCGAGGATGCGATCGGTTTCGGCATGGGCCAGGATCTTCACGAAGCCAGCCGGCTCGATCATCGCCACGGCACGGCCGTTGGCGGCGAACGGGAAGCTGCCGGCCTTGTACGGAATGCCTTCGGCCTTCAGCTGGGCTTCGGTCTTGCCGACCCACGCCAGTTCCGGCTCGGTGTAGATGACCCACGGGATGGTGTCGAAGTTGACGTGGCCCGGCAGGCCGGCGATCAGCTCGGCCACCGCGATGCCTTCCTCGAAGCCCTTGTGCGCCAGCATCGGGCCGCGCACGCAGTCGCCGACCGCCCACACGCCGTTGACGCCGGTGTGGCAGTGCGCGTCGACTTCGATCTGGCCGCGCTCGTTGATCTTGACGCCGGTGCCTTCGGCCAGCAGGCCCTTGGTGGCGGCGCGACGGCCAACGGCCACCAGCAGCTTGTCCACGGTCAGGGTCTTTTCGCCTTCGCTGTCGGTGTAGGTGACAACGACTTCCTTCTTCTTGCCCTTGCCGGTGATCTCGGTCTTGGAGACCTTGGCGCCGAGGCGGATGTCCAGGCCCTGCTTCTTGAATTCCTTGGCAGCGGTCTTGGCCACTTCGGCGTCGGCCACGGCCAGGAACTCCGGCAGTGCTTCCAGGATGGTGACTTCAGCGCCCAGGCGCTTCCACACGCTGCCCAGTTCCAGGCCGATCACGCCGGCGCCGATCACGGCCAGGCGGTTCGGCACTTCGGTGAAGTCCAGGCCGCCGACGTTGTCGACGATGGTCTCGCCGTCGAACTTGGCGAACGGCAGTTCGATCGAATCCGAACCGGCGGCGATGATGACGTTGGTGCCCTTCAGCTCGACGATGGAACCGTCATGCTGGGTGACCTTGACCACGTTGCCCGGCTTCAGTTCGCCAAAACCGTAGTAGGCGGCGACCTTGTTGGCCTTGAACAGCATGCCGATGCCGCCGGTGAACTGCTTGACGATCTTGTCCTTGCGGCCAACCATCGCCTCGACGTCGATCTTGGCATCCTTGAAGCTGATGCCGTGGTCGCCAAAGATGTGGCCCATGTTCCAGAACTGGCGCGAGGAATCCAGCAGCGCCTTGGACGGGATGCAGCCCACGCGCAGGCAGGTGCCGCCCAGCGCCGGCTTGCCGTCCTTGCCCAGCGCTGCGTCGATGCAGGCGGTCTTCAGGCCCAGCTGGGCCGCGCGGATGGCAGCGTGGTAACCGGCCGGGCCGGCACCGATGACGACGACGTCGAATTGTTCAGCCATTGAATTATTCCTTGATGCATTACCAGAACCCCTCCGCGCAGGCGCGGAGGGGCGGGAGGTTTCTTACAGGCCGAACAGCATGCGGCCCGGGTTTTCCAGCTGGTTCTTGATGTCCACCAGGAACTGCACCGAGTCCTTGCCGTCGATGATGCGGTGGTCGTACGACAGCGCCAGGTACATCATCGGCGCGATCACGACCTGGCCGTTCTGGGCGATCGGACGCTCCTTGATGGCGTGCATGCCCAGGATGGCGCTCTGCGGCGGGTTGATGATCGGGGTCGACAGCAGCGAACCGAAGGTGCCGCCGTTGGTCACGGTGAAGGTGCCGCCCTGCAGTTCTTCCAGGCTCAGCTTGCCGTCACGCGCCTTCTTGGCGTAGTCGGCGATGGTCTTCTCGATGTCGGCGAACGACATGCGTTCGACGTTGCGCAGCACCGGCGTGACCAGGCCCTTCTCGGTCGACACGGCGATCGAGATGTCCGAGTAGCCGTGGTAGATGATGTCGTCGCCGTCGATCGAGGCGTTGACCAGCGGGAAGCGCTGCAGCGCGTTGGCAGCGGCCTTCACGAAGAAGCTCATGAAGCCCAGCTTGATGTCGTGTGCCTTGACGAACTCGTCCTGCAGTTCCTTGCGCGCGGCCGACACCTTGGACAGGTCGACTTCGTTGAAGGTGGTCAGCATGGCGGTGGAGTTCTTCGACTCCATCAGGCGCTCGGCGATGCGCTTGCGGATGCGGGTCATCGGCACGCGTTCTTCCGGACGTGCGCCACCGGCCTTGCCGGCGCCGCCGTTGCGGGCGAAGTTGACGATGTCTTCCTTGGTCACCGCGCCGCGACGGCCGGTGCCGTCGACGTCGGCCGGGTTCACGCCTTCCGTGATAGCGGTGAAGCGGGCGCCCGGCGGCAGCGCGTCGGCGGCCGACTTGGCAGCCGGGGCCGGAGCGGCGGCAGCGGCCGGAGCCGCGGCGGCCGGGGCAGCAGCGGCAGCCGGAGCGGCTTCAGCGGCCGGAGCCGGGGCAGCAGCGACGGCGCCTTCCTCGATGATCGCCACGACCTGGCTGGAGGTCACGGTCGAGCCTTCGGCGAACTTGATTTCCTTGAGCACGCCGTCGACCGGCGACGGCACTTCCAGGACGACCTTGTCGGTTTCCAGGTCAAGCAGGTTTTCGTCGCGCTTGACGGCGTCGCCCACCTTCTTGTGCCAGGTGGCGATGGTGCCGTCGGCGACGGATTCGGGCAGTACCGGGGCTTTGACTTCGGTGGCCATTGCGGGAGCTTCCTGGTTTGTCTTCTAAATAGGGGGAGGATTATTCAGCGAACGTGTCGTTGAACGGGTTGACCAGTGCATCGGCGACCAGCTGCTGCTGTTCGCGGACGTGGTCAGCCATGTGACCGGCAGCCGGCGAAGCCGAACGTGCGCGACCGGCGTAGTGCAGGTTCTGGCCATCGGCCAGGCAGAACTGCAGGTGGTGGCGGATCTGGTACCGCGCACCCTGGTTCTGCGGTTCTTCCTGCGTCCACACCACGTCGGTGGCCTTGCCGTACTTCTTCAGTTCGGCAGCCAGCAGCGCACGCGGGAACGGGTACAGCTGCTCCACGCGGATGATCGCCACGTCGTCTTGGCCACGCTTGGTCTGGTCTTCCAGCAGGTCGTAGTAGACCTTGCCCGAGCACAGCACCACGCGCTTGACCTTCTTGGCGTCCGCGTTGGCGTCGCCGATCAGGTGCTGGAACTCGCCGTTGGCCAGTTCGTCCAGGGTCGACACGGCCAGCTTGTGGCGCAGCAGCGACTTCGGCGACATCACCACCAGCGGCTTGCGGGTGGTCAGGTGCAGCTGGCGGCGCAGCATGTGGAAGGCCTGTGCCGGGTCGACGGCACGACCACCAGCATGTTCTCCAGCGCGCACAGCTGCAGGAAGCGCTCCAGGCGCGCCGAGCTGTGTTCCGGGCCCTGACCTTCATAGCCATGCGGCAGCAGCAGGGTCAGGCCGGAGATGCGGCCCCACTTGGCTTCACCGGCGGCGATGAACTGGTCGATGACGACCTGGGCACCGTTGGCGAAGTCGCCGAACTGGCCTTCCCAGATGCACAGCGTGTTCGGATCGGTGGTGGAGAAGCCGTACTCATAGGCCATCACCGCTTCTTCGCTCAGCAGCGAATCGATGACGGTGGCCTTCTCCGGCGAATCCACCAGCTGCCGCAGCGGCATGTAGTAGTTGTCGGTCTTCTGGTCGTGCAGGATCGCGTGGCGGTGCGTGAACGTGCCGCGGCCGACGTCCTGGCCGACCAGACGCAGGGCACTGCCTTCGTCGAGCAGGGTGGCGTACGCCAGGTTCTCGGCAAAGCCCCAGTCGCCCGGGATCTCGCCGGCGGCCATCTTGCGGCGGTCGTCGTAGACCTTGGCCACGCGCGAATGCAGCTGCACTTCGTCCGGAATGGTGTTGATCAGCTTGGCCAGCTCGACCAGCTTGTTCTTCTCGACCTTGGTCGAGACCGGATCGGACAGTTTGCCTTCCAGCAGCTTCGGCCAGTCGACGAACAGCGGGCTGGTCGGCGGAGTCTTCTCGACCTTGGCCAGCTCGGTGGTCACTTCACCGGCGTCCAGCTTCTCACGGTAGGCATCGACCATCGCCTTGCCGGCACCGGCGGCGATCACGCCCGCCTTTTCCAGCTGCTCGGCGTACATCTCGCGGGTGGTGGCGTGCTTGCGGATCACCTGGTACATCAGCGGCTGGGTGATCGCCGGTTCGTCGGCCTCGTTGTGGCCCCAACGGCGGTAGCACATCAGGTCGATGACCACGTCCTTGGCGAACGTCTGGCGGAACTCGAAGGCCAGCTGTGCGGCGAACACCACGGCTTCCGGATCATCGCCATTCACGTGCAGCACCGGTGCGGCGATCATCTTCGCCACGTCGGTGGCATAGCGCGTGGAGCGCGTATCCAGCGGGTTGGAGGTGGTGAAGCCGACCTGGTTGTTGACCACGATGTGCACGGTGCCGCCGACGGCGAAGCCGCGGGCCTGCGACATCTGGAACAGTTCCATGACCACGCCCTGGCCGGAGAAGGCCGCGTCGCCGTGGATCAGGATCGGCATGACCTGCTTGCGTGCGGTGTCCTTGCGGCGCTCCTGGCGCGAACGCACGGAACCGGCCACGACCGGGTCGGCGATTTCCAGGTGCGACGGGTTGAACGCCAGCGCCAGGTGCACCGGGCCGCCGTCGGTGGCGACGTCGGCGGAGAAGCCCATGTGGTACTTCACGTCACCGGCCGACGCGTGCTCGTCGTGTTCGAACTTGCCTTCGAATTCGTCGAACAGCTTGCGCGGGTTCTTGCCCAGGGTGTTGACCAGCACGTTCAGGCGGCCGCGGTGGGCCATGCCGATCACCACGTCCTTGACGCCATCCTTGCCGGCGCTGCGGATGATGGTGTCCATCATCGGGATCAGCGAGTCGCCGCCTTCCAGCGAGAAGCGCTTCTGGCCGACGTACTTGGTGTGCAGGTAGCGCTCCAGGCCTTCGGCCGCGGTCAGGCGCTCCAGGGTGCGGCGCTGGGTGTCAGCGTCCAGCTGGTAGTTGCCACCGGCCGCTTCCAGCTTCTTGTAGATCCACTGGCGCTGCTCGACCTCCGAGATGTGCATGAACTCCGCACCGATCGAGCCGGTGTAGGTCGCCTTCAGGCGTGCCAGCAGGTCGCGCAGCTTCATGCGCGGCTGGCCGCCGACGCCGCCGGTGCTGAACTCGCTGTTGAGGTCGCCATCGGACAGGCTGTGGAACGGCAGGCCCAGGTCCGGGGTGTTGACCGGCGCGGCCAGGCCCAGCGGATCGAGGCGGGCGTCCAGGTGGCCGCGCGAACGGTAGGCGGTGATCAGACGACCGACATTGCGCTCGCGCTCGTCGCCCGCACCATTGCCGGTGCCGGCTTTCAGCGCATCCTTGGCCGCGTCCGCGATGTGGGAGATGACGGCCGAGTGCGGAATGTCACCTGCTTCGCGGCCCTTGAAGCCGTCGAAGTAGGTTTTCCATTTGGGATCGACACTATCCGGGGAGACCAGGTACTGCTCGTACAGGTCCTCGACATAGGAGGCGTTGCCGCCGGCGAGTTGCGAAGATTGCGCAAACTGCTTCAGTTGATTGTCCACGATGGAGGGTGTTGATTCGCTTTGTGGGGTATGGCTTCAGAAGGACCCGGCACGAAGATGAATAGCCATGCACGGGCGCGTTCAAACAGCCAAATTGTACCCCCAACCGGACACGAAGGGGCACCACCCGAGGCATCGTGCGTCCCCCGGTGCCGCTCCCAGACAGGTTGGCGCGGTGGCGCGCGCTCAGATGCCGAGCGCACGCAGTTCGCTGCAATCGCGCGAACGGTCCCAGACGCGCTGCAATTGCTGCTCGAACGGCTGCGAACGTGCAGGCAGCGCGATGCCGGCCTCGCCGTCGAGGCGATGGCCGATCAGACGAAAGTAGAAGTCGCCCGCATCGTTGAGCAGGCACGCCGAGGCCAGCGCGCGGTCGATCGGGTCGCTGACCTCGCGGAACTGGATCACGCTGGGCAGGCGCTGGGCCAGCGCCAGCAGCGGCGCGCCGGCAGCGGCGATCGCGGCCGCGTCGTGCACGATCACCCGCAGCTGCTTGTCGTGACGGGCGGTGACGAAGCGGCGCAGGGCGGCCTGCACCGGCGGTGCGTCAAGCAGTCCGGGGTCCAGCTGGCGGCTGTGCAGCCACAGCTGGCGGCGGGCGCGGTGGATGATGGCGGTGGTGATGGCCACCGCCTCGGCGCGGCTGTCGATGGCGCTGGCCGCGCCCAGCCGGCGGCGCATCTGCTGGTGGCCGATGCCGGCCTCCTCGAACACCTCGCCCTCGGGCAGGAAGCCCTGGCGGGCATAGAAATCGCGGGCCGGCAGCTGGGCGTGCAGGTGCAGTTCGGCCAGGCCGAGCCTGCGCCCAGCCTCGACCAGTGCCTCCAACAGGGCCTCGCCGACACCGTTGCTGCGATGGCTGGCCAGCACGGCCATGCGGCCGATGCGACCGTCCGGGGCCAGCCGGCCGGTGCCGACCGGCTGGCCGTCACTGTCCAGCGCCAGCACATGGGCGCTGACCGGGTCCAGCGCATCGCGTTCCAGCTCGGCGGCGATGCCCTGTTCCTGCACGAACACGCGTTGGCGCACCTCGTGGATGGCGACGTGGGCATCGGCGTGGCTGACCTGCTGGACCCGGATCATGGCGATGGCTCAGGCCCGGCCGGCGCTGTCGTCTTCTTCGTCGTCCTCGAAGTTGACGATGACCTCGATACCGTCGTCGTGCACGGTCACGGAGTGGACATCGTCGGACACCGCATCGGCGTCGATCGCATCCACGCGGTCGCGGCCTTCGACGACCTCGCCGAGCACCACGGCATCCTCGCCGTCTTCCTCGTCTTCGGCCTCGTATACCTCATTCGGGTCGATCAGCTGGAACACACCACCGACCAGCAGCTGCTGGACCACGGCCCGGCCCTTGTCGGACAGGCCGCGATAAGCGGCGGCATCGAGCTGTTCGGCGCCAGCCAGGCGCTGCGCGTCCTTCACTGGCAGCGCGAAGTCCTGGCCGCTGACGTACAGGCTGGCGCCACGCTTGGCCCGGCGCCAGGCCAGGCGGGCCCACGGGTGGCGCTGCAGCAGCAGGCCCGAGGCCAGCGCTTCGACCACTTCCTCCGCGGCCGGTGCGGCCTGGTGGGCCATCACTTCGCCGGCGGCGCGGTAGGTGGTGATGAAGCGGCCGAACCAGTCGCCCAGCTTGTCCGAGTCGTTCATGCGGATGGCGTTGAGGGCGGTGATCACCCGTGCCATCGCCACCGTATCGATTTCGTTCGGGTCGGCCGGCACCTTCAGGTCGGCATCCTGGTAGCGGATGTTCTCGTCGGCATCGGCGATCAGGGTGTCCAGGTAGTCGCTGATCAGCTCGGCCGACGCCGGTGCGCGCATGCCGAACGAGAAGGTCAGGCAGGGATCTTCGGCGACACCGTGGTGCGGCACGTTCGGCGGCAGGTACAGCATGTCGCCCGGCGCCAGCACCCAGTCGTGGGTCGGCTTGAACACCTTCAGCAGCTTCAGTTCGACGTCCGGGCGGAAGCCCAGCGGCGGCTGCTTGCCCTTGATCGATTCGCTGGCGTCGATCTGCCAGCGGCGATGGCCATGGGCCTGCAGCAGGAACACGTCGTACTGGTCGACGTGGGCGCCGACCGAGCCGCCGGTGGCGGCAAAGCTGATCATCACGTCATCCATGCGCCAGCGCGGCAGGAAGCTGAAGTGCTCGATCAGGGCGCGCACGTCCTTGTCCCACTTGTCGACATCCTGCACCAGCAGGGTCCAGTCGTGGTCGGGCAGGGCGGGGAAGATGTCTTCCTGGAACGGGCCGCTGCGAACGCGCCAGCTGTCCTGCGTCTTGTCGTGCTCGATCAGGCGCGCCAGCACGCCTTCCTCGCAGGCCAGGCCGGCCAGGTCTTCCGGCTGCACCGGGGTCTGGAAGTCCGGGAAGGCATTGCGGATCAGCAGCGGGCGCTTCTGCCAGAAGTCGCGCAGGAACACGGCCGGGGACATGCCCAGCGGCTGTCCGGGGCGGGCGGTGACTTCGATGACGGGGGCGGTGGATTTACGGGCGGCCATGGGGGGATCCTTGCAGCGGAAAGCGGGAGGGGCGGTGTGGCGGACCGCCTGAGATGTCCATTGTCCGCCGTTCGTGGGGATTGCGCACGTGCGCGGGTTTGTCGCGGGGTGTCCGGCCAACGGCGGAGCCCCTTGTGGCGACATCTTGGTAGGGTCGACTGTTAGTCGACCGTCTTCATGAGCTGGGCCGGGCGGGTGGGCCATGCAGGGGACGCTGCAAGTCCCCCTCCGGGGCCCGGCCCAGTCGCTGGCGGCTGTGCGTTCAGGCGCTTGCGAAGCAGTGCTTCGCAAGCAAAGCGCCTTCACCCCTGTAAGCTCGATGGCGCCATCCATGGCGCCAACGCCCCTGCATGGCCCACCCGCCCGTCCCCTGACAGTTTCCTGCGCGGCCCGCCACGGAATGGAAGAAGATCAAAGGCAACAGCGGGTCGCGCGCTGCGCTTGCTCATGCTCCTGACCCCATCGGACAAACAAAAGAGGGACGCGGCGAAGCCGCGTCCCTCTTTCAAATTCCATCTCGATAACCCAATGCTCTTCGATCCGTCACCGGAAATCTGTCAGAGGTGGGGCGGGATGGGTTCGCGGGGGTGTCCGCGGCATGGATGCCGCGGCCAAGCCCCCAGGGACGGGTTCACGGCGTCCCCCGCGAACCCAACCCGCCCCGCCAAGCACGGCATAACCCAGAGCCGCCTTTGACGTTGCAGTTGCTGTTGCCGTTGCAGTAAAGCCTCCCGCAGGCAGCGCCCGCGGCCGCCGCCGCAAAGGAAACCCTTAAATCTTCTTCGCCAGCGACTCGGCCAGGCCGGTGTAGCTGCCCGGGGTCATCTCCAGCAGACGCTGCTTCGCATCCGCCGGCAGCTCCAGCCCCTGCACGAACGCACGCATCGACTCGGCCGTGATGCCCTGGCCGCGGGTCAGCGCCTTCAGCTGCTCGTACGGATTCGGCAGGCCGTGGCGGCGCATCACCGTCTGCACGGCCTCGGCCAGCACTTCCCAGGCCGCGTCCAGATCGGCGTCCAGGCGCTGCGGGTTCACTTCCAGCTTGCCCAGGCCCTTGGCCAGCGAATCCAGTGCCACCTGGCTGTGGCCGAACGCGGTACCCAGCGCACGCAGCACGGTGGAGTCGGTCAGGTCACGCTGCCAGCGGCTGATCGGCAGCTTCGCGCTGAAGTGTTCGAACAGCGCGTTGGCGATGCCGAAGTTGCCTTCCGCATTCTCGAAATCGATCGGGTTGACCTTGTGCGGCATCGTCGACGAACCGACTTCGCCTTCCTTCAGGCGCTGCTTGAAGTAGCCCAGCGAAACGTAGCCCCAGATGTCACGGGCCAGGTCGATCAGGATGATGTTGGCGCGGCGTGCGGCATCGCCGATCTCGGCGATGTTGTCGTGCGGCTCGATCTGGGTGGTGTACGGGTTGAACACCAGGCCCAGGCCGGTCACGAAGCGCTCGGCGAAGGCCGGCCAGTCCACGTCCGGGTAGCTGGCGATGTGGGCGTTGTAGTTGCCGACCGCGCCGTTGATCTTGCCGGTCAGTTCGACGGCGGCGATCTGCCTGCGCTGGCGCTCCAGGCGGGCGACCACGTTGGCCAGTTCCTTGCCCAGGGTGGTCGGCGAGGCGGTCTGGCCGTGGGTGCGCGACAGCATCGGCTGGCCGGCATGGGCGTGGGCCAGGGTGCGCAGGGTGCTGGCGATGCCGTCCAGGGTCGGCAGCAGCACCTCGCGGCGCGCCTGTTCCAGCATCAGCCCGTAGCTGAGGTTGTTGATGTCTTCGCTGGTGCAGGCGAAATGCACGAATTCCAGCGCCGGGGCCAGCTCGGCGTCGTCCTTCAGCTGTTCCTTGATGAAGTACTCCACCGCCTTGACGTCATGGTTGGTGGTGCGCTCGATCTCCTTCACGCGCGCGGCCTGGGCCGGGCTGAAGCCGGCGGCCAGCGCGCGCAGGCGGGCGATGGCGGCGTCGGAGAACGGCGCCAGTTCGACGATGCCCGGCTCGGCGGCCAGGGCCAGCAGCCATTCCACCTCGACCGTGATGCGGGCCTTGATCAGGCCGTACTCGGAGAAGATCGGGCGCAGGGCGTCGACCTTGCCGGCATAGCGGCCATCGAGCGGGGACAGGGCGAGCAGGGCGGAATCGGACATGTCGGCAGGGCTGGGACGAGCGGCGGGGCCGATATTCTACGACGTGCCGGTGAGGTAGTGCCGGCCGCTGGCCGGCTACCACGCCCGGCCCACGATTCCATGGAGTGCCGGCCAGCAGCCGGCACTACCCCTTGCGCGTGCGGAACGGCCGTGCAGACGGAACGATCTGGCCCGTCCTCGTCATCCCACGCTACGGGCAAGGGAGTATCGTTGGCGCAGCCGCCAGCCCGGGAAGCGACACCCTGCCAGCCGCCGCTTCCCTTTCCCCAACTGAAGTAGTGCGGAGTTGATGCAATGAGCAAAGCTGCAAGCAAGGGTTTCAGAATCGAACATGACAGCATGGGCGAACTGCAGGTGCCTGCCGACGCCCTGTGGGGCGCGCAGACCCAGCGTGCCGTGCAGAATTTCCCGGTGTCGGGCCAGCGCATGCCGCGCGGTTTCATCCGTGCACTGGGCCTGGTCAAGGGCGCTGCTGCCGGCGTCAACGCCGAGCTGGGCCATCTGCCGAAGACCGTGGCCAAGGCCATCCAGACCGCTGCCGCCGAAGTGGCCGCCGGCAACTGGGACGCGCAGTTCCCGATCGATGTCTACCAGACTGGTTCGGGCACTTCCTCGAACATGAATGCCAACGAGGTCATCGCCACCCTGGCCAATCGTGCCGGCAAGGCCGGCAAGACCGCGGTGCACCCCAATGACCACGTCAACCAGGGGCAGAGCTCCAATGACGTGATCCCGACCGCGTTGCGCGTATCGGCGGTACTGGCGGCGCATGAGCAGCTGCTGCCGGCGCTGGTGCACCTGCGCAAGACCCTCGACAAGAAGGGCCGCAGCCTGCGCAAGGTGGTCAAGACCGGCCGCACGCACCTGATGGATGCGATGCCGCTGACCTTCGAGCAGGAGTTCGGCGCATGGTCCGCACAGCTGGCCTCGGCGCAGGAGCGCATCGAAGACAGCCTCAAGCGCGTGCGTCGCCTGCCGCTCGGCGGCACCGCCATCGGTACCGGCATCAATGCCGATCCGCGCTTCGGCGCGCAGGTGGCCAAGGCGCTGAAGCAGCAGACCGGTTTCAAGTTCGACAGCGCCGAGAACAAGTTCGAAGGCCTGGCCGCGCAGGATGATGCCGTGGAACTGTCGGGCCAGCTCAATGCACTGGCCGTGGCGCTGATCAAGATCGCCAATGACCTTCGCTGGATGAACGCCGGTCCGCTGGCCGGGCTGGGCGAGATCGAATTGCCGGCGCTGCAGCCGGGCAGCTCGATCATGCCGGGCAAGGTCAATCCGGTGATTCCGGAGGCGACGGTGATGGCCTGCGCGCAGGTGATCGGCCACCACACCGCGATCACCGTGGCCGGGCAGACCGGCAACTTCCAGCTCAATGTCACCCTGCCGCTGATCGCGGTGAACCTGCTGGATGGCATCGGCCTGCTGGCCAATGTGTCCCGCCTGCTGGCCGACAGCGCGATTGCCGGGCTGAAGGTGCGCGAAGACCGTGTAGCCGAGGCGCTGGCGCGCAACCCGATCCTGGTCACTGCACTGAACCCGATCATCGGCTACGAGAAGGCGGCGGCCATCGCCAAGCGTGCCTACAAGGAACAGCGCCCGGTGCTGGACGTCGCGCTGGAGGACAGCGGCCTGGACGAAGCCGAGCTGCGCCGCCTGCTGGACCCGGCCGCGCTGACTGCCGGTGGCATCCAGGCGGGGGGCGGTGGCGGCGGCGGTTGATCGAACGGCGTGCGGACCAAGGTCCGCACCCACCACACGCAGGAACGCCGCCCTTGGGCGGCGTTTTTCTTCAGCGACGGTCGGCGACGATGTTGCCGAAGGTGTCGGTGTAATCCTTGAATTCCGGGATGCGCTGGATCAGGTCGGCCGGGATCACCTCCATGCCCTCCGGCGGCTGGATCTTCACCGGCTGCATGTTGGGATCGGCCGGGGCGGCGACCAGGGTGTTCTGGCGCAGCACCTGCAGCTTGCCGAACATGGTCTGCAGCATCTGCTTCTGTGCCTCGTCCAGCGGGATCTGGATCTCGTCCACCTTCATCGAGCCATCGCCGAGGATGATGATGTTCGGTGCCGGCGGGCGACGCACGGTGACCATGCCTTCGCTGACGGAAATCTTGGGCTTGCCGCGCTCGGCGCGGTGGTTGCGGTAATCCTTGTCACAGCCGACCAGGCCCAGGCAGAGCAGGGCGGCCAGCAGCAGGAACAACTTCTTCATGGCATTCGGTTCGGGGGCGTCCGGGGCCGCCATTGTAAGCCGGTCGGCGCACTGCGGCCGGCAGCAGGGCGCCACTGCCGGCCGGGTGCGCTGATCTGTCACAGGCCTAGCGCTGGACCACGGTGTCCTTGCCGCAGTCGTCGACGTCACTCTGGTCCATCGTTGCGTAGGGCTTGAACGCGGGCAGCGATGCGGCCAGCGCCTGCTGGCTGGCCAGCATCGCCGGCAGGCGCTCGCAGATGCGCTTTGCCTGGGCCTCGATCTTCGCCGCCTTGGCGTTGATCCGCTTCTCGATGCCATCGCTGTCGCCACTGAAGATGCCCTTCAGCGCTTCGCTGGCAGCATCGGTGCCGAGTTTGGCGCCGGCCAGGCCGATCTCCATGCCTTCATTCGCCACGGCCACCACCTGGCTGCGGTATGCCTGCAGCTGGCGGCGCTGGTTGGCATCGGCCGGTACATCCTTGCCGTCGATCAGCAGACGGCCGTCGGGGGTGATCTCGGCCTGTGGCTGGTTGGAGGCGGAAATCTTGATGTTGCCCTCGGTGATTTCCTTGCGGGCATCGTCCATGGCCTCCTTGACGGTCTGGCCGACGCCGCTGGTGGCCTCGGCGACGCTCTTGCCGATGGTCTTGTCGGGCGTGGAGGAAGTGCCGCCGCAGGCGATCAGCGGCAGGCACAGCAGGGTGGCAGGCAGCACGCGCAGCAGGTTCATGGCAATTCCCTCGAATCGGTCGGGTGGCGGTTACTTGTTGCGGGGCAGGGTGACCGTGCCGCTGACGTTGCGGTGGCCGACATCGCCGCTGCCGCTGTGGTCGACAGTCAGGCTGCCGCGCACGCCATCGACCTGGATGTCCCCCGAACCATGGCTGCGCACATGCACGTTGCCGCCGATCTCGGACAGATCGACATCACCGGAGCCGACCACGCCGACCTCGACGTTGCCCTGCACGCGCTTGAACCCGATATCGCCGGAACCGACGGTGTCCAGCCGCGCGTTGCCGCGGACATCGCTGATCTTCAGGTCGCCCGAACCGACGGTGCCGGTGACCGCATCGCCACCGATGTTGCGCGCCTTGACGTCGCCGGAACCCAGCGACAGCAGGTTCAGCGAGCCGCCGCCGTCGATGTCCAGGTCACCCGAACCCACCGCTGCGTGGATGCTGCCGCGGGTGCCGCGAACGATCGCGTCGCCCGAGCCGACGTCCACGCTCAGCGACTGGGCGTTGTCCACGCTGGCATCGCCGGAGCCGACCTTGAGCTGCAGTGGCAGGTTGTCCGGCACGCTGCCGCGGATGTCCAGCCAGGCATAGCTGTTGCCCAGGCTGATGCCGCTGTGGCGGCCGTCGCGGCGCAGGCTGACGACCAGCTTGTCGCCTTCCCTGCGCTGGTCCAGTACCAGCTGGTCCAGCCATTCCTGGCTGGAGGCACAGGCGCGGCCATCGAGCTGGCCACCGCCCTTGCTGGCGACGACCTTCAGGTCATGCTGGTTCACCTCCAGCACCACCGCCTTGGCGCCGGCCACATCCAGCTTCAGCGTGCGGGCGGCGGTGAACTTGCAGTTCGGAGCATCGGCGGCCAGCGCCGACAGCGGCAACAGCAACAACGCAGAACAGGCGAGCAGGGAACGCATGGGTGGTGCCTCCGGGTGGATGGAATCAGATCTCGCCGGCGCGCTTGCGCAGGCGGATGGCAAGGACGATGAACACGACACCGACGGCGGCGCCGATCCACAGCTCCGGCATCGCCAGCGATTTCAGCTGCGAGGCCGGCGACATCAGGCTGACCACCGATTCAAGATCGCGACGCGTGCCTTCCTCGGCGCTGAGGCGATACACCAGGTCGGTGCCCGGTACGCCGCCCAGCAACAGGCGGCCGACGATGTTCTGCCAGAACCAGCCGGTGGTCAGGCCGATCAGCGGCATCACCTTGGTGGTGCTGACAATGACGCCGGCGAACAGCGGCAGCATCACTGCCCACAGGAACGGCTTGGTACGGGCCCAGGCCGAGCACAGCAGCAGCCAGCCGGCGGTGGGCAGGGCCCACAGGGCGTAGACCGGGATCCAGGCCAGGTGACCGGCGGCCAGGGTCAGCGGGCTGGCCGGGCCCCAGATCAGGGTCATCGGGCTGCCACCGTGCATCAGCGCGACGATGCTGATCACCAGCATGAAGCCGAACATGGTGATGATGCCGGCGATCACCGCGATCAGCGGGGCCACGACCAGTGCGCTGATCACCTTGGACAGCACGGTCTGGGTGTCCGACAGCGGCAGCGACTTCCAGAACAGGATGCTGCGGTCGCGACGGTCGTCGTACAAGGCGCCCAGGCAGTAGAAGAACACCACGAAGGCCAACACCAGGAACGGCCAGGCCGAGCTGAGCACCAGGGTCAGGTCGAGGCCGTTGCCGAGGTCGGTCAGGTCCTTGGCGCTGATGTCGCGGGTCAGCAGGGCCAGGTCCAGGCCGTTGATGTTCACGCTCTCGCCGTCGACATGCAGTGCACCGTTGCGGGCTGCACGGTTCAGCGCAAACAGACCGAAGGCGATGCCGACGGTGCTCATCACCAGCGAGATCAGACCGGCGATCAGCGGCGCATACAGGAAGCCGCCACGGTTCTCCCAGTACTCGCGCTTGAGCAGCCAGCGCAGGGTGCCCATCGGGCTGACGGGGTGGTTGACGGCATTCATGCGTAGGTCCCCTTCATGATGGCGACGAACAGGTCGGCCAGGCCCGGGCTGCGGGTCTCGCCAAGGGTGGAGAGCTGGGTGCGCGGCACGCCATCGAACAGCATCACGGTCTTGCCGAACGTCAGGCTGCGCTCGTCGATCGGCTTCAGCGCCCGCGCGGTCTCCAGCTGGTCGGCGTTGACCAGCAGTTCGGTGTAGCGCTGGCCGACATCGTCCATTTCTGCATCGAGCACGATGCGGCCATCACGGATGAACATGACGTCGCTGAGGATGTGCTCGATCTCCTCCACCTGGTGGGTGGTGACGATGATGGTCTTCTGTTCGTCGAAATAGTCTTCCAGCAGGCGCTGGTAGAACTCCTTGCGGTACAGGATGTCCAGGCCCAGGGTGGTTTCGTCCAGCACCAGGATGCGGGCATCGATGGCCATCACCAGCGCCAGGTGCAGCTGCACGATCATGCCCTTGGACAGTTCGCGCACGCGCTGCTTCGGCTGCAGCTTGGTGTTGGCCAGGAAGCGCTCGCAGCGGGCACGGTCGAAGCGCGGGTGCACGCCGGCCACGAAATCGATCGCCTCGCGGACCTTCAACCAGCGCGGCAGCACGGCGACGTCGGCAATGAAGCAGATGTCGTTCATCAGCTCGTCGCGGTGCAGCCGCGGGTCGCGGCCGAGCACGCTCAGCTCACCTTCCACCGAAGTCAGGCCGAGGATGGCCTTCAGCGCGGTGGTCTTGCCGGCGCCGTTGGGCCCGATCAGGCCGACGATGCGCCCGCTCGGAATGCTGAAGCTGGCATTGTCGAGGGCAACGGTGGTCTTGTAGGCCTTGCGCAGGCCTCGGGCGGTGATGACCGGTTCACTTGCAGTGCTATTCATCAGACTTTCCCCTGGGGCAGCAATTCGTCGAGGCTCAGGCCCAGGCGCTGGATACGCTCCAGCACCGCCGGCCATTCTTCGTTGAGAAAGCGCTCGCGCTCGCTGCTGCGAAGCTGCGTGGCCGCCTGCTCGGTCATGAACATGCCCAGGCCGCGGCGCTTCTCGACCAGGCCTTCATCGGCCAGTTCCTGGTAAGCGCGCGAAACGGTGATGGGGTTGAGCTGGTAGTCGGCGGCCACCTGGCGCACCGAAGGCAGGGCATCGCCCGGCTTGAGGATTCCGTCGAGCATCATGGCGATCACGCGCTCCTTCAACTGACGGTAGATGGGAGCGCCGTCGCTCCACTGGATGTCGCTCATATTCAGCTCCGTGGGGTCAGCGGCTGTGCGAACGAGAAATACGGCATGGACAGGGAGCTGTGCAGCCGACGCGGGGGAGGGGGGGAGGGATCGGCGTTCCCGGCCGGTGAAACGGACGCGTCCTGCGCACTGTCGGCGGAGGCGGGGGTGGTTGGCATGGCCAGCCAGGCCAGCACGATCAGGGTCGAAACTGCAGCGGCCGCGGGTGCGGTGAGGTTGCGACGGATCCGGGCGTTCATGGCTTCCCCCTGTCTCAGGTGACTGGTGTTGTATGCAACTATAACACCGGCACGCCTACGTGCAACCCCTTGCCGTCCCCAACTGATGGCACGGGTGGTCAAGTTGCTGAAATATCCCCTTATCTCTTTGATTGAAAAGGGAAATAAAATTGTCGTGCGGGCCGATCAAGCCCTGCCTTCCATTCAGTGTTGTCCATGCTATGTCATCCCTGCGCCGTTGCTGGTGGGTCCTGCCGGGAAAGGCCACGCCACGCAAAGCCAGTGGCGCTCGCCGCAACAAGGGGGAACGGAGCCCGGTGCTATAGTTCGGCCGATTCCCGGCCGCTACCGGCCGGCCCTGTGAATGGCTACCGCGGACTGTTCTCGATGCCTCTGCCGACCGTTATCCCGCGCCGCCTGCGCGGCCTGTCCCTGCTGACCCTGCTGGTGGCCGGCCTGGCCGGTTCCGCCCATGTGCTGGCGGCCGATCTGCTGGACCTGGAGTACCGCCCGCTGGCCAGCAAGCAGCAGGTCAACCTGCAGCAGCGCTACCACGGGCAGGTACTGCTGGTGGTCAATACCGCAAGCAAGTGCGGCTATACCCCTCAGTACGAAGGCCTGGAGGCGCTGCAGAAGCGCTATGCCGGCCGCGGCTTTGCCGTGCTCGGTTTCCCGTCCAACGATTTCAAGGGCCAGGAGCCGGGTGACGAGAAGCAGATCCAGGATTTCTGCACGCTTACCTACGGCGTCAAGTTCCCGATGTTCGAGAAGGTGCACGTCGTCGGTGCGCAGGCCACGCCGCTGTACCAGCGGCTGACCGCAGCCACCGGCGTGGCGCCGGGCTGGAACTTCCACAAGTACCTGGTCGGCCGTGATGGCAAGGTCATCGCCCAGTTCGCCAGCAAGGTGACGCCGGACGATCCACAGCTGACCGCGGCGATCGACAAGGCGCTGGCCGCCGCCGCTACGCATTGATATCCGGCACGGATGCCTCGACATCTCGGGCATGCGTGCGACAATGTTTACTTTCGCGCCGACGTCGGCGCCCAGACACTTCCAGGAATGCAGCGAATGAAGATGGGAATGCGCGGCGCCGCGGCGTCGGTTCTGATTCTGGCGATGGGCACTTCGGGTGTCGCTCTGTCGCAACAACCGGCTGCCCCCGCGGCCGCCAAGGAGACCGCAACCTTGAATTCCCCCAAGCAGAAGCTCGGCTACGCCATCGGCCTGGATGTCGCCAAGTCGTTCACCCCGATCGCCGATGAGATCGATGTGGCCGCGCTGCGCACCGCCGTGGAGCGTTCGTTCGAAGGCCTGCAGCCGCAGATCACCCAGGAACAGGCCAAGGCCACCGATGCCGCGCTGCGCCAGGTCGTTATGGCCCGCAGTGGCCAGCAGGTGCCGGGCATGGCGCCGGGTTCGCAGCCGCCGAAGGTCGATCGCGTCAAAGTGTCGCAGATGATCGGTTCGTACTCGGTCGGCCCGTCGCTGGCACAGCTGAAGGACGACATCGATGTCGCCTCGCTGTTTGACGCGATCAGCACCGGCCTGAGCAAGGGTCAGCCGAAGATGGGAAGCTGACGCGACCGCCACCATCCAGGCCTTCATGGGCAGCAAGCAGGCCGAAATGCAGGCCAAGGCCGCCGCCGCCGCGCAGACCAACCGCGAGGAAGGCAACGCGTTCCTGGCCAAGAACAAGACCCAGCCGGGCGTGGTGACCACCCCGTCGGGCCTGCAGTACCAGATCATCCGCCCGGGTAGCGGCGAGCGTCCGCTGCCGAGCAGCAAGGTGCGCGTGAACTACGAAGGCAAGCTGCTCAACGGCACCGTGTTCGACAGCTCCTACGGTCGCCAGCCGGCTGAGTTGGGCCTGCGACCAGGTGATCAAGGGCTGGACCGAAGGCGTCGCGCTGATGCCGGTGCGTTCGAAGTACCGCTTCTGGATCCCGGGCGAGCTCGCCTACGGTAACGGTACCCCGGGTGGCCCGATCGGCCCGAACGCGACTCTGACGTTCGACGTCGAGCTGCTGGGCGTCCTGCCGTAAGCAACCACGGAGCCTGCACGGACATGCGCGTTGCGATTTTCGGTACCGGTTATGTAGGGCTGGTGACCGGTACCTGCCTGGCCGACGTCGGCCACCAGGTGGTCTGCGTCGATATCGACCAGGCCAAGGTCGATGGCCTCAACCAGGGCATTCCCGATACTATAGAGCCGGGCCTGGAGCCGATGGTGAAGGCCAACCACGCCGCGTCGCGGCTGGCGTTCACCACCGATGCCGCGGCCGCGATCGGCCACGGCCAGGTCGTGTTCATCGCCGTCGGCACGCCGCCGGACGAGGATGGCAGCGCCGATCTGCAGTACGTGCTGGCCGTGGCCCGCACCATCGGCCGGCACATGAGCGTGCCGACCGTATGTGGTGGTCAACAAATCGACGGTGCCGGTGGGCACCGCCGACAAGGTACGTGCCGCCATTGCCGCAGAGCTGGCGGCACGTGGCGCCGACATCGCCTTCGACGTGGTGTCCAACCCGGAATTCCTGAAGGAAGGCGACGCCGTTGCCGACTGCATGCGCCCGGATCGAATCATCATCGGTGCGACCAGTGCCGAGTCGGTGGCGGTGATGCGGCGCCTGTATGCACCGTTCAACCGCAACCACGATCGTGTGGTGGAAATGGACGTGCGTTCGGCGCGACTGACCAAGTACGCCGCCAACGCGATGCTGGCGACCAAGATTTCGTTCATGAACGAAATCGCCAACATCGCCGAGCGTGTCGGCGCCGATGTCGGCAGGTCACCAGGGCATCGGCTGGATACCGCGCATCGGCTGGCATTTCATCTACCCGGGTGCCGGCTACGGCGGCTCGTGCTTCCCCAAGGATGTGCAGGCGCTGGCCCGCACCGCCCAGCAGGCCGGCCTGGAGCCGAAACTGCTGAACGCGGTGGAAGCGGTCAACGATGCGCAGAAGGGCCATCTGTTCGCTCTGATCCAGCGTCATTACGACAAGGGTGAAGACGAAGGCGTGCGTGGCAAGACCTTTGCCGTGTGGGGCCTGGCGTTCAAGCCAAACACCGACGACATGCGCGAAGCCTCCAGCCGTCGCCTGCGCTGGCGCAGCTGTGGGAAGGTGGTGCGACGGTGCGTGCCTACGATCCGGAGGCGATGCACGAGTCGCAGCGCATCTTCGGCGAACGCGATGACCTGGTGTTCTGCAGCAATGCCAACGAGGCGCTGCAGGGCGCCGATGCACTGGTCGTGGTGACCGAGTGGAAGCAGTTGCGCAGTCCCGATTTCCAGAAGCTGCGCGAGCAGCTGAAGGACGCGGTGGTGTTAGACAGGCCGCAACCTGTACGAGCCGGCGGATGTGGAAGCAGCGGGCCTGGCGTATTACGGCATTGGCCGGGGGCGCTCGCTGCATGTCTGATCTGCTGCCAACCGAACGCGAGCAGGCGCTGGAAGCGCGCCTGGTCGAACTGGAAATGCGCGTGTCCTTCCAGGAACAGGCGCTGGCCGAACTGAGCGATGCGCTGGCCGATGCCCGCATGCAGGGCATGCGCAACGCCGACGTGCTGCGCGTGCTGCTGGAAGACCTGGGCAAGGTCCGCAACGCGCTGAATTCTTCCGATCCGGCGAGCGAACCGCCGCCGCCGCGCATCTTGATCCGAATCCTATGAGCGATACCCTCCGCGACCAGCTGATGGGCCTGGGCTTCAAGCCTGCGCCCAAGCCCGAGCGCAAGAATGATGGACCCCGCCGTGATGGCCGCCCGCAGGGCAAGGGTGGCAACGGCAATGGAAAGCCGCAGGGCGCTGGCAAGGGCGAGCACAAGCCCGGCGAGCGTCGTGGGCATGGCCACGGCGGCCCGGGCAAGTCCGGCCAGTCGCGTGGCCCGGGCCAGCAGGGCCCGCGCAAGCCGCGCAGCGCCGAAGAGATGGACCTGGCCAAGGCCTACGCCATCCGCGCGCAGAAGGAAAAGGAAGAGCGCATCGAGACCGAGCGCCTGAAGCAGGAAGAGGCGCGGGTGCGCCGCGAGGCCAAGGCCAAGCTGGAAGAGCTGCTGAAGGACAAGGGCCTGAATGCCGAAGCGGCGGACATTGCCCGCCACTTCCCGTACGGCGGCAAGATCAAGCGCATCTACGTGACCGCCGAACAACTGACCGCGCTCAACGCCGGCGAGCTGGGTGTGGTCCAGCTCAATGGCCGCTACCTGCTGGTGACCGCCGAGGTGCTGGCGCAGTCCGAAGCGGTGTTCGCCGCGTCGGTGGCACTGAAGGTCGATCCGAATGCGCCGGCCGAGGAAGATCCGTACGCAGACCCGCAATACCAGGTGCCGGACGACCTGGTCTGGTAAACGGGCCTGCAGGATGATCGAAACGCCGGGCATTTCCCGGCGTTTTCGTTATGGGGTGTGCGCGGCGCTGCGGCGCGCGCGGATCAGCGGCAGGCTCAGCGCGAAGAAGCACAGCAGTGCACCGACCAGAGCGAAGCCACTGCCGGCCAGGAATGCGGTGCGACCGTCGTCTATTTTCCAAAGCTGGCCGGCGATGAGCGCACCCAGCACGCCGCCGACGCCGGACGAGAATCCGTACAGCAGCCCCTGGCCATGCCCATTGAGGCGACCGGGGAAGTAGGTCGCCAGCATCTGCATCGCTGCAGCGAAGAACGCCGCAAAGCCCAGCGCGTGCGCGGTCTGCGCCAGCAGCATCACCGGCAGGTTTTCCGGGAACAGTGCGGTCACGGCCCAACGCAGGCAGGAACTGACCAGCGCGATCAGCAGCATCCAGCTGGCGTCATAGCGGCGGAAGAAGCGGCCGATGGTGAAGAACACGCCTACTTCGAAGACCACGCCGATGGTCCACAACAGGCCCAGGGTGGAGGTGCGGTAGCCATGATGGTCCATGTAGACCGAGAAGAACGTGTAGTACGGGCCGAAAGACAGCTGCTCCATGAAGGCCGCCAGGAAGAACGCCAGCACCGGCGGTCGGCGCACGATCTGCCAGAAGCCGCTGGCGTCGCCGTCAGTCTTGCCGATACCGCGCGCGTAGTGGTTGCTGAAGGCCGAGGCGACCAGCAGCGCGAACAGGGGCAGCATCATCCACGGCAGCAGCCCGGCGCGGCTGGCCGTGCCGTCACCTTCGATCAGCCAGCCGAACAGGGTCACGACGGCGATGAAGCCGAGCGAGCCCCAGACCCGGATCAACCCGTAGCGATGGCTGTCACTGCCGAGGTGGGTGAGTGTGATCGACTCGAACTGCGGCATCACAGCGTTGTAGAAGAAGCAGAACACCACCATCGCCGGGTACATCCACGGCTGTGGCAGTGGCAGCAGGAATGCGGCGAAGCTGAGCAGGGTCAGCACACAGCCGACGCGCAGCAGGCGGATCGGTCGCGCTGATGCGGCCGCCAGCGAAGTCCAGGTGCTGGGCGCGATCACCCGGGTGGCGTACCACAGGCCCATCATTACGCTGATGGCGGTCACGCTCATGCCGCGCGCGGTCAGGAACAGGCTCCAGTACGGAGTGAACGCGCCCAGCGCCGCGTAGTAGAACAGGTAGAAGCTGGAAAGGCGGGCAACGGGAACGGTCATCGCGGAATGATGAGCAAAAGGGGACGGAGGGGATTAAGTCGCTTATGCACAAACGACTTGATCCCCTCCGTCCCCTTTTTGTGTCATTCGGGGTCGTAGTCGAGGTTGGAGGCCAGCCAGCGTTCGGCCTGGGCACGGTCCACGCCCTTGCGGCGGGCGTAGTCGCTGACCTGTTCGCGGCTGAGGCGGCCGACCACGAAGTACTGGCTCTGCGGATGGCTGAAGTAGTAGCCCGAAACGGCCGCCGTAGGCAGCATCGCGAAGCTCTCGGTCAGTTCCATGCCGGCGTTCGCTTCGGCCTGCAGCAGGTCGAACAGGCGGCGTTTTTCGCTGTGCTCCGGGCAGGCGGGATAGCCCGGCGCGGGGCGGATGCCACGGTACTGCTCGTCGATCAGGGCGTCGTTGTCCAGCGTCTCGGCGCGCTCATGGCCCCAGAACTCGGTACGCACGCGCTGATGCAGGCGCTCGGCCAGTGCCTCGGCGAAGCGGTCGGCGAGGGCCTTCAGCAGGATCGCGTTGTAGTCGTCATGCTCGGCCTCGAAGCGCGCGACGTGCGCGTCGATGCCGATGCCGGCAGTGACCGCGAACGCGCCGATCCAGTCCTGCTTGCCACTGTCGGCGGGCGCGATGAAGTCGGCCAGGCAGAAATCCGGGCGCTCGGCCGGCTTGTCCACCTGCTGGCGCAGGAAGTGCAGGGTGGTTTCGCCCTGCGGGTGCTGCACGCGGACGTCGTCGCCGATGCTGTTGGCCGGCCACAGGCCGAACACGGCCTTGGCCGTCAGCCACTTCTCGCCGACGATGCGCTCGAGCATCTCGCGGGCATCGCGGTACAGCTCGCTGGCCTGGGTGCCGACGATCTCGTCGGTGAGGATGGCCGGGAACTTGCCGGCCAGTTCCCAGGCCTGGAAGAACGGCGTCCAGTCGATGTAGTCGACCAGTTCGGCCAGCGGGTAGTCGTCGAATACGTGCAGGCCGGGCTGGTCCGGTGCCGGTGGCGTGTAGCTGTCCCAGCCGCCCTGGAATTTCTGCCCGCGCGCATGTTCCAGCGTGACCAGGCGCTTGGCGTCGCCGCGGTTGCGGTGGCGTGCGCGGATTTCGGCATAGTCGGCTTCGTTGGCGGCGACGAAGGCCTCGCGCAGGTCGCGCGAGATCAGCGACTGGGCCACGCCCACCGCGCGCGAGGCATCCTTCACCCACACCGTGGGTGCCTTGTAGTGGGGGTCGATCTTCAGCGCAGTGTGCGCGCGCGAGGTGGTGGCGCCGCCGATCAGCAGCGGCAGGTCGAAGCCCTGGCGCTCCATCTCGCGGGCGACGTGGCTCATCTCCTCCAGCGACGGGGTGATCAGTCCGGACAGGCCGATCAGGTCGGCGTTGTGCTCGCGAGCGGCATCGAGGATCTTCTGTGCCGGCACCATCACGCCGAGGTCGACCACTTCGAAGTTGTTGCAGGCCAGGACCACGCCGACGATGTTCTTGCCGATGTCATGCACATCGCCCTTCACCGTGGCCATGATGATCTTGCCGTTGCTCTTGGCGGTGTCACCGCTGCGGGCTTTCTCCGCCTCGATGTACGGCAGGAGGTAGGCCACGGCCTTCTTCATCACGCGTGCGGATTTCACCACCTGCGGCAGGAACATCTTGCCGGCACCGAACAGGTCGCCCACGATGTTCATGCCGTCCATCAACGGGCCCTCGATCACGTCCAGCGGGCGGCTGGAGGCCTGCCGGGCCAGCTCGGTGTCTTCCTCGACATAGGCATCCAGGCCGTGCACCAGCGCATGTGCCAGGCGCTGCGCGACCGGCTTCTCGCGCCAGGCGAGGTCTTCGGTCTTCGCCGCGCCCTTCCTGCCCTTGTAGCGCTCGGCGATTTCCAGCAGTCGCTCGGTGGCATCGCTGCGGCGGTTGAGGATCACGTCCTCGACGCGCTCGCGCAGCTCCGGCTCCAGCTCGTCGTAGATCGGCATGGCGCCGGCGTTGACGATGCCCATGTCCATGCCGGCGGCGATGGCGTGGTACAGGAACACCGAGTGGATGGCCTGGCGCACCGTTTCGTTGCCGCGGAACGAGAACGAGACGTTGGAGACGCCGCCGGAGACGTGGCAGTGCGGCAGCGTCTGCTTGATGATGCGGGTGGCTTCGATGAAGTCCACCGCATAGTTGTCGTGCTCTTCGATGCCGGTGGCGACGGCGAAGATGTTCGGGTCGAAGATGATGTCCTGCGGCGGGAAGCCGATCTCGTCGACCAGGATGCGGTAGGCGCGGGTGCAGATCTCGACCTTGCGCGCACAGGTATCGGCCTGCCCGCTTTCGTCGAACGCCATCACCACCGCGGCGGCACCGTAGCGCAGCACCTTGCGCGCGTGCTCGCGGAACAGCGCCTCGCCTTCCTTCAGCGAGATCGAATTGACCACGCTCTTGCCCTGCAGGCACTTCAGGCCGGCTTCGATCACGCTCCACTTGGAGGAGTCGACCATGACCGGGATGCGGGCGATATCCGGCTCGGACATGATCAGGTTGAGGTAGCGGGTCATCGCCGCTTCCGAATCGATCAGGCCCTCGTCCATGTTGACGTCGAGGATCTGCGCGCCGCTGGCGACCTGCTGGCGGGCCACGTCCACCGCTTCTTCGTAGCGGCCTTCCTTGATGAGCTTGCGGAACTGCGCGCTGCCAGTGACGTTGGTGCGTTCGCCGACGTTGATGAACAGCAGGTCCGGAGTGATGACCAGGGGTTCCAGGCCGGACAGGCGGGTAGGGCGGACAGGCGTCATGGCAGGCGTCGGCTCAACAGCAATAGGGCGGGAAGTGCGGAACGGTGGCGGCGACATTCATGCGGCCTGCTCCTGGACACCGGGCAGGGCGCGCGGCGGCAGCCCGGCCACGGCCTGGGCGATCGCACGGATGTGGTCGGGTGTGGAGCCGCAGCAGCCGCCGACCAGGTTCAACAGGCCATCCTCGGCGAAACCACGCAGGGTGCCGGCCATGTCCTCGGGCGTCTCGTCGTACTCGCCGAAGGCATTGGGCAGGCCTGCGTTGGGATGCGCACTGACGTAGCAGTCGGCGACCTGTGAGAGGGTTTCCACGTGCGGGCGCATCGCATCGGCGCCCAACGCGCAGTTCAAGCCGATCGACAGCGGGCGCGCATGCGCCAGTGACGCATGGAAGGCCTCGGCGGTCTGTCCGGACAGCGTGCGCCCGGAGGCATCGGTGATGGTGCCGGAGATCATCACCGGCAGGCGTGCGCCACGGGCGTCGAAGGCCTCCTCCAGTGCATACAGCGCGGCTTTCGCGTTGAGGGTATCGAAGATGGTTTCGACCATGAGGGTGTCGGCGCCGCCGTCGATCAGGCCCTCGATGGCTTCGCGATAGGTGTCGCGAAGCTCGTCGAAGCTGGTGTTGCGGAAGCCGGGATCATTGACGTCGGGGCTGATCGAGGCGGTGCGGCTGGTAGGGCCGATCACCCCGATCACGAAGCGCGGTTTGCCCGGCGTGGTCGCGGCCACGGCATCGCAGCAGGTGCGTGCGACCGCGGCCCCGGCTTTGTTCAGTTCGTATACCAGGTGTTCGAGGTGGTAGTCGGCCTGGCTGACCGACGTGGCGTTGAAGGTGTTGGTCTCGACCAGATCCGCGCCGGCATCCAGGTAGGCGGTATGGATGTCGGCGATGACCTGCGGCCGGGTCAACAGCAGCAGATCGTTGTTGCCCTTCAGGTCATGGCCTTCCGGCGCGCCGTGGTCGCAGCCGGGGCCGTGCGCATGGTCATAGCCACCGGCGAAACGCTCGCCGCGGTAGTCGTCTTCCTGCAGGCCATGGCGCTGGATCATGGTGCCCATCGCACCGTCGATGATCAGGATCCGCTCGCGCAGGGCGTCGAGCAGGGCATTGGCACGATCAGGATGCAACCAGGGCAGGGCGGGCATGGCGGTCTCGGGCTCAGGGCTTGTTGGCGATCAGCGAAATCACTTCGAAGTGCGGCGGACGCTTCTCGCGGGTGACCGTCTCCAGGCTGGACACCTGCAGGCCGGCCTTGTCGACGAACTTGCGCAGCTCCTTGTCGCTGAAGCCGAGGTTGACGTGGCCGTAGGCCTCCACCGCCGCCTTGTGCTCGTGGCGGGCCAGGCTGCACAGCAGCAGGCGGCCGCCCGGGCGCAGCACGCGCGCGGCTTCTGTCACCGCCTGCGCCGGTTTGCTGGCGTAGGTCAGCGCGTGCATCAGCACCACCAGGTCGAAGCTGCCGTCCTTGAACGGCAGGGCATGCATGTCGCCCTCGCGCACCTCCACATTGGGCAGCCGGCGCAGGCGCTCGCTGGCGGCCGCGACCACGCGCGCGCTGGTATCGATGCAGATGTAGCGCTTGGCGTGGGGGGCGACCAGTTCGGCCAGCACGCCGTCACCGGAGGCGATGTCCAGCACGTCGCCGGTTTCCAGCAACGGCAAGGCGGTGCGCGCCAGCGCCTCCCAGGTACGGCCCGGAGAGTAGTGGCGTTCCATGTCGCCGGCCACGCTGTCGGCCCAGTTCTGGTCCGAGGCGCGGTGGGCCAGTACTGCAGCCACGCGCTCGGCGTCCTGCCGCAGCAACGGGTCGTCGCTTCCGTTGCTCAAGGCATGCCACAATGCACGCTGCGCCGGGTCCAGCTGGGCCTCGTCGAAGCGGTAGTAGGCCGACACGCCGGCACGGCGGTCGCGGACCAGGCCGGCTTCCTTCAGGCGCGCCAAGTGGGTGGACACGCGCGGCTGCGCCAGCCGGGTGATCGCCGACAGTTCGGCCACGGTCAGTTCCTCCTGCTCCAGCAGCGCCAGCAGGCGCACGCGGGTGGCATCGGCGAACACCTTCAGGCGGGTCGACCAGTCTTCCAGATCCATAAATATCTACCTATCGCGATATAGAGATATATTCGCCGAGAAGGCCTGCCGCGGTCAAGTCGCCAGCGTACGGAAGCATCCGGGCCCCGGTACAATCGGGGCACCTGGGCGCGCCGTATGCGGCCCATAACTTCATGTACCCGGGAGGGTGTTGTGGATTTCAGCTTTACCGAAGAGCAGTTGATGCTGCAGGACGTGGCGCGGCGCATCGCGCAGGAAAAGATCGCCCCCAGCGCGGAGCACCATGACCGCACCGGCGAGTTCCCGCTGGACAACATCCGCCTGCTGGGCGAGAACGGCCTGATGGGCATCGAAGTGCCGACCGAATACGGCGGTGCGGGCATGGACCCGGTTGCGTACGTGCTGGCGATGGTGGAGGTCGCCGCCGCCGACGCAGCCCACTCGACCATCATGTCGGTCAACAACTCGCTGTTCTGCAACGGCATCCTCACCCATGGTACCGAGCAGCAGAAGCAGACCTACGTGCGTGCCATCGCCGAAGGCACGGCCATCGGCGCGTTTGCGCTGACCGAGCCGCAGTCCGGCTCCGATGCCACCGCCATGCGCTGCCGCGCGGTGAAGCAGGCCGACGGCACCTTCGTCATCAATGGCAAGAAGAGCTGGATCACCTCCGGCCCGGTGGCCAAGTACATCGTGCTGTTCGCGATGAGCGAGCCGGACAAGGGCGCGCGCGGCATCACCGCCTTCATCATCGATACTGACAAGGCCGGTTTCGGTCGTGGCAAGACCGAGCCCAAGCTCGGTATCCGTGCCTCGGCCACCTGCGAGATCGAGTTCAACGATTACGTGGCACAGGCCGAAGACGTGCTGGGCCAGGAAGGCGAGGGCTTCAAGATCGCGATGAGCGTGCTCGATGCCGGCCGCATCGGTATCGCCTCGCAGGCCATCGGCATCGCCCGTGCTGCCTATGAAGCGACCCTGGCGTACGTGAAGGAGCGCAAGGCGTTCGGCGCGGCCATCGGTACCTTCCAGATGACCCAGGCCAAGATCGCCGACATGAAGTGCAAGCTGGACGCAGCGCTGCTGCTGACCCTGCGCGCGGCATGGGTGAAGGGCCAGGGCAAGCGCTTCAGCACCGAAGCAGCGGTGGCCAAGCTGACCGCTTCGGAAGCGGCGATGTGGATCACCCACCAGGCCGTGCAGATCCACGGCGGTATGGGCTATTCCAAGGAAATGCCGCTGGAGCGCTACTTCCGTGATGCGAAGATCACCGAGATCTACGAGGGCACCTCGGAGATCCAGCGCCTGGTGATCGCCCGCAACGAGACCGGGCTGCGCTGAGTTGCATGGCCGCGCCGCCGCAAGGGCGGCGCGGCCCCCTGCCATGCAGGGATGACGACATCCCACCGGCAGCGCGTCAGCGCGGCACATCGCACTGGAGTTGCCTGCCATCCCAGCGGCAGATGGGGCCGGACGGCGCTGCGCCCGGATTGATGATGATCTGCACGCCATACAGGTGCGCTGAATCCAGCCAGTTCTGGTAGCTCTGTTCGTCATTGAAGTGATAGGCGCCAGAGTAGCCTTCGCCGGTTTCGGCATTGGATGCCGCGCCATCGGGAATGCGGTTGCCGCTGGCATCCACGCTTTCGCCGGAAACGTATCGGGCTCTGTCGACGGAGTCCGGTGAGATCACCAGCCTGGTCCGGGAGCCATCGCGCCAGGTGATGACATAGGTCACCGTCTGCACCCCGAACAGCTTGCTGACCCAGCTCAGGACGATCGAAGAGAGGGTGGTGGCCAGCGAGTTCCACGCCGCGTGTTCGCTGTTGGCGCCGCTGAAGGCCTGGCCAACGGCGAGTTCCAGCTGGCTGCGGTAGGTTGCCGAATGGACCACGTCATAGGCGTTGAGGTCTTTCATTGCTGGCGGGAAGGTGATCCCGTTCGCGCTCTGTGGATCGTCGGGGTGGATGGGGACGACGGCGCCGTTGCCGAAGGCTTGCGGGACGAACTGTGTCCCGGATGCAATGTGGCCCTGCGGCAGTGCAAGGATCCGCTTGAACGTCGCGGTCACTTCCGCTGGGACCGCTGTGGGAACGGCACGATAGCGCCGTAGCTCGCGGTCATATTCCACGGTGTAGCCATTGAGCCGACGCTGGTCCGGGTCGACCACGACCGTCAGGCCCACTCCGGACTGGAGTGCGGCCGAGCGCGGGTCGGCGCAGGGGCTGCAGGGCACGACGCCGCCGGCACGGGCGGGCGATTGTGAGGCGATGGCAGCTGCAAGCAGGAGGCAGGCGGCGAGCCGCTGACTGCGAGGAAAGCCGGGCATGGGAGCTCCTTGTACAGTCCATTGAAGGAGCGACATGGATAGCGTCGCCACGCGAGCAGCGTTGCGAGGCAGTTCACACCTTCTTCGGCTGTGTTGGCAGGCGTCAACGATCGCCGCAGATGACCTGGACGAGCCGGCACGAGCCGACAGCCGCTGTCTGGCAGCGTTGAAGTGGCTGGCCGGCACTGGATGATCACGACAGCGTTGGCCTTCCCACTACAATGCCATCCGCTTTCACGGAGAACGTGCAGATGATCTACCGCGGTTGGGGAATCATGACGCTGGTGACGCCGATTGCAGCGATCCTGCTGCTGGCGTACTTCTTCCCGCATGACGGCCCCAAGGGCAATATTCCGCTGCAGCAGGTGCTGCTGGGGGCAGGTATCGGCGCAACCGTGAACGTGCTGCTGGGCCTGTGGCTCAACCGTGCGCCCCGGCAGAAGGGCGAGGCTGCGCGCCATCATTTCTTCTTCGTACCGATGCAGTGGGCCGCGCTGGTTCTGGTGGCGGTGTGCGTGGTGGTCGCACTGCTGCGCTGAGGCGTAGCGCCTACAGCTCTGGTAGGTGCCAACCTTGGTTGGCACGAATCGAAGAGCGCCAACCAAGGTTGGCATCTACCAGACAGGAAAGAAAAAGGCCCCGGATCACTCCGGGGCCTTTTCGTTTCAGCGCACTGCCGGATCAACGATCCGGGCGGTGTGCAGCATCCGCGTCGCGCTGGCGTTCCATGAACTCCTTGGACGGTTCATCCAGCTTGTCACCCAGCATGCGGCGCACGACCACGAAGAACACCGGGATCATCAGCAGGCCGAGCAGGGTGGCGAACAGCATGCCGCCGATCACGCCGGTACCGATGGCGTGGCGGGAGTTGGCGCCGGCACCGGTGGAGATCGCCATCGGGATCACGCCCATGATGAACGCGAACGAGGTCATCAGGATCGGGCGGAAACGCAGGCGGGCCGCTTCGATGGTGGCATCGCGCAGGTTCCTGCCGGCTGCGCGCTGCTCCACCGCGAACTCCACGATCAGGATCGCGTTCTTCGCCGCCAGGCCGATCACGGTGATCAGGCCGATCTTGAAGAACAGATCGTTGGGCAGGCCTCGCAGCATCGACAGGCCCAGTGCGCCCAGCACGCCCAGCGGCACGACCAGCAGCACCGCCACCGGGATCGACCAGCTTTCATACAGGGCTGCAAGGCACAGGAACACCACCACGATGGACAGCACCAGCAGCAGCGTCGCGGCATTGCCGGCCAGGATTTCCTGGTAGGACATGCCCGACCAGTCGTAGCCGAAGCCGGCCGGCAGGTCGTCGTTGACGATGCTCTCCATGGTCTGCATTGCTTCACCCGAGCTGGTGCCCGGGGCCTGCGAGCCGACGATGTTGATCGCCGAGTAGCCGTTGTAGCGGCTCAGCGACGGCGGTGCCGACACCCATTCGGACTTGACCACCGTGTTGAGCGGGATCATCGCGTTGGTGCCGTCGGCATTCGTGGTCAGGCTGGACGGGCTGTAGAAGCTCTTCAGCGATTCCTGGCCGGTGCGATACGGGCCATCGGCCTGCATGGTCACGCGCTTGATGCGGCCTTCGTAGAAGAAGTCGTTGACGTACACCGGGGCCAGCATCAGCTGGATGGTGCTGTACACGTCCGACACCGACATGCCCATCGACTGCGCCTGCACGCGGTCCACGTGCAGCTGCAGCTGCGGGGCGTTTTCCAGTCCGTTCGGGCGCACGCCGACCAGTGCTTCGGGCTTCTGCGCAGCCTTGCCCAGCAGGATGTTGCGCGCCTGGGTCAGCTGTTCGTAGCCGGCACCACTGCGGTCCTGCAGCCACATGTCGAAGCCGCCGAACTGGCCGAGGCCCTGCACGGTGGGCAGGTTGACCACGAAGATCTGCGCTTCCTTGATGCCGTAGAACGCGCCGTTCATGTTCTGGATGAACTCGGGCGCGGTGAACTTGCGTTCCTCCCACGGTTTCAGGCGGATGAAGCCCATGCCCACATTCTCGCCGGAACCGACGAAGCTGAAGCCGGCCACCTGCAGCATGCCTTCATAGCCATCCTGCTTTTCCAGGATGCCACGCATCTGCGCGAACACTTCGTTGGTCTGGCCCTTGGTCGAGCCCGGCGGCAGCTGCACGATCGCCAGCGCATAGCCCTGGTCTTCTTCCGGCAGGAAGCTGCCCGGCATGCGGGTGAACAGGAAGCCGCACAGCGCGGTCAGCACCACGAACAGGATCATCCAGCGCGGCGCATGGCGCACCGCCGAGGTGATGTGGCCCACATAGGTGTGGCTGATCTTGTCGTAGTACTTGTTGAAGGTGCGGTAGATGATGTTCGGGTTGTCGTTGTGCGTCGGCTTGAGGAAGGTCGCGCACAGCGCCGGGGTGAAGCCCAGTGCCAGGAACGCCGAGAACGCCATCGAGATGGCGATGGTCAGCGCGAACTGCTTGTAGATCTCACCGGCGGCACCACCCTGCAGGGCGGACGGGATGAACACCGCGGCCAGCACGACGGTGATCGCCACCACCGCGCCGGTGATCTGGGTCATCGCCTTCTGCGTGGCCGGCTTCGGCGCCAGGCCTTCCTCGGTCATGATGCGTTCGACGTTCTCGATCACCACGATCGCGTCATCGACCACGATGCCGATCGCCAGCACCATCGCGAACAGGGTCAGCTGGTTGATCGTGAAGCCGATCATCCACATGCCCAGGAAGGTGCCGAGCAGGGCCACCGGGATGACCAGGGTCGGGATCAGCGTCGCGCGGAAGTTCTGCAGGAAGATCAGCATCACCAGGAACACCAGGAACACTGCTTCAAACAGTGTCTTGACCACTTCCTGGATGGAGATCTTGACGAAGGTGGTGCTGTCGTACGGCGAGAACCAGGTCACGCCGGACGGGAAGCTGGGCTGCAGCTCGTCCATCTTGGCGCGCACCGCATCGGCCACGTTCAGGGCGTTGGCGCCCGGCAGCAGCTGGATGGCGAAGGCGCCGGTCGGCTTGCCGTTGTACTGGGTGTCGAAGCCGTAGTTGTTGGCACCGAAGGCAACGCGGGCGATGTCCTTCAGCAGCACGCGCGAACCGTCAGCGTTGGCGCGCAGGATGATGTTCTCGAACTCCTGCGGCGAGCTGAAGCGGCCTTCGGCCGAGACCGTGGCGGTGAAGTGCTGGCCTTCCGGCGACGGATCCGAACCCAGCGCACCGGCAGCGAACTGCACGTTCTGCGCACGCACCGCGGCCAGCACCTGGCTGGCCGACAGGCCGTAGCCCTGCATCTTTTCCGGGTTCAGCCAGATGTTCATGGCGTACTCGGAACCGAACTGCTGGGTGCTGCCGACGCCGGGGATACGCGAGACCTGGTCGAGCACGCGCGAACCGACGATGTCGTTCAGGGCATCACGGTTGATGGCCGGCGTATCGGACTGCAGCGCGATCACCATCAGGAAGCCGGCGTTGGCCTTGGCCACCACCACGCCCTGCTGGGTCACTTCCGAAGGCAGGCGTGGCGTGGCCAGCGAGACCTTGTTCTGCACCTGCACCTGAGCGATGTCCGGATCGGTACCGGTCTCGAAGGTCAGGGTGATCTGCGCACGGCCGTTGGAGGCCGACGAGGAACTGAAGTACAGCAGGTGATCGATACCGGTCAGCTGCTGCTCGATCACCTGGGTGACCGATTTCTCGGTGGTGTCCGCGCTGGCGCCCGGGTAGGTCGCCGAGACGGTGACCTGCGGCGGGGCGATGTTGGGATAGGACTCCACGCCCAGGTTGAGGATCGCGATCACGCCGCTGAGCGAGATCAGGATCGCAACCACCCAGGCGAAGACTGGATGCTCGATGAAAAATTTAGGCATGACGGAAGGTTCCCGTTACTGCTTGTTCGAATCGGTGGCGGCCGGCTTGGCCGCATCGGCCTGCTCGGGCTTGGCCGCGTCGGCCGGTGCCTTGCCTGCGGCCGGTGCTGCGCCCGCCGGAGCGGCGCCGCCTGCGGCAGGCTTGCCGTTGGCGTCCTGCCCCGGGGTCCACGGCTTGGCCACCGCCGGTGCACCTTCCTTGACCTTCTGCACGCCGGCCACGATCACCTTGTCACCGGCGGCCAGGCCGTCGCTGACCAGCCAGTTGCCGTTCTGCGCGCCATCGGTCTTCACGTTCTTGCGCACGACCTTGCCATCGGCACCGACCACCATCACGTAGCCGCCGGTGGTGTCGCGCAGCAGGGCCTGCTGCGGCACCAGGTAGGCGTTGTTGCGCTCGCCCAGGTTGGCCTGGAAGCTGACGAAGGCACCCGGCAGCAGGATCTGCTGCGGGTTCGGCAGCAGCGCACGCAGCGACACCGCACCGGTGGCCGGGTCGACCGTGGTCGAGGAGAAGTCCAGGGTGCCGGGCTCACCATAGGTGCTGCCGTCGGCCAGCTTGACGTTGACCGTAGCCTTGCCGTCACCGGACAGCGCCAGCGCGCCCTTGGCCTGCTGCGCACGCAGCTGGGTCAGCTCATCCACGCTCAGCGAGAAGTTGACGTACAGCGGGTCGAGCTGGTCGACGGTAGTGAGCAGGGTCACATCGCCCTGGCCAACCAGCGCGCCCTCGGTGACCTGCTGCTTGTTGGCCACGCCGCTGATCGGTGCGGTCACTTCGGTGTAGCCCAGGCTGATGCGCGAGGAGGTCACCGATGCTTCGGCCTGCTTGACCGCGGCCAGCGCGGTGCGCTCGGCCGATTCGGCATTGTCCAGGTCGGCCTTGGAGACGAACTGCTGCGGGGCCAGCGAACGTGCGCGGTCGGCGGCGACCTTGGCGTTGGCGTAGGTCGCGCGGGCCGAGGCGAGCTGCGCCTCGGAGGCGTTGAGCGAGGCACGCAGCGGCGCCGGGTCGATCAGGAACAGGGTCTGGCCCTGCTTGACCTGCGAGCCTTCCTGGTAGACGCGCTTGAGCAGCACGCCGGGCACGCGTGCGCGGACGTCGGCGCTGCGGAACGGCGACAGGCGGCCGACCAGCTCGCGCTGCAGCGGCAGGGTCTGCGGCTTGGCGTCGATCACGCCCACCTCCGGCGGCGGGGGCATCTGCTGTTCCGGCTTCTTGCAGGCAGCCAGAGCGACAGCAACGGCGCACGTCAAGGCAAGGGTGCGGAGTGGGGCGGTCATCAGGAGGAACTCCGGGGTTGGTTTGTAGACGGGGCCGGCGACGGCTGTGGCGCGAACGCGCGCAGGAAGCTGTCGACGGAGAACTCTGCCCAGCGCCGACGCAGGAGCGCGTCATCACGATGGGGGGTATGGAAGCGCTGTTTGTCGAAATCCTGACCGGCGATCATGCTCAGCAGCAGTTCGGCCATGAAGTGCGGGTCGTCATGCCGGAGCTGGCCTTGCATGCAAACGGTTTCAATCCATTCAGCAAGATGAAGCGTCAGCGCGCCGGCACCATGCCGGTACAGCGTACGCGCCTCTTCGGGAAACTGGGCCGCCTCGGCTGCAATCAGCCGGCAGGCCTGTCCTACGTGCGGTTGGTTGAAATGCTCCAGGAAGTCGGTGGCGAACTGGAGCAGGCTGGCACGCAGGTCGTCACCGCGGAGTGCACGCAGCATGGCCCCGGTGGCGTGGCCGACGTGGCGCTGCATCACCCGGCGCAGCAGTTCCTGCTTGCTGCCGTAGCGCGAGTACAGGGTCTGCTTGGAGCAGCCGGCATGCTGGGCCACCGCGTCCATGCTCATCTGCATGCCCTGCTGGGCCAGCAGTTCGCGCACGGCATCGAACACGCGCTCATCGCGCGCGTCGAGGGCAACGGGGAGGTAGGCCGGGTTCACGCGGTGGACTATACCGTCCAGTTCAGGATTGTGGAATCGAATCGGCGTCGCCGCGTGTGTCTTCCGGTAACACGCTTTGCCGATCCTGTCGGCAGTGCTGAAGCAGGCGCCAGCTCCATACCGGAGCGAACTGAATAGGCGTCTAAACCGCAGCAAACCCGAATCTGGTTATTCCGTCCTGCAGCAAGGCCTTTTCGTGCGGTAGGGCTACAATTTCATTTTCCCAACTGAGCAAGCGCATCGCTCTGCCATGAAACCGCAAAAAACCGCAGCCAAGACCGTGAAAAACAAGACCAAACCAGCAGAGTCGGAGGTCGCAGTGACCGCTGGTTTCTCCCTGGAGCCGGTGTACACGGCATTGCGCAAGCGTTACCCCGCGGCCGCACAGGCCGAAGCGGTGGCCTTCGCCACTGACTTCTACAAGCGCATGGAGTCGGACGAGTTCCCGCACCACAGCGCTGAAGAGTGGGCCGCGCTCGCGGCTGAGACGCTGGAATTCGCCCGGACCCGCAAGGCCGGCAAGGCCAACGTCCGCGTGTTCAATCCGACCGCGAAGGCCAACGGTTGGGAATCGCCGCACACCGTGCTGCAGATCGTCAACGACGACATGCCGTTCCTGGTCGATACCGTCACCATGTCGCTGGCCGAGCAGGGCGTGGGCGTCCACGTGCTGGGCCACCCGGTGCTGCGCTTCACCCGCGACAAGGCCGGCAAGCTGGTCAAGGTCGGCGAAGGTGACACCGAGTCGGTGATGCTGCTGGAAATCGACCGCCAGCCGGCCGAAGCCATGGCTGCCATCGAGCAGGCCATCAACAAGGCGCTGGACGAAGTGCGTGCGATCGTGCGCGACTGGCAGCCGATGAAGGACAAGGCGCTGGCGCTGGCCGACGACCTGGGGAGCCGCCAGCTGCCGGTCGACGACGCGTCGCGCAAGGAAGCACAGGAGTTCCTGCGCTGGGCCGCCGACAACCACTTCACCTTCTTCGGCTACCGCGAGTACCGCGTCGAGAAGCAGGGCAAGGAAGAAGTGCTGGCGCCGCTGAACGACACCGGCCTGGGCCTGATGCGCGGCAAGGACAAGTCCGCCGCCCGTCCGGTCAAGACGCTGGCCGCGCAGGGCCTGAACACCACGTCCGGTCTGAAGGACGCGCTGATCCTGACCAAGACCAATGCCCGTTCGCGCGTGCACCGCGCCGGCTACATGGATTACATCGGCGTGCTGGAATTCGACGCCAAGGGCAAGATCATCGGCGAGCAGCGCTTCCTCGGCCTGTTCACTTCCAGCGCCTACAACCGTCGCCCGTGGGAAATCCCGCTGGTGCGCCAGCGCCACGAGCACGTGATGAAGCAGTCGGGCCTGGCCCCGGCCAGCCACAGTGGCAAGGCCCTGCGCCACATCCTGGAAACCCTGCCGCGCGAAGAACTGTTCCAGTCCAGCGAGGACGAGCTGTTCCGCACCGCGATGGGCGTGCTGGGCCTGCAGGAGCGCGTGCGCAGCCGCCTGTTCCTGCGCCGCGACAAGTACAGCCGTTTCATCTCCGCGCTGGTCTACCTGCCGCGTGAGCGCTTCAACACCGACGTGCGCCTGCGCATCGAAGCGATGCTGAAGGAAGCGCTGCACGGCGAGTACGTCGACAGCTCGGTGGTGCTGGGCGAATCGCCGCTGGCCCAGGTGCACCTGATCGTGCGCCCGAAGCCGGGCGAAATGCTCGACGTCGATACCGCCGAACTGGAGCAGAAGCTGGCCCAGGTGCTGCGCAACTGGCAGGACGACCTGCGTGAAGCGCTGGTGACCCGCCACGGCGAGACCGAAGGCCTGCGCATCGCCGCCCGCATCGGCAAGGCGCTGCCGGCCGGCTACATCGAAGACAACAGCACCGCGGTTGCCGCCAACGATGTCAGCCAGCTCGACGCCCTGACCGGCCCGGACGACCTGCGCCTGAGCCTGCAGGCCGTGCCGCGCGAAAGCGGCGATGGCCTGCGCCTGAAGCTGTATCGCCAGCTGGACGACATTCCGCTGTCGGACGCGCTGCCGATGATGGAAAACATGGGCCTGCGCGTGATCGCCGAGCGTCCATACCGCCTGTCGGTCGACAACGCCCCGGTGTACGTGCAGGACTTCGAGGTCGAGTCGACTGCCGGCGCGATCGATGCCGCCAGCGTCGATGAAGCCTTCGGTGAGACCTTCGCCCGCGTCTGGCACGGCGATGCCGAGAACGACGGCTTCAACCGCCTGGTGCTGGCTGCGGGCCTGCACTGGCGCCAGGTCGCCATGCTGCGTGGCTACTGCAAGTACCTGCTGCAGACCGGCGTGCCGTTCTCGCAGGCTTACGTGGAGGGCACCTTCGCGCGCTACCCGCTGCTGGCCCGCCTGCTGGTCGAGCTGTTCGAAGCCCGCTTCGATCCGGCCACCGGCCACGAAGGCAAGGACGACATCGCGGCTGGCCAGGCCCAGCTGAAGGCCCACTTCGACGTGCTGGCTGCTGGCGACGACGCCACCCTGAAGGTGCTCAAGACCGTGGTCGACGCCCGCAAGGGTGACCGCGACGCGCAGATGCAGGCCGCGCGCGATGCGCTGCTGAAGCTGATGGACCGCGTGTCGAGCCTGGACGAGGACCGCATCCTGCGCTCGTTCATGGGCGTGATCGACGCGACCCTGCGCACCAGCTACTACCAGACCGATGCCAACGGCCAGCACGGCCACGTCATCAGCTTCAAGTTCGATTCGGCGCTGGTGCCGGACCTGCCGAAGCCGCGCCCGTACCGCGAAATCTTCGTCTACGGCCCGCGCGTGGAAGGCACCCACCTGCGCTTCGGCGCGGTCGCCCGTGGCGGCCTGCGCTGGTCGGACCGTCGTGAAGACTTCCGTACCGAAGTGCTGGGCCTGGTCAAGGCACAGATGGTCAAGAACACCGTCATCGTGCCGGTCGGCGCGAAGGGCGGCTTCTTCGCCAAGACCCCGCCGGTGAACGGCGACCGTGATGCGATCTTCGCCAACGGCGTGGCCTGCTACAAGCTGTTCATCCAGGGCCTGCTGGACATCACCGACAACATCGTCAACAACAAGATCGTGCCGCCGGTGGATGTCGTGCGCCACGACATGGACGATCCGTACCTGGTGGTGGCCGCCGACAAGGGCACCGCGACCTTCTCCGACATCGCCAACGGCCTGGCCATCGCGCACGGCTTCTGGATGGGCGATGCGTTCGCCTCCGGTGGTTCGGTCGGTTACGACCACAAGGGCATGGGCATCACCGCACGCGGTGCGTGGGAGTCGGTCAAGCGCCACTTCCGTGCGCTGGGCCGTGACAGCCAGAGCCAGGACTTCACTGCGGTCGGCGTCGGCGACATGTCCGGCGACGTGTTCGGCAACGGCATGCTGCTGTCGCGCCACATCCGCCTGGTCGCTGCGTTCGATCACCGCCACATCTTCCTGGACCCGAACCCGGATGCGGCCACCACGTTCGTTGAACGTGAGCGCCTGTTCACCGTGCCGCGTTCGAGCTGGGCGGACTACGATGCCAAGCTGATCAGCAAGGGCGGCGGCGTGTACCCGCGCAGCCTGAAGTCGATCGAGATCACCCCGCAGGTGCGTGAAGCGCTGGGCCTGGACGAGAACGTCAAGGCGCTGTCGCCGAACGACCTGATGAGCGCGATCCTGAAGGCGCCGGTCGACCTGCTGTGGAACGGCGGCATCGGTACCTACGTCAAGGCCGCCAGCGAGCAGCACAGCGATGTCGGCGACCGTGCCAACAACGCGCTGCGCGTGAACGGTGGCGAGCTGCGCTGCAAGGTGGTGGGCGAGGGCGGCAACCTGGGCATGACCCAGCTGGGCCGCATCGAAGCCGCCCAGGCCGGCGTGCTGCTCAACACCGACTTCATCGACAACTCGGCCGGTGTCGACACCTCCGACCACGAAGTCAACATCAAGATCCTGCTCAACGATGTGGTGCGGGCCAAGAAGCTGACCGTCGAGCAGCGCAACAAGCTGCTGGCCTCGATGACCGATGAAGTCGCCGAGCTGGTGCTCAACGACAACTACCGCCAGAACCAGGCGCTGAGCCTGATGGAGCGGATGGCGGTCAAGCGCCTGGGTTCCAAGCAGCACTTCATCCGTACCCTGGAACAGCAGGGCCTGCTTGATCGCCAGATCGAGTTCCTGCCGTCCGATGCGGAGCTGTCGCAGCGCAAGGCACGCGGCCAGGGCCTGACCCGTCCGGAACTGTCGGTGCTGCTGTCGTACTCCAAGCTGGTGGCGTTCGCCCAGTTGCTGGATTCGGACATCCCGGAAGATCCGTACCTGTCCAAGGAACTGCAGCGCTACTTCCCGACCCCGCTGCAGAAGAAGTACGCCGACGCAATGGAGCGTCACCGCCTGAAGCGCGAAATCATCGCCACGGCCGTGACCAACCAGACCATCAACCGCATGGGCGCCACCTTCCTGATGCGCATGCAGGAAGACACCGGCCGTTCCATCGCCGAGGTCGCCAAGGCCTACACCATCAGCCGTGAAACGCTGGATGCACGCGCGCTGTGGGCGCAGATCGATGCCCTCGACGGCAAGGTGCCGGAATCGGTGCAGATCGACGCACTGGAAGTGATCTGGAAGCTGCAGCGCTCGTTCGTGCGCTGGCTGCTGTCGCGCCCGGGCGCGATGCCGGGCATCACTGAGGCGGTCAACCGCTACCAGGGTCCGTTCAACGACATCCGCGTTGCCTCGGGTGTGCTGCCGGATTCGCAGCGTCCGACCTATGAAGCCCTGGTGGCCGAATGGAAGGAAAAGGGCCTGCCGTCCGCGCTGGCGCAGCAGCTGGCCGAACTGCACTTCCTGGAGCCGGCGTTCGACATCATCGAACTGGCCCGTACCCGCAAGCTGAAGCCGGTGGACGTGTCCAAGGTCCACTTCCGCCTGGGCGATGCCCTGCAGCTGCCGTGGCTGTTCGAGCAGGTCGATGCGCTGGAGGTCAACGGCCGTTGGCACGCCGTGGCACGTGGCGTGCTGCGTGACGAGCTGGCCGCCAACCACCGCAACCTGGCGGGCCAGGTGCTGGGCACCAAGGGGGGCAGTGCCGAAGCCAAGGTGGCCGCATGGATGGGCCGCGATGACAACAGCCTGCGCTTCACCCTGGCGATGCTGGCCGAACTGGCCGAGCAGAAGACCCTGGACTACCCGACCGTCTCGGTCGCGGTCCAGCGCCTGGGCCAGCTGGCCGCACATGGTGCGTAAGTGAAGTAGTGCCAGGCCATGCCTGGCATGAGTGAAACGGAACGGCCCCGCGAAAGCGGGGCCGTTCTGTTTTGCGGCGCATGCCTGAGTCTGGTGGTGCCGGCCACCGGCCGGCACTGCCGCTTGGATCAATGCCGGGTGTTGGAGTTACGGCCTGAGGCTTTCGTTGTATCGGGCCACATCTGCGGCAACACCATTCATGTGCAGCACCTCATCGCGCTGACCGTGATTAATGGCGCGGCTGCCGTCTTCCAGGATGCGGGTGCTGGTTGGATACATGGGCAGTACGTTGCCCGAGCCGATGACCGGTACCGGCTGCTTGCCGTTGATCTTCATGCCCAGGGCCTTGCCGACTTCTTCGCGCAGGACGTCGGTCGAGCACAGCACATTGGTCGCAACCACGAAGCGCTTGTTGGCGGCGGAATGATGGGAGCCGCCGCAGCCCTCGGCGAAACCGCCGTAGTAAAGGCCGTCCGAGGGCCTGGTCACGTAGTTGAAGTCGGGCTGTTGTGCCAGCCATTCCGGAATGGCATGGGTAGAAATTCCTGCGGGGACCCTGTAATTCATTGCGGCTGCTTCACGCAGGCGAAACGTTGCGCCGGAGTGCTGCAGCGCCACGTTGGTCTTCCTGAGGCTCTCGCGCATCAATACGAGGATGTCCTCATCCGGCCGGCCTGGGCCTGGAGGGCCCACCAGAGTGACGTCGATGGTGGCGGTTTCGCGGACCCAGTCGAACCGGCCGTTGACCCTCGTCAAGCGGAAAGATGCCCGCTCGCGGCGCTTGAGAGTATCGACCCTGTTGCCGGTGACCGTGATGCTTGCATTGGGGTGGGTGTTTACCACTTCGATACGCGCGTGCTCCGTCATCCGGCCTGAGTTCGTGGGGAAGCTCACGTTCCTGCCGTTGCTGGTAATCGAGGTAAACATCGTCTGGGCCTTGTCGAGGCGACCATTTGGCAGCGCGTCAGCGTCGAAGTGCTGGACTGGATAGCGCAGCGGATGCCATTGCCCGCTGCCCACGCCGCCGTCGTCGAGATAGATCAGTTCCATCGACTGGCCAGGCTCGATCACCCAGTAGGCGTTGGCGTGATCGAAGAGGTTTGGTGCGGCCAGCGCTATGGCGCGATCGAGCGCCGGATGCACGGAGACGGTGCGACGATCCCGATCGCTGGCCACGTCAGGGAGACGCAATGACCTGTACGAATCTTCCGGTGTAATCTCAACTACCGTTCGGGGCGCGTCGGGCTTGTCCATATGCCTGGCGATGCTGACCGGAACAAGGGTCGCGTAATCAAGCTTCCATTTGCGATGGTTCGGATCGAACACGAAGTGATGCACATCACCCGTCCCCAGCTTCATCTGCGCATCGGGGAACAGCGTGTTGTTGCCCATGATCCGGGTAGGCCACGTCGCATGGTTGGTGACAGTAATCGTGTCATAGGGAAGATTGGGCTGGCTGGGCAACCCGATCTCGCCGGCCCACTGGCCGTCGTACAGCGAGACTTTGGTGATGAATTTGCGGCCCATGGTGGGCACCCACCAGCGCTCGGTATTGTGAGGGATCAACTCCCGTACGTCGCCGATGACTTCCCATCCCTGTTCGCGCTTGTCCAGGTCCACCCATTTCGAGGCAGGGATGATCATGCGGTTGGCATCCGGCGGCAGATGCGAGAACTTTCCGATGAGTTCGAAGTTCTGGTCTTTGCCAGCGGAGTTGGAGATCAAGAAGGACATTTCCCCTGGCTGGGACTGATGTGAAGGCAGTCGTGCCCGCTCCATCCAGTCCATGGCGCTTACTGTGAAATCCACATGGGTGTATGTGTCAGGTAGTTGCTCCTGGTGGTTGATCCTGCTGGGTGTCAGGTGGGCGCTACCGGACTGCGCGAGGCTGTTGCCTGCTGGCAGCAACGCCGCCAGGGCGATTGCGAGGTGGTGGATTCTCATGGGCTCTCTCTTGGATAGGCGGCCGATCAGCGACGTGCCCTGCGGGCCTGCGCCAACGCTGGGTGTGCCAGGCGAACCTGATCGGCACATCAATGGTCATGAGAGTGGTATGAGAAGCCTATCGGACGATATCGAGATGTCGTTGCTGTCGCCGGGGAGGGCTGGATCCTGCCGCACCGCTGAAACCCTCATTGAATCGAATGAGGTGCCCGATCCAGCCTGCGGTTGCGCTGCCCGGGGGGCGAGGTATGCTTTGCCCAGCCCTTCCGGATCTGCCGCGCTGATGAGCGACACCCCCCGCATCGCTTTCCTGGCCAGCACCACCGAGCCCGCGCAGATGGCCCGCGCGGCGATGGTCTCGCGCTATGGCGACCACGCGCCGGAACAGGCCGACGTGCTGTGCCCACTGGGCGGCGATGGCTTCATGCTGCAGACCCTGCACCGGCATGGGCACCTGGGCAAGCCGGTATTCGGCATGAAACTGGGCACGGTCGGCTTCCTGATGAACCAGTACCGTGGCGACGACGACGTGCAGGCCCGCATTGCCCGTGCCGAACCGGCCAACCTGCGCCCGCTGGAAATGGTGGCGCTGACCGAGTCGGGCACCAGTACCGGTTCGCTGGCCTACAACGATGTGTCGCTGCTGCGCCAGACCCGGCAGGCCGCGCATATCGGCATCGACCTCAACGGCCAGGAACGCGTGGCGGAGCTGATCGGCGACGGCGTGCTGGTGGCCACCCCGGCCGGCAGCACCGCCTACAACTATTCCGCGCACGGTCCGGTGTTGCCGCTGGGTTCGCATACCATCGCGCTGACGCCCTTGGCCCCGTACCGGCCGCGTCGTTGGCGCGGGGCGATCCTCAAGGCCGACACCGAGGTGCGCTTCCGCGTGCTCGATCCCTACAAGCGGCCGGTCAGCGTCACGGCGGATTCGCACGAGACCCGCGACGTGGTCGAGGTGACCATCCGCGAGTCGAAGGACCGCCGCGTGACCCTGCTGTTCGACCCGGAGCACAACCTGGAAGACCGGATCCTGAGCGAACAGTTCGTTTTTTGAGGACAATGGGCGGCCGGCCCCGCCGACCGCTTGAAGGACCCCCACCGATGGGCGACAACTCCCCCCGTTTGCTGACCGTCGCGGTGACCTCGCGCGCCCTGTTCGACCTCGAGGAAAGCCATGCGCTGTTCGAGAGTGATGGCGTGGCGGCCTATGCCGAATTCCAGCGCCAGCACGAGGACGACATCCTCGGCCCCGGCGTGGCCTTCCCGGTGGTGCGCAAGCTGCTGGCGCTGAACCAGGGCGCCAGCCCGGAGAACCCGCGCGTCGAGGTGATCCTGCTGTCGCGCAACTCGGCCGATACCGGCCTGCGCATCTTCAACTCGATCCAGCACTACGGCCTGGGCATCATCCGTGCGACGTTCACCGCCGGCGAGCCGACCTGGCCGTACGTGAAGCCGTTCGGCACCGACCTGTTCCTGTCGGCCAACCCGGAATCGGTGCGCAGCGCGCTGCGCCATGGCATTGCGGCGGCGACCATCCTGCCCAAGCCGCCTGGCGAGACCGCCGCTGCGGCGGCCGACCAGATCGATACCGGTCGCCCGGCCGGCCAGCTGCGCATCGCCTTCGACGGTGACGCCGTGATCTTCGGTGACGAGAGCGAGCGCATTTCGCGCGAGCAGGGCGTGGAAGCCTTTGGTCGCCACGAGCGCGAACGCGCCCGCGAGCCGCTCAGCGGCGGTCCGTTCCGGGGTTTCCTGTCGGCGCTGCATACATTGCAGGAAGTGTTCCCGGCCGGCGAGAGTGCGCCGATCCGCACCGCACTGGTCACCGCGCGATCGGCACCGGCGCATGAGCGGGTGATCCGCACCCTGCGCGAGTGGGGCGTGCGCCTGGACGAGGCGCTGTTCCTCGGCGGCCGCCACAAGGGACCGTTCCTGCAGGCGTTCGGCGCCGACATCTTCTTCGATGATTCGCAGCACAACATCGACAGTGCCCGCGAGCATGTGGCTGCCGGCCACGTACCACATGGTGTCGCAAACGAGAGCTGAGGCTACGACGGGTGGGTGCCAACCGTTGGTTGGCACTGCCATGCATCCGTGCCCACCAAGGTGGGCACCTACGAGAGCGCCGCTCCCGTCACGGGCTGCCGGACATCCCCAGCTGCAGGTCCACCACCTTCCAGCGCAGGCCCTGCGGTTCCAGCACCACCTTCAGCGGCGGCTGGCCGGGGCCGCGATCGACATCGATCACGAAGCGGTCCATTGCCTCGAAATGGTGCTCGGCATGCTTCAGCGGCCGCGCCGGTTCGGTCGCACCGAAGGCATCGCCGCCCTGCAGCTCATTGCGGCCACGCTTCCACAGCACGTGGCCCTGCAAAATCGCGCCGATCCCGGTCGGGGTCACCATGGTCTCCACCGCGGCACCGCCAAGCTGGTCGCCCAGCCCATAGAGCAGGGCGCCGAACGGGCTGGCTGCCACGTCGGGGCCGGCCTGGCGCACCAGGTAGTCATTGAGTTGCGCACGCAGGCTGCTGCGCACGCGCGGGAAATCGACGTAGCGCTCCAGGCGAGCGGTGTCGCGCTGCTCGATGGCCTTGGACAGGCCATTGACGGTCATGTAGGGGCCGCCGAACCACCAGGCCGCGACGGCCAGGACCAGCAGCACAATGAGTGCGGTGAGTTTCTTCATGCCGACCAGACTGCCGCAATGGCGGCAGTGCCGGGTGAAGACTCAATGACTGGGCGAACCACGGCCGTCACCGAAGGCATCGACCAGCTGTTGCCGTTCGGCCGGGGTCAGTGCTTCCAGCCGCGTCGCCAGCACCTCGTCGAGGCTGCGGGTACGGGTGGTGCCGAGGATGCCGCTGGCCACGCCGGGATGGCCCAGCGCATAGGCGAAGGCGGTCTGGGCCGGGCGTTGGCTGCGGATCGTGCCCATGGCGCGCCGCATCTGGCGGGCGCTGCGCATCAGCTGGCGGCTGCTGGGTTTCAGCCAGGCGCGCGCCAGGTACCAGCCATCGGCCAGCCGTGGCAGGCGAGGACGCGGGGGCAACAGGTGGCCTTGCGCCAGCACGGTGCCGGCCAGCACGCCAATACCCACTGCCTGCAGCTGGTCGATCAGCGGTTCGCGGTCCTGCTGCAGGGCGTTGTAGTCCAGCAGCACCACATCGAACGCGTCGGGCTGGGCGATCATCCAGCGCAGGGTCGATGCCGAGTGGGTGTTGATGCCGGTGTGCCGGATCAACCCACGCTCGCGCAGGCGCTGCAGCGCGGCCAGCAGGTCGTCGTTGATGTCGTGTTCGCTGGCGCCATGCAACTGGTAGATATCCAGATGATCCAGGCCGAGGTTGCGCAGCGACGCCTCGCAGCTGGCGGTGATGGCCGCGGGCGAGAAGTCGCGCTGCTCGGCGCCGCTGATGCCGGCCTGGCCGGTGAGCGTGCCGCCTTTGCTGGAGATCACCAGCGCGTCGCGCGGGTACTGCTTCAGCAACGGGCGCAGGATGCGGCCCAGGCGCGGCTCGGCATGGAAGCCGGAATAGTTGTGGCCAGTATCGAGCAGGTTCACGCCATGGGCGAGCGCATGCTCGACCACGGCGGCCGCCTCATGCTCCGGGAAACGGCGATGACCCCAGAAGCCGGAGCAGCCCAGGCCGATCGGTGAAACGGCCAGGCCGGTGCGGCCGAGCACGCGCCGCTGGCGGGCCAGCGGAAGATGCTGAGACATCAGAACTCCAGGTCCAGCGCGGCGCACAGGTAGTCCACGAACGGGCCGAGCGCCGCCAGGTCCTTGCCCAGCGTGGAAAGCAGGCGCGGCCCGGTCATGGTGGCATCGTCCAGCGAGCGCCACATCACCCAGTTGCGGTGCTTGAGGTCGTCGATGAACTCGAAGTCGGCCGGGAAGCCACGCGGGGGCCGCACCAGCTTCTCGCTCTCCTCGAAATCGAAGCGCTTGCGCAGGGCCGGCGCATGCGCGGCGGCCTTCCAGCTGCCCGGGTTGTCGAGGATGAAGTGGCGCACGCGACGCTGGGTTTCAGGCTCCGGATGCCACAGGCCGGCACCGACGAAGCTCTCGCCGGGCTGCAGGTGCACGTAGAACGAAGGCGCGGCCACTTCGCGGCGGCGCTCATGGAACAGGCGCGCGCCCTGCCAGGTCTTGTACGGTGACTTGTCGTTGGAGAAGCGCGCGTCGCGATGGATGCGGAACAGCGAGCCGCCCACGCCGCGGGTATCGGCGCGGAAATGGTCGCTGACCTCGGCCAGGGCCGGCTGCAGGTCGCCCAGCAGGCGCAGGAACGGCTGCCGTACGTGGTCTTCATACTGCTGGCGGTGGTCGTTGAACCAGGCCTTGTCGTTATGCCGCGCCAGGCTGCGCAGGAACTTGAAACTGGCGTCCGAGAAGTAGGTGCTCACAGCGTCTCCTGCAGGTGCTGGCCCCAGTCGCGCAGCGATTGCAGCAGGGCCTGGCGCCGCGCGTCGTCGGGCGCTTCGGCGGCCAGTGCATCGAGCTGCTGCTGGTATTGGGGCAGGTTGAGTTCGCCCAGCCCGCCGTCGCCGAGCAGGCGCTGGCGGCGGTAATCCTGCCAGCGCTGGCGTTCCGCCGGCGCGAGGCTGTCGGGGTGGTTGCGTGCGCGGTAGCGGAACAGCAGCTCCGGCAGGCGCGGGTCGCGGAAGCGGCCTTCCAGCGCAGCCAGCTGCTCCGGCGCGGTGGTGCGTGCCAGCGCAAGCAACGGCTTGTCGCCGTTGCCGAGGAAGCCGTCGTACAGCGAGGCATCGACGTCGGCCACGGTGGCGGCGCGGGGCTGGTTGTAGACCTGCCGGGCCTTCTCGGCCAGCTGTGGGGCGAACGCGCGCAGCCGTTCCACCTTGGCTTCGATCGCGGCCACGTCCAGGCCGAGACGAGCGTGGTCATCGGCGCGCAGGTGGTTCCAGGCGATCAGCGCCGGCACCTTGTTCAGATGTACTTCCTTCAGCGGCACCCGCGCCACGCCTTCGGGCAGCTCGCTGGCGCGCATGTACAGGCGCTGCGCGATCACCTCGGCCGGCAGTTCCAGCAGGTCGTCAATCTCGCCTTCCAGGTCGAACACGATCACCCGGTTGTTGATGGTCGGGTGCACGGCCAGCGGCAGCACCGGGGCCGCACACAGGCGGCTGGCCGGGTAGCGCATGGAAATGTGCAGCACCGGCTTCATCGCGGCCACGTCCAGCAGGCTGCCGACGAAGCGTTTGTCACGCAGCTTCAGCGCGTAGTCCCACAGGCGTGGCTGCGACTGCTTGAACAGGCGTGCCATGCCGATGGTGGCGCGTACGTCGGACAGCGCTTCGTGCGCATCGCCCTCGCGCACGTTGTTGGCCTCGGCCAGGTGCTCGAGCTTGAACGATGTGGCGCCATCCTCGCGCAGCGGCCACTGGATGCCGTCCGGGCGCATCGCGCGCATCAGCCGCAGCATGTCCAGCAGGTCCCAGCGCGAATTGCCGTTGCGCCACTCGCGCTCGTACGGGTCGTGGAAGTTGCGGAACAGGCCGTAGCGGACGAATTCATCGTCGAAGCGCAGCGTGTTGTAGCCCAGCGCGCAGGTGCCGGGGCGCGACAGCTGCTCGTTGATGCGGTCGAAGGCCTCGGCCTCGCTGATGCCCTCGGCCAAGGCCTGCTGCGGGGTGATGCCGGTGACCAGGGTGGCCATCGGCGAGGGCAGCAGGTCATCGGCCGGGCGCACGAAGAAGCTGACCGGGGTGTCGATTTCGTTGAGGTCAGCGTCGGTACGGATCGCGGCGTACTGCGAGATGCGCGTGCGCCGCGGGTCCTGGCCGAAGGTTTCCAGGTCGTAGAACAGGAAGCTGTCGGCCATCAGTGCGCGCCCTCCAGGACCGGCAGCTGCGCGTGGATCTGCGCTTCCAGTGCGGCCCAGTCGATGTTGTCCAGTGAATCGTGACCGGCGGTGGCGGCCACCAGCATGTCGCGCTGCAGCTCGGTGCGGCGCAGCGCCTCGGCGTAGGGCGTGTGCAGGAAGGTGACCATCGTGTAGTGCGGTACGAAACGGGTCGGCCAGCGCCGCTGCAGTTCCTGCTCCAGTTCGCGCTGCAGCAGGAACGCAGGATCGGCGACGCGGTCGCGCATCTCCAGGTAGTTCTCCAGCGCCATCTGCTGGATGGCACGTGCATTCGGCTTGCGCTCGGCTTCGAACGCGGCGAACGCGCCTTCCAGGTCATCGGCCTCCATCAGGTGGCGGGCCAGCGCAACGCAGTCCTCGAACGCGCAGTTCATGCCCTGGCCGTGGAACGGCACCATCGCATGCGCGGCATCGCCGATCAGCACGGCGCGGCCGTGCTGGTGCCAGCGCTCCAGGGTGAGCGTGCCGAGCAGGCCCGGCGGGTGCTGTTCCCAGTCCGCGCGCAGGTTCGGGATCAACGGCAGGGTGTCGGCGAACTCGCGTGCGAACAGCGCCTCGGCCTGCGCGCCGGTGTTGACCGTGGCGAAGCTGGGATCGCCCAGGTTGGGCAGGAACAGGGTGACGGTGAAGGTGCCTTCGTGGTTGGGCAGGGCGATGCACATGTAATGGCCGCGTGGCCAGATGTGCAGCGCATTGCGCTCGATGCGGAAGCTGCCGTCGGCGGCCGGCGGGATCTCCAGCTCCTTGTAGGAGTGGTCGAGGAAGGCGATGTCCTCGCCCAGCGGCGCACGGCGGTTCATCGCCGCGCGCAGTGCCGAACCGGCGCCGTCGGCACCGATCAGGGTGTCGAAGCGGATGTCGTGCGGGCTGTCGTCGCGGTCATCGATGAAACGCGCGTGGCCGGCATCGAAATCAACGGTGTGCAGGCGGCGATGGAAGTGCACGGTGGCGCCGGCCTGTTCGGCCAGTTCCAGCAGCGTGGTGTTCAGATCGCTGCGGTGGATCGACCAGATCACTTCGCTGTCATCACGGCCATAGCGCTGCAGCTGCGGTTCGCCGTCGCGCGGGTGCACCATGCGGCCGCGCATCATCACCGCGCGTGCCATCACTTCATCCTCCACACCCGCCTGGCGCAGCGCATTGCGCCCGCGCTCGGCCAACGCCAGGTTGATCGAGCGGCCACTCTCGTAGTCGGCCACGCGCGGATCACCGCGGCGTTCGTACAGGGTGATGCGCCAGCCTTGCCGTGACAGCAGGATGGCCAGCAGGGACCCGGCCAGGCCGGCACCGATAATGCTCAACGAGCGGGAAGCATGTGCGATCAACGAACTGTCCAGCAGTAGGGGAGGGACCGGCTTAAAGGCCAGCCCAGGCTTCCACTTCCTCGACGAAGTGGTGCACGTCCAGGTAGCGGTTGTAGAGCGGGGTGGGCGAGATGCGGATCACGTCGGGCTCGCGCCAGTCACCGAGCACGCCGATGCCGCGCAGGTGCTCGAACAGTGCGCGGCCACGCTCGCGGCCACCGATCACGCGCAGCGACAACTGGCAGCCGCGGCGCTGGGGGTCGGCCGGGGTGATGATGTCCAGCACCTGCGGCAGGCGCGCGCGCACCAGCGCCTCGAGCATGCCGGTCAATGCCAGCGATTTGCTGCGCAGCGCTTCCATGCCGGCGCGCTCGAACAGGTCCAGCGAGGCACGCAGCGGTGCCAGGCCGAGAATCGGTGGATTGCTCAGCTGCCAACCCTCGGCGCCGATCGCGGGCGTGAACTGCGGCGCCATCTGGAAGCGGGTGGCTTCCTCATGGCCCCACCAGCCGGCGAAGCGCGGCAGGGTGGTGTCGCGGTGGTGGCGCTCGTGCACGAAGGCGCCTGCGACTGCCCCCGGGCCGCTGTTGAGGTACTTGTAATGGCACCACACGGCGAAATCGGGGGCTACGTCATGCAGGCGCAGCGGCAGGTTGCCGACCGAGTGCGCCAGGTCGAAGCCGATGCGTGCGCCCTGCAGGCGTGCGGCGCGGGTGATCGCATCGAGGTCGAAGGCCTGGCCGGTGCGGTACTGCACGCCGGGCCACAGCACCAGCGCCAGGCGCGGGCCGTGTTCGGTGATGGCGCGCTCGATGGCGTTCAGCGAGATCGTGCCGTTGGCTTCGTCCGGCTGCACTTCCACCAGACATTCGGCCGGGTCGAAGCCATGGAAGCGGATCTGAGCTTCCACGGCGTGGCGATCGGTCGGGAACGCGCCGGCTTCCATCAGGATCACCGGGCGCTGGGCGGTCGGCCGGTAGAAGCTGACCATCATCAGGTGCAGGTTCACGCTCAGCGTGTTCATCGCCACCACTTCGCTGGGCAGCGCACCGACCACGCGGGCCAGCTGCGCGCTCACCAGGCGGTGGTAGGACAGCCACTGCGTCGGGCCGGTGAAGTGGCCTTCCACCGCCAGTTCGCCCCACTGCTTCATCACTTCCTGCACCGCCGCCTGCGCGCCGCGCGGCTGCAGGCCCAGCGAGTTGCCGACGAAGTAGGTCTGCTCGCCGCCACCGTGGCGCGGAATCAGGAATTCATTGCGCAGCGGGCGCAGCGGATCGGCGGCGTCCAGGGCGATGGCGTGGGTGCGGCTGAGCAGGTCGGACATGGTCGGGCAACAGGCTGCAACGGGACCGCCAGTGTAGCGCCTGGGGCATGGCCCGGTAGCTGCCAACCCAACGCTAGTGCCGCTTGGCCCGGTAGTCGCCAACCTTGGTTGGCGCACGTACAAGCAAGCGCCCACCAAGGTGGGCAACTACCAGAGCGGGAGCGAGCAAGCGCCCACCAGGGTGGGCATCTACCGTTCGATGGCTCAGCCCGCCGCTGGCACCGGCAGCGGATCCACGTGCCCGCACTGGCTGCAGGTGCGCAGCTCCAGGCTGGCGTGGTAGCGCGCGAATACCTTGGGCAGGTCGGTTTCGATGTTCTGCAGCGGGAAATACTCTTCGTGCAGCTTGTGGTTGCAGCGCTCGCAATGCCAGATCACGCCATCCATCTCGTGCGGCAGGCGCTTGCGCTCGACCACCAGGCCGATGCCACCGGGCGGGCGCCGCGGCGAGTGCGGCACTTTCGCCGGCAGCAGGAAGATCTCGCCGGCACGGATCGGAATATCACGCACCGCGCCGTTTTCCTGCACCTTCAGGACCATCTCGCCTTCGAGCTGGTAGAACCACTCCGGACCTTCGTCGTAGTGGTAGTCGGTGCGCGAATTCGGCCCGCCGACCACCATCACGATGAAATCACCGTTGTCGATCATCTTGTTGCCCACCGGCGGCTTCAGCAGGTGGCGGTTCTCTTCGATCCAGGCGTGCAGGTTGATCGGCGAAGCGAGCATGGTGGTCATCCGTAAGGGATCAGTCGCGCTTGCCCTTGCGCGGGACGTAGGACAGGGCCTTTTCATAGGCCGGCTGCAGCTCTTCCTGCGAACCGACGTCGATGCCCATCTCGCGCACGCGTCCGTCCTTCAGGCTGTAGACCCAGCCGTGCACCATCAGCTTCTGGCCGCGGGCCCAGGCGTCCTGCACGATGGTCGAGCGGCACAGGTTGGCGACCTGCTCGATCACGTTCAGTTCGCACAGGCGTGCGTGCTTGAGCTCATCAGTCTCGATCGCATCGAGGATGCCGGTGTGCTTCTGCATCACGTCACCGACGTGGCGCAGCCAGTTGTCGGCCAGGCCGACGCGGGTGTTGTGCAGGCAGGCATGCACGCCGCCGCAGCCATAATGGCCAACGATCAGGATGTGCTTCACCTTCAACTGGTCCACCGCGTACTGCACCACGCTCAGGCAGTTCAGGTCGGTGTGGGCGACCACGTTGGCGACGTTGCGGTGCACGAACACTTCGCCCGGGGCCATGCCGATGATCTGGTTGGCCGGCACGCGCGAATCGGAACAGCCGATCCACAGGTACTCGGGGTGCTGCTGCTTGGCCAGCTGGTGGAAGAACTCGGGGTCTTCCTTCTCGATCCGGTCGGCCCAGTCGCGGTTGTTCTGCAGCAGCTTGTGGATGTCTTTCATGTACGGGTCCCTGGCGTCGGGTGGGGGCTCGCCGCAGCCGTCCGGCTGCGTCGTCGCGGGAATCTGGGGCGTTCAGTCGCTGCGGGCGGCCTGTTCGCGGTGCCAGCGCATCCACTGCGCCAACTCGGTGGAAGCGGGAGTGCCCAGCTGTTCCAGTTCGGCGATCACTGCGCGCTGGTTCGCATCGGGATGGTTCTGGCTCAGCTTGAGCTTCAGCTGCACGTGTTCGACCTGGAAGCGGAAGCCGACGATGGCGCGCAGCTCCGGGCCGTGTTCGGCACGCGTGGCATCGAACTGCCAGGCCTGGCCGACACTGGCTTCGAAGTGGTCGCTGATCGCACCAACCAGCTCGGCCAGCGCGTCGGTGTCGTCGAAGGTCTGCAACTGGCCACGCAGCTCGGCAGCGGCGTAGTTCCAGGTCGGCACCCGCGCGGCGGGCTCCTTGTCCGGGTACCAGCTGGCCGAGACGTAACCGTGTGGGCCGTCGACCAGTACCTTGGCCGCGCCGCCGTGGCGCGACTGCGGGTTGGCGCGGGCCCAGTGCCCGCGCAGCTCGATACGCTCGCCATCACGCCGGTACAGCACCGGCATCCGGGTCAGTTCCGGCAGGCCATCGCTGCCGGGCGTGAGCACGGTAACGAACGGGTCGCGCGCCAGCAGGCGGTCCAGCCAGAGCAGGTCGGTCTCGGCGAAGGCGCGCGGGGTGAACATGCAGGGGTCAGGCGCGCCCGCCCAGCGACTGGATCATGCGGCCGCGCAGGCCTTCATCACTGTCGGCCTGCGGCGGCTGCACTTCGTGCAGGCTGAAACCGCGCACCAGCGCGTCTTCCTCGTCCAGGCCGTCGTACTCGACGAACTCGGCGTCGAACAGCTGCGAACGGGCGGTGTCTTCGCTGTCATAGCTCAGCGTGTTGCCATCGCTGTCGAGCACCTCGGCGGTGCCGGCCGGGCGCACGCGCAGGCGCGCCCAGATCAGGGTGTTGCCGAGGCTGGCCAGCCACCAGCTGTCGCGCGAGGCGGAGATGTCATTCATGGAGGTATTACCAGAGCGAGGCCAGCCAGAGCAGGGCGGCCATGCCCAGTCCGGTCAGCAGGGTCAGCAGCGATACCCAGGCCGGCGTCGCCAGCCCGGACAGCGAACGGTCCGGCTGTTGGCGATAGTCGCGGCGCAACAGCCAGGCCAGGGCATCGGGCTTGAGGAAGGCGCCGCTGCCGAAGCGCTCGGCGAGCGCCGGATGGCGGTCGCGTACGTGCACCAGGGTCAGCGGCCAGAAGATCACGAAGGCACTGAACCCGGCCACTGCAACGCCGACGAAACAGAGGGCGAAGAACAGGGTCATGGGAGCGGTACCTCCGTGGTCGTGTGGGGCTTAGAAGTCCGCGCTGCCCGGGGCGCGCGGGTAGGGGATCGCATCGCGGATGTTGGACAGCCCGCAGACGTACACCACCAGGCGTTCGAAGCCCAGGCCGAAGCCGGCGTGCGGTACCGAACCATAACGGCGGAAATCGCGGTACCAGCTGTAGTGCTCACGGTCCAGGCCGAACTGGGCCATGCGCGCGTCCAGCACGTCCAGGCGCTCTTCGCGCTGGCTGCCGCCGATGATCTCGCCGATGCCCGGGGCCAGCACGTCCATCGCGGCGACGGTCCTGCCGTCGTCGTTCAGGCGCATGTAGAAGGCCTTGATGTGTTCCGGATAGTTGGTCACCACCACCGGGCGGCCGACGTGTTCCTCGGTCAGCCAGCGCTCGTGTTCGGTCTGCAGGTCCAGGCCCCATTCGACCGGGAAGTCGAACTTCTTGCCGGACTTCTGCAGCAGGCTGACCGCATCGGTGTAGTCGATGCGCTCGAACGGCGCGTTGATGAAGTCTTCCAGCTTGGTGATCGCGTTCTTGTCCACGCGCTCGGCGATGAAGGCCAGGTCGTCGCCACGCTCGTTCAGCACCGCGCGGAACAGGTACTTCAGGAACTCTTCGGCCAGGCGCGCGTCTTCGGCCAGGTCGGCGAAGGCGATTTCCGGCTCGATCATCCAGAACTCCGCCAGGTGGCGGGTGGTGTGGCTGTTCTCGGCGCGGAAGGTCGGGCCGAAGGTGTAGACCTTGCTCAGTGCCAGGCAGTAGGCCTCGACGTTCAGCTGGCCGGATACGGTCAGGAACGTTTCCTTGCCGAAGAAGTCGCGGCTGAAATCGATCGCGCCCTTCTCGTCACGCGGCAGGTTCACCATGTCCAGGGTGGACACACGGAACATCTGGCCGGCGCCCTCGGCGTCGGAGGTGGTGATGATCGGGGTGCTGATCCAGTTGAAACCGTTCTCGTGGAAGAAACGGCGCACGGCCTGGGCCAGGCAGTTGCGGATGCGGGTGACCGCGCCGAACAGGTTGGTGCGCGGGCGCAGGTGCGCCACTTCGCGCAGGAACTCCGGCGACATCGGCTTGGGCTGGATCGGGTAGGTGAGCGGGTCTTCGACCCAGCCGACCACTTCCAGCGCGCTGGCCTGGATCTCGAACGACTGGCCCTTGCCCTGCGACTTCACCAGCGTGCCGGTGGCGATGACCGAGCAGCCGCTGGTCAGGCGCTTGATCTCATCGAAGTTGGCCAGGCTGTCGCCGGCCACGACCTGGATCGGGGCGAAGCAGGAGCCGTCGCTCACATTCACGAAGGCCAGATTCGCTGAGCCGCGCACCGTGCGCACCCATCCGCGTACCGTGACTTCGCCGCCTTCCGGGATCTTCCCGGCAAGCGCATGTTCAACGCTGACCACCGTCATGACTTGAATCCTCTGCTGATCGACTCGATCTGTGAACACGGGAGTTTACCGGTTGCAGCGTTCTGCTTGCGAGGCATTTTTCGTGGCAACGGCTCCTTATAATGTCCCCGTACCTCTGGAGTAGCCCCATGGCCGTCAGCCTGACCCCCATTGCCTTCGAACGCGTGCAGCGCTTCGTCGCCCAGACCCCCGGTGCGCTGGGCCTGCGTTTCGGCGTGACCAAGACCGGCTGCTCCGGCTGGGGCCACGTGACCGACCTGGCCCGCGACGAGCGCGAGGGCGATACCGTGTTCGACCAGGACGGCGTGAAGATCTACGTCGACGCCAAGAGCCTGGCGCTGGTGGACGGCACCGTGATCGACTTCGGCAAGCACGGCCTGAGTGAGACGTTCACGTTCAGCAACCCGAACGCCACCGCCGAGTGTGGCTGCGGCGAGAGCTTCACCACCGACGCCGACAAGGCTTGAGGGCCGGCCGCCGGGCATGGCCCTGCGCTGACAAGGCGTGCTCTGGTAGGTGCCGACCTTGGTCGGCACGCTGGGCTCGGCAGGGATCCCGAGGATGGAACGACCGGCTTTCACCTATCACCCCAATGCCTACGCCCTCTCCTTCGAAGAGGTCGACGGGGTCTGTGACTGCTGCGGGCAACCGCGGACGCTTCGTTACCGGGGGCCGTTCTACACGCGCCTGCGTCCCGATTACCTGTGCCCCTGGTGTATCGCCGATGGCGGGGCAGCGGCCAGTTACGAGGGTGAATTCACCGGCTGGAGCGATATCGAGGGGGTATCCCCGGATCCGGCCGATCCGCCGCCGACCATCGCCCGTGAGCTGCTGCTGGAGATCTGCGAGCGCACCCCGGGTTACTCGTCCTGGCAGCAATCGGTCTGGTTGAGCCACTGCGAACGGCCCTGCGCCTTCCTCGGCTACGCCGGCAGCGACGATCTGCTGCCGATCCTCGACCAGGTCCGGCCTGACGTGGTCGAGATCAATCCGCGCGACGCCGAGTGGGTGCTGGAGCATCTGAGCCGGGACGGGATGATGGTCGGCTGCCTGTTCCAGTGCCTGGAATGCGGCCAGCATCGCCTTCACGTCGATCTGGGATGAGCACGTGCCGGACATGGTGCGGCGCTCCCGTTCAGGTTGCCCGGTTCCCGCCCGGTTGCCCGGTGGCGCCGCTTGCCGCATAATGCGCGGCTTCCTGCCTTCCTGGCGGGAATCCTTGCCCCACCGCGGTCTCAACGGCGGGGGGCTGTCCGGCCGCAAGGCCACATCCGAAAGGTAGAAAAAACATGAGTCGTCATTACGAAATCGTGTTCATGGTCCACCCGGACCAGAGCGAGCAGGTCCCGGCCATGATCGAGCGCTACAAGTCGCTGGTCGAGAACGGCAACGGCACCATCCACCGTCTGGAAGACTGGGGGCGCCGCCAGCTGGCGTACCCGATCCAGAACCTGGTGAAGGCCCACTACGTGCTGATGAACATCGAAGCCGACCAGGCCGTTCTGAACGAACTGACCGAAAGCTTCCGCTTCAACGACGCCGTGCTGCGCAACCTGGTCATCAAGCGTGACGAGGCTGACACCGAGCAGTCGCTGATCATGAAGAGCAAGGACGAGAAGGGTGACAAGCCGGAGCGCGGTGAGCGCCGTCGTCGTGACGACGAAGAAGGCGAGTCCACCACCACCGCTGACAACGAAGCCGGCGACGACGCCGCTTCCGCCGCCTAAGGAGCCTTCCCATGTCCAAGTTCTTCCGTCGCCGCAAGTTCTGCAAGTTCACGGCTGAAGGTGTGAAGGAGATCGACTACAAGGATCTCAACACCCTGCGCCAGTACCTGACCGAGAACGGCAAGATCGTGCCGAGCCGCGTCACCGGTACCAAGTCGAAGTACCAGCGTCAGCTGGCGACCGCCGTCAAGCGCGCTCGCTTCCTGGCCCTGATCCCGTACACCGACAACCACGACGTCTGATGCCCGGCGGGGCGGCCCGGTGCCGCCCCCGCTGTGCCAGCTATTCGGACAGCCTTTGTTGCGGGGCATCGCCTCGCTAACGAATAACTCATCTGGAGCAATACCATGCAGCTGATCCTCCTGCAGAAAGTCACCAACCTCGGCAACCTGGGCGACCTGGTCGACGTGAAGCCGGGCTACGGCCGTAACTTCCTCGTGCCGCAGGGCAAGGCCGTTCCGGCCACCGAGAGCAACAAGGCCGAGTTCGAAGCCAAGCGCGCCGAATACGAAGCCAAGGCCCAGGCCATCCACGCCGACGCTGACGCCCGCAAGGCCAAGCTGGAAGGCGCGAGCGTGACCATCCCGGCCAACGCTTCGACCGAAGGCAAGCTGTACGGCTCGGTCGGCGCCCGCGAAATCGCCGATGCCTTCACCGCTGCCGGCCTGCCGGTCAGCAAGAGCGAAGTCATCCTGGGCGAAGGCGCCTTCCGCAACATCGGCGAATACGACGTGCTGGTCCACCTGCACGCCGACGTCGAGACCACCGTCAAGGTCGTCGTCGTCGCCGAAGCCTGATCCCACGCCGCAAGGCCTGGAATCACCGCAGAACGGGCGCCCGCAAGGGTGCCCGTTTTGTTTTATGGCTCCGTTTCGTGGCGTCGGGCCACGTCCGGCCGGCGGGGTAGGGCTGGACAATGTTCCACGCCCATTCGTAGAACACGGCCACATCGGTATACTCAGGGCGTCACACCCGTTCCACGGGCATCGATCCCAACAGGATCAATGACTTGGAGGGTAAACGCAGGCCGCTTGCCGGCCCCAGTCCGGAACCCCTATGCGTCTTTCCACGATCAAGCTGTCCGGCTTCAAGTCGTTCGTCGATCCGACCACCCTGCACCTGCCGACCAACATGACCGGCGTGGTGGGGCCCAATGGCTGCGGCAAGTCGAACATCATCGACGCCGTGCGCTGGGTCATGGGCGAGAGCTCGGCCAGCCGCCTGCGCGGCGACTCGCTGACCGACGTGATCTTCTCCGGTTCCAATGCCCGCAAGCCGGTCTCGCAGGCCACCGTCGAGCTGATCTTCGACAACTCGGACCACACGATCTCGGGCGAGTACGCCTCGTTCAACGAGATCTCGGTCAAGCGCACGGTCAGCCGCGACGGCACCAGCAACTATTACCTCAACGGTACCAAGTGCCGCCGCCGCGACATCACCGACCTGTTCCTCGGCACCGGCCTGGGCCCGCGCAGCTACTCGATCATCGAGCAGGGCATGATCAGCCAGATCATCGAGGCGCGGCCGGAAGACCTGCGTGTGTACCTGGAAGAGGCAGCCGGCATCTCCAAGTACAAGGAGCGCCGCAAGGAGACCGAGACCCGCATCCGCCACACCCGCGAGAACCTGGACCGGCTGGGCGACCTGCGCGACGAGATCAGCAAGCAGCTCGAACACCTCAAGCGCCAGGCCAAGCAGGCCGAGCAGTACCAGGCGCTGCAGGAAGAGCGCCGGGTCAAGGATGCCGAGTGGAAGGCCCTGGAGTTCCGCGGGTTGGACGGTCGCCTGTCCAAGCTGCGCGAAGGGCTGTCGCAGGAAGAGACGAAGCTGCAGCAGCTGATCGCCGACCAGCGTGACGCCGAGGCCCGCATCGAGACCTCGCGCGTTCGACGCGAAGAGGCCGCCGACGCGCTCAACACCGCGCAGGCTGCGGTCTACCAGGTCGGCAGCACGCTGGCGCGCCTGGAACAGCAGATCCAGCACCAGCGCGAGCTGTCGCAGCGCCTGCACAAGGCACGCGATGAAACCCGCCAGGCACTGGCCGAACTGGGCCAGCACATCAGCGGCGACGAGGCCAAGCTGATGGTGCTGCGCGAAGCGGTCGAGGCCGCCACCCCGCAGCTGGAGGAGCTGCAGGAAGAAAACGAGATCAAGCAGGAAAGCCTGCGCGAGGCCGAAGACCGGCTGGCCAGCTGGCAGCAGCGCTGGGAACAGCACACCTCGCAGAGTTCGGAGGCCTCGCGCGCCGGCGATGTCGAGCGCACGCGCGTGGACTACCTGGACAAGCAGATCCTCGATGCCGACCGCCGTCGCGAGGCTCTGGCCGCCGAGCGCGCCGGGCTGGACGTGGACGCGCTGGAAGAAGCCTTCGAGCAGCTGCACCTGCAGCACGACACGCAGAAGACCGCGCTGGATGAATTGAGCGAAGACGTCGAACTGCGCAAGCAGGGCGTGGCGGCAGTGCAGGAACAGCAGCGCAATGGCCAGAACGAACTGGCCGAACTGCGCAAGCAGGCCAACGGCCTGCGCGGTCGCCTGGCTTCGCTGGAAACCCTGCAGCAGGCCGCGCTGGGCCAGGAGCAGGGCGCGGCCGTGGCGTGGCTGAAGGCGCGCGGGCTGGATTCGGCGGCGCGTGTCGGCGAACGCCTGGACGTCGATGCCGGCTGGGAAAATGCGGTGGAAAGCGCGCTCGGCCAGTTGATCGAAGGCGTGCTGGTCGATGACCCGGGCAGCCTGGTTGATGCCCTCGGCGAACTCGGCGACGGCCACATTGCGCTGGTCGCCAGTGCGGGTGCCGACGTCAAGGCTGCACCGACTTCGCTGGCGGCACGCGTGCGCGGCCCGGCCGCGATCCGTCGCCTGCTGGCGCACCTGCATGGTGCCAAGGACCTGTCCGAGGCGAAGGCCCTGCAGGCCAGCCTTCCGGAAGGCGATTCGATCATCACCCAGAGTGGCGAACGCCTGGGTCAGGGCTGGCTGCGCGTGTCGCGCTCCGGTGCAGCCCAGCAGGGCGCGCTGCTGCGCGAACGCGAGATCAACGAGCTGCGCGAGCAGATCGAACAGCTGCAGGATCGCGAGGCCGAGCTGGAAGAACAGCTGGGTGGTTTCCGCGAGCAGTTGCAGGCGGCTGAACAGCAGCGCGAAGACGCGCAGCGTGCGCTGTACCAGGCCCATCGTGCGGTGTCCGAGCTGGCTGGCCAGCTGCAGGGCCAGCAGGGCAAGGTGGAAGCGGCGCGTACCCGCATCGACCGCATCGAAGGCGAACTGAAGCAGCTGCAGGAAACGCTGGAAGCCAACAACGAGCAGGCGCGTGAAGCGCGCTCGCGGTTGGAGAACGCGGTCAGCAGCATGGGTGACCTGGAATCGACCCGGCAGGGGCTGGAGGGAGAGCGCCGCCAGCTGACCGAGGCCCGCGACCTGGCCCGCGACGCCGCACGTGCGGTGCGCGAGCGCTCGCATTCGCTGGCCCTGACCCTGGAATCGCAGCGTGCGCAGCTGGCTTCACTGAGCCAGGCGTTGGAGCGCATGGGTACCCAGCGAGGGCAGTTGGATTCGCGACTGGGTGAGCTGCATTCACAGCTGGACGAAGGTGATTCGCCGGTCGAATCGCTGCAGGCCGAGCATCAGAATGCACTGGAAGAGCGCGTGCGGGCTGATCGCGTGCTGACCGAAGCGCGCACGTTGTTGGACGGCATCGACGCCGAGCTGCGCAATTACGAGCAGACCCGTCACCAGCGCGACGAACAGGCGCTGGCCCAGCGCGAGCGTATTTCGCAGCGCAAGCTGGACCAGCAGGCGCTGGTGCTCAGCGCGGACACCCTGCAGGGCGCGGTGGAGAAGGCCGGTTTCGTGCTGCAGGACGTGCTCAACGCACTGCCCGAGGACGCCCGCCTGGGCGACTGGGAGCAGACCGTGCACCAGATCGACGGCCGCATGCGCCGGCTGGAGCCGGTCAACCTGGCCGCCATCCACGAGTACGGCGAGGCCTCGCAGCGTTCGGACTACCTGGATTCGCAGCACACCGACCTGACCACGGCGCTGGAAACCCTTGAGGATGCCATCCGCAAGATCGACCGCGAGACCCGCGGCCGCTTCAAGGACACCTTCGACCGCGTCAATGCCGGCGTGCAGGCGCTGTACCCGCGCCTGTTCGGTGGCGGCCACGCCTACCTGGAACTGACCGGTGAAGACCTGCTCGACACCGGGGTGACCATCATGGCGCGTCCGCCGGGCAAGCGCGTGTCCAGCATCTCGCTGCTGTCCGGCGGCGAGAAGGCGATGACCGCGGTCGCGCTGGTGTTCGCCATCTTCCAGCTGAACCCCGCGCCATTCTGCCTGCTGGACGAGGTGGACGCGCCGCTGGACGAAGCCAACGTCGGCCGGCTGGCCAACATGGTCAAGGAAATGAGCGAGAAGGTGCAGTTCCTGTTCGTCAGCCACAACAAGGCGACGATGGAGGCCGCGCACCAGCTGTCGGGCGTGACGATGCGCGAACCGGGCGTCAGCCGCCTGGTCAGCGTGGACCTGGAAGAAGCCGCGCGATTGGCGGGCGCGGCCTGACGTGCCATCCTAGTTACCTGAATGAACTAGCCGGAGAACCTATCGAATGTCCGACACGGCACTGTTGCGCATCGGCATCCTGGCCGCCGGCCTGCTGTTGATCGCCGCGATCTTCCTGTTTGGCCGTCCGAAGAAGAAGCCCCAGGGGCGCCGCGTGGACAGCGCGGAACCGACCAGCGGCGAGCGCCGCGAACCGGTCCTGGGCGAGGACGGCGTTGTCGTGGCCGATGGCCGCGTCGAACCGGGCATGGGCACGGAAGGCGAGCAGGCCGAACTCGGCCTGGCCGATACCGATCCGGGCGCCAGCGATCTCGGCAAGCGCGCCACCCAGGATTTCGACAAGATCGTTTCGCTGTTCGTGGCCGCCCGGGCCGGCGAGCAGCTGCGCGGCGAAGACATCGTGGTGGCGGCGGAGAAGACCGGCCTGGTGTTCGGCCACATGAACGTGTTCCACCGCTTGGTGGAAGGCCACCCCGAGCGCGGCCCGATCTTCTCGATGGCCAGCATCATGAAGCCGGGCAGCTTCGACATGGCCAACATCCGTGCCATGGAAACCCCGGCCATCGCCTTCTTCCTGACCCTGCCGGCGCCGCTGACCGCGCTGGACGCCTGGGAGAAGATGCTGCCGACCGTGCAGCGCATGGCCGAACTGCTGGATGGCGTGGTGCTGGATGACAGCCGCAACGCCCTGGGCCGCCAGCGCATCGCACACATCCGTGACGAGCTGCGCGCCTACGACCGCCAGCACCAGGCCCCGCCGCTGACCAAGACCCCGCGCTGGTAAAGGCATTTTTTGGGTGTGCCGACCAACGGTCGGCACCCACAACAGTAGATCCACGCCATGCGTGGATAGGGCGAACCAAGGTTCGCCCCCACCAACAGGGTCAGGCCGGCACGCCGGCCACCTTCGCGAACGCGCGGCGGAACGCGGCCATCTCGTCCTCGCTGCCGACGGTTACGCGCACGCGCTGCGGCCAGATCGGCCAGCTGCGCCCGATCACCACGCCGTTGTCGGCCATCGCCTTGGCGAACGTGCTGCCGTCGCGTTGCACGTCGACCACGAAGCAGTTCGCCTCCGACGGCAGGCAGCTGAAACCGCGCTTGCCCAGCCATGCGATGGTGGCCTGGCGCACCTTGGCGTTCTGCAGGCGACGCTGCGGAATCAGCTGCGGATCGTGCAGGCTGGCCAGCGCCGCCGCCAGCGCGGGAACCGGCAGCGGGTTGTCGCCGAGGCTGGCCAGCTCGCGCAGACGCTCGGGATGTGCGGCCGCTACGCCCAGGCGCAGGCCGGCCATGCCGTACAGCTTGGAGAACGTACGCAGCACGATCAGATCGTCGCGCTGCGTCACCTGCTCGATCAGGCTGGGCTGCTCGCTGTACTGCAGGTAGGCCTCGTCGACCAGCACGCGGGTGGAGGCGGGCTTGTGGGCCAGCAGCCAGGCGAGCTCATCCGGTGGGCTGATCGAGCCGGTCGGGTTGTTCGGATTGCACACGTACAGCAGCCCGGTCGGGCGCGCGTGCGCGGCTGCGACCATCGCACGCAGGTCGTGTGCGCCGTCATTGCGCAGCGGCACCTTCTGCACGTGCGCGCCATGCGCGGCAGCGACCTCGCCCAGCGTCTCGAAGGTCGGGTCGGCCACCACCAGTCCCGCCTGCGGGCCGGTCCACAACGTGGCGGCGCGGTTCAGCGGTTCGCTGGAGCCCGGATAGAGCCGCACATGGTCGGCCGGGATGCGGGCCTGCTCGATGAAGGCATCGCGTACCTGTGCCGCCAGGGCGAAGCGGTAGCGTCCGCAGCTGGCGATGCTGTCGCGCGCCGCCTGCTGGGCGGCGGGGGAGGGACCGTACGGGCATTCGTTGAAGTTCAGTAGTACGGCGCCTTCGGCAGGGGGCGCGGCGACGGCGGCCGCAGGTTGGGCCTGGCCGAGTTGCGGCAGGCCGCTGCTGGCGACGGCGAGGCCGGCACCGGCCAGTTGCAGGAAGCGTCGACGGGAGGCGGGCAGGGGCACGGGTGGGATTCCGAGGGGCAATCGTCGCACGCTAGCGCTGGCGGGGGTGGGCGGCAAGCCCGCCTTTTGTGGAGTCGAACCATGCTCGACCGCAGATGTGCCAACCAAGGTTGGCACCTACCAGGGCGGGGGAAGTGGTTGGCACGTACCAGAGCGGGGGAGTGCCAGTCGAGCAAGCTCGACGCTACGAAAGGCGGCGGCGTTACAGGGCCTGACGGCCGGGCGCGGTAGAATCCCCGGCCATCCCAGAACCACCGGATCCCGATGAGCCCCAGCCCCGCCGAACGCGCCGAAGACCTTCGCCGGCAGATCGCCCAGGCCAACCGCGCCTACCACGAGCTGGATGCGCCGGAGATCCCCGACGTCGACTACGACCGGATGGTGCGCGAGCTGGAAGCGCTGGAGCGCGAGCACCCGGAACTGGCCCGTGCGGACAGCCCGACCCAGCAGGTCGGTGCGCGCCCGTCCGGCCGCTTCCCCGAAGTGCGCCACGCGGTGCCGATGCTGTCGCTGTCCAATGCCTTCAGCGATGAGGAAGTGGCCGACTTCGTGCGCCGCATCGATGAGCGCCTGGGCCGTCGCAGCCTGCGGTTCTCGGCCGAGCCGAAGATGGACGGCCTGGCGATCAGCCTGCGCTACGAGGACGGTCATTTCGTACTCGGCGCAACCCGCGGTGATGGCAGTACCGGCGAGGACGTGACCGCCAACCTGCGTGAGATCGGCGATGTTCCCAAGCGCCTGCACGGCAAGGACTGGCCCGACGTGCTGGAGGTGCGTGGCGAGGTCTACATGGCCCGCGCCGACTTCGAGGCCTACAACGAGCGTGCGCGCCAGCAGGGCGGCAAGGTGCTGGCCAACCCGCGCAACGCGGCAGCCGGTTCACTGCGCCAGCTCGATCCGAAGATCAGTGCGCAGCGCAGGCTCAGTTTCTTCGCCTACGGCACCGGCGAAGTGCAGGGCGGCGAGCTGCCGGACACCCATTCGGGCACGCTGGCCCAGCTCGGTGCCTGGGGCTTTCCGGTCAGCGAGTTGTGCAAGGTGGTGGAAGGCACCGACGGCCTGCTCGGCTACTACCGTGACATCGGCGAGCGCCGCGACGGCCTGCCGTTCGATATCGATGGCGTGGTCTACAAGCTGGATGACCGCGCCGGCCAGCAGGCCATGGGCTTCGTCTCGCGCGCGCCGCGCTGGGCCATCGCGCACAAGTTCCCGGCACAGGAACAGAGCACCACGGTGGAAGCGATCGAGATCCAGATCGGCCGCACCGGTGCCGCGACACCGGTCGCACGGCTGGCGCCGGTGGCTGTGGCCGGCGTGATCGTGTCCAACGCCACGCTGCACAACGCCGATCAGATCGCGCGCCTCGATGTGCGCGTGGGTGACAGCGTGATCGTGCGCCGTGCGGGCGACGTGATTCCAGAAGTGGTCAGCGTCATCCTCGACCGCCGCCCGCAGGGCACCTCGCCCTGGCAGATGCCGACGCGCTGCCCGGTGTGCGGCTCGGAAATCGTGCGCGAGGAAGGTGCCGCCGCATGGCGCTGTTCGGGTGAACTGTCCTGCCCGGCGCAGCGCAAGGAGGCGATTGCCCATTTCGCTTCGCGTCGTGCGATGGATATCGACGGCCTCGGCGACAAGTACATCGAAACCCTGGTCGACGCCGGCATCGTCAGGAGCGTGGCTGATCTGTACCGGCTCAACCGCGACCAGCTGCTGCACCTGAAGCTGGTGCTGGATGCCGAGGACCCTTCCGCACTGGCCGCCGCGCTGAAGCTGCACCTGCCGGCCGAAGGCAGCGGCGCGGTGCTCAATGCGGTGCTCAAGCTGGATGGCAACGATCCGGCGTGGCGCGCGCAGGCGCTGGCGCAGCCGGCCAGCTTCGAATGGAACACGAAGAAGATCGCCACCAAATGGGCCCACAACCTGATCGCGGCAATCGACGCCAGTCGTGCGGCCACGCTGGAGCGCCTGCTGTTCGCGCTTGGCATCGAGCACGTCGGTGAGAGCACGGCCAAGGCGCTGGCGCAGTGGTTCGGTGACCTGGAGCTGATCCGCCACCTGCCGTGGCCGTTGTTCAAGCGTGTGCCGGACATCGGTGGCGAAGTTGCGCGTTCCCTCGGCCATTTCTTCGAGCAGCAGGGCAACCAGCAGGCCATCGATGACCTGCTGCAGGTCGGGCAAGTGCGCATCAGCGATGTGCACGCGCCCAGCGCCAAGCTGCGCGAAGGCCTGGATCTGGCGCAGCTGCTGGTTGAATCGGAAATCCCCGGCATTACCCGCCTGCGTGCGGAGAAACTGGCGGCTGCGTTGCCGGGCGCTCAGGCGGTGCTGGATGCCGAGCATGGCCAGTTCGTCAACGCCGGCCTGCCGGACGACACTGCGCGCGGTCTGGCCGACTGGCTCGATGCCGATGGCCATGGCGCGATGCTGCTGGCGGCCGAGAAGGCGATGCAGCAGATCCTGGCCAAGGCGCCGGCGCTGGCCGAGATCGTGGCCGGCCCGCTGGATGGGCAGACCGTGGTGCTGACCGGCACCCTGGCCCAGCTCACCCGCGATGCCGCCAAGGAACGCCTGGAAGCGCTGGGTGCCAAGGTTTCCGGCAGCGTGTCGAAGAAGACCAGCTTCGTGGTGGCCGGTACCGAGGCCGGCTCCAAGCTGGACAAGGCGCAATCGCTGGGCGTGCCGGTGTGGGACGAAGACCGCCTGCTGGCCTACCTCGCCGAACACGAATGATGACCCCGCCGGGTGCCTGGCGCCCGGCATGAAACACAAAGGAACACCGATGCAGACCGCCCCGCTGGATTTCCGCCTGGCCACCCGTGCCGACGAAGAACTGTTGATCGAGCTGATGCGTGAGTTCTACGCCGAAGACAGGATCGACTTCGATGACGCGCGCGTGCGTGGCGGCGTGGATGCGCTGCTGGCCGATCCGCGCAATGGCGAAGTGCTGCTGTGGCTGGACGAGGCGGGCGAGGTGGTTGGCTACGCGGTGATCGCGATGGGCTTCAGCCTGGAGCAGGGCGGCCATTTCATGCTGCTGGACGAGTTGTACCTGAGCCATCGCGCGCGCGGTCGTGGTCGCGGCAAGCAGGCGCTGGCCATCTGTGAACAGCGCGCTCGCGGGCGTGGCGTCAGCCGACTGCGCCTGGAAGTGAACCACCACAACGAACTGGCCCGCCGCCTGTACCTGGCCAGCGGCTACATCGACGACACGCGCGATCTGCTGACCCTGCCGCTCGACCATCCGCGCCCGGAGGGCATCCTGTGAGCGAGGGCCTGCTGCGCGCGCTGCAGCAGCGTGCCGCGCTCAATGCGCTGGTACGCCGCTTCTTCGCCGAGCGCGACGTACTGGAGGTGGAAACGCCGATCCTGTCGGTGGCAGGCAACACCGAGCCGAACATCGACAGCTTCCATACCGATTTCACCGGCCATGTCGATGCCGGTGGCCGTCGTCGGTGGCTGCGCACCTCGCCGGAGTATCCGCTCAAGCGCCTGCTGGCGGCCGGCGTGGGCGATTGCTACGAACTGGGCAGAGTGTTCCGCAACGGCGAGGCCGGTGGCCGCCACAACCCGGAATTCACCATGCTGGAGTGGTATCGGGTCGGCTGGGACCACCACCGGTTGGTGCAGGAGACCGCCGAGCTGGTCGGCCAGGCGCTGGCCCTGGTCGGACGCCGTGCAACGCTGCGTGTGCTGAGTTACCGCGAGCTGTTCCAGCAGCACGTGGGCGTGGATCCGTTCGAGGCCGACGAAGCCGCGCTGCGTGCTGCGCTTGGCGACGTGCACATCGACCCGGTCGGGTTGACCCGCGATGACTGGCTGGACCTGTTGATGACCCACCACATCCAGCCGCAGTTCGATGACGGGGTCATGACCGTGGTACATGACTGGCCGGCCAGCCAGGCCGCGCTGGCCCGCATCCGTGCCGGCACGCCGCCGCTGGCCGAGCGCTTCGAGCTGTATCTGGGCGCGGTGGAGCTGGCCAACGGCTATCACGAACTGAACGACGCCCAGGAGCAGCGCACGCGCTTTCAGCGTGACCTGCAGCGCCGACACGAACGCGGCCAGGTGCAGCCGGCGCTGGACGAAGCATTGCTGGCTGCGCTGCCCTCGATGCCGGCCTGCGCGGGTGTGGCGGTGGGCGTGGACAGGCTGCTGATGGCGATGAACCGCACGCCGCGCATCGCCGACGTGTTGGCCTATGACTTCGCCCACGCGTGACGCTCGCGTGTTGCTGAACATCGCAGGCTGAACGAAACGCGGGTTCTGTGCGCTTGCGTCGGTAAGCAGGATGATGCTCTTATCACGGCCAATGCCGGACACTGGCATGCAGTTCATCCATTCCTGCTGGGGAAGGCTTTGGTCAAGTGGTTCGCGGTTGTCGCTGCACCGGTGTACTCCATTGCGCTCTGGGGTGCCTGGCTGCCGTCGCCGGCGTCGGCCCAGCAGGTGGGCTACGACGACGAAGTGGTGACCTGCGAATCACGCGACATGGGCTGGGTGCACTGCGATATCGAGGTCGCCAACGGCGTTGATCTGGTGCGCCAGCTGTCCAGCAACAGCTGCATCCGTGGCAGCGAGTGGGGCACCGACCGTAGTGGCGTGTGGGTCACCCTGGGCTGCCGTGCCGAGTTCCGCGCGCGCCGTGCCGCGGGTGCCGCACCGGCAGCGAACGAAGGCAAGCGCCTGGTGCGCCGCGTGGTGCGCTGTGAATCCAATGGCCGTCCGCAGAGTTGCCCGGTACGACTCGATGGCGCGCCGGTGCGCCTGCTGCGCCAGTTGTCGGTACTGCCGTGCCGCGAAGGGCAGGGCTGGGGCTACAAGCGCAATGAAGTCTGGACCAGTCGTGGCTGCCAGGGCGATTTCGAGGTGGCCGATGACGATGGCCGCTTCGTCGACATGCCGCGCCGCCTGACCTGCGAATCGAAGTCGAAGAAGCGGCGTTTCTGCGGTGCCAGCATCTCCGTTGGCGCCGTGGTCTCCGAGCAGCTGTCCAGCACGCCCTGCGAGGAAGGCAGCACCTGGGGCTGGAACCGCAACGGGATCTGGGTGGACGGCGGCTGCCGCGCCGAATTCTCGGTGAATTGAGCCCCGGCAGTCTCCAACCCTGCCGGGCGTGGCCCTACAATGGGGCCATGAACACTGCCCCTGACATCGACTACGCCCGTTACGACCACATCCGCCCGATCCTGTGGACCGGCGATGCCCTGCAACTGCTGGACCAGCGCAAGCTGCCGTTCGTGGTCGAGCACGTGGTCTGTCATGACAGCGACGAGGTTGCCAGCGCGATCCACGCGTTGACCGTGCGTGGCGCGCCGGCGATCGGCATTGCTGCTGCCTGGGGTGTCGTGCTGGCTGCACGCGCGGTGCAGGCCGCTGATGGTGCGCACGCCCTGCAGCAGCTGGAACCGGCCCTGCAGCGCCTCAACGCATCGCGGCCGACTGCGGTCAACCTGGCCTGGGCGCTGGCACGCATGCGCCGTTGCCTGAACGCCGCTGGCGCCGATTGGAAGGCGTTGCTGGAATCGGAAGCGCAGGCCATCGCCGAGGAAGACCTGGCCGCCAACCGCCACATGGGCGCACTGGGCGCGGGCCTGATCGAGGCCGGCAGTGGCGTGCTGACCCACTGCAATACCGGCTCGCTGGCCACTGCAGGCTTCGGTACCGCGCTGGGCGTGATCCGCGCCGGCATGGCCCAGCATCGCATCGCCCGCGTGTTCGCCGGCGAGACCCGGCCGTGGCTGCAGGGTGCACGCCTGACCGTGTGGGAGCTGCAACAGGATGGCATCGATGCCACCCTGATTGCCGATTCCGCCGCCTCGCACCTGATGAAGACCGGTGCCGTGCAATGGGTGATCGTGGGCGCGGACCGCATCTGCGCCAATGGCGATACCGCCAACAAGATCGGCACCTACCAGCTGGCCATCGCCGCCCGCCACCACGGTGTCAGGTTCATGGTGGTGGCACCGTCCTCGACCGTGGACATGGAGACCGTGGACGGCAGCCAGATCGAGATCGAGCAGCGCGACCCGGGTGAGCTGTACGGCGTGGGTGGCACCCGTACCGTCGCCGAGGGCATTGCCGCCTGGAACCCGGTGTTCGACGTCACCCCGGGCGAGTTGATCGACGCCATCGTGACCGAGCGCGGGGTCATCCTGAACCCGACCGCCGAGAACATGCGCGCCGCCTTCGGCGGTTGAAGCGCAGGGGAGGGGCGGCGTGACCTCCGCCCCCGATAGTGCCGGCCGCTGGCCGGCAACCCCCTAAGTTCCTGATTTGTGCCGGTAAAATCCCCGTAAAGGGAGGCGGAAAACGGCCTGTTGTGGTAGTATCCACAGGTTGAATCGAGGTTCCGGCACGACCCCCTCCCGCAGAGGGCTGCGCCGGACTGGACCGCTACCAGACAACGGAACCCGAATGGCAGAAACCGCCAAGGAAATCATCCAGGTCAACCTGGAAGACGAGATGCGCAAGAGCTACCTCGATTACGCCATGAGCGTGATCGTGGGCCGCGCGCTGCCGGATGCGCGCGACGGCCTCAAGCCGGTGCATCGCCGCGTGCTGTACGCGATGAACGAACTCAACGCGCACAGCAACAAGCCCTACTTCAAGTCGGCGCGTATCGTCGGTGACGTCATCGGTAAGTACCACCCGCATGGCGATCAGTCGGTGTACGACACGCTGGTGCGTCTGGCACAGCCGTTCTCGCTGCGCTACATGCTGGTCGACGGCCAGGGTAACTTCGGTTCGATCGACGGCGACTCCGCTGCAGCGATGCGATACACCGAGGCGCGCATGTCGCGCCTGGCGCATGAGCTGATGGCGGACATCGACAAGGAAACCGTCGATTTCCAGCCCAACTACGATGAGAAGGAACTGGAGCCGACGGTCATGCCGACCCGGTTCCCGAACCTGCTGGTCAATGGTTCGGCCGGTATCGCGGTGGGCATGGCGACCAACATTCCGCCGCACAACCTGAGTGAATCGATCAACGCCTGCATCGCGCTGATCGACAACCCGGACATCGATGTCGACGGCCTGATGGAGTACATCCCGGGCCCGGACTTCCCGACTGCCGGCATCATCAATGGCACCGCCGGCATCGTTGCCGGCTACCGCACCGGCCGTGGCCGCGTGCGCATCCGTGCCAAGGCCGATATCGAAGTGGCCGACAACGGCCGCGAATCGATCATCGTCACTGAAATTCCTTACCAGGTGAACAAGGCGCGTCTGATCGAGAAGATCGCCGAGCTGGTCAAGGAAAAGAAGATCGAAGGCATCAGCGAGCTGCGCGATGAGTCCGACAAGGACGGCATGCGCATCTACATCGAGATCAAGCGCGGTGAATCTGCCGAGGTTGTGCTGAACAACCTGTACCAGCAGACGCAGATGGAATCGGTGTTCGGCATCAACATGGTGGCGCTGGTCGATGGCCGCCCGCAGTTGATGAACCTCAAGCAGATGCTGGAGGCGTTCGTCCGCCACCGTCGCGAAGTGGTCACCCGCCGCACCGTGTTCGAGCTGCGCAAGGCGCGCGCCCGTGCCCACGTGCTGGAAGGCCTGACCGTTGCGCTGGCCAACATCGACGAGATGATCGAACTGATCAAGACCTCGCCGAACCCGAACGAAGCCCGCGAGCGCATGCTGGCGCGCGTGTGGGAGCCGGGCCTGGTCGGTGCGATGCTGGGCGCGGCCGGTGCCGAAGCCTCGCGTCCGGAAGACCTGCCCAAGGGCGTGGGCCTGATCGAGGGCGGCTACCAGCTGACCGAGATCCAGGCCACCCAGATCCTGGAGATGCGCCTGCACCGCCTGACCGGGCTGGAGCAGGACCGCCTGACCGACGAGTACAAGCAGCTGCTGGAAGTGATCGCCGGGCTGATCCACATCCTGGAAGATCCCGACCGCCTGCTGCAGGTGATCCGCGAGGAGCTGGTCAACGTCAAGGCCGAATTCGGCGACGAACGTCGTACCGAAATCCGCCACAGCGAAGAAGACCTGGACATCCTCGACCTGATCGCGCCGGAAGACGTGGTCGTCACCGTGTCGCATGCCGGCTACGTTAAGCGGCAGCCGGTAAGCGTGTACCGCGCACAGCGCCGTGGTGGCCGTGGCCGCAGTGCGGCGGCGACCAAGGAAGAGGATTTCATCGAACAGCTGTGGCTGGTCAACACGCACGATACGCTGCTGACCTTCACCAGCTCGGGCAAGGTGTTCTGGCTGCCGGTCTACCAGCTGCCCGAAGCCGGTTCCAACGCCCGCGGCCGTCCCATCATCAACTGGATCCCGCTGGAGCCGGGCGAACGCGTGCAGGCCGTGCTGCCGGTGCGTGAGTACGCCGACGGCCAGTTCGTGTTCTTCGCCACGAAGAACGGTACGGTCAAGAAGACCCCGCTGAGCGAGTTCGCCTTCCGCCTGGCCCGCGGCAAGATCGCGATCAACCTCGACGAGGGCGATGCGCTGGTCGGCGTTGGCCTGACCGATGGCGAGCGTGACATCCTGCTGTTCGCCTCCAACGGCAAGACCGTGCGCTTCGGTGAAGACAAGGTCCGCTCGATGGGCCGTACCGCCACCGGCGTGCGCGGCATCAAGATGCCGGCCGGCGAGGAAGTGGTCAGCCTGATCGTGGCCGAAAGTGCCGGTGGCATCGAGGACGAGAACGAGGACGACAACGGTGTCGAGGAAGCCGTCGCCAATGGCGATGCGGTGATCGACGGCGCCGATGACGCCAGCGTGCAGTACATCCTCACCGCCACCGAGAACGGCTACGGCAAGCGCACCCCGCTGCCGGACTACCCGCGCAAGGGCCGTGGTACGCAGGGCGTGATCGGCATCCAGACCACCGAGCGCAACGGCAAGCTGGTCGCCGCAGTGCTGATGGGGTCGGGCGACGAAGTCCTGCTGATCTCCGATGGCGGCACCCTGGTGCGTACGCGTGGCTCGGAAATCAGCCGCGTCGGCCGCAACACCCAGGGCGTGACCCTGATCCGCCTGTCCAAGGACGAGAAGCTGCAGGCGGTGGAGCGCATGGATGCCTCGATCGACGAGGACGAGGACGAGGTGGCTGTGGCTGCCCCGGCCACGGCCACGACCGATAGCGCCCCGGCGGCTGCCAGCAGCGAGGACGCCGCACAGGAGTGATCCTGCCGCGAGCCTGAGGTACCCGACGACGCCGGCCCTGTGCCGGCGTCGTCGTATCCGGATGCGGCACATACGCGCGCGCTTCACGTCGGTGGTGGGATAACGGCGCATGCTGCCCCCGGAGATCGACGATGTCCGCCACGCCGCCGTCTGCTCCTGCTCCCGTCCGCGCCTTCCGGCATCCCCTGGTCACCGTGCTGTCGCTGCTGCTGATCGTGCTCGGCCTGCTCATCGGCGGGCTCGGCGCGTGGCTGCTCAGCCTGGGCGGCTCGGCGTACTACGCCATTGCCGGGCTCGGCCTGCTGGTCAGTGGCATCCTGTTGTTCGGCAACCGCCGCAGCGGCGCGCTGCTGTACGCGCTGGTGTTCGTCGGCACGCTGCTGTGGACCTGGTGGGAATCGGGCAGCGACTACTGGCGCTGGGTACCGCGGCTTGGGCTGGTGACCGCGCTCGGCATCGTGCTGGCGCTGCTGGCGCCGACCCTCCACCAACCGGTCTCCCGGCGCCTGTCGCGCAGCGTGGCCGGCGTGCTGATGCTGGTGTTCGTGGCTGCCTTCGGATTGGCGTTCGCGCCGCATGGCGAAGTGGACGGGCACCAGCCGTTCCCGGAAGGCGCGGCCAGCGCCGGGCTGGAACCCACGCGCGACACCACCGGCCTGCAGCCCGCTGACCAGCCTGCCGAGGGGGACTGGCCCGCGTGGGGCCGCAGCAATGCCGCCACCCGCTATTCGCCGCTGCAGCAGATCACCCCGGCCAACGTGGCCACGCTGCAGCCGGCCTGGCAGTTCCGCACCGGCGATATGCCGAAGAAGCGCTGGGGTGCGGAAACCACGCCGCTGAAGATCGGCGGCCGCCTGTACCTGTGCACCGCCCGCAACCGCCTGATCGCACTTGATGCGGCCAGCGGCAAGGAAGTGTGGCGGTTCGATCCGAAGGTGAGGGACGCTTCGATTCCGTACACCGCCGCCTGCCGCGGCGTGAGCTACTACGAGCAGCCGGCCACGCCGACCTTCGCCGATGCGGCATTGGCCGATGTCGCTGCTGATCTGGCGTTGCCGGAACCGCCACCCAGTACCACCCGCAGTGCTGCACCGGGCAGTCGTCCGGCATGCTGGGCGCGCATCATCGAAGGCACGCTGGACGGGCGCATCATCGCGGTCGATGCGGACAGCGGCCGTCCGTGCGCGAATTTCGGCAACAACGGCCAGGTCGACATCACCCTGGGCATGGGCGAGGTGCCCCCTGGATACGTGTCGATCACCTCGCCACCGGCCATCGTGCGCGGGGTGATCGTCACCGGCCACCAGGTGCTGGATGGACAGCGCCGCGATGCGCCATCGGGCGTGATCCAGGCCTACGACGCGATCACCGGCAAGCTGCGCTGGGCATGGGACATGGACCAGCCCGAGCGCAGCGGCCTGCCGCCGCATGAGCAGACCTACACGCGCGGCACGCCGAACATGTGGACCACCGCGACCGGTGATGAGGCGCTGGGGCTGGTCTATCTGCCGCTGGGCAATTCCGCGGGCGATTACTGGAGTGGCTCACGCACGGAAAACCAGAACCGCTATGCGACGTCGCTGGTGGCGATCGATGTGGCCACCGGCAAGCCGGCCTGGCATTTCCAGGCCGTGCGCAAGGATGTGTGGGATTACGACCTGGGTTCGCAGGCCAGCCTGATCGACTACCCGACGGCGGCGGGCAAGGTGCCGGCGCTCCTGCTGCCGACCAAGCAGGGTGATCTCTATATCCTCGACCGCCGCAACGGCCAGCTGCTGACCGCCGCCGAAGAGCGCAAGGTGCCGGTCGGTGGTGTCGAACCGGAACAGCGCTCGCCCACGCAGTTGTTCTCGCTGTACCACACGCTGCGCCGCGAGCATGACCTGACCGAGCGCGACATGTGGGGCATCACCCCGATCGATCAGCTGATCTGCCGCATCCAGTTCCGCAAGGCCTATTACGAAGGCTTCTACACGCCGCCGAGCAGTGATCGCCATTCCATCGAATACCCCGGCTACAACGGCGGCTCGGACTGGGGCAGCGTGTCCATCGATACGCGCCGCGGCGTGATCGTGGCCAACTACAACGACATGCCCAACTACAACCGGCTGGTGCCACGTGCCGAGGCCGACCGGCTGGGCTGGCTGCCACGCGAGAAGATCCGGTTCGACAAGGGCGGCGCTGAGGGCGCGGGCGACCCCCAGGTGGGCACACCCTACGCCATCCAGGTGAATGCCGGTTGGCGCCTGCCGTTCACCGGTCTGCTGTGCAAGCAGCCGCCCTATGGTGGCATCCGGGCCATCGATCTGCGCACCGGCAAGCTGCTGTGGGATCGGCCGTTCGGCAGTGCGCGCGGCAATGGGCCGTTCGGCATCCGGTCCGGCCTGCCGATCGAGATCGGCACGCCGAACAATGGCGGTTCGGTGGTGACTGCCAGCGGACTGATCTTCATCGCCGCCGCGACCGATGACCTGCTGCGTGCCATCGACCTGAAGACCGGCAAGGAGCTGTGGCACGCCAAGTTGCCTGCCGGCGGCCAGGCCACGCCGATGGTATACGCGCAGGGCGGGCGCCAGTACGTGGTGATCATGGCTGGCGGCCACCATTTCATGGAAACCCCGAACGGCGATTACGTGATGGCCTTCGCCCTGCCGAAATAGCGGCTGCCGGCCTGAACACGGCATGCGGGGGCTGTGACCGCTGTCGCTGAAGTTGCGCTGGTGAGCGGGCAGCATCCATCATCGGAACAGGACGGGGCCGGTCAAAGCCCCCAGGGAAGGAATCGCATGCTGAACTCTGAACGCCTGCCGGGGCGCGCCACCCGGTTGCTGGCAGGACTGCTTCTGCTTGGCCCGTGCATGGGGGCAAGCGCGCAGGCGTCACCCCAGCCCGCCGTACGCAAGGTGCCCAGTGGTGCCGAACTGATCGCGGGCGATGCGCGCTATCTGAGCCCTGCCCATGCGCCCTGCATGGCGGCCGCGGGCAACGCGCTGGACGCCCGGCGTCGTTGTGCCGACGCTGAGTTCAAGGTGCACGACGATGCGCTCAACGCCGCCTATAGCGCGGCGCGCTCCGCGCTGACGGCCAGTGACCAGCAGGTGCTGCGCGACCTGCAGCGGCAATGGCTGCGCCAGCGCGACAGCCGCTGCCCGGAGGGTGGCACGGCCGTTGCCCAGCTGGATGCACAGCAGTGCCGCACGCACATGACCCTGCTGCGTGCCCGCCAGTTGCAGGGCGGTGGTGCGGCGGCGCTGGTGGCGGAAGCCAAGGCGGCCCCGGCGCCGGCGCAGGCCGCTGTGCACACCGCCGATGCCGCACCCGACGAGCAGGGCAGGATCGTCCTGCGGCCCGGCGAGGGCAGGATCACGCCTGCACTGCAGGTGGTTTTCCAGGTGGCCGATTGCGGCGGCACCGACAACGTGACGACCTGCCGGGTGCGCAGCATGAGCGTGACCCGTGGTGGGCGCAACGTGGCGGTCACGGGCGCGCAGCCGCGCCTGACCCGCGCTGGTGCCGATGCCCAGGGGGCGGCCGCCGTGCTGCTGACCGCTTCGGATTTCAATGGCGATGGCGTGCCGGACCTGCAGGTATGGCAGGACAACAACGGTGTCTACAACGTACCGGTGCATGCGTTCTATCTGTTCGATGCCAAGGGCAACCGCTATGTGCGTGCCAAGGCATTGGAAGCGGCCATCGGTGGGCGCGAGATCGACCATATCGACAATGGGCGGTTCGTGCTGCGTGCGAAGGTCAGCCCGTGCGAGCGTGAGGACAAGGTCATCCAGCTGCGCGGAACCGAGCCACGCACGCTGCTGCAGCGCCGCTATGACACCTGCAGGGGCGAGGCCCCTACCGAATCGGACCTGCTGAAGTAGGCCGTCCCCTGACGAACGGATGCGTTCCGGAACTGGAGAGCTGAAGGATGAGCGAAGGCTATGGAAAAGGTGGGGTGGGCTTCGGCCTGACCCGGGACCAGTCGGTCGAGATGATCGTGCGCACCTGCATCGACAACGGCATTACCGACCATCGGCAGATTGCCTATGTGCTGGCCACGGCGCAGCACGAATCGCGTGATTTCGCCGCGCCCGAGGAAGACTGGGGCAGGAAGCAGGCGGTGGATCTGCGCTACTTCGGCGGCGAGGAGTATTTCGGCCGGGGCTTTGCCCACCTTACCCACGTCAACAACTACGAGCGGCTGGGCGAGGCACTGGGGATGGGCCGCGAGCTGGTCGAGCATCCGGAACGGGCTGCCCAGGCGGAAATCGCCACCAAGGTGCTGGTGGTGGGGATGCGCGATGGCATGTTCGGTGCGCGGCTGTCCGACAACGTCAACGCCAACCATGCCGACTACCGGCAGGCGCGGGCCTCGGTCAATGGCGGTGAGCTGATCAACGGCAGTCCCTATCCGGACGCCATCGCCACGCTGGCCACCGGATGGGAATCCCAGGTCGCCGGCCTGGTCCAGCGTGTGCAGCAGCCAGGCTTCCAGATGCCGGTGCCGACTTTCCAGGCGCCCGCCGGGGCGATGGACCTGCACCGGGGTGACGCCAACCAGCAGGTGTTGGAAGCGCAGCAGTACCTGCAGCGGTTGGACATCCGCAACAACGCCAATGCCGCGATCAAGCCCGACGGTGATTTTGGCGCCTCCACCGAGCAGGCCGTGCGCCGCTTCCAGACCGAGCGGGGAATCAGCCCGGCCAATGGCCGCATCGACGATGCGCTGCTGGAACGCATGCGCAGCGACACGCTGGCGGTCGATCCGGACTTCAAGCGCCGGACGGTGACCGACCTGACCGGCCCGCTGGCCGACGGCAACCTTGGGCCCGGTGAGAAGGGCGAGCCGGTGTTCGAAATGCGCCGGCAGCTGGAGGCGTTGGGGTACCTGACCGAACCGAACCCACGTGTCGAGCGCGATGCGCGCACGTTTGATACCGGCATGCAGGCGGCCATGCGCAACTTCCAGCAGGACTATGGCCTGCCGCTGCGCCCCGGCGGCGTCATCGACGCGGATGCGCGCCGGCAGTTGAATGATGCCGCCGTCGCACGCGAGCATGCGCCGACCACCGAGTTCGACCGTGCGGAGAACTGGCCGCCGCAGCGCCCGCCCTATACGCGGGCGGAGTTCCAGCCGGAGCAGGTGCAGGCGCGGCAGCAGGCGGCGGCGAATCCACCGGTCGCTGGTCCGGCCACGCCGGAGCCCGCACCGCAGCCCAATGGCGTGGAATCGCTGTCGCCCAGGGACGCCGCGCTGTTCGAGCGCATCCGCCAGGGGGCACCTGGCACCATCGGCGACGAGCACGTGATGCAGGCGGTGCTGGAATCCAAGCGCAATGGCATCGACGATGCCGGGCGCGTCGACCGGGTGATGATGGCCGGAGATCGCCTGTGGGTTGCCGGGTTGATTCCAGGTGAGCGCGCCAGCGTGGATACGGCGCAGCCCGCGCGCTCGATGGAGCAGACCGTGAATGATCTGGCCGGTGACAACCGGCAGCGCGAGCACCAGCTCGCCCTCGACAGCCGCCAGCATGAGAGCCGCGGGCCTTCAATGGCCTGAGCCTGCGGCAGCGACGTGCCCGTTGTGGGCCTGTCGCTGCCGCCCAGGGGATTACAGCGTCACCACCACCTTGCCGATCTGCTCGTTCGATTCCAGGTAACGGTGTGCGTCCTGGATCTGCGCGAACGGGAACACCCTGGCGATCTTCGGTGCCAGCGTGCCCTTGTCCAGGCCATCGACGATGAACGCCTTGGCACGTGCCAGTGCGGCATCGTCGGAGACGATTTCCGAGTACAGGTAGCCCTTCAGCGTCAGCGACTTGCCCAGCACGTTGAACAACGGGAACGGGGTGGGTTCGTTGCTCAGCGCGCCGTACTCCAGCAGGATGCCGCCACGCGCCATCGCCTCGGTCAGCGGCACGAACTGCGGGCCACCGATCGGATCGAACACCACGCGGGCACCGGCACCGCCGGTGATGCGCGCCACTTCGGCTGACAGGTCCTGCTCCTCGGTGGCGATGACATGGGCGGCACCAGCATCGAGCAGGGCCTGACGCTTGCCCGGGCCACGCGTTACCGCGATCGGCGTGGCGCCCACCGCGTTGGCGATCTGGATCGCGGCCAGGCCGACACTACTGCTGGCAGCGGTGATGATGACGAAATCCCCGGCGGACAGGCGGGCCTGCTCCAGCAGCGCACCCCAGGCGGTGACGTACTGCATCCACACTGCGGCGGCCGTTTCAAATTCCAGTGCCTGCGGGTGCTTGACCACCAGTCGTGCCGGCACGTTGGCCAGCTCGCCATAGGTGCCCCAGCGCGCGATATCCAGCGGCGGCACCACGCTGACCGCATCGCCCACGGTGAATCCACTCGCCGCACTGCCGATGGCTTCGACCACGCCGGCCGCTTCGTAGCCCAGCCGGCTGGGGAACTGCGCCTCCTGCAGATAGGCGCCGTTGCGGAACATCACCTCGGCGCGGTTCAAGCCGATGGCCTTGACCCGGATCTGGACTTCGTCGGTGGCGGGGGCGGGAACGTCGATGTCGTCGATGCGCAGTACATCGGCATTGCCGTATTCGTGGATGCGGACAACCTGGCTCATGGGGGCTCCTGGACAAGGCCGGCGCAGGGGCCGGCGGAAAGGTGAGGGCTACTGTGCGCGTGGCCTGCATCCAGAATAAGGGGTAATCTGGCGTTTCATTAAAAAACAATTGTTTGCAATGGACCTGATCGCTCCCCTGCGTACGTTCGTCAAAGTGGCCGAGGTCGGCTCCTTCGCCGCTGCTGCCGACGCGCTGGACCTGTCGCCGCAGCTGGTCGGCAAACACGTGCAGTCGCTGGAACACCACCTGGGCGTACGCCTGCTCAACCGTACCACGCGCAAGCAGAGCCTGACCGACTTCGGCCAGGCCTACCTGGCGCGGGCGCGGGTGATCCTGGAAGAAGTGGAGGCGGCCGAGCAGCTGGCTGAAGTGGCGCGTGGGCGGCCGATGGGGCGCCTGCGCATCAGCGCACCGGTCACCTTCGGCGTGCATGCACTGGGACCGGCGGTGGTGGCCTACCTGCAGCAGTACCCGGACGTGCAGGTCGATCTGAACCTGTCCAACAGCCTGGTGGATATCGTTGAGGACGGCTTTGATCTGGTGTTCCGCACCGGCGATCTGGCCGACAGCGGGTTGGTGGCGCGACGGTTGGGGCCGTATCCGCTGGCGCTGTGTGCGTCGCCGGGTTATCTCGCTGCACGTCCGGCCATTACCCATCCGACCGATCTGAGCCGACACGAGTGCCTGGGATTCGCACATTCGATCATCCGCACGCGCTGGAGTTTCCGCGACACCGATGGCAGCGTGCTGACCGTGCCGGTGTCCAGCCGCTTCATGGTCAATCAGGCCGAGCCGCTGCTGACCGCCGCCATCGGAGGGCTGGGGCTGATCCTGCAACCGCACGAAATGCTGGCTGGAGCGATGGCGCGTGGTGAACTGGTGGAGGTGCTGCCGGCGTACGTGCCGGTGTCGACCTGGATCAACCTGGTGTATCCACGCGATCGCCAGCTGACACCCAAGCTGCGCAGCTTCCTCGACTTCTGCGTGGCGTGGTTCAACGAACAGACCATGGCACGGCGATAGCGCGACCATCGGTTAGCATGGTTTCCATCAACCGCGAAGGATCGCATCCTCATGTCGCCTCCATGGCCGGAACGTCTCGCGCGTTTCATGCTGCCAGTACTGCCTGCATTGCTGTTCACCACCGGTTTGCTGGCTGCCGAAAGTCCAGCACAGGCACTGGAGGAGTGGGAGGCGCACGGCCGTGCCGACGGCCTGGCCCGACCTGACATGGTCTGCCAGGACTTCCTGCAGGCAATGGGGCGGAAACCAGCGGGACTGGAATACATCGGCTGCAGCCAGGACGATGCGTCCTACATCAAGCCGATGGAAGCCCACTATCGGGTTGCGGGTGCCGGGGCAGCGAAGGTCGAAGCCTTCCTGCACGCAACGTTCGGCCTGCCAGCGTTGCGTTACGTCTGCTGTGGCTGGAGCAGCGGTGAACCCTATTACTGGCGCGAAGGTCCGGACGCAGTGAGGTACCAGATCGGCATGGGCGTGGAATCCCTGCCGCACGCGCGGAGCGAATGGCATCGCATCGAGGCATTCAATGTAACGGTTGAGGTATTTCGGCAGAGTCCCTAGCGCCGATGCGGCGGACGCAGCCTTGGTCTAGGATGCATCCAGGGATCCCGCAAAGGAACGGCCATGAAGGCGGTTGGACGTTTGTTTCTCTGCAATGCGCTGGCCTGTTCGGTTCTGATGGCTACCCCGGTTTTTCCAGCAGTAGGCGCAACCTCTTCCGAGCGCGCACATCCACGTGCGCAGGACGCCATCGATGACTGGCTGGCGGCCTTCAATGCTGGCAGCCTCGAGGATCTGCAGGCATTCGCCGATACCTACGGGAAGAAGGAGGGCAGCAGCCCAGGGGACTATCTCGAATTCCGCGGGAGTACCGGCCCACTGCGCGTACTGGAAACAATCCAGAGCACGCCCAACCAGGCGAAGCTGCTGGTGATGGGTCAGCTGAACGAACGTGCGATGTGGGTGACGGCCGGCATGGACCCGGACAACCCGTCGCACGTGAAGCAGTTCCAGATCGAGGGCACTGAAACGCCGGGCAAGTACAAGCCGGCACGGGTTGCATTGCCTGTCCTGATGGCCGATGCCACAGCAAAACTGGAGGCGCTGCGGGCGCAGGACGCGCTGTCGGGAGCGCTGCTGGTGGCGCGGAACGGCGAGGTGCTGCTGGACTGGCGCGGTGGCGAGGCGAACCGCGAAGGCGGCATTCCGGTGGATGCGGATACGCGCTTCCGGCTGGCCTCGTCCAACAAGATGTTCACCTCGGTGGGCATCCTGCAGCTGGTACAGACCGGCAAGCTGGGGCTGGACGATACGATCGGCATGCACCTGCCGGACTATCCGAACAAGGCCGTTGCCGGCGCCGTGACCGTTCGCCAGCTGTTGACCCATACCAGCGGCCTGGGCGATTTCTTCGGGGATGATTTCGACCAGTATTCCGCCTCGCTGAAGACGCTGGATGACTACGTGCAGCGCTTCGCCAAGGATCCGCCGCAGTTCACGCCTGGCAGCCAGGACAGCTATTCCAACTATGGCTTCATCGTGCTTGGGCGCATCATCGAGGCCGTTTCCGGGCAGTCGTACTACGCCTATGTGGAGGAGCACATCCTGCGTCCGGCCCGCATGGCCGGCACCGGCTTCGAGCCGGAAACAGTGACGGTGCCACAGCGTGCCGTCGCCTACACGAAGCAGGATGGGCAATGGATGCGCGAAACGAAGTCGCTGCCCTGGCGCGGCATGTCGGCCGGTGGTGGTTACAGCACGGTAGGCGACATGATGAAGTTCGCCGAGGCGCTGCAAAGCGGAAAACTGGTCTCACCTGCATTGCTGCAGCAGGCCACCACAGCGCAGAACCACAAGGGCTGGTACGGCTATGGTTTCGTGGTGCAGGGCGAGGGCAGGGAGCACCAGTACGGCCATGAAGGCGGTGCGCCCGGCTCCAACAGTGCCATCGTGGTGCTGCCCGCGCAGGGCTATGTGATTGTCGGGCTGGCCAATGTCGATCCGGATGCGATCGGCAATGTGGTCAATTACATCGCGCGACGGGTGCCACTTTGATCGTGACGCGTGCCGGTCATTCCGGCACGCGCACCATCTTCGTCATCAGGTGTTCCACCACACCCGCAGGATCGGCGGTGCGGCCGACATGCGTGCTCGACATCTGCACGACCGAGCTGCGCTTGGCGGTGAGGAAATGGAAGCGCGCGCGCGCGGGCAGCTGCGCGATTGGTCCGGCGGTCGCGTCGCCGCGGCAGATGGCCACGATCGCATCCAGCCACGGCTGCAATGCGTCCTGGTCCAGCGCCGGCGCGAACGCGTGCAGGCGTGCCGGATCAATCTCGATGGCCGCTTCCAGATGGCGTGCGCCGGGGCAGGAGACGATCACCCCGACGTTGATGAATTCCTCGCGTTCCACCCGCGGTACCACGCGGATGACCGCGTAGTCATACGTGTGCAGCGTGGGCACGGATGGCCTCCTGCACGAACACCGCACGCACTTTCAGGCGGTGCTTGAGATAGTCGATGTAGCCCTGGCGATAGGCCTGCGGGCTGTCGAATGCCGGCTCGTTGACCAGCCAGCTGTCCGGCACCAGGCCGACGATGCGCTCGATCTCAGCATCGGTTAGGCGGGCGGCCAGCTCGGCATCCACCTCGGCGATGCGGCTGGCGAACGACAGCAGCACGTGGTCGCGGATCAGCACGAAGGGCTTCTCGCAGGCATCGCCGGCGTTGGCCCAGTCGTGATGGAAGTACATCGCCGCGCCGTGATCGATCAGGTACAGCTTTCGATGCCACACCATCAGGTTGGGATTGCGCGTGGTGCGATCGACGTTGCTGGTGAACGCATCGAACCAGACGATGCGCGAGGCCAGGTCGGCATCCACCGGCATCGCTGCCGGGTCGTAGTTGATCGCGCCGGGCAGGTAGTCCAGGCCCAGGTTCAGGCCCTCGCTGGCGCGGATCAGCTCCTGGATCTCCGGGTCGGGCTCGGTGCGGGCGAACTCGCGGTCCAGCTCGACGAACAGGATTTCCGGAATCGGCAGGCCCAGCGTGCGCGCCATCTCGCCGGCGATCAGCTCGGCGATCAGCGCCTTCGGGCCCTGGCCGGCGCCACGGAACTTCAGCACGGCCATGCCGTCGTCGTCGGTCTCGACCACGGCCGGCAGGGAGCCACCTTCCCGCAAGGGGGTGATGTAGCGGAGGGCATGTACGGTGCGCATGGACGCATTCTAGCGTGGCATCCGGGGCAGGCGTGCCGCACTAGGGTGGGGCGGCAGCTTAATGAACGGGTACCGCGCGAACCACCTTTTACAGGTCGCCTGCAATCTTCACTTGTTCCTTCCGCGCAGAGTGGCAGCATTCGTTTCAACGGAGCAGTACACCCGCGTGTGACCTTCAACGGGAGGCCCTCATGCCGCTACAGTGCAGCTGTCACGCTTCACCGTGTATGCAACGCAACGCGTGGTGTTGACCTTGACCTGACACGGTCACGCCATCGGCGCAGATGGCGATCCCCGCAGTCCCAGATAGCTTTCACGCATCGCGCCCCGGCGTTGCCCGGTTGGTCCTGCGATCCAGGTACTTGCGCCCCAAGAGAGACCCCTGCGTTGCCGTCAACGCTGGCAACGTGGGGCCGCCGAATCCACGCTATCCCCACAGGCTTTGGAGGTGCTCCGATGAACGACGAATTCAATCCCATGCTGCCCCCACTGGATGATGCGAAGGCCGAGGAAATGATCGGCAAGGTCGTGCTGGTGGGTGTCACCCGCTATGGTGGCGACGGCCAGGTGCAGGGTCTGGAGCAGTACGCGGGCACCGTGCTGCGCATCAGTGCCGACGAAGGCGTGGTGCTGGCCGACGAAGACGATGGTCACGAGCGCTACCTGCCGCCCATGCTCGACCAGTACCAGCGGGCCGAGCCAGGCGAATACCGCATGCGCAACAGCGGCATGATCGTGGTCGACCCCGATTACCTGACGGCCTGGGACCTGCACGCCCAGCAGTGATGACAGACCACGCCTGGCAGATGCCGGCCCATCGCCGGCCTCTCCGGGCGTGTCCCACTTTGCCCCATCCGGCCACTAGCCCTTCCGGCCCATTCACCCCAACCCCTGCGGTGCTAGATTCGGGTCCATGCCCGATTCCGGGTACCCATTCACACCCAGGGGATAAGGATGCTGATCCGTCGAACCTCTCTGGCGGCGGCTGTTGCCGTTGCCACCGTCGGCCTGCTGGCCGCTGGCCCGGCCTTCGCTGATTACGCGAAGCCGCCGGAACACCTGCTCAAGGTGCTGAAGGCACCGCCGCCGCCGGCACCGAACGTGGCCCCGGGTGGGCAGCGCCTGCTGCTGACCACCGCGCAGACCTACCCGTCGATCAGCCGCGTGGCCCAGCCTTACCTGAAGCTGGCCGGCGTGCGCCTGGAGCCGAAGAACCGCAGCCGCCATGACACGCCCGGCGGCTACGGCATTCCGGCCTGCGTGGCCGATTTCACTCTGGTTGATATCGGCAGTGGCAAGGAAACCAAGGTGAACCTGCCGCAGGGCTGCGCCACCGGCGCGCTGTGGTCGGCCGATGGCAGCCACTTTGCCTTCCAGAACGCGGTCGATACCAGCGTGCAGCTGTGGGTGGGCGATGCCGCCACCGGCCAGGTGAAGCAGGTGCCGAACGTGCAGCTGAACCCGATCTTCGGCAACACCGTGCAGTGGCTGGGTGGCAGCCAGAACCTGCTGGTGAAGCTGGTGCCGGCCAACCAGGGCCCGGCGCCGTCCAATGGTGGTGTGCCGAACGGTCCGGACGCGCAGGAGTCGCTGGGCAGCAGCGGCGAAAGCAGCACCTACGAGGCCCGCGACACGCTGACCAGCGTGCATGACGAAAAGCTGTTCGCTTACTACGGTGCCTCGCAGCTGGCCGTGGTCGATACCGCCGCGGGCAGCGTGCGCCCGGTCGGGCAGCCGGCGCTGTTCAACGAGGTCAGCGCCGCGCCCGATGGCGTGCATGTGCTGACCGAATCGATCAAGGCACCGTACTCGCATGCGGTGACCTACCAGCGCTTCGCCAATGATGTGGCAGTGCTGGATATCAGCAACGGCCGCAGCACGCCGATCGCCAGTCTGCCGCTGGCCGACCGCGTGCCGGTGCACGGCGTGCCGGAAGGCCCGCGCGGTTTCGACTGGCGTGCCACCGATCCGGCTACCCTGGTCTACGCCGAAGCGCTGGACAAGGGTGACTGGAAGGTCAACGTGCCGCATCGCGATCGCGTGCTGATGCTGAAGGCCCCGTTCAACGGCAAGCCGACCGAAATCACCCGCACCGCGCAGCGCTTTGAAGGCTTCGCGTGGACCGCCGATCCGGCCGTGGCCTTCCAGTACGAGAACGACGAGAACCGTCACTGGATGCAGACCCGCATCGTCGACGTGGACCAGCCGAAGAAGGAAGGTCGCCTGCTGTGGGACATGTCCAGCGATGAGCTGTACGGCAATCCCGGCAACCTCGTGTTCACCCGCCTGCCGAATGGCGCGCAGGTCGTGCGCCGTGAGGGCAACCACGTGTTCCTCAGCGGCCGTGGCGCCTCGCCGCAGGGCGATCGTCCGTTCCTCGACCGCCTGGACCTGGGCACGCTGAAGAGCGAGCGCCTGTTCCGTAGCAGTGCCGACGCCTACGAACAGTTCCTCGGCTTCAGCAACACGCCGGGCCGCTACCTGACCTGGCACCAGTCGGTGATCGATCCGCCGAACGCCTTCATCCGCCAGCAGGGTGAGGCAGTGGCCGATGCGAAGGCCGGCGAGGCGCAGTTCGCCTCCACCACGACCGCGCTGACCAAACTGGTCGACCCGACCCCGGAAGTGCGCCAGATCAAGAAGCAGCTGGTGACCTACAAGCGTGCCGACGGCGTGGACCTGTCGTTCACCCTGTACACGCCGCCGGGCTACAAGGAAGGCCAGCGCGTGCCGGCGATCCTGTATGCCTACCCGGCCGACTTCGCCAACGCCGCGCAGGCGGGGCAGGTGTCCGGTTCGCAGCAGACCTTCACCCGCCTGCAGCCCTACCGCCTGATGCTGCTGGCCGGCTACGCGATCATCGACAATGCCTCGTTCCCGATCGTGGGTGACCCGAAGAACGCTTACGACACCTACCTGGAGCAGTTGGAAGCCGACGCCAAGGCGGCGGTGGACAAGGCCGTGGACATGGGCGTGGTCGACCGCAACCGCATCGGCGTGACCGGTCACAGCCACGGCGGCCTGATGACCGCCAACCTGATCGCGCACACCAACCTGTTCAAGGCCGGTGTGGCGACCAGCGGTTCGTACAACAAGACCTTTACCCCGTTCGGCTTCCAGAACGAGCGTCGCTCGGTATGGCAGGCGCAGGACGTGTACCTGAAGGCCTCGCCGTTCTTCTATGCCGACAAGATCAAGCTGCCGCTGCTGCTGGTCCACGGTGAGGATGACGCCAACCCGGGTACCGAACCGTTCCAGTCGCGCAAGCTGTACCAGGCCATTCGTGGCAACGGCGGCACCACCCGCCTGGTGATGCTTCCGAACGAACCGCACTGGTACACCGCGCTGGAATCGAACGAGCAGCTGGTGTCGGAGATGCTGAACTGGTTCGACACCTACGTGAAAAACGCCAAGTAAGGCAACGGGAAGGCCGCCTTCGGGCGGCCTTCCTGCCTCCTGTAGAGCCGAGCCCATGCTGTTCGCATGTAAACAGAGGCAAGCGCTCTGCAATCAACTGTGGAGACTCGGTAACGACGTGTTACCGGCACATTCCCGCGTCATGCAAATGGGCTAGGCTGAGGCCGTGTGCTCGTTCCAGGTCGGTGCAATGAAAGCCATCCTCCTTGCTGCAATGCTGTCGTTGGCCTTGGTCTCGACTGCATATTCCCAGCCGTTGCCCACCGAACTGGCGCAGCTGGGCATTGTTGCCGGCATGCCCTATGCCAAGGCCAAGCGCCTGATGGATGCAGCAGGGTGGCAGGCGAGTCCGGCACAGGGCGCCCCCGAGTCACTTGAGGGCTTTCCGGAAGTCGGATGCCAGAAGGGCGGAAAGCAGTGCGCAACGACCTTCGAGAAGGGCGGGCAGCAGATCGCGGTGCGGCTGGGCACTACCCTGGCAGGGCAGCCGTTCGTGCAGGGCGCTGACTGAGCATCCGCCCTCACGCCAGCGGTAGGCGGTCCTGCGCGTGCGACAGGCGATCGTGCAGTTCGCGCACATGCTCCGCCTTGGCATGCACCCGGGAAGTGTCGCCGAAGCTGCGCAGATAGGCACAGGCCGCGAAGCCGGCACTCTTCTTTTCATACTCGGCAATCCAGGCCAGTCGATCCGGATTGTTGGCCTGTTCGGCTGACCACGCGGCCACCGGCGGCCGGATGCGGTACTTCAGGCCAACGCGCCACGGCTTCGGTGTCAGTCGCGCACGGAAGCAATGCTGCAGCCGGCACATGCGCGCGTACAGGGTGTCGGTGCCCAGTGCCTTGAAGAATGCCTGCAGCTGCTCGTCCTCAGGTGAGAACGTGGCATGCATCGCCAGCACGCGCAGCCCCGCCGGTGTGCGGTAGGCCCGCAGGTGCCAATCGGGATGCTGTTCGCTGAAGGCGTCCACGCGCTTCAGCGCAAGCCCTTCAGCACCACCGGCAGCGGCCAGGCGCTGCTTCCGCCGCATCAGCAGTGCCGCGTTGGCCAGCAGCACTGCCGCCACGCCCAGTACCAGGCCCACCAGCCAATGCCAGAGCACGGTGCCGATGATGGCGCCGGCAAGCAGCACGGCCGCAGCGACGATGGCCGGTATCACGCATCCGGCCGGCGGCTGCGCATGGTCGATGTCGGCAAACAGCACGTCGGGGCTGTTGAGGCACAGCGCGCCATAGCTGTTGCGGGTGATGATGACATCGCCGTCGCGCTGCACGATCTGCTCGCGGATCGGTACGCCCTCCACACCGTAGTTGCTGCGCACTTCGCGACGCGGCAGCACCTGCCCGGCGATGATGGCGTTGAGGGCTTCATGGGCACGTGCGTCGGCGTGGGCCTGGGCTTGGGCAGGTCCCTCGTCGGACCAGCCGAAGCGGCGCACGACCACCGGCCGGCCACGGAAACGGGCCTGCAGGCGGGCTTCGGCCCAGTACGCGGGAACGATCATCATCGTGCGGTGCTCCATCATCCATGGCAGGTGCCAGAGTGAGTCTGGCACAGCCCCGAAGGGCCTGCATATGCCCGCTGCGGTAGCTGGGGCGGAGTGGTAGATTGCGCGCTTCGCATGCACTCCACCAAGGACGGAGCGATGTCCAGTTTCCTGCGTTGCCTGCTTGCCCTGGCCTGTGCCGGGGCGGTCGGCGTGGCGTCGGCGGGTACCCCGCCGGGGCCGCAGATCCTCACCACCGATGCCAGCCGCTTCTACGCGCTCTACGACAGTACCGGCGGCAAGCCCAGCGTCGCCCAGTTGGCCGGTTACCTGGCCGAAGGCAGTACGGGCCTGGGTGAATTGGCGAAGGCGCGACGGGTCACGCCCGAGCGTATTGCCGAGGCCATTGCCAGCCAGCCCGAAGTGTATGCGCAGGGCCGCGCTTGCCTTGCGGAGCTGCCGGCGGTGAAGCAGCGCCTGGTGCAGGTGTTCGCCAATCTGCAGGCGATCTACCCGCAGGCCACGTTTCCGCCGGTGACCATCGCGGTCGGCCGTGGCCGGCCGGTCGGGCTGACCTCGAAGAGCGGCGTGATCATCGGCCTGGAAGCGCTGTGCGCAGCCGATTTCATGAATCCCAATGTGCAGGACCGCTTCGTGCACGTGATCGCGCACGAGTACGTGCACATCCAGCAGACCGGCCTGACCGATTTCGAGCCGGGCGACCCGCATGCGACGGTGCTGCGTGTTTCGCTGGGCGAAGGCATTGCCGAGTTCATCGCCGAACTGATTTCCGGCAACGTCGGCAACGGCCGGCACGCCGCCTGGACCCGTGGCCGGGAGGTGCATATCGAAAGCGCCTTCGCGTTGGATGTGGACAGCACCGATCTGTCGCCGTGGCTGTACAACTACAAGCCGGGCTCGCAGGAGCCTTACGACCTGGGCTACTGGGTGGGCTACCGCATCGCCAAGGCCTATTACCTGCAGGCCAGGGACAAGCGCGATGCGGTACGTGCGCTGATCCAGCAGGACAACCCGAAGGCGATCCTCGCCGCCAGCGGCTGGACGCCAGGCATGTGGATGCCGGCCAAGGTGACCGGCGTGGCGGCACGGTCGGCGGCACGCTAGGCGCGGGGCCACGCGCTAGACTGGCCCGGACATTCCAGGGAGAGACCCCATGCGTTCCTTGTCCGGCGGCGTGGCCGCGGTTGCCCTCGGTATCGCGCTGAGTGCCCATGGCGTGGCGGCCGATGTGCCCGCCATCAACCCGTTGCTGGTGGAACCTGTCGAGCGCCTGCGCCAGGACGAGGTGCGCTTCATGCAGCAGCGCCTGGCCGATTGGCCGGAACTGCAGCGTTACCGCGACGCCAACGCACGTCTGCCTGCCGCCGTACCTGGGCAACCGCGCGTGGTGTTCTTCGGTGACTCGATCACCGAAGGCTGGGGCAGGGAGGGCAGTGCGGCGTTCTTTCCCGGCAAGGGCTGGCTCAACCGCGGTATCAGTGGCCAGACCACGGCGCAGATGCTGGTGCGCTTCCCGCAGGACGTGCTGGCACTGAAGCCGCAGGTGGTGGTGATCCTGGCCGGCACCAACGACATCGCCGGCAACACCGGCCCGTCCACCCAGGCAATGATCGAAGACAACCTGCACGCGATGGTGGACCTGGCCCGCGCACACGGCATCCGTGTGGTGCTGGCATCGGTGCTGCCGGTCAGCGATTACCCGTGGCTGCCGGGCACGGCACCTGCGCCCAGGGTGCGTGCATTGAACACGGCGTTGAAGCGCTACGCCGATGCGCAGCAGCTGGTCTATCTGGACTACTACACGCCGATGGCCAATGCGGCTGGTGGGCTCGACCCGCAGTTGGCCGACGACGGCGTGCATCCCACGGCGAAGGGCTATGCGGTGATGGCGCCGCTGGCCGAGGCGGCGGTCAAGCGCGCGCTGCGGCAGAAGTAGCTCGGGCGGGCAGGTTCGCCAACAGCCACTCGCAGAAACTGATCACCAGCGGATCTGCCGCGCTGTCCTCATGCACCAGCCAGCTCCAGCGCGGGCCGCGCACGCGTGCATCATCCAGCGGTTGCAGCAGGCCTTGATCGCACGCACGCGCGCTCAGCAGTTCGCTGACCAGCGCGATGCCCAGCCCTTGGCACGCGGCATCCAGCAGCTGCCCGGGCTCGGAGAAGTTCATGCCCTCGCGGCGCTGGCCGACATCGGCGCCGCCCTGCACCTGCCATTGGCTCCAGTCCATTTCGCGCTCGCCATGCAGGGTCAGTCGTTCGTGCATCGGTGTGGCGAGCAGGGCCGGATGGCAGGCCGGAAAGAGGCGGTCCTGCAGCAGCACGCGGTGCTGGCACTGCGCCTGTGAGTCGAGGTCATCGCGTACCGCCACGTCCAGCGTCTGCGTGGTCATGTCCGGCGCTTCCTCGCTGGTCAGCAGCCACAGATCGGCGTCGGGATGCAGCCGGTGGAAGCTGGCCAGGCGTGGCACCAGCCAGTGTCGGGCGAAGGCCGGGCTGGTGTTGACGATCAGTTGATTCGGCTTGCGGTACTGATCGAGCCGGCGGATGCCGCTGGCCAGCTGGCGCAGCAGTGACTGGGTGGTTTCCAGCAGGTCGATGCCGGCGTCGGTGAGGGTGACGCTGCGGCCTTGCCGGAAGAACAGTGGTTGTTGCAGCGACGCCTCCAGCCCGCGGATCTGCTGGCTGATGGCCGACTGGGTCAGGTGCAGTTCCTCGGCCGCCCGGTGGAAGCTGCCCAGGCGGGCGGCGGCCTCGAAACCACGCAGCGCGTTCAGCGGGGGCCAATGCTTGAGCATTCTGATAAGAAAAACTGTTCAGTTGATGGCTGAATCTATCGTTTGTTCTTATGGATGGGCAAGCGCAGCATAGCGCCCATCCCACACCGGCCATGGAGCCTGTCATGACCAACCGTCGTCACTTCCTCACCCAACTGGCGGGCGCCGCCGGCCTTGGCTGCTTGGCCGCGCTCGGCCTGGCCGGGCTGCCGGGTCGCGTATCCGCAGCAGGGCCAGGTGCGGGGACTTGGCGCATGCCGGACGAGCACGGCCCACAGGAACGCGTGTTTCTGGCCTTCGCCGCGCAGCCGCGGGTGTGGGGCGCGCAGGCCGATGCGGTGAACGCCGCCGTGGCGCGGCTGGCCCGTACCATCGCCCGCCACCAGCCGGTCAGCGTGCTGTGCCGCCCGGCGCAGTTGAAGCAGGCGCAGGACCGCTGCGGCCGCGACAACATCGAGTTCCTCGAGGTGCCGCTGGATGACATCTGGGTGCGCGACTACGGCGGGTGCTTCGTCACCGATGGCCAGGGCGGGCTGGGCCTGGTCGACTTCAACTTCAATGGCTGGGGCGGCAAGCAGAGCGCGCGCAACGATGGCGCGGTGGCACCGTGGCTGGCGCAGGTGACCGGTGCCACGCTGCTGGAAAGCGATCTGGTCGGCGAGGGCGGCGGTATCGAAGTCGACGGCCATGGCACGGCCATCCTTACCGAAAGCTGCTGGGTCAACCGCAATCGCAATACGGACTGGTCGCGCGCGGACATCGAGGCCGAGCTGAAGCATCACCTCGGTCTGCGCAAGGTGATCTGGCTGCCCGGTATCGCCGGCAGGGACATCACCGATGCGCACGTGGACTTCTATGCCCGTTTCGTGCGGCCGGGCGTGGTGATCTCCAACCTGGACAACGATCCGGAGTCCTACGACTACGATCTGACCCGCGAACACCTGCAGATCCTGCGCGCGGCCACCGATGCCGATGGCCGTCGCCTGCAGGTGCACACCCTGCCGCCGCCCCTGGACGGGCGCGACAACGTGCATACCCGCGACAACGACGATCTGGCCATGGGCTACATCAACTACCTGCCGATCAACGGCGCCGTGGTTGCGCCGCAGTTCGGTGACGATGCAGCCGACGGCTTCTGCCGTGAACTGCTGGAAGACATGTATCCGGGCCGCGTGATCGAACAGGTGGATATCGATGCGATTGCCGGCGGCGGTGGCGGCATCCATTGCGTGACCAAGAACATGCCGAAGGTCTAGTCCGTCACGGTACAGTGGCGCGGAAGCCGGCCACGCAGGGTGGCCGCCAGGGACGATGGAGTGGGTGATGCGGAAGGGAATCCAGGGCTGGCTGCGCCGCGGCGGCGCAACGATGGCAGTGCTGCTGGCCGCCGTGCCGGCGTTCAGTGCGGACACGGCGGCGCCTTCGCCGCTGACGCGTGAACCGGTGGGCGGCGTTTCGTTGGCCGAATGGACCGCCCGATGGTGGCGGTGGGCCGACGGCCAGGGCGGCGCGCCCTATCTCGACCCGGATGGCCGCGTATGCGATGTGGGCCAGGAAGGCCCGGTCTGGAACCTGGCCGGCACCAACGGCCGTTTCCGGCCACATCGCGAATGCGTGGTGCCGGCCGGCAAGTACCTGTTGCTGCCGATCATCAACATGGCGCACTACCAGGTGGATGAGCGTGTGACCTGCAAGGAGCTGCAGGCCGGGGCAGCGGTCAACAACGATTACCTGATCAGTGCGGTGGTGCTGCTGGACGGCCAGCCATTGGGCGACATGCGCAGGCATCGGGTCCGCAGCGAAGGCTGCTTCCGCATGGATGCCGATGACGAACACTCTCGGCTGGCTGCCGCCGATGGGTATTGGGTGATGCTCAAGCCGTTGCCGCCGGGACGGCATACCCTCAGCGTGGGCGCCAACTACGGCGTACCGGATGGTGGCGCGTACAGCCGCATGCGGCAGTCCTTCGAATACGTGCTGCACGTGGGAGGGCGTACCCAGGTCGTATCGCGCGGACAGCCCACGATGCCGATGGCGGCTCCCTGACGCTCAGGCGTCGTCCTGCTTCAACGCCGCATCGGCGGCCAGCAGCGCTTCGGCGGCCGCACTGAGCGGCGGCGACGGCGGGGCGACCACGCCGATCGCTTCCATCATCTTCGGCATGCCGAGGAACTGCCGCGCGCGGCGGTCGTAGATGCCGGTGACCAGCAGCGCGCGCGTGGCGATCTTCTGCTCGGCACCGATCAGCACCCGCTGCTCCATGATGCCGCGGGAGCCGACCCAGCCAACCAGCCGCGTCTCCAGGGTGAAGCGCTGGAACGGTTTGAGCTCGCGACGGAACTGGATGGTGCCGGCACCAACGATCGGTGCCCACTTCTCGCGCAGCGCCACCCGGCCCAGGCCCATGCGCAGTATCAGGTCCAGCCGGCCCAGGTCGAAGATGTTCCAGTAGCGGCCGTTGGTCATGTGCAGGTTGCTGTCCAGGTCATTGGGCAGTACGCGGAATGCAGCCGCGAGACCCCGAACGGGGCCTCCAGCTTCGGCCGGAACAGGCTGCACAGCAGCAGATGGAGCAGGCGGAACCAGAGATTCATGGCTATGACGACTGTTATAGAACGGCCGGTACGCTAATCTATGACGACTGTCTTAGCAAGGAGCCTGCCGTGAGTCCGCGACCCTCTGATGCGCCTCAACGCGTGATGGATGCTGCGGCACAGATGCTGGCGCGCGTGGGCCCTCAATGCCACCAGCATCCGTGAAGTGACGAAGCTGGCCGAGGCGCCGCTGGGCTCCACCTACCATCACTTTCCCGGCGGCAAGCAGGAGCTGCTGGCGCGCGCCACCCACATGGCCGGCGACAAGGTGGAGGTGCTGCTGGTGGAGCTGCTGAAGGGTGGGGCGGTACAGGGCCTGCAGCAGTTCCTGGCGCTGTGGCGCGAGCGCCTGCTGTGCACTGGTTTCCGCGCCGGCTGCCCGGTGCTGGCCGCTGCCGTGGAGGAACCGGTGGAGGCGACGCCCAGCCAAGCCCGCGCGGCGGCTGCCGAGGTGTTCGCGCGCTGGCAGGGCCACCTTGCAACGGCGTTCGTCGCCGAAGGGCATGCCCCGGCGGCGGCGGATGAACTGGCCAGCCTGGTGATCGCCAGCGTGGAAGGTGCGGTGGCGATGTGCCGCGCGCTGCAGGACATCGCCCCGTTCGATCAGGTGGCCGCGCAGCTGCTGAAGGCTGCCGCGCGGCCTTGATCGGCCGGTGCTGGCAGGCGAGACTCGCCAGCAGCCCACGACTGGATGCCGCCATGGACGAACCGCACCGCCGTCAGTTGATCGAGCACTACCTGCAGGCCTACAACCGCTTCGACATCGACGCCATGCTGGCGGTGCTGGCGCACAACGTGCGCTTCGAGAACCACAGTAATGGCCAGCTGACGATGGTCACCGAAGGCATCGATGCCTTTGGCGAACTGGCACGGCAGTCTGCGCGCCTGTTCCGGGAACGCGAACAGCGCTTGCTGGCGCTGGTGTTCGATGGTGATCGGGCGACGGCGACGATTGGCTGGCGCGGCGTGTTCGCGCAGGATATTCCCGATGGACCGCATGCGGGCACCGAGCTGGAACTGCAGGGCCAGAGCGAGTTCGTGTTCGCTGGTGGCCGCATCGAACGGATCACCGACCGCAGCTGAGGATCGGCCGCTTGGAACCGCCGTCTGGACAGCGGACCTGCCCGCGGTAGAATCCGCCCATCACCGCTTACGCGTGCCCGGCAAGGATGTCCGCATGCAGTATCAGGTTCCCGACGTTCCCGGTCGCCATGCCTCCCGCCCGCTGGCGGCTGCATGAAGCGCTCGCGCCACTTTTCACGCAGCCCGCTGAAATTGCCCGTGAACCGCGGCGGCGAAGTCGTGCGTGCGCGCCGGCACCTGCAGCAGCGTGGTTGGCCACGCCTGCAGATGGCGCTGATCGTCGCCCTGACCGGTGCGGCCGGTTTCCTTGCCTCGTACCTGCTGCGCCTGGCCGGTATCGACGCGATGCTGCTTCGCTACCCGATGGCCGTGCTGCTGGCCTATGGCGTGTTCCTGCTGCTGATGTGGGTCTGGATCCGCTGGCGTTGGGACAACGTGCTGGATGGGCTGTCGCCGGATGTAGGCGGTAGTGGCGCATCGCCGCGCGGTAGTGCCATGGAATCCCCGTGGAGCGGCGCCGGCGGGCGTTCCGGCGGTGGTGGTGCATCGGCGTCGTGGAATGAGTCGGTGCCGGCCGGTGGCGGCGATGCCGGAGAGCTGCCGTTGACCGGGCTGGCCGAAGACGAAGCGGGCCTGCCGTTGCTGGCCATCCTGGGCCTCGTCGCGCTGGTGGCGACCGTCCTGCTGGCCAGCGTGTGGGTGGTGTGGTCGGCGCCGGTGCTGATGGCTGAGCTGCTGGTGGACGCGGCCATCGCCGGAGGCCTGTACCGGCGCATGCAGGGCATGCAGCAGCAAGGGTGGTGGCGGGTATGCGTGTCGCATACGATCTGGCCGCTGCTCGGGCTGCTGCTGTTCTTCGCGATGCTGGGCTGGCTCGCGCAGGAACTCGCGCCAGGTGCGAGCCATCTGCTGCAGGTCATTCAAGCGCTGTAGCTGGGGTGCGTACTTCATATGGCCAGCCCCGGCCCGTTTTCAGCGGCAATGGACAGTGGGCTATGATCGCGGTCGCCCAGGATTCGTGTCCGGGTGGTTTCACCTATCGGGAGCTTGTCGTACTGCATCTGGAACAGGGGCGCTGGATATCCGAACGCCCGCTGGGACACACAACCACTGACGAGGAAGAGCGCATGGATGTCGCTGCACGCAGGAACAGGTCGTTGTTTCGTTGGATCATGGTGACGCTGCTGGCGGTGTTGTTGCCGTTTGCAGCACTGGCGCAGCCCGAAGCCGGGCAGGCCGAGGGCGCCGAAGCCGCCACTGCCGCGGAAGAGGCGCAATGCCGCGCCTGTACCTATGAGCGCATTGGACCCAAGGTCGATATCGGCCTGGTGGCACTGGTGTCGCTGCTGGTGGTCGGCCTGCTGATTGCCGCGTCGCGGGAATGGGGCACCACCTCGCAGCGCTGGACCTGCCGCACGCTGGCCCTGCTGCTGGTGGGCATCGGCGCAGCGTTGCTGTGGTGGGCCGGCAGCATCCTCTACCTGGGTTACAACCCCTGGCAGGAGCAGCTCGCACCCGGCGACGGCTCGCTCGGTGCCACGCTGCTGAGCACGTCGCCGAAGTGGCTGGCGGCACTGGTGCTGATCGGCTTCGCGCCTTCCATCTGGAAGCGCAGCGAGCGCCTTCCTGCCTGGCGCATCGGCTGACCCTGGAACGGCGGCGCCGGATCACGCCCGGCGCCGCCTGCGGCCATCAATCAAAGCGCCAGCGCACACCTGCGTAGACGCCACGACCTTCGCCCGGCGTCGAGCGGGCGACATCCCTGCCGGCATCGTCGTAGCCCGGTGTGACCGTGGCGGCGTAGTGGCGGTTGCCGATGTTGCGCATCTCCGCCCAGGCCTGCCAGCGACCGCCGGGTGCGTCGTAGCCGATGCGGCTGCCGAAGATCACATGGCTGTCGGCCCAGTAGCTGTTGGCGTAGTCGACGGCGATGCGCGAGGCGTATTCGGTATTGAGCGCGGCGTACAGGCCGGACGCGTGATCGAAGCGCAGCTCGGCCTGGTAGGCGTGGCGCGGCAGGCCGGGCAGGCGGTTGCTGCCGAAACGCGCATCGTGGCGATAACGGAAGTCGCTGAAGGTGTACGCCTGGCGCAGCGACAGGCGGCCCGGCGCAGACTGCCACAGCGTGCTGTCCAAGCCGGATTCGATGCCGCGGTGAACGGTGGGGCTGGCGTTGTTCTCGGCGATGAACAGGTTCGGCACCGGCTGCAGTTCGACGCTCAGTAGTTCGTGGTTCACGTGCGCGTAGTAGCCGGTCAGTTCCCAGCGACCCAGCGCCGCGTCACCGCGCGCGCCCAGTTCCAGCGTGGTGGCGGTCTGGTTCTGCATCGGCACCGGCGCGCGCTGGCGGCCGCTGGACGGGCCATTGCCCGGCCCGAAGTACTGGTTCGAGCCCCAGATCATCGACCACGGGTGCGGCGCCTCCACCGAACGGCTGAGGTTGCCGAACCACTGGGTCTGCGCGCTGTGCTGCCAAGTGAAGCCCAGTCGCGGCGCGTAGTCCCAGTCGTGGTCGCGCAGGCGGCCGCCGCTGCTCGGCCAGGTCACCTGCACATCGCGGCGGGTGTTGATCAGTGCCAGCCCGGTCTGCATGCGCAGGCGGTCATTGAAGGCGAGGGTATTGCTGACGTGCAGCGTGCTGTCGGTGCCGTGGTGGCGGAAGTCACGTGTGCGCGTGCCGGCGGCATAGCCGTTGCTGGCAAAACGCAGCGACTCGCGCACATCGGCATCCAGGTCATGGGTGACGCGCAGGCCGACCGCGGTTTCGCTGTCCAGGCCGAACAGGCGGTGCCGGTGGCGGTAGTCCAGCGTGGCGTTGAGGTTGGCGTAGTCCAGCTGCTGGCGGTACAGGCTCTCGTTCAAGTCCATCGGGTACTTGTGATAGACCAGTCCCGCCTGCAGCGAGGAATCCTCATCGATCTGCAGCGTGGTGACGTTGCCCACCCACGTGCTGCCGGGCTGCGGGCGACGTGCATCGATGGCCAGGTTGGCCGGGTTGGCCGCATGCGGGTCGTTGCGGATCTGGTCGCGGGTCAGGCGACCGGGTGTTTCGTGATTGGTTTCGCGGTAACGCACGAAGAAGCGCGTCTGCAGGTCGGGCGTGATCTGCCAGCCGATGTTGGCCATTGCGCCCTTGCCGTCGCCGCGCGTATGGCGCTGATAGCCATCGAACTCGGTATCGGTGTAGGCCAGGAAGTAATCGACATCGCCACTGACGCCGCCCCAGCTGATGCCGCGCTTCTGGTAGCCACGGCTGCCGGCTTCGTAGTGCAGCTGCACGCCCGCCGAATCACGGCCGCTGCGGCTGACGTAGTCGATGGCACCGCCCAGCGCCAGCGCGCCACGCTCGAAACCGTTGGCGCCGCGCAGTACTTCCACGCGCGACAGCCACAGCGGTTCCAGCAGCTCGTAGGGCGTGCCGCCCGGGCCGGTCAGTGGCAGGCCGTCGATCGACACCGCAATACCCGAGGCATGCGCGCCGGGGCCCCGGTTGATGCCCGAGCCACGGATCGAAATCTTGGTGCCCTCATTACCCGGCGACTGCGCGCTGATGCCCGGTTGGTAGGCCAGCACATCGGCACTGCTGGACAAGCGGCTGTCGGCCTTGGCCACGTCGATGACGTTGCTGGCGCCGGGTACGCGCTTCAGCGCCTCGCGCGCCTGGGCGCTGGCATCGGCGGCAGTGACCCGCACCGCATCGAGGGTGGTGGCCTGCGGCGCAGCAGCGGCGGTGGTGGAGAGGCCAAGGGAAACGGCCAGGAACAACAGCGACGGGGTGGGGCGGTACGACGAGAGCGACATGCGGAAATGCTGTAAACCACTAAATTGGTGCGCAAGTTAACAGGTCGGCGGCCCCGCGTCACCCGCCGCCCGCGTATGGGCTGCCCGCAACATCCATGTAGCGCCGAGCCCATGCTTGGCTCTACAGCAATATCTATGGCGAGGGCTTCGCCAGCGCCTTGGCCTTCGCATACAGCCGATCAGCTGCTTCCTTCTCACCCAGTGCTGCATGGCATTCGGCCAGGCTGTCCCACGCGTTGGCCGAATCCGGATACAGCTCGGTGTTGAGCGCGAACACCTTCACTGCCTTGCGTGCGCCGAGACTTTCGCGGATCGCGTAACCATCGGCATTGATCGCGCGTTCCAGTTCACTGGCAGCAACCTTGTTGCTGTCGCGCAGCCAGCGATGCACTGCTTCGGTCGCGCCGGCGCTGTCATCCAGCGCATACGCGATCAGCCGCTCGGACAGCAACGCATGCGGAAACTCCTCCGGCGCGGCCACCGCCATCGTGCTCTCCACCAGCGTGCTCGACCACACATTGCGGGCGCTGCCGTTGGTCAGGTACACGAACACCCAGTAGCCGCTGGCCAGGGTGCCCTTGTACGCCAGCCGCGCACGTACACGGGTGCCACCATCGTGGCCGACCTGGGTGTAGCCGTCGCTGCGGGTGGTGTCCCAGCCCGTGGAGAAGAAGTTGCTGCCGCCGCCGGCCAGTTTCTGCGGCTGCCAGAGTTTTTCCAGGGTCGCCGTGCGCAGCAGCTTGCCGGTCGCCAGCGCCTGCAGGAAACGGTTCATGTCACCCACGGTGGTCTGCAGGTCGGCGTGGCCCCTACCGTAGTCCGGCCAGGGGTCTTCATTGGCCGGCTGCAGCTGGCCGTCCTTGCCGATGTACGGCACCGCTGCGCGCTGCGACGGCACGCTGGCTGCGCCCCATGAGGTGCTGGTCATCTTCAGCGGTTGCAGGATGCGTTCGCGCGCGATGGCCGGGTAGGGCTTGCGGTAGTGCGCTTGCAGCAACGCCGTCAGCACCAGGTAGTTGGCCTGCGTGTACATCACGCGGCTGCCGGTGGCGAACTGCATCGGCGCCGCCGCAGCCACCTTCAGCGCAGCTGCAAGGTCGGGCGCCACACCGGTGTAGCCCTTGCTCACCCAGCGATTGTCCACCCGGTTGTAGTACTCGCCGATACCCGAGCTGTGGTTGAGGAAATCGCGTACGTGGATCGCCTGCCAAGCAGCCGGAAGGTCCGGAACATAACGGCTGGCCGGCGCGTCAAGATCCACCTTGCCCTGGTCCACCAATTGCATCACCAGCGTGCTGGTCAGCAGCTTGGCCATCGATTGCGCGGCGAAAATGGAATCGACGGTGGCCGGTGCATGGGTGGCCGGATCGCGCTCGCCGCTGGCGCCCTGGTAGAGCACCTGGCCATTGTGCGCGACCAGCACCGCCTGGCCGGCGATGCCGTAGCGCTCGCGGTTGGCCTGCAGTTGGGTGTCGAGCTGATTGGAAAGATCGCCGGGGGACTCACGCGCCGAAGCGATCGGAACGGCGAAGAGGGCGCAGAGCAATGCGGCAGCAAGGGTGCGGTACATCGCGGTGATCCATCAGCGGTGATGGCGCATGTTGGTCACGGCTGCAGGTGGGGTCAAGCGGGCCCTGTTCGATGGACCACGCATGCATGAGCAGATGGGCCTCGTGCCGCACGGGATCATGCGGGTATACCCGGATGGAGGGTGTGGCGGCAGTCGAGTGTTGCATGCAGGTCCGCAGCGGCCATGAAAGGCGTGCTGTGCGTGGTTTCCTGTATTTCCTGATGGCGGTGATGCCGGTCGGTGGCCGGCACCCTATCGATGGTGGCGTAGGGCTTACCTGGGGTTCTTGTCCATGAGCCAGCCACGGCCATAGCAGTTACGCATGAACCCGCGGGTCGGACAGCGCTCCTCCAGGGTGTTGCTCAGCAGCTCGATGAGGCGCGGCAACGGGGTCGGGCCAATGAAGTTCATATCGCCGAGCTTGGTAACGGTCCACATCTGGTCCTTGCTGAGCTCTATCGTGCCAAGCAGCGGGCGTTCGCCGTCGCCTGGTCCGGACAGATTCATCACCAGGTAGCTTTGTCTTCTCTCGTCCACCAGTCCGTGGTAAGTCAGCACGTACCGATCGGGGTACTTTTCAATTACGCCTTGCTTCCACTCAGCGAACGCGGCGTAATACTCCTTGTGGCCGATGGGCGCATCAGGCGTGAAGGATTCCATTTTCGCGTCGAAGCCGCGGGTAATGAGTGATGCGAACAGGGCTCGTGCAAGGATGCTGCAACGCTGCCTGAGATCAGGGAAGTAGGGAGTGCGGCGACGCCCATCCGGCGAGGGCAGTGCGCAGGAACCCTCATTGTTCGCATCCAGAATAACGAGCGGGCTGATCCGGGTCTCGTTTGGGATCTTTGTGCTGATCTGGTTTGCTGCGCTCGCAGGCCCGGCGACCGCAATGCAGGCGGCGACAAGTAGCAGACGTTGAAGAACGCTCATTGGAGAGAACATCTCGATGGTGCAGAACGGGATTCAGACGAAGTCCTGGCACTGAGACTCCGTCGCAGGGCGAAGTGGCAATCCGCGATCGATCTACTTGATCTTCACATCCTTGCCCTGGTCCTGCATCAGCTCGGCGAACCTGGCCCAGCTCAGCCGCTTCTTGTTCACCGAATTGCCTGCGGGCACCCATTCGATGTTGCCTTTGCTGATCAGGGCGGTACCGAGCAGCTTTCCATCTTTCCTGACAGCAAGTTCGACGTCCTTGTGCAGGACGAACTTGGTGGCAAGATCCATGGTGATTTCGTGAGCCATACAGTGGATTCCTTTCAGCAGAAGAGTTCATCAGAAAGGAATGAGCCCATATGGGCACTGGACCGAGTAAACAGGCCGGAGGGCAACATTCCTTGTTGACCTCCGGTATCGGCAGGGCAGCGCGCAACTTTAGGTGTGATGCCACCGAAGCTGGCGTAAGCCTCTCTCATGGCATGCGCGCCGGTGAATCGGGGACACTACCGCGCATTGCCCTGATGGCACCGGAATATGTGCGCGCTGGTCGCTGACCTGTCAGCCCAGGATTCCCGGTAGATCCAGCCCCTTTTCCTTCGCGCAATCAATCGCGATCTCATAGCCTGCATCGGCATGGCGCATCACGCCGGTGGCCGGGTCGTTCCACAGCACGCGGCCAATCCGCTTCGCCGCTGCCTCGGTGCCATCGCACACGATCACCATGCCGGCGTGCTGCGAGAAGCCCATGCCGACGCCGCCGCCGTGGTGCAGCGACACCCAGGTCGCGCCGCTGGCGGTGTTGAGCAGGGCGTTCAGCAGCGGCCAGTCGGACACGGCATCGGAACCATCGGCCATTGCCTCGGTCTCGCGGTTCGGCGACGCCACGCTGCCGCTGTCCAGGTGGTCACGGCCGATCACCACCGGTGCCTTCAGTTCACCGTTCGCCACCATTTCATTGAAGGCCAGGCCCAGGCGATCGCGGTCGCCCAGACCGACCCAACAGATGCGTGCCGGCAGGCCCTGGAACTTGATCTTCTCGGCGGCCATGTCCAGCCAGCGGTGCAGGTGCGGGTTGTCCGGAATCAGTTCCTTCACCTTGGCATCGGTCTTGGCGATGTCTTCCGGGTCGCCGCTCAGTGCGGCCCAGCGGAACGGGCCGATGCCGCGGCAGAACAGCGGGCGGATGTAGGCCGGTACGAAACCGGGGAAGTCGAACGCGTTCTCCACGCCTTCTTCCAGTGCCATCTGCCGCAGGTTGTTGCCGTAGTCCACGGTCGGCACGCCCAGCGCGTGGAAGCCGAGCATGGCGCGGATATGGTTGGCCATCGACGCGCGCGCGGCTTTCTCCACTTCCTTGGGCGCGGAGACACGTTTCTCATCCCACTGTTCGACCGTCCAGCCCTGCGGCAGGTAGCCGTTCACCGGATCGTGCGCGGAGGTCTGGTCGGTCAGCAGGTCCGGCTTCACGCCGCGCTTGAGCAGTTCAGCCAACACATCGGCAACGTTGCCGAGCAGGCCCACCGACTTCGGCGTGCCCGCTTTGCACGACTCGTCGATCAGGCGCAGCGCTTCGTCCAGGTTGTCGGTCCAGGTATCCAGGTAGCCGGTGCGCAGGCGCATGTCGATGCTGCTCTTGCGGCACTCGACGGCCAGGCAGGAGGCGCCGGCCATCACGGCGGCCAGCGGCTGCGCGCCGCCCATGCCGCCGAGGCCGCCGGTGAACAGCCACTTCCCGGTCAGGTCGCCACCGAAGTGCTGGCGTCCCATTTCCACGAAGGTCTCGTAGGTGCCCTGTACGATGCCCTGCGCACCGATGTAGATCCAGCTGCCGGCGGTCATCTGGCCATACATGGCCAGGCCCTTCCTATCCAGCTCGTTGAAGTGGTCCCAGTTGGCCCAGCGCGGCACCAGGTTGGAATTGGCGATCAGCACGCGCGGCGCATCGGCATGGGTGCGGAACACGCCCACCGGCTTGCCCGACTGCACCAGCAGGGTCTGGTCGTCGTCCAGGCGCTTGAGCGTCTCGACGATGGCATCGAAGCTTTCCCAGTCGCGCGCGGCGCGGCCGATGCCGCCGTACACCACCAGTTCCTGTGGCCGTTCGGCCACGTCCGGGTGCAGGTTGTTCATCAACATGCGCAGCGGCGCTTCGGTCAGCCAGCTCTTGGCGTTGAGCGTGGTGCCGGTCGGCGCGGCAATGATGCGGGACGGGTCGTTGCGGGTCATGCGGCGCTCCGGTTCGTAGCGAATTCAAGGCAGGCGTTGAGCACCTGCGCCAGGGTGTGGCGCAGCGGTGCGGCGTGGTCGGGGTCGAGCGGGGTGGGCCAGCTGTGTTCGTCCACCTGGTCCGGCAGGGGTTCGTGCATGTAGCCGCGGCAGGCAAGTTCCATCTGCAGGCTGTGCACGCCACCGGCGATGTTGCTGTAGTGGCGGGTGATCCAGCCGCCCTTGAAGCGGCCGTTGCGTACCTGGCTCATGCCGCTGATCTTCAGCAGGTTCTCCACCACATCGCTCAACGCGTTGTCGCAGGAGGTATCCGGCGCACCGGAGGGACCGGCGGTACCCAGGTTGAACTGCGGCAGCTCGCCGTCGAACAGGTGCGGGATATGCGAGCGGATCGAATGCGCGTCATACACCACGACAGTGCCGAACTTAGCACGCAGGCGCGTGATCTGTGCGGCCAGCGCATCGTGGTAGGGAAGGAAATACGTGTCGCGGCGACGGGCGATTTCCGCGTCATCCGGCTCGCGCCCGGCGTGGTACAGCGGCTGGTTGTCGAAGGTGGTCAGTGGGCACAGGCCGGTGGTGTTCTGGCCGGGGTACAGCGACACGCCGCTGGGATCGCGGTTGAGGTCGATCACCGAGCGCGAGACCGCCGAGCGCACGGTGGTCGCGCCCATGCCGCGCACGAAATCGTACAGTTCGTGCACCCACCAGTCGGCGTCGCGACGGGCCAGCCATGGCGAGTGGTAGTCGCCGATCAGGTCGTGCGGCAGCTCGCTGCCGGTATGCGGGAAGCTGACGATCAACGGGGCATCGCCTTCGTGCACCGTCAGCCATTCGGGATGGGTCTTCATGCCTGTGGTTCCACAGTCGGCAACAGATCGGCAAGGCCCTGCGCCAGCGCGCCACTGCGCACCAGGTTCGTGGCGGTCACCATGTCCGGATGGAAGTAGCGGTCTTCTTCCAGCGTCGGCACCTGCGCACGCAGGGTGGCGCGCACGCTTTCCAGCGCGGCACTGGAGCGCAGCGGCGCGTGGAAGTCGCAGCCCTGCGCAGCGGCCAGCAGTTCGATGCCGATCACGTTGGCCGCGTTCTCGGCCATCTGCATCAAGCGGCGCGCCCCGTGCGCGGCCATCGACACATGGTCTTCCTGGTTGGCCGAGGTCGGGATCGAGTCGACGCTGGCCGGGTAGGCGCGCTGCTTGTTTTCCGAGACCAGCGCGGCGGCGGTCACCTGCGGAATCATGAAGCCGGAATTCAAACCGGGACGCGGGGTCAGGAATGCCGGCAGGCCGGACAGCGCCGGGTCCACCAGCATCGCAAGGCGGCGCTCGCTGATCGAGCCGATCTCGCACACCGCCATCGCCAGCATGTCGGCGGCGAAGGCCACCGGCTCGGCGTGGAAGTTGCCACCGGACAGGGCTTCACCGGTGTCGGTGAACACCAGCGGGTTGTCAGACACGCCGTTGGCTTCGATTTCCAGCGTGGTCGCGGCCTGGCGCAGGATGTCCAGCGCTGCGCCCATCACCTGCGGCTGGCAGCGCAGGCAGTACGGGTCCTGCACGCGCACGTCGTTGTCACGATGCGATTCGCGAATGTCCGAGCCCTGCATCAACGTGCGCAGCGTGGCCGCAGTGGCGATCTGCCCGCGCTGGCCGCGGATGGCATGGATGCGCGGGTCGAACGGGGTATCCGAGCCCTTGGCCGCTTCCACCGACAGCGCACCGGTGACCAGCGCGGCCTGGAACACGGTCTCGATCTCGAACAGGCCCGCCAGCGCATAGGCGGTGGAGAACTGGGTGCCGTTGAGCAGTGCCAGGCCTTCCTTCGCGCCCAGCTCGATCGGTTGCAGGCCGGCACGTGCCAGCGCATCGACCGCCGGCAGGCGCTCGTCACCGATGAAGGCTTCACCCACGCCCAGCATCACGCTGGCCAGGTGCGAGAGCGGCGCCAGGTCACCCGAGGCACCCACCGAGCCCTGTGCGGGCACCACCGGCAGCACGCCCTTGACCAGCATCGCTTCCAGCAGCAGCAGGGTTTCCTCGCGGATGCCCGAAGCACCCTGCGCCAGGCTGACCAGCTTCAGCGCCATCATCAGGCGCACCACGCTGGCCGGCATCGGCTCGCCCACGCCGGCGGCATGCGAGAGCACGATGTTCCGCTGCAGGGTGGCCAGGTCTTCGCGCTCGATGCGCACGCTGGCCAGCTTGCCGAAGCCGGTGTTGATGCCATACACCGGCGCGCCCTTGGCGACGATGGCGGCGACGGCCGCCGCACTGGCGCGCACCACCGGCAGCGCGGCCGGGTCCAGTGCAAGCGGCGCACCGCGATAGACCTGCCGCCACTGGGCGAGAGTGACATGGCCGGGGCGAAGAACCAGGGTGTTGCTCATGTGTTGCTCCAGGAGGCAGGCAGGTCGGGCTGTCCGCGCACCACGCGCGCGTGCAGCGGGTTGAATCCAATGCGATAGACCAGGTCGGCGGGGGTGTCGATGTCCCAGATCGCCAGGTCGCAGTCCAGGCCCACGGCCAGGCGGCCGATGCGCTGGCCATGGCCCAGCGCGCGCGCCGCTTCACGGGTGAAGCCGGCGATGCACTCGTCCACGGTCAGGCGGAACAGGGTGGCGCCCATGTTCATCGCCAGCAGCGGGCTGGTCAGTGGTGAGGTGCCGGGGTTGCTGTCGGTGGCCAGCGCCAGTGGCACGCCGGCCGCGCGCAGCGCCGCAATCGGCGGCAGGGTGGTATCGCGGGTGAAATAGAAGGCACCGGGCAGCAGCACGGCGACGGTGCCGGCCGCCGCCATCGCGGCAATGCCGGCATCGTCCAGATGTTCGATATGGTCGGCCGACAGTGCACCGAAGCTGGCGGCCAGTTCGGCGCCATGCTGGTTGCTCAGCTGCTCGGCGTGGATCTTCACCGCCAGCCCGTTGGCGCGTGCCGCTTCGAAGACCTGCCGCGCCTGCGCCGGCGAGAAGGCGATGTTCTCGCAGAACACATCCACCGCTTCGGCCAGGCCTTCGGCGGCGATGGCCGGAATCATCACGTTACACACCTCGTCGGTGTATTCCTGTGCTTCGCGGCCCGGCGGAATCGCGTGTGCGCCGAGGAAGGTGGTCACCACATTGACCCGGCATTCCTCGCCCAGCGCACGCGCCACCTGCAGTTGCTTGCGCTCGTCCGGCAGGGTCAGGCCGTAGCCGGACTTGATCTCGAGGGTGGTCACGCCCTCGGCGCGCATCGCCAGCAGGCGTGGCCGGCTTTCGCGGGCCAGCTGTTCCGGTGTGGCGGCGCGGGTGGCGCGCACGGTGGAGACGATGCCGCCGCCGGCACGGGCGATCTCGGCATAGCTGACGCCCTGCAGGCGCTGCTCGAACTCGTTGGCGCGGTTGCCGGCGTAGACCAGATGGGTATGGCAGTCGATCAGGCCCGGCGAGATCCAGCGGCCTTCGCCGTCGATGCGGGTGGTCGGCTGCAGGTGGGCATCGCTGCCGGCTGGGCCGACATGGACGATGCGGCCCTCGGCGCAGGCCAGTACGCCATCGCGGATGACACCCAGGTCCTCGCCATCGAGGGTGATCAGGTGAACGTTGGACCACAGGGTTTCGACGTGCATGGCATCCACAACGCGGCTGTGCTTATATGTCTATACAATATAGGCGTCCATTTCGGGTTGTCCAGCCATGTCCGATTCGCGTTCCCCGCACCGTTTCCATGCCGCCCACGCCCTGCTGGCCGGGGGCTGGGCCCGCGACGTCCGCCTGCAGGTGCAGGACGGTCGCATCACGTCGATCAGCACGGGGCAGGGCGCCCAGCACGGCGACACACGGGTCGGCATCCTGGTGCCGGGCCTGCCCAACCTGCACAGCCACGCCTTCCAGCGCGGCATGGCCGGGCTGACCGAGATCGGCGGCGGCGACGGTGACAGCTTCTGGAGCTGGCGCGAGCTGATGTATCGCTTCCTGGCCCATCTGCGCCCGGACGCGGTGCAGGCCATCGCCGCCCAGGCCTACATGGAAATGCTGGAAAGCGGCTTCACCCGCGTCGGCGAATTCCATTACCTGCACCACGACGCCGATGGACGCGCCTATGCCAACCGCGCCGAGATGAGTGCACGGATTGCCGCCGCCGCCGACCAGACCGGCATCGGCCTGACCCTGCTGCCGGTGTTCTATGCGCATGCCGACTTTGGCGGAGCGGCGCCGAATCCCGCGCAGCGTCGCTTGATCCACGATGTGGACGGCTTCGCGCAACTGTTGGATGCCGCCAAGCCGGCCTTGGCCGCGCTGCCCGATGCGGTGCTCGGCATCGCACCACACAGCCTGCGTGCGGTCACCGGCGAGGAGCTGAGTGCGTTGCTGCCGCTGACCGACGGCCCGGTGCACATCCACATCGCCGAACAGGTGCGCGAAGTGGAGGCCTGCCTGGCCTGGAGCGGCCAGCGCCCGGTGCAGTGGCTGTACGACCATGCGCCGGTGGATGCGCGCTGGTGCCTGGTGCATGCCACCCACATCACCGATGACGAGCGCGCGGCCGTTGTGGCCAGCCGGGCCGTGGCCGGCCTGTGCCCGATCACCGAGGCCAACCTGGGCGACGGCCTGTTCCCGATGCAGGCGTTCGCGCGCGAGGGCGGTCGCTTCGGTGTCGGTTCCGATTCCAATGTGCTGATCGATGCGGCCGAAGAACTGCGCCTGCTTGAGTACGGTCAGCGGCTGACTCTGCGCGGGCGCAATGTGCTGGCCCCGGATGCCACCCGCAGCACCGGCCGTTTCCTGTTCGAAGGTGCATTGCAGGGCGGCGCACAGGCGCTGGGCGTGGCTGCCGGCCTGCAGGTCGGCGCCAGTGCCGACCTGGTCGAGCTGGATGCTTCGCACCCGGCGTTGCAGGCGCGACAGGACGACGCATGGCTTGACAGCTGGGCGTTCGCCGCACGTAATGGCGCGCTGCGATCGGTCTGGCGCCATGGCCGCCAGTGCGTGGCCGACGGCCGCCACCTGCAGCGCGAGGCGATCACCAGCGCCTTCGCTGCCGCCCTGCGCGGCGTGCTGGGCTGATCGCCTCCCGCCATCGAGACCCCATTACGTGAAGGCCAGCAAGTCCGCCACGCTCAACCAGCGTATCCGCAGCGATCTGGAAAGCCGCATCCTCAGCGGAGAGTGGGCGCCGGGCTTCCGTATTCCGTACGAGCACGAGCTGATGGAGCAGTACGGCTGCTCGCGGATGACCGTGAACAAGGTGCTGACCGCACTGGCCGAGAGCGGCATGATCGAGCGCCGCCGTCGCGCCGGCTCGTTCGTGGCGCGGCAGCCCCCGCACCTGGAGCAGGTGGCGCTGGAGATTCCCGACATCGCGATGGAAGTCGGCTCGCGCGGCCATCAGTACGCGTATCGCCTGCTGCAGCGCGACCTGCGCCTGGCCGACGCCGGCAATGCCGGTGAAGTGGAGCTGGCGGGCCAGGAGACGCTGCTGGCGATGCGTTGCCTGCACCTGGCCGATGGCCGTCCGTTGGCGCTGGAGCACCGCCTGATCAGCCCGGTGGGCGTGCCCGAGGTGCTGGAGGTCGATTTCAGTACCACCGCGCCGGGCAGCTGGCTGCTGCAGAACGTCTCGTGGACCCGTGCCCAGCACCGCATCAGTGCCTGGGGCGCGGACACCGCCACCGCCAAACTGCTGGACGTGAAGCCCGGCACCGCCTGCCTGGTGATCGAGCGCCTGACCTGGCGCGGTGAGCAGCCCATTACCCGCGTGCGCCAGGTGTTCCTCGGCGACGCCTGGGACCTGGTCGCGCGCTTCGCGCCGGGCGCGCGGTAGGGGCCGGTTCGCTCAGCAGGCACTGTCGCCTTGAACTCTGTCGGGGCGTGTGTACGATGTGTATCGTCCCTGCATGAAGAGAAGGGACCTCATCCGGGAACTGGAAGCGGCGGGTTGGACCTGTCGACGGATTCGCGGATCCCATCATGTATTCGTGCACCCGCAGTGCCCTCACATCATCACCGTGACTCATCCAAGGAAGGATCTGGGGAAGGGGCTGCTGCTGGCGTTGCGGAAGCTCGCAGGGCTGACGTAGGAGGTCCCATGCGATATCCAGTCTTGATCGAGGCAGGCGATGAACGCACCGCATGGGGCGTCGTGATTCCGGATCTGCCGGGGTGCTTCTCGGCGGCCGACACGCTTGATGATGCGCTCAGTGCTGCGGAAGAGGCGGCGCTCGCCTGGATCGACGCGGCCCTGGATGACGGACGCTCGATTCCGACGCCTTCCGCACCCCAGAAAATCGCCGCCGAGGCATCAAAGGGCACCCGCTGGATTCTCGCCTACATCTGCATTGATCCGGCGCTGTTGGACGACACCATCGAGCGGGTCAACATCAGCCTGCCACGCCGGATCCTGGCGAAGCTGGATGCGCAGGCCAGAGCGGCGGGTGAATCGCGTTCAAGCTACATCGCCCATCTGGCTGCATTGGGCTGAGCAGGCGCCATGTAGAGCCGAGCCCATGCTCGGCTGCTGCTGCTCGCGCGTTGCGCGATGAGTCGAGCGTGGCTCGACTCTACAAGGGCATCCACGCGTGGCGTGGATCTACTGAATCCCGGTTGGGATTACGCGATGCGTGCGAACCCCCGGTACACCCACGCCATGCGTGGATGCTGCCTCATCAATACGTAGCGCACTGTCGCCAGCGTACGGGCTCATCCACGCCGGGGCGGGCGTTGAGCTGGATGCGCACGTTGCGCAGGGCGGGGTAGTGCAGCACTTCCTCGCAGACCCGCGGCCACACCGCTTCCAGTTCGCCGGTGCGGTTGATCGCCAGGGTCTGGCGGGTCAGCCAGACGCCGCTGGCGATGCCGGGCTTGCCGGCCAGTGCGCGGGCCAGATCGGCCTGGAAGCGCTCCAGCGTGGCGGCATCCGGGTTGGGATTGCTGCGCGCGTCGGCCGCCGGGGCGACGGCAGTTTCGGGAGCAGGGGCGGCCGCAGGGACGGCTTCGATCGGGGCAGGTTCGGCGGCTGGCGCGGCCGAAGGTGCTGCCACCACCGGCGCCGCAGCAACCGGCGCGGCCTCTTCCACATGCAAGCCCTGCAGGCCCAGGCCGACCAGCAGCCCCAGCGTGACCGAACCCAGTGCGGCGATGGCAATGCGGCGCAGTGCCTCATGCCGGGCGCTGGCACGCACGCGCGCTTCGATATCGCCGGGCAGGTAGGGCTGCAGCAGCGGCCACAGGCGGGGGCCGTCCAGCACTTCAACGGCCTGCTTTTCGGCGGCGCCACGGCCGTCGCGCTCGATCCGGCCTTCGGTCAGCAGCACGCCGCCCTTGGCGCCGGCCAGGCGCGCGGCCGCACCCAGCTCGTTCACTGCGGCGGTGCCGATGCGGTAGGCCAGGCCGTGCTTGCACGACACCAGCCATTGATTGGGGCCATCGCTGAGCAGGAAGTCGCTGCTCGGCTCGCGGGCATCTTCGGTCGGATCGATCAGCTCACGCAGGCCACGCTGTTCGCGCAGCATGCGCTTGACCAGTACCGAGAATTCGCGCCAGTGCATGCCGGCCAGAGCCTGCAGGCCGAGTTGCATCTCCTTCTGCCGCCGCTTGATCCACCACAGATAGACAACGGCCAGGGAACAGGTAAGCAGGGCCGACAGCAGGGCCAGGATCCAAGGGAGCATGCAGGAGTAGGGCGGAAGGGGCGAAAGCGGAGAACGACAGTGTAAAGGTCGCGGTGCCCGGCTGGGTCAGGATGTTCCTGACAGGAAGCGTGATGGAGCGCGCAGATCGGCGCACGGCGGGCACGAAAAACCCGCCAATCCTGAAGCCGTGAGGGGAGGGAACAAACGGCAGCCGAAGCGATTGGCGGGTTGCTCGCGATTGTCAATCAATTTTTATTGCATTGCAACAATTGGACTCAGGGCACGCTGTCCGGCGATTGATGGCTGCCCGGCGCAGGGGCGTCGGTGCCGGACGCGGCGCGCGTTTCCAGCTTGGCCAGGCGCGCGTGCAGGGCATCGATGCGGGCTTCCAGCGCGGTCACTTCGTCAGCGGTGGGGACATGCAGGCGCTTGAGCACGCCCTGCACCTGGTCATCAAAGGCCTTCTCGACCTTGTTCCAGGTGCCGGAAGCTTTCTCGCGGGCCTCGTCCAGCGACGTTTCGACGTTGTCACGCCAGCCCGGGCCCTGTTCGCCATTGCGCTCACGGCGGCGCGCTTCCCAGGCTTCGCCTTCCTTCACCAGGCCGTCGAAGAAGCGGCTGCCCTCGGCCTGCGCGCGGCCCAGAGCGCCCAGCCCGGCCAGCCAGACCTGCTGTGCCGAATCGCTGAGCTTGCGCGAGAAGCGCTCGGCCTGGTCACCGAAAGAGGCGTCGTCGTTGCGGCGGTCGTCGTTCTCGTAGTGGTTCATCGCACTTCCCGTGGGAGTTGGGCCTGCCCCGAGAGTAGCGCGCGTTGGCGTTGCACGGCCGTGACGGCCGCCGCCGGGGTTCAGCCCAGCTTTTCCTTCAGCACGCGCTGGATCTCGCCTTCGACCATGCCCTTCATCGCCGACAGCAGGAACCCCAGCTTGGCGGTCACGCGCACGGCGCCCGGCTGCAGTTCGATCGCACCGTCCACGCCGCTGCCGGAGAAGTTCAGGACGTCGGCGGTCCAGGACGACTTCAGGCCGAAGCGCTCGGACAGCTTGGCAGCGACCTGTTCGATCGCGGCGCGCGCCTGTGCGTCGGGCAGGGCGTGGGCGTGGCGGACATCGATGGTGGACATGCAGGCTCCTGGCGCAGGGCGGGGATGATCAAAGAGGGCGAGCATTGTGCGCATCGCGGGCCGCCGCGCCAAGCACTCATCGCAGGTTCTTCTTCGTTGGCGGCCAACCTGCTAGGCTGCGCCGCGTGCAGAACCTGCTTGTTCACTTCAGTCAACAACAACAGCCCGACCAGCCCCTGCGGCCCGGGGTGCAGCGCATCGTGCGCCAGGCCAACGGCAGCGTGCGGCTCGGCGATGCCGGCAACGGCGCCCTGTTGCTGGCCCAGTTCTGCATGGACGATCGCGGCCTCTGGCTGCAGGTCGGCAATGGCATCCGCGGCATCCACGTCAACGGTCGCCCCGTGCGCCGGATGGCCCTGCTGCGCGCGGGCGACGCGGTGTACGTGGATGGCGTGGAGATGGTGCTGCAGGGCGAAGTCGAGAGCCTGCTGCAGGCGCCTGCGCCGAAGAACGAGGATGGCAGCGACGAGCAGCAACGACTGCTGCGCGGCGTCGGCGGCCTGCACCATGGCCGTAGCTTCACCCTGTCGCGGGCCCGCCTGATCGGCCGCGGCAACGAGGCCGACATCGCCATCGATGACCCGGCCTTCGCCGAACAGCACGCCCGCGTGGAAGTGCACGGCGAGCGCGTGCTGCTGCGCGACCTGGGCAGTGCCGACGGTACCCGGGTCAACGGCGTGGCCGTGCGCCACTGCTGGCTGCAGGCCGGCGACCAGGTGGTGTTCGATGGTCAGCACCGGTTCGTGCTGGAAGTGCCGCATGATCCGCGCCGGCGGCCGCTGCCCGCCGAGGACGACGCCAGCCACGAGGCCGAGCAGGCGCCGGTGCTGCCGACCGCGCCCCGCAGGGTCCGGCGCTGGCCGTGGCTGCTGGTCAGCGCACTGCTGCTGGCCGCGCTGCTCAGCCTGCTGCTCTGGTTCGGCGCGCGCTGACGGCCGCGCGGTGATGGTAGTGCCGGCCGCTGGCCGGCAGCCGCTGCCCTGTATCGCTGAGGTTGCCGGCCAGCGGCCGGCACTCCCCCGTCGTGTCGCCGATGGATTCCAATGAAACCAAATTTCCCTTGCCGCACTAGGCCGCAAGGCTGGTGCACTGCGGCATACTAGGGGTCTTGCCCCACAGGTGTGACATGACGCGCGCGTTCAACTTCAGTGCCGGCCCTGCGACCTTGCCGGAATCGGTCCTGCGCCAGGCGCAGGCGGAAATGCTGGACTGGCACGGTACCGGCGCCTCGATCGTGGAAATGAGCCATCGCGGTGCGGAATTCATGTCCGTGGCCGCCGAGGCCGAGGCCGACCTGCGTCGCCTCCTCGACATCCCCGAAGACTATGCGGTGCTGTTCCTGTCCGGTGGTGCCACCACCCAGCAGGCGCTGATCCCGCTCAACTTCGCCGCCCCCGGCCAGCGCGCCGACTATGTGGTCAGTGGCCACTGGGGCAAGACCGCGGTCAAGCAGGCCGGTGTCTACGTGGACGTCAACATTGCCGCCAGCAGTGAAGCCAATGGCTACCGCGAGCTGCCGGCACGTGCCGACTGGCAGCTGTCACCCGATGCCGCCTACGTGCACATCACCGCCAACGAGACCATCCACGGCGTCGAGTTCCGTGATGTGCCCGACACCGGCAACGTCCCGCTGATCGCCGACTTCAGCTCGTCCATCGCCAGCGAGCCGCTGGACGTGCGCCGCTACGGTGTGATCTATGCCGGCGCGCAGAAGAACCTGGGCCCGGTCGGCATCGCGGTGATGATCATCCGCCGCGACCTGCTCGAGCGTAGTGGCCAGCCACGCGCGGACATCTTCGATTACCGCTCGCATGTCGCCCGCGATTCGATGCTCAACACCCCGCCGACCTGGAACTGGTACCTGGCCGGCCTGGTGTTCAAGTGGATGCTGGCCGAAGGCGGCGTGGCCGAATTCGCCAGGCGCAATGCCGCCAAGGCCGCGCTGGTATACGGCGCCATCGATGGTTCCGGCGGCTTCTACCGCAACGAGGTCGCACACGCGGCCCGTTCGCGGATGAACATCCCGTTCTTCCTGCCCGATGCCGAGCTTGATGCCCGCTTCGTCGCCGAAGCCAAGGCCGCCGGCCTGCTGGCGCTGAAGGGGCACAAGGTGGTCGGGGGCATCCGTGCCTCGCTGTACAACGCCATGCCGCTGGCCGGGGCCGAGGCGCTGGTCGCCTTCATGGCCGATTTCCAGCAGCGTCACGGTTGAGCAATGAACGGCGCGCACCGTCGGGTGCGGGCCCCGCAACAAGGAATTCCGATGGCAAGCAGCAAATCCAGCAAGAAGGCGCCGAAGAAGGCCGAACCGGCCAAGGGCAGCGCGCCCACCAAGGCGAAGGGCAAGGCCAAGGCCGCCTCGAACCCGGCACCCACCCTGGCGCCGCTGGCGCTGGCCGATGTGCGCTCGAAGATCGACCAGATCGACCGCGACATCCAGAGCCTGATCGCCGAGCGCGCGCGTTTCGCCCACCAGGTCGGCAAGGCCAAGGGCAAGCTCGCCGCGGCCGTCGACTACTACCGCCCCGAGCGCGAAGCGCAGGTGCTGCGCATGGTGGTGGACCGCAACGAAGGCCCGCTCAGCGATGAGCTGCTGGTGCACGTCTACCGCGAGATCATGTCGGCCTGCCTGGCCCAGCAGGAACCGCTGAAGATCGGCTACCTCGGCCCGGAAGGCACCTTCAGCCAGCAGGCGGTGCTCAAGCACTTCGGCCGCTCCGCGCTGGGCCTGCCGATGGCCAGCATCGAGGAAGTGTTCCAGGAAGTGGAAGCGGGCAACGCCGATTTCGGCGTGGTGCCGGTGGAGAATTCGGGGCAGGGCACCATCCAGATCACCCTGGACATGTTCCTGACCTCCAACCTGAAGATCTGTGGCGAAGTGGAACTGCGCGTGCAGCAGTACCTGATGTCGCGCAGCGGCCGCATCGAGGACATCGAGCGCATCTACGCGCATCCGCAGTCGTTCATGCAGACCTCGGCATGGCTGCGCGCCAACCTGCCGAAGGCCGAGAAGATTCCGGTCTCGAGCAATGCCGAGGGTGCACGTCGTGCGCGCAACGCCGATGACGCAGCGGCCATCGGCGGCGAGAGCGCCGGCCATGTGTACGGCCTGAAGAAGGTGGTCACCAAGCCGATCCAGAACGATGCCGACAACACCACCCGCTTCCTGGTGGTGGGCCGCAACATCTTCCCGACTTCCGGCCACGACCGCACCTCGGTGCTGGTGTTCATCCATGACAAGCCCGGTGCGCTGTTCGACGTGCTCAGCCCGTTCGCCCGCCACGGCATCAGCATGAACCGCATCGAGTCGCGGCCGTCGCACCACGGCAAGTGGGAATACGGCTTCTTCATCGATCTGGCCGGCCACATCGACGACGCGCCGATGCAGGCCGCGCTGGCAGAACTCGAAGCGCACTCGGCGCAGATCAAGGTGCTGGGCTCCTATCCGGTGGCCGTGCCCTGAGTGCTGCTGTGGCGGCCATGGCCGCCGCTCCCTGATGCATCGCCGGCGCTGCCGGCGTTTACGGAACGATCGAACGATGAGCAACGCGCAACACTGGATCGCCCGCAAGGGCCAGCCGCTGCAGGGCAGCCTGACCATTCCCGGCGACAAGTCGGTCTCTCACCGCTCGGTGATGTTCGCCGCGCTGGCCGATGGCACCTCGCATATCGAAGGCTTCCTGGAAGGCGAAGACACTCGTGCCACCGCGCGCATCTTCAGCCAGTTGGGCGTGCGCATCGAGACCCCCAGCCCGTCGCAGCGCATCGTGCATGGTGTGGGTATCGACGGCCTGAAAGCACCGGATGCACCGCTGGACTGCGGCAATGCCGGTACCGGCATGCGTCTGCTGGCCGGGTTGCTGGCGGGCCAGGCGTTCGACTGCACGCTGATCGGCGACGAGTCGCTGTCCGGCCGCCCGATGCGCCGCGTGACCGGCCCGCTGTCGCAGATGGGCGCGAAGATCGATACGGAGAGCGATGGCACGCCGCCGCTGCACGTGCATGGCGGGCAATCGTTGCACGGCATCGACTTCGCCTCGCCGGTGGCCAGCGCGCAGATCAAGTCGGCGGTGCTGCTGGCCGGCCTGTATGCGCAGGGCGAAACCAGCGTGCTGGAACCGCACCCGACCCGCGATTACACCGAACGCATGTTGTCGGCGTTCGGCGTGGACATCGAATTCTCGCCGGGCAAGGCGCGCCTGCGTGGTGGCCAGCGCCTGCGTGCCACGGATATCGTGGTGCCGGCTGACTTCTCCTCGGCTGCGTTCTATCTGGTGGCCGCCAGCATCATTCCCGGTTCCGAGCTGCGCCTGAAGCAGGTTGGCCTGAACCCGCGCCGCACCGGCCTGCTGCACGCGCTGCGCCTGATGGGGGCGGACATCACCGAAGAGAATCCGGCCGAGCAGGGCGGTGAACCGGTGGCCGATCTGGTGGTGCGCTACGCACCGCTGAAGGGCGCGCGCATTCCGGAAGCACTGGTGCCGGACATGATCGACGAGTTCCCGGCGCTGTTCGTGGCTGCCGCCGCCGCCGAAGGCCAGACCGTGGTGACCGGTGCGGCCGAACTGCGGGTGAAGGAATCCGATCGCCTTGCGGCGATGGCCACCGGCCTGCGTGCGCTGGGCATGCAGGTGGACGAAACCGAAGACGGCGCCACCCTGCACGGCGGCGTCCGCCTGGGCAGCGGCACCATCGAAAGCCACGGTGACCATCGTATCGCCATGGCATTCGCCATCGCCGGCCAGATCAGTGACGGCGAGGTGCGCATCAACGACATCGCCAACGTCGCCACGTCCTTCCCGGACTTCGATGGCCTTGCCCGAAGCGCAGGATTCAACCTGGCCTGAAAGGCCGCGCCCGGCGGATGACGCAACTCGGTAGGTGCCAACCTTGGTTGGCAGGCCCATATCACCCGGTAGGTGCCAACCTTGGTTGGCACGCGTCTCCGCATAAAAGGACGGAGGCCGAAGCCTCCGTCTAAACATCACGAACCCCTCGTCCGCGATCAACGCTGTTCGGTACGGAAATCCACCGGAACCCGCACCACACTGGCCACTGCACGGCCTTCATGCATCGCCGGCTGGAACTTCCAGTTCTGCACGGCGCTCAGCACCGCACGATCCAGGTCACGGCTGCGCTCGCCGCTGCGCGAAACAATCGCGGCATTGGTCACCTGGCCACGGGTATCGACATTCAGGCTGGCGATCACGCTGCCCTGCACGCCGTTGCGCAGCGCTGCAGCGGGGTAGGTCGGCTTGCTGTTGCCTGCCAGCGGGCGCGCCTCGCGATTGCGTACCGCAGGGGCGGCTTTGTGCTGGCTGCTGACCGGTGCGGCCTGGCGGGCAGCGGGCGCCTGCACGTCGGCGACCGGCGCCTGCTCGGGGGCGGGCAGCATGCGCTCGCCGACCGGTGCCGGCGCCACGTCTTCCTGGTTGGAATGACGCAGCCAGAGCAGGGCGGCGGCAAACATCGCCACGATCAGCGCGATCCACATCCAGGGCGACGTGGGCTTGTGCTGTTCGCTGGCTTCCTGCTGCAGTTGCGGCGAATGAAGGTCTTCGTGGGTGGTGGCGGTCATCGCAAACTCCTTCCGTCAATGGACGACGGGGAGAGTGTTGCGCGGGCCAGTGGCGGGAAGTGTCAGCGTTGCGTCAACGCGACCGGCAGGGTTCAGTTTGCCTGCCGGGAAACGTTCAGTTACTGGGTCTTGAAGTCGAACGGCACTTCAATGCTGCCCGGTACGGCCTGGCCGTTGCTCTGTGCCGGGGTGAAGCGCCAGCGGCGCACGGCGTCGGTGGCGGCACGGTCGAGCTCGCGTGATCCGCTGCGCTGGATCACGGTGGCATTGTTCGGGTAGCCGGTGGCATCCACGTCCACGCGCACCACCACGCTGCCGGTCTCGCCGGCGCGCAGCGCGGCGGCCGGGTAAGCCGGCGGCGGCGACTGGCCGGCAATCGGCATCGGCTGGCTGTTGCCGGTGGCGGCCGGTGCAGGGGTCGGCGCGGCCGGGGCCGGTTCAGCGATGGGCGCGGGCGGTGGCGGGGCGGTTTCGACCAGCTTCGGGGCGTCGTCCTCTACCGGGGCCGGCTTGGCGTCGGGCATGTCGCTGGAGCCTGCGGCTGCGGCCAGCGGTTCCGGCAGCGGTTCCACCTGCGCGGTCTCCTGCGGGGTCTGCGCGGCCGGGTCGGCACGGAAGAACTCCTTGTCGCGGCCGGTCAACCAGACCAGCACGAACAGCAGCACGCCCACGCCGAAGGCGATGCCGGCGATCTTCAGGGCGTTGCGCGGGATATGCACAGTGAACGACTTGGCGGACGACGAGCGGGGTGCAGACATGGACCGGACCAGTACGGAATAGCCCGATTCTGCCACGCCAGGAATGAACCGGGCGGCAGAAATCCGTATAACAAGCGATAATCCCATCCCTGATACCCACCACGACACCTGCCATGCTTGATCCAGCCCTGCTCCGCCACCAGCCCGCCGACCTCGCCGAACGCCTGCGCACCAGCCGCGGCTTCGAGCTCGACGTGTCTGCCCTGGAGTCTTTGGAGGCTGATCGCAAGCGCATCCAGGTGCGGACCCAGGAGCTGCAGAGCCTGCGCAACAGCCGTTCCAAGGCCATCGGCCAGGCCAAGGCCAAGGGCGAGGACGTTTCGGCCATCATGGCCGAGGTCGCTGCCTTCGCCGACGAGCTGAAGGCTTCGGAAGTGGCGCTGGACGAGCTGCGCGAGAAGATCGAAGCGATCTCGATGGGCATTCCGAACCTGCCGGCCGAAGACGTGCCGGCCGGTGCCGACGAGAACGACAACGTCGAGCAGGCGCGCTGGGGAACCCCGCGCCAGTTCGATTTCAAGGTGCTCGACCACGTTGAACTGGGCGCCCGCAACGGCTGGCTGGACGGCGAGACCGCGGCCAAGCTGTCCGGTTCGCGCTTCACCGTGCTGCGCGGCCCGATCGCGCGCCTGCACCGCGCCCTGGCCCAGTTCATGGTCGACCTGCACACCGGCGAGCACGGCTACGAGGAAACCAACGTGCCGCTGCTGGTCAACGCAGACTCGCTGCGCGGTACCAGCCAGCTGCCGAAGTTCGAGGACGACCTGTTCAAGACCGCCGTGGGTGATTCCACGCGTTACCTGATCCCGACCTCGGAAGTGCCGCTGACCAACATCGTGCGCGACGAGATCGTTGACGCCGAGCGCCTGCCGCTGCGCATGACCGCCCACTCGATGTGCTTCCGCGCCGAGGCCGGCAGCGGTGGCCGCGACGTGCGCGGCATGATCCGCCAACACCAGTTCGAGAAGGTCGAGCTGGTCTCGATCAGCCGCCCGGAAGACAGCGATGCCGAACACCAGCGCATGACCCGCTGCGCCGAAGTGGTGCTGGAAAAGCTGGGCCTGCCGTACCGCAAGGTGCTGCTGTGCACCGGCGACATGGGCTTCTCGGCCATCAAGACCTACGACCTGGAAGTCTGGCTGCCGTCGCAGGAGACCTACCGCGAGATCTCCTCGTGCTCGAACTGTGGTGACTTCCAGGCCCGCCGCATGCAGGCCCGCTGGCGCAACCCGGCCACCGGCAAGCCGGAGTTGGCGCACACGCTGAACGGCTCGGGCGTGGCCGTTGGCCGCGCGATGATCGCGGTGATGGAGAACTACCAGAACGCCGACGGCAGCATCACCGTGCCGGAGGCCCTGCGCCCGTACATGGGCGGCCTGGAAACCATCGCCTGATTCCCTGATCGGGTGGGTGCCATGCCTGCATGGCACCGCATCCACGCATGGCGTGGATCTACTGGAGGATGTTGCACGCGCCCGGCATGAATTCACCAATGCCCCAGTAGATCCACGCCATGCGTGGATGAACCACCGCGATCACTCCACAGCCCGCAGCTTCTCCAACGGCACCCATCCCGGTTCGCCGATTTCCGGCGCGCACCACGCCCAACCATTGAGCGTGCGCACCCCGCGCAGCACCTGCCCAGGATCCACATCCAGCTCCCGCGCGCAGTAATCCTCCGTGGCAAACGCGCCACCCTGCGCATCGCGGCCGATCACCGGCGCCGGCACGAAACCGGGCTGCTGCCCCTCGGCCTCGCACAGGAACCAGTCGTCCCAGCCCTCCGGGCCTTCATAACGTTCGCCCACCACCAGCGCCTGGCCGCGGCGCAGGGTGATCGGATGTGGAAATTCGCTGCGGTGCGCAGCCGTCACGATGTAGTCCATGGCCCCAGCGTAGCGCGCCCACAAAAAAACGGCCCCGCAAAGCGGGGCCGCCAGGGTGGGCCGGGATGGGGGAGGGGATCCCGGCCCGCGTTCAGCGCCCAGACGAGGAGAGAGGGGCGCCGAACGTTGGAACGCGTTACGCCGCGACGGCTTCGGCCACTTCGTGCGACGGGAGTGCCGCAAGCGCGCCGGCAATGGCGTCTTCACGGTGCTGCGGCGAGTAGGCGATGCCTTCGGCGCGCACGAACTCGACTTCGTTGATGCCCATGAAGGCGAACACCTGGCGCAGGAACGGCTCCTGGAAGTCGGCCGGCGAGTCGGTGTAGATGCCGCCGCGGCTGCTGGCGATGATCACCCGCTTGCCACCGGCCAGGCCCACCGGGCCGTTCTCGGTGTACTTGAAGGTGCGGCCGGCCACGGCCACGCGGTCGATCCAGGCCTTCAGCGTGGAAGGGATGCTGAAGTTGTACATCGGTGCGCCGATCACCACGATGTCGGCCTCCAGGAACTGCTGCATCACCTGTTCAGCATCGGTCGCCTCGGCAGCATCGGTCTTGGCCAGCGAGCTGCTGCGCAGATGCGGTACCGGATTGGCGTCAAGATCGCGATAATCGACCTGCAGGCCGTCGATCTGGCCGGTGAAGCGGGCGACCACGGCGGCCGACAGCTGGCGGGACACGGAGTTGTCGCCAAGCACGCTGGCGTCGAGATGCAGAAGCTTCATGGCAGTCACCTATGTTCTGGGAGGAAGGGGCGGGGTGCCCCGCCGACGGAGAGAACGATAGGTTGTTGCAAAGGCGGGATAAAGGTGGTTGAATGCCACGTATTGTTCTAGATATGGAACTCGGGCATGCATGACCTGAATGATCTGTACTACTTCGCGATGGTGGTCGACCACGGCGGATTCGCCGCCGCCGAGCGCGCCTTGGGCATCCCCAAGTCGCGACTGAGCCGCCGCATCAGCCAGCTGGAAACCGACCTGGGCGTGCGCCTGCTGCAGCGCTCCACGCGCCGTTTCGCGGTCACCGATGTCGGCACCAGCGTGCACCGCCATGCGCAGACGATGCTGGCCGAGGCCCAGGCCGCACGCGAAGTGGTGGACCGCCTCAGCGCCGAACCGCGCGGTGTGGTGCGCGCCAGCGTGCCGGTGTCGCTGGCACAGATGCAGCTGCCCAAGCTGCTGCCCAAGTTCCTCGAGCAGTATCCGAAGGTGCGGCTACAGCTGAACATCAGCAACCGCCGCGTGGACATCATCAATGAAGGCTACGACGTGGCCCTGCGCGTGCGTTCGCGCCTGGACGACGACGGCAGCCTGGTGATGCGCAGCTTCGGCCAGGTGCAGGAACTGCTGGTGGCCAGCCCGAAGTACCTGGATCGCGCTGGCCGCCCCAAGGACCCGGAAGAGCTGACCCAGCACGTCACCCTCAGCATCAGCGAAGACGAAGCGCGCCAGCGCTGGGAGCTGCATGGCCCGGAAGGCGAAGTGCGCCGGGTCGACCTGCAGCCGCGCGTGGCCGGCTTCGACTTCCCGCTGCTGCAGAGCATGGTGAAGGACGGCTTCGGCATCACCATGCTGCCGGAAACCGTCTGCGCCGACGCCGTGCGCAACGGCGAGCTGGAAGTGGTGCTGCCGGACTGGTCGCTGCCGCAGGGCGTGTGCCATGCCGTGTTCGCCTCGCGCCGCGGCCTGCTGCCGGCGGTACGCGTGTTCATCGACTTCCTGGCCGAGCACCTGCCGCCGCAGCTGGAGGCCTCGCGCCTGGATTGCGGTGGCGCCTGTGAAAAAGCCAAGGAGCGGATCAAGGCCAGCGCGCTGGGTGCGCTGGCCGTGGATGCCGGCTGAGAGCGCTGAAGGGCAACGCCGGGCCATGCCCGGCGTTGCTGTATTCCGGCGCCGATCAGTTCCGGCCGAACAGCCGGTCCCAGAAACTACGGCGTCGCGGCGCGGCCGGTGGCTGTTCGGCTGCAACGACGGGCACTTCCAGCACCGCCATCAGCTCCGCGCTGCGTGGCTTCTTCAGGAAGCGCGCATAGTCCAGATAGCTGGTCACCTTGCTCATGTGCAGGCGCTCGGGCATCGCCGGCAATGCGCCGCCCTGCAACAGCACACGCAATGCCTGCGGACGGTCCAGGCGGATCGCCTCGAACAGCGCGGTGCCGCCACAGCCCGGTTCGATCTGGTTGGCGCGCTGCGGCGCATCCACCAGCAGGGCTCGCAGCGCCTCCGCGTCATCGCGCTCCACGGCGGCCACCAGCCGCGCCAGCGCCTCGGCTTCCGCAGCCGGCAGGTTGTCGCGATAGGCTTGGTCGGCAATCTCGCGCTCGTCGCGCCCATCACCGCCCTCGATGCACAGGAAATCGGTGACCAGGGCGACTGGAATGCCGGACGTATCCAGCGCCCAATAGCTGGGATAGACACCGTCGCCCCAGCCGCTGGTGAATACCACCAGGCCGTGCGGCGAGTCCTCGCCCCAGGGGCGGTACTCGGCGCCTTCATCCAGGCCATCGTGGTCGATCAGTGCATCCGACCATTCACTCTCTTCGTCGCCATCAGCCTGTTCGATCAGGGCCAGCAGCGCCTGCTGGGTGTCGGTGTCCATGAAGCAACCGATACCGGCGTCGACCGGATAGCCGATGAAGCTGTCCTCGTCCAGGCCGGTCAGGTCCTGCGTGGTCCAGCGCGCCATCTGCCAGTGCAGCGCGGACGCGGTGAGCAACTGGCGCGGCCTGAACCAGACCACGGCCAGCGCCGGGCGGCCGCTATGCACGATGATCTCGACCGGGTGCCGGCCCAGCGGGGCGGTGTAGTCGGCCAGCGCGGGCGCCTCGGCCTGGACCAGCGGATCGCAGACCACCAGCTGCCCACTGCTGACCGGCAGGTGCCCGGCGAAGGTGCGGTGCAGGGCCACTGCGGCCAGCTGGGTGTCGTCCAGCAGGCAGGTGCGCAGGTTGGCCAGATCGAGATGGGCCATGGCGGCTCCGAGTGCGGTGAAGGCCCCCACCGTGCCGGATGCGGAGGGCAGGAGCAAGGTGGTCTTGGGCAAATGCCCTTCACGTGCGAGAATACGCCGCTGCCCGGGCGACCGGGACCCGATTGGAGAGATGGCCGAGCGGTTTAAGGCACCGGTCTTGAAAACCGGCGAAGGGTTAAACCTTCCGTGGGTTCGAATCCCACTCTCTCCGCCAAGACAATGTCTAAGACGCTGTTTGCAGCGGGTTTTTTGTTCCACGTTGCTCGTTCCATGTTTTCGCCCGCATTCTGTGGATTCGTTGTTTCGGCGCTGAAGCGGTCTATGTCCGCTTTCAGCCATGCCGCACGCGGTCCACTTGGTTGCCGGCTCCGGTGCGAGAACATTGCGCTCAATCAGATCACTCACGCCTGGCGGCGTCACGGCCGCACCTGCACGCCTCCCGCGACGCGGGTGCGAGGCCAGCCGTGCAGGCCGTTGGCTGTCATCAGGCGCGCCATTCGTTGGAGGCTGGCAGTCTAGCCCTCTTCAGCCAGGTCTTCGCACATGCGGCCAGCCCCCAACGTGCCGCGGCTGCCTTCGTGTAGTTCGCGTATCCGTACGAGCGGCGCTCATTGTCGACTTGCCGGGCGCTCGCAGGGTGCTTTACCCCACTCGTAGTAGCGGCTGGCCGATACCCTCACGCAGCGGCCCATCAGTCGAATCGGAAACCCATCGCGGCGTCGTTCGATTACCCGATTGCTCAGGATGCCTCCGTTGCAAAGAACGTTGCCACATCTCGAAAAAATCGCGTTCCGTTTGCTTGCGACACGAATTGATGTCTGGACGGATCTGATCTGGCAAGGAGCTGGAAAAGCCATGGAACTCAAGGACGCGGTATCAAGTTCGCTGCGACCAGGCCGACTACTGCATTTCTGGGTAGAAGTGCGATTGCTTCTCCACTTCGGTAAATAGAGCTGTCATCAGCGAGGAGTTGGGTTTGAATCTGGATCTTTCGAAGTGGTCGCTTCTGGAAAAGTTGAGCGACTTCCCATTTGTGCTCAGGATGAGCGCGTTCGCCTTGGCTTCGGACTTCGCGTCAGCGATGATTTGGCACAAGAGCATTGTTGAGCTTTCACTGCGCGAGCTGACGGAGCGCCCCGGTCTTGCCCTCGTTTTGATTGTGGTCTTCGGGCTTGCATTATCTGTCGGTGCAGTGATGGTGCAGATAGTGGTCCAGTTCGGCCTCATTCCTATCGCTCTTGCGATCCAAGAGCGGCTTCCGGTCGACGAGCGGGATGATTCGTCGCCGCCCATGGGATACGTCACGCAATTTCAGGCAATGAAGCACCTCATGGTACATCCGGACCATCAATGGTTAGCCAGACTTGAGGCCTGCTTGGCAAAGCACCGGGAGGAAGAGCGAGCTTGGTTGGTGACGGTGCGAAATAGCATTGCATGCATGGCACTGAGTGCTGCGAGTTGGTGTTGGGCGGACCAATCACTACTCTCAGTGTGGGCTGACCGTTGGATTTGGACTTATCTGGTTGTCCTCTTGCTCCTGGGGACGCCCCTGATGCTATTCATCTGGAGGGGCTTTGACAGCGAGCCACTCATGTACTGGCCTGATCTCTATGACGTCTTGCGAGCGAAGCGAGAGGAAAACACAAGAAAGCCGGCTTTTGTGAGTCGTGCTTCATCACGAAGATAGACCCCGCTCCCAACATCCGACGTTCCCCGCTTTCAGTAGCGGGGTCCTTTGGAGTCCAGATTTCTTCGTAGTGGCTTTGGCCGCCAACTGTTGGGCATAGGCCGCCGGTGTCAGGTCGCCCATGAGCTTCGCCGGTCGCTCCTCGTTGTATTTCCCTCGCCAGATCTCGAGCTCGACGTGGGCATGCAGCAGTTTGGGAAAACTGCGCTCGTTGAGGCATTCGACGTAAGGGCGGCCGCTGAACCTCACGACGTAGACGTTCGCCCTCCGGGACGAATCCGGACAAACTAACGACGCCCACCCTTCGGCTTGTTATGGCACAACGGATAACTCGAGCACGACCGGAAAGCCCCGTGCGGCCCATTCCGGTCCACGAACACGCCCACCTTGCACACGGGGCAGCGCTCTTCGTGGATGGCCGCGCCTGAAACCGCGGTCACTTCCACTGCGCCGTCCTTCACCAGCTCATCCAGGAACGGCGAGTGCTTGCCCTGCAGGGTGAACATCGCCACCGACCGTCGCGCACGCGTCAGCGCGACATAGAACAACCGCCGTTCTTCGCTCAGCGGATAGGTATCCCCATCCGGCATGGCCAGCGAAAGCACCGGGTCATCCGCGCGCAGGCTCGGGAAGCTGCGGTTGATCATGCCCGGCAGGATCACGTAGTCCGCCTCGCGCCCCTTCGATCGATGTGTGGTCAGGAACTCGACGTCCATCGTGCTGCCGAAGGCCGCCTTCCAATCCGAAGGCACTGCACCGCGATCCGCGCGATACCGCCCCAGGACAAAGACCGTCACACGCCCGTTGCGGCCCTGTGGAACGGCCCCGGACAGCAGCTTCTGATGCAGCTTGGCGAGGTACTGGCGAACACCATCCTGCACCTCCTCACGCCGGTTCATCTGGAACGCCTGCAGCACCGGGCCCATCGCCGGCGTAGCTGAGCGAACTGCTTTGGCGATCTGCGCGGGGTTGCGGCTGATGAAGCGGCTGGACACATCGCACAGTGCCTGCGGGCAGCGGAACGTTTGCTCCAGTTTCAGCACCTGGCCATGGCCCATCCACTCGCGGAATCCGGTCATCACCGAAACGTCGGCACCGGCGAAGCGATTGATCGATTGCCAGTCATCGCCCACCGCGAACAGATAGCGGCCCGGTTGGCTGACCAGCGCTCGGCACAGGCGCGCACGGGCGCGCGATGCATCCTGGAACTCGTCGGCCATCACCAGTTCGTAGGGTGATTCATAGTGGCCCTGTTCCAGCAGCCCGGCCGCCATGTTGAGCATGTCCTCGAAGTCGATGCTGCGCTCGTCAGCCAGCGCGTTATCCCAGGCCTGGAAAACCGGCCCGGCGATCTCCAGGAAGCGCCGGTAGCGTTCCTTGAACTGATCCTCGGGCATCTGCCGCAGGCGCGCCGCCATATCGTCCAGCGTCAGGCAGTTGCTCTTGGCATGGGCAATGAAGGTCCGCATCAGGCCGATCAGGTCCGCGTCCGGCATCGGCTTGGCGCCCTGGTCAGGCAGCTCGCGATCCGGGTTCGGGTCGAGCTCGACATCAGACGCGCTGAGCCGCTCCGCAAGATCGTGCAGCGCCTGTCCACTGCGCAGGCCAAACGACGTCGTCTCGACCAGGGCGGTGCCGCGCGCCACATGCTGCTGGCGCTTCCAGTGCATCCCTTCGCTGTAGTTGGCAAAGTGCTTCGGCGGCTGGCCATCGGCATCCAGCGCGAAGTGCTCGTGATACAGCCGGGCGTCCGGGTAGTAGAAGTCCGGACGATACTGGCGGTGGGTGTCTGTCGCGGTATCGAACTCGTAGCGCCGCTCGTAGTCGTAGGCCACGCCGTTGTAGAACAGCCAGTCGGCGATGACGCACTCTTCCAGGCTCTTCACCCGCTCACCCTGCAGGGTACGCATGTAGGGCGTGCCATCGCGGTCGTAGCCATCGGCCATCATGTCGGCACCGAACGGCGGAAGGTCGCGCCCGAACACCAGGCGGAACATGTCCCACTGGGTGCGGAAGTGGGTCGAGCGGTCCTTCAGGTCGTCCACCAGTTCGGCCAGCTTGTTGAAGCCCAGCGTCGCGTCGACCGCCCATTCCGGGATATCGGGCTTGCGCCCTGTGGCTTTGGCGATGATGGACAGGCCGAGGGCGTGGAAAGTCCGGGCCTCAACCACGGTATCGCCCATGCCGAGCCGGTCGAAGCATCGCTGTGCGCGCGCTTCCAGCTCCTTGGCGGCGTCCTTGTTGAAGGCGAGCATCACGATCCGTTCGGGTTCGACAAAGCCACGATCGATGGCATAAGCGGCCTTGGCGACCATCGTGGAGGTCTTGCCAGAGCCGGCCGCGGCCACGACCTGCACCCGGTTGTCGAAGCAGATGACGGCACGGGCCTGTTCCTCGGTCAGCGGTTTGCTCTCGACCCGGTCCAGGAAGTCCTTGGCCAGCACCCGCTCACGCGTTGCCATGGTCGCGTTGGCCTCGGCCCAGGTGGCGGGCCAGTCCAACTGCCAGTCGTGCAGGGCATCCAGCGCAGCACGATGGCTGTGCGAATGCAGGTCGCCATGCACGCTTTCATCAAGGAACAGTTGCTCCAGCTCCGCCGGCTGCAGCGGCAGGGAGGAACGTTCGGCCAGCAGCGCCTGCTGCTGTTCGTGGGTGATCCAGCGGCGGCCGGCACGGCCGCGATCGATGAGGGCGTCCGCGGCGCTCAACCACGCCTGGATCTGCGCCAGGATCGTGTCAAACAGAGCCTTGCGCCCGCGTGTGGTGCGCACAAAGCGCACCTGCTGCAGCGCCGCCGCAAGCCGGGACGCCTGCGCGTTGGCAAGCCCGTCCACCGACAGCCTCAGTGCGCCTTCTGTCTTCAGCTCGACCCGCGACCAGAAAAGCCCTGGAATGACCTGCACGCTGTGATCGTCATCCAAGCGTTGCCGGTATTGCTGACCGGCGACGTTCAGCTCGATGCTTTCGCCATCCAGCCGCAGCCACCAGTGTGGCGAACGAGTCACACGTTGGCCCCAGATCGAGGGGCGCCATTCCATAGACATCCAGGTACTGCCTTGCAAGCGTCAACCGGGCATGTAGAGCCCCTAATCCCGCATGATAAGGGGCCTTGACGTTGCATGTGGCCTTTCACACGCGGGCAGGGTGCGTCCGGGAGCCGTCCATCGCGGCCCACCCAATTGCCTGGCGCATGGCATCATGACGCGCCTGGATCCAGGAGCAGGTAATGCAAATCGACTGGGACCGCGTGGGAACCTTGAAGCACACCAGCGGCGGCTACGATATCCGGACGGATCCATTGAGGATCCTGGTGACCACTGCGAAGCAAGGGCACGAGGGCGAAGTCTCCGACATGCTGATCGTGATGGACGATGGCACCGTCATTCCGCCAGACGGGATCCTGCGTTTGGCACGGGCGCCGGGTCGGATCCCTTAGGCGTTCGGAAACCGGCAGCGCCAGCGGCAGTTGCTGAATCAGCAGTTGCTGAATCACTCGTAGGCACGATCCCGCTTTGCAGGGGGGACTTCAACCGCGTCGCCACGCCGGATCAGCTCATCCAGATCCACCGCCGATGCCGCCAGTGCATCCTGTGCGTCGAAATCCCACCTGTTCCTGTAGTCCCGCGCCAGCAGGTCGCAGACCGCTTTTGCGCGCTGGTAGGCATCGTCTTTTCCCTCGGCCTGCTGCAACTCACCGCGATGGATCTGGCACAGCATGAGCTGGTGCGCGTCCTCGGCGCGCTGGCGCTCCCAGTCGATGTCGGGCAGGCCCGAAAGTGCGGCGGCAAGCGCGAATGCGGTCATTGGCATGTCGAGGATCCAGCGGCAGTGGGAGCCTGAGCGTATGCGACCGGCGATGGCCGAAGGTCACTGCCGCACCGTGTGTTTCACGGCAGGTTCACCATTCGCTGCAGCGTGGAGGCGCGTTGCAGCCCTCCATCTACACCCATCCATCGAGCCCCGTTGCGGTCATCCGCTCAGGCATTTACATCCACAACGATGCGGCCGCGCACCTGACCGGGGATGATCTTCTCGTACACGTCCAGCACGTCGGCAAGCCCGATCAATTGCACCGTGCTTTCCAGCTTCTGCGGGTCCAGGTCGGTAGCGAGGCGATCCCATGCACGCTGGCGAACGTCCTGCGGTGCATTCACCGAATCCACGCCCGCAAGGGTCACGTTGCGAAGAATGAAGGGCAGCACCGAGCCGTGCAGTGCATCGCTCTGCGCCAGGCCGCACGCGGCCACGGCACCGCGGTACTTGGTCTCGGCGATGGCGTTGACGAGGGTAGGGCCGCCGGCCACATCCACCACGCCGGCCCAGCGTTCGGCGCTCACCGGTCGGCCGCGCGGTTCCGAAAGCTGCGCGCGGTCGATGATTTCGCTCGCACCCAGGTTGTGCAGATACTCAGCATGCTCCGGGCGCCCGGTAGCGGCCACCACGCGATAGCCCAGCTTTGAAAGGATCGCCACCGCGATCGAGCCGACACCGCCGTTGGCGCCGGTCACCAGCACATCGCCCTTGTCGGGCGTCACGCCAGCATGTTCCAGGGCCAGTACGCACAGCATGGCGGTATAGCCAGCGGTGCCGATGGCCATGGCGTCGCGGGTGCTCAGGTTGCCGGGAATCCGGTTGAGCCATTCGCCCCGCACGCGGGCGCGCTGTGCCAGGCCGCCGTGGTGGCCCATGCTCAGGTCCCAGCCATTGAGCACAACGCGGTCGCCTGGCTTGAAGTCGGCCCTGCTGGATTCCAGCACCACGCCTGCCAGATCGATGCCGGGAATGAGCGGGAATGTCCGGATGACCGGACTCTTGCCGGTGAGGGCAAGCGCATCCTTGTAGTTGAGCGTGGAGTACTCGACCTGCACCAGGACGTCACCGTCCATCAGGTCGGCTTCATCGAAATCGACCAGTTCGGTCGAAACCTGGTTGTTCGTCTTGCGGGCGAGCAGTGCTTTGAACGTCATGGAGGGGCTCACATTCACCGGATGAGGCCATGCTAGGCTCGCGCCTCTATCGCAACAAGAACGATGATTTTCCGTAGGTACTATGGTTTTCCGGAGTATGCATGCGTAGCAAGCGTTGGGATGGCAAGAGCGGTTGTGCCGTGGAAGTCACGCTGTCGGTGATCGGCGGCGTGTGGAAGCCGATCATTCTTTTTCACCTGATGATGGGCAAGCGACGTTTCATGGAACTGACGCGGCGGGTGCCCAACGCCACCCAGTCCATGCTGACCAGCCAGCTGCGTGAACTGGAAGCCGACGGCGTGGTGATCCGCCACGTGTACGCGGAAGTACCACCGAAGGTGGAATACGAGCTGTCCGAGTTCGGGCGCACGCTGGTGCCGGTGCTGCTGGCCATGCGCGAGTGGGGTGAAACCTACCGCGGCTATCAGAGTACCCAGGGCGATAGCTGAAGGCTGAGCGGCGTTGCACATGCCGCATGCCGGATTCGCTAACGCTCACTTCCACCGATGGGTCTTTGGCGGCGGCGTGCATGTCGTATACGGCAGGATAGGGCGCCCGGGCAGTGCACGCTGGCGGGGTTCATCTGCTGGCGAAGCGCGTCAGCCGATGGACAACTCGACATCCGCTGACGCAACCAACGTAACAGCGCGATCGCTCGGGATTTTCCTGCTTTTCATCGCCGGTTCGGGGCGGTAACCATGGCCGCGCCAAGGCATTCGCCGTGGCCGGGATTGGCGTCCCGAACGTACATGATGCGCGGCGTCACGGTTGCAGCCAGAGTTGCAACCGTGACAATGCATCGCCTGCCAGTTCATGGCGGACGGTGCGTGGGGATTTCTTGATCCGCCGGCTTCTTGCATCATGTATCCGGCACGCCAACCCGCACCGTCCGCCACCTTGCATCTGCAGGTGGCCACATCGTGAGGTTGCCGTCATGCCCGAACGTCTGCCCGATCATCCCCGCCTGCATGCGCTGCTGGGCGCCGCCGTGCGCGATCTTCCCGCTGCCTTGGCCGAAACGCTGGAGGACGCGCTCCGCGAATCCGCCGAGCCCGTCACGCCATCGGCATTCTTTGCACACCTGAAAGGCCATGGCCGGAACCTGCGCGCCGATGGCGAGGCCTGGAGTGAAATGTGCCTGAGCCCCGGCCGCGCCTTCGACATGGCCCTGGCGACCCGCAGCGCGTCGGGCATCACGGCGCTGACCGCGGTGCTGCACGCCGCGCATGTGGCACGGGAGAATGACGATCCTGCCTGCTGCCCCTCCGCAGCCGTGGTCGAGGGCCTGTTCAACGCCTGCCAGGTGCTGTCGCTGCAGGTGGAACGCTGCCTGGTGCCGTGAAGGGCTGCGATGCGGTTCCTGTTCCGTTGACGCCCAGTTGCCTATAGTGGCGCCGGAACCCTGCAATGGAATGCCCATGCGCGTGATGTCCCCCGGCCGTTGCCTGACGCTCGCACTTGCCGTTGCAGTGAGTGCCGGCGCGTGCGCACGGCCACCGTCCACCGAACACGAAAGGAATCCCGCCATGTCCGGCGCAATCCAGACCGGCCGCACGATCAACGGTCACACCTATACCGATGCCCCCGTGGACGTGAAGCTGGGGCCGAACACCTTCCGCATTCCGGCCAACTACCTGGACAGCCAGATCGCACCGTGGCCTGGCGAGGGCGTGACGCTGGTCATCGAGTGGCCAGACATGACGCCGACGGCTCCGGGTGCCCGGGCGAATCCGCGTACGAATGATTTCCGCAAGGAGATTGCTGTCCGCATCAACTACATTGATCGCATTCCAATTGAGACTTCGCTTTCAAGGCTTTCCTCAAATGAAGCCATCACGGAGGAAGGCTCTGTGGAAAGGGAGGATCCCAGGGACCGTCTCGATCAACGCGTCGCACAGCCGGAGACCTTGGGCCTGACGCCCTATGCAATCGATGAAGGGAAGATGGTGTTGTACGCGAAGAAGTATGAGGCCCGGTATGGGAAGCCGCCTGTCCGCAATCCGGCATTCGAGCGCGACTGGTATGTTGCACGGGACGGTGCCGGGGGGCTGACAAGCTTCATCAAGTGCGATAGCGCAACGTTCCTGGGGGACGGAGTGCGCCTGACGCATGATGAGGTCATTGATCTGGACGATCCTGTGGCTGCCGGATGCGTTCACTACTTTGTCGATATCTCTGACAGCCTATCCATCTCCCTGCATTACAAGCGAGCTTTCTTGAAGGACTGGAAGCGCATGGAAGATGCTGTTCGCGATGTTCTTGCTGCAGCACGGACACGCTAAACGACGAGGCTCAAGGAGAAAGCAATGAGCGGCCTGACCCAGAAGGACATCAGAATCCTCATCGATTATGCGGATGCCGGTAATCGTGAGCTGTACTGGAACTACCTGTCGCAACTGCCGGGTTCGGACGGCTACGGTACGCTGGCACTAGGTGTGGTACGTAATGACAGTTTGCCTGGACGCGTGGCCAATGCCTACGCGCAAAGCCATGCCAGATCTCAGAATGACGAAGGTTCGCGCTTTCCAAATGCTGAGCTGAGCGAGCGCCAGTGGGAGGCATTCGGCCGGACACTGCTGCGGGAAGATCTGGAGCTTCGACAGGCGTGGATGGGAAACGGACGTGCGGATCTCGCGCTGAATCTGCCTGGTGCTGACGTCATGCTCGCTCATGACCGCGCTTTCGAGCAGCACAGACTGGACCCCAATTGCTGGACTCCTCGAGTGCTCCTGCAAGCCGCCTCGGACAAGAGCGGCCCCGAGAAGCTGGAGCAGATCTGGACCAACATGCTCAACAATGACTACGCCGGGGGCCCGCGCGTAGGCAACACCAGCGTCGATGCCATCAGCCAGATGGGATGGGCGAAGGGCGGGCAGTACCTGACCCGGTTGAGCGTGCTGGAAGCCACCCAGGTACTGGAGGGCCGCTCGGCGGTCGATCCGAACGTCATCGGTGGCAACAGCTACTACGCGATGTACTTCGAAGCGGACAGGAAGTGGGTCAGCGTCAGTGCAGGCGGCGGCCACATGTCGCTGCGCGAGATCACCGATCCCGCCCGTATCGCCGAACTCAACGACGCCCGCGAGGTTCGTCTGGAGCGGCAGGAGAAGCGGACCCAGTTCCACCCGGACGACCCGTACCGGACCATTACCCGCAGCCCGCTTACCGCAGCGGTGGACGCCGTGCCGGATCCCGCACAGGCACCGATCCGTCTGGCCGACATTGGTCCCGGCCATCGTGAGTACGCATTGATGCAGCAGGTGCGCGAAGGCGTGGCCGCGATCGATGCGAGTGCTGGGCGAACCCATGATGAGAACAGCGAGCGCCTCGTGGCGAGCGTCATGGCATTGGCGCGCCGCAACCAGCTCGAACGTGCCGACCATGTGCTGCTGAGTGCGCAGACCGCCGATCACCCGGCCGGCCGCAACGTGTTCGTGGTGCAGGGCGAGTTGAATGATCCGGCGCATCTGCGGGCCTCCATGCCCACGGACCGGGCAGTGCAGACACCAGTCGAGCAGTCACTGCAGGCGCTGCAGGCCGTCGGTGCGGATCGTGAACAGGCACATGCACAGCGCCATCAGCAGGAAATCGATGTGCAGGCACGCGACACCCCGGCCATGCGCATGGGCTAGGGTCCCGGCCCGCAGTAGCCCCTGCCTCACGCGGTCTTTGCAACTCTGTGCGTGGGCATTGCTAAGTTCGCTTGGCATCCCTCACAGGAACCTGCAATGACCCGGACGTCCCCGCTTGTCCTGCTGGGCCTCTGCCTGGCCCCGGCCCTGGCCTTCGCCCAATCCGACCGGCAGGTGGCCGAAGACATGGTCACCCGCGCCGCCAACGTCTGCCCAGGCCACAGCACCGAGCGCACGGCGCCTACGGTGAAGAAGGTACCGGTGGGCGCGCTGCGCGTCATGCTCGACCGTGGCCTGGTGATGTGCCCGGACCGCCGTCTGGATGCCTCTGCACCCGCAGTGTTCTACGGCCGCGTGGGTGTATTTGGCTGGAATCCGGAGGTGCCAGCGGCTGCGACGGTGGTTGTCGCCAAGATCGACCAGATGACCCGCAAGGATGAGTACCCGGTGGAAACGCTGGTGTGGGATGCCAAGGGCACGGCCCTCTCCCAGCAGACGGTTCCGGCGTTCGAGCCGCGCCCGGGTGCGGCGGTGCTGTACAAGGTGCGTTGAGCGCCGCGCGCTGGCGGGTAGATGCCCACCTTGGTGGGCATCCTGGTCCTCGCGCGCGGTGACGGAGCCGTGCCCACCAGGGGGGGGCACCTGCCAAAGCGATGCGACGTGGCATCCGGTACCGGGGGGCTACTTCGCCGGGGCATCCGCGGTCTGTGCGGCCACCATGGCCTGCTGCATCTCCTTCAGCGACAGATAGCCATCGCCATCAGTATCCAGCCCCGCGAAATACTTCGCGATTTCCGGCACCACTGCGGCTTCCTTCCTGCTGATCTTCCCGTCTTTGTCGGCATCCATTTCCTTGAACGCGGCGTCGATGGAATCTGCCTGCCTGTTGAAGCGTGCTTGCTGGTACTTCGCGTACTCGGCCTTGTCGATGTGGCCATCGCCGTTGCTGTCCATGACGGCGAAGCTGGAGTCGATATAGGCCTGTTTCGGGTCGTCGCTGGCGGCGTGGCCGATCAGCGGCGCGGCGCACAGGGCGATGATGAGTAGCGTCTTGTTCATGCGGTCGGTTCCTTCGGGATGCAGGGCAGGTCAGCGGCAGGGATGGCTGTAGCCATCCGAACCGCGGTAGGTGTCGTTGCGGCGGTCGTAGTTGCCGTAGCGGTTCATGCAGTAGTCGGCGCGCTCGCGGGTCTCGCGCTCGCGCTTGGCCGCGGCGGCGATCACGCCAGCCACCACCGCTGCGCCGACCACGCCCACCACCACGCGCTTGGCCTTGGCATCGTCGCGCCGGTCGCGCTCACGCTCGCGCTCGCGGCGCTCCCAGTCTTCGCGCTGGCGGACCTGGTAGCCCTGGTCCCAGCCGGAGCGGTAACCATCGCGGTACTGTGCGTGAGCCTGGCCCGCGTAGGGCAGCAGCACCAGCAGTTGCAGTGCGGCACCCAGCAGCAACGCTGTACGTCCTGTCTTCTGAAACATCGTTCCGCTCCTGTGCGGCTGTGTCGGTCGTGCCAGTACAGCGCTCGGACATTGCGCGAACCTGTAGTCGTCTGCGCTGGCCACCTCTCGTTCAGCGCACCAGCGCCTCCACCGGGTCCAGCTGCGCCGCACGGCGCGCCGGCAGGAAACCAAAGCCGATGCCGATCAGGCTGCTGCAGGCGAACGCGGCCAGGATCGAGGTTGTCGAGAACACCAGCGAGAAGCCGATGTCGGCCAGTGCCAGCACTGCTCCCAGCGCCAGCGCCACGCCGATGCCGAGCACGCCACCGAGCAGGCAGACCAGTACCGACTCGATCAGGAACTGCTGCAGGATGTCACTGCGGCGCGCGCCCACGGCCATGCGCACACCGATCTCGCGGGTGCGCTCGGTCACCGACACCAGCATGATGTTCATCACCCCGATGCCGCCTACCACCAGCGCGATGGCGGCAATGGAACTGATCATCAGCGTCAGGATGCGGGTGGTCTGCTCGATCGACGTGCGGATCTGCGCGTTGTTGCTCATGTAGAAGTCCTGGCGCCCGTGGCGTCGCTCCAGCAGCCGGCGGATGGCGGCCTCCGCGGCCTGCATGCCCACGGTGTCGGACACCCGCACGGTGATGCTGGACACATGGCTCTGCCCCAGCATGCGCGCCATGGCGGTGGTGTAGGGCACCCAGACCTGCAGCAGCGAGGCATCGCCGACGGCGCCGGCTTCCTTCTTCACCACGCCCACCACCCGCACCGGGACATTGCCCAGCAGCAGGGTCTGGCCGATCGGGTCTTCTTGCGCGGCGAAGAACCGTGCACGCGTGTTGGCATCGATCACCACCACCTGCTGGTAGCCGGCGACGGCGGGCTGGCCAAAGAAGCGGCCTTGCCCCAGCTTCAGGCCATGCACGCGGAAGTACTGCTCACTCACGCCCTGCATCTGCACGTTGGCCGAGCGGTTGCCACGCTGCGCAGTGCCGCTGCTGGCGACGCCGGGCGTGGCGCTGTCCACGAACGGTTGCCCGGCCAGCGCCGCGCTGTCGCCGGGCGTCAAGGTCTCGACTTGTGCAGCGTGCACATCGCCGAAGCCGGAGCCCGGATAGACCTCGATGGTGGTGGTGCCCAGCGAAGCGATGTTGGACAGGATGGCCTGGCGCGCGCCGGTACCCAGTGCGACCACCGAGACCACCGAGGCAATGCCGATGATGATGCCGAGCATGGTCAGGAAGGTGCGCATGCGGTGCGCGTTCATCGCGCGCAGGGCCATGCGGAAGGCTTCGCTGAAGCGGTCGCGCAGGGCCTGCCAGCCGGTGCCTTCACTGCGCGGCTGCAGGGTGGCTGCGATGCTGCTGGCGAGGCCAGTCGCGGCAGCGGTGGGGCGATCGTCGACGATGCGTCCATCGCGGATCTCGATGATGCGCTGCGCATGCTCGGCCACGGCCATGTCATGGGTGACCAGCACCACCGTATGGCCTTCGGCGTGCAGTTCGCCCAGGATCTTCATCACCTCCTTGCCGGACTGGGTGTCCAGCGCGCCGGTGGGCTCATCGGCGAAGATCACCGCACCGCCGTTCATCAGCGCGCGCGCGATCGACACGCGCTGCTGCTGCCCGCCGGACAGCTCGCCGGGCAGATGCAGCATGCGTTCGCCCAGGCCCAATCGCTGAAGCAGGGCTTGGGCGCGGGCATGGCGCTCGGCGCTGGGTTGGCCGGCGTAGATGGCCGGCACTTCCACGTTGCCCAGCGCGGTCAGGTCGGTCAGCAGGTGGTAGCGCTGGAAGATGAACCCGAAGTGCTCGCGGCGCAGCTCGGCCAGCTCGTCCGGCGACATCTGCGCGGTCTCGCGACCGGCGATCTGATACGCGCCGGACGAGGGCCTGTCCAGGCAGCCCAGAATGTTCATCAGGGTGGATTTGCCCGAGCCGGATTGGCCGACGATGGCCACCAGCTCACCGGCGCGGATATCCAGGTCGATGCCATCGAGCACGACCAGGGTCTGTTCGCCCGCTGCGAATTCGCGACGGATGCCGCGCACACGCAGCAGCGGCGTGTCCTTCTCTGTGTCCATCATGGCTGTGCGGCGGCTGCGGCGGCGACGGCATCGCCGGTCTGGGCCAGTACCACCTGTTCGCCTTCCTGCAGGCCACTGCGTACTTCCACGTTGATCTGGTCGTCCAGCCCGGTGGTGATGCGTCGCGGGGCAGGGTGGCCGTCCGCGCCGCGCACCTGCACGCTGTAGCTGCCGTCGGCGGCACGCGCACCCAGCGCGGCCGAGGGAATGGTCAGCACGCCCCTGGCACGCCCCAGCACGATGCGTACCTGCGCCGTCATGTAGCTGCGCAGGCGGCCATCGGCGTTGTCCACGTCGAACTGGCCGTTGTAGTACATGGCCGTACGGCTGGCGCCCGCCGAAGCGCTGCCGGGCGCGAAGCCGGAGGTGTCTTCGTTGGTGATCGACTCGGGTGCCGGTGCGATGTCGCGCAGCGTGCTGCTGTAACGTCGGTCACTGTCACCCAGGATGGTGAAGAACGCCTCCTGTCCCAGTGCGGTGTGGACCACGTCGGCCTCGGAGATCTCGGCGTAGACGGTCATCACGTCCTGGTTGCCGAGCATCACGATGGTCGGTGCACTCTGTACCGCGTTGACGGTCTGGCCCTGGCGAGCGACCACGGCCAGCACGGTGCCGTCGGTGGGCGCGGTGATGCGGGTGTAGCCCAGGTTGGTCTGCGCCACATCCACATCGGTCTGCCGCTGCACCACCTCGCCATCGAGCGCGGCGATCTGTTCACGGGTGGCATCGACCTTGGCCTTGGCCGCATCGTAGTCTGCGCGCGCGACCAGTTGCCTTGAAACCAGCGCCTGCTGGCGTTGCAGGGTCAGCTGGTACTGGCGGAGGTCGGTGGCCAGCGCATCGCGGTTGGCGCGCGCGGTGCGATGTGCCGCCTGCGCACTCAACAACGCGTTGCGCTGGGTGCGCGAATCGATATCGGCAATCGGATCGCCCGCCTTTACCTTGTCCCCCAACTTCACATGCAGGGTTTCGATGCGGCCGGAGACCTGCGCGCCCACGCTCACCAGTCGCGAGGGCTTCAGTGTTCCGGTGGCTTCCACGATCTGTTCGATGTTGCCGCGGGTGACCGGTGCCAACTGCAGTTGCGGTGGTGGTGCAGGCCGGAGCCACGCGAAGAGCGCCAACAGGGTGCAGAGGGTTGCGGCCGCAATGATCAGCACGCGGCGGCGGTGGCGCGGTGCGGTGCTCATCGGCACAGCATCCAGGAAAGACAGGGCATCGTGAGTCCTCGCGACAGATGGGAGTGCACGCCGGCAGGGCAGGCGTGGATGGCCGTCGAGTCTCAGTGCGCCAGATTGCGTGAACCTTGCGGAGGTGCGGGCGTTTCAGTAGGCGGCGCCCTGCGTGAGCAGTGCCATCGCGATGAACTGGAGCATGCTGCCGAGCGCCAACAGCACGTGGCGGAGGCGTTGCGCTGCCGTGGGCAGGGTCGAAAGCTGGCACAACGCGCCGACAAGCAGCACGGCGCAGATCGCAACGGGCAGCGTTGCGGTGGCGGCGATGATCGCGATGATCATCAACGTTGCAGCAAGCATCACGGCGGCTGCATGTGTATCGAGGGACCGCAGCAGCGGGGGAACGGGGCGTGGTGCAGCCCCCCGCCACACTGCCAGCATGTGCAGCGCGGCGTGCACGGCGACGAACACCACCACGGCGGTGGCCGTTGCGTGCGCGTGCCGATACGCGGAAGCCACCAGCGCAAGGCCTGGGAGCAGCAGGAACAGCGCGGCGAACAGGCGGATCAGCACGCCTGCCCGCTCGCGTTCGGGAATCATCCGCAGCCAGTGCGGCCAGTGTTCCAGCCCACGCGCGCGGCCTGCATGCGCCCGACAGTTCCACGCTGCGGCGGTCAGGCTGGGCGCATTCCGTGGAGGCGGGGTGGGTGTGGAAGAGGGCGGTGGAGAAGCTCCCTGTGTCACATGCAGGCTTCCTGTCAGATCCGGACGCAGCACCTTCAGCGGTGCTGCTCACCTGGATGCTGGGCAGCGAACATTGCCGCAACCTTGCGCATCAATCGCGATCGCTGTGCGTGGACAGCCGGTAGTCATCCACGGGGAAGGGATGTGCTCAGTTCGCCGGCGCCGACGTGCTGGTGACGCCTGGATGCAGGGGGAACTCGACGCGGATCAGGGCGCCGCCGCCAGGTGCATCCAGAATCGTGACGTGGCCGCCGTGACGGTCGATCACCTGCCGCACCAGGTTCAAGCCCAATCCGGCGCCGGTCTGCCGGGGGCGCAGGCGCTGGAAGGGTTCGAACACGCGTTCGCGCTGGTCGACCGGAATGCCGGGGCCGTCGTCTTCCACCTCAAGGCAGCTGCCCTGTACGCGCACGATGATGTGGCGTCCACCGTGCTCGGCAGCATTCAGCACCAGGTTGGAGAGCACCCGTTCGATGGCGCCGGACTCGCCCAGCACCGGGAAGTTCGGTTCCACCGCCACGGCGACTGTCTTGTCGGACTGGATCAGCAGGGGGGCCAGATCGGCGACGACCCGCTTGGCCACGCGGGCCAGGTTGAGGGAGTCCTTCGGCCCCTCTGCTTCCATGCGGTGCAGGTCCAGCAGCTGCTCGGCCAGCGTTGCCAGCCGAGCGACTTCCACGGCCAGGCTGCGCGAGGTGGAATCGTCGGTGGCATCGATCTTCACCCGCAGGATGGCGATGGGCGTACGCAGCTCGTGGGCGGCGGCGGCGATGAAACGGCGCTGCCGTTCGTGCCCTTCGTCCAGGCGGTCCAGCGCTTCGTTCACTGCGGTCACCAGGGGGGCGATCTCTACCGGTACGGCGGTCTCTGTCAGGCGGATGCCGCGACGGCTGGCAGAGATGTTGCGGGCTTCCTGCGCGATGCGTTCCACGCCGGCCAGGGCGCGGCGCACGATGATAGGGGTCAGGATGATGGTGGCCAGGCCCAGCAGCAGGAAGATCGGCAGGGTGATGATGTGCGCGGCCAGCGCCATCTGCCAGGTCAGCGAATCGGTTTCGCCATGCGCCATGATGGTCAGCTTGCCGGCCGGGCCGCTGTGCTGGCGTATCACCACGGCCAGGCCATCGTTGCGGCCGCGTCCGCGCAGGTCGCCATAGGGAATGCCGTCGAGGGCGCCGACCAGCGACGCGTAGGCGGGTGGAACGTGGCCGAACGTCACATGGTGGCCCTGCTCATCTTCGGCGATGAACCACGCGTCGGGGACGATCTTCAGCAGTTCGGCCAGCTCCGGCGTGTGTTGCACATACAGTTCGCCCTTGCTATCGCGGTGAACGGCCTCTGCCGCCACCGGGGCGAAGGTCTGGATGGTGTAGTAGCCGCCGCTGTCGACACGCACCAGCACCATCAGCAATGCGAAGAACGCCACCAGCAGTGCGAGCAGCTGGTAGATCAGCGTTTTGACGATCAGCGGGCGCTTCAGTGAGGGACGACGCGCCATTACTTCGTTTCCCGCATCAGATAGCCGACACCCCGGATGGCATGGATTTCCACTCCCGCATCGGCGTCGGCCAGCTTGCGCCGCAGGCGTGAGACATGCGAGTCCAGCGTATTGGAATGGATGCCGTCGTCGAAGCCGTACACCGCCATCTCGATGGATTCGCGCAGCACGGTGCGGCCCAGCCGGCGGGCGAGGGCCGCCAACACTCGGATCTCGCGGCGCGGAAGCTCCAGCCGCTGTCCGCCCACGCTGGCCTCGCCCGAGGTGGGGTCGAACAGCAGCCGGCCGATGCTCACCGGCTCCACCTGCATGCCGCTCGGACGGCGCCCGGCCGCGCGGATCCGCGCGAACAGTTCTTCCAGCGCGAAGGGCTTGGCCAGGTAGTCGTCGGCGCCTTCATCCAGGCCGGCGATGCGGTCCGGCAACTGCCCCAGCGCGCTGAGCACTATGATCGGCACTCCGGGATTGCGTCCGCGCAGCACGGGAATGAGCCCCAGACCGTCACCATCGGGCAGGGTGCGGTCCAGCAGCACCAGGTCGTGCGATCCGGAGAGAGCAGCCTCGCGGGCCAGGGCCACGGTGCTGGCCAGATCCACCACGTAGCGCTCGCGCTGCAGGGCAGACTTCAAGGTGGCGGCCAGTTCGGCTTCGTCTTCGATCAGCAGGATGTGCATCGGCGGGAATCGGGCGGGAAGGGGGCTCAGGGGAGGGGCGTCTGCACGCGCCGGCACCGTATTACAGGAACATTGCGTGAACATGGCGTGCCTTCGAGCCCTGCCGGTGACGCCGCAACACCGCTGCGGCGCGGACCACCCGGCGCAAGGTTCGCGCAATCCGGGCACTCCAGCCTTGGCGCTCGTCCGCTTATCCCCAACCCCTGGAGTGCCCATGAAGTTGTTCGTCCCGCTGTTGTTCGTTGCCGCGCTGAGTGGCTGCACCACCGCCAAGATGACCGTCACCCCCGATGGACGCCGTGGCGTTTCCATCGACTGCAGCGGCTCCAGCTCCTGGAGTGGCTGCTACGAGAAGGCCGGGCAGATGTGCCCAAGCGGCTATGTGGTCTTCAGCAAGGATGGCGACGACGGCAATGCCATCGCCGTGGGCAACAAAAACGGGTTCACCTCCACCCAGATGGCCACCCGCTCGATGCTGGTGTCCTGCTCACACTGACGCGGGCAGGGGAGGTGGGTTGCACCTCCCCTTGGCGCGCTCTGCCGCGCAGCGTCAGAAGCTGTAGGCTGCCTGCACATACACCCGCCGCGGCTCACCCGGGAAATGCCCGTTGCGTTCGATGAAGCCGCTGGCCGCATATACCTTGTCGAACAGGTTCTTGACGTTGGCCTGGAACTGCCACTGCTTCCACGTGGTTTTCCAGCTCATGTCGAACACGGTATAGGCCTTCACCGCCTGCCCATCCAGGCTGACACGCTCGCCGACATGATCGGCGCCGAAGCCGATGGCAGAGTTGATCGATGGCAGGTCGTAGCGCGTCCACAGGCCGAGCTTGTTGCGTGGCGCATTTGCGAAGCGGTCGCCGGAGGCATTGGTGATGCCATTCGGTCCAGCATCCTTCACCCGTGCGTCGTTGTAGGCGTAGGTCAGGTTCACCACCCAGCGCTCGGTGACGTCGGCCAGCAGGTCCAGTTCCATGCCCGTACTGCGTACCAGGCCCAGCGCGGCCAGCTGGTTCACGCCGTTCCGTACTTCACCGGTGGCCTGCACGATGTTGCTTCGGTCGATGCGGTAGGCCGCCATGTTCAAGGTCACGCGGTCGGCCAGCAGGGATTTCATGCCGACTTCCCACTGCCTGCTGCGCTCGGCATCGAACGGTCCACCGGCCGCGGGGTTCTGGTTGGCGGCACTCTGCGGCACGAAACCGCTGGCGACGTTGGCATACAGGTTCAGGCCGTCCCGCACGGTAAAGGTGGTGCCCAGGCGCCAGCTGAGATCGTTGCCGTCCACGCTGCTGCCACCCATGCGGTCCTCATCCTTGAAGCCGTCCCAGCGCAGTCCGGCCAGCACGTGCCAGCGCGTGCCCAGTGCCAGCTCATCCTGCAGATAGCCGCCGTAGCGCTTGCTGCGGATGGAGGTGCTGCGCCAGGGCAGCGTCGCCAGGTTGTAGTCGTGCCAGGTGCTTGCGCCATAGATCGGGTTGAACAGATCGATGCCGCGCACCGGGCCGGCGCCGCGTGCCAGGTCGGCGCTGTTGGCGGTCTGCGCGGTGAATTCGGCGTCGAGCTGATACACGTCGGCACCGAACAGCACCTTGTGTTCGATACGGCCGGTGTTGATCCGCCATATGGCATTGCCGCTGGCGGTGAAGGCCTCGTTGTCACGGATCTGGTTGCGCAGCTGGCGCGTCATCCACTCGGCCACGCCGTCACGGTCACGATCAATCAGCCCCATCGGCTCGTGGTACATCTGGTGCTCGTTGTTGCTGAACCAGCGCGCGGCAATGTCCACGTCCAGGTTGTCGCGCGGTGCGAAGCGGTACTGCGCCAGCGCCACCCTGGCGCGCATGTCGAGGAAATCACTGGCTTCGTTGTGGTTCCAGCGGCGGTCGGTCAGGAAGCTGCCGGCGTCGTTCACCGGCACGCCGCGCAGGCGGTTGCCGCCCAGGTTCTGGGTGATGTCGGTGAACTGCAGCACCAGTTCGCCGGTCTGGCCAACGTCGAAGGCCAGCGATGCATCGCCGATCACGCTTTCGCTGTCGGCATTCCAGCGCAGGCCCTGCTCGCCGTCGGCATACAGGCCGGCGCGATAGCGAATGCTGCCGGTGGCATTCACGGGGCCGGTGCCTTCGATCGATCCGGCGCGGAAGTCCTTGTCGCCCACCTGGAACTCGATGCGGCGTTCGGCGGTGGCCTTGGGTTTGCGTGTCACGTAGTTGATGACACCGCCGGCATCACCACCGCCATACAGCGCACCGGCTGGCCCCTTCAGCACTTCCACGCGTTCGATGTTGAACAGCTGTGGCACCGAGAAGCCTGCATAGGGATCACCGCGCAGGCCGTCGTAGAGCACGTTCTCCTGGCGGAAACCGCGCAGGGTGACGCCGGCATAGCTGAAGAAGCTGATGCCGCTGATGCTGCGGTACAGATCGGTGACCTGGCGCGCAGCCTGGTCGTCGATCAGCTCGCGCGGCACGACCTGGATCGACTGCGGTACCAGTTCCAGCGGGGTATCGGTGCGGGTGCCGACGGCCGCATCGCTGGCGCGGTACAAGGTCTGTGCGCGGCCGCGGACTTCGACCTTGTCCAGATCCTTCGGAGCGTCAGCGGGGTCCTCGGAAGACAGTGCAGGCGGAGCCAGGGAAAGGGATAGCGCCAGGCAGAGCGCGGGCTTCAGAGGGGGAGGAAGAGGCATGAGGGGTCGGGGGCGGTCGCAAATGAGAAAGATTACCATTTGCAACACTTCGTGACCTATCCCCCGAATGCGCTATGGACGCAGGCCCGGGTCGGTATAGGGGGTTCCCGCCAAAGCCACCAGCACGCCGGTGCCAGCCCGCACGATCAGCTGCAGCATAGCCTCGCGTGGATCCTCGCCCTGCCGCTGGCTGGCCAGTCCTTTCTCATAGGCGGCCACCATCGACGCCAACAGCATGGCTGCGCCCAGGCGTGCCTCCGCGTCGTGCGCCGGTCGGCCGACGGCGTCTGCCATCAGCTGCGCCAGGTCGTCGGCCAGTTGCGCCTGCAGCCGCCGTGCGTGCGCCACCAGCACCGGGCTGTCGGCCACGGTGGCCCAGAAGGCCCCCGCACCGGCATTGATCCGCAGCAGGGGATGGCCGCTGGCGAGCAACTCCCGCACCAGCGATTGAAACGCGGCCAGCGGGGTCATGCCGCGGCGCGCCGTCATGCCCTCGCGGAGCAGGGTGCGGGCCTCCTCATCGCGGTCGAACACCAGGTCTTCCTTGCTGGCGAAGTAATTGAAGACCGTCTTGCGCGAGACCCCGGCCGCATCGGCGATCTCGGACATGGACACCGATTCGAAGCCATGACGGATGATCAACTCGGTGGCGACGTCCGAAATGGTCTGTCGGGTCTCGGTCTTGCGCTGCTCGCGGCGGCCCGGCGGCGGGGTCATGGGCGGTTCACTTGTGGAAACGTACACCGAGTGTAACATTGGCGCCGCCAGAGCGCCGGCCCGGCGCTCACAGGGAAATCCCATGTTGTACGACGTCGTCATCGCCGGGGCCGGCCCGGTCGGCCTGTTCCTGTCCTGCGAGCTGGCCCAGGCCGGCTGTTCGGTCATGCTGCTGGAGCAGGCAGGGTCACCCGAGACACCCTTGAAGCGGCTGCCCTTTGGCTTGCGCGGCTTGAACGCGCCCACCCTGGAGGCGCTGGATCGACGTGGCCTGCTGGACGCGGTGGCCGCCCTTCAGGTGCTGAAGCCAGACAAGGGCGCACCGCCGCCCGGCACCGCCCATTGGCTGGCGCAACCGCGACCGCTGGGCGGCCACTTCGCCGGCATTCCTTTCGCCCTGGACAACGTGGACAGTGCACGCTGGCGCCATCGCCTGCCGACGCCGGTGCCCACCCAGATGGCGGTGGAACTGCAGGCGCTGGAAGCCGTGCTGGTCGAGCGTGCGATCGCACTGGGTGTGCGCATCGAGCGCGGCTGTGCGGTACAGGCGGTCCACCCCGGTGAAACGGAGGTGGCCGTTGAGACCGCGGGAGCAACGGTTCGAGGACGCTGGCTGGTGGGCTGCGACGGCGGCCGCAGCACCGTGCGCAAGCAATGTGGTTTCAGCTTCGTCGGCACCGCCCCTGAATTCACCGGGCACTCGCTGTTGGTCGAGCTGGACGATCCGGCGATGCTGACGCCAGGTCGGCAATACACCGATCACGGCATGTGCAATTTCAATCCACCGGGCGTGGTGGCACTGGCCGACTTCGACGGTGGCGCGGGCCATCGCACGCCACTCGACCAGCAGGCCGCACAGGCGCTGTTACGGCGCGTCTCTGGTCGCGACGTAGCGATCACCGCGCTGCGGCTGTCGAGCACCTGGACCGATGGCGCGCGCCAGGCGGAGACCTATCGCATCGGCCGCGTGCTGCTGGCCGGTGATGCGGCGCACGTGCACTCGCCGCTGGGCGGCCAGGGGCTCAATCTTGGCATCGGCGATGCGATGAATCTTGGCTGGAAACTGGCGGAGGTGGTGCGCGGTACCGCCGATGATGGACTGCTTGACAGCTACACGGCCGAGCGGCACCCGATCGGTGCGAAGGTGCTGGACTGGTCGCGCGCGCAGGTTGCGTTGATGCGGCCGGGCGCCGGCTCGCGCGCATTGGCGGCGGTGATCGCCGAACTGGCCGACACCCCTGACGGCGCCACGTATCTGGCCGAGCGGGTCTGGGGCGTTGTGCAGCAGGTGGACCTGGGCGGCATCCATCCACTGGTCGGGCGCAGCACGCCCGACGTCCGGCTGGCCGATGGTCGTCGCGTGGGTGAAGCACTGCGGACGGGGCAGGGCGTGTTGCTGCAGTTCGGCCCGGCCGCTTCCTCGGGTGCCGTCACCGAAGGCTGGCGACGGTGCGTTGCCAGCGTAATGGCGGCCGAAGACAGTCCGTTGGGCCTGGCTGCAATGCTGGTGCGCCCGGATGGCATCGTCGCCTGGGCCTGCAATGCCGGTGACACCGAGGCCGGGCTGCGTGAAGCCCTGCAGCGATGGTTCGGTCCGGCGGCCGCGGGTTGACCCGGGTGACAGCGGCGCAGCCGACGCCGGCTGCGCCGATCCCGGTTACAGATCCTTCTTCTTGCCGCTCAGGTCGATCGGCTTGTCACTGCCCTTGCGCTCGCTCGACCACACTTCCATGCCCTTGTTGCAGCGGCTCTCGCGGGCAGCGACCTCGCGTGGCAGGTCCTTCAGCTGGGGCGACTCCTGACAGGCCTGATGCATGTTGCTGTCGTCATAGGTGGCGCAGGCGCTGAGCGACGCCAGGGCGATGGCAATGAGGGTGGCGCGGAGTGGGAGCTGCAGGTCCATGGGGTGGTCTCGGGTGATGCCGGGATGGCCATGGAATTCAAATCCGCGACACCGGGCACGCACAATCGGACCAACTGCACTTGTTATTCTGTAACATCTGCGCGATAGTCCGGCCCCTGCCAGATCAGGCGATGCAGATCATCAGTACCGTGCACAGCACCAGCATCAGCACGAACACGCGTCGGCTCAGTGCCAGGCAGGCCAGATAGGCTGCGAGCGCCCACGCCGCCAGCAGCGCGCAGGCTGCCATCCATAGCCCGATGCCCATCATCGAACCGGCTGCCAACGCAGACAATGCGATGGCCTTGAACAACGCCACGCCCAACACGCTGCCCAGCATGCCGGCCTGCAGGGCGATGGCATCATGGCGGGCAGGTGCGCGGTGGTGGTGCATTGCGGGTCCGGTGCGGGCCGAGAGCGCGGCGTCGGCTGCACTGTGCCGAAATGCACATCCACGAAATGTGTTCATCGCGCGCGAAGACCGCGATGAAGCCCGTTCAGTCGAACTCACCCTCGGCCGATTCCAGACGCTGCCGGTACGCCGCGCGATGCTGGTACAGGCGCTGGCATTCGGCCGACCTGTGGATGCGGCTGCCGGGTTCGTTGGCCACCGAGTCGCACATCCGCGCGATGTGGTTGTTTTCCGCCAGTTCGGTGACGAAGAACACGGCGGTGATGCCGGTGCCAAGCAGCACGACATACAGCAGGCGGCTGAGCCAGCGCGACAGTTTCCGCTCGAAGTGCTGCTGGATGGTCAGGTCGAAGCGGATGATGCTGAGCACGATCCAGACGATGGCGACCAGGAAGCAGAGCGTGGGCAGCAGGCCGCGCCAGATTCCTGCTTCGTATACCGACTCGCTGTAATGGACCGCGGCCCCGGCGCCTGCGATGGCGATGGCCAGCGCCCAGTTGCGGCCCAGCGAGAGCAGGTCATCGAGCAGCTTTTCGCGGTTCCTGGTTCGTCCTGCTGCCACGAGGGTTCCTTCTGCCTGTTGCGACCGGCGACGGGCTGCCGCCGATCATGCAGATGGTGGAGCATCGCTTCAGCGATGAGAAGCCTGCCCGCTCAATATTTGCCTGCGCGTGCACCGATCCAGCGCCGATACCGGCGAGTCCGGCATTTGCCAGCGGCCTGTGCCAACAACAGTGCCCACACCGGTGAGACACCCGGCGCGGTGGGGCGGCGCTGGCTCAGCCGCGCCAGCTGGTACTTCACCGCTGCCATGTGTGCGCTGGCGGCCAACGGCTTGCTGCGCCAGTCGATGGTGCGCAGTGTCGGCACCGGATCGCGTCCCTGCTGCCAGCGTTGCGGCAGATCCGGCTCGATCGCCAGCGCGGTGGCGATGCCGACCATGGCCACACCGCTGTCCCGTACCTGCTCGGCCACGGCGCGACGGCGGATACCGCCGGTGACCATCAGCGGCATCGTCGCCACCGTGGCGATCTCACGCGCGAACTCCAGGAAGTAGGCCTCGCGGGCCAGGCTGCGTTGGTCACGCGCGGCACCGGTCATGGCCGGCGCTTCGTAGCTTCCACCGGACAGCTCGACCAGGTCCACGCCGAGGGGCGCCAGCATTTCCACCACTTCGCGCGCATCCTCGGGCGAGAAGCCGCCGCGCTGGAAGTCGGCGGAGTTGAGCTTCACGGCCACCGCAAACGTGGGTGACACGGTGGCGCGCACGCCCTGCACGATCTCCCGCAGCAGGCGCGCACGGTTGTGCAGGCTGCCACCCCAGCGGTCGTCGCGGCGGTTCGACAGGGGCGACAGGAACTGGCTGAGCAGGTAGCCGTGTGCGGCATGGATCTCCACGCCACTGAAGCCGGCGCGCTCGGCCAGCTCGGCGCTGCGGATGAAGCGGGCGATCACCTCTTCGATGTCCGCCTCGGTCATCGCCCGCGGCGGTGCGAACTGCCTGGACAGCGCGCCCATCTCCAGGGCGACGGCTGACGGCGCGAGTGCGGGTTGGCCGAGTGCGGCCGGCATCTGCCGCCCGGGATGGTTGATCTGCATCCACATCTGCGCGCCCCGCGAGCGTACCGTTTCGGCCCAGGCGATGAAGCGGTCAAGGTGGCGATCGTCTTCCAGCACCACCCCGCCGGGACCGGTCATGGCGCGGCCATCGACCATCACGTTGCCGGTGATGATCAGCCCTGCGCCGCCGTCGGCCCAACGCTGGTACAGCTGCAGCAGCGCATCGGAAGGCGCGTGGTCGGCGTCGGCCATGTTTTCCTCCATCGCCGCCTTGGCGATGCGGTTGCGGATGACGGCACCGGAGGGTAGTGCCAGGGGCGAGAACAGCGACATCGGACAGCTCCAGGACAGGGGAATGGCGCTACGCTAACCTTCAAGTTTGATTGAAGGTCAACAGGCTCCGATGTCGAGGATTCATACAGATGAAGATCGGTGAGCTGGCCCGCCTCACGGGCCTCGCGGCGTCGCGCATCCGCTTCTATGAAGACGCGGGGCTGCTGGTGGTGCAGCGCCAGGCCAATGGCTACCGTGACTACCCGGAACAGGCGGTGCTGCTGCTGGAGCTGATCACGGGCGCGCAGCGTGCAGGCTTCAGCCTGGAAGAGATCCGCGCCCTGCTGCCGCCGGACATGGGCCAGTGGCAGCACGATGCGTTGATCACGATGCTGCAGCAGAAGGTGGCCGACATCGAGGCGTTGCAGCGGCGGTTGGCAGAGAGCCGGGCGCACCTGCTGGCCCTGATCGAGGATATCCAGGCACGGCCGGACGGCATCGACTGTGCAGCCAATTCGCGGCGGGTGCTGGACCGCGTGAAGCGCGGTGAGCTGGCGCGACCGACCCTGGCGGCCGGCGATACCGCGTTGCTGCGTCCGGATCGCCGCCGCCGCTTGGGCAGCGACTGACGACCCGGCGCGGTTTCTTCAGTGGCTGCCGGCGACGGCAGTCTTGCGCTTCTTGTCCAGCGTCACTGCCACGCACCACAGCAGCAGGCCGCCAATCGCGGTAGCCGCACCGACATAGCCGGTGCTGGCCGGGCTGAAGCCGGCGCTGATCGCCATGCCGCCCAGCCACGGGCCGAGTGCATTGGCGGTATTGAACGCGGCATGGTTGGAGGCGGCCGCCAGCGTCTGCGCTTCACCGGCCACGTCCATCAGGCGGGTCTGCAGCACCGCCGCCAGCGCGCCCATGGTGCCGACGGTGATGATCATCGGGCCGATGGTCCACACCGACTGCGCGGCCAGCGGATACAGCAGCAACATCACGATCGACCACAGCAGCACCACGGCGGCGGCCTTGAAGTGGAACTTGTCCACCAGCCAGCCACCGGCGATGTTGCCGATGATCGCGCCGATGCCGAACACGCCCACCGCCAGCGGCATCCACGATTCGGCCACGCCGGTGACCTGGACCAGGGTCGGTGCCAGGTAGGTGAACACACAGAACATGCCGGCGAAGCCGACCGCACCGATTGCCAGCGCCAGCCACACCTGGGTGGTGTTGAAGGCGCGCAGCTCGCGCATCGGCGAGGTACGCACTTCATCCGGGTCCGGCAGCAGGAAGCGCGCGATCATCGCCACGGTGGCGATGGCCAGTACGCTGACCAGGGCAAAGGCGGTGCGCCAGCTCAGCTGCTGGCCCAGCCAGGTGGTCAGCGGGTTGCCGACCAGGATCGCGATCGACAGGCCCAGCAGCACGCGCGACATCGCCTGGCCGCGCTGGCCGGCGGGACTGATCGCCGCGGCCACCAGCATCGCCACGCCGAAGTAGGCGCCATGCGGCAGGCCGGCAACGAAGCGCGCCACCAGCATCGTGCCGTAGTTCGGTGCCAATGCGCTGGCCAGGTTGCCGACCGCGTAGAAGCCCATCAGTGCCAGCAGCAGCTTGCGGCGTGGGAAGCTGGCGCCGACGAAGGCGAGGATCGGCGCGCCGACCACCACGCCGATGGCGTAGGCGCTGATCAGATGGCCGACCTGGGTTTCGGAGATCGACAGGCCGCGGCTGATCTCCAGCATCAGGCCCATGCTGGCGAACTCGCTGGTACCGATGGCGAAGCCACCTAGCGACAGGGCGAGGATGATCAGGGTGCGCTGACGGGGCGTCAGCCGCGCAGCCAGGGAAGAGTTGGGGCTCATGCGGGGGCGCGATGGGGGCGGGGAGCCGGCCATTGTACTGCTGCACCGCAGCAGGGGCAGCCACGCTGGGGGTAAATCAGTGTTTGATCGGTGGTAATGCCGCCTCCGCTGCGGGAGGGGCCGCCGATCCGTGCCGCCGGTGTGCATGTGCAGACGACATGCCAGCGGGCATGATGGCGGTGCAGGGGACTGTGGCGTTGCTCAAACAAGGAGGCGGATCGATGCAGGAGTTCAGGCACGTGCTGGAGTCGCGCGGGCGCTATCAGCTGGTAGCGGTGTCCTACGCGCCGGTGTACGCTCCGGGCGATGTGGTCGGCCATGCGGTCGTCGCCGACGATGGGGATCGTCTGACCGACCTGATATCACTGGCCGAAGCGCGCCAACGCTTGTTGCAACTGGTGCGTGAGGAGGGCGAGGAGCCCGGGCTGGAGAACGAGAACCACCTGCGGAAGAAGGCGTCGCGCTGGCGCCACCGCTAGGCCGTCGCGCCGCGTGCGCATCATGGAGGATTCGGGTGTTGCCCAGTAAGAAGTATCTGCTCATCGCCATCATCACGCTGGCGACCCTGCTGCTTGGTTTCGTGTTTTCCGGTTACCTGACCCTGCTGTTCCTGGGGCTGGACACCCAGCTGTTCACCTGGAACACCTACTACCAGTACGTCCACGCCATCGGCCAGCCGCAGGTTGCGCCCTTCGTGGGCAAGATCAAATGGGCCGGCTACGTGGGCTTCGGCCTGCCCCTGCTGGTGCTGCTGGTGACCGGCCTGGTGCTGCTGCTGAAGAAGGACAAGCGCTCGCTGCACGGCGACGCGCGCTTCGCCACCGGTGCCGACCTGGCCAAGCACGGCATGTTCAAGAAGACCGGCCAGAGCATCGTGGTCGGCAGCCATGGCGGCAAGCTGGTGCGCCTCGATGGCCAGCAGTTCGTGATCCTGGCCGCGCCGACCCGCTCGGGCAAGGGCGTGGGCGTGGTCATCCCGAACCTGCTGGAGTACGGCGAATCACTGGTGGTGCTGGACATCAAGCAGGAGAACTTCGACCTGACCAGCGGCTGGCGCGCCAGCCAGGGCCAGGAGATCTACCTGTTCAATCCCTTCGCCGAGGATCGGCGCGCGCACCGCTGGAACCCGCTCAGCTACGTCTCCGACGATCCGGCCTTCCGCGTCTCGGACCTGATGAGCATCGCTGCGATGCTGTATCCGGACGGGGCCGAGGACCAGAAATTCTGGGTCAGCCAGGCACGCAACGCGTTCATGGCCTTCACCCTGTACCTGTTCGAGAACTGGGACGACGAGCGCAGCAGTGGCTTCCCGGGCGGCTCGGGCACGCCCACGCTGGGCGCGGTGTACCGGTTGTCCTCTGGTGACGGCACCGAACTGAAGAAGTACCTCAAGACCCTGTCGGAGCGATCGTTCCTCAGTGCCAACGCACGTTCGGCGTTCGCCAACATGCTGTCGCAGGCCGATGAGACCTTCGCCTCGATCCTGGGCACCTTCAAGGAGCCGCTGAACCCCTGGATCAATCCGGTGCTGGACAAGGCCACCAGCTGCAACGACTTCCTGCTGACCGACGTCCGCAAGAAGAAGATGACCATCTATATCGGCATCCAGCCGAACAAGCTGGCCGAGAGCCGGCTGATCATCAACCTGTTCTTCAGCCAGCTGATCAACCTCAACACCAAGGAACTGCCCAAGTCCAACCCGGACCTGAAGTACCAGTGCCTGCTGCTGATGGACGAATTCACCTCGATCGGCAAAGTGGAGATCATCGCCTCGGCGGTGTCCTACATGGCGGGCTATAACATCCGCCTGCTGCCGATCATCCAGAGCATGTCGCAGCTCGATGCCACCTACGGCCGGGAAGTCTCGCGCACGATCATCACCAACCACGCCCTGCAGATCCTGTACGCGCCGCGCGAACAGCAGGATGCCAACGACTACTCGGACATGCTGGGCTACACCACGGTGCGCAAGAAGAACGTCACCCATGCCCGCGAGAAGACCCACAACTTCACCGAGGAACGGCGCGCGCTGATGCTGCCGCAGGAGCTGAAGGCGATGGGGCCGGACATGGAGGTGTTCCTGTACGAGGGCATACCGCATCCGGTGAAGTGCGACAAGATCCGGTACTACAAGGACCGTTACTTCACTTCGAGACTGCTGCCGAAGGTGGACGTTCCGATGCTCAAAGTCTGAATTCACAGATGTAAAAATGTGAACTTCATTCGTATTCAGTAACGTGAATTGGTGAGCTTCGTCAAAAAAATAGCACGGAGAGATAGATTTTCAGGTTTTCCTGACATGGAATTGACGCGTGGTTGTGCGACCCTATGTTTGAGGTCCGGAAATATGTGCCGGGTGTCAAAGTTTCAGCAGTAGGGTGGCCAGGAGTTTGTGCCATGGAAACAAGGATGGTTTCGACGTTGGTAAGGGTGTGCAGGTGCGTGGCGGCTGAAGTCCGTCGCTCGGCCTGCAACCTGGTTGGCAGCCGCAAGGCTGCAGGGGAGCCGGGGCAGGTGTGCTGCAATCCAGCGCGTCTCCCCGTTTCCGGCGTGCGCCATGCAGCGCCGGACGACCAGGGATCCAACGCTCGGAACTGCTTTTTCGTACGTCAAAGTGAAGCCCGTATGAATCAGGCGTTTATCGCAAAAATGTCCATCGCCGCAGTGGCGGCGCTGATGGTGGCAGGTTGTGCCACCAAGTCCGCTCCCGATTTCGGAGGCCGTTGGAAGCCGGTCAACCGCTTTGCTGCGGCAACGACCGAAATCCCGCTGTACTCCAGCTACGTCTACCAGGCCTCGCCGATGGATGGCACGCTCAAAGCCATGCTCGAGCGCTGGGCCAAGGATTCCGGACGCACGCTGGACTACCGCCTCAGCTCGGACTTCACCCTGTTTGGCGCGGTCTCGAACATCGACACCACCAATGCACAGCAGGCCGTGATCGATCTGACCGCAGCCTATGCAGCGCAGGGCATCTCCGTCTCCATCGTTGGCAACCAGATCGTTGTGCAGAGCGCAGGCTCGACGCCGACCGCGTCGGCGCAGGGCGCTGAGTCCAGCAGCGGCACCTGAGTCCACCTCGAAATCATCGAACGTGCCGCTCCCCGCGCCTGTCGCAGGGGTGCCACGCCCATTGATGTTTCAGCAGTACGGAAGAATCCATGTTCCGCAAGAAGGATCCCGGCAATAGTCCCAAGGTCGAGCAGTCGGTCGCCAAGGCGGTCAGCTACGAGATCACCGTGGCCGACATGGCACGCCGCAGCGAGCGACGTGCGTGGTGGGTTGCCACAGGCTCATTGCTGATGTCGCTCGCCCTCGCGGGCGGCTACTACTACATGCTGCCGCTGAAGGAGAAGGTGCCGTTCCTGGTGATGGCCGATGCCTACACCGGCACCGCGACCGTCGCGCGCCTGAGTGGCACCTTCCAGGGCGAGACGATCACCACCAACGAAGCGATCAATCGCAGCAATGTCGCCCAGTACGTGCTCGCGCGCGAATCGTACGACTCGGCGGTGATGGGCCTGCGCGACTGGGAACTGGTGTTCGTGATGTCCACCGATCCGGTGGCGCAGTCCATGCGCGTGCGCTATGCCGGCAACAACCCGCAGAACCCGTTCGTGATGTATGGCCGCGAGCGCGCCATCCGGGTCAAGATCCTCAGCATCACGCCGCTGGGCGCCGAGCCGAACGGCAGCTTCCGCGGCGCTTCGGTGCGCATCCAGCGCAGCCTGCTGGACAAGCGCACTGGCGTCGCCACCTACCTGGACAACCAGCTGGTGACGATGCGCTTCGGCTACAACCAGAACCTGGCGCTGTCCGAACAGGATCGCATCCTCAACCCGCTGGCGTTCCAGGTCACCGAGTACCGCGTCGACAACGACTACTCGCGTGGCGTGCCAGTGCCGGATGACGGCGCCATGCAGGCGCAGGCGCAGCAGGCCGCGCAGCAGGCGCAGGGCGTCTACGATCCGAACAATCCGGCCGCGGCCACGATGATCGATCCGGCTACCGGCCAGCCGGTCGCGGTTCCGGCCAACGGCCAGGTGCCGGGCCAGCCGATGCAGGGTCAGCCCGTACAGGGGCAACCCATGCCGGGTCAGCCGGTGCAGGGGCAAGCAATGCCGGGGCAGGTCATGCCCGGACAGCCGGCCATGAGGCCGGCGCAGAACAATTCCACCGGAACTGCTGATGGAGCAAGCAACCGATGAGTAGTCGAAATATCAGGGGAAGCGCACTGGCGCTGCTGTCGATGTTGTCGTTGCTGTTCTCAGCAGCGGCAATGGCGCAGGCGGTTGACCATTACGAGTACGAGAAGGACCGTATCTATCCGGTTCGCACCGGCCTGGGTCTGACCACCCAGATCGAGTTGAGCCCGAACGAGAAGATCCTCGACTACAGCACCGGCTTCAGCAGCGGCTGGGAACTGACCCGCCGCGAGAACGTGTTCTACATCAAGCCGAAGAACGTCGACGTCGACACCAACATGATGGTGCGCACCGAGACCCATTCCTACATCTTCGAGCTGAAAGTGGTGGCCACCGACTGGCGCCAGCTGGAACAGGCCCGTCGTGCAGGCGTGCAGTACAAGATCGCCTTCGTCTATCCGAACGACACCGTGTTCGGCGTCGCCCAGGAGGCGGTCGAGGAAGAGGCCAAGCCGTTGTTGAGCTCTGAACTGGCCAAGGACCGCCAGTACAACTTCAACTACTCCTATTCGACCAGCAAGGCGAAGAAGATGGGGTGGCTGATCCCGGTCAACGCCTATGACGATGGTCGTTTCACCTACCTGAAACTGCCGAATTCGCCGGAGTACAAGACCGGCATCTTCCCGGCGGTGTTCGGTCGCGAAACGGAATACGGTGAAGACTTCGTGGTCAACACCACGGTTGAAGGCAATACGCTGATCGTGCACGGGACGCACCCGTACCTGGTCATCCGCCACGGCGACTTCGTCGTCGGCCTGCGAAGGAACGTGAAGAAATGAGCCAGCAGAACACTCCCGGAAACGACCCGAACAACGGACGCGACGAGAGCCAGAGCCCGTACGGCGCACAGGGTGCCCCGGACGCGCAGTCGAACCCGTACTTCGGCACGACCCAGGCCGAGCCTGCGCCGGATCTGGATGCGGCCGCACCGCAGCTGCGCTCGGCCGAAGAGCAGCGGCTGAACCGCAAGGCGCTGATGTTCCTCGGTGGCATCGTGCTGCTGCTGGTGGCCATGGGCTTCCTGCTGTTCCGCAAGGGCCAGGAGGGCGATGACGCCGCGCAGAAGGTGCCGGATGTCGCACGTGCCAGCACGCCGACACTGCCGGACGTTGCGCCGCCTCCGCAGGCGCCGCCGACTGCCGCCGAACCGATTCCGATGCTTCCGCCGATGTCGCAGGACGAAGGTCCGAAGCTGGTGCCCATCGCGTCCCGGCCGGAAGCCATGGAACCCCGTGGGCCGACGCTGGTCGAGCGCCGGATGGCCGGCGTGGATGATGCCGCGCTTGCGGCAGGCAATCGCGCGCAACCGCAGCGCAGTGCGATCGACGAGCAGACCCGCCAGGCGCTGCTTGCGAACATGATGCCCAACCAGCAGGGGCAGCAGAAGATCCGCCGTGGGCCGGACGTGGAAGACGTCTCCAGTGCCACCTACATCCAGAGCCCCGATGCGCTGCTGGTGCGTGGCACCTACCTGCGTTGCGTGCTGGAAACCCGCATCATCACCGATCTCGCCGGCTATACCTCGTGCCTGCTGACCGAGCCGGTGTACTCGATCAATGGTCGCAACCTGCTGCTGCCGAAGGGCTCCAAGATCTATGGCGCTTACGGCGGCGGTCCGATGGGCAAGCGCGTGGAAGTGATCTGGGATCGCATCACCACTCCCAATGGCATCGACGTTGCGATGTCCAGCCCGGGCGTGGATCAGCTGGGTGGCGCCGGTCATCCGGGCCAGTACAGCGCGCACTGGGGCAGTCGTATCGCCTCGGCGCTGATGATCAGCCTGATTTCCGATGCCTTCAAGTACGCAGCCGCCGAACACGGTCCGGAGACGACCACCATCGCCAACAACGGCATGACGGTGCAGTCGCCCTATGAGAGTGCTACCGCACGCACGATGGAGCGCCTGGCCAACGAGGCACTCAGCAGCAACCGCCGTCCGCCGACCGTCACCATCAACCAGGGCACGATCGTGAACGTCTACGTTGCCAAGGACGTCGACTTCACCAACGTGCTCCACCCCCGCCGGTAACCCAACGAACGATCATGGACGCCGAAGTGTCACCCCTCGCCCTCGTCTCCAGCGATTTCCTGCGCTATCAGTACGAAGTGCTGGGCATCGCCGAGTACATGACGTCCCCGGAAGTGACGGAAATCTGCATCAATCGTCCCGGTGAGCTGTACCTGGAAACCCGGGCGGGGTGGCAGCGGGTAGACGTGCCGAGCCTGACCTTCGAGCGGGCCCGGCAGTTCTGCACGGCGGTGGTGAACGAGAGCAACACCGGCCAGCGCATCACCGATGCCGATCCGGTCGTGTCGCTCACGTTCCCCACCGGCCAGCGTGCGCAGTTCGTGATTCCGCCCGCATGTGACGCTGGCAAGGTGTCGATCACCATCCGTCTGCCGTCCAAGCACACCAAGTCGCTCAGCCAGTATCACGAAGACGGCTTCTTCAATCAGATCCTGGAAAGCGATGGCAGCATCAGCGAGCAGGATCGCGAACTGCTGGAGCTGCGCCATTCGCGCGAGTACGCCGAGTTCTTCCGGCGTGCGGTGATGTACCGCAAGAACATCGTGGTATCCGGTGCGACCGGTAGCGGCAAGACCACCTTCATGAAAGCGCTGGTCAATCATATCCCGGACAGCGAGCGCCTGGTCACGATCGAGGACGCGCGCGAACTGTTTCTGACCCAACCCAATGTCGTGCACCTGCTGTATTCCAAGGGTGGACAAAGCACCAGCAATGTCAGCGCCAAGAGCTGCATGGAAGCGTGCCTGCGCATGAAGCCCGAACGCATCATCCTGGCAGAGCTGCGAGGTGATGAAGCGTTCTACTTCATCCGCAACTGCGCATCGGGCCACCCGGGTTCGATCACCAGTTGCCACGCGGGCAGCCCGGAGCAGACCTGGGACCAGCTGGCATTGATGGTGAAGGCCTCGACCGAAGGTTCGGGCCTCGAATTCAACGTGATCAAGCGACTGTTGATGATGACCATCGACATCGTCGTGCATATCAAGGCGCATGCCGGTTCGCGCTACATCACCGGCATCGACTTCAATCCTGGGCGTGCCCAGGGGCAGGAGGGCTGAAGGATGCTGCCAGGACTGGAAATGATGGCGTGCCCGGAGATGGCCGTCTCGATGGATGTGATGCAGCACGTCATCAACGTCGAATCGTCGCGCAATCCCTACGCCATCGGCGTGGTCGGCGGCGCACTGGTGCGCCAGCCCAAGGCCTTGGATGAAGCGCTGGCGACGGTGCGCATGCTGGAAGAGAAGGGCTACAACTTCTCCATCGGGCTGGCCCAGGTCAATCGCTACAACCTCGGCAAGTACGGCCTGGATTCCTACGAGAAGGCCTTCCAGCAGTGCCCGAACCTGCAGGCGGGTTCGCGCATTCTCGCCGAGTGCTACAAGCGCTCCGGCGGTGACTGGGGCAAGTCGTTCAGCTGCTACTACTCGGGTAATTTCGAGACCGGCTTCCGTCACGGCTACGTGCAGAAAGTCTATGACTCGATGCGCCGCGGGCAGCAGCTTGCCAGCAATGGTGTTGCGCCGATCGACGTGGTGAGTCGCGGTGAACGCCGCAGCATGAAGGTCGAGCATCATCCGCAGTTGGCATCTCCGGCGCAGGCCCGCATCGTTGCGCAGTCCAATGGTCCGGTGTACGTGCCGTCGGAAGACCCGGCACGCGCGTATGTCGTGTATCCCTCCACCGGTGCGATGGCGCGGGGCAGCCTGCTGAACATCGCCGACCAGGCACTGTCCAAGGTAGTGCTGGGTTCGGTGGACCGGATGATGCAGCCGCAGGCGCAGCCCACCCAAGGGGCCGCCTATCCGCAGCAACAGGCCAGTGGCATGCCGCAGCAACTGCCTCAGCAGGGTGCTGCGCAGGCGATGGCCATGCCGCAGCAGTTGCCAGGCGCTGCCGGCGCCGGCAATGAGGGGCCCGTGATGCTGCGGCCCTGGAGCGAGCGCAACCAGCCTGTCGCCGGTGGCGACAATTCATTCAACGCACCGGTGCAGGCTGCGCCGGCGCAGCAGATTCCCGCAGGGGATGCGGCCTTCGTGTTCTGACGAAGTCGTGGTGCGGCCAGTCCCCCGGCTGGTCGATTCAGTTGTGTTAGTCCATCAACAAGGAAATCAATCCATGAAGCGATCCAATCTCGACCTCGTCCAGGCCCAGCGCACGCTGAAGACCCTGCTGATGGCCACGATCTTCGTTGGCGCACTGTTCGCCCCGCAGGTGTTCGCCACCGGCACCGACTTCGGCGGCACCGACAAGAAGGTCTGCGGTTTCTTCTCCAACATCAACGGCCTGCTGAACATGGCCTCGATCGCCGTGGTGACCATCGCGGTGATCTTCGCCGGCTACCAGATCGCCTTCGCGCACAAGCGCATCGGTGACGTCGCGCCGATCCTGATCGGTGGCGTGCTGATCGGTGCCGCTGGCCAGATCGCGCGCATGCTGCTGGGCGAGGGCAGCGACGGCAAGTGCACCGGCGGCAGCACGACGTACTACCTGATCAACAACGCGATCCAGTACTACAGTGCATAAGAACGTCCTGTTCCGCGGTTGCACGCGTCCAGCGATGTTCCTGGGCGTGCCCTACCTGCCATTTTTCATGGTGGCGGGCGGGCTGTTGCTCCTCAGCGTGTACACGAACTTCTGGTTCCTGCTCACCATTCCGGTGGCGATCTTCATCATGCGGCACATGGCCAAGCGTGACGAAATGATCTTCCGGTTGCTGGGCCTGCGCCTGATGTTCAAGCTGAAGGTGCGCAACGTGCCGGAACACGATGGCATGTGGGTGTTCAACCCCAATCACTACCGCAACAAGCCGGCCCGAATGGATTGAGGTCCGGATCCGGCCTGGCGGGCGTTCTCGCCCGCCAGGTCTCTTGAAACTCCTTGGCAGTACCTCTTTGGAAGCAGTCGTATGTTCAGCCCTGACACCTCCATCAGTGAGTTCATCCCGTTGTCGTCGCATGTCGCTCCGAACGTGGTCAAGACCACGGGCGGCGACTACCTGATGACCTGGCATCTGGAAGGACTGCCGTTCGTCGGCCGTGAGGAGTGGGAGCTCGAGCATCGCCACAACACGTTCAACCGCCTGCTGCAGACCCTGCGCGCACCGGACTTCGTCAACGTCGCTTTCTGGGTGCACGACATCCGTCGCCGCCGCACGCTGAAGGGCAAGAGCAGCTACAAGCAGCGCTTCAACCAGGACGTGTCCGACCAGTACATGGGCATGTTGTCCTCGCAGCGCATCATGCAGAACGAGCTGTACCTGACCATGATCTACCGCCCGGTGGTGGCCGGTAAGCGCTTTGTCGAAAAGTCGGCGAACGTAGACAAGCTGCGCGCCGAGCAGGAACAGGCGGTCGAGAAGCTGATGGAACTGGCCGGCAACGTCGAGGCCGTGATCCGCGACTACGCGCCGTATCGCCTGGGCATGTACGAAGCCAAGAACGGTGTGGTGTTCTCGGAAACGCTGGAGCTGTTCGGCTACCTGATCAATCGCATCGATGAGCCGGTGCCGGTGCTGTCGGCGCCGATCAAGGATTACCTGCCTGTCAGCCGCCACATGTTCTCGGCCAAGACCGGCGATTTTGCGATCAACACCCCCAATGGCGCCAACCATTTTGGCGCCATCCTGAACATCAAGGAGTATGCCGAGGGGACCTACCCGGGCATCCTCAACGGCCTGAAGTACCTGGATTACGAGTACGTCATCACCCATTCGTTCAGCCCGATGGGGCGTCAGGATGCGCTGAAGGTGCTCGACCGCACCAAGGGCATGATGATCTCCTCCGGCGACAAGGCGGTCAGCCAGATCGTCGAGCTGGACCAGGCCATGGATCAGCTGTCGTCGGGCAACTTCGTGCTGGGTGAATACCACTTCATCATGGCGGTCTACGGCGACACGCAGGCCAAGCTTTCGCAGAACGTCGCCTCGACCCGTGCCGAGCTGTCCAACGCCGGTTTTGTGTCGACCAAGGAAGACCTGGCGGTTACCTCGTCCTTCTATTCGCAGCTGCCGGGTAACTGGCGCTACCGCACTCGCCTGGCCAATGTCAGTTCGCTGAACTTCCTGGGCCTGTCGCCGCTGCACAACTTCGCCACCGGCAAGCAGCACAACAATCCGTGGGGCGACTGCGTCACCACGTTGCAGACCACCAACGGCCAGCCGTACTACTTCAATTTCCACGCGACCCATCCGTCGGAAAACTCGCTGGGCGAGAAGGCGATCGCCAACACCATGGTGATCGGCAAGTCCGGTACCGGTAAGACCGCGCTGATCAACTTCCTGCTCAGCCAGGTGCAGAAGTACGAGCCGTCGCCGACCATCTTCTTCTTCGACAAGGATCGCGGCGCGGAGATCTTCGTGCGTGCCTGCGGAGGCAACTACCTGGCCCTGGAGAACGGCGCGCCGACCGGCTTCAACCCGTTCCAGTGCGAGAACAACGAAGCCAACGTGCAGTTCTTGGCCGACCTGATCAAGGTCTTGGCCGGCAAGCGTGAGTACAGCGCCCGCGAGGAAGAAGACATCTATCGCGCGGTGGAAAGCATGCTCGATACGCCGATGCACCTGCGCAGCATGACCAACTTCCAGAAGAGCCTGCCCAACATGGGTGACGATGGCCTCTACGCGCGCATGCGCCGCTGGACCTCGGGCAATTCGCTGGGCTGGGTATTCGATAATCCGATCGATACCGTTGACCTGAGCAAGGCCAACATCATCGGTTTCGACTACACCGACATCATCGACAACCCAGAAGTCCGCGTGCCGGTCATCAACTACCTGCTGCACCGCCTGGAGTCGCTGATCGACGGCCGTCCGCTGATCTACGTGATGGACGAATTCTGGAAGATCCTGGACGGCGAAGGTGGCCTGAAGGAGTTCGCTAAGAACAAGCAGAAGACCATCCGTAAGCAGAATGGTCTGGGCATCTTCGCTACGCAGAGCCCGGAGGATGCGCTGAAGAGCGATATCTCCGCCGCCCTGATCGAACAGACCGCCACGCTGATCCTGCTGCCGAACCCGAACGCCAGCAAGAGCGACTACATGGATGGCCTGAAGCTGACCGAGGCCGAGTTCAATGTGGTTACCGCCTTGGACGAGCGCTCGCGTTGCTTCCTGGTCAAGCAGGGTCATGCGTCCAGTGTCTGCCAGCTCAACCTGCGCGGCATGGACGACATCCTGTCGGTGATCTCGGCGTCGACCGACAACATCGACATCATGCATCGTGTCCTGCAGACCGCCGCCGTGCGTGCACGTGTGACGGTGGATGAGCTGACGCCGGAACAGTGGCTGGAAGATTTCTACAAGAACCGCAAGGGCTCCGGAAAGCCCGCATCCAACAGCAAGGAGGTTGCAGCATGACTGTCGCAACAGACGTGAACGCAGCAAGCCCTTTGAATTCGATGGAGAAGAACATGGAAACCACTGCCCGTACTGCCAAGACGCCGAGTGCAGTCTCCCGGCTCCGTTCCACCGCCATGGCGATTTCCGTCGCCGCATTGCTCAGCTTCCCCGTGAAGGGATACACCATCCCGGTGGTTGAGGTTGGCTTGAATACCTTCAACAGCACGCTGACTGAGGTCCATACGCTTGCCGCTCAGGGGGAAGCCTTGCTCGAGTACAGTACCCAGGCGCAACGGTTTCTGGAAACAACTCAGAACTGGGCGCAGAAGCTGGCGAAGTTCAATCAGATCATCGCCTCGCCACTGATGCCTCAAGGCGTGAAGCTGGAGCCGGTTCCGCTTGAGTGGAATGTCGCCGAGCGCTGCGGCGCCGGCAATATCATGAGCCTGAGCGGTATCCTCACTGCGTTGGACTTGAGCCCGGGTGGGGACATCGTGGCCCAGCAGCGCAACATCTGCGCTGCAATCCAGGTCATGGAGAATCAGAAGTACAACGAGACCGTGGAAGTTGTGCAGAAGACGATGCCCGACATGCGCAGGGTGCTGGACAGGATCAAGGATATCCGTGATCTGTGGAGCGGCGAGGGTGCGATGGCAGAGGCCTCCGCGAATGCAGTCGTTTCTGATGCCTATATGCAGGCAGATTTTGCGACCTGGGAAAAGAAGACTGAAGGGTATGACAAGCAGATTCAGGCGCTGACCAAGATGCAGCAGATTCTTGCGCAGCGCGCATTGAAGGGTACCGGCCAGTCACCTCTCGGTACCGTAGTGAAGGCCGCGGCACTGAAGGCAGCGCTCTCCAACTGATTAGACGCTGCTCCGGTCGAGCTGCAATCACATTCTAGGTGAAGTTATGGATCTTGGGCTGATGGATGGCATCTTGGGGCAAGGCCCCCTGCACATGCTGCAGAATCTGCACGCGTCATCCTCAATTGGGGACTTTGTGTTCTTCCGGCTTATCCTCGATTACCTGCATAAGGAAATCGCGGAGTACGGCGTCAAGCTGCTTGGACGCATGATGGCGTGGGTCGGTGGCATTGCACTGACTCTCATGACGCTCTGGGTGCTGATTCAGGGTTTCCGGATCGCCACCGGTCGCAGCCGCGATTCGATGATGGTGCTCGTGACCAACATGGCCAAGGCTGCGCTGATCGTGTCGGTTGCCACGACCATGGGTATGTTCGGTCGCGAGATGCATGGCTTTCTCATCAATGACGTGAAGAACGAGATCACTTACGTCGTGACCGGGAAGAAGGACTCACCGGAGGATCTGATCGATGAGAACCTGGGGTACATGCAGCTGGCGCTATCCAGCGTTGACGCGCTGGACGTGATGAGTGACGTGACGCTGGACAACGCGAAGACCCGTGCCATGTGGTTCATTGGTATGGGCACGGGTGGTCCGGCAGTCACGGCTGGCTCAATGCTTCTGCTGTACGAGGTCGCGCTGGCGTTGTTCATCGGCCTGGGGCCACTGTTCATCCTGTGCTTGCTGTTTGACCAGACCAAGCAGCTGTTCCAGAAGTGGCTGCTCTACGGCATAGGCACGATGTTCTCCATGGCGGTTCTGGCAGCCATGACCGGCATTGCGATGAAAATGGTGTCCAAGGTTGCGTTCGCCTTTTGGGGAAGCACGTTGACGGGTACGCTGATGGGTGAGAATTTCAGCGAAGGTATGTCGAGCATGGCGCTGCAGCAAGGCGGCATGGGCCTGATCCTGACCACTCTGATCCTGACTGCGCCCCCAATGGCGGCGATGTTCTTCCAGGGAACATTGGGCAGCTTCATGGCATATTCGCAGATAGGCGGTAGTGCGGTGCCGGCATCGCCGGGCCCGAATGGTCAGCCGCCGGGTTCGACGGGCGGGCAGAGCTATAAACCGAGTTCGCCTTCTGTGACGCAAGCTGATGCTGGTGGTGTGGGGCAGGTGGTCAGTCCACGATTGCATGGCGCAGGCGATTCGGTGCCGTCAGCCTCTGGTCTTAGGGGGAATGCGAATTCCGGTGCCGTCTAGCTGGTCCAATGAGAAGGGAGTGAGAACAGTTTTATGAATGGAGCAAAGCAATGGGTGATTCTTCTCTTCTTTCTTCTCGTCTCATTGACCGAAGTTGCGTTCGCTGAAGGCAATTGTCCGCCAGGGTACTACCCAATTGGAGGTCAGGGCGCCCGAGGTTGTGCTCCCATTCCAAGTGGCGCACCGAGTAGCACATCGAGTGGCGGGATTTCCGAATTGCCCGCAAACTCTCCTACTGGGCGATGGACCAAGACATGGGGGGCGATTGCTGAATCGAAAGCAACTCAGGACGCGGGCACCTCTGTCGGTAAGCGATCCAAGGGGGAGGCTTCTCGTGAGGCAATCTCAAAATGCAGATCAGCTGGTGCTGCTGATTGTTCGGTTAGCTTCACGTATCAAAATCAGTGTGTCTCGTGGGTCATTCCAAGGGGGCGTTCTGGCGCGGGCCGTGCTGGGATTGGAGCTGGTCCCACGCCCGAAAGGGCCAAATTCAACGCGCAAGCCATGTGCAAAAATGATCAGCCGGGATATTGCGAAGAGATCTATTCGGACTGCAGTAAGCCGATATTTGATGAATTCTAAGTTGCAGGCTTATGTCGAGCCCTGATATTTCGGTTCATTGATGTGACCGGCATCGCGATGAGGATGGTGTCCAAGGTTGCGTTCGCCTTTTGGGGGAGCACGTTGACGGGTACGCTGATGGGCGAGAATTTCTGCGAAGGTATGTCGGGCATGGCACTGCAGCAAGGCGGCATGGGCTTGATCCTGATCACGCTGATCTGACTGTGCCCCATCGGCGGCGATGTTCTTCTAGGGAACATTGGGCAGCTTCATGGCATATCCGCAGATAGGCGGTAGTACAGTGCCAGCATCGCCGGGCCCGAATGGTCAGCCGCCGGGTTCGACGGGCTGCGGGCAATACAAGCCGAACGCACCGGCGACTCACGAATCTCAATCGATGGGTATAGGCTCTGCAGTCACTCCGAGATTGCAGGGTGCCTTTGACTCTCCGCCACCATCGTCTGGGCTTAGAGGAAATGCGAATGGCAGCGCTGCATAGCGAGTTCGATATGCATGATAAAGATCGAGGTGGCGGGCGATGAAAATTCTTGTATCGCAAGCGATTCTCGCCAGTTCTTTGATCTTGGGCGTAGCGTATCAATCCTTTGCCGAAGGTAATTGCCCTCCTGGTTACTACCCGATTGGGGGGCAAGGGGCACGTGGGTGTGCGCCGATACCCGGGGCCGCCAGTGGAGGTGGTACCACAGCGGAGATTCAGCTTGCCAGTCCTACTGGCAAGTGGGTGCGAACCTGGGGGGGCGATAGCGTCTTCCAAGAACACTCAAGATGCAGGAGTGTCGACGGGAAAGAGAGTCAAGGAGCAAGAGGCTCTTTCCAAGTGTGCATCGGGAGGCGCGCGTGACTGCAAGGTCGATTTGGCCTACTTCAATCAGTGCGCTTCTTGGGTCGTTCCAAGTGGGCGTTCTGGGGGCGGGCAGTCGGGCGTGGGCGGTGGGCCCACGCCGGAGCGAGCGCTATTTGCGGCCCAGTTAATGTGCAAGAATGATCAGCCAGGAAAATGTGTGGAGTTCTATGCCAGCTGCACGAAACCGATTTTTGAGGAGTTCTAGTTCTCTTCAATAGTTAATTGATAGCCTTGGAGATTGCAACGCCGAATAGCCGCTGGTGGGCGCTATTAGCGATTCGCCTTCTACGAGCGATAGGACGCGAGGGGCGCCACGTGGGGTGCTGTACCGCGTTAGGACTCAAGCGGCAGCGCCGTGTGTGCGTCATCGGGCGACTGGAGTTGCCAGCGTCTTTGGGTTCAATTGGGGGCATTCAGGTCCTCTGATTCGGAGCCAAATTCGTGCGGTGGGTGCTTTTAGTGCTCACATCATGGGTGTCGAATCTCTGCGGCAGGCGCGATTGTAAGTAGTAATTTCCCATTTGGCGGGCGAAGAATCGCCATGGCGGGCTAAGGGGTTTTAATATGTGTTCCAGGGCTCGCTATGCGCTCTGATGGAGCGCAATGTAAAGTGGCCTGCTCCGCTTGTTCTAAGCCGATCTATGAGATGGAGGAAATGTCAATCGCGGTACCGTCTGGCTGGTCCAGTGAGAAGGGAGTGAGAACAGTTTTATGAATGGAGCAAAGCGGTGGGTTATTCTTTTCTTCTTTCTTCTCTTCTTGTTGACCGAAGTTGCGTTCGCTGAAGGCAATTGTCCGCCCGGGTATTACCCTATTGGCGGTCAGGGCGCGCGCGGATGTGCGCCGATTCCGGGAGGTGCCGCTGGAAGCGCTGCCCCCTCTGAGATCCGTCTCGCAACTCCGACTGGCAAATGGACCAAGACCTGGGGGGCAATTGCGGAGTCGAAGAGCACTCAGGATGCCGGGGTTTCAACAGGGTTGCGATCCAAGAATGAGGCTGAGCGCGAAGCAGTTTCAAAGTGTGGGGCTTCAGGTGCCCGAGACTGCACAGTCAGCATGAGCTATTTCAATCAGTGTATTTCCTGGGTCATTCCAAGTGGGCGATCCGGTGCCGGGCGTGCGGGACTTGGGACAGGGGCTACCCCCGAGTTGGCGCATGTCGCGTCGGAAGCAATGTGCCGCAATGATCGCGCAGGACGATGTGAAGTGTTCTATTCGAACTGTACCAAGCCATTGTTTGATGAATTTTGACCAAGGGCGTGCGGCAAGGAATATCAGAGCAATGGCATACCAGGAGACGCGCGCGCCGGTCGAGTCAATGCGTTGCCTGAGTGCCCCAAGCGGTCAGCCGAGCACGAATCTCCCGAGCATGGCAGCGGTCCTGCATCGGCAGTCGCCAGACAGGCTGCGCGCCTGATTGCACGAGTGGCCTCAGCCAGACGCCGCACCGCAAAGAAAAGAACAGTCGCATGGTGGCCAATATCGCCCACTCTTGGAGCGCGATCGCCGCTGGCAGTGCGCCGAAGGGCTCCGCGATCCATTTGGGGTTGAACGAGCGTGATGCACGTGACACCGCGGTCAGTCAGTGCGGAGCAGGTGACTGCAAAGTGGTGGCTGCTGTCACGCTTGGCCAGTGCGCCGCAGTGGTCCGTGCCCGCAGTAGTGGCAGTGACGTTGAGCAGACCTATTCTGCAGTGGCCGGGACACTGCCCGAGGCGGAGGAAAAGGCAGTGGGAGAATGTATCGATGCCGATGCGAAAGCCTGTTCTCTGCTACTCAACAACTGCACGTGAGGCTACAGGCGATTTGGGGGCGTTGCGCCGCCTTCGACCGTCTTGCTTCGTGGATGCAGCCCCGAATTTTGTGACTGGTAGCGCCATTTCAAGCTTTCGATCTTCGACGCAAGCGACCTCCTCGCGCTAAGCTCTCTTGGCGTCAGAAAAATGACGCTTCGGCGCTACCGATTGCAGGAGCTTTCCCGTCCATGAGGACCCTGTCCCCCCGCTCAATGGGTGACGCTTGCCACCGTCGCTGCCACGGTGCTCCCGGAGCTATCATCCGCATCTGCAGGGTGACTGGCGCGACTGGGCAACGCCACTATGCCTGCCTACGACGCGAGCATCGGCGAGACGATATTGAAGGAGTGGGAGGGGATGGAAGACAGGGCTGGCGCACACATGGACGATGCCCTGGCATTTGTTCCGTCCGGTGCGAACCTGCTGGAAGCCGTCAGGGGCGAGCTCAACGGCGATGGCATCGAGTATCAGCTGCTGGTCATCGATCAGCCGACGCCGGAAGGGCTGGTGCCTGGCCAGCACGGACCCAACCGGGTGCTGCTGTTGCTGCGCGGTGACGGGCGCGGGCGCTGGCAGCTGGCTGCGCGCAACGACAAGCTGGTGCCGTGTTCCACCCGAGGTGGCCTGGCCGGCGATCCTTTTGCGTATGCAATGGTCGAGGAAGGCACCTTCAGCGTGATCACCAACGGCGGTAGCCGCGAGCGCTGGAGCAGCACCTACCGGTTCCGCTATGCGCCCGCGGACAAGGCCTGCTGGGTGGACGGGGTGAGATGCAAGGTCGTGGATATCGAGACCGAAGCGACCAATGTCCGTGATTACTCGGTGGCGGAGCTGGGCAGGGTGCGGTTCGAGGACTTCGACCCGTCCAGTGTCGCCGAGGTGTCGCTTCCATGAGCAAAGCTCCAACCGGCGGAAGGGAATCCGCGCTGATGAAGATTCAGGAGTTGCACCGTGTCGCAGGATAGAGAGTCGCAGCTGTTGCGGCAGGCCACGGAGGCCGGCATGACCTCGTCCCGGGAACTGGCCAACTTCATGGCGCAGGCCGGGCACGAGTCCCGTGGCCTGAGCCGGCTCAATGAAAGTTTCAACTTCACCCGGGGTATCTCGCAGATCCCGGTGGAAGCGGCGTGGCGCAATGGCAATGGCGCGCTTGAGAGCGCCCGCCAGGAGGCGCTGCGTGGGCGGCCGGAGAACCTGGCCGAACTGATGTATGGCGGGCGCATGGGCAATGACGCGCCCGGTGACGCACTGAAGTATCACGGACGTGGCTATCTGCCGCTGGTCGGCAAGGAGAATTACGAGCGTGCCGGCAAGGCGCTGGATCTGGACCTGGTGAATCAGCCGGAACTGGCTGCGCAGCCCGAGCACGCAGGCCGTATTGCGGTCTGGCAGTGGCAGACGCGGGTACCCGAGGCGGCGCGCGAGGATGTGCGCGAAGCGACGCGTGCGATCAACGGCGGCCTGAACGGTATCGAGGCCCGCCAGCAGAGATTCGATGTGTGGCAGCAGAAGCTGACGCCTGATGTGATGGCGCGGCTGGAGCGGGGCGAAGTCGGGGCGCCGGCCCAGCAGGCCACCGTGCGCGACATGTCGCAGCCGGGCGAGCCGGGACACGGCCTGTTCCAGGGGGCGCGCCAGCACCTGCAGCAGATGGGACCGCAGAGCGGATTGCGCAGTGGGCAGGAGCTTGACAATGCCGCCGGCGCACTGGCGCTGAGCGCGCAGAAGGCCGGGATGTTGCGCATCGATCACCTCCTGGCCGGCAATGATGGCCGCACGCTGTTTGCGGTGCAGGGCGCGCTGGGCGATCCGGCCATGTTGCGCGCATCGGTCGATCGCGAACAGGCGGCGCAGCAGCCGCTGGCGCAGAGCAGCCAGCAGTTGGCCGCCAGCGTTGCGCAGCAGGACCCGGCGGCTGCGCTTGCCCGCGAGCACGAGCAGCGTTCGCGATCCCTGTAACACCTGACGCCGGCGGGCGGGGTGCCCGCTGGCGATCTACGTACGACGCGTGGCGCCCCCGTGGCGCCGACATGGAAACCCACTTGTAAGGACACCACATGCGAATCGTTCCCTCGAATGCCCGGCACGCCGCTGCCCGCTGCAATGCATCCATGCGCCGCCTGCCGCCGCTCTGGCTGCTGTCACTTGGACTTGCCGCAGCGTCGGCACAGGCTCAGGAGGCGGCGGCACCCGCCGTGGAGACGCCCCTCGCTGCAGAGGCAACCGTTGACGCGCCTGCAGGGGCGGCGCCCGTTGCAGCACCCATGGCGGCCGAAGCTGTGGTCGTGGCACCGGCTCCCGAAGTACCGGTTGCCGTGACACCTCCTGCGACACCTGTGGTGGACGCGCAACCGGCGCCGACTGCGGAACCGGCGCCTGCGCCCGTTCCGCCCGCAGCGGCGGCGCCTGTGGCTGCATCGCCTGCCGTCGTCGAACCAACGGTCCCGGCGGTAGCGCCGGCACCGCCTGCATTGGCCATCGTGCCGTTGCCGCCCGAGCAGGCGACCGAGCGTGCGCTTGGTGCCCGCTGCCCGGTGGATCTGGCCGGGCGCCTGGCGACCCAGGGCGACCTGCTGATCGGCGCCTGCCAGGGCACGATGCCGGCGCATCTGGCTGCGATGCTGGTCGCGCTGCCCCAGCAGGACATCCACCTGCCGCGCAGCTGGCGCGAGCGAGAGGTACAGCAGAAGGCCTGGTTCAAGGCCGTGCCGGGCTACGGCCAGCGCCCGGACTTCATCGTGCGGATGGGTGACATCTGGGTGCGTTCGCTGGAAGGGCGCGACGCCGACAGCACGTTCTATCTGGTGTCAGCGCCGTTCACCTGCAGCGACCGGGTCGCCAACCCCGATGAGTACGGCGCGGAGCCGGTACGTGTGCCAGCGGGTGACTGCCGCGAGGCCTATATGGCCCAGCGCGTGTACCAGGTGCGTGGGGACGCCGCGCCGAGGGATGTGACCGCCGATGCCATGCCGGCCATGCCCCAGGTGACGGAGGCTGAACGTGCGCGCCAGCTGTCGCGCGAGGGCCGGATCAGCCTGGACCACAGCAAGTTGCAGTACGGTCCGGCCATGCGCTGGTTCGTGCAGTACCCCGAGTCGGCGCAGAAGGGCAGTCCGCGTGCCTACAGCGACTGGAACCGCGAGCACATCGCGTTCGTGGTCTGGACCGGTGATCGCTTCGAGCTGCGAGAGAAGGTGGCGCGTGCGCAATGGCCCTGCGATCCGGTGGCACCAGGCGATCGCGCCTGTGGTGGATTCCCGGATTCCGGGCCGGATCTGTTCGTGACCGCCAATGGGTCTGGAGCGATCGCAGCCTCCAGCCCCTGAGGCGCGGTGTCGAGCTGAAGCGGGAGCCGGAATGACCGGCTCCCGTGCTGTCCGTCAGGCCTGCAGGCTGCGAGTCTGATTCTGCTGCTGCTCCAGCTGTTGGTCGCGCTCCAGTTCAAGGCGCTGGCCTGCGGCCTGCTGGTCGATGCGCTGGCTGCTCTGTTCCAGCGGTGTGTTCATTGCTACCGCCGTATCCACCGACACGCGCAGGTGGGCGGGATCACCGCCCTGGCCCTGCACGGCGAAGCTGCGCGAGGCATCGGCATTCATCACCACGTCGTCGATGCGCTTACCGCCTGCCGCGTGCATTTCGGCAGCCAGGCTGCCTGCCAGCTGCGTGCTCATTACGTCCGGCACGCGTCCGACGCGCACGTCCTGCGCGTGCACGCCGCGGATCGCATCGTTGAACAAGGGATTGCCAAGATGGTTGGCATCGTCCATGCGCAGCATGCTGGTGTGATGGCCGTTCTTCTCTGCTTCGCGGCGTGCCGGCTCACCGGGCTGCAGCGGGCCGCGGATATGGTCGTACAGATCGACGGCGCCGCCCGGAATGCCGCGTGCCGCGCGGGTGACACCACGACGCAGTGATTCGACATCGTCGCGGTACTCCTCGATCATCTTGGCGTTGTCTTTTGCCAGCTTCTGCGTTTCCGGATGTTTCAGCACTGAGCCGTCGCCGAGGAAGTTGCCCAGCTTGTGCGCGCCGAACGAGCTTCCCGCCGCGACGAGCGGGCTGTCCGGGATGAGGGCGCGCATCGGGTGATTGCTGAAGCCGTTTGCGGCGAGTGTCTTGATCTCATCCGGCTTGGCATAGATGCGCACCTGGCCGAAGTGCGGCGAGGCCGAGCTGACCGGATCGGAGGCCATGACGTGGTTGATCATGGTGTTGCCGCCTTCCGGGATGCGGTAGCTGAGGCTGACCGCGCCATAGGCGTTGAAGGTCTCGCCCTTGACGTTGAAGTGGTGCGAGGTGATCTGGGCCAGGGCGCCGCCGAGAGAGTGGCCGGTGACGGTGACCTGGGGGGCGGGTACACCGTTCAAGCGCGATTGAAGCGCGACGCCTTCAAGCGTCCTCTGTGTCAAGGCAATCGCGTCGGGCGCCTGCACGTTGGTGCGCGCAACCACCATGCCGCCATCGGTCAGAATCGCATCGCGAGCTATCTGCTCGGTGCCACGATGCGCAATGACGATCTCTTTGCTGTCTACGCGCTGATAGACAGTACCTTGATAGCCGTTGAGACGATTGTTGACATGCTCAAGTATCTTGTACTCATGGCCGTTTAACGTGACCTTCTCTTCCTGGCCGGGTTCACGTCGGCCGACGGCCCGATCCTTGTAGGCGTCATCAGATAACGCGGCGTAATCCTGGGAGGTGATGGTCACGGCGCCACCTCACTTGCGGAGAGGGTGATCGTAAACAGCTTGTCCTGAAGATCAGGGGCGTAATTGCTGCGATCGGGCTCGCCGCTGGCGGGGAAATTCGGAACGCGATCTGCCTTCGGATAGACCAGATCCGGATAGTAGAGCGTATGCGCGCCACCTTCGGTCAGCGGCTTGGCGTCAACGAAGGTGAGGAAGCGGGTCTCTTCTTCAGCGCCCGTTGCCTTCAGCATTGCCCCGGCACCGGTGAACTCCCACTTGCACACGCCACGACCGTAGTAGTCTTCATCCAGCATGCGGTCCACATACAGCGTGCCCCGGTACTCGCCATCGGCGACCTTGCGCAGCTCCACTGGCTCCTGGCTGGTAATGCGAGCAGCCGTACCGGTGGCTGGCTCGATGTGGCCGCACTGGTCTTCGTTGGTGACGTCGTACTGAGCCACGCCCTTGACCAGAGCGAAATCGCCGGGGGCATCCTTCAGGCGCAGCACCAGTTCATAGGCCTTGCGCGGGCTGGGGTTGAGCTTTGCGAGCCCGCGCCCACCCTGGGCGACATCGGCTTCAGCAGCGGCACGTTCCTGGTTCATGGCGGTCTCCGGATGGCAGGCGGTCAACAGAAGCAGAGCAAGGCACGGAATCATCTTGTGGCGCAATGTCGGCCTCCTTGGGGATAGAGGTAAATGTGACACTGGCAGTTCATGGCGCGAGCTTCTGCACAGTGGTGGTGGTCGAGAACAGCGCGTCGCGCAGCTCTTCTTTGTACGCTGACGGATCTTCCTTGCCACTTGCAGGATAGTTGGCAGCAAGTTCGGCGCGAGGATAGGCAGCCTTCGGATAGTAGAGAGTCAATGGCGATTCGGCGTTCATGCGTTCCTTTCTGAAATACGTCAGGAATCGCGTATCCGCCTTGCCGGTCGTGGCGCGCAGCATCGTGCCAACACCCGTCAGCGACCAATGGCAGACGCCACGCCCGTAGTAGTCCTCGTCCTGCATACGGTCGAAGTAGAACGTGCCGCGATACTCGTTCTCGCCGATCTTGCGCAGCGTGACGGGCTCTTGGCTGGTGATGCGGCCCGCAGTGCCTGTCGCGGGTAAGATCCGCCCACAATCTGCGTAGTTGCTGGCGTCATACTGGGCCACGCCCTCAACAATCGCGAACGGGCCCGGTGCGTTCTTCAGTGTCAGCACCAGCTCATAGGCCTGCTTCGGGGCCGGGTTGAGCTTGGCCAGGCCGCGTCCACCCGCGTCGACGTCACGCTCGGCATCGGCGTACGGCGAGCACGCCGCCAACGGGAGGAGGGTGAGCAATGCCAGCAATGGCCGTCCCCTGTGTGCGCGGTGTGCTACACCCATGGCCCGATCCTGCATCGTGCGTCCATGTCCATATATCCTTCCTGGGTGGCAGGTTTCTCGATTATGGAGCGTGCCGGGAGCCCTGTGCCACCCCTCGAGACGGATTTTTGACGCGCCCAGGGCGAGCCGCGCCGGCAGATCGCTTGCCGCACAGGGCATCCCATCGTCGCGTTGGCTCTGCTGCCGGACGCAGGTTCGTAGCTGAATCCGTGACGGAAACCGATCATTCACATGTCCATCACTTCATCAAAGGCGTTCTCCTTGAACTGCACGATCCGCCCCGAAACCCGCGAAGACCACGCGGTCATCCATGCACTCACCGAGGCGGCCTTCCGCGAAGCCCCGCACAGCAGCCACACCGAGCAGTTCATCGTCGACGCGCTGCGTGCACGCGGAGAGCTGAGCATTTCGCTGGTCGCCGAGCGGCAAGGGCAGGTGGTCGGCCACATCGCGCTGTCGCCGGTGACGATCAGCGATGGCAGCACCGGCTGGTTTGGCCTGGGGCCCATCTCGGTGCTGCCCGGATGGCAGGGGCAGGGCATTGGCGCGGCGCTGATGCACGCGGCGCTCGACGCATTGCGTGAGCAGGGTGCGCAGGGCTGTGTCTTGCTGGGGGAGCCCGCGTATTACGGACGGTTCGGGTTCCGCGCCGAGCCGGGCCTGGTGCTGCCGGGTGTTCCGCCAGAGTACTTCCAGGCGCTGTGCCTGCGGCCGCCGATGGCGCAGGGCGAGGTGAGCTATTCCACGGCCTTTGAAGCCACCGCCTGAGCATGCGGGAGGTCAGGGCGCACGCCAGACGGTGGGCTCGGGTTGCGGCTTGGGAATGCGGTAGCCGCCGATGTGTTCAAGCAGTTCATTGGTGCGACGCTGCTCGGCCAACAGCTCGCGCAGCAGATTGCGCACCGCGAAGATCGCGAACGGCACCAGGATCCATACCAGACTGATTCCCAGCGCGAACAGGGTCAGCAGGGCTCTGCCACCGTCCATGCACGGCACTCCTCTCCGAAAGCAGCCACGCTAGCACGTGGCTGCTGCCGATGGATGTCAGGCGTTGTACCGGAGATGGATCAGGGGATACGGACGGCCCTGCGAATCGAGCGGTGAGCGGCCGGTTTCGACGAAGCCCATGCGGACGTAGAAGCCAACGGCCTGCGCGTTCTGTTCGTTGACGTCGGTACTCAGCTGCGGATGCAGGGCGAGTGCGTGCTGCAACAGCTGCCGACCGATACCAGTGCCGCGCACGTCGGGATCGATGAACAGCGCTTCCATGTGTGTGCCGTCGATCAGCATGAAGCCCAAGGGCCGATCCTGCGCATCGACGGCAACGGTCATCGGCGCCTGTGGCAGGAAGGCAGCCACTTCGGCATCGATGGCCTGACGGTCTTCGGCGCTGAGGAAATCGTGGGTGGCGTCGACGGCGCGGCGCCAGAGGTCGACGAGGGCGGTGCCGTCGTCGGCGCGCGAGGGGCGCAGGGTGGTCATGGGTTCACCAAGGTGCTTGACAGGAATGCGCAGTATGAAGTTTTCCGGCGGCGCCTGCAGAAGTGGATTCACCCGGTGTGGCGATGGCGGATGAAGGGGCTGTAGGCTGTGGCCTCTGCGCGCAGCACCACGCCGTCCTCGAAATCTCCGCTGTCGTTGAAAGGCACGGTGGGCCACTGCGGCCATTGCGCGAGTCGTTCGCAGTAGCAATCGGCGGCCGCAGCCAATGCCTCGTCGTGCGCCTGCACGCGCTCCGGTGCCAGCCCGGAACGCACACCATGCACCACATGCGGTTCCATCACGTCGAAGCCGACGTAGCGCAGGCTGTACATCAACGGCCACAGCAACAACCGGGTATCACCCTCGCGGCCGTCGACGGCGCAGGCCCGTGCCGATGAGCCGGTGGTGATGCTCAGCAACGCGCGCTTGCCGCGCATCACGCCGTGCTCGTGGCGCTGGCGGCTGTTGTACATCGGCCCGTAGACCAGCACGCGGTCCAGCCAGCCCTTGAGGATGGCCGGTGCCGCGAACCACCACAGCGGGAACTGCAGGATCAGCAGGTCAGTGGCCTGCAGCAGCTGCAGGTGGCGGCGCACGTCGGTGGGCAGAAGATCATGCTCGGCGCTGTGGCGTTGTTCGCGCTGGGCATCGAAGCGTTCGCGCTGCAGGCGCTGAGGATGGTGGTATGCGGCTTCCAATGGATCGAAGCCTTCCGCATACAGATCGATTGCCTCCACCTGCACACCGTCACGCCGCAGCTGCTCGGCGGCCTGCGCGGCCAGATGGGCGTTGAACGAGCGGGGTTCGGGATGGGCAAGCAGGATCAGGGCGCGCATGGGGCGAGGTGTTGGTGGAGTGTGCGACCATCCTCGCGATGCCGGAGTGCCCCGGCAATTACGCACCTTGAGGTAACCATGGCCTATCCGGGCGATGTCTATGCCGCCGATTGCTCGGCACGCGATGCGCTGGCGCTGATCTCCGGCAAGTGGGTGATGCTGCTGTTGCCAGCGTTGGCGCAGGGCCCGCAACGCAACGGCGCACTGCTGCGGAAGATCGAAGGCATCTCGCAGAAGGTGCTGACGCAGACCCTGCGGCAGCTGGAGCGCAACGGCCTGGTGGAGCGCTGCGATCTGGGGAGCAAGCCGCTGCATGTCGAATACCGGTTGACCGAGGTTGCGCGCAGCCTGGTAGACACCCTGACCGCGCTGGACCGTTGGGCAGAGCACAATTTCCCGGCGCTGGACGCCGCCCGCGAGCGCTTCGACGCGCGTTAGCGGCGCCTGCACGGCCCCGGGCGTACAATGCGGCCCCGGCGGCCATCCTGGCCCTGTAGACACGCGAGAACCGCCATGACCGATGCCCTGGGTGTACCGGTGCACGACGCCGATGAACGCTGGATGCGCCATGCGCTGGCGCTGGCCGAGCGTGCGCAGCGCGAGTTCGACGAGATCCCGGTCGGTGCGGTACTGGTGAGCGCCGATGGCCAGCTGCTGGGCGAGGGCTGGAACCTCAACATCGCCTCGCACGACCCCAGTGCGCATGCCGAGATCGTAGCCATGCGCGCCGGTGGCAGGTTGCTGGCCAACCACCGGTTGCTTGGCAGCACCCTGTACGTGACCCTGGAGCCCTGTGCGATGTGCGCGATGGCGATCGTGCATGCACGCGTCTCGCGCCTGGTCTACGGCGCCAGCGACCCCAAGACCGGGGCCTGCGGCAGCGTGTTCGACCTGCTCGGCGATACCCGCCACAACCACCGCGTCGAGATCCACGGCGGGGTGCTGGCCAAGGAGGCCAGCATGCGCCTGACCAACTATTTCCGTGCCAAGCGTGGCAAGCCGCCGCTGCTGCTGGAAGACCATGCCGGCGAGGCCTGAGGGGCGAACGGGTATGATGGGCGCCTCTTTCCTTCACCGGTAGGCCGCGCGCCTGCCCAGCAACGAGGCGACACATGGCGGACAACGGCGCGGCCAACGAACGACTGATCTGGATCGACCTGGAAATGACCGGGCTGGATACCGACAACGATTCGATCATCGAGATCGCCACCGTGGTCACCGATGCCCAGCTGAACGTATTGGCCGAAGGTCCGGAGTTCGCCATCCACCACCCGCTTGAAACCCTGGAAGCGATGGATGAGTGGAACCGCAACCAGCATCGCCGTTCAGGCCTGTGGCAGCGCGTGGTGGACAGCACCACCACCCTCGGCCAGGCCGAGGCACAGACAGTGAACTTCCTGGCGCAGTGGATTCCGGCCGGCCTGTCGCCGATGTGCGGCAACTCCATCTGCCAGGACCGCCGCTTCCTGCACCGCCAGATGCCGCGCCTGGAGAAGTACTTCCACTACCGTAACCTGGACGTGTCCACGGTGAAGGAACTGGCCAAGCGCTGGGCGCCGAACGTGGCCGCTGGCGTCGGCAAGAACAGCAATCACACCGCGCTGAGCGACGTGCACGATTCGATCGCCGAGCTGCGCCACTACCGCCAGTTCATGGGCGCGCTGTCGGGCCTGCCGACCTCTTGACCGGTAGCGCCGGCCGCTGGCCGGCAATCCCACGGGGGCGGCCCCCTTTCCAGCGGAAAGGGCCCTGACTCCCGCGACGAACCGTTCAACCATCCGGCGCTAAGATCAGCGCCATGAACGAGCCCATCCTGCTTCCCCGCGACATTGCCCACGACGCCCGCGACTGGTCCGACCTGCAGCGGGCGGTGGCCTTGCTTGAAGCGCCGACCCTGACCGCGCGCATGGCCAACCTGGTCGGCACGCCGCTGGAGTTCGCGGTGAAGGCGCTGCCCAAGGCGGTCTCCGGCCGCATCCACGGGGCGGTGCAGGCGGCGCTGTCCAAGTCGGCGCAGGCGGCCCTGTGGAGCATGGACAACTCACCTGGCAAGGGAGCGTCCACCCGCTGGCACAAACTGGCGGCAGCCACCTCGGGTGCGGTCGGCGGGGCCTTCGGCTTCGCGGCCTTGTTCATCGAGCTGCCGGTGTCGACCACCATCATGATGCGCGCGGTGGCGGACGTGGCCCGCAGCGAGGGTTTCGACCTGTCCGAATTCAGCACCCGCCAGGCCTGCCTGGAGGTGTTCGCGCTGGGCGGCAACTCGCCGCGCGATGATGCCAGCGAGACCGGCTACTACCTGGCCCGCGGCTTCACCACCGACGTGATGCGCCATCTGTCGGCCGAACTGGCCGGGCGCGTGGTGACCGGCCGCGACCTGACCCTGGGCGTGGCGCCGAAGGAAGCTGGCAAGCTGCTGGCGAAGATGGTGGAGAAGGTGGCGGCGCGCTTTGGCGTAGTGGTTACCGAGAAATTCGCCGCGCAGGCGGTGCCGATCGTCGGTGCGGCCGCAGGTGCAACACTGAATACCATGTTCACCGATTACTACCAGGACATGGCGCGCGGCCACTTCATTGTGCGTCGGCTGGAGCTCAAGTACGGGGAAGACGTGGTGCGCAGCTGCTATGACCGCGTGGCACATGGCGCGGTCAAGATTGAGCCGACGCTGTAATCGGTACTGGGGTCAGAGTCCTTTGCGTTGCAAAGGGATCCGACCCCGGTTGCGCGCGGGGTCGGATCCCGTTCCGCAGGAAGGGGCTCTGACCCCTGGGCGGCCATCCTTGCCTCGGGGGAACAATTGTTTTGCCGGCGCATGCCTGTTGCATGGCAGTCGGCATCCCCATCCTTTGCGGCACTCCCCCCCGCAAGAGATTGCCGCCATGATGTTCACCCCCCACCGCCTGGGCGCGCTGACGTTGCCCAACCGCATCGTGATGCCGCCGATGACACGCTCGCGTGCAGCGCACGGCAACGTCGCCACCGCAGATATGGCCGCGTATTACGCGCAGCGCGCAAGTGCCGGCCTGATCGTCAGCGAAGGCACCCAGATCAGCCCGCAGGGCCAGGGTTATGCCTGGACCCCGGGCATCCACAGCCCGGAACAGGTGCAGGGCTGGCGCCGGGTGACCGATGCGGTGCACGCCGCTGGCGGCCGCATCTACGCCCAGCTGTGGCATGTGGGCCGGGTCTCGCACGTGGCCCTGCAGCCCGGCGGCGCCGCGCCGGTGTCGTCGTCGGCGCTGCTGGCCGAGGGCGCGAAGGTATTTGTCGACCCCACCGGCGCAGGCCCGGAAGCGGGCGTGGGTGAAATGATCCAGCACTCGATGCCGCGCGCGCTGGCCGAGGACGAGATTCCGGGCATCATCGCCGACTATGCCCAGGCCGCCCGCAATGCACTGGCCGCCGGCTTCGATGGCGTCGAGCTGCACGGGGCCAATGGCTACCTGATCAACCAGTTCATCGACTCGCAGGCCAACCAGCGCAGCGACGGCTATGGCGGCTCGCTGCAGAACCGGCTGCGTTTCCTGCGCGAGGTCGTGGAGGCGGTGACCGCGGTGACGGGCGGTGATCGTGTGGGCGTGCGCCTGGCGCCGCTGACGACGCTGCAGGGCGCGGTGGACGATACGCCGCAGGCTACCTACCTGGCCGCGGCGCACCTGCTGGGTGCGCTGGGCGTGGGCTACCTGCACATCGCCGAAGCCGACTGGGACGATGCACCGCCGATGCCGGTGGCCTTCAAGCAGGCGCTGCGCATGGTCTACCCGGGCACCCTGATCTACGCCGGCAAGTACACCGCCGAGCGCGCCGAGCAGGCACTGGCGGAAGGCTGGGCCGACCTGATCGGCTTCGGTCGCCCGTTCATCGCCAACCCGGACCTGCCGGAGCGCCTGCGTCTGGGTGCGGAATTGAATCCGCCGGATCGGGCGACGTTCTTCGGCGGTGGTGCGGTCGGGTTCACCGATTACGCGACGCTGGAAGAGAGCGTCGCGGCCTGATCCTGGAGGCTGCCGGCCAGCGGCCGGCACTACCGGGGCGCGCGGGGCAGGGTAGTGCCGGCCGCTGGCCGGCATTTCTGTGTCGGATCAGGGCTTGTCGCGCACCAGCGCGTCGGCCTCGACCACGCCGCCATCCTTGCCATGCAGGTACAGGTGCATGTCCTGCTGCGGATACGGGATGTTGATGCCGGCCTTGTCGAAGCCCAGCTTGAGCTGTTCCAGCAGCGTGACCTTTGTACCGAACCAGTCGGCCGACTTCACGTAGCAGCGGATGCCAAGATTGATCGCGTGCGCGCCCAGCTCGTACACCACCACGTCCGGTGCCGGCGTCTGCAACACGCGCGGGTCGGCCTTCATCAGCGCCAGCGCGGTGTCGCGCGCCAGCTGGATGTTGTCTTCATAGCCGATGCCCACCACCAGTTCGACGCGGCGGGTCGGCTCGGCGGTCAGGTTGATGATCGGCGCGGCGGTGATCAACGTGTTCGGAATGGTGGTGTGCTGGTTGTCGGCACCGGTGATGACGGTCTGGAAGATGCGCACTTCGCGCACCGTGCCGGTTTGTCCGGCCACCGTCACCACATCACCGACGCGGAACGGGCGCAGCGTCACCAGCATCACGCCCGAGGCGATGTTGGACAGCGAATCCTTCAGCGCCAGGCCTACCGCCAGGCCGGCGGTGCCAAGTACGGCCAGCAGCGGGGTGATCTGCACGCCCAGCGTGCCGATCGCCAGCACCACCACGATCACCAGCGACGCGGCGTACACCACGTTGCGCAGGAAATTGCCCAGCATCGGGTCCACGCCCATGCGCGCGGTGGCGCGTGGCATCGCGTTGGACAGGCGTCGTGCCACCCACATGCCGACCAGCAGCACCACGATCGCGGCCAGCAATGGCACGCCGTAGGTCTCCAGCAGGCGTTCCCAATCGAGCGAGTGGAACCAGGGCGTTGCGGCGGGAGCGGGTGCGGCGGCGACGATCATGCGGAAATCCTTTGCTGCGGGGGAAGTCTGCGCGGGGCAGGGCGTACGTGGACGCCAGAAACACGAAGCCCCGCAGAGGCGGGGCTTGCGTGCAGCAGCAGTATGGGCGGACGCCGATGAACACGACGTCAGCCCATCATGGCATCAGCCGTTGGCCTTCAGCTTGGCCAGGCGCAGCCAGGTATCGACCACGGTGTCCGGGTTCAGCGACACCGACTCGATGCCTTCCTGCATCAGCCATTCGGCCAGATCCGGATGATCGGACGGGCCCTGGCCGCAGATGCCAACGTACTTGCCCTTGGCACGTGCCGACTTGATCGCCATCGACAGCAGCTTCTTCACTGCCGGGTTACGTTCGTCGAACAGGTGCGCGACGATCGACGAGTCACGGTCCAGGCCCAGGCTGAGCTGGGTCAGGTCGTTGGAGCCGATCGAGAAGCCGTCGAAGATTTCCAGGAACTCATCGGCGAGCAGTGCGTTGGACGGCACTTCGCACATCATGATGATCTTCAGGCCGTTCTCGCCCTGCTTCAGGCCGTTCTGTTCCAGCACCTCGATGACCTTGCGGCCTTCTTCCAGGGTGCGCACGAACGGAATCATGACCCACAGGTTGTCCAGGCCCATTTCGTTGCGCACGCGCAGCACGGCCTTGCACTCCAGCGCGAAGGCGGCCGAGAAGCTCGGGTCGACGTAACGGCTGGCGCCGCGGAAGCCGATCATCGGGTTCTCTTCGTGCGGCTCGTAGTTGCTGCCGCCGATCAGGTTGGCGTACTCGTTGGACTTGAAGTCCGACAGGCGCACGATCACGGCGTTCGGGGCGACCGAGGCGGTGAGGGTGGCGATGCCTTCGGCCAGGCGATCCACGTAGAAGCTGACCGGATCACCATAGCCGGCGATCTTCTCGTCGATCTTCTTCTTCGTCGCTGCGTCCTGGCGGTCGTATTCCAGCAGCGCGTTCGGGTGGATGCCGATGTGGCTGGCGATGATCATTTCCAGGCGGGCCAGGCCAATGCCGGCGTTCGGCAGCTGGCCGAAGTCGAAGGCACGTTCCGGGTTGGCCACGTTCATCATGATCTTCAGCGGTGCCGGCGGCATGTTGCCCAGATCGGTGGTGGTGCGCTCGAAGCCGAGCTTGCCTTCGTAGATGAAGCCGGTATCGCCTTCAGCGCAGCTGACGGTGACCAGCTGGCCATCTTCGATCACCTTGGTGGCGTTGCCCGAACCGACCACGGCCGGCACGCCCAGCTCGCGCGCGATGATCGCGGCGTGGCAGGTACGGCCGCCACGGTTGGTGACGATGGCCGAAGCGCGCTTCATCACCGGCTCCCAATCGGGATCGGTCATGTCGGCGATCAGCACGTCGCCCGGCTGCACGCGGTTCATGTCATCCAGCGTCTTCACCACGCGGGCCACGCCCGAGCCGATCTTGGCACCGACGGCACGACCTTCGGCCAGCACGTTGCCGCCCTTTTCAGTCAGCGCGAAGCGCTCGATCTGGGTGGCATGGCTGCGCGACTTCACCGTTTCCGGGCGGGCCTGCACGATGAACAGCTTGCCGCTGACACCGTCCTTGGCCCACTCGATGTCCATCGGGCGGCCGTAGTGCTTTTCGATGACCAGCGCCTGCTTGGACAGTTCCTGCACGTCCTCGTCGCTGATCGAGAAGGTGTTGCGCAGTTCGACCGGGGTGTCCTCGATCCTGACGCGCTCACCCGGGACATCCGAGTACACCATGCGGATCGCCTTGCTGCCGAGCGAACGGCGCAGGATCGCCGGCTTGCCGGCCTGCAGGGTGGGCTTGTAGACGTAGTACTCGTCCGGGTTGACCGCGCCCTGCACGACCATTTCGCCCAGGCCGAAGGACGAGGTGACGAACACCACGTCGCGGAAGCCGGACTCGGTGTCCAGGGTGAACAGCACGCCGGAGGAACCGACGCCCGAACGCACCATCAGCTGCACGCCGGCGGACAGGAACACGTCCTCATGCTTGAAGCCGTGGTGCACGCGGTAGGCGATGGCGCGGTCGTTGTACAGCGAGGCGAACACTTCCTTGACCTTGTGCACGACGTCGTCGGCACCGGTGACGTTGAGGAAGGTTTCCTGCTGGCCGGCGAAGGAGGCATCCGGCAGATCCTCGGCGGTGGCCGAGGAACGCACGGCCACGGCCACGTCGCCGCCGCCATTGTCGGCGCTCAGCTGGGCGTAGGCGGTGCGGATGTCCTGGTCCAGCTGCGGCTGCAGTGGCGCATCGATCACCCATGTGCGGATTTCCTTGCCGGCGGCGGTCAGTGCGTTGACGTCCTCGACGTCCAGCGTGGCCAGCTTGTCGAAGATGCGCTTGGACAGATCGTTGTGCGCGATGAAGTCCTTGAAGGCTTCAGCGGTGGTGGCATAACCGCCCGGCACCGAAACGCCCAGACCGGCGAGGTTGCCGATCATCTCGCCCAGCGACGAATTCTTGCCGCCTACGCGGGCCAGATCGGCCAGACGCAGTTCGTGCAACCACAGGATGTTCTCGTTCAAGCGCGATGCTCCGTTTGGCCATCGCCCGAGGCGGGCTGAGTGGCCGCGTCCGTAGGAAGAAGCCGATATGATGCCGGGCAGAGCACCGTCGGCACAAGCTTGTGCTGGCGGCCTTTTTAAGCTTCGTAGGGGGTAAAAGCGCGCATGTCGACCATCCGTCCGGTGTTCTACGTTTCCGATGGAACCGGTATCACCGCTGAAACCATTGGGCATAGCCTGCTTACCCAGTTCTCCGGGTTCAGCTTCATTACCGACCGCATGTCGTTTGTCGACGACCCCGAAAAAGCGCGTGAAGCCTGTGCCCGGATCCAGGCGGCGGGGGAGCGGTACCAGGTCCGGCCGATCGTGGTGAACTCCTGCGTGGACCAGAGCCTGAGCCTGATCCTGGCCGACAGCGGGGCGCTGATGCTGGATGTGTTCGCGCCGTTCATCGAGCCGCTGGAGCGTGAACTGGCCAGTCCGCGCCTGGCGCGGGTCGGCCAGGCCCACGGCATGGTCGATTTCGACACCTACCACCGCCGCATCAACGCGATGAACTTCGCCCTGACCCATGACGATGGGATCGCGGTGAACTACGACGATGCCGACGTGATCCTGGTGGCGGTGTCGCGCGCCGGCAAGACGCCCACCTGCATCTACCTGGCCCTGCATTACGGGGTGCGCGCGGCCAACTACCCGCTGACCGACGAAGACCTGGAAAGTGACCGCCTGCCGCCGCGGCTGCGTGCCTACCGGCGCAAGCTGTTCGGCCTGACCATCGACCCGGATCGTCTGCAGCAGATCCGCCAGGAGCGTCGCCCGAACTCGCGCTACGCCAACCTGGACACCTGCAAGCGCGAGGTGGCCGCGGCCGAGACCATGTTCCGCATGGAGCGGATCCCGACCCTGAGCACCACGCATACCTCGATCGAGGAGATTTCCAGCAAGGTGCTGGCCACGCTGGGTCTGCAGCGCGAGCTGTATTGATCCGTGCGCCACGACCAACGGTCGTGGCCTACCTGGGGGCGGGCATTGCCCCTTCTCCGCGGTGGGTATCGACCGTTGGTCGATACCGAGCCCCTTTGGTCGGGACGATCCCGCCCCCACGTTGAAGCACCAACGTGTAGGATCGACCCATGGCCCAAGCCTCGCCCCGCACCGAACGCATTCCCCGCCTGAGCCGGCTCAGCTGGCTCATGGGCCTGTACGCGGAAAACTACCGCCACCTGGTGCGCCTGTTCGAACCGGCCGGACTGGTGGCGGGCAGCTACATTTCCTCGATCGGCGACGGCCTGGATGTCCGCCTGGACGTGATCGAGTGCCACCGCTACACGGTGGAACTGCGCCTGACCTACGACCTGGCCGACCCGGTCACCGGTGAGCCGGATCCCTCGGCATATGTGCGCCTTTACCGTGACGCGCGCCAGGCCGAGACCACCCACTGCTACGTCGGTCGTCGCTGGCAGGACACCATGGGCCTGTACCCGCCGCCGGCGGAGCTGATCAGCCACCGCATGCGGATGAACACCTTCCTCGGCAAGTGGCTGGAATACCTGGCCGAGCGTGGCCACGGTGTCGCCACCCTGCGCCGCGATCCCGACGGCGCCGGCACGCCCGCCGAGCGCCGCCTGTCGCTGGTGCGCTGATCGGCCATAATCCACGGCTGACCTGCCGCTGGATGCTGCCCCATGCCGTATACCCCGATCGTCGCCACCCTGGGCTATGTGCTGTCGCCCGATCGTCGCCAGGTGTTGATGATCCACCGCAACACCCGTCCCGGTGACCACCACCTGGGCAAGTACAACGGGCTGGGCGGCAAGATCGAAGCGGACGAGGATGTGGCGGCCAGCATGCGCCGCGAGATCGCCGAGGAAGCCGGCATCCTCTGCACCGACATGCACCTGCGCGGCACCATCAGCTGGCCGGGCTTCGGCAAGCACGGCGAGGACTGGCTGGGCTTCGTGTTCGTCATCGATGGATTCGAGGGCACCCCGCACGGCGGCAACCACGAGGGCACGCTGGAGTGGGTGGACCTGGACAAGCTGGACACGCTGCCGATGTGGGAGGGCGACCGCAACTTCCTGCCGCTGGTGTTCGACGCCGACCCGCGCCCGTTCCATGGGGTGATGCCGTACAAGGACGGCCGCATGGTCAGCTGGTCCTACAGTCGTCTGTGACCCGAAGAATCGGGTGGGCGCCAACCTTTCGGGTGGGTGCCAACCTTGGTTGGCACGCTCCCCTGGTTAATTAATACCCGGGCAATATTGACTCCCATAAATTACCCGGGCAATATTGGCGCGTCACCTCTGATGCCATTGCCATGCCTGCGTCCCGACTTCCTCCCTTCAGCTGTTTCGACGGCCATCGCCTGGTCGCTTCCGGTACCCCTGAAGTGGCTGCGCTGGCGTTGAAACAGCTGCGTGCCGACAACGCCGCCGGTCCGCTGCTGGTATTCGACAACGCCAGCGGCCGAACCCGCGATTTCGACACGCGCGGCAGCGACGCAGAACTGCTGGCGCGGGTGACCGAAGCGTTTCCCGCCGCCATGGAGGCGGAGGCCGATGCCACTGCCGAAGATGCACCCGCAACCCCGCGTGGCCGTGGCCGCCCCAAGCTGGGCGTGGTCGCCCGCGAAGTGACGCTGTTGCCGCGCCATTGGGCGTGGCTGGCCGAACAGCCGGGTGGGGCTTCCGTGGTACTGCGCAGGCTGGTGGAAGCGGCCAGCCGTGCCGGTGCCGACAAGGACCGGCAGCGCCGCCACAGCGAGCGTGCCTATCACTTCCTGCAGGCCATCGCCGGTGACCTGCCGGGCTTCGAGGAGGCCATCCGCGTGCTGTTCGCGCACGACCGCGCGGGCCTGGAAGCGGCGCTGCATTCCTGGCCCGAGGACGTGCGTGACCACGCCCTGCGCCTGGCCTTCGAAGACGCTGACGGCTGAGCCATCGCGCCGTTGCTGAGCGACGGCGTCATCTGATCGCGGGCCGCGGCCCGCTTCCCCTGTGCTTGCTTTGCTGGCGGAAACGCCGGGCAGGGCGGCGCCTTGCCCAGAGAACCCCATGAGCACCCCTGTACATCCGATACCTCCGGCAGCACCCCCGCTTTGGCGCACCTACCTGACGCTGCTGCTGCCGATGTTGCTGACCAATGCGCTGCAGCTGGCCGCAGGCACGCTGGACAACATCTATCTCGGCCACCTGCTTGGCACACAGGCGGTGGCTGCGGCCGCCGCGTTCTTCCCGGTCTTCTTCCTGCTGCTGGCCCTGGTGATGGGCCTGGCCACGGGCGCAATGGTGTTGATCGGCCAGGCCTGGGGCGCGGGTCGCCCGCAGCAGGCACGCGCGGTGGCTGGCAGCGCGGTGGCGCTGATCCTGCTGTTGTCGGTGCTGGTGATGGCCTTGGGCGGCGGTTTCGCGCCACAGCTGCTGGCGGCGCTGGGTACGCCGGCAGCGGTCCTCAGTGAGTCCATTGTCTATGCGCGCGTGCTGCTGCTGGCGGCCCCGGCGTTCTTCCTGCTGTGGCTGGCCACTGCCGTGAGCCGTGCAGTGGGCGATGCGACGTCGCCGCTGCATGCGCTGCTGCTGGCCACGGCGGTCGGTCTGCTGTGCACGCCGCTGCTGATCCTGGGCGGGGCAGGCCTGCCGCAGCTGGGTTCGGCCAGTGCGGCCGTATCCGCGGCGTTCGCGTCGCTGCTGGCCCTGGCCTGGTTGCTGTGGCGCTGGCATCGGGTGCGGCATCCGCTGGCGCCGGGCCGTGACCTGCTGCGCGCCATCCGTTTCGACGGCGCGATCATCCGCGAGATGCTGCGCATCGGCGTGCCGTCTTCGTTGCAGATGCTCAGCCTGGCCATTGCCGAGATCGTGTTGCTGGGCTGGATCAACCGCTACGGCTACACGGCCACGGCCGCCTATGGTGCGGTCAACCAGTTGATGAGCTGGGTGCAGCTGCCGGCGATGTCACTGGGCATTACCGCCACCATCCTCGCGGCGCATGCGATGGGCGCGGGGCGTACGGCGCGGCTGCCCGCCATCGCCCGCGCCGGCGTGCTGCTTGGACTGGCGATGCTGAGCGCGGTGGTGCTGCTGGTGATGGTGCTGGCGCCCTGGCTGACTGGGCTGATCCTGGTGACGACCGAAGCGCGCGAACTGGCCACGCTGCAGTTGCGCACAGTAGCGTGGGGCGTGCTGGCGATGGGAGGCAGCACTGTGCTGGTCGGGGTGATGCGCGGCAGCGGAACGGTTTTGCTGCCCGCGTTGCTGGGCATGGCGGCGGTACTGCTGCTGGAGCTGCCGCTGGCGATGTGGTTGCAGGCGCGGCATGGGCTGGCCGGCGTGTGGTGGGCGTGGCCGCTGGGGTTGCTGGCGATGCTGGTGATGCAGGTGTTCTGTTTCGCGCGTTGGCGTCGGGTGCAGGCTGGGTAGTGCCGGCCTCTGGCCGGCAACCCGGAACGGTCGGGGCAGCCGGCCAGCGGTCGGGGCAGCCGGCCAGCGGCCGGCTCTACCACTTCAGCGCCGCTGTGCCAGCAGCAGGTGGAAGTGCTTTTCGCGGGTCTGGCCGTCATTGCCGCTTGCGGTTTCGCGGTGGCTGCGCCAGGCCGAGACGCGGAAGCCGGATACCCGCAGGGCCAGCTCCACCGCGTCCAGTTCATGCAGCTGGAAATCGGCGGCGAACGGCAGGCTGCGCATGAAGGCCGCATCGCCAAACGCCAGGCACAAGCGGCCGCCCCGGCGCAGCACCCGCGCCAGCTCGTCCAGCACCGGGGCCAGGTTTGGCCAGAAGTACAGGGTATTGACCGCCAGCGCCGCATCCATCGAGGCATCGCTGACTGGCAGGGCATGGGCGTCGCCGAGGCGCATCGTGGCACGGTCGCTCAGCCCGGCGGCGCTCAGGCGCTGATTGCCGGCCTCGACCATGGCAGCGGACAGTTCGATCCCCAGGTACTGGCTGTCCGCGGCCTGCAGAAGCGCGGGCGCGAAGGCGGCGTTGCCGGGACCGATCTCCAGGATGCGTTCGCCTGCCGACACCGCCAGCAGGCCGATCGCCGCGCGGTTGAGCGCGCCGTTGCTGCGATTCATTGAATCGGCCACCGCCAGTGCGGCGTCGCCATGGGGCTGCCGCAGCTGCGCGGCCAGGGAGGAGGCATCCAGCATCGTCATCGTCGTCCGTCGGTGGGTTTCGGACGTGGCGGCGGCGGGCCCGCCGATGACCATAGCGCCGACTCTGCCGCTTGGGAAGTAGGGAAACCCCGCGGAAGGGTGATGAGGAAATGTCCACCGTCGCAGTCGGTGAGATCTGGTTGTCCACAGGGGGTGTGGATTACGCGTGGGCAACTTTGTGGATAAGCCGCGACAGGCGCCACCCCCCTAGGCTGTCAAGATGGGTGGCGAAAAATTCACCGCCGGTGACGACGGGTGAGGGAGCGGTGAAGGAGTGGCCCTGCCAGCGCTGTCGCCAGCGGCGGCGCTCGCGGTAACCTGTGGGCCTTGATGCTCCGTGAGACCCCATGAAACGTCACTTCTCGATGCTGCGCGAATTCCAGCTGGCCGACTGGTTCACCCTGGCCAATGCTTTCTGCGGCACCGGTGCGGTGTTTGCCGCGATGCGCTTCCTGCAGGACGGCGAGCGCGGCTACCTGCTGTTCGGCATGGCGCTGATCCCGCTGGCCTTCATCTTCGACGCCCTCGACGGGCGCATCGCGCGCTGGCGCAAGTCCAGCTCCACCCTCGGCCGCGAACTGGACTCGCTGTCCGACGTGATCTCCTTCGGCGTGGCACCGGCAGCGCTGGCGTATGCCTGCGGCATGCAGGGCGGCTGGGACTGGCTGGTACTGAGCTACTTCGTCTGCTGTGGTGTCAGCCGCCTGGCACGCTACAACGTCACCGCCGAGGCGCTGGCCGGCGACGAGGGCAAGGTCGCGTATTTCGAGGGCACCCCGATCCCGACCAGCCTGCTGCTGGTGATCGTGCTGGCGATCGCCGCCGGTACCGATGCCATCGGCCAGAACATCTGGTTCGGCCAGTGGCAGATCGGCCCGTGGCAGCTGCACCCGATGGTGCTGTTGTTCGCCCTGTCCGGGTCGCTGATGATCAGCAAGACCCTGCGTATCCCCAAGCCATGAGCCAGCCCTGCGGAGGCCTGCGATGACCAGCTCTGCCCACGACACCGGCAGCAGTGATTTCGAAGCCCTGGCCCGGCAGTACTTCGGCGCCTGGGGCGATGCCCTGCGCCATGCGAGCACGCCCGGCGCCCCGGCCGGTGACGATCCCGGCAGCTGGCAGCGGTTGTTCGACTGGTGGGGCCAGCTGCTGCCCGAACAGGCGCACGGCGCGCCGGAAGATGCCATGCGCCGGTTCCGCGAACAGGCGGGCAGCTGGTACGGCACCATGCAGGAAGTCGCCGCCCGGTTTGCCGGCCGCGACGCCAGCAGTGCCGACGTCGCCCAGGCCTGGCGCGAAGCGGTGCAGGGGCAGGGTGACGGCATGCTGCAATGGATGCTGCAGGGCGCGCGTGGCAGCACCCACGCCGGTGCCGCGGTGCCGGAATTCGCCGCCTGGCTGCAGCAGTTCCAGCTGCAGGCCGGCCCGTGGCTGCAGAGCCCGGCGTTCGGGCCTGGCCGCGAGCATCAGGCGCGGTGGCAGGCCCTGCTGCGTGCGCAGGAGGAATACCAGCAGCATTCGCGCGCCTACGTCGATCAGATCAAGCAGGCGCTGGACGAGGCCTTCGCACTGTTCGAGCAGCGGCTGGCCGAGCACGAGCAGCCCGGCAGCCAGCTGACCAGCGCCCGCGCGATGTTCGACCTGTGGATTGAAGTGGCGGAGGAAGCCTACGCCAAGGTCGCCATGTCCGAGCCGTTCCAGCAGGTATACGCCGCGCTGGGCAACGCACAGATGCGGCTGCGCGCCGGCCTGCAGCGCGAGGTGGAACAGATGAGTGAACGGATCGGCCTGCCGACCCGCAGCGAGATGGACGCAGCACACCGCCGCATCGCCGAGTTGGAGCGCAGCCTGCGCCGCCTGCAGGCGCAGGTGGTGGCCATGGCCGGTACGGGCGAGGTCGATCCGGTGGCGCAGCCGGCACCGGCGAAGGTGAAGCCTGCCGCGCGCAAGGCCGCGAAGAAGGCCGCGCCGGCAAAGAAGGCGTCTGCGAAAAAGGTGTCTGCGAAGAAGGCGCCCGCGAAAAAGGCTGCACCTCGCACTTCCACGCGGGCGCGTGACCGATGAAAGGACCGCTGGGCTTCAACGCCGATGACCTGATGCAGGAAACCCTGGCCATGCAGCGCAAGCTGATGGAAGGGCTGAAGCTGCTGCCGCAGGTGGAAGACGTGGACTATGGCGTGACCGCGCGCGAGGAAGTCTGGCGCGACGGCAAGGTGGTGCTGTACCGCTTCGTCGGCGAGCAGGCACCGACCCGGCGCACGCCGCTGCTGATCGTCTACGCGCTGGTCAACCGGCCGTACATGGTCGACCTGCAGGCCGACCGTTCGCTGGTGCAGAAGCTGCTGGCGCTGGGCCAGGATGTCTACGTGCTGGACTGGGGCTACCCGGATCGTTCCGAACGCTTCCAGACCCTGGAGGACTACCTGCTGCGCTACATCGATGGCGCGGTGGATGCGCTGCGCGCGCGCAGTGGTGGCCCGGTCGACCTGCTCGGCATCTGCCAGGGCGGCGTGTTCGCGCTGTGCTACGCCGCACTGCGGCGGCAGAAGCTGGGCAAGCTGATCACCATGGTCACCCCGGTCGATTTCCAGACTGCCGATAACATGCTCTCGCACTGGGCGCGGCAGGTGGACGTGGACCTGCTGGTCGACACGCTGGGCAACATCCCGGCCGACCTGATGAATGCCAGTTACCTGATGCTCAAGCCGTTCCGCCTGAACGTGCAGAAGTACGTCGGCCTGCTCGACATCCTCGACGACAAGGCGGCGCTGGAGGATTTCCTGCGCATGGAGAAGTGGATCTTCGATTCACCGGACCTGGCGGGCGAGGCGTTCCGCGACTTCATCAAGCAGTTCTACCAGGGTAACGGGCTGGTGAACGGCACGGTGCGGATCGGCGAGGAAGCGGTGGATCTGTCGCAGGTGACCCTGCCGGTGCTGAACATCTATGCCGAGCAGGACCATCTGGTGCCGCCGGATGCCTCGCGCGCAATGCGTGGACGCCTGGGTACGGACGACTACACCGAATCCAGTTTCCGCGGCGGCCATATCGGCATCTACGTGTCCGGCCGCGCACAGCGCGAAGTGCCGGCCACGATCGATGGCTGGTTGAAGGCGCGCGACGCGTAAAGGCTGCTTCGGTTTTTGTAGCGTCGAGCCATGCTCGACTGCATGGAGAATGATGATGTCGCAAAGGATTTCGCAGCTGCTTGCCACGCTGCTGCTGGCAGCGCCCCTTGCCCAGGCCGCCCCCAGCGCGGATGCGCGAAGAGAAATCGCCCAGCTGATCTCCAGCCTGGACGGCTCCCAATGCCGGTTCCAGCGCAATGGCAGCTGGTACGACGGCAGCGATGCGCGCGCGCACCTGCAGCGCAAGTACGACTACCTGCTGAAGAAGGACATGGTGGACAGCGCCGAGCAGTTCATCGAGCGCGCCGCCAGCCAGAGCAGCATGAGCGGCAAGCCCTATCGCATCCAGTGCCCGGGGCAGCCTGAACAGACGGCAGCGGCCTGGTTCGGTGCACGCCTGCAGGCATTGCGTCACCGCACGCCGTAGACACGGCCCGGGTGTAGAGTCGAGCCATGCTCGACTGGTTCTGCCCGCAAGCCGAGGAGACGCCGCCATGAATACCACGCCCAAGACGCTGTCGCGCTCGCTGAACGACCGCATGATTGCCGGCGTGATGGGCGGAATCGCCCACCGCTTTGGCTGGAACCCCACGCTGGTGCGGATCGTGTTCGTGCTGGTCTCGATCGGCTCGGCGGCTTTCCCCGGCATCCTGGTCTACCTGATCCTGTGGCTGCTGATGCCGAACGAGGCCGATTGAAGACTGCTCCGGAGCCCTGGCCGATCTGGCTGCGCGCGCTGCAGGTGCTGGGCGCGGCATGGGCGTCCCCCAATTCTCTGCTCGGCCTGATCGGTGGCCTGGCCGGCATGCTCGGCGGCGCGACGCTGCGCTGGAGCGGGCGGGACTGCGCCCTGGTGTTCGACCGCTGGCCGTGGGGGCCGGGCGGGGCGATCACGCTGGGCAATGTGATCCTGCATACCGGCCATGACCTGGGCATTTCCTGCCGCACCTATGCGCACCAGGCCGGGTGGGGCGTGGAGCCGCTGATCCGGCTGGACGACCACGAGCGCGCGCACGTGTACCAGTACATGGTGCTGGGGCCGCTGTACCTGCCGGTATACCTGCTGTGTGGTGGCGTGAGTGCGCGCAACCCGTTCGAGCGCGCGGCCGATCATTTCGCCCGGTTCGGGCGTGGCTGGTGGCCGTAGGTTCCAGCCAACGGCGCAGCCCCTCGTGGCTTGGTCGCGGAATGCCTGCTTCCTGGGGGCTGGCCGGGTGGGTGGGGCTGGCGGGGACGCCGTGAACCCATCCATGGGGGCTTAGCCGCGGCATCCATGCCGCGGATACCCCGCCAGCGCCACCCACCCGGCCGCTGACAGTTTCCGTGCGCGCCAGGCCACGGAAGAGAATAAAGAACAGCAGAAGCGGGTCGCGCGCTGCGCTTGCTCGTGAGCCGAACATGGGCTCGGCTCTTCAAAAAGCGGCCAGCCAGGCTGCTTTTGCTTTTGATCTTCTTTTTTCTTTTCCGTGGCTGGACGTGCCCGAAAACTGTCGGGGCGGTCGGGGTGGGTTCGCGGGACCGTTGGCGCCATGGATGGCGCCATCGAGCCCCCATGGACGGGTTTACGGCGTGTCCCGCGAACCCACCCCGACCGACCCAATCACATGAAGCGCATTTCGCGACCCAGCCACGAGGGGCTGCGCCGTTGGCGGGAATCCCCCGCGGATTCGTTAGGCGGAAGTTAAAGATCCGTAAGCATTCTGCTGCGATCCCGCAGTCATCTGCATGCAACCGATCGTCATTAGCCTTCGTGACGTTCCAGTCAGGTTCGACGCGGTAAGCTCTCCCTCGATGAGCTCGCAGCATCGCTCATCGAGTGCAGTACGCAGTAGTAATTTGGAGGAATACATCACATGGCAATCGTTCTTTATGTCGGTGGTAGCAAGGATGGCGAGAAGGGCGTGGTGCCCTACGGCTTCAGCAAATCCCGCGCCGACACCGCGCTGGGGCCGGAGTTCTACACGGAGCGGTTCATGGAACTGCAGGGTGTCGGCAAGGTCCGCCTGATGGCCCTGGAAAGCATGCGTGACGACATCGTCATGCAGCGCGCCGCCCGCCACTACCGCTGACCTTCGCAACACGCGGCAGGGCGCGCCCACCATCGTGCGCCCGCGCCGGCATCCCAGCCCTGGGCCAGTCCGAGCCCTCTCTTCGCCAGGATGCCGGCGTCCACTCCGGCCTAGCCGCTGAACCTCGCCCCCTGTCAATGCCTTGTCCGGCTCCGTCGTGGATTGCCAGAATGGGGTCTTCCCGAAACGCGGCACAGACCTGAAGCAATGCACGACGCCAAGAACGCCCAGAGCGCGCTCGCCCAGCAGATCGCCCAGACCATCGCCGACGAGATCGGTGCCCAGTCCGCCCAGGTACGTGCCGCCGTCGGCCTGCTCGACGAAGGCGCCAGCGTTCCGTTCATCGCGCGCTACCGCAAGGAAGTGACCGGGGGCCTGGACGACACCCAGCTGCGCAACCTGGAAGTGCGCCTGACTTACCTGCGCGAACTGGAAGACCGGCGCGCGGCGGTGCTGGCCAGCATCGGCGAGCAGGGCAAGCTCAGCGACGAACTGCGCAACGACATCCTGGCCGCCGATACCAAGAGCCGGCTGGAAGACCTGTACCTGCCGTACAAGCCCAAGCGCCGTACCCGCGCCCAGATCGCCCGCGAGGCCGGTCTGGAACCGCTGGCCGACGGCCTGCTGGGCGACCCGACGCAGGACCCTCAGGTGTTTGCTGCCGGTTTCGTCGACACCGACAAGGGCGTGGCCGACACCAAGGCCGCACTGGAAGGCGCCCGCGCGATCCTGATGGAGCGCTGGGGCGAAGATGCCGCGCTGGTTGGCGAGCTGCGCACCTGGCTGGGCGAGACCGGCGTGATCCGCGCCCGTGTGGCCGAGGGCAAGGAAACCGAAGGCGCCAAGTACCGCGATTATTTCGAACATGCCGAGGCGCTGGCGAAGATTCCATCACACCGCTTGCTGGCGCTGTTCCGTGCCCGCCGCGAGGAGATCCTGTTCCTGGAACTGGACCCGGGCAGCGATGCCGAGGCCGGCCACCAGTACGCCGAGGGACGCGTGGCGCGCAAGGCCGGCATCGCCGACCAGGGCCGTGCCGCCGACCGCTGGCTACTGGATGCCTGCCGCCTGACCTGGCGCGCCAAGCTGCACACCCATCTGCTGCTGGACCTGTTCAACCAGGCTCGCGAAAAGGCCGAAGCCGAAGCCATCGCGGTGTTCGGCGACAACCTGAAGGACCTGCTGCTGGCCGCACCGGCGGGCCCGAAGACCGTACTCGGGCTGGATCCGGGCATCCGCACCGGCTGCAAGATTGCCGTGGTCGATGCCACCGGCAAACTGGTCGCCACCGACACCATCTACCCGCATGAGCCGCGTCGCCAGTGGGAGCAGTCGCTGCAGACGATCAAGCAGCTGTGCGCCAAGCACAACGTGGAACTGATTGCGATCGGCAACGGCACCGCCAGCCGCGAAACCGACAAGCTGGCCGGCGAAGCGATCAAGGCTGCCGCCAATCCGAAGCTCCAGAAGGTGGTGGTCAGCGAGGCGGGTGCGTCGGTGTACTCGGCCTCGGAATTCGCGGCCAAGGAATTCCCGGGGCTGGACGTGTCGCTGCGTGGCGCGGTGTCGATTGCACGCCGCCTGCAGGATCCGCTGGCCGAACTGGTGAAGATCGAACCCAAGGCGATCGGCGTTGGCCAGTACCAGCACGACGTGGACCAGTACCGCCTGGCACGGGCGCTGGATGCGCGCGTGGAGGACTGCGTGAACGCGGTCGGCGTGTACGTGAACACCGCCTCGGCCGCGCTGCTGTCACGGGTGTCCGGTCTGTCGGCCACCGTGGCCGAGAACATCGTGCGCCATCGCGACGACAACGGCCCGTTCAAGCGTCGCAAGGACCTGCTCAAGGTCGCGCGCCTGGGCGAGAAGACCTTTGAGCAGTGCGCCGGCTTCCTGCGCATCGCCGATGGTGACCAGCCGCTGGACGCCTCGGCGGTACACCCCGAAGCCTATCCGGTGGTTGAGCGCATCGTGGCCAGCACCGCGCGCCCGATCAAGGCGCTGATCGGCGATGGCGGCTTCCTGCGTGGCCTGAAGGCCGAGCAGTTCACCGATGCCACCTTCGGCGTGCCGACCGTGCGCGACATCCTGAAGGAGCTGGAAAAGCCGGGCCGTGACCCGCGCCCGGAGTTCAAGGCGGCGCGCTTCGCCGAGGGCGTCGAGGACATCAAGGACCTGCGCGAGGGCATGGTGCTGGAGGGCGTGGTCAGCAACGTGGCCGCCTTCGGAGCCTTCGTCGATATCGGCGTGCACCAGGACGGCCTGATCCACATCTCGGCGCTCTCCGATACCTTCGTGAAGGACCCGCGCGACGTGGTCAAGGCCGGTGACATCGTCAAGGTGAAGGTGCTGGAGGTGGATGTGGCGCGCAAGCGCATCGCCCTGACCCGGCGCCTGGACGATACCCCGGGCCAGGCCACCAGCCGCCCGGGCCAGCGCGATGAGCGCGGCCAGGGCCAGGGGCCGCGCCGTGACGCTGGCGGCCAGAACCGTGGACCGAACCGCGGCCAGGGCTCTGGTGGCCGTCCTGCCCAGTCTGCGCCGCCGGCCAACAATGCCCTGGCCGAGGCCTTTGCCCGGGCCAAGCGCAGCTGAGGATCGTGCCCCCCGTCACGGTTGATCCGGGGCGGGGGACTTGTCGGTTTTCCCCGTGATTGCGCACACTTGCGCCTGAGGGGGGCGTTTGGCCTCCCCGCTGTCGCTGGGGAGGGCCATGACGCCAGCACGACCCGCCGTCTTCGTTGCAGGCCGCAGCGTTCCGCTGCGGTCGGCGCCTGCCCGTGCCGGCAGGGGACCGGAGTGATGCCGGGCCAGGGCACCCACGGCAATGGACTGCTGGAGCGCCGCCTGCAGGAGTTGGCGGAAGAGCGTCGCCGGCTGGCGATGATCATCGACGGTACCGCTGCGGGAACCTGGGAATGGAACGTGCAGACCGGCGAGATGCGGGTCAATGCGCGCTGGGCCGAGATTGTCGGTTACCGCCTGGATGAGCTGGAACCGATCTGCCAGGAGACGTTCCTGAAGCTGGTCCATCCCGATGACATCGCGCTGTCCGATGCGGCGCTGGATGAGCATTTCGAAGGCCGCACCGACAACTACGCCTGCCTGCTGCGCATGCGCCACAAGAACGGGCAGTGGATCTGGATCCAGGACCGCGGACGGGTCTTCGAATGGGACGCGCAGGGCAAGCCGTTGTGGATGGCCGGCGCGCATGCCGACGTCACCGAGCTGCAGCAGGCGAGGCAGGACGCGGCCGAGACCCGGCAACGCCTGCAGGCCGTGGTCGATGCGTCCGATGAGGTGGCGGTGATCGCCACCGATACCGATGGCACCATCACCCTGTTCAACACGGGTGCGGAGCACCTGCTGGGCTACAGCGCGGCGGAGGTGGTTGGCCAGCGCCGGCTCGACGCCTTCCACGATCCAGCCGAACTGAATGCTTGGTTGCAGCCGCTGGCCGATGCTGATGGCAATCTCCCCGGCGTGTTCGAGGCGCTGAGCGCGCGTGCCGACGGGCAGACCTACTCGCGGCAGTGGACGCTGCTGCGCAAGGATGGCCAGTCACGCCAGGTGCGCCTGTCGATCAGCCGCATGGAGAGTGCTGATGGAGCGCGCATCGGCTACGTCGGCATGGCCATCGACATCACCGAGATCCTGCAGGCGCGCGCCGAAGCGCGGCTGTCGGCGGAGAAGTTCGCTGGCGCGTTCACCTCCGCCGCACTGGGCATGGCACTGGTGTCGCTGGAAGGACGCTGGCTGGACGTCAACGACGCGCTGTGCCGGATCCTGGGCTACCCGCGCGAAGAGCTGCTGCAGGTCGATTTCCAGCGGCTGACCCATCCCGATGACCTGCAGACCGACCTGGCCCTGGTGCAGGATCTGCTGGCCGGGCGGCGCAGCCACTACCACCTGGAAAAGCGCTATCTCGACCGCGACGGACGCATCATCTGGGCGCGGCTGTCGGTGTCGCTGGTGCGCAACGAGCATGGCGAACCGCTGCATTTCGTGTCGCAGATCCAGGACATCACCGCCCAGCGCAGCAGCGAGCAGCGCCTGTTCGAGAGTGAACAACGCAGCCGCATCACGCTGGATGCGGTGGCCGACCTGGTGCTCAGCGTCAGCCTTGATGGCCGCATCGACTACGCCAACGCGGCCGCGGTGCGCACCCTGGCCGGAGATGGCGCCTTGTCGCTGGCCGGGCACAAGGTGCAGGACGTGCTGGCGCTGACCACCGAGTACGCGCCCGGCTCGGTACTGGATGTGTCGGTGCTGCTGGACCCGGAGAGCAATGCGGTGGACCTGCACGCCGACCTGCTGCTGCGGCTGGGCACGGCAACGGTGCCGGTGGACCTGACCCGCGCCTGGCTGCGCGATGACGAAGGCCATGTGCGCGGCGCGGTATGGGTGCTGCGCGACGATACCCAGCAGCGTGCGCGCCAGCGCGAAGCCCGCCACCTGGCCGAGATCGACCCGTTGACCGAGCTGAGCAACCGTCGCGGCTTCGAGGTGCACCTGCAGCAGGCGATCACCCGCGTCGAGCGCACCGGCCAGGCTGCCTCGCTGATGTACATCGATCTGGACCGCTTCAAGCCGGTCAACGACACCTGGGGTCATCTGGCCGGCGACGCCGTGCTGTGGGCGGTGGCCAGCGTGCTGCGCCATGGCGTGCGCGATTCGGATGTGGTGGCGCGGTTGGGCGGTGACGAATTCGCGGTGATCCTGTCCGGTTGTACGCCACGTCGTGCGGCCCGCATCGGCGGTGAACTGCTGCATACGCTGGCGTCCCTGTCGATTCCCTGGGACCAGGACCGGCTTCGGATCGGTGCCAGCATCGGTATCGCGCCGCTGGCCGGCGGCATGAGCGTGGACCAGGCGGTGGCTGCGGCCGATGCCCAGTGCTACCGGGCCAAGGCGATGGGCCGCAACAACGTGCAGGTGCAGGGCGAGCTGTCCGAGCTTCCGGGTGACGACGGCGAGCCGGGCTGAACCGGCCCGCACCGCCCGGATGGATGAAGGATGTTTCATTTGCCCGCGCCGGCTGATTTGGCGAGCATGGGCCAGTCTGGACTTCAGCGGTGCCCATGTCGCGCGTATTGACCATCGAGGATGACGCCATCACGGCCCAGGAGATCGTGGCGGAGCTGGGCAGCCATGGCCTGCAGGTGGACTGGGTGGCCGACGGCCGCGAAGGCCTGGTGCGCGCGGCCAGTGGCGACTACGACGCAATCACGCTGGACCGCATGTTGCCCGGGCTGGATGGCCTGGCCATCGTCACCACCCTGCGCCGGATCGGCATCGATACGCCGGTGCTGATGCTCAGTGCGCTGTCGGATGTCGATGAGCGGGTGCGCGGCCTGCGTGCCGGCGGCGATGACTACCTGACCAAGCCGTTCGCCTCCGACGAGATGGCCGCGCGGGTGGAGGTGCTGCTGCGTCGCCGCCAGCGCCCGGCCGGCAACGAGACCCTGCTGTGCGTGGGGGATCTGCAGCTGGACCTGCTGGCGCGTACCGCCCACCGTGGCGGGCGCAGCCTGAGCCTGCTGCCGACCGAATTCAAGCTGCTGGAATACCTGATGCGCAACGCCGGCCAGGTACTGACCCGGATGATGCTGTTCGAGGAAGTGTGGGGCTATCACTTCGACCCGGGCACCAACCTGATCGACGTGCACATCGGCCGCCTGCGGCGCAAGCTGGACCAGGCCGACGCGCCGTCGCTGATCCGTACCGTGCGTGGCAGCGGCTATGTCCTCAGCGAAACTGTCTGACGGCTGGCGCTCGTCCAGCAGTCGCCTGCTGGGCCTGTACAGCCTGCTGTTCGTGGCCTGGTCGTGCGTGCTGCTGGGGGTGCTGTACTGGAGGGTGTCGCTGTACCTGGACGAGTTGGCACAGTCGGCGGTGCTGCAACGTGCGCACCTGTTCGAGCACTTCACCGGTGATGGCCTGACCGCAGCGCTGCGCGAAAACCGCCGCTACGACCTGCATGGCATCGATGCCTACGGGTTGTTCACCCCCGACGGGCAGCCGATTGCCGGCATGCTGAAGTCGCTGCCGGCGCAGCTGCCGCTCGATGGCAGCGCGCATCCGGTGTCCGGCCTGCCGATTGCCGATGTGAACGCACGCGGCAAGCGCGGTTTCGGCCTGGCGATGCCGACCCGCGACGGCCGCATCCTGGTGCTGGTGCGTTACAGCGGGCCATTGAACGAGGTCAATCACCTGATCCTCGACGCCCTGCTGTGGGGGGTGTCGTTGACCCTGCTGCCGGGGCTGCTTGGCTGGCACCTGCTGCGGCGGCGGCCGCTGCGCCGCATCCAGGCGATCGAGCAGGCCACTGCGCGGATCGTTGCCGGCGACCTGGGCCAGCGCCTGCCGTTGGCCAACCGCCGCGACGAACTGGACATGCTGGCGGCCATCGTCAACGCCATGCTCGACCGCATCGAGCAGTTGATGACCGAGGTCAAAGGGGTATGCGACAACATCGCCCACGATCTGCGTACGCCACTGACGCGCGTGCGTGCGCAGCTGTACCGCATGCGCCAGCAGGTACAGGACGGTGATCCGCAGGCGCTGCCACTGGAGCAGGTGCTGGAAGAAACGGACACACTGATGGTGCGTTTCCGCGCGCTGCTGCGGATCTCCGAGCTGGAAGACCACCAGCGCCGCTCCGGGTTCGACACGCTGGCGCCGGAAGCGTTGCTGCAGGAGGTCCATGCGTTCTACGCGCCGCTGGCGGAGGAGAAGGGCCAGTGGCTGCAGCTGGAACTGGCCGCTGGCCTGCCGGGCGTGGTGGGCGACCGCGGCCTGCTGTTCGAGGCGATCGGCAACCTGCTCGACAACGCGATCCGGTTCGCACCGGAGGGCGGCCGCGTGCAGCTGTCGGCACAGGTGGAGGAGGGGGCTACCAGCATCGTGGTGGAGGATTCGGGCCCGGGCATACCGCCCGCCGAACGCAGCCTGGTGTTCCAGCGTTTCCACCGCGCGGAGGCCAGCAAGGGCGGAGGATTCGGCCTGGGCCTGTCGATCGTGGCAGCCATCGCCGGCCTGCACGGGTTCCGCCTGCAGGTGGCGCAGTCCACGCTGGGCGGCGCCCGCTTCAGCCTGCTGTGCCGACCGCAGCTGCTGTAGAGAGTGTTCTTTTTTTGCAGGGCTTGCAGCCCTGCACCTGCTGCAATCAACGTCAACGTCAAAGGCAGAAGCTGGCATTCCGTGGGGGGGGCGGGGTGGGCCCGGCTGCGGGGGACGCCGTAAATACGTCCTTGTAGGCTCGGTCGCCGCATCCATGCGGCTCACGCCCCCGCAACCGGACCCACCCCGCCTTCGACAGTTTTCTGCGATCTGTTGGAACAGCTCGTGGGGTCAGATCCGTTTTCCGGAGGAAAACGGATCTGACCCCGGAATTTCATTCGATATCTGACAGATGTGTCGACCAAGGTCGACTCCTACCAACAGCCGCCGGAATCTGTCGAAGGCGGGGAACTGTGGGTTTGCGGGGTGTGAGCGGCATGGATGCCGCGACCAAGCCCCCATGGACGGGTTTACGGCGTCCCCGCAAACCCACAGTGCCCCGCAATCCCACGGAATGCCGCTCTGGCATTTGACGTTGCTCTGGTTTGAAGCAGGTGCAGGGCGCAGCCCTGCAACAAAACCCCTTCATGAAATATGTTTCATCTGCGGCACAGCTTTGTTTTAGCTGGCAGCGCTGATACTTGCCGACCTGCGCTGCCCGCGGTGGGCAGTGGCACCGTTGGAGAGCCGCATGCTCGGGTTGGTCAGGACCGCGCTCAACAAGCCTTACACCTTCGTGGTGATGGCCATTTTCATCTGCATCATCGGTCCGCTCAGCGCGCTGCGCACCCCCACTGACGTGTTTCCCGATATCGGCATCCCGGTTGTCGCCGTGGTCTGGCAGTACACCGGCCTGTCGCCCGATGCGATGGCCGGGCGGGTGATCTCGCCATACGAGCGTGCGCTCAGCACCACCGTCAACGACATCGCGCACATCGAATCGCAGTCGCTGGCCGGCATGGGCGTGGTGAAGGTGTTCTTCCAGCCCGGCGTGGACATCCGCACCGCCAATGCGCAGATCACCGCGATCTCGCAGACCATGGTCAAGCAGATGCCGGCCGGCATGACGCCGCCTCTGATCCTCAACTACAGCGCCTCCACCGTGCCGGTGCTGCAGATGGCGTTCTCCAGCCCGACGCTGGGTGAGTCGCAGATCCGCGATCTTGCGCAGAACACGGTGCGCCCGCCATTGACCTCGATTCCGGGCCTGGCCATTCCCGCCCCCTACGGCGGCAAGCAGCGCCAGATCACCCTCGACCTGGACCCGCAGGCGATGGCCGCCAAGGGCTTGTCGGCCCAGGACGTGGGCAACGCCCTGGCGGCGCAGAACCAGATCACCCCGGTCGGCACCGCCAAGCTGGGCAGCAACGAATTCACCGTGCTGCTCAACAACAGCCCCAACGAGATCGAAGCGCTCAATGACCTGCCGATCCGCACCGTCAATGGTGCGGTGGTCACCATCGGCCAGGTCGCCCACGTGCGCGACGGCTCGCCGCCGCAGACCAACATCGTGCGGGTCAACGGCGGCCATTCGGTGCTGATGGCCGCGTTGAAGAATGGTGATGCATCCACGCTCACGCTCGTCAGCCGCATCCGCGCGATGCTGCCGCAGATCGGGGAGTCGCTGCCGCCGTCGCTGAAGATCTCGTTGCTGGGCGATGCGTCCACCTTCGTGCGCGAATCGATCAGCAGCGTCGCCCGCGAGGGCATCATCGCCGCGCTGCTGACCAGTGTGATGATCCTGGTGTTCCTTGGCAGCTGGCGTTCGACCGTCATCATTGCCGCCTCGATCCCGCTGGCGGTGCTGTCGGCCATCGCGCTGCTGTCGGCCGCCGGGCAGACCCTCAACGTGATGACGCTGGGCGGCCTGGCGCTGGCCGTGGGCATCCTGGTCGACGATGCCACGGTCACCATCGAGAACGTCAACTGGCACCTGGAGCAGGGCAAGGGCGTGCGCGAGTCGATCCTCGATGGCGCCGCGCAGATCGTCGGCCCGGCATTCGTATCGCTGCTGTGCATCTGCATCGTGTTCGTGCCGATGTTCCTGCTTGATGGCATCGCCGGTTACCTGTTCCGGCCGATGGCGCTGGCGGTCATCTTCGCCATGGGCAGCTCCTTCGTGCTCTCGCGCACCCTGGTGCCGACCATGGCGCTGTACCTGCTGCGGCCGCACCGGGTAGAGGGCGGGGTCGGGCACCATCCCGAGGACGCGTTCCTCAACCATCACGAGGGTGATCATCCGCGGCCGCGCCGTGCACGCCTGACGGCCACGCTGGTGCGCTGGCAGCAGCGTTTCGAGGCCGGCTTCTCCGCCACCCGTGACCGCTACCACGCACTGCTCGGTCTGGCGCTGGCACATCGCGGCCGTTTCCTGATCGGCTTCATGGCCTGCGTGCTGGTGTCCTTCGCGCTGCTGCCGGCACTGGGCCAGGACTTCTTCCCGGCCACCGAAGCCAGCGCGTTGTCGCTGCACGTACGCCTGCCGCTGGGCACCCGCATCGAGGAAACCGCAGCGGCGTTCGATCGCATCGAATCGCGCATCCGCCAGGAAGTGCCGGCGCATGAGATCGACGCCATCGTCGACAACCTGGGCCTGCCAATGACCGGCATCAACATGGCCTACAGCGCCAGCGGCACCATCGGCCCGCAGGATGGCGACATCCAGGTGTCACTGAAGCCGGGCCACGGCGATGCGGCCGAGTACGCGCGGCGCCTGCGGGAGGTGTTGCCGGCCGCCTTCCCGGGCGTCAGCTTTGCGTTCCTGCCCGCCGATACCAGCAGCCAGATCCTCAACTTCGGTTCGCCGGCGCCGCTGGACGTACGCATTGCCGGGCCGGATGCCGCCGGCAACCGTGCCTATGCCCAGGAGCTGCAGCGTCGCCTGCGCCACGTGCCGGGCCTGGTCGACCTGCGCCTGCAGCAGCCTGATGGCTATCCGACCCTGAAGGTGGATGTTGACCGCCTGCGCGCCAATGGCCTGGGCATCACGGAACGCGATGTCACCAACAGCATGGTGGCGTCGCTGGCCGGCAGCGGCCAGGTTGCTCCGACGTTCTGGCTGAGCCCGAAGAATGGCATTTCCTACAGCGTGGTGGCGGCGACGCCGCAGTACCGCATGGACAGCCTGGCCGCGCTGCAGGCGCTGCCGGTGACCGGCAGCAGCGGCACGCCGCAGGTGCTGGGCGGCCTGGCTGACATCCAGCGCGGCTCGAGTTCGGCGGTGGTCACCCACTACAACGTGCAGCCCACGCTGGATCTGTACGCCAGCGTGCAGGATCGGGACCTCGGCGCGGTGGCGGCCGACGTGCAGAAGGTCATCGATGGCATGGCCGGCCGGCGCCCCCGGGGTACCGAGGTCGGCCTGCATGGGCAGATCGATGCGCTGCATGTGGCGTTCACCGGCCTCGGTTACGGCCTGCTGGCGGCGATCGTGCTGATCTACCTGCTGATCGTCATCAATTTCCAGTCCTGGACCGATCCGTTCGTCATCATCACCGCATTGCCGGCGGGCCTGGCCGGTGTGGTCTGGATGCTGTTCCTGACCCACACCACGTTGTCGGTGCCCGCGTTGACCGGCGCCATCCTGTGCATGGGCGTGGCCACGGCCAATTCGATCCTGGTAGTCAGCTTCTGCCGCGAGCGCCTGGACGAGCATGGTGACGCGGCCAAGGCCGCGCTTGAAGCAGGTTTCACCCGGTTCCGTCCGGTCTGCATGACCGCGCTGGCGATGATCCTGGGCATGCTGCCGACCGCACTGTCCACCGAACAGAACGCGCCACTGGGCCGCGCGGTGATCGGCGGCCTGCTGCTGGCGACCTGCGCCACGTTGTTGTTCGTTCCGGTGGTGTTCGCATTGGCCCACTCCCGTAAAACCCGTACTGCTCCTGCCGGAGAACCCCTGCATGTCTGAGTCTTCGCTGCCGCAGCGTTCGCTGCGCCGTCCCTTGCTCCTGGCCGCGGCTGTTGCGCTCGTCCTGGTGGCCGGTGGCCTTGCCCTGCGCGCACAGCAGGCACACGCCGTGGTCGAGTGGACCGAGCGCCAGGCGGTCCCGTCCGTGCAGGTGGTGATCGCTGGCGGGCAGGGCGCTGCAGGAACCATGACCCTGCCGGCACACCTGAGTGCCTGGACCGAGGCGCCGATCCATGCCCGCGTGGGCGGCTACCTGAAATCGTGGAGTGCCGACATCGGCCAGGCGGTCAAGGCCGGGCAGGTACTGGCGGTGATCGACAGCCCGGAACTGGACCAGCAGATCGCCCAGGCCCACGCCCACCTGCTGCAGGTACAGGCAGACGCAGCGTTGGCCAAGGTCAGCGCCGAGCGCTGGCAGGGCATGCTTGGCAGCCATTCGGTGTCGCGCCAGGAAGCCGACGAGAAGCAGGCGAATGCGGTGGCCGCACAGGCCAGCGTGGAAGCGGCCCAGGCCGACTACGCACGGCTGCAGGAGCTCGGCCGCTACCGTACGTTGCGCGCGCCCTTCGATGGCACCGTTACTTCGCGCCAGACCGACGTCGGCCAGCTGATCCGCGCCGATGACAGCGGCCGCGAGCTGTTCAACATTGCTGACACCCGCCGCTTGCGCCTGATGGTGCCGGTGCCGCAGAACAGCGCGGCCAGCATCCGCTCCGGGCTGCAAGCCACGCTGCAGGTGCCAGGCCAGGAAGGGCGCCATTTCACCGCCACGCTGCAGGGGGATTCCAGTGCGATCGATCGCAGCTCGGGCACCCTGCTGGCGCAGTTCGTCGTCGACAACGCCGACGGCGCACTGCTGCCCGGCAGCTATGCGGAAGTGACCCTGCCGCTGCAGGACGGCGGTGCCGGCGTGAGCGTGCCGGCCGAGGTGCTGATCTTCCGTGCCAAGGGTACGCAGGCGGCAGTGGTCGACGCCCAGGACATCGTGCATCTGCGCGACATCCATATCGTCAGTGATCTGGGCAGCACGTTGCGCATTGACCGCGGCTTGAAGGCGGGCGACCGGGTCATTCCCAATCCGCCCGATGCGTTGCGCGAAGGTGACCATGTGCGTGTGGTGGCCGGTGAGCAGGAGCCCGCGCATGCCCGCGGCTGAGCGTGTCGCTGCGCTTGCGCTGGCGACGCTGCTGCTGGGCGGCTGTTCGCTGGCGCCGGCCTACCAGGTGCCGTCGGTGGCGATGCCGGCGACCTACGAGCAGGTCGAGGCGGCGGTGGCCACTGCACCGATGGCACCGGCGTGGTGGCAGGCCTTTGATGACCCGGTGCTGGACCAGCTGCAGCAACAGCTGGAGCAGGCCAATCCGACGCTGGCACTGGCCGTGGCGCACTACGATGCTGCACGCGCCGCTGCGGGCGAAGTGGCATCTGCGCGCGCACCGCAGATCGGCTTCAGCACGGGCCCGGTGCGCCAGCGCCAGTCCGATGACAAGCCGCTGCGCAGCGCGACCCAGCCGGCCATCTATGACAGCAATAGCGCCACGTTTTCGCTGTCGTTCGATCTTGACCTGTGGGGGCGGCTGCGCAACGCGGCGGCCGCCGGCAGGGCGCGCGCCGATGCGAGTGGCGATGACCTGGCCGCCGCGCGGCTGAGCCTGTCGCAGCAGCTGGCCGGGCTCTACCTGCAGCTGAGGGGCGCCGAGGCACAGCAGCTGATCCTGCGCGCGAGCATCGAGGACTACCAGCAGGCGCTGGCGCTGACCGAAGACCGATTCCGTGGCGAGATCGCTTCGGAGCTGGATGTGTCCCGTGCACGGCATCAGCTGGCGAGCGCACAGGCCGATCTGGATGCGCTCGATGCGCGCCACGACCTGCTGCGGCATGCCATTGCCGAGCTGGTCGGTGCCCCCGCCACAGGCTTCGTCGTCGCCACTGCAGGCCTGCCGGCATTGCCGACGGTGCCGGCCGATCTGCCCAGCAACCTGCTGCAGCGACGGCCGGACATCGCTGCCGCCGAGCGGCGGGTATTCGCCGCCAATGCCGGCATCGGTGTGGCGCGCGCCGCGTGGTTCCCGCAGCTCAGCCTGACCGGGTTGCTGGGTGGCCAGACCTCGGGTGGCAGCGCCCTGCTGGATACGGGCAACCGTTATTGGGCACTCGGCCCGTTGGCTGCACTGCCGGTGTTCGATGGCGGCCGCCGCAAGGCTGCCAAGGCCGGGGCCGAGGCCGAATTCGATGCTGCGTCGGCGCAGTACCGGGCCACCGTGCTGGCGGCGATCCGCCAGGTGGAGGACCAGCTGACCCTGCTGCGCCAGCTCGATGCCCAGCGCGGCCACGAACAGGAAGCGGTGCAGGCCGCGCGACGTGCGGAGCAGATCGCGCACGACCGCTACACCGGCGGTGCGGTGAGCTATCTGGACGTGGTCAGCGCGCAGACCGATGCCCGCCAGGCGCAACTCGGCCTGCAGGACATCCAGAGCCGGCAGCTGCAGGCCAGTGCGGCGCTGATGGCGGCACTGGGCGGTGGCTGGTCGCGGTAGCGGCGGGAGGCGGTCTCAGCCTGTGAGAGGGCGGGGCGGAACAATCGCCACTCCCCCGGACAACAGAGCTGACGATGATGACCTGGAATCGAAACGTCGTGGCCGCCTATGCGCCGGCCATGGTCGGCTGGTGCCTGGCGCTGGCCAGCTGGTTGCGCCTGGAACAACTGCGCGACGACCTGCATGCGAAGGCGTTGCTGCCGATGCTGCACGGCGGCGTGGTGGCGTCGCTGGTGCTGACGCTGGCCTGCACGTTGGCAGCAAGCGCGGTGCTGTGGCGTGCCCGCCGGCCACCGCGCCGGACCCCCGCCGGATGATCTACAGCGCAGCGGCCTTCATCAGCACGAACCGGCAGGGTGCGCGTTGGTAGGCATTGATCTGCGGCACCAGACGCTGGAAGTGCTCGCTGGCGCAGTGGGCGTCGAGTGCGGCGTGGTCGGGCCATAGCTCGATGAAGACGAGGTGCCCGGGATCCTTCTCGTCGACGAACAGTTCGTAGCTGATGCACAGTGGCTCGCGCTGCGTGCAGGCGACCAGCTCCCGGTACAGCGGAAGGACGGTGGCCAGGGCCTCCGGGCGAATGAAGTCTTCGGCGATCACCTTCAGCATGTCGGCACCTGCAAAGCGGGCCCCGTAGGATAGTGCCGGCGTCGGGCCGGCACTATCCACCGTCAACGCAATACTTCGTCCGCCGAGACCAGCTGCACATCGTGCATCTGGTTGAGGTAGGCCTCGTAGTAGCCCTTGTGCGAGGCACCGACGATGGTCAGCATGCGGCTGCCGGGGTGCTGGCCCAGCACGTCGCGCATGTTGGCGACCATGCGCAGGTTGCGGGTTTCCCAGTAGCCGACATACATCCGGCCGAAGGCCTTGGAGGATGGCTCGACGAGCGTCGCGCCGAAGTCGCTCTGGTACGCGGCCATCGGTGCCGCCGGACTGTTGTAGTCCCGATACAGCGCGATGACGCCGCCGGGCTTGTCCAGGTCGGCCACGAGCCGTTCGTCGGCCTCCCGGCGCGCGCGCGAATGCGCATTGTTCCAGGCACCGGTGATGGCCGCGCTGGCCGCCGCTTCATCCTCAGCGGGCGTGGGGGAATCGGCTGTATGGTCGTCCACCGCCCACAGCCGTTCATGCCCTAGGCGGGCGGCGACTTCGGCGGCGATCAGGTTGGTTTCATTGCGGCGAACCATGCCTTTGTCGAGGATCTCGACCAGGGCGGGGGTCAATCCATCACCGTCTTTGCGCTCGGACGCAGGCAGGCGCAGCCACTGCACCTGCGCCGAGCCGCGTTCGCCCGCTGCCAGGAACAATGCAGCGAGCCGACGACGCTGGGCGGGCGCCGGATCCTTCGGCCAGGTTGCAAGCAGGCGCTCGACCTGGGTGTTCGCGGTGGGTACGTCCAGTCCGGTCGCAGCCTGCGCAGCGGTGGTATCGAAGCAGTAGGTGGCCACGCTCTCTGCATAGCGTGCCGGGTAGCGACGCATGAAATCGCACTGCAGGCCTGACAGGTCTTCGGTGGCGATCAGTTCGGGCTTCCAGGCGACCAGTCGCTGCAGCAACGGTTCAAGCAAGGCGGGCTTGAAGGACTTGGGCAGGCCGGACAAGTGGGTGGTGCCCAGTACCAGCACTTCGTTCGGGCGCCCGGCAGGCGGGCCCTTCAGCTGGTCGGGGTGGAAGCTGGGGCGATAGGTGGCATCGGCAGCGAGGGCGCCGCCGCTGCACAGGCCCAGGATCAGGAAACTGGCCAAGCGTGGGAACATGCGATCTCCGTGTCAGTGAGCGTCCTGCGGTTCGCTGCATGCTGGCCATTTTCATCTGCCACGAGATCTCCCGTTGGTCATGCAAACCTTTTCGGCTTGAACTGCATCGGCGTCCCGGACGAGGCTATGCCCAATGACAGCAACGACGCGCGACATGTCCCCCGACGACTGGACCATCGACAGCCGGCGGCTGCAGCTCCGGCCCTTCACGCCGGAGGACGCCGGCGAGGCGTTTGCCGCGATCACGCCGGGGCTGACCCGCTACATGGCGTTTGATCCCCCTGCGTCGGAGCAGGCTTTCGCCGCTGTCTGGTCGACGTGGTTGCCCACCATCGCCGATGGCACCGACCTTACGTTCGTGATCCGCCGACACGCGGATGGTGCGTTCCTCGGCCTGGCCGGCCTGCATCGCACCGCCGATGCGGAACCCGAACTCGGCATCTGGATCGCCGAGGCGATGCACGGGCATGGCTATGGCCGTGAAGCCGTGGCGGCGGTGCGTGCGCTCGCATCCCGGCGGCTGGACCGGGCCGCATTCTGCTACCCGGTGGCCGAGCAGAACCTGCCCAGCCGGCGCCTGGCGGAATCGCTCGGCGGCAGCCCCGTCGCGCGTGAGCAGAATGTGAAGTACACCGCGATTGTCTACCGCATCCCTGCAGCAGCATCTGAAGTTGCGACGGGCGTCGCGGAATCCGGCTAAAGCCACCGATCGCATCGCCGATATTCCCTCTGGATCCCGCTCCAGTCGCCCGCTGCAGGACCCCAGGCCGCCCCCGACGGGCGGCCCGCGCTGTGTGTTCCGCCGCTCCCTATGCCGATCGCACCCGCACCAGACGTTCTTGCCAGCCGCTCGAGGGGTGCCTGCCGGTACCTGTAGTCCCAAGCAACTGAAGTTGCCGCCGGGCATCCCGCCCGTCGGGTCGCAACCGCTTACCGGACACCGAGGATCAGACAATGCTCATTCCAGGCTTCACGGCAGGCGCGCAGGCGCCGGCCGAGCTGCATACCCGTTGGTCGCCGTGGCGTGCCCTGCTGGGCGCGCTGGCACCCCAGCACCGCACCGGCGTCGAAGCGGCGGCCGATGGCCGTACCGAACTCGAGGCGCAGGTCGCTGCGCTGCACCGGGTCCAGGCGGTCATCGAGTTCGCCCTCGACGGCACCATCCTGCAGGCCAACGACAACTTCCTGCAGGCGATGGGCTACCGGCTGGAGGAGATCCAGGGAAAGCACCATTCCCTGTTCGTCGATCCCGAGCAGGCGCGCAGCGCCGAATACCGTGACTTCTGGGCGCGGCTGGGACGTGGCGAATATGACGCTGGCCAGTACCGGCGTTTCGGCAAGGGCCAGCGCGAGATCTGGATCCAGGCCTCGTACAACCCGGTGCTGGACCGGCAGGGGCGTCCGTACAAGGTGGTCAAGTTCGCCACCGACATCACCGCGCAGAAGCTGCAGGCGGCCGACTCGGCCGGGCAGCTGGCGGCCATCGACAAGTCGCAGGCGGTGATCGAGTTCAGCATGGACGGCCGCATCCTGTCGGCCAACGACAACTTCCTGGCCGCCACCGGCTACAGCCTGGACGACGTGCGTGGCCAGCACCATTCGCTGTTCGTCGAACCCGAGCATCGCGGCAGTGCCGAGTATCGGCAGTTCTGGGAGAAGCTGGGTCGTGGCGAATACGATGCCGGCCAGTACCGGCGCCTCGGCAAGGGCGGGCGCGAGGTCTGGATCCAGGCGTCCTACAACCCGATCCTGGACCTCAACGGAAAGCCGTTCAAGGTCGTCAAGTACGCCACCGACATCACCGCGCAGGTGCATGAAAACCAGGCCATGCAGCGCGCCGTGGCGCAGACCCGTGAAGTGGTGGCGGCCGCCAAGGAGGGCGACCTGACCCGGCGCGTGGCCACCGCCGACAAGAACGGGCCGATCGCCGAGCTGTGCGAAGGCGTGAATTCGCTGGTCGAGGCGATGGCCGCGATCATCGGCCAGATCAAGTTCGCCGCCGACACCATCGCCGTCGGCGCAACCGAGATCGCGCAGGGCAACAGCGATCTGTCGCAGCGCACCGAGCAGCAGGCAGCGTCGCTGGAGGAGACCGCGGTGTCGATGAAGGGCCTGGCCGAGACCGTGCAGCGCACCGCGACCAATGCACGGCAGGCCAGCCAGCTGGCCGGTGGCGCCGCCGACGTCGCCGCGCGCGGTGGCAACGTGGTGCACGAAGTGGTCGAGACCATGGCGGTGATCAACGCGTCCTCGCGGCGCATCGTCGACATCATCGGCGTGATCGACGGCATCGCCTTCCAGACCAACATCCTTGCCTTGAACGCCGCGGTGGAAGCCGCGCGCGCGGGCGAGCACGGGCGTGGCTTCGCCGTGGTCGCCACCGAGATCCGCGAACTGTCGCAGCGCTCGGCCAGTGCCGCCAAGGAGATGAAGCAGCTGATCGATGCGTCGGTGGCCAATGTCGGCGCCGGTACTGCACAGGTTGAGAGCGCCGGCCGCACCATGGACGAGATCGTGGTCAACGTGCGCCGGGTCAGTGACCTGATGTCCGAGATCAGCACGGCCGCACAGCAGCAGAGCGACGACATCCAGCAGATGAACCATGCCGTCGATCTGATCGACCAGGGTACCCAGCAGAACGCCGCGCTGGTCGAGGAAGCCTCGGCCGCGGCGCGCAGCATGGAAGAGCAGTCAGCGCAGCTGCTGCAGACCGTGGCCAGCTTCCGCGTGCAGGGTGGGGTGGGGCACCTGCATGGCGCGACGGTGCTGCGCGCGGTCTAGGCCCGGCGGTCGGAGTGGTGCTCCCCGGCCTCGATGGCCGGGGCAGCATGCACGCAGTTGCGGCCGGCATGCTTGGCCCGGTACAGGGCCTGGTCGGCCCGATCGACCAGGCCTCGTGGGTCGGCCTGCTCATGCGCGGCCTGCCAGGCCACGCCGATGCTGATGGTCACGTGGGCCTCGGCGGCGGGCAGGGCGGCGGCTTCCACGGCGGCGCGCAGGCGCTCGCCCAGGCCCAGGGCGTGGGCGGCGTCGGGCGCGGGCAGGGCGGCGATGAACTCCTCGCCGCCGTAGCGGGCCAGTAGGTCATCACCGCGTTGCAGGCAGCCGTCGAGGATCGCGGCGACCGCCTGCAGGCGGCGATCGCCTTCCGGATGCCCGTAGGTGTCGTTGAGTCGCTTGAAGTGGTCGATGTCGATCATCAGCACCGCCAGCCCCAGGCCCTGGCGACGGGCGCGGCCGTGCGCGCTGCCGAGTGATTCATCGAAGTTGCGCCGGTTGCCCAGCCCGGTCAGCGGATCGCGCCGGGCCAGCAGCGCCAGTTCGTCGCGCTCGCGCTGGATCTGCACCTGGGTCAGCACGCTGCGCAGGGCATAGCCGAGCATGGCGCCGATGAACCCCACGGTGGCCAGGGTCGGCTGCAGGCGTGCCACCAGAAGCGCCACCATCATCAGCAGCAACGGCAGCATCAGCGGCACGCCGGCATCGACGATGCGGCGGAGGTTGCGCGGCACAGCCACCGCCGGTGGGCGATACGTGCTGCCGGCCAGCACCGCCAGCAGCACGAACAGCCCGCTGATCAGCAGGTCGCCCCAGCCACCATCGGGTACCTGCGGCTGCCAGGTATTGATGTAGAACGCCAGCAGGAAGTAGCCCAGCGCGTAGAGGGTCAACGTGCGGAAGAAGTCGCGGCGGTCGGCATTGTCCTCGGCCAGGAAGCGGATCAGCGCGAAGCAGAACACCAGGCTGTTCTGCACGTTGCTCATGGTGTGCAGGCATTGCGTCCACAATGCGGTGTTGAGGTGTGCCATCGCCCGCGTATGCACGAAGTACAGCAACCACAGCAGCGCGATGACCGCCAGGTCCACCGCACGGATGCAGCGGTTGCCGCCGCCCGGGCTGGCGGCCACGTAGGTCAGCGGAATCCGGTAGAACACGTACAGGATCAGCGACGAGGCGGTCATCTGCGCAGGGCTGAGGCCGGCCACATTGCGATACAGCAGGGCCAGCAGGGCCAGAGAGAACAGGCCAACGGCAGCGCCCAGCGTTCGCCATTTGCAGGCCGCGTGGCTGTCGCGCGCGCGTCGCACGCAGGCCAGTGCCGCCAGAAGGGGGGCGGTGATCAGCATCAGGTAGGAGCCAACCGGGTCCTGCGGTCCGATCAAGGCAATGACGAGCGTGTGCGTGACCATGAAAAACAGTGCCGCGCGCAACGTCATGCATTCCCCCGCCCCCAGATCCGGCTGGGATCACGATAGGCAGAAGTACGTGAGGCTGGCAAGAAAAGTGTGAGCCAGTTCTATTCGCAACCTTGTTGGTTGTCACATTTGCGTTTCAGCGGGGTGACACGACGCCGTTGATGTGGGCGTACATCCAGAAGTCGCGGGGCTGTCCCCGCACGTGGCGATAGGCGCGCAGCCGCCCCTCGCGCTGCATGCCGAGGCGTTCCAGCAGGGCGATCGAACGGGCATTGCTGTCCAGAACGGTGGCCTGGATGCGGACCAGCCCACAGGTGCCATGTGCCCAGTCAAGCACGGCTCGCGCTGCATGCGTGGCCAGGCCCTGTCCCTGCCAGCGCGGATCGAGGTCATAGGCGAGTTCGCCGCGGCCATGCCACGGGTCGACGCCGTTCAGGCCAACAGTGCCGATCAGCTGGTCGTCGGCGTCCACCATCGCCCAGCGCTGATCGGATGCATCAGCCAGATAGCGGGTGATCTGCTGCGCCAGCGCCCGTTCGGAAACGTCGCCCCAGCTGGTGTGCTCGATTACGCCTGGCAGCGAGAGGTAGTGGGACCAGGCGGCGGCATCGGACGCCCGCAGAGGGCGCAACCGCGCGGGCAGGGTGTCGGCAAGCGTGGGAGGAGCATGCTCGGGCATCGTCGCCAGTGTCGGTGCACAGGCCCGGGAAATGCAAAAGGCCAGGTCATGGACCTGGCCTTTGATGCAGTGGTGCCGGTGAAAGGACTCGAACCTTCATGGGGTCACCCCCGGCTGATTTTGAGTCAGCTGCGTATACCATTCCGCCACACCGGCAGGCAGCGTGCGAGTGTAACCGAGGTCGGCGGGAGATGCATAGTAGGAGGGCCTATCAGGGCGGTTCCTGTCGGCATTGGCTCCTTGGTAGCTATACTCCCAGCGTGCAATTGCCTCCAGGAGCGGTAGCTGATGACAGTGTTGCAGGACCTGAGGGTACTGGTGGTCGAGAACGACGAAATGAGTGCGGCCCTGCTGCAGATGCAGCTGGTGCATGCCGGTGCGACCGTGGTCGGGCTCGCAGCGAGCGTGTCCGAGGCCCTGCAGCTGCTGGAAAAGAGCGCCCCGGACGTGGCCCTGCTGGATTACCGGCTGGCCCGCAACGAGACCAGTGAGCCGGTGGCCGCAGCGCTTTCGGCACGTGGCATTCCGTTCGTGCTGGCCACCGGGATGCTGGCCGAGCAGCTGCCGGCACCGATGTTGGCCGGTCTGCTGCTGGTCAAGCCGTACCTGTCGGCGGATCTGTCGCGGGCGCTGGCGCGTGCGGTCGGCCGCTCCAGCGCCAAGGCCTGAGCCGTCCACTGCGGACCGGCAGGGGTATGCTGCCGGGGCCTGAATGCTCACGTCTACGATGTGCGGCGGCAACCCCGGATCCAGGAACCCCGCCCAGGCGGGGTTTTTCCATTGCACGTAGCGCTCAGCCTGCTTCCTGGTACACGTAACGGATCTCCTCGCGGTCATCGAGGATGCGGTACTGGCGCGCCAGGTCATCCGGATCGGGATTGAGCCAGGCATCGAGGTGTTCCATGCGGATCGGTACCACGCCGCGGTCATGCCCGGCAGCGGCGACGTCGCTGGGAGGGACGTCGGTGATCGTGGCAAACGACAGCAGGCGGCCTTCCGGTCCTTCCCATTCCGCCCAGAGGCACGCCAGCAGCAGGTCGCGGGGCGGATCGGGACGGAATTCGAGCACCACGTCCTGTTCCTTTTCGTCGGCATCGAGGGTGCGGCCGGCGATGGCGTGGCGTGGCACGTGCTCGTAGAACGCCTGCACCACCACCACGCCATGGCGCAGTCCGAACGCACCCCGCCAGTAACCTTCCAGACTGTCGCGCCGCGCATTGTAGGTGCCGGGGTACAGCACGTCGTTGCGCGCCGGCGTGTCCGGCAGCCGGCACTGGTAGCGCATCGGCTTGATCACGCGCTGGCCGTTCTCGCTGACCATTACCGGTGCGTAGGTGCCGGGGAAAATGCGATTGTCGCGCGGCAGCAGTTGTACCCGATGCAGGTCTTCCAGCCGGGCGTGTGCGCGCTCGATGCGGTTGCCGGCCACGCGCAGGTCATTGCGTGCCTTCTGCGTGGGCCGGGTGGCCAGCGTTGCATGGGCGATATCGCGTCGTTCGCGCTGCCCGGCCAGTTCGGCCTCCAGTGCCTGCCGCTCCAGCGCATGCCATTGCTGGATCTTCGCCACGATGTCCCGTCCCTGTTCGGTACGCGCACCGGCAAATCCGTCATCCATCGCCTTCGGGGTCTTCGGCCGCTTCTTGCCCGGATCGTGTGCGTACAGGTCGGCGAACTCCTCCAGCGACAGGATGGCACCGAACTCGCGTACCAGCTTGGCGTAGTCAGCGCGGATCAGGGCGGAATAGCACATGGGACTCTGGGGACCTGGGTCGCAACGGCTGCGACGTGGATGCGGCAGGATAGCCCGACCCATCTGGAGATGCCGCATGAATGATTCCACCTGCCAGTTCCGCGAAGCCGTGCCCACGGTCGAGGACTACTGCCGGTTGCGTGTGCTCGCAGGCCTCAGTGCCAAGAGCCCGGAAGCGGCCATGCGTGCGCTGCCCAACACCCTGTTCGGCGTGTGCGCCTACCAAGGCGCTGAACTGGTGGCGATGGGGCGTATCGTCGGCGATGGCGGCTGCCACCTGCAGGTCTGTGACATCGCGGTGCTGCCGCGGCTGCAGGGGCAGGGGCTGGGCAAGGAGGTGATGCGGCGCCTGGATGGCTGGATGCAGGCCAACCTGCCGCCATCGGCGTATGTCAGCCTGCTGGCCGATGGCGAGGCGCATCGGTTGTACGCACAGTTTGGTTTCGCGCCCACGGCACCGGCATCGATCGGGATGTATCGGCGGTTCTGAGCCGTGAGTGGGGTGAAGCCATCCACGCATGGCGTGGATCTACCCGGGCCCTGCAGTAGATCCACGCCACGCGTGGATAGGGCTTTCCCAGGAATCGCAGGCAAAGAAAAACCCCGGCCGAAGCCGGGGTTTTCAAGAATTGGCGTCCCCACGGGGATTCGAACCCCGGTCGCCACCGTGAAAGGGTGATGTCCTAGGCCTCTAGACGATGGGGACGCACGAAAACTTCAAGTTGTAGATCCTTCGACGGCCTAATGTCGAAGTGGTGGAGCCAAGCGGGATCGAACCGCTGACCTCCTGCATGCCATGCAGGCGCTCTCCCAGCTGAGCTATGGCCCCATGAAACTCCGGATGATCTGCCGGGAGCAGAGTCCATTTTGAAACTGGCGTCCCCACGGGGATTCGAACCCCGGTCGCCACCGTGAAAGGGTGATGTCCTAGGCCTCTAGACGATGGGGACGCACGAAAAACTTCAAGTTGTAGAACCTTCGACGGCCTAATGTCGAAAGTGGTGGAGCCAAGCGGGATCGAACCGCTGACCTCCTGCATGCCATGCAGGCGCTCTCCCAGCTGAGCTATGGCCCCGTGTTACCGAGCCGCCTATCATACCTGCGTGTTCACGTTTGTGGAAGTCTTTTTTGAACTTTTTTCGTTCCGGTTCAACCGCAGCCACGAGGGCAGGGGAACCGCAACGCCACAACCTGAATGCCGGTAGGCGGTGAACAAAAAAGACCCGGTTATCGGCCGGGTCCTCGTTGTTCGTGATGAGTGGCGTCCCCACGGGGATTCGAACCCCGGTCGCCACCGTGAAAGGGTGATGTCCTAGGCCTCTAGACGATGGGGACGCAATTCTCATCAATGTTCTTTAGCGACCTTTCGACGGCCTAATGCCGAAAGATTGGTGGAGCCAAGCGGGATCGAACCGCTGACCTCCTGCATGCCATGCAGGCGCTCTCCCAGCTGAGCTATGGCCCCACGTCGCTGAGGAGCGAAATAATAGCCTTGCCCCAGGGGGTTGGCAAGCATTTGTTGCACTTTTCTTCACGCGCGTTGCGAGGTGAATGTCAGTCGCCCGGACTCACGGTGTGTCATCAGTCAGCGCCGCCAGGATCGGGCATTGATCCAGTGTGCCGTGGCCGGGGCAGGCGTCGACCAGCTGCGAAAGCGCGGTGTGCATGCGCTGCAGTTCGGCCATGCGCTGCGCGATGTCGTGCAGTCGGGCCTGCGCCGTGTCGCGCACGCTGCCCATGTCCTGCGAGTGGCGGTCACTGAGTGCCAGCAGTTCGGCGATTTCTTCCAGGCTGAAGCCCAGCGTCTTGGCGCGGCGGATGAAGCGCAGCCTGCGCAGGTCCTGCTCGCCGAAGATGCGGTAACCCCCGGCCGAGCGTGCCGCCGTGGGCAGCAGCTGCTGGCGCTCGTAGTAGCGCACCGTATCGATCGGCACGCCGGCCTGGCGTGCCAGTTGACCAATGTTCATGGCGGATTCCTGCGGATGCTGCCGCTCATTGTGAAGCCTTGAGTCTGGTCCAGGGTCAAGGTCCCGTCGCTGGCGGCGCATTCAGCGCACTTTGCAACTTTCTTCATAGCCCCACCGTCGTGGCAGTTCCTACCCTGCGCCTGAACCGGCCGCTGGATGGCCTGCAACGAACCGAGGAGATGGTCTGTGGAAGGATTCAGGAACGAAGGATTCGTCGAGGTCGCGGTGGTCGAGTACCCGGGAGGTGACCCGTCGGCCGCCTCCGTGCTGACCGAGATGGCACATGTCGCCAACCGGCTTGCCCAGCAGCAGCGCCGTCCGTTCAAGCGTGTCCTGGTGACCCGCTGGATCGTGCCGGCCAGCCAGACCGGCGTGCATCGCATTGCCGGCGCGGAGATGCTCGAGGCGGACATTCCGGCCGTGATCGCCGTGCCTGGCCAGATCAGCCAGGGCGTCTGCCTGCGCGCCGATGAGGTGCTGCTGGATTGGCTGCGCGCGCACTACGACGGTGGCAGTCTGCTGGCGGCGGCCAGCGATGGTGTCAGCATGCTCGCGCGCGCCGGTCTGCTGGCCGGGCGCACGGTCAGTGGCCCGGACCTCGGGCGCCACCCGGGTCTGCAGGGGCAGTCGGCCAGCTGGGTGCCCAGTGAGCGCGCGCTGGTCGATGACGGCGACCTGCTGACGGTGGCCGGTTCCCAGGCCTGGCGCTTCCTCGCCCTGCGCCTGCTGTACCGGCTGCACGGTCAGGGCGTGGCGAGTTCCGTTGCGCAGCAGCTGGGGATCACGGTGCCGGCGGCCATCCAGCAGGATCTCGAGCGCTTCAGTGCCAACTTCGCCCATGGCGATCGCGACGTACTGAAGGCGCAACGCTGGCTGCATACCACCGCTGCGCGCGGCGCCACGCTCGGCGCGATCTGTGAGATTTCCGGGCTGGAGCCGCGGACCCTGCAGCGGCGCTTCCTGAAGGCCACCGGCCTGCGCCCGATCGAGTATTGCCAGCGGTTGCGTATCGCCAAGGCGCAGACGCTGCTGCAGCAGGGCGCGGGTATCGATGAAGTGGCCTGGGGCGTGGGTTACGCCGATCAGAGTGCTTTCCGTCGCCTGTTCCTGCGCATTGTCGGAATGACGCCGGCCAACTATCGCCGGCTGGTCAACAACAAGCGACGCGAGCGGCCGCTGTTGTCATCGGTGGCGGGCAGCCTGCGCGGGTTGCAACCGGTGCCTGGCATGCAGATGCCGCGCAGCGCCGCCTGATGCCTGCGGTGGGCGTCGCGCTTGCAACCTGGACGCGACGCTTTGACCATGCAGGCAACGGATGATGGGACAGGTGGGCTGATGTCGAGTGTTGGGCCGGTGCCGATGCCGGTGGTGTTGATCCTGATGTGCGTGCTGCTGGCCATGGCCGTGGCACACCTGTGGCCGCGTCGGAAGGACGGGATGGCAGTGCCTTCCGCGGCAAGCATGGTCCTGGACATGTTGCTGATCGGCCTGCTGTGCGGGCGCATCAGCTTCGTGGCCTTGAACTTCGCGCTCTATCGTGAGGCCCCCTGGAGCATCCTGCAGATCGCCGATGGTGGGTATCACCTCTCGGTCGTGCTGGCTGCAGGCCTCGCCTGGGGTGTTTGGCGGCTGAGGCTATGGCGCGCCTTGCGTGCCCCGGTGCTGGCGGGGGCGCTGGTGGGCGTGGTGCTGTGGGCGGCGGGCAGCCACCTGTTGGCAGCATGGCAGGAGCTGCGCATGCCGCTGCCGGCGGTGCAGGTGACCGATCTGCAGGGGCGCGTGATCGACCTGCAGCAGTTCCGGGGCAAACCGCTGGTGCTGAATCTCTGGGCCAGCTGGTGTGGGCCCTGCCGGCGCGAGATGCCGGTGCTGGCATCCGCACAGCAGACCCATACTGACGTGCAGTTCGTGTTCCTCAACCAGGGGGAAACGCTGGGCGAAGTAGAAGGTTTCATCGCGTCCGAGCGGCTTCGGCTGGGCAATGTGCTGCTGGACGATACCGCCTCCGCGTCAACCGCACTGGGTGTGCAGGCCTATCCGTCGACGCTGTTTTTCGACGCCGAAGGGCGCCTGCGTGAACTGCACCTTGGCGAACTGACTGTGGCGGGCCTTGAACACAAACTGCGTCGGCTGCGGTAGCCTGCGCGGGCATCTCACTACGGAGTTCCCATGTTGTCGACTTCCCTGCGCATCGCTCCGGCGGTGCTGTTGCTGCCGGTCATGCTGGCATTGGCCGCCTGCAGCCAGGCCCAGACCCCGCCGGGCAAGACGGCCGCAGCACCGGCGGCCAGCGCTCCGGCAACTGCGGCCAAGGGTGACCGCCCCGCAGTGCTGAAAGGCATCGAGAAGCACGGCTTCGAAGTCGTTGCCGAGTTCGATGCACCGGGTGGTCTGCGCGGCTTCGCTGGCGTGGTGGGCGGGCAGCAGCCGGCTGCGGCCTACGTCACCGCCGACGGCAAGCACGTGCTGGTAGGCAGCCTGTTCGACGCCGAAGGCAACGATGTGGCCGCCGAGGCGGTGGAGAAGCTGGTCGCTGCACCGATGTCGGCCAAGATGTGGACCAAGCTGGAAGCCAGTGCCTGGGTGCGTGACGGCAAGGCCGATGCGCCGCGCGTGGTCTACACCTTCAGTGATGCCAACTGCCCGTACTGCCACAAGTTCTGGGAAGCGGCCCGCCCGTGGGTCGACGCGGGCAAGGTCCAGCTGCGCCACATCATGGTTGGCGTGATCCGCGAGGACAGCCCGGCCAAGGCCGCCGCCATCCTGTCCGCGCGTGACCCGAGTGCGGCATTGCTGGAAAACGAACACCAGTTCGACCGTGGTGGCATCAAGGCCCTGCCGAGCATCAGCCGCGAGATCGCCGGCAAGCTCGACGCCAACCAGGTGCTGATGATCGAGATGGGGTTCCAGGGCACGCCGGGCATCCTGTTCCAGGACGCACAGGGCCAGGTGCAGCGTCGCGCGGGCCTGCCGCAGGGCGCCGACCTGCAGACGGTGTTGGGCCCACGCTGATCGCCGCCAACGTCGTGATGTAACCCACAGGCCCGCATGGCAGCATGCGGGCCTGTTGCTTTTCGTCGCTCCTGCAGACGCTGTGGGGCTGCGCAGCAGCTGTTCGTCGTCACGTCTGAATCGTGACTGACATCAAGCATCGCGCCTTGATTCCAATCAAGGTCAAAAACGACAGGCGGATTAGCCTGTGACGCATGGAATACAGCGTCAACGCGCCATGGATGCCGCGCCAGACATGCCCTGAACCGGGGCGGTCGGCACAGCCATTCACGACACTCTCACCCCCCGATTGTTACCCAGACCGCTGCGGTCGCCACCTCTCTGGCAGCGCGGCCTTGATGGGCTCGACACCGGTGCGGGCAGGGCAGTGTCATCGTCCTGTTGCCTGCCGGATGCAGGCTGGCCGGTGTCGTCAACGCAGTATCCGCATTTCCAGCAACGGCAACGCGAGGCCAGGGCGCTGTGCGCCTGTGTCCGGCCAGCGCGTTGCGAGTGTTTGTCCAGGGAGGATGCAATGCGCTTGGCGGTACTGAGTCTGGCCTGTCTGACCGCGCTGGCGATCACGCCAGCGTATGCGCAGCAGGATGGCCAGGAAGATGCGCAGGCGTTGCGCCAGGAAATCGCTGCCATGCGCCAGGCGCTGGAAGGCATGCAGCAGCGCCTGGATCGGCTTGAGCAGCGAGAGGGAGCCGAAGCGGCCACGCCGCAGGTGCCGGCGCCGATGGTCGCGGCCGCCAGCGGCGCCAACCTGCTGCATGCCACCCAGGTGCCGGGCGTGGCGCAGCCGGTGCTGCCGCAGCGCGAATCCGTGGCCGACCCCTCAACGGCGGCCTCGCGTCCCGACAGCGCCGCTGGGCCGACCGACCCGGATCTGAAGGGCTTCTTTGCCATTCCCGGCACCGATACGGTGATCCGCATCGGCGGCTACGCCAAGCTCGATGCGATTGCCGATTCGCGTGCGGCCGGTGACGAGGATCAGTTCATTCCCTCGTCGATGCCGGTGGGTGGCAGTCATCGCGATGTCTCCAACTTCAACATCCACGCCAAGCAGACCCGCTTCAGTTTCGAGGCGCGGCGCCCGACCACGCACGGCAACCTGCGCTTCTACCTGGAGAATGATTTCTTCGGCAGCAGCGATGGCTACGAGTTCCGCCTGCGCCATGCCTATGGCCAGCTCGGCAATACGTATGCCGGCTACGGCTATTCCAGCTTCATGGATCCGGACAGCCTGCCCGACACGTTGGACTTCGCCGGCCCTGGTGGCGCCGGTTACCTGCTGGTGGCCGGCATCCATCACAGCTTTGCGATGGGCAAGGGCAACACCCTGACCGTCGCCGCTGAAGACCCGAAGACAGAGCTTGCCGGCGCCAGCGACGCCCGCGCGGCAGTCAATCGCCTGCCCGATGTGACGGTGACCGCGCGCATGGAGCGCGACTGGGGCCACCTGCAGCTGGGCGCGGTGGCACGCAGCCTGGCCTACGACGGCGATGGCGAGCGCGACCGGCGCATGGCCGGTGGCCTGCAGCTGAGCGGCTCGGCCTCAGTGGGCGAGCGCGACCTGCTGCTGTTCGGCGTACTCGGCGGGCGCGGCCTCAGTCGCTACACCGCCGACCTGACCGGCTCCGGGCTGGATGCGGTGGTCGGTGCCGATGGCCGCCTCGACGCGCTGGACCTGCACGGCGGTTTTGTTGGCTACACCCATTACTGGTCCGAGCTGTGGCGTTCGAACCTGATCTTCGGCCAGCTGACCCTGGAGCGGAATGCCGCACTGGCGGCCGACGCATTCCGGCAGAGCCGCTACGGCGTGTTCAACCTGATCTGGAGCCCGGCGCCTTCGTGGACGATGGGCATGGAGCTGCTGTACGGCCGCCTGGAACAGCAGGGCGGCGCGCGCGGCGACACGGTCCGGGTGCAGGGCAGCCTGCAATACAACTTCATCAAATAGGCGCCAGCGGTCGTATGCCAGCGTAACCCGTCCCCACGCCCGGCTGCACCGGGCTCATGCCAGTACAGGAGATTGTCATGGCAGAAGCAAAGAAAATCGGGGTGGTCGGAGCCACCTTCCTCGTCGCCGGCAACATGATGGGCTCAGGCGTGTTCCTGTTGCCGTCCAGCCTGGCCAAGATCGGTACCGCCTCGATCTGGGGCTGGCTGATCACCACCGCCGGTGCGCTGCTGCTGGCCTTCGTGTTCGCCAAGCTGGGCAAGCTGGCACCCAAGGCGGGCGGTCCCTATGCCTACGCGCGTGACTGGTTCGGGCCGTATATGGGCTTCCAGACCAACACCATCTACTGGTTCGCCAACTGGATCGGCAACGTCGCCATCCCGATCGCGGCGGTGGGCTACTTCAGCTACTTCTTCCCGATCCTGTCCGAGCCGCTGGTGCGCTGCATCGCGGTGCTGGTGCTGGTGTGGGCGCTGAGCTTCGCCAACATGATCGGTCCGGCCTTCGTCAGCCGCGTGCAGACGGTCACCACCAGCTTCGCGCTGGTGCCGATCCTGGGCATCGCGATCTTCGGCTGGTTCTTCTTCGATGCCGACATCTTCAAGGGCGCCTACAACGTGTCGGGTGAATCCAACTTCGGCGCGATTTCCAGCGCTGCGGCGCTCACCCTGTGGGCCTTCATCGGCGTGGAGTCGGCTTCGGTGACCGCCGGCGTGGTGGAAAACCCGGAAAAGAACGTGGCCCGTGCCACGCTGGCCGGTGTGTTCCTGGCCGCCATCGCCTACATCGCCAGCTCCTCGGTGATCATGGGCATGGTGCCGAACTCGGAACTGCAGGTGTCCGATGCGCCGTTCGCACTGGCCGCGGCCAAGGCGGTGGGGGGCTGGGGCGGTGCGCTGGTCAGCCTGTGCGCCTTCATCGGTGCTGCCGGTTCGCTGGGCGGCTGGATCCTGCTGACCGCACAGAGCGCCAAGGCGGCTTCCGATGATGGCCTGTTCCCGAGCATCTTCAGCAAGACCAACAAGGATGACGTGCCGGTCAAGGGCGTGCTGATCGTGGCGGTGCTGATGACCCTGGCGGTGCTGGTCACCTCCACCTCGGAAACCGCGTCGGCGCAGTTCGACGTGATCACGTCGGCGGCGGTGGTGCTGACCCTGTTGCCCTACATCTACTCGTGCGTGGCCTGCTACTTCGTGGTCGAGCGCTCGCACACCCTGGTCCACACCGGTGCGTTCTGGACCCTGACCAGCCTGACCGTCGTGTACTGCCTGTGGGCGATCTACGGCTCGTCGGGAACCATCGTGCAGTACGCCTTCCTGTTCGTGCTGTTCATCACCGTGTTCTATCCCTTCTTCAGCGAGGAGCGCCGCCAGCAGCGGCAGCGCGCCCGCGAGGCATCGGCCATCAGCGCCGGCGCCCAGCGTTCCTGAGTTCGACAAGGAGAATCAACGTGTACTTCAAGTCCCTGGACTATCCGGTCATTGTCATCGACAACGACTACGAGTCGCCGCGCATCGGCGGCATCCTGATCCGCGCCCTGGTGGAAGAACTGCGCAGCAACGACCAGCGCGTGCTGTGCGGCCTGAACCTGGATGATGCCCGCGCCGGTGCCCGCACCTATGTGGCGGCCTCGGCGGTGCTGATCTCGATCGACGGCAGCGAAGAGGTGGATGGCGAGTTCCAGCGCCTGACTGCCTTCCTGCGCGAGCAGAGCGCGCGCCGCGCCAACCTGCCGGTGTTCCTGTACGGCGAGCGCCGCACCATCGAGAAGGTGCCGAGCAAGCTGCTCAAGTACATCCACGGCTTCATCTTCCTGTTTGAAGACACCAAGAGCTTCATCTCGCGGCAGGTGATGCGCGCGGCCGAAGACTACATGAAGAATCTGCTGCCGCCGTTCTTCAAGGCACTGATCCATCATGCGGCCGAGTCGAACTATTCCTGGCACACGCCGGGCCACGCCGGCGGCGTGGCGTTCACCAAGTCGCCGGTCGGCCGTGCATTCCACCAGTTCTACGGCGAGAACACGCTGCGCAGCGATCTGTCGATCTCGGTGCCGGAGCTGGGCTCGCTGCTCGACCACACCGGCCCGATCAAGGATGCCGAGAACGAGGCGGCGCGCAACTTCGGTGCCGACCATACCTTCTTCGTCACAAATGGCACTTCCACCGCCAACAAGATCGTGTGGCATGGCACGGTGGCGCGCGGCGACGTGGTGTTCGTCGATCGCAACTGCCACAAGTCGCTGCTGCACGCGCTGATCATGACCGGTGCAGTGCCGGTGTACTTCACGCCCAGCCGCAACGCGCACGGCATCATCGGCCCGATCAGCCTGGACCAGTTCACGCCGGAGTCGCTGCAGCAGCGCATCGCCGCCAACCCGCTGGCCAGCCAGGCCTACAAGGCCGGTTCCAAGCCACGCATTGCGGTGGTCACCAACTCGACCTACGACGGCCTGTGCTACAACGCCGAGAAGATCGCTGACGAGATCGGCAGCGCGGTCGATTTCCTGCACTTCGACGAAGCGTGGTACGCCTACGCGGCGTTCCATCCGTTCTACGAGAACCACTACGGCATGGCCAAGGGCAAGCCGCGTGAGCAGGATGCGATCATCTTCACTACGCATTCCACCCACAAGCTGCTGGCGGCGTTCTCGCAGGCGTCGATGATCCACGTACGCAATTCTGCGCAGCGCAACCTGGATGCCGAGCGCTTCAACGAGTCGTTCATGATGCATACCTCGACCAGCCCGCACTACGGGGTGATCGCGGCCTGCGACGTGGCCTCGAAGATGATGGAAGGCGATGCCGGCCGTTCGCTGGTGCAGGAAATGCATGACGAGGCCATCGCCTTCCGCCGCGCGATGCTGCATGTCCGCGATGATCTCGGTCGCGATGACTGGTGGTTCAGCGTGTGGCAGCCGACCCAGGTCGAGCGCAGCCTGGACAAGGGCGATACGCCGGCGCCGCTGGTGGCCAAGCGCGAGGAGTGGTACCTGCAGCCGGATGCGCACTGGCATGGCTTCGAGAACCTGGTCGACGACTATGTGCTGATCGACCCGATCAAGGTGACCCTGCTGACGCCGGGCCTGGCGATGGACGGCAGCATGGGCAAGCTGGGCATCCCGGCGGCGGTGCTGAGCAAGTTCCTATGGGGCCGCGGCATCACCGTGGAGAAGACCAACCTGTACTCGGTGCTGTTCCTGTTCTCGATGGGCATCACCAAGGGCAAGTGGAGCACCTTGGTGACCGAGCTGATGGCGTTCAAGGAGCTGTACGACCGCAATGCGCCGCTGAGCCAGGCACTGCCGACCCTGGCTGCCGATTATCCGAATGCCTACGCCGGTTGGGGCCTGCGTGACCTGTGCGACGCGCTGCATGCGTTCAACCAGGAATTCGCCGTGGCCAAGGTGATGCGCGAGATGTACGTGGATCTGCCGACGCCGGTGATGACCCCGGCCGATGCCTACAACCACCTGGTCAAGGGCGAGATCGAGCGGGTCGACATCGAGCAGATCAGTGGCCGCATTGCGGCGACCATGCTGGTGCCGTACCCGCCGGGCATCCCGACCATCATGCCCGGCGAGCGCTTCGGCGACAGCGACGAGCCGATCATCCAGTCGCTGCGCATCGCCCGCGAGCAGAACGCCCGTTTCCCTGGCTTCGAGTCGGACGTGCACGGGCTCATCATCGAGCAGGAGGGGGATGTGGTTTCGTACAAGGTGGAGGTGCTGAAGGCCTGACCCGCAACGGTCGGCCCTTCGGCGAACGATGGATACCGCGCGCGAGCAACGCATCCTGAAGTTCTCGATCGGGGTCACCCTGGCGGTGAGCGCGGTCGGTTTCAGTGGTGGCCTGCTGGTGGGATCGCAGGCCATCCTGTTCGACGGCGTGTACAGCCTGGTCGACGTCGCCCTGACCCTGGTGTCGTTGTCGGTGCTGCGGCTGGTGGCGCGGGAGCAGAGCCCGCGCTTCCAGTACGGCTACTGGCACCTGGAGCCGATGGTCGAGGCGCTGGGCGGTGTGATCCTGTCGCTGGCCTGCGTGTATGCGCTGGCCAACGCCGTGATCGGATTGACCACGGGCGGGCACGAGGTGAAGTTCGGGCCCGCGCTGTGGTGGGCGGCACTGCTGAGTGCCAGCAATCTGGCGATGGCGGCATTCGTCGCACAGCGTGCGCGGCACCTGCGCTCCGCCCTGTTGTGGCTGGACGTGCGCGACTGGCTGCTGGGCGGATTGATGAGCCTGGCGGTGGTGCTGGCCTTCGTGCTGGCGCTGGTCCTGCACGGCGGTGAGTGGCACCACTGGGTGCCGTACCTGGATTCGATCGTGCTGGCGTTGATCAGCCTGGCAGTGCTGCCGGTGCCGGCGCGCAGCGCGTGGAAGGCCATGCGCGAAGTGCTGCAGGTGGCACCCGATGATCTGGACCGGCGCGTGCAGCAGGTGATGCAGGCGTTCGTGGCCGAGCGTGGCTATGCCGGTTTCACCAGCCACGTGGCGAAGATGGGGCGGATGCGCTTCATCGAGATCCATGTGCTGGCTGACCCGGCCATGCCGCTGGGGTCGGTGGGCGAAGTCGACGCGATGCGCGACGAGATCGCGGTGCGGCTGGATGCGCGGGGCAGTACCTTCTGGTTGACCATCGATTTCACGGCGGATCCGGCGTGGACGTGATCGTTGCGCGTGGCGAATCGATCTGTTGCACGGGCGTTGTTTGACCTCAACTCATGTTCAGGTTGCAGACTCACTCGCATCCCCAACGAGGCATGCGGCATGAACCTGCTGACCACCCCCGACCTCGGCCACGGCCTGCTGGAACTGTTCAATCCTGCGGGGCTTTACGACCCTTCGGCCAATGGCTACTCGCACGTGGCCGTGGTGCGCCTTCCCGCCCGGGTCATCCATATCGCCGGGCAGGGCGGTGAGGATGCCGATGGCCATCTCTCCCCCGGTTTCGAGGAACAGGTCGAGCAGGCGCTGGACAACCTGCAGATTGCATTGGGTTCGGCGCAGGCCAGCCTGGCCGATGTCGCACGGTTGCGCATCCTGGTGGTCGACCACGACGAGGACCGGCTGGGCATCATCGCCCGTCAGGTGCGGCGGCGTTGGCCTAACCGCGCGGCGCCGACCTGCACCCTGATTCCCGTGCCGCGGCTGGCGCTGGACGGCATGCTGTTCGAGATCGAGGCGGAGGCCTACGCCGCCTAGCGCAGGTAGTACTCCACCGGCACCACCAGTTCCTGCGGTGCCTTCATTTCCACGGGAATGGGCGGCAGCGGCTGCGCGCGGCGGAACGTCTGCAGCGCGGCGTCGTCGAGCATCGGTTGGCCACTGGACTGCTCCAACCGCAGCGCCAGCAGGCGTCCCTCGCGATCGATGCTGGCCCTGACCCAGGCGGTCCCCTGCTGCCGGCGCGAGCGCGCGGCGGCGGGGTAGTAGCGGTAACGCTCCAGCCGCGCCATCAGGCGGGCTTCCCACTGGTCGCTGGCGGCGCCGGCCTGGAAGTCCGCCGGTGGTGCGTCGGGAGCGGGCGGCGCGGCCGTGATCGATGCCGGTGCGGGACTTGCATTGGTCACGGCCGCAGGCGGGGCGACCGGCAGGGCTTGCCGGCCAGGGCCACCGCGTTCGCTGGCGGCCACCTCGCCCTCGCGTGCGGCGGTGGGCTTCGGTGGAGGGGGCGACTTCGTTGGTTGCGATGCGCGCGCCTGCTGCGCCTGGCTGGGGGTGTCGGCCTGGCGCTCTTCCACTGGCTGGGGCGGCGTCGCCGGCGCCAGCAGGCGCAGGCTGATGCGCACGTCCTGCTCAGGCGGCGGCAGCAACGGCGGCGTGGCCACCCAATGCATCAACAGCAGCAGGGGCAACAGGTGCAGGCCGATGCTGATGGCGATCGCCTGCCAGTGTTGGCCGCGCTCACTCATCGTCCAGCACCCATAGCAGGTCGGCGTCGGCCGCCTCGACGGTTTCACCCGGCGAGGCCAGTGCGATCACCAGCGCTGGTGTATCCGCTGGCAGGTAGCCCGGCACGCCGGTACCGCGCAGTACATGCCAGCGACCAGCCACCAGCAGCGAGGGCGCGGGTGCTGCGGTCAGCACTTGTGCCATGCGCGTGTCGCGGGCCTGTTGCACGGCCAGCATCCCTTCCAGCATCGGTGCTGCGTCCGCATGCTGGGCCAGCACCACGGCCGACAGGCGTTGCTGGGCAGCGGGCACCGGGAACCGCACTGCATCCGCGGACGCCAGGCGCGCGTTGACCTCGGCGCGCGCGAGATTGCCGCCGAACAAGGGGATGCCGGCAGCGGTGGCGTCCTGCACCAGCCCGCCGTAGGCGGTCCACGGCCATCGTGTATCCCAGCCCAGCAGCTCCTGCAGGCGCGCACCGCCGGCATGGTTGCCATTGGCCAGCCAGCGCTGCACCCGCTGCAGGCGCGGCTGGCGTTCGCTGGCAATCATCTCCAGCACCAGTGCGCCTTGTGGTCGTTGCTGCTGCAGCACGTGCAGCAGCCAGCGCTGGGCGGCGTGGTCTCCGGCCAGGTCGTGGCGTTCGCCCAGCAGCAGTCGCGGGGCGTTCGCTGCGCGCTTCACGAACGCAGCTTCGTCCAGGGTCTGGCCGCTGGCGAGGTCGAGCACCGTGCCGGGCATCGGCTGCGCGCTGGCCATTGCGGCCAGTGCAAGCAGGCATAGCGGCAGCCAGCGACGGCTAGAACGCCACATTGACGCCCATCGAGACGGTGCGGCCACGGCCGTTGCCGCGGTCCAGGATCGGGCTGAAGATGCTGTCGATCGAGGCATTGTTGTCATAGGCCTTGTTCTGCAGGTTTTCGATGTTCAGCCACAGCGTGGTGTTGGGCTGGGGCTTGAAGCTGGCGTAGAAGTCGAGCAGTACACCGGTACCGCCGGTCTTGCGAGTCTGGAAGAAGTCGTAGCCTTCTTCGGTGGGCCCGGAGTATTCGGCGCGCAGGCCGGCCTGCACGCGCTGCTGCCACCAGCGGCCGCCCACGTCCAGCGTCCAGTAGCGGTCGGGCAGGGCGGTGATGTCTTCCAGGTTGACGAATTCGATGGCGGGCGCGCTGGTGTGTGAACGTGTCCAGCTCAGCGTGGCGTGGTAGTGCTCGCTGGCGTAGTGCGCTTCCAGTTCGATACCGCGCATGCGCACCACGCCCGGGTGGTTCATCCAGCGCGTGGTGGTGCTGAAATCGTCCACGTCCAGCGCATCGGTCCAGGCAGTGAGCTGCGGATCGCTGTCGATCGGTACCACGAAGGGCTCCACTTCCGGCGGATGCACGATCAGCAGGTATTGCGGCTTGATGTAGTCGCGGATGCGGTTGTCGAAGCGGGTGACGCGCAGCTGGGCCAGGTCGCCGTCAACCAGCAGCGAGTCGGTGCTGAGGTTGGCGCCGAACTGCAGGTTGCGCGAGCGCTCACGGCGCAGGAACGGGTTGGCGCCCACGCCGTCGGCATCGCTCATGCCTTCCAGCGGGATTTTTTCGAAGAACATCTCCTGCACGCGCGGCGGGCGCGATGTGCGCGAGGCTTCGGTGAACAGCTGCAGCCAGTCGGTGGCCTGCCACGAAACCGCCAGGCTGGGGCTGAGCGCGTGCTGGGTGCGGCGCACGTCGATGCCGCCGCCGTTGATCTCCGCGCACTGGCCGGGGACATCCGAGCACACCGGGACGTGGCCACGGATGCCATAGCGATCCTGGCGCAGGCCTGCGGTCAGCGCGTAGACGTCGTACTGCAGTTCCAGCGTGCTGAACACACTGTCCAGCTGGCTGCGACCCTGGGGGTTGGCGCCGCGCAGGGTCGGAGTGTCGGCCACGTAGATGTCCGACTGGTGCTTGATGCCGGTGTTCCAGCGTGCCTGCAGCGCGCCGATGTCGAAGCGGCTGGTGTTGTCGAGTGTCCAGCTGCTCAGGCTGCTGTGGGTGCGGCGGCCGATGTAGCTGGAGTCCTCCACCGGCGGATAGAACAGCCGGGTCTTGTTGCTGGCGAAGGTCGCACGCAGGTCGATCCACGGCGTGTAGGGCGTGTAGTGGTAGCTGGCACGCTGGTTGCGCGCGGAAATCTGCCACGGGTAGTTGTGGTAGAAGTCGTTTTCGTAACGCATGTGGCTCAGGTCCAGCCGATGCTGGTCACTGGGCTGCAGGCGTGCTTTCAACAGCCAGCTGCTGGGTTGCTGGCTGCCGGGGTCGGCATTGTTCTTCTGCCCGCGTGCCGTGGCGTACTCGCCGCTGCGACTGCTGCTGGCGGCGGCCAGCAGGCCGAACTGGCGGTCACCACCGTCTTCGCTGTGGCGCCACGCGCCGGCGAAGGTGCGGCCATTGCCGTAGCCGTTGTTGCCATGACGGTAGCCCGCGCGCAGGCCCCAGTCACGACCTTCGCCAAGCAGATCGTCGATGTCGAGCGTGCGGAAATTGGCACTGCCGGTCAGCGTGCCGGCGCCATCACCACCGGCGACCGCGCCGCGCTGCACGTCCACGCCGGCCAGCAGGAACGGATCGACATAGGCGAACGGCCCGCCTGAGCCATGGCCCGCGTTGTTGCGGAAGGTCTGGGTGACACCATCGATCATGGTGTTGACCCGGCCGGCGCCGGTCATGCCGCGGATGTTGACCTGCAGGCCAGGCTGGCTGCGCGAATGGAAACTGTGGGTGCCGGGCATCGAACGCAGCAGGCTGTTGCCGTCCTGGCGTTCGGCCATCGCCACGCGCTCGCTGCCGACCGCCGGCGCGAAGCCATCGCGCGTGGCCGGCACATACTGGCTGGCGCCTGCACCGGGAGAATGACCCTGCGCGGTATCGCCCTGCACGCGCAGCGGGCCGGTTCGACGGCTGCCATCGGCGGGTTCGGCCGGCGCCGGTTCCAGGGTGGCGCGGCGTGCGTCGATGAAGCGGGGGCGCAGGCCGCTGCCGGCCAGCAGGCGCGACAGGGCCTGAGCGTCGTCGAACTGTCCGCGCAGCGCTGGCGCCGTCTGGCCGCCCGGCAGTGCCGCACCGATCACCAGGTCGACACCGGTCAACCGGCTGTAGGCGTCCAGTGCGCTGGCCAGCGGTTGTGCAGGAAGATCGAAGTGGCGGGTGGCGGCCTGCGCGTGTGCGCTGGCGGACAACAACGGAAGCGGACTGGCGCAGGCCAGTGACAGGGCGAGGACAAGGGGGCGGTGAAACAGCATCGGGGGCTCCAGGGGCTGACGCAGTGCGTCGTCATCCTGGGTAGACGCAGCGGCAGGGCCGATGTCAGGGTGCATCGCGATGTCCCTTGCGTGGTGGCAGCCACACCTGCACACCCGCGCCCAGGCGGAGCACGCGCACATGCAGCTGCGTGGCCAGCTGGTCACGGCTGCGCGCCGCACCGTCGGCGCTGCCGAGCAGGGTGACCGGCTGCTGGCGCAGGTGTGCGCCGATGATCCAGGTATGGCCGCCATGCCAGCGATCCAGGTCCTGGGTGACTTCGGCCAGGGGCGTGGAGATCCAATGCAGGCGACGTTCGCGCCAGGCCAGCGCACTGTGGCTGGCAGCCTGGCTGACGGTCGCTGCCTGTCCATCGAAGCGCAGCTGCTGCCCTTCGATGGCCTGCTCACTGCGGCTGCCGCTGTCCACGCGGACGCGATGCTCGGTGACGGTGACCACGCTGTCGTTGTCCTGCACTGCAAGGTCGAAGGCCGTGCCGAGCGCAGTGACCGTGCCGTGCGTCGTATGCACCTGGAACGGGTGCTGCACATCGGCGGCTACCTTGAACCAGGCCTGGCCGTGCTGCAGCTGCAGCTGCCGGCGCTGTGCATCGATGCGGACATGGACTTCGCTGCCGGGCGAGAGCAGCACGTGGGAACCATCCGGCAGGACTTCTTCGCGGATCTCGCCTGCCGCGGTGCGCATCACCTGGGCGGCGGGTGGCGCGGCCTGGCGGGTATACAGGCCCAAGGCACAGAGCAGCAGCACGGCAGTGCCGGCGTCGCGCAGGCGCCGGCGCTGCCGCTTGCGCTGGTGCCGCTGCAGGCTGGGCGTCGCGTCACCGGCCTGCCAGAGCGCCTGCAGGTGCTGGTACTGCGCGGCGTGGCGGCAATCGGCGTGGTACCACTGGTTGAAGGCGCGCTCGTCGCGGCCGCCTTCGTGGCCGTCCAGCCACCAACGCGCGGCCTCGCGCGCGATCGCATCCTGGCTCATGCGCCGGGTACCTGCTGCAGCGCCACCAGCGCACGCAGCAGATGGCCGTGCGCGGTCTGCCGGCTGATGCCGAGCTGGCGGCCGATCTCGGCCAGTGCCATCTGCTCCACCCGGGCCAGCAGGAATACCTGGCGCGAGCGCGGTGGCAGCGCGGCGATGATCGCATCGAGATGGCGCAGCTGTTCGGCGTCCAGCAGGTGCTGCTCCGGCAGCGGTGCAGGATCGGCGAGGGCGTGCAGTTGCGCGTCATCCAGCGCTTCCTCACGACGGCGCTGGCGTTGCCGGTAGTGATCAGCGATCAGATTGTGGGCGACGCGGTACAGGTAGGCACGGCCGTTGCTCAGCAGGCCGCTGGCGGCGACCTTGACGACGCGCAGCCAGGTTTCCTGGACGACGTCATCGGCGTCGCAGCGTTGCGGGAGTTTGCGGCGGACATGGGCGTGCAGCGGCCGGTAATGGGCCGCGCACAGCTGCGCGACATCCGTCGGTTCGACAGGCGTGGACACGGGGCGGGCGACAACTGGGAAAGGGAACAGCCCGCGGCGGCAAGGGCAGCGGCTGCACCTTACAGCAAAAGAGAATCATTTGCATCTATAGATGGGCATGGCACACCTGCCCGGACGCGGGATCAGCGCGGGCGATAGTCGCAGTGGATCTGCAGGGCTTCGGTGGGGTTGTGGTGCAGCTCGAAGCCGCAGTGCTGCAGGCTGTGCTTCACCCGCGCGACCGCTTCTGCATGGCGGGCGACGCGACGATCCTGTCAGCGCGGCGGAGTGAATACGCCCAGCGGCAGTAGCCGCAGCCGCTTGCCGCGCAGTACCAGTGAGACGTCGATATGACGGCCATCGATATCGTGGCCGTTGGCGCCGAAGATGGCATCGACTTCATCGTGCCGCTGCGGATAGCAGGTGCGGAAGAGGGTGATGCCGAGCTGCCGCACCAGGCGCCGGAAGCCGCCGAGGCGGCTGTGGTGGGGCTCGAAGCCCCGGGTGAGCAGCAGGCGCAGTTCGGCAGGCAGCAGTGCCTGTGCCTCGAGCAGGCGTTGCAGCACCTCTGCGTCGATCTGGATATGGCGGGAGGGCCAGCGCGGGGCGACATGCAGCCCGTGGTGGCTGCCGCGGTGCAGGGTCAGCATGGCGGAAGATTGGCATGCCGGAATGCCGTCGGGTAGTGCCGGCCGCTGGCCGGCAGCTTCGGGTACCGGCCAGCGGCCGGCACTACCATCGTCGGGTCAGAGGTCGCGGTACTGGATCTGCGACGCCAGTACGCGCAGGCCGTCGGCATTGCTGGACAGGATGCGTTCTTCGCCAACCCCCTTCTGTCGCGTCAACTGGAAGCCCTGGTCGGCAGGTAGCTGCGCGGCGATGGCATCCATGCGCTGCAGCGCATCGGGGCCGCTGCAGTCGAAGTGGCCCCAGCAGGCGCCATCGCGGTGGATCTGCAATCGGTAGTTCATCGCGGTATCTCCGGCAGGCCCTGCAGCCAGTGGTCGAACATCGCGGTGGCAGCCGCCGCCAGCGGTGCACCGTAACGACGCGCCTGGGCGCGAAGATCGTTCGGATCGATGCCGGCCTGCGCCAGCTCCAGGGTGTGGCCGATCAGCCAGCGTTCGAACTGGCGGGCGTCCAGCTCCGGATGGCATTGCAGGGCCAGCGCATGGTGGCCGATGGCGAAGGCCTGGTGGCGGCAGGCCGGCGTGCTGGCCAGGCGTTTGGCACCGGTTGGAAGTTCGAACGCTTCGCCATGCCAATGCAGTACGGGAATGCCTTGCAGGGCCTGCAGCGGTGAACGCTGGCCTTCATCGGTCAGCAGCAACGGTGCAAAGCCGATCTCCTTGCCCCCACTGGCGGCGACGTCGGCGCCGAGCGCACGGGCCATCAGCTGCGCGCCGAGGCAGATGCCCAGGGTCGGCTGTTGCTGCTGCAGCCGGCGCTGCAGCAGGGCGATGCTGTCGGTGACGAAGGGATAGGTCCCTGTGTCATTGACGCTGATCGGACCGCCCAGCACTACCAGCAGGTCGGCGGTTTCGGCGGAGTCGAGCGCGTCGATACCGGCCTGCAGCACCTGCAGCTGCCAGCCCTGCGTCAGCAGCAGCGGTTGCAGGGTGCCGAGGTCTTCAAAGGCGACGTGTTGCAGAACGACTGCGCGCTTCATGCCGGGGCTCCGCTGTTCGGCCAGTAGAAGCTGTCCGGGGTGGCACGGGCACCGAAGATGGCCTGGCCGACGCGGACCACGGTGGCGCCTTCCTCGATGGCCACTTCGAAGTCGCCGGACATGCCCATCGACAGCTGCGACAGGTCGATGCCCGATGGGGCGGTGCGTTGCAACTGGTCGCGCAGCTCGCGCAGGCGCACGAAGCAGGCGCGCACGCGCTCGACCTCCGGGGTGAAGATGGCCAGTGTCATCAGGCCGCGCACGCGCAGCCGGTCGAATGCGGGAAGCTGCTGCACGAAGGCTTCGACGGCTTCCGGTTCCAGCCCGTACTTGCTGGGCTCAGCCGAAGTGTTGACCTGCACGAACACATCCAGCGTGCGATCTTCCAGTTGCAGGCGCTGCTGCAGGGCCTCGGCCACGCGCAGGCTGTCCAGCGCCTGGAACTCGCTGGCGAAGCGCGCCACGTAGCGCGCCTTGTTGGTCTGCAGGTGACCGATCACCGACCAGTGCACGCCCAGGTCGGCCATCGTCTCGGCCTTGCGCTGCGCCTCCTGCACCTTGTTCTCGCCCAGTTCGTGGCAACCGGCGGCCACCGCCATGCGGATGCGGGCGTCATCGACGGTCTTGCTGACCGGTAGCAGGCGCACGCTGGCCGGGTCACGGCCAACGCGGGCGCAGGCCGCGGCGATGCGTTGGCGCACCGTGACCAGGTTGGCGGCGATCTGTTCAACGGACTGGGCGACGGGCCAGTCGGCAGCGGCAAGGGGCATGCGGGCACCTCCAATGCAGGGTGGCCAGGGTGGGATACACTGGCACAGGACAAGAGATATTTTGGCATAGGACAAAATGAAAATCACCGGGCATAGCGCCGAGTCGATCTTCGACAGCATCCGCGAGGGCATCGGCAAGGGCCGTCTGCTGGCTGGCAGCGTGTTGCCGCCGGTGCGTGAGCTGGCCGAGCAGCTGGGCGTGAACCGCAATACGGTGGCCGCTGCCTACAAGCGATTGGATGCGGCGGGCCTGGCCAGCACGGCGGGCCGTCGTGGCACGGTGGTGCGCGGATTGCCGCCGACGCTGGCGCGCGAGGGCAGCACGCCAGGGCTGGCGCTGCAGGACCTCGCCGGTGGCAACCCGGACCCGCGCCTGCTGCCGAACCTGCGCCTGGCCCAGGCGGCGCCACGGCTGTATGGCGTGGGCACGGTCGACCCGAGGTTGCAGGCGCTGGCACGCGCCTCGCTGGATGCGGACTGCCCCGAGGGGTACGCGCTGGAGCTGACCCATGGCGCGGTCGATGGCATCGAACGCCTGCTGGCGGCGTGGCTGCTGCCGGGGGATCGCATCGCAGTGGAGGATCCGTGCTTCCTCGGCAGCCTCAATGTGCTCAATGCTGTGGGCCATGCGCCCTTGCCGGTGGCGGTGGACGCGCATGGCATGCAGGTCGAATCGCTGCGGCAGGCGCTGGAGGCCGGTGCACGTGCGGTGTTGCTGACGCCGCGTGCGCACAACCCAACCGGGGCCAGCCTGGATGCGAAGCGGGCACGGGCGTTGCGGCAATTGTTGGCGGCGTATCCGCAGGTGGCGGTGCTGATCGACGATCACTACGCGCTGCTTTCGCAGCAGGCCTACCACTCGGTACTGCCGCTGGATGGCCGGCGCTGGGCGCTGCTGCGTTCGCTGTCCAAGCCGCTCGGCCCGGATCTGCGGCTGGCCTGGCTGGCCTGTGATGACGAGACCGCGTCGCGGTTGCGGCTGCGGTTGGCGTCCGGCACGGGCTGGGTCAGTCACCTGCTGCAGGATGCCGCCACCTCGGTGCTGGGGTCGGCAACGCAGCGGGCGAAGATCGCCTCGGCGGGCGAGCGTTACCAGCAGCGGCTGCAGTCGTTGCAGGAACTGCTGCGCACGCGTGGCCTGCCGACGCCGTTGCCGATGGAGGGGCTGAACCTGTGGCTGCCGTTGCCGGGCGACAGCCATCCGCAGGTGCTGGCGCTGGCCGCGCGCGGATGGCATGTGCGCGCTGGCGAGGTGTTCGCGGTGGCGGCGCCGGGGCATGGCCTGCGCATCACCTGCGCGGCGCTTGGGGCCGCACAGCTGCGGCCGCTGGCCGATGACCTGGCGGCGGTGTGCAGCCTGTAAAGTCGAGCCATGCTCGACTTTGCTTTGCCTTTGTAGAGCCGAGCCATGCTCGGCTGCTGTTGGTAGAAGCAGTCGAGCATGGCTCGACGCTACAGGAAGCAGATCAGGGCGCGGCGTTGGCGCCCGGGCGCACGTAGTAGGACTGGCCGCTGTCATCGACGAACATCAGTTCCGGCTTGCCCTGCCAGGAGGTGAGCATGGCGCCGGTGTTGTTCTGGTGCTTGACCATCAGGCTGGCGCCGCGGTCCGGGTTGGCCACCACCTTGAACACTTCCGTGGTGCCATTGGCATCATCCAGGGTCAGCACGGCTTCACCGCCGCGATCGCTGGTGCCATAGCCCCCGCGTTCGGAGCCATCCGGGCCGAGCAGGATCAGGCCGGACAGGGCGGTGGCGCGCGGCCCCTGGGTACGGCCCCGGCTGAGTGGATCGGGCACCGGCGCGCCGAGGATCACCCGGGGTTGGCCAGTGCCGTCGTGGATGATCAGCCCGCGCGCTTCGATGATGCGCTGTGGCGATTGGCTGCGATGCAGGCTCCAGGCGGTCCAGCCGGAAACCAGCAGGGCGAGTATGGAGACCACCAGCGTGGTCAGCAGCAGTGCGCGGGGCATCGTATCGTCCTTCCCTGGATGCAGCGACGATAGCGGATGCGGGGGACTGATGACCAGTTCGTTGTGTGACGGCGTGTATCGTCAATGGAAATCGCGGCTGTGGCTGCGCAGCCCCTGCAGCAGTTCATCCAGGCAGTGCATGCGTTGCACGATGACATGCTGCACGCCATCGACGCGTTCCAGGCGGCCGTCGATCTGCATCAGCTGGGTGTCGACCAGTACCCGGTGCTGGCGATCGGCCAGGTGCCGCCAGACCACGGCGTTGACCATGCCGGTCTCATCTTCGAGGGTGAGGAAGGTGACGCCGCTGGCGGTCTGCGGGCGCTGGCGCATGCGTACCAGGCCGGCGATGCGCACGCGACGGCCATGGCCGTGGCCCGCCAGCTGCGCGGCATCCAGGCAGCCACGGCTGCGCAGCTGCGTGCGCAGGAACGAGACCGGGTGTCGGCCGAGGGTGGTGCCGGTGCTGCGGTAGTCGGCCTGCATGTCTTCCCAGGCGCTGGGCAGGGGCAGTGGAACGCGGGCTTCGGCGGTGGCGCGGGCCTGGTCGAACAGCGGCAGCCGGTTCTCCACGCCGGAGATGTCCCAGCGTGCACGATGGCGATGGCCGCTGAGTCCACGCAGTGCACCGGCATCGGCCAGCAGGCCCTGCTGGCGGCGGTCCAGTGCGGTGCGCTGGCACAGGTCGCCGACATCGTCGAACGGGCGGCGCGCACGTTCGCGCATGATGGCCTGTACCGCCGCTTCGTTGCAGCCTTCGACCAGGCGCAGGCCGAGCCGGATCGCCGCCGGCCCCTTGCCGAAATCCAGCGTGCAGTCCCAGTCGCTGTGGCGCACGTCCACCGGCAGCACGCCGATGCCATGCCGGCGCGCGTCCTGCAGCAGCTGGTCGGGGCTGTAGAAGCCCAGCGGCTGGCTGTTGATCAGGCTGGCAGTGAACGCGGCGGGATGATGGCACTTCAGCCAGCAGCTGGCATAGGTCAGCAGGGCGAAGCTGGCGGCATGGCTTTCCGGGAAACCGTAATCGCCGAATCCCTTGATCTGCTCGAACAGGTGCTCGCCGTATTCGCGGCTGAAGTTGTTTCTCAGCATGCCGGCCAGCAGCTTCTCGCGATGCGGCTCCAGGCCGCCGCGGCGCTTCCAGGCCGCCATCGAACGGCGCAGGGCATCGGCCTCGCCCGGGGTGTAGCCGGCCGCATCCACCGCCAGCTGCATCACCTGCTCCTGGAACAGCGGCACGCCCAGGGTGCGCGCGAACACGCGCTCCAGCTGCGGCGGGTACAGCGGCTCATCGAGGGTGTCCAACGCCTGCGGGCCTTGCTCGCGCAGCAGCCGGCGCCGCTCCAGGTAGGGGTGCACCATGTCGCCCTGGATCGGGCCGGGGCGCACGATCGCCACTTCGATCACCAGGTCGTAGAAATTGCGCGGCTGCATGCGCGGCAGCATCGCCATCTGTGCGCGCGACTCGATCTGGAACACGCCGATGGTGTCGGCGGCGCAGATCATGTCGTAGGTCGGGCCGTCTTCATCGGGAATCGCATCCATGCGCCCTTCATGCAGGCCATGCTGTTTCAGCATCGCCAGGCACTTGCGGATGGCGGTGAGCATGCCCAGCGCCAGGCAGTCGACCTTCATCAGGCCGGTGGCATCCAGATCGTCCTTGTCCCATTGGATGACGGTGCGGTCGGCCATCGCCGCGTTTTCCACTGGCACCAGGGTTGACAGCGGATGCTCGGAAATCACGAAGCCGCCCGGGTGCTGCGACAGGTGGCGCGGGAAGTCGATCAGCTCGGTGGTCAGCGCCAGCAGCCGCCGCATCAGCGGGGTTTCCGGATCGAAGCCGCGCTCGCGCAGGGTCTCCGGCAGCGGCACATGGCCGCCCCAGTGGTCCATCGCCGCGCCCAGTTCGTTGACCTGGTCCATCGGCAGGCCGAGTGCACGGGCCACGTCGCGGATCGCGCTGCGGCCACGATAGCTGATCGCTACCGCAGTCAACGCCGCGCGCTCGCGGCCATAGCGCTTGAACACGTACTGCAGCACTTCCTCGCGGCGCTCGTGTTCGAAGTCGATGTCGATATCCGGTGGTTCGTCGCGCTCGGCGGAGATGAAGCGCTCGAACAGCAGGTTGCTGCGCGCCGGGTCGATCTCGGTCACGCCCAGTACGAAGCACACCGCAGAGTTGGCCGCCGAGCCGCGGCCCTGGCAGAGGATGTCCTGGCTGCGCGCGAAGCGCACGATGTCCTGCACAGTGAGGAAGTAGGAGGCGTAGTTCTTCTGTCTGATCAACGCCAGTTCGTGCTCGATCTGTTTGCGTTGCGCCGGTTCGATGCCGCCTTTCCAGCGCCAGGGGATGCCACGCTCGACCAGCACGCGCAGCCAGCTGTCCGGGTCGTGGCCTTCGGGCACCAGCTCGCGCGGGTAGGTGTACTGCAGCTGCTCCAGGGTGAAGTGGCAGCGCTCGGCGATGCGCAGGGTCTCGGCCAGCAATGCGGGCGGATACAGCTGGGCCAGCGCGGTGCGCGGGCGCAGGTGGCGCTCGCCGTTGGGGAACAGGCGCCAGCCAGCCTCGGCCACGCTGCAGCGGTGACGGATCGCGGTCAGGGTGTCCTGCAGGGCGCGGCGGCGGCGCACGTGCATGTGCACATCGCCGCTGGCGACCAGCGGCAGGCGGTGGCGTTCGCCGAAGGCCTGCAGCTGCTGCAGGCGGCGTGCATCGTCGTGCTCGTGGTGCAGCTCCACCGCCAGCCACAGCCGATCAGCGAAGCCGGTGCGCAGCAGCTCCAGGTCGGTGGCGGCCGGTTGCCGGTCCAGCCACAGGCACAGCAGGCCGTCGGGCAGGCCGAGCAGGTCCTCGCGCAGGCAGCGGTATTCGCCCTTGGCGGCCCGTCGCCGGCAGGTGGTGATCAACTGGCACAAGCCGGCGTAGGCGGCCTGGTCGGTGCACAGCAGGGCCAGCTTCGGCCCGTCCTCGACCTGGAATTCGGCGCCGACGATCAGTGCCACGCCATGCGTCTTCGCCGCCTGCCAGGCGCGCACGATGCCGGCCAGCGAGCATTCATCGGTGATCGCCAACGCGCGGTAGCCCTGGCCGGCGGCGCGCGCGAACAGTTCTTCGGCGATCGAGGCGCCACGCTGGAAACTGAAGGCCGACAGGCAGTGCAGTTCGGCGTAGCCGGGCAGTTCGTTGTGCATGACGGCTCAGCCGAACCAGCCGTGCAGCATCCACGGCGCATGCGGGTCATTGCGCTCACGGAAGGCCCAGCCGCGCTGGCCGTGTGCGGTTTCCACCACGTAGTAGTCGCGGCGCGCGTCGGCCTGGTCCCACCAGCCTGATTCGATCCGCTCCGGCCCGGCGACGATGCGCAGGCGCGGGTCACGCAGCGGTTGCGGGGTGTCCAGCAGCCAACCGGGGCGCAGTGGCCAGTATGCCGGTGGCTTGGCCGCAGGCTGGGTGCCGCTGGCACGCTCGGGGCGGTGGTCGGCCTGCACGGCCAGCGGTTGCACGGCGTCATCGCCCAGCCGCGCCCGCAGGCGCTCGCGCAGCTGGTTCCAGGGCATCGCCTGCGCCGGCCGGGTGTCGAACAGGTCGCGCGCGGCGGGCACGAACGGTGGCAGCTGTTCGGCCTGCAGGCGCAGTGCGCGGCTGCCAGCGGGCAGGGCGAACGCTTCCATGCGGTTGCGTGCGATCTCGAACAGCAGCGCAGGATCGCGTTCGGGTGCCAGCAGGCCGATGGTCAGCACGCTGGCCGGCAGCAGGTCATGCTCGAAATGCAGGTCGAAGCGCTGTACGCCGCCATCGCGCGAACACAGGAAGGCCGCCAGGTCCAGCAGCAGGCGGCGCAGCGGGAACAGCAGGGCCTGGCTGGATTCGATCTCGTATTCGAATTCGATGCGTGCATCGAAACGGTCCGGTGGCTGGTAGTAGCGCAGTGGCGCGGTGGGCAGGCCGCGCAATGCGTCCAGCTGTTGCAGCACGTCGGGCGCGAAGCGCCGGGCCAGGCTGTCGCGCGGCAGCTCGAGTACCGCACCCAGCGTGCGCAGCCCGGAGCGGCCGAGCACGGTCACTGCGTCGCTGGGCAGGCCGCAGCGCGGCAACGGCAGCTGCGCCAGCGCCGCCGGCAGCTGCTGCGCATCGATGCCAAGGCCATCGTGGACGTTGGCCAGAACGCGCGCGGCATGCGCCGTGGGCGCGGCCACCAGACGGTGGCGGAACCCGAGTTCATGCAGTTCGTTGCGCAGGCGCTTTTCGATCGTCAGCCAGTCACCGAACAGGGCACGGCTGGCGCCGATTTCCAGCACCAGTGCATGCGGGAAATCGAGGCTGACCTGCGAGCTGTAGGCGTAGGCCCAGCTGGCCAGCAGCTGCCGGGTGTGCTGTTCGGCGTTCGGGTCGTAGTCGTGCAGGTGCATGTCCTGCACCAGCACCTGCGCGGCCGACAGCAGCATGCCCGGGCGCAGCCCCGCTGCGCGTGCGGACGGGCTGACCGCACGCAGCACGCGGCGCTGCGCCGGCCCCTGCAGCAACACCAGTGGCCGCTGCGGATCCGGTTGCAGGCGCAGCACGCTGTCCAGCGCCAGCTGCGGCAACAACAGGCAGGCCCAGTGCATGGCGCGGCCTCAGTGGGCGATGGCCAGTGGCAACGGCTGCGCGGGTGGCAGGCCGCCACGGCACTTCAGCACCCGTACCTGGCCGTGGTCGAGCTGCAGGCGCAGGCTGGCCGGGGAAGGATTGCGTGCTGCCTGCGCCTCGCGGAACACGAAGCCCAGGCACTGGCCGCTGTCGGCCGCTACCTGCAGCCGGCGCAGGGCGCGGTCGTCGGCCTGGTGTGGCCAGCACAGCACCGCCGCGCAGGCCGCAGAGCGCAGGCATTGTTCGGCGGCCCACAGCGCCTGTTTCGGCGCGGCGTGGATGATCTGCAGCTGGGCCAGGTCCAGCCCGGCGGCGGCCCAGGCCGGGGCATGCGGGCGATAGGGCGGGGCGACCAGCACGATCGGGCGGTCGCGCTGGCTCAGCTTCGCCAGCGCCGGCCAGACCAGGGCCAGCTCGCCCACGCCGGGCGCTGCCTGCAGTACCTCGCACAGCCCGCTGGCCGGCCAGCCACCGCCGGGCAGGCGTGCATCCAGTGCCGGGTGGCCGCTGGCCAGGTGGTCGCTGGCCGGTCCCTGGCGGGCCGGGCCACGCCACAGCTGGCGGCCGTCCAGCAGCCGGTCGAGGGCGACGACGGCGCCCATCAGCCGGTCCTCCAAGGGAGGCGCCAGGCGGGCTGGAAGCGGCAGGAATGGGCGGAAACGACAGGCATGGCGCGAGTATCGACGGGCCGGTATCAGGGGCTGAGACCGGACATGCTACTCGCCTTGTGAGTAGAATTACTAATGAAATTGGCGGGCCGGGTTTCAGGTTGCTGAAGGGGTAAAGCATCCACGCATGGCGTGGATCTACTGGACAGAGCCCCGGTAGATCCACGCCAGGCATGGATGGGAGAACGGTGCCGACCAGGGCCGGCACCCACAGGCCCCGGTTACGGGCGGACCGGCAGCGCGACCGGGCGCAGCGGCGCGGCATCGCCACCGCGGATCTTCAGCGGGCCGCCAATGAAAGCGAACTCGTAGACCTTGTCGCGGGCCAGTTCGTCCAGCGCCACCAGCTCGATGATCGGCGCACCCTGCTGCGCCAGCAGGTAGGTGTGCAGCGGCACGTAGTCGTCGGACACTTCCGAGGGGAAGGTCTCGAAGCTCAGGTTGTCGGCGCCGACGATCATCGCGCCGCTGTCCTCAACCAGGAAGCGCGCCGCGTCCAGGCCCATGCCTGGCGGATTGGCCATGTAGGCCCTGGGCTGCTCGAACAGGCGCATGCGGCCGGTGCGGATCAGCACGATGTCACCCTGCTGCAGCTTCACCTGCTGGCGTGCCAGCGCATCCTTCAGGTCCTGGCGGGTGACGCGGTAGCTGTCCGGCAGCATGTCCACGCCCTTGGCGCCGGCCACGTCGATCAGTACGCCACGCGCGATCAGCGGTGGGAATTTCTCGATGCCGGTGACGTTCCAGCCACGGTCGCCGAGGTGCTTGTCGGCCTCGAAGCCGTTCCAGATCTTTCCGTGGATGCCGAAGTGGTTCAGCGCATCGATGTGGGTGCCGGTGTGGCTGTACATCGAGAACGCGGTGCCGGTGTAGCTGCGGGTGAGGTTCATGGTTTCACCCACGCCCATCGGGTCGTCCATCACCGTGCCGCGCGGGGTGTGGGTCATCCAGAACTGGTAGTGCGGGTCGCCGGCATCCTGCCAGCTGGGCATGCCGACGTAGTACTCGGTGGCCAGGTCATAGGCCTTGCCGCCGCTGACCCGCGACAGGATCGCCGCGCGCGAGGCCTCGGTGATCAGGTTGAGGCGGCCGATCTCGTCCTTCGGCCCCCAGGGGCTGGTGCCGACCTGCTGGCCGGAAGGAACGCGTTCATGCGCCGACACGGTGGTGGAAGCGGCGGTGCCGGCCAGCAGCAGGGCCAGCGCGGTGGCCAGGGTACGTGGGGTCATGGGGAATCTCCTTGCAGGGTGGGGGACGGTGCGGCTCAGGCCGCGACCAGGGGCGCCAGGGCCTGGCGCAGTTGCGGCAGCGGCAGGGTCTGCAGGCGCAGGCCGTTGCCGCCGATCACGGTGGGAATGGAGCGGATGCCGAGGGCAGCGGCTTCGGCACGATCGGCCTGCACGCGCTGGCGGACTGAGTCGCTGCGCATGTGGTCAGCGAAGGCGCCACGTGGATGGCCCAGCGATTCGGCGATATCCAGCAGGACTTCGGCATCGCCGATGTTGCGGTGCTGGTGCAGGTGCGCCCATTGCACCGCGTCGAACATCGCGCCATGGGCGTCATTGCCGCCGATCAGCCCTGCGGTCTGGCAGGCCAGTGCGCCGAGCCAGCCGGACGGATACTCGAAGTCCTGTGCGCGCATGCCTTCGATATCGATGCGCGCGGTGTCTTCATGCGTGGCGCAGTCGGTCCAGTGGCGCAGGATGATCGCCTTGGCGCGCTCCATCGAGCCGAACACCTCGACCATCTGCGCGCGCGAGTCCTGCAGCACGAAGCTGCGGTGGCGCACCTGGATGCCGAGTTCGGCGGAGACCTGCTGCAGGCGCGGGGCCAGTACGAAGCACCAGCCACAGACCACGTCGTGGAAGAAATCGACCACCGGCGCAGCGGTGGCGGGGGAAGGAACGGAAGACATCTGCCTGCCATCGGTGAGAGGGGAGGCGGCAGGTTAGGCAGCGCGACGTGGCCGAAACAGCACGCTGCGGGCAGCTCAGTTTTCGCTGGCGGTTACGAATCCAGGCCGGCGCAGCCGGGCAGCTCGGCGAGCAGGAAATCGATGAAGGCACGCACCTTGGGTTGCAGGTGGCGCGAGGTGGGGTAGACCGCATGCACGAAGCGCGGCGGATAGCGGTGGTCGGGCAGCACCTGCTGCAGTTCGCCACGGGCCAGTGCCGGCGCCGCCAGGAACGAGGGCAGGGCGCCGATGCCCATGCCGGCCATCAGCAGGTCGCGCAGCAGCAGGCTGTTGTTGACGGTGACACGCGCCGGCAGGGTGATCGTCACCTGCCCATCGGGGCCGAGCAGCGGCCAGCTGCCGGGCGAGTCGGACAGGCTGTAGGCCAGCACGCTGTGCGCCTGCAGATCGTCCACCGCCTGCGGTGCCGGATGCTGCCGCAGGTAGGACGGGGCCGCGCACAGCACCTGCTGCAGCGACGCCAGCCGGCGCGCCACCAGCCGCGAGTCATCCAGCTCGGCACGCAGCCGCAACGACACGTCGAAACCCTCACCGACCGCATCAAGCAGGCGGTCTTCCATCACCAGGTCCAGCGACAGCTGCGGATGCTGCTGCAGGAAGCGCGGCAGCAGTGGCGACAGCGTGCTCAGCGCGAACGATTGCGGTGCATTGACACGCAGGCGCCCGGCCACCTCGCCACGCTGTTCGGCGATGCCACGTTCCAATGCGTCCAGCTCGTCGAGCAGGCGGCAGCATTCGCGGTAATAGGCGTGGCCGGTCTCGGTCAGGCTCATGCGCCGCGTGGTCCGCTGCAGCAGCACCACGCCCAGATGCGCTTCCAGCGTACGCAGCTGCTTGCTGAGCCCGGCCGGCGACATGCCCAGGTCTTCGGCGGCGCGGGCCAGCCCGCCGCGTTCGACGATGCGGCGGAAGGCGCGCATCAGGTTGAAGGAATCCATGCCGGCCTCGGGCGCGATGAGGGCGCCATTGTAGATCCACGCCATGCGCGGATGCGGGAAACGCGGTGCCGACCACGATGGACATCCACCAGAGGCGGGCCGTGTTGCGCCGTTTGTTCAAGCCCGCAACCATCGCGCCACGCCAGCATGCAGGCCCCTCACGTTTCGGGTTGCCCATGAAGCACTGGATCCTCCGCCTGTATGCCCCGTTGTTCCTGCTGGGTTTCGTTGTCGCTGCCGTCGTCTGGATCGGCCACTGCCACGGTGACCCGCTATGGTTGCTGGCCTTGCTGGCGATCGCCATCGCGGTCTCGTTCGCCGCCGAGCGCGCGTGGCCCTACGACCCTGTGTTCAACCACGACCACGGCGACAGCCTGCGTGACGCCCTGCATGCACTGGTGAACGAAAGCCTGAACCTGCTGTCGATCGCGGCGGTGCCGCTGCTGGCGGCAATCATTCCATGGCAGGCCTGGCCGCTGCAGTGGCCATTCGCGCTGCAGGTGCTGCTGGCCATCGTCTGCGCCGACCTGGGTATCACTCTGGTGCACTACGCCAGCCATCGCATCGGCTGGCTGTGGCGGCTGCATGCGGTGCATCACAGCGTCACCCGCATGTACGGTTTCAACGGTCTGATGAAACACCCGCTGCACCAGGCGGCCGAAGCCGTCGGTGGCGTGCTGCCGCTGCTGGTGCTGGGCCTGCCGATGCCGGTGGCCGCGGTGCTGGCGTTCGCCATTGCCATCCAGCTGCTGCTGCAGCATTCCAACGTGGACATGCGCCCGGGTGTGCTGGGCCGGGTGATGGCCTGGGCGCCGCTGCACCGCTTCCACCACATGCGTTACGGCACCGCCGGCGACGTCAACTTCGGCCTGTTCCTGACTGTCTGGGATCACCTGCTGGGGACCGCCTTCGATGCGCCCGGCTATCGGCTGCAGCAACGCGACCTCGGCATCGGCAGCCAACCGGACTATCCGCGTGATTATCCCGGGCAGCTGCTGGCGCCGTTCCGCGAACTGCCGCATGGCGAGGTGCCGGCGCTGCCGGAAGGGTTGCGCAGGCGCGGATGATCGGCGGTGTCAGGCCGCATGCAGCTGCAGGCCGTGCAGCTGTGCGGCACCGATGCCGAACATGCGGCGCAGGCTGCGTGACAGATGGGCGAGGTCGGCGAATCCGGCCGCGTGTGCGCTGTCGGTCAGGCTGTGCCCGCGCAGATGATGCATCAGTGCGCTGCGCAGCCGTTGCCACAGCACCCAGCCGCGCAGGGTCACCGCCAGATCGGACTGGAAGCGCCGATGCAGTTGGCTGGTCGATAGATGCGCCGCCTCGGCGATATCGGCGGCCGGCACCGGGCCGGGCAGGTGCTGGGCGATACGGGACAGCGCCGCCTGTACGCGGCGGTCCAGCGGTTGCGGCCGGCTCAGCCGTGGCAACCAGTCGTGCAGCGCCAGCGCGTTGCCCGGCAGCGCGTGCAGGTGCTGTTGGATCTGGGTGGGATCGGCATGGGCCGGTTCAAGGAACACCGTGCAACCTGTGTGCGGCGCCGACAGGATTGCGTGCGGCTGGAATGACGGCAGCCACAGCCGCTGGCCCTGCTGCTGCACGCCATCGATCTCGACCTGCCAGGGCGCGCCGTCGCTCAGCAGCAGTTGATGGGCGTAGTGCGCGTGCGTATCGCTGTCACCGGCGTGGCCCTGCAGCACGGCTACGTGGGCATCCAGCAGCAGCGTGCCATTCCAGGGCAGGGCGGGGGAGGACATGGAGGGATTGTAGATCCACGCCATGCGTGGATGAATCTAGATCGAAATCGATTAATTCGACGATTGATCGAAGAGCATCCGCGCATGGCGTGGATCCACTGCAGATTGCGGCGAATTGTCGAAGGCGGGGTGGGTCCGGTTGCGGGGGCGTGAGCCGCATGGATGCGGCGACCGAGGCTACATGGACGTACTTGCGCCGTCCCCCGCAATCGGACCCACCCCGCCTACCTGCAGGAACCCAGCTTTTGCTGTTGCTCTGGCTGTTGACGTTGATGTTGCCTCGGCGGGTGCCGGGCGCAGCCCGGCCGTGCGTACCCTCACCGCCCGTGCGGGTCGGGCCGGTGATGTACGTACTCGACCACGGTGCCATCGGGATGCACCGCATTGAACGCCGCCCCGGTCGGGACCACCTGCAGCGGGAAGATGATCTCGGCGCCCGCGGCGACCAGCTTGTCGTGATAAGGCCGAACGTCATCGACCAGCAGCGTCCCCGTGGTCGAGGTGAACGGCGCCAGTGCTTCATCGCACCCTTCGATCAGCAGGAATGCACCGACCATCGCCAGGCGCAGGCCGGCATCGGGAAACGGAAAACCCGCATCGGCCACCACGCCCTGCAGCTGCTCGTAGAAGGCCACGCTGCGCTCCAGTTCGCCAGGCGCAACAAATACCCGGATCAGCACGCGTGGGCTGCGTTGGCTCGAGGTATCACAGCGGTCGCGCCAGAGATGATCGAAGTCGCGGTGAATGTTCATGGGCGGGGTTCAGGGCCGGTGACGCCCCATTATCGGCAGCCCCGCGCGGCCCGCTGATGACCGCCGGTGATGGCCTGATAACCGCTGGCCGGGTTGCCTCTGTGACTTAGGTCCTGTTGACAGGTATGAACGCCCTCGCACAATCTTCACATGATTGGGTCGCCCTGCGCGGCCCGGGCAGGCAGGTTGTCACGCCGGGAGGAGGGTCCCGCGCGCAGACCGGCCCGTCCTTCGGCCTGCGGGACGTTGCCTGGCAACCCCTGCGCGGCATGAACGCTGCACCCTTCGGCGGCACTTTCCCTGGACCGATTGCCTTGGCAACGGAATTACGCCTGCCGATGAAAACGTTTACAAAGCCGCTCGCCCTGTCCCTGGCCCTGTCTGCTGCACTGGCCGCCCCGGCCTGGGCCGACCCCGCCGCGTTCACCGTGCTGACCCTGGAACAGGCACCGGATGCTGCAGCGATGCCGGCCCTCGCTGCCCAGTTGAAGACCCTGCAGGTGGACGCGGTCAGCGTGCGCCAGGTGCAGCGCGGCATCGGTCAGATCGACCCGCTGCAGGTGCTGGCCGACGGCCTGGGCTACGAGTACCGCTTCATTGCTGCCGGCAAGGATGATGGCCAGACCCAGCGCGGCCAGGCCGTGCTGACCCGGCTGCCGATCGCCGCCGAATCCGGTCCGGACCAGCCCGGCCTGAATTACCTGCGCCTGGACGACGGCCGCCACACCGTGGCGGTCTACACCGATGCCGGCGCAGGTGCCGCGCAGCTGCCGGCGCTGGTCACCCGCTCGCGGTTGGGCGCACCGGCGGTGCTGCTTGGCGCGGTGGCCAGTGAATCGGCCAAGGCTGCAGGCTTCGATCCGGCGCGTGTGGCGCTGGAAGCGGATGCCAGCTATTTCAGCGACGGCTTCCAGGCCGCCAGCAGTGCACCGTTCAAGGTGGAAGGCAGCACCCTGCGTGCCACGCTGCTGACCCTGGCCTACGCCGCCGACAAGCACGGCGACACGCCGTGGATGGACACCACCCTCAACGCCGATGCGCGCGCTGCGCTGCTGTTGAAGGCGATGACCGAGGATGAGAAGTTCCAGATGCTGCACAGCTACTTCGGGCTGGGCAAGGATGGTGGCCCGCTGCCGGAAGGCGCGGTCGGCTCGGCCGGTTTCGTGCCGGGCGTGGCGCGCCTGGGCATTCCGTCGCAGCAGTCGGCCGATGCCGGCGTCGGCGTGACCAATCCGGGTGGCATCCGTCCGGGCGACTTCGCCACGGCGATGCCGTCGGGCCCGTCCACCGCATCGAGCTGGAACCCGCAGGTTGCCTTTGCCGGTGGTGCGACGATGGGCCGCGAGGCCTGGCAACAGCGCTTCAACATCCTGCTGTCGGGCAGCGTCAACCTGCAGCGCGACCCGCGCAATGGCCGCAATTTCGAGTACGCCGGCGAAGACCCGCTGCTGGCCGGTTCGATGGTCGGCGCGCTGATCCAGGGCGTGCAGAGCCAGCACGTGATCTCCTCGATGAAGCACTTCGCGCTGAACGACATGGAGACCCGCCGCAACTTCCACGACGTGCGCATCGGCGAACAGGCCATGCACGAGTCCGACCTGCTGGCCTTCGAGATCGCGCTGGACGCCGGCCGCCCGGGCGTGGCGATGTGCTCGTACAACAAGATCAACGGTACCTACGGCTGCGAGAACGGCTACCTGATGAACCAGGTGCTGAAGCAGGAATGGAAGTTCCCCGGTTTCGTGATGTCCGATTGGGGCGGCGTGCACAGTGGCTCGAAGGCGGCGCTGGCCGGCCTGGACCAGCAGTCGGCCGGTGAAGTGTTCGACGCGGCGGTGTTCTTCGACGAACCGCTGCGCCTGGCCGTGCATGGCGGCGTGGTGCCGCAGGCGCGCCTGAACGACATGGTGGCGCGCATCCTGCGCACGATGTTCCTGCACGGCAACTTCGACAACCCGCCGCAGCACCAGAAGGTCGACGCCGAGGCCGGTTTCGCCGTCGCCCAGCGCACGGTGGAAGAAGGCAGCGTGCTGCTGCGCAATGAAGGCAACCTGCTGCCGTTGGCCGACAGCGTGAAGCGCATCGTCATCATCGGTGGCCATGCCGACAAGGGCGTGATCGGCGGTGGTGGTTCATCGATGGTGGGCGTGACCGCCAAGGGCACCAACGCAGTGCCGGGCGTGCTGCCGACCACTTGGCCGGGCCCGGTGATCTTCCACCCGTCCTCGCCGCTGGAATCGCTGCGTACGGCGCGTCCGGATGCAACCTTCGAGTATGTGGACGGCAGCAATGCCGCCGCTGCGGCCAAGGCAGCCGCGCAGGCCGACGTGGCCATCGTGTTCGCCACCCAGTGGGCGGCCGAATCGGTGGACCTGCCGGACATGCAGCTGCCGGACAACCAGGACGCCCTGATCTCGGCGGTGGCCAAGGCCAACCCGAAGACCGTGCTGGTACTGGAAACCAACGGCCCGGTGCGTACGCCGTGGCTGGCGCAGGTGCCGGCGATGCTGCAGGCCTGGTACCCGGGCATCCGCGGTGGCGAAGGCATTGCCGCGCTGCTGACCGGCCAGGTCAATCCGTCCGGCCGCCTGCCGGTGACCTGGGTGGTGGACGAATCGCAGCTGCCGCGCCCGCACATCGACGGCCTCGGCTTCAAGCCGGCCAAGCCGTTCGGTGATGTGTTCGATTTCGATATCGAAGGCGCCAACGTCGGCTACAAGTGGATGGCGGCCAAGGGCCTGACCCCGACCTTCGCGTTCGGCCATGGCCTGTCCTATACCTCCTTCGCCTATGAAAACCTGAAGGTGAGCGTGGAAGGCTCGCGCCTGGTCGCCAGCGTCGACATCCGCAACACCGGCAAGCGCGCCGGTGCCGACGTCGCCCAGCTGTACCTGAAGTTGCCGGCCGGCAGCACCACGCCGATCCGCCTGATCGGCTATGACAAGGTGAACCTGCAGCCGGGCGAACAGCGCCGCATCCGCATCGAAGCCGAGCCGAAGACCCTGGCCCACTACGATGCGCAGGCCCGCCAGTGGAAGATCGACGGCGGCACCTACCAGGTGCAACTGTCGCGCAACGCCGCCGAACCGCTGCAGACGGTGGATGTGCCGCTGGTGGAGCAGGTGCTGCGCTGATGCCTGAAGACACGGCCCGCACAGGGCCGTGTCTGAAAAAGGGGACGGAGGGGATTAAGTCGTTTATGCATAAACGACTTAATCCCCTCCGTCCCCTTTTTCATGTGGCGAACCGGTCGCGCAGGAAATCAATCAGCTGCCGCACCTTCGGTGAGGGCTGCGTGCTATGCGGGTAGACCGCGTACACGCTCTGCTGCGGGAAGCGGTGCTGGCGCAGCACCGGGCGCAGCCGGTCCTGGGCCAGGTCGTCCTCGATCAGCCAGCGTGGCAGCACGGTGACCCCGGCGCCGGCCAAGGCGAACGCGCGCAGGCTGCTGGCACCATCCACGCGCACCACCGCGTTGCCCGGGTTGGTGGCAAACAGGGCGTCGCTGCCATCCGGTGCCACCACCGGAACATCGGCCAGGCGCGGGTAGCCCAGGCGGGGCAGGCTTCCCAGCAGTACAGGATCATCGGCTGCCTCGGCAGAGGGCAGGCGCGCCAGCAGGGACGGAGCCGCCACCGCGCACAGTGGGTGGCGCTCCAGTTCATTGGCGTGCAGGCCCGAGTCCGGCAGGCGGCCGAGGCGGATCGCCAGGTCGAAGCGTTCGGGAATCAGGTCGGCCGGTGCCGGTGAGGTCGACAGGTGCAGCTGCAAGGCCGGATGCCGGGCACGGAACGCCTCCAGCGCCGTGATCAGGCGCAGCTGTGCGTACTCCGGTGTGGTCGTCAGGCGCAGCACGCCCTGCAGCTGGTGCTGGTCGCGGCGCGCGGCATCGATCGCTGCCTGTGCGGCATCCAGCGCCTGCACGCAGTGCTGCAGGAACTGCTCGCCGGCCTCGGTCAGGGCCAGGTGGCGGGTGCTGCGCAGCAGCAGGGTCACGCCCAGCTCCTGCTCCAGCCGCTTCAGGTTGAAGCTGACCACCGCACGACTCAGGCCGAGCCGATCGGCCGCTGCGGTCAGGCTGCCGGCCTCGACCACGGCACGGAAGATATCGAAGCGATCGAGGCTGACCATGGCGATTCATTGTCAAAACAGGTTTGACAGTGTTGCAGCTGTCGTCGTGTTTTTCCAGCAAGGCCAGGGCGGCATGCTGGCGGTCTCTCTGCTGGAGCACCGCCGATGCCGTCCCCCCGCCTGCGCCATGAGGTGATCTTCCTGCTGGTGTTCGCCCTGGATCTGGTCAACATGTTCATCGCCACGGTGGCCTATCCGGCATTGGCAGCGGAACTGCACGCCGATATCAGCACCCTGGCCTGGGTCGGCACGGCCTACATGCTGGGCCTGAGCGTGGTGATTCCGTTGGCGCCCTGGCTGGCTGCGCGCTGCGGCGAGCGTCGCTTGCTGCTGGTGGCGTTGCTGTTGTTCGCGGTTGCCGCTGCGCTGGCAGGCGCCGCACCGGGGATCGGCTGGCTGCTCGGCTGGCGCCTGCTACAGGGGTTGGCTGGCGGCCTGCTGATTCCCGTGGCACAGGCTGCGGCGTACCGGCAATGCACGCCCGACCAGCGTGGCGCGCTGACCCGCCGCATCCTGCTGGTGGCCCTGCTGGTGCCGGCACTGGCGCCGGCGCTGGGCGGGCTGTTGGTGCAGTGGTTGTCCTGGCGCGGCGTGCTCTGGGCCAGCCTGCCGTTGGCGGTGATGGCAATCGGCCTGGTGCTGGCCTGGATGCCGGCCGATGGCGCGCGCAGTACGCCGCGCCTGCAGGCCTATGCGCTGTCTACCGCGATGCTGGCGCTGGGCGCGTTGCTGTTGGCGCTGACCTGGCTGGGCGAGTCTGGACATCGCGGTGCCGGTGCCGTGTTGCTGCTGGTCGCGCTGCTGCTGGCGGCGGCCCACCTGCGGCATGCACGTCGGCAGGTGCAGCCACTGCTGCGCTGGTCGCTCCTGTCCCACCGTGGGCTGAGGCTGGCAATGCTGGTGTATCTGGCCGTGCCGGGCGTATTCATCGGCAGTCAGTTGGTCAGTACCCTGCAGCTGCACCAGGCCGGTTACAGCGCTGCACGCATCGGCGCGTTGATGCTGCCGTGGGCGCTGGCCTCGGCCATTGCGATCACGGCCAGCAAGCGCCTGCTGGCCCGCTTCGGCCCGGCCACGGTACTGCGTACGGGCATGCTTCTGCAGGCCAGCGGCCTGCTGCTGATGGCGCTGCTGCCGCAGCCGCACGTCGCGTTGGCCGGACTGCTGTTCGCGCTGATGGGCGCCGGCGGCAGCCTGTGCAGCAGCACCGCGCAAACGCTGGCCTTCCATGGGGTCGAGGGCGAAGCATTGGGCGATGCCAGCGCACTCTGGAACCTCAACCGCCAGCTCAGCTTCTGCCTGGGCACCGCGGCCATCGCGCTGCTGTTGGCGTTGGCCATGCAATGGCTGCCAGCCCATGCCACGCGCGTGGCGCTGGGGCTGGCCGCCGTACTGACCCTGCTGCCTCTGGCGCTGCTGCGTCGGCCGCAACAGCTTTCCTTTCCGCAACCCGAGAATGCCTGATGGATACCACCGCAGAACATGAAGTCCACCACCTGCACGACAAACTGCAGGCGTGGTTCCGTGCCGACGTCAGCACCGACGCGCTGGAGGATCTGATGGCGCATTTCTGCGCGGACTTCAGCATGGTCGGCATCGCGGGTCGCAGGCTGGACCGGAATGCCGTGCAGGCGCTGTTCGCAGGCGGCCATGGCGCGCGTCCAGGGCTGCAGATTTCCATCGACGCCGTGCACGCGGTGGCGGCGCCGTCACCGCTGGCGGTGCTGCGCTATCGCGAAGGGCATTCGGAGGGCGAAGGGACGGCTGCCTGGCGGGAATCGTTGGCCATGCTGCGGCAGGAAGAGGGCCGTTGGCGCTGGCTGGCGCTGCATGAAGTAGCGGCAGCCTGACCGGTAGTGCCGGCCGCTGGCCGGCAATCGCGTACCGTGCCCGGGATGGATGAAGTTGCCGGCCAGCGGCCAGCGGCCGGCACTACCGGTCGCCGGCGAGCGCAGCGGCAACGCAGGCACATGGGCCATCAGTCCTGCCTGCATCCACCGCAGAATGCAAAGCCCGCACACACTTCATGGCTCGAGGCAGGAGTAGGCTTGAGGCTTTCCTGCCGGGAGGGGTTGTCCATGCGTGTGCGTGCCGTTGCTCTAGCCATCGCCCTTTGCCTGTCCAGCACCGTGCTGGCTGCCGATACCCCGCCGATGACCCCCGACATCAGCGGCAAGCCCTTTGTTGCCCCCGATGTCGGCCGCGACTACGACAAGCGCGTGGTGATGGTGCCGATGCGTGATGGCACCAGGCTGTATACGGTGATCGTGGTGCCCAAGGGCGCCCACAACGCGCCGATCCTGCTGACCCGTACGCCCTACGATGCCGCTGGCCGCGCCAACCGCAGTGATTCGCCGCGCATGCGCGACCTGCTGCCACAGGGCGACGAGGTGTTCGTCGATGGCGGTTACATCCGTGTGTTCCAGGATATCCGTGGCAAGTACGGCTCGGAAGGCGATTACGTGATGACCCGGCCGCTGCGCGGGCCGTTGAACAACACCAAAGTCGACCATTCCACCGACGCCTGGGACACCATCGACTGGCTGGTGAAGAACGTGCCGGAGAGCAACGGCAAGGTCGGCATGCTCGGCTCGTCGTACGAGGGCTTCACCGTGGTGATGGCGCTGACCGACCCGCACCCGGCGCTGAAGGTGGCTGCGCCGCAGAGCCCGATGGTTGATGGCTGGATGGGTGACGACTGGCTCAACTACGGTGCGTTCCGACAGGTCAATTTCAACTATTTCGCGATGCAGACCGAGAAGCGCGGCAAGGGCACGCCGCTGCCCAGCCTCGGCTACGACGACTACAGCACCTTCCTGCGCATCGGTTCGGCCGGCGACTACGCGCGTTTCACCGGCGTGGACCAGCTGACCTGGTGGAAGAAGCTGGTCGAGCACCCGGCCTATGATGGCTTCTGGCAGGGCCAGGCGCTGGACGCGGTGATGGCGAAGACACCGTTGAAGGTGCCGACCATGTGGCTGCAGGGCCTGTGGGATCAGGAAGACATGTGGGGTGCCAACCACGCCTACCAGGCAATGGAAGGGCGCGACAGCGGCAACAACCGCAACTACCTGGTGATGGGCCCGTGGCGGCACAGCCAGGTGAACTACAGCGGCAGCGAGCTGGGTGCGCTGAAGTTCGATGGCGATACCGCGCTGCAGTTCCGTCGCGATGTGCTCAAGCCGTTCTTCGACCAGTACCTGGTGGACGGTGCGCCGAAGGCGGACACGCCGCCGGTGCTGATCTACAACACCGGTGAAAACCACTGGGATCGCCTCAAGGGCTGGCCGCGCAGCTGCGACAAGGGCTGTGCCGCCAGCAGCAAGCCGCTGTACCTGCGTGCCGGCGGCAAGCTGGCGTTCCAGGCGCCGGCGGCGGGCGAGGGTGACTTCGAGGAATACGTGTCCGACCCGGCCAAGCCGGTGCCGTTCGTGCCGCGCCCGGTCCGCTTCGGTGACCGCGACATGTGGACCACCTGGCTGGTCAAGGACCAGCGTTTCGTTGATGGCCGCCCGGACGTGCTGACCTTCATCACCGAACCGCTGGCCGCGCCGCTGCGCATCGGCGGCGCACCGGTGGTGCATCTGCAGGCGTCGACCAGTGGCACCGACAGCGACTGGGTGGTGAAGCTGATCGACGTGTATCCGGACCAGGAAGCGTCGACGCCGGAGATGGGCGGTTACGAGCTGCCGGTGTCGCTGGCGATCTTCCGCGGCCGCTATCGCGAGAGCTTCAGCGATCCGAAGCCGCTGGCCGCCAACGAAGTGCTGCCGTACCGCTTCGACCTGCCCAACGCCAACCATACCTTCCAGAAGGGGCACCGGGTGATGGTGCAGGTGCAGTCCAGCCTGTTCCCGCTGTACGACCGCAACCCGCAGACCTACGTGCCGAACATCTACCTGGCCAAGCCGGGCGATTACCAGAAGGCCACGCAGCGGGTCTGGCACAGCGCCGCGCAGGCCAGTTACATCGATCTGCCGGTGTATTGAGTTTGATGAGGTACGCCGGGTGCGCGATACCCGGCGGCTGCGGTAGTGCCGGCCGCTGGCCGGCATCCGCGATGATGCCAGAGCGTGTCGACCAAGGTCGACACCTACCAGAGCGGGAGCTGCTACCCCACCTTCGACGGGCCGGTGCGCCAGCGGCTGGGCACCAGACCGAAGCGTTTGCGGAACGCGGCGGCGAAGTTGCTGGGATGGCGGTAGCCGCTGGCGGCCGCGGCCTGCTCAACCGTCCATCCGTCTTCGCGCAGGCCCTGTTCGGCATGGCGCATGCGCTGCTCGTGCAGGTAGTCGAATACCGAGCTTCCATACTGCTGGGCAAAGTGGCGGCGCAATGAGCTGGGGCTCATGCAGGCCAGCCGGGCCAGCTCGACCAGGCTGTGTGCATGGCTGGGGTCGTCATGCAGGTAGCTGCGCACCCGTTCCAGGCGCTCACGCTGGCCGGCGCGCAGCGTGCGCACCTGGTCGGTCTGCAGATCCTCGGCCTGCAGGCCGAGGGCCAGCAGCTGCAGTGCCACGCCTTCGCGCCACAAGGCGTCGATGCCGTCCTGCCACGGGCTGTCGAACAACTGGCCCAGCACCGGCAGCATGGTGTGGGGAATGGCCCAGTGGCGGCATTCCAGGTGCGTGCCAAGCGCCTTTTCCAGCTGTGGCATCTGGAAGACATCCGCGTCGATGCCACCCGGCACGATCACGCTGACCCCACGCAGGCGCGTTTCGCCGGGGTGTGCGCCGGTCATCTCGATCTGGTCGCGATGGTGGGCGGTCATCGCGGTGCCGGCACGCAGGGTGAAACTTCCGCGTCGCGGGATACGCACGTCGACCTGGCCCTGCAGCATCACGCGGATGGCGAGCCCGGGGCGCTGCTGCGCGGTAGCCACATAGGGGAACCGGTTATGCACGTCGGAGGCGATCAGGCTCATGCCACCGCGCATGAACTGTTCGTTGACTTCGCCGCGGCCGGCCCACTGGTCTTCGCGCAGGTGTTCCGGATCAGCGCGGTAATCGAAGCCATGGCGTTGGCCGAAGCGGCGGTAATCGGCAAAGGTGAAGTATCGGGACATCGCTCGGCACGTACAGGAGGGGGGAGGCGCTGGCGGCCATGGGCCCCTGTGCTGCCGCGTAGCGGGCAGCCTGGAAGGCCGGAAAACGCCAGGTTGGAGGGAATGTGTCGAAGAAACTGGAAACGTTTCCCATTGTCGCTGCGAATCATTCGCAGGGGATTTGAATACGGTCAAACCGATTGGTCATTACGGCCAAGTTGAACGGGGCGTCGAACATACGCCAGCGTTTTGGCGCTATATCCGTACTTGATTCCCTACATGAACTTCGGTTGAGGTTTCATTGCTGGAACGATCCGCGGACAGGCAGTTGGTCTGCTCGTCACAGCGGCCGGCGTAGGGTGATGGATTGGCGGCCGCGCGCCGCATCGCTACCCCCACCGATGGAGAATGCAGATGATTGATTACCAGTTGACCGGCAAGACCGCGATCGTGACCGGCGGCGTGTCGGGCATCGGCCTGGCCGTGACGCAGACGCTGGCCGCATCCGGTGCCCGTATTTCGGTCTGGGACCTGAAGCAGGATGGGGTGGATGCCACCGTGGCGCAGTTGCGCAGCACCGGTGCACAGGCCATCGGCATCGCGCTGGACGTCACCGACGACGCTGCGGTGGAGGCAGCCGTGCAGCGCACGATCAAGGAACTCGACGGCCTGCATGTGGCGGTCAACAACGCCGGTATCGGCGGGCCGGCGGCCAGCAGCGGTGACTATCCGATCGATGGCTGGCAGCGGGTAATCGATGTCAACCTCACCAGCGTGTTCCTGTGCCAGCGTGCGCAGATCCAGGCGATGCGCGCGGCCGGAACCGGCGGCAGCATCATCAACATGGCCTCGATCCTGGGCCAGGTCGGCTATGCCGGTTCCACTGCGTACGTCGCGGCCAAGCACGGCGTGGTCGGGCTGACCCAGACCGCCGCCTGGGAGCATGCGGGCGATGGTATCCGTGTCAATGCAGTCGGCCCGGGTTTCATCAGCACGCCGCTGCTGGAGAAGATGGACCCGAAGGTGCGTGCCACGCTGGAAGGGCGGCACGCGCTGAAGCGGCTGGGTACGGCGGAGGAAGTGGCGGCACTGGTGGCCTGGCTGGCCAGTGACGATGCCTCGTTCGCGACCGGCGCGTACTACGCCATCGATGGTGGCTACCTCGCGCAGTGATGCGTTGAACGCAGGGTGCGGTGACGCCGGGCATGGCCCGGCGCTACCAGGTGAACGGACTGTGGCGTGGCCTTCACCTCTGTGCCACGGGTGCCACGCGACGCTCCGGGAAACTCCCGGAGCCTGCCCATGGAACTCACCCAGGATGTCTCGATCCTGCTGCGCGTGGCCGCAGCGATGCTGTTCGGTGGCGTGCTCGGCGTCGAGCGCGAGATGGGCAAGCACGCTGCGGGCCTGCGCACGCACATGCTGATTGCCGGCGCTGCAGCGCTGATCGTCGGCCTCGGCGACTCGGTGGCCGAGCATTTCCAGCAGGAGCGTTACCGCGACCTGCTGCAGGTTGACCCGGTACGTCTTATCGAAGCGGTGGTGGCCTGCGTGGGATTCGTGGCCGCCGGCACCATCCTGCGCGGCTCACGCGAGGACCAGGTCAGCGGATTGACCACCGCAAGCTCGCTGATCATGGCGGCGGCCATCGGCATCGCCGTGGGCATCGGCAAGTACGTGATTGCGATCGGGGTGAGCGTGCTGTGCGTGCTTGTGCTGGCAGTGATGCGGCGGTTGGAGAAGCGGATTTCGTAGGGAATCTCGAGTTGCCGGCAAGCAGCCGGCACTACCATAGGGATCTATTTGGTCGGACCAATATGGCGCCTAGCCCTATGGTCTAATAGGCGCTTCGCCGGAGTGGCGGTTAAATCCGCTCCACGTGGTTCGATGATTCCGCTTATTGGTAGGACCAATAAATATCGATCACGGCGACCCACCGCCCGCGGTGGAGCACATCCCGCCCCAGTCGAGAGCCTTCATGCAGCCCTGGCAACATCTGTACGACCCCGCCGGCAACCTGTGGTTGTCCAGCCTGATCGCGCTGCTGCCGATCGCGTTCTTCTTCGTCGCCCTGGCCGTGCTGCGCATGAAGGGCTGGCTGGCCGGCACGATCACCGTGGCCATCGCACTCGGCGTGGCCCTGCTGTTCTACCGCATGCCGTTGACCCAGGCGCTGGGCGCGGCCGGGTTCGGCTTCGTCTACGGGCTGTGGCCGATCGCCTGGATCATCATCGGCGCGGTGTTCCTCTACAAAGTCTCGGTCAAGACCGGGCAGTTCGACATCATCCGCGCCTCGATCCTGTCGGTGACCGAAGACCAGCGCCTGCAGATGCTGATGGTCGGTTTCGCCTTCGGTGCCTTCCTGGAAGGCGCGGCCGGCTTCGGTGCGCCGGTGGCGATCACCGCCGCGCTGCTGGTCGGGCTGGGCTTCAAGCCACTGTATGCGGCGGGCCTGTGCCTGATCGTCAACACCGCGCCGGTGGCCTTCGGGGCGATGGGCATTCCGATCATCGTGGCCGGGCAGGTCACCGGCCTGGACGCGTTCGAGATCGGCCAGATGGCCGGCCGCCAGCTGCCGTTCCTGACCCTCATCGTGCTGTTCTGGATCATGGCGATCATGGATGGCTGGCGCGGCATCAAGGAAACCTGGCCGGCGGTGCTGGTGGCAGGTGGTTCGTTCGCCATCGCCCAGTACCTGACCTCCAATTTCATCGGCCCGGAACTGCCGGACATCACCGCGTCGCTGGCATCGCTGGTCTGCCTGACTTTGTTCCTGCGCCGCTGGAAGCCGGTACGGATCTTCCGCTTCGACACCGAAACCAGCGCCGAGGCGGCTGCACAGGCACTGGAAGCGCCGCGCTACAGCGTCGGCCAGATCGCCAAGGCGTGGTCGCCGTTCCTGATCCTCACCGCGATGGTCACGCTGTGGAGCATCAAGCCGTTCAAGTCGCTGTTCGCGGCGGGCGGCCCGCTGGAAAGCTGGGTGCTGAAGCTCCCGGTGCCGGGCCTGGACCAGATGGTGCAGAAGATGCCACCGATCGTGGACGCGCCGCTCAGCTATGAGGCGGTCTATAAATTCGACTGGTTCTCGGCCACCGGTACCTCGATCATCCTCGCCGCCGTGATCGCGATCATTGCGCTGCGCATGCCGGCCCGGTCGGCGTTGCAGACCTTCGGTGAGACGGTGCGTGAGCTGCGCATGCCGATCTATTCGATCGGCATGGTGCTGGCCTTCGCCTTCATCGCCAACTACTCGGGCCTGTCGGCGACGCTGGCGCTGGCACTGGCGCATACCGGTGATGCGTTCCCGTTCTTCTCGCCGTTCCTGGGCTGGCTGGGCGTGTTCCTGACCGGCTCGGACACCTCGTCCAACGCGCTGTTCTCGGCGCTGCAGGCCACCACCGCGCAGCAGATCGGCGTGTCCGACGTGCTGCTGGTGGCGGCCAACACCACCGGTGGCGTTACCGGCAAGATGATCTCGCCGCAGTCGATTGCCATTGCCTGCGCCGCGGTCGGCCTGGCCGGCAAGGAATCGGACCTGTTCCGTTTCACGGTCAAGCACAGCCTGATCTTCACCACGATGGTCGGCCTGATCACCCTGGCGCAGGCCTACTGGCTGACCTGGATGATTCCCTGAGCCATGCACGGTCAGCCGACCACCCGCTGCGCGCTTCGGGCCACAATGGCACCATGAGCACGCAACGTATTTCGGACAAGGTGGCCGCGCAGCTGCGCGGCCTGGTGCAGGAACAGCGGCTGCAACCGGGCGATCGGCTGCCGGCCGAGCGCACCCTGGCGGTGCAGCTGGGGGTCTCGCGCACCGCGCTGCGCGAGGCCATCGCGCAGCTGGCCAGCCAGGGCCTGCTGACCGCACGGGTGGGTGGCGGCACCTACGTGGCCGAACCCGCGGCGCGCGCGCGGCAGGCGCTGGATGAACCGCTGGCGCCGTACCTGCCGCTGTTCCAGGGCGACCCGGAGTACCGCTTCGACGTGCTGGAGATCCGCCACGCGCTGGAAGGTGCCACCGCCTGGCATGCGGCGCTGCGTGCCACCGACGAGGACCGCACGCGCATCGCCCAGGCCTTCCAGACCATGATGGACGCGCACGGCAAGGACGACCCCACCGGCGAAGCCGAGGCCGACGCCGCCTTCCACCTGTCCATCGCCGAGGCCTCGCACAACCTGGTGCTGCTGCAGGTGATGCGCGGCCTGTTCGAACTGCTGCAGACCAACATCTCGCAGAGCCGCGAGAAGCTCTATACCTCGGCGAGGACCTTCTCGCCGCTGTCCGACCAGCACCGCGAGATGATGGACGCGGTGCTGGCCGGCGACCCCGAACGCGCGCGCGCCGCCGCGCATGCCCACCTCGAGTTCGTGCACACCACGCTGCGCACCCTCGATGACAACGAAGCCCGGCGTGCGCGGGCCTCGCGTCTACCTTCCCCACACGGTTGACCCCATGATCATCTCCGCCTCCACCGATTACCGTGCCGCAGCGCAACGCCGGCTGCCGCCGTTCCTGTTCCACTACATCGATGGCGGCGCGTATGCCGAGCACACGCTGAAGCGCAACGTTTCCGACCTGTCCGACATCGCGCTGCGCCAGCGCATCCTGCGCAACATGTCGGACCTGAGCCTGGAAACCGAGCTGTTCGGCGAAAAACTGGCGATGCCGGTGGCGCTGGCGCCGGTCGGCCTGACCGGCATGTATGCCCGGCGCGGTGAAGTGCAGGCGGCGCGCGCGGCCGACAGCCGTGGTATCCCGTTCACCCTGTCCACGGTATCGGTGTGCCCGATCGAGGAAGTGGCCCCGGCGATCCAGCGGCCGATGTGGTTCCAGCTGTACGTGCTGCGCGATCGGGGCTTCATGCGCAATGCATTGGAGCGCGCACAGGCTGCGGGCGTGACCACGCTGGTGTTCACCGTGGACATGCCGGTGCCGGGCGCGCGCTACCGTGACGCGCACTCGGGCATGAGCGGTCCGAACGCCTCGCTGCGCCGCATCGGCCAGGCCATCACCCATCCGCACTGGGCGTGGGACGTGGGCCTGTTCGGCCGCCCGCATGACCTCGGCAACATCTCCACCTATCGTGGCAACCCGACCGGGCTGGAGGATTACATCGGTTGGTTGGGCAGCAACTTCGATCCGTCCATTTCGTGGAAGGACCTGGAATGGATCCGCGAGTTCTGGAAGGGCCCGATGGTGATCAAGGGCATCCTCGACCCGGATGACGCGCGCGACGCGGTCAAGTTCGGCGCTGATGGCATCGTGGTCTCCAACCACGGTGGTCGCCAGCTGGATGGCGTGCTGTCCACCGCGCGTGCATTGCCGGCGATTGCCGATGCGGTGCAGGGCGACCTGAAGATCCTCGCCGATTCCGGCATCCGCACCGGCCTGGACGTGGTGCGCATGCTGGCGCTGGGGGCCGATACCGTGCTGCTGGGCCGTGCCTTCGTCTATGCGCTGGCCGCACAGGGCGAGGCCGGCGTGGCCAACCTGCTGGACCTGATCGCCAAGGAGATGCGCGTGGCGATGACACTGACCGGCGCGCGCCGCATCGCCGACATCGGTCGCGATTCGCTGGTCAGCCTGCCATGAGTGGCCACGATGCCGTGCTGGCGCAGTTGCGCGACGCAGTCGGCAGTCGCCACGTACTGACCGGCGACAAGGCCACCCGCCGTTTCCGCCGTGGCTACCGCTTCGGTGAGGGCCCGGTGCTGGCGGTGGTGCGCCCGGGCACGCTGCTGGAGCTGTGGCGTGTGCTGCAGGCGGCGGTGCAGGGCGGCGCGGCTATCATCCTGCAGGCAGCCAACACCGGCCTGACCGGTGGCTCGACCCGGATGGGAACGACTATGGGCGTCCGATCGTGCTGGTCAGCACGCTGCGCCTGACCGGCATCCAGCTGTTGAACGAAGGTCGGCAGGTGCTGTGCCTGCCCGGCGCGACACTGGACCGGCTGGAACAGACGCTGGCGCCACTGGGCCGTGAACCGCATTCGGTGATCGGCTCGTCCTGCATCGGCGCCTCGGTGCTGGGCGGCATCTGCAACAACTCCGGCGGCGCGCTGGTGCGTCGCGGCCCGGCCTACACCGAGCTGGCACTGTATGCGCAGGTCGATGCGCAGGGCCAGCTGCAGCTGGTCAACCATCTGGGCATCGCGCTGGGCGATACGCCCGAGCAGATCCTGCAGCGCCTGCAGGCGGGTGATTACCGTGCTGCCGACGTGGGTGACGGTGACGGCCGTGCCGCCTCCGATCCGCGCTACGCCGAGGAAGTGCGCCGGGTCGATGCCGATACGCCGGCACGCTTCAACGCCGACCCCAGCCGCCACTTCGAGGCAGCGGGATCTGCCGGCAAGCTGGCAGTGTTCGCGGTGCGCCTGGACACCTTCGAGAAGGAGGCGGCCGAGGTCTTCTATATCGGCAGCAACCGTACCGACAGCCTCACCGCGATCCGGCGCCAGCTGCTGACCGGCTTCGAACGCCTGCCGATTGCCGGCGAATACATCCACCGCGATGCCTATGACATCGGCGAGCGCTACGGCAAGGACAGTTTCCTGCTGATCGATCGCCTCGGCACCGCGCGTGTGCCGGCCGCGTTCGCATTGAAGAGCCGGGTTGACGGCTGGTTCGAGCGGCTGGGCCTGCGCGGGGTGACCGACCGGGTGATGCAGGTGCTGACCGGCCTGCTGCCCTCGCACCTGCCCAAGCGCATGGGCGAGTTCCGCCTGCGCTACGAGCATCATCTGCTGCTGAAGGTCTCCGCGCAGGACGCAGCGGAAACCGAGGCCTGGCTGCGCGGCTTCTTCGCCGACCACGAGGGCGGTTACTTCCACTGCACGGCCGATGAGGGGCGCAAGGCCTTCCTGCATCGCTTCGCCGTGGCCGGTGCGGCGGTGCGCTACCGTGAGGTGCATCGCGACCAGGTGCAGGACATCGTGGCGTTGGACATCGCCCTGCGCCGTGATGACGCCGACTGGTTCGAGCAGCTGCCGGCCGATATCGACGGCCGCCTGCTGCACAAGCTGTATTACGGCCACTTCCTGTGCCATGTGTTCCACCAGGACTACATCGCGCGCAAGGGCGAAGACCCGATGGCGATCGAGCATGCGATGTGGGCGCTGCTGGACCAGCGTGGCGCCGAGTATCCGGCCGAGCACAACGTCGGCCACCTGTACCCGGCCAAGCCGGCGCTGGCGGGGTTCTACAAGCAGCTGGACCCGAGCAACACCTTCAACCCGGGTATCGGCCAGACGTCGAAAGCCAAGGGCTGGGGTGGCTGCGACTGTAGTGGGCACTAGCGGCGAACTCTCCGAAAATTCGGATTTCTTGCATTCCTCACTGATCGGGTTGGCACTAGGCTGAGGTCTTGGCTGAAACGGGTACAGAACCAATGCAGAGTGCAGATCAGATATGGGCGTCCATCAAAGCGTCGCTTCTTGAGAAGGGTTGTCTGGATGAAGTTCAGTTGCGTCAGGGAGCCTCCGAAAGCGAGCTGGTTGAACTGGAAGCTCAGCTTGGAGCCGCTTTGCCAGATCTGCTAAGGCAGCTGCTGATGATTCACGACGGGCAGGATGGGGTCGGGCTTCTGTTCGGCACTCAGATGCTCTCGTCCAAGGAGATCGGGCGGCAGTGGCAGGGTTGGCGTGAGATCGAGGCCGACGGGATGAACGAGGACTGCGCGGAGTTCATGAAGTCGAGTCCCGCGGGGGTGGTGAAGCCGATGTATACCAATGCGCGTTGGATACCGCTGACTCACGATGGTGGCGGCAATCACATGGGATTGGATTTCGACCCCGACATTGGCGGTATTGAAGGACAGATGATTGCCTTTGGTGCGGATGAAGACACCAAGTACCTTCTCGCTCTCACTTTCGCTGACTTCGCTGAAAAGGCTGTGGAGTGGATCACTCAGGCAAGCTGGGATGGTGAGAATCTCGAGTCGTCAACTGATGACGGCGTCGCTCCCCCGGCCATTCTTTCCGTACTGCTGGCGGGGCGTAGTTGGGAGCGCCGTTCTGACAGGTAGTGTGCCGCTTGGGTTCCGGTTCACCGGGCTGGTCGCGATCGTTCCGTTATTCCTGCGCTACCATCTTGATTCCACAAGCAGGAATCTCCTCCATGCCCACCATCGTTGCCCGCACGATCCTGTGCGCCGCACTGCTGGCAACCCCGGTGCTGGCGTTGGCCCAGGGCTCGATCCTGCCGCAGCAGCGTGATGCCGCCCGCAATGTGATGGAGCCGTTGGGGCAGGTGCTGATCGCCAATGAGACGGGGCCGGTGGGGCTCTACGAGTGCACGCGGGACGGCAACTGGTGCGTGCGCGTGCAGCCGGTTGCCAAAGATGGTGACCGGCCGACCGTGCTGGAAGTACTTGAGAAGGAACCGGGCCAGGGCACGCCACACACCTACCACGTCAGCATCGACGTGCCGCAGGAAAGCGAGCTGTCGCTGTGGCCGTGGATCGTGCGGCTGGCACCTGGCGTGGGCAGCGATGAACCGGTGACCGACCCGCAGCAGCGCGCCCGCCAGAATGTGCTGGTGGGTGGCATCGTCACGTTCAGCGCCATGTATTCCGGCGGTGGTGCCGACGCATCCACGCTGCAGCTGGCGCGCGTGCGCCACCTGCAGGACGACATCCAGGTGGACGATGACGTGCTGACCCTGCCATGGCAGGGCAACGCGATGATCCGTGCCTGTTTCAGCGAGCAGGACATGAAGCAGCGCGCAGGCGCCTGCCACGACGAATATGGGTTCTCGGCGAGGCTGGCGCTGGATACGGCCGCCGGGGGCATGCCGGTGCTGCGCTACCAGACAGTGGCGACCCGCTTCCCGGCCGGTGTCTCACGCTTCGAGGATTCGCTGGCCAAGGGGCCGCTGAAGAAGAAGGACCTGCGCACCGAGCAGGACCCGGCGTGCAGCTACACGCGGCTGTTCCGCTTCAGCGATGGGGTGTTCCACCCCGACCAGCCACTGCCGGACTGCGCGGGCTATACCGAACCGTGAACCTTGTAGAGCCGAGCCTACGCTCGGCTGGTCTTCGGATGCGCCGCGCGAAAAGCCAGTCGAGCATGGCTCGACGCTACAAAAACCGTGGCCGCGCTTATTCGCAGCGGGTGGCGGTGATGATGTTGTCCTTGTCCACGTACACGCGCAGGCGGTCGTGGCGGATGTCCTTGGTGGTGATGGTGTTGGGGCCGATCGGGTTGACCAGGCCGGCACCGCTCTCGCTGGACAGGCGGCGGATGTTGGGTTCATTGGCCGGCTGGCCGATCGCCCAGCCGAGCTGGCTGGCGTCGCAGTGGCCGGTGCCCTTGACCTGCGGGCCCGGGGTGCTGACACAGGCCGACAGCAGCAGGGCAGAGGCCGGCAGCAACAGGGACAGACGGAATGCAGACATGCGAGCGCTCCTGCGCAGGGGAAGATGGCGGGAACGATAGCACCCGGCGCGCGAAAGGCGTCAGCGTCCCGGTCATTGCCGGCACAGCATGGTCATTGCATAGTGGGAGGGATGACTGGCAGCACGCCAGCAGGCAGGCCGGGCCATTCCGGTGCAGGTGCTGGATACGGTATGACGGCAGGCAGTTTCCGCGACAAGCGCAGGGCGATGATGGTACTTGCAGTGTCGGTGCTGGGCGTGGCATTTGCCGCCACCGCGGCCGAGCCAGTGCCGGCCGCAGCCGCGGAAGCGCCGGTGTTCGGTGCCTGGCGCAACCTGCAGACCGAGGCCGGCTACGCGCCGGCCCAGCGCAATCTGGCCTTCGCGATGCTGCCGCAGGCCGCGACCCGTGGCGATCGATTCGCCGTTGTGGACCGTGAGGGCAAGCGCGCGGTGTGCTGCCTGCAGGTGGCCAGCCCGTCGCTGGGCGTGGCCGCGATGCGCGAGCAGTACCACCTGCCGCAGGCCTGGGTGACCGACCTGAGCAATGGCCGCAGTCCGGCGCGTCCTTACCTGCCGCATGTCTATGCGATGCAGCGGGTAGACGAACTGGCCGACTATGGCTTCGCCGATGTTCCGGGGGCCTACAGCGACCTGGGAGGGCTGCTGATTCCCGAAGGTGCCGCCCTGGAGGCTGATGGCAGCGCCGTGCGCCTGGGCGATGACCGTTACCCCCTGCATTTCCAGCGCCAGCCGCATGCCGATGACGATGGCGCGCTGGACCGCTACACCCTGCAGGTGGGCGAGGGCGTGGCGCCGATCGTGGTTGAAGTGCCGTTCGGCACCTACTGATTGCAGCACTGTACTGGCTAGAATGCAGCGCGGCGCCGTCTGCCGTGCCTGTTCCGTGAGTCGCCGCCGTGTCCCTGCGCCCCCTGCTGCTGTCGCCCCTGCTGCTGTTGTCCGCCTGTGCGAGCGCGCCGCCTCCGCCGCCGGCCCATTCCGATGCGCTGTGGCGCCTGATCGAGCGTGACTGCCAGTCGGCGGAAGGCCCGCGTGGCAGCTGCCTGCGGGTGGAGACCGCGGCCGACCGCCGCGACGTGCTGGTCAAGGATGCGCACGGTGACTACCAGTTCCTGCTGATGCCGCTGGACAAGGTCAGTGGCATCGAGAGCCACGGCCTGTACCAGCGTGGGGCACCCAACTATTTTGCGGCCGCCTGGCAGGCGCGCGGTCGTACCGAACAGGCCCTGGGCCAGCCGTTGCCGCGCAGCGTGGCCAGCCTGGCGCTGAATTCCCCGCACGGCCGCTCGCAGCACCAGCTGCATATCCATGTCGACTGCCTGCGCGCGGATGTGCTGCAGGCCCTGGATGCACATGCCGGTGCGCTCGGTCCGCGCTGGTCACCGTTGCCGGTGCCGCTGCGCGGGCATCAGTACCAGGCCTATCTGCTGCCCGGTGCGGAACTGACCGCCAATCCGCTCAACCTGCTGGCCTATGGCCTGAGCGGCGTGGGCGATGTGGGCCAGTGGAGCCTGGTGGTGGCCGGACGCGATGACGTGCAGGGCGGCCCCGGCTTCATCCTGCTGGCCACCCGCGTGGATGCCGCCAGCGGCAACGATGCCAGCGGCGAGGAACTGCAGGACCATGCCTGCACGGTCTTGACCGGTGCCGGTGCGGCACTGGAGCGGGTGCGCTAGCCGACCCGCTGCTGGCAGCTGCGCCAGGCCGGCGCGGTCAGCGCCAGCAGCTGGCGGTCATGCCATCCCTCCGCATCCAGATGGTGGTCGCGCAGGATGCCTTCGCGGGTGAAGCCGTGCATCTGCAGTGCTTTGGCGAACGGAGTGGTGCAGCTCGGCGGCAGCAGCACGTAGATGCGGTGCAGGCCGACATCGTCGAACAGGAAGGGACACAACGCCTGCAGGGCAGCCTGCGGGTGGACATGCTGGTGCTGCAGTGACCGCAGCTCGGCACAGCGCGAATGCAGGGACTGCAGGCGGATGTGCAACTGGTCCAGCAGGGCGCCCTGGGTATCGTCGAATACACCGAGCACCAGCTGGTCGTTGTCCTCCTGCAGGCGCGAGCGATGAATGCTGGCGAGGAAACGCGCCTCCTCATCGACGCCGGGGGGATGCCGCTGGCCGCGTTGGCGGCGATCGTCGAAGGCGCGCCAGCGCGGCAGGTCGGTGCGCTGGAACGAGCGGAGGGTGACCGGCGCGGCCTGCAGTTGCAGCAGGTGGCGGCGCAGGACTGGTCGCAACGGGGTGAGGTGGGTGTCGTGGGTACGGATGATCATCCCGGCACGATGGAAGCGCCGGCCGCGCCAGGCCATGCAATTCATTGCAAAAGTGCGGCCATGCTCTGGACCCGTCTGATTCGGTTCAGGCATAAGCCCATCAGGGCTGGTCATTTCCGTTGAAACCACCCATTCAGGACACTTTCGTTACGGGATCGTTATGTGCCGCACAGGCCACGGCTCCCCGTACCACCCGCCCACTCCCCCAGGAAGCCCATGTCCGCCTCCCACAAGGCGTTGCGCCCGCGTCCGCTGGTGCTCGCACTGTCGTCCCTGATGCTGGTCTCGCTGCCGGCCTTCGCGCAGGAAAGCGCACCCACCACACTGCAGGAAGTGAAGGTCACCGGCTCGCGCATTCCACGTGCCAGTGTCGAGGGGCCCTCGCCGGTGACGGTGATCAGCCGTGAGCAGATCGACGCGCAGGGCTACCGCAACGCCTTCGACGCGCTGAGTGCGCTGACCGAGAACACCGGCAACGTGCAGGGCGAGGACTTCGGCAATACGTTCACGCCGGCCGCCAACACCATCAACCTGCGTGGCCTGGGCCCGAACCGCACGCTGGTGCTGGTCAACGGCCGCCGCCAGGCCGACTACCCGCTGGCCTACGAAGGCTCGGTGAACGTGGTCAACCTGGCCAATATTCCCAGCGCCCTGATCGAGCGCATCGAAGTGCTGGCCGCCGGTGCGTCAGCGGTCTATGGCTCCGACGCCATTGCCGGTGTGGTCAACATCATCCTCAAGGACCGCTTCGAGGGCGTGGACGTGAACGTGCGCGCCGGTGGCACCCAGCAGGGCGGCGGTGACAACCAGCGCGTGCAGGTGGTCGGCGGCACGTCCGGCGAACGCTGGGACGGCCTGTTTGGTTTCGAGTTCGATGTGCGCAAGGCGATCCACGCGCGCCAGCGCGACTTCATGGATTCGCTGGACGATGACCCGGCCGGCAAGGCACCGCAGGCAACGGCGATCGCTTATCGGCGCAACGCGGCCACCGGTCGCAACATCGATCCGGGCGTCACTGGCTGCGACGCAGCGTCGGGCATCTATGGCGGCAGCGTGTTCCGCGCCAACAACCCGCGCCTGGGCGCGTACTGCGGCAGCAACGAGGCGGCCGCCAGCTACTGGACCGTGCAGACCGAGAAGCGCAACCTCAATGGCTACGGCCTGCTGACCTTCCATCTGGACGAGCACACCGACCTGTTCGCCGACCTGGCGGTGGGCAGCGCACGCATCAGCAACAACACCCGCGCCCCGACCTGGACGTCGTCGCGCAACTACTTCTACAACCAGAACACCGGCAACCTGGAGAGCTGGTACCGCCGGTTCGCGCCGGAAGAGATCGGGGGCCTGCCGCGCAACGCCAACCGGTTCCTGGAGAACTCGTGGTCGTTCAACGTCGGCGCGCGCGGCCAACTGGGCGACAGCGGTTGGGACTACGAGGCGGTCTACAGCCGTTCGCGCTACGAGAACCGCACCCGCCGCCCGGTGCTGCTGGCCGGCATCAACGAGTACCTGCTCGGCCCGCAACGGGGCGTGCGCAACGGCGTGGAGGTCTATGCGCCGGATCCGTCGCGCCTGTTCCAGCCACTGACGCCGGAGGAATACGGCCGCCTGTCCGGCTACCAGGAAAGCCGCAACGCGGCGTGGCTGCAGACCTTCAGCGCCAGCGTCAACGGTCGCCTGTTCGCGCTGCCGGGCGGCGATGCTGCGCTGGCAGCGGTGGTCGAGGCCGGCAGCCAGGGCTACCGCAACCGCCCGGACCCGCGCCTGGGCACCGGCGAGTTCTGGAACACAAGCGCCGGTATCGGTGCCGGCGGTGATCGTGACCGCTATGCGGCCGGCGTGGAGCTGCAGTTGCCGTTGTTGAAATCGCTGACCACCACGCTGGCCGGCCGCTACGACCAGTACCGCGCAGGCGGCGAGCACATCGGCAAGGCGACGTGGAGCTTCGGCGTCGAGTTCCGCCCGATCGAGAGCCTGTTGATCCGTGGCTCGGCTGCGACCAGCTTCCGGGCGCCGGACATGAACTACGTGTTCGCCACCGAGACCCGCGGCTACAACCCGGGCATGACCGACTACTGGCGCTGCCGCACCGCAGGCCAGTCGTATGACAACTGCGACTACAACGGCCTGTCGGATCGACTACAGCAACCGTGCCAACGCGCAGCTGCAGCCGGAAACCGCCAAGTCCTATGGTTTCGGCGTGGTCTGGTCGCCGCTGTCCGGACTGGATTTCACTGCCGACTACTACGACATCCGCATCGACAACGAGGTGACCAGCCTCGATACCAGCCGCATCCTGCGCGACGAGGCCGATTGCCGCCTGGGCCGCACGCTGGGTGGCGAAACGCGCGATATCGGCTCGCCGTTGTGCCAGGACGCGCTGTCGCGGGTGATCCGCAATCCGTCCAACGCCACGGTGCAGCCGGACCAGGTAACCCGCGTGCTGATCAACCCGATCAACGCGGCCTCCGAGTCGGTGCGCGGCCTGGACCTGAAGGGCAACTGGCGCTTCGATGCCGGCCGCTACGGCCGCTTCACCACGCGCCTGGCCTACACCGTGGTGCTGGAGCATAAGTACCGGCAGTTCTCCGATGACCCGGAGCGTGACATCCGCAACTCGCTGGATGACTACCAGTGGCGCAGCAAGGCCAACGGCAGCATCACCTGGAACCAGGGTGACTGGACCACCACGCTGTATGGCAACCGCTTCGGTTCGCTGCCGAAGACCGATGGCAGTGGCCGCATCGCGCCGTACATGACCTACAACGCCAGCGTGTTCCGCCAGTTCGGCGAGAACCTGTCGGTGGGTGTGATCGTCAACAACCTGCGTGACAGCCGCCCGCCGGCGGACAGGAACGGAGGCGGCTGGCCGTTCTATCCGGTCGGCAACTACGATCCGTATGGCCGCCAGTACTGGCTGCAGCTGGACTACCGGTTCCGCTGATCCGGTTGGCAAACAGAAGGCCCGGCAATGCCGGGCCTTCTGCTGTGTCGATATCCGCTGCGATGGCGCGCGCTGGTCGCCTAGGGCAGCGCCTGCTGCAGGTACGACTCGATGACGTAGCTGAAGGGCTGCTGCTGGCGGTCGCGCAGCAGGGCGCGCACTTCCAGGATCACGCCGTGGTCGCCTTCACCGCGCGGTGGCCAGAACGTCTGGTCGGCCAATGTCTGGCGCTGGAAGCCGAGCGGGCCGACCACGCGGCCGAAGGGTTCGTCGCTGCTGTCCAGCACCTGGTTCATGGCCGGGCTGAGATGGCCGGGCAGGTACCAGTTGTCGGCCTCGGAGAGCACGCGGCTGCCACAGACCAGCTGCACGCGGCGATAGCGCAGCTCGGTGCCGGGTTTCGCGCCCAGTGCCTGCAGCACGTCGGCCGGTGCCGTCTTGTCCTGGCCGTGCACGCGCACCGCGCGCACCCGTGCCTGTTCGGCCAGGCCGTGCTCGGCGCACCAGTGTTCCAGGGTGGCGGTCGCGCTCTGCCCGGACAGCACGCGCTGGTGCAGGCGCTCGACCAACGCCGCCGGGGCGATGCGCTGTTGGCCAGGCGGCGCCTGCAGCGGCGCGGTGGCGGCCGCATCAGTGGCGGACAGGCTGGCGATCGGGGCAGCAGCCAGCAGGGACGCGGCCTGCCAGCGGCGGAGGCGATCGTGGCGGTCGGACGGGCCCATGCGGCATCACAACGGAAACAGGCGCCCATGTTACCCGTTCAGGGGTGTGCACGGCGTGGCTGCGACCGGTTGTCGCAGGGGGAATCATCGTTTTGATGAATGTGTGGCATCCAGATATTTCGTTGGCCGATGGCGGTGCCGGCGCGCAGGATGGCGGCCATGACTTGGCTTTCCGGGAGTTTCCGATGACGCTTCAGTTCGTCCATGGCGCGGTTGATCGCGACGGCGCGCCGCTGCATTTCCATATCCGTGAGGGGCGCATCCACGGCCTCAATGGCGCTGCGGTGCCGGCCGAAGGGGCGGAAAGCGTCGACTTGCAGGGCTATGCCGTCCTCCCGGGCCTGGTTGACGGCCACATTCATCTGGACAAGAGCTTTGTCGGCGACCGCTGGCATCCGCACCAGCCGGTGAACAGCCTGCGCGAGCGGCTGGCGGTGGAAAAGGCCGCCGTGGCGGCCGCCGCGCCGATGGCGGACCGCGCCGAGGCCTTGATCCGCCAATGCAGTGGCTTCGGCACCGTGGCGATGCGCTGTCACGTCGATATCGACGGCAGCACTGGCCTGCGCCACCTCGAGGCCGTACGCGAGGCGGCGCTGCGCTGCGCCGACATCATGCGCATCCAGCTGGTGGCGTTCCCGCAGGCCGGGGTGATGTCCTGCCCGGGCACCGCCGCCGTACTGGAGCAGGCGCTTTCCGCGGGCGTGGAAGTGCTCGGTGGCATCGACCCGACCACGCTCGATGGTGATGCCGAAGGCCAACTGGCGCTGCTGTTCGGTCTGGCAGAACGTTATGGCGTGCAGCTGGACATCCATCTGCACGAGCCCGGTGAGACCGGCCTGGCCCAGCTGCTGCGCATCGCCGCGCGGACGCGGGCCGCCGGGCTGCAGGGGCGCGTTGCGGTCAGCCATGCCTATGCGCTGGGTGAAGTGCCGCTGGCACGCGCGCTGCAGGTGGCCGAGGCGCTGGCGACGGCGGGCGTGGCGATCATGAGCAATGCCCCGGGCGACCATCCGTTCCCGCCGCTGCGCGCACTGCATGATGCCGGCGTGCGCGTGTTCGCCGGCAACGACAACATCCGCGACTGCTGGTGGCCGTACGGCAACGGCGACCTGCTGCAGCGGGCGATGCTGCTGGGCTACCGCTCGGGCTTCTACACCGATGCCGATCTGATGCTGGCGCTGGACATGGTCACCACCCATGCCGCGCAGGTGATCGGGCTGCCGCAGCACGGCATTGCCGAAGGCCGGCCGGCGACGTTCGTGGCGGTGCGTGGCGACCACGGTCCGGCGGCCGTGGCTGCAGTGCCGGTGGAACGACGCGTGGTAGTTGATGGCCGTTGGCTGTAGATCCACGCTGTGCGTGGATGACTGTGGCCGCGCGGTGGTTCCATCCATGCATGGCGTGGATCCACCCATCACGCCACGCCAGTTCCGGTTGCGCCGAGCCATGCTCGGCGGCTTCTCAGGCGTAATCGTCGGCGCGGGTAGCGACGAACTCTTCCAGCCACGCCAGCAGATGGGCGATGTCGATGACCTCACCCTGTTCGACGCGCTTGAGCAGCAGTGTGCTGGCGCCGATCTGCAGGCTGCTGTCGGCGTAGCGCAGCACCGCGTCGATGCCCCAGGCATCGGTGACCTGCATCCAGGCCAGGCCGGGCACGCGTTGGGCCAGGGTATCGCCGAACGCCACGCCCAGTGCTTCCCAGCCGTCGCAGTCGTCACGATCAATCAGCTCAGCATCGACCACGCGCTGCAGCGTGGTGGCCGCCAGTGGCCATTGCACCGGCAGCGTCGGGAAGCCGGCGGCCACGCGCGCGGCGATCAGCGAGCGCTGGTGCTGCAGGTGCGTCTGCAGGGCGGCGGGCAGGGGGTCGAAGCGGGCGGGGGTTTCGTCGGACATCACAAAGCGCCGTGGAGCACGGAAACAGCGCGCACTATAGGGGGCGACGCGTGATTTCCGTGCGACAGGCGTGATCAGATGTCGATGATCAATGCGCGGATTTCATCCGTATGTGGCGTGGATCTGCAGTGCAGTGCTCAATCCGGTTCGCGCTGTACCTGCCGCCACAGCTCGCTGGCCAGCGCACGCACCGCATCATCGGCATCGGCGCGATGCAGCAGGCCGATCTCGTAGTTGTCGATCACCGGCAGGTCGCGCTCACCATCGATGATGCGGTGATCGCGGGCAACCGCACGGCGCGGCAGCAGGCTGATGCCGATGCCGTCGGCGACCGCCCCCTGGATGCCGCTGAGCGAGGAACTGGTGAAGGCAATGCGCCAACGCAGGCCCAGCGCCTCCACGGCGTGGATCATCTCGTCGCGGTACAGCCCGCGGGGTGGGAACGTGACCAGTGGCAGCGGGTCCTGCAGCAGGCAACTGCTGCGCAGGCTGTCGATCCAGTGCATCGGCTCGCGGCGGCAGTGCACCGCCTGGCGGCTGTTGCGCCGCTGCTTGACCAGCACGAGATCCAGTTCGCCGTGGTCGAAGCCGTGCGCCAGGTCGCGGCTGAGGCCGCTGCTGATTTCCAGTTTCACCTGTGGGTGGCGGCGGCTGAAAGCGGCCAGCATGCGTGTGGTCTGCGCGTTGACGAAGTCCTCGGGGACACCGATGCGCACCGCGGTTTCCACGGTGGCGCCCGCCAGCGCCTGTGCCATTTCCTCGTTCAGGTCGAGCATGCGCCGCGCGTAGCCGAGCAGGGTGTGGCCGGCGTCGGTGGGGTGCACATCGCGGTGCCCGCGCTCGAGCAGGCGATGCCCGGCCAGTTCTTCCAGCCGGCGCACCTTCTGGCTGACCGTGGACTGGGTCGAATGCAGGCGCGTGGCCGCCGTGGTGAAGCTGCCGCAGTCGGCCACCATCACCAGCGCCCGCAGCAGGTCCAGTTCGAACAGGGTTCTATTCGATTTGGCACTGTCTTGCATTTGAACATTTCACTTCTGGATACCGAGGCCGACTTCTACCATGCAGGACAGGGGCCGGCAATGCCCGGCTGTTGCTACCGTCGCCCGGCGTTCCGAGGCGACGGACAGGAGGAAACACCGTCATGCGCTTCCATTGTTCCCCCGCCTGGCCTGCGCAGTTCACGCGCGTGCTGTTGCTGTGCCTGCTGGCCATGGTGACCCCTGCCTGCACGGCCACGTCCAGGGCTGACGCGGATGCGCGCCTGCGGGACGCCGCCAGCCGGGGCGACGCCGATGCGGTGCGGCAGGCGATCGAAGATGGCGCCACGCTGGAGGCGCGCGATGGTCAGGGCCGCACCGCGTTGCTGCTGGCCACGCATGGCAACAAGGTGGATGCCGCGCGCGAGCTGATCGAAGCCGGTGCCGACGTCAATGCCAAGGACGCGCTGCAGGACAGCGCTTATCTGTACGCCGGCGCGCGTGGCCTGGACGAGATCCTGGCGCTGACCCTGGCGCACGGCGCCGATCTGCGCAGCACCAACCGCTATGGCGGCACCGCGCTGATTCCGGCCGCCGAACGCGGCCATGTCGCCACCGTACGTACGCTGCTGCGCGCGGGCGTGGCGGTGGATCATGTCAACCGCCTGCACTGGACCGCGCTGCTGGAAGCGATCCTGCTCGGCGATGGCGGCGCGCGCCACGTGCAGATCGTGCAGCTGCTGCTGGATGCCGGTGCCGACCCGGAGCTGGCCGATGGCGATGGCGTAACGCCGTTGGCCCATGCGCGCCAGCGCGGCTATACCGGAATTGAAACCCTGCTGCGCCAGCACGGCGCGGTGCGCTGAACCCCAACCCCTTCCACCCGCACGCGGGTCGTGCCTACCAGGATGCCGTCCATGTTCCGTTCCCGTCCGCTGTCCCTTGCCATCCTTCTTGCGGTGGCGCCGTTGTCGGCCTCCGCCGCCGAGCGCGCCGACCTGCTGATCCGCAATGCCACCGTGGTCGATGTCGAGCACGCCAGCACGCTGGCCGGGCAGAGCGTGGTGATCCGTGGCGAGGACATCGTCGCCGTCGGTCCGGATGCACAGCTGCGCAGCCAGTGGAGCGCGGCCCGCCAGATCGATGCCAAGGGCAAATACCTGATCCCGGGCCTGTGGGACATGCATGTGCACTTCGGTGGCGGCCCGGCGCTGATCGAAGAGAACAAGGCGCTGTTGCCGCTGTACATCGCGCACGGCATCACCACGGTGCGCGATTGCTCCGGTGATCTTCCCGAACAGGTGCTGCAGTGGCGTGGCGAGATCGCCAAGGGCACGCTGTTTGGCCCGCGCCTGCTCAGCTCGGGCGCGAAGATTGAAGGCATCAAGCCGGTCTGGAAGGGCACGATCGAAGTGGGCAGCGAGGCCGACGTCGACAAGGCGATCACCCGCCTGCAGCACGACAAGGTCGATTTCGTGAAGATCACCGACAGCACGTTGAAGCCGGAACTGTTCCTGTACTCGGCCAGTGCCGCACGCAAGGCCGGATTCAAGGCCTCGGGCCACATCCCGATGGCGCTGACCGTGGAGCAGGCGGTCGATGCCGGCCTGGCCTCGATCGAGCATCTGGACTACGCATTCAAGGCCGGCAGCAAGGACGAAGCGCAGATCGCCGCCGACTTCGGTGCCGGCCGCATCGACCGCGCCGAAGCCAACCGGCGCCTCGACGCCAGCTTCGACCGCGACACTGCGATGCACGCGTACCGCGATTTCGCAAAGCGCGGCGTATTCGTGACCCCGACCCTCAACGGCGGCCGCATCCTCGACTACCTCGACCAGGATGACCACGCCAACGATCCGTACCTGGCCTACATCGGCCCGGGCCTGCGCGCGACCTACCAGTGGCGCGTCGACCGTGCCGCCAAGGCAACGCCGGCGCAGATCGAAGCGCGCCACGCGCAGTACCACCAGGTGGCGGCGGTGCTGCCGATGCTGCAGGAAGCCGGCGTGACGATCATCGCCGGCACCGATGCGGGCTTCCTCAACTCGTTCAATTTCCCGGGCATTGCCCTGCACCAGGAGCTGCAGCTGTTCGTGAAGGAAGGCCTGAGCGCTCCGCAGGCGCTGTCCGCCGCGACCCGTTCCGGCCCGGCCTGGTTCGGCCAGATGAACCGTTATGGTGGTGTCGCGCAGGGCAAGGCCGCCGATCTGGTGCTGCTGACCGCCAACCCGCTGCAGGACATTGCCGCCACCGAAAAGATCGACAGCGTGATCCTGCGTGGCAACGTGTATGACCGCGCCGCGCTGGACAAGATGCTTGCAGATACCAAGGCCAAGGTCGCGGCGTGGAATGCAGAGGCTGCGAAGGCGCAATGATGGACAGGGTCAGAGCCCTTCCCGGTGGGAAGGGATCCGACCCTGGGGCCTCGAACGGAATCCACGCATGGCGTGGATGATGCGACCGGTGGCCTAGCGCGGTGCCGGCCGCATTCCGTGCAGCTGCGGCAATGCGGCCTTCATCGCTTCGATGAAGGCGCGCAGCCGCGGCGGCTGCTGGCGCGCGGCCGGAAACACAACGTGCACCGGCAGTGCCGGCGCCTGCCAGTCCGGCAGCAACTGCACCAGCCGCCCGTGTGCGAGGTCGTCGGCCACCAGCCAGGCCGAGACCACGGCGGCGCCCAACCCAGCACGCGCAGCCTGCTGTACCACGAACAGGTTGTCGCTGAGCAGGCGCGGGCTGATCGAAAGGGTATGCGCGCGGCCCTGTGCGTCATGCAGCAGCAGGCGTTCGCGGTAGTAGGTGACCAGTGAGATCCATGGCAGTGCCTGCGCCTGTTCCGGTGTGCTGATCGCGGTGGCCTGCACCAGTGAGGGCGCTGCCACGACGATGCGCGGCACTTCGGCGAGCGGCAGTGCGACCACGCGCGGTTCGTCGACCGGTCCCACCCGCACCGCGCAGTCGATGCCTTCTGCGATGAAGTCCGGGCGACGATCTTCAAGGATCCACTCCAGGCTCAGCTGTGGGTGCTGGGCGAGGAACGCGAGCATGGTCGGCAGCAGCTGCGCCTGGCCGAAGGCGTGCGGCACGATCACCCGCAGGCGTCCGCGCAGCGTTTCCGGTTCGCCGTGCAGTTCGGCCTGCAGTGACTCCCATTCGTCGACCACGCGTTGCGCATGGCGCTGGCAGCGGAGGCCATCCTCGGTCAGCTGCAGTCCATGGGTGGAGCGCTGCAGCAGACGCAGGCCGAGCTGTCGCTCCAGGGCCTGAAGGCGACGGCTGACTGTCGGCTGGGTAGTGCCCAGCTGCACGGCCGCGGCAGACAGGCTGCCGGCGTCGACGATGCGCAGGAAGGTGCGCAGCAGATCCAGGCGATCCGCACCGGTAGCAAGGTCATTCATGCGTGCGACGTATGGAGAGTATGCAATGAAGCCTACTACAGACGTCATGCGAATACCGGCAGGATACGCCCACTTCCTCCACCGGACTCCCCCCATGTCTACCCCCTCGCTGTCCGTCGCTGCAGCACCCGCGACCGCACCCTCCACCCCGCTGGTGCTGGCGATGGCGGCCGGTGCCGGCTTCTCGGTTGCCTCGCTGTACTACAGCCAGCCGATGCTGGGCCTGATTGCCCAGGACCTCGGCGCAGGTGAGCGCGCCGCCGGCCTGGTACCGACCCTGACCCAGCTCGGCTATGCGCTGGGTATCCTGCTGCTGGCGCCCTTGGGCGACCGCTTCGACCGCCGCAACCTCATTCTGTTGAAGTCCGCATTGCTGGCGCTGGCATTGGGCGGTGCAGCGATGGCCGGGCACCTGCCGGGCCTGCTGATGGCCAGCCTGCTGGTCGGGCTGATGGCTACGCTGGCGCAGGACATCGTGCCGGCCGCTGCGGTGCTGGCGCCGGATGCACAACGCGGACAGATCGTCGGCCGGGTGATGACCGGCCTGCTGCTCGGCATCCTGCTGTCGCGCGTGGTCAGTGGCGTGGTGGCTGAGGCATGGGGTTGGCGCACGCAGTTCGTACTGGCCGCGGTATCGGTGGCGGCGATGGGTGCGGTGATGGCGCGTGCGCTGCCGCGTTTCGCACCGACCAGCACGCTGCGCTATCCGGCGTTGTTGGGTTCGTTGCTGGCGCTGTGGCGCGAGCAGCCGCAGCTGCGCCGTGCGGTGGCCAGCCAGTCGCTGCTGGCGGTGGGTTTCAGTGCGTTCTGGTCGACCCTGGCGCTGATGCTGCATGCCCGCCTGGGACTGGGTAGCGCGGCAGCGGGTGCGTTCGGTATTGCGGGTGCGGCCGGCGCGCTGGCCGCACCATTCGCCGGCCGTTTCGCCGATCGTCTGGGGTGCCATGCGGTGGCACGGCTGGCGATCGCGGTGGCGCTTTTGGGCTTCGGCCTGCTGCTGGCCGAAGCCTGGTTGCCGGCTGCTGCGCTGCTGCCGCTGCTGGTGGTGAGTGCGCTGCTGTTCGACTTCGGTTTCCAGTCGGCCCTGGTGGCGCACCAGACGCTGGTCTATGGCCTGGTGCCGCCGGCACGCAGCCGCCTCAATGCGTTGCTGTTCACGGGCATGTTCATCGGCATGGCGGCCGGTGGTGCGCTGGGCAGCCTGGCGCTGGCGCAGTGGGGGTGGCACGGCGTGGCCTGGTTGGCGGTGGTATGCGCGGGCGGCAGCCTGCTGCTGCGTTTGAAGTAAGGGGGGGCGGCAGGGCTTGTAGCCCTGCACCTGCGGTAGTGCCGCCCGCTGGCCGGCGGCAGCACAAACAGCGGGTTTCCTGTAGGTAGGCGGGGGGGGGGGGCGGTTGCGGGGGACGCCGTGAATCCGTCCATGGAGGCTCGGTCGCGCCTTGCTCGTGTGCACTGTCCTGCGCACACGGCAAGACCGGGGTTGGGCGTCCTGCCCAACCCGCCCGAGGCATGCCTCGGGCCCATGGCGCTCACGCCCCCGCAACCCGACCCACCCGCCTTCGACAGCTTCCTGCGGTGTGTTGGAACGGCTCTGACCCCAGATGTATTTCGAGATCTGACAGCTTTCATCCACGCATGGCGCGGATCTACCGTGTCGACCAAGGTCGACACCTACCAACCGCCATCGGAATCTGTCAGAGGTGGGGCGGTGTCGGAGTGCGGGGTGTCCGCGGCATGGATGCCGCGGCCAAGCCCCCAAGGATGGGTTTACGGCGTCCCCGCAGTCCGACACCGCCCCGCCATCCCACGGAATGCACGCTTCTGCTGTTGCTGTTGAGGTTGCCGGCCAGCGGCCGGCACTACCGCGGGTGCAGGGCTGCAAGCCCTGCCGAACAAGCCCCTAATCGTGACCGCTGTCGTCCAGGCTGATGATCCCGCGCCGTAGCGCCTGGGTGACTGCATGCGTGCGGTCACCCACCCCGAGCTTGTCCATCAGGCTCTTCATGTGCGCCTTCACCGTCTGCTCGGAAATCTGCATGCGCTCGCCGATGCGCTTGTTCGACAGCCCGCTGGCTACATGCCGCAGCACTTCGGTCTCGCGGGGCGACAACCGGTCCTCCACCACGTGTGCAGCGATGCTCGCAGCGACTGCCGGGGGTATCGGTGCGCGCCGGCCACCGGCCACCATGCGGATGGTATCGACCAGCTCATGGCGCAGCATGTCCTTCAGCAGGTAGGCGCTGGCGCCGGCCTGCAGCGCCCGCACCGCGCGTACGTCACCGCGGTAGGTGGTCAGCACGATGATGCGTGCACGCGGATCCATCGCGCGGATCCGCACGATGGCCTCGACGCCATCCAGGCGTGGCATCTGCAGGTCCATCAGCACGACGTCCGGTTGCAGCTGCTGGTAGCGCGCGATGGCTTCCTCGCCATCGGCGGCCTCGCCGAGCAGGCGGAGGTCGGAATGGGCGCCCAGCAGCGCCGCCAGGCCGTCGCGCAGCAGCGGATGGTCGTCGACCACCAGCACGCCGATCGGGGCAGGGGACTCAGTCATGGTGGGTTCTACTCCAGGGCCAGCGCCAACGTGATGGACGGCGGTGATACAGGCGCCGGGCAGGAACCGCCAGCGCGACTTCGGTGCCCAGGCCGGGCCGGGTCCACAGCTGCAGTTCGGCGCCGAGGCGCTGCGCACGCTCACGCATGCCCTGCAGGCCCCAATGGCCATGGCCGGCATTTTCGTCGTCGATGCCGACGCCATCGTCGCGCACGTGCAGCAGGAAACACCGCGTGCCGTAGGACAGCTCCACTTCGATGGCGTTGGCATGGGCATGACGCAACGCGTTGCGGATGGCTTCGCGTCCGATCAGGAACACTTCCTCGGCGGCATCGGCCTGCAGCGCTGGTGTTGCGCCTTCCACGGTCAGGCGCAGCGGATTGGTGCCGTGCCCGGCGTATTCGGCGTGAACATCGGCCAGCGCCGAAGCGAGGTCGCGGCCCGCGAAAGGACCGTCGCGCAGTGCGTTGACCCGCTCGCGACCCTCGGCCAGGTTGCGTTCGGCCAGCTGCATCGCCGATTCCAGCTGGCTGCGCACCATGTCCGGGGTCTGCGGCGACTGGCTGATCGCGTGCAGGCGCAGGATCAGGCCCTGGCTGCCCTGCAGCAGGGTGTCATGCAGGTCGCGGGCAATGCGTTCGCGTTCGCCATGGCGTTCCTGCAGGCGCGCGCGGAACAACGCCGCCAGCTGCCCGCTGCGGATGCGCACCGCCATCGCCAGCAGCGCGAGGATCGCGGCCGCGCACAGCAGCTTGAACCACACGGTCTGCATGAAGGTGGGCGCGATGCGGAAGCTGCGGCTGGCCGGCGCGGTGCTCCAGATGCCGTCCTCATTGGCGGCTTCCACCTCGAACCGGTAATTGCCCGGTGCGAGGTTGGTGTAATACGCGCGGGTGCTGCTGCCGGCATCCTGCCAGCCGTCGTCGACGCTGGACAGGCGATAGCGGTAGCGGTTGCGCTCCGGGCGCGCCAGCGACAGCGCCACGTAATCGATCTGCAATTGGCTGGTGCCGGCCGGAAGGCGCAGGCCATCGCGCAGTGGCTCGTGCTCACTGCCATACAGCACTTCGCCGATGCGCACGCTGGGCGCCATGGTGTTGACGTGCGAGCGGGTGGTGTCCAGCCAGGCCAGGCCCTGGTTGGTGGCCAGCCACAACAGGCCATCGTTGGCCAGTGCGGTGGTGGCGATCGGTCCGCTCTGCAGGGCGATGCCCGGCATGCCATCCACTGCATCGAACAGGCGCGGCGTCACCGGCTGCCCGCTGCGCAGGGCGCGCCGCAGCTGATCGCTCCCCAGCCGGACCAGGCCACGACTGCCATTGAGCCAGAGGTAGCCCTTTGCATCGGCGACCATGCCGGTGATGCCTTCCATGACGCCGGCCATGTCGGTGCTCACCTGGACGAACCGACCATTGCCCAGGCGCACGGCCAACCCGGCCTCGCCAGCAACCAGCAGCAGGTCCTGATGATCGAGTATCGCCGTGATCGGCCCGACCGACAGGCCGTGGTTGGCGTCGAAGGTTTCGATGCGCGTCGCCCCCATGCGGCGCAGCCGGCCGTCTGCATAGCCGAGCAGCAGCTGGCCATGGGCGTCCAGCGCCAGTGACGAGCAGGCCTGCTCGGGCAGGCGGCGTTCGCGTTGCCACTGGTCGTGCTGGTAGTGCAGCACCCCCCGTTCGCCGGTGCAGACCCAGGCCTGCTCGTCGTCGGGGAACGCCAGGGCATGCAGTGGTTGCCCGGTGAAGGGCGCAGGCAGCGGAATCTGCGTGGTGCGGCCGGCCACGGTGCGTGCAAGGTTGATCCAGTCGAACTGCCAGATCGGGGTGGGTGCCTGGCGCGCGGCGGCCTGCAGCTGCGTGGCACTGCCATCGAGCAGGGTTCGCCTGAGGTCGTAAGGCTTGAGGTCTTCGCCATAGCCATACACATGCCCATCGCTGGCCCGCACCAGTGAGCGGTAGGGATCACTGGGACCTGCCGCCAGCGTGTGCACGCTGCGCGCGCGGAAGCGGTTGAGGCCGAGATTGGTGCCGACCCAGAGATTGCCTTCGCGATCGACGATGATCGGCACGGCCGAGGTGGCGGTCAGCCCGTGTGGCGAATCGAAGCGCTCCATGCGCACGGCGCGGTCACCATCGAAGGTGACGCGGGCGACACCGCCATGCGGGCTCATCGTTGCCCACAGCGCGCCATCGGCAGTGAACTGCAGGCGCGCAGCCACCAGCTCCGGCAACCGCCGCGCCTCGCGCTCGCTGTCCGGTAGCAGGCCCTGCGCGTTGGCCAGCGGCGAAGTACCGCGCACGCGGTCGGCCAGCCACACTTCACCCTGCGGACTTTCGGCCAGCGTCGCCATCTGCGAGACGGCGATGCCGGTGTCTTCGAACGCGGTCTGGCCTGCCGCGCGCATCCAGACCTTCAGGTCGGCCAGGACCCAGAACGTGTCCCGGCTGTCGTGCAGCAGCCATTGCACGCGGTGTTCCGGCACCCCCATGCCAGTGGGCAGCGGCTGCCAGCGCTGGCCATTGAACTCGCGTAGTCCACCATTGATCGCGGCCCACAGCCGGCCGTCACGGTCCTGGCTGAAGTGCGGGACCACACCCACCGGCACGCCCTGGTCGCGGCCGTAGTTGTGCAGCTGGCCGCGCGCGAACTGGCTGATGCCGGCCTGGAAGTAGCCGATCCACAGTGCATCGTCGCGATCCAGCGCAAGGGTGACCATGTTGGTGGACGGGAAATGGCTGCCCGCGGGAGGTGCCTGGCGTTCAAAACGACGACCGTCGAAGCGGTACAGCCCCGAGCCGGTGGCCAGCCACAACAGGCCGTCCCGGTCCTGGGTGATGTCCCAGATATCGCCGGGCGCGCCCTGGCCGACGCGCCAGGCCGTGTGCTCGTAATCGGGCAACCCGCCGCTCACCGGTGGGCGCTGCACGGCAAGGGCGGGCAGGGCGGTCAACAGCAGCAGGCAGGTCAGCAGCGTCCGCAGGCGACGTTGCAACGGGAAGGGGCGGCCACGCATGGCGCGCATTCTGGCAGGTGTGGGGCAGCCCGGGGTGACCCGAACGGGGTAGGCGGCGGGCGCCGCCGTCGGCTATCACGCCGGCATGTCCTCTGGAGCCCGGCCATGCAGCGCCTGTTCGTGATGTTCCCCGACCGCGGTCCGGGCATCGGCCTGCTGTGGCTGCGGCTGTGCCTGGCCGCCGCATTGTGCACGCCGGGTACGCATGCAGGCTGGCTGTCGGCGCTGTGCCTGCTGGCGGTGGCGATGCTCGCGCTGGGCGTATTGACGCCGCTGGCGGTAGTGCCGGCAACACTGGGCCTGTATGCACAGGCACTGCCGTGGCCACTGGTGGTGTTGCCGCTGGCCTTGCTGGCGCTGGGCCCGGGTGCCTATTCACTGGATGCGCGGCTGTTCGGTCGTCGCCGGCTCGGCCATCGACCTCCCCCATTCGGGTAGGTGCCGGCCTCGACCGACGGGGGTAGGGCATCGCCCGGCGCACACGCACCATGGGCCACCCCTTCGCGGCGCCCCACATGGCCACTGTTTCCCCGCCGGCTTCGCCCGCTGCATCGCTGGCCCCGCACCAGGCGGCGGCATTGCAGCGCGCCCTGCGCTACGTCGACGAGCATCTGTCACAACCGTTGCGGGTGACCGAACTGGCGCAGGCCGCCTGTGTCAGCCGCTTCCACCTGGTGCGCCTGTTCCGCACCGGTACCGGCGCCAGCCCATTGCGTTATGTGCGTCGTCGCCGCATCGAGCGCGCGCGGCAACTGCTGCCCGGCGCGCAGCTGCCGATGGCGTGCCTGGCGCAACAGCTGGGCTTCTTCGACCAGAGCCATTTCGTCCGCAGCTTCCGCGCCGAGACCGGCTGCAGCCCCGGCCAGTACCTGGCCGGTGATGCCGCCCTGTTGCTTCCCCCTGATCATGTTTCCAACGGAGTCCATCCATGAGCCTTGCCACCGCCACGCCCGCCCCGGCCCTGCTGTCGCCCACCGACCATGCCCTGGTGCTGATCGACTTCCAGTCGCAGATGGCGTTCGCCACCCACACGATCGACATCTCCGCGCTGCGCAACAACGTGTCGCTGATCAGCAAGGGCGCCAAGGGCTTCAACGTACCGGTGCTGCTGACCACGGTGGCCGAAGCGTCGTTCTCCGGCCCGATGTTCCCGGAACTGCCGGAGATCTTCCCGGGCCAGACGGTGTTCGACCGCACCTCGATGAACACCTGGGAAGACCAGGCGGTGATCGATGAGATCAACCGCATCGGCAAGCGTCGCCTGGTTGTTGCCGGGCTGTGGACCAGCGTCTGCATCGTGGGTCCCGCGCTGTCGGCGCTGGCGCAGGGCTTCGAGGTCTACGTGATCACTGATGCCTGCGGCGATGTCAGCGAAGAGGCCCACGAGCGTGCGATCACCCGCATGGTGCAGGCCGGTGCGGTGCCGATGACCAGCGTGCAGTACCTGCTTGAGCTGCAGCGCGACTGGGCACGGGGTGAGACCTACGAGCTGACCACCGGCATTGCCCGCGACCATGCCGGCGGCTATGGCATCGGCATCCAGTACGCCAAGCGCATGTTCGGCGCGCAGGAAGGCGGGCACTGAGCATGCTGGCTGGCCATGGCCTCGACCTGGCCCTGCTGATGCTGCGCGTGGCGGCAGGAGGCTTCCTGCTGCCGCACGCGCTGGGCAAGCTGTTCGGCTGGTTCGGTGGCCCCGGGCTGGCCGGCTTCGCCACCGAGCTGCGCGGCTTCGGCCTGCCAGCGGTGGCTCCGCTGCCGCTGCTGCTGGCCCTGCTGCAGGTGCTGTCCGGGCTGGCCGTGCTGCTGGGCTGGCAGACCCGCGTCGCCGCACTTGCGGCGGCCGCCTTCATCGGTTTCACCGTAGTGTTGGCCCTGCCCAGGGGCTGGTTCTGGATGCGCGGCGGCAGCGAGTACCCGTTGATGTGGACCACGGTACTGCTGGCCCTCGCGCTGACCGGGCCCGGCGCCTGGGCACTGGACGGCCAACGCCTTCCAGGAGACCTCGCATGAGTCACGATCCACTCGATCAAGGCCGTCGCAACGTGGTACTGGCTGGCAGCGCCGCGGTGGCGCTGGGCCTGGCCGGCCGTGCCGGTGCCGCACTCGATTCCACTTCCAAGGAGCGTCGCATGAGCACGCTGGTCATCCGCAATGCCCGCATCACCACCCTCGACCCACAGCAGCCGCATGCACAGGCGCTGGCCGTGCAGGACGGGCGCATCGTTGCCGTCGGCAGCGACGAGGAGATCATGCGCGGCTGGGGCAACGAAGCGACCCTGATCGACGCGCAGGGCCGGCGCCTGCTGCCCGGGCTCAACGACAGCCATACCCATCTGATCCGTGGCGGCCTGAATTACAACCTGGAGCTGCGCTGGGACGGCCTGCGTTCGCTGGCCGATGCGATGGCGATGCTCAAGGCGCAGGTCGACCGCACCCCGGCGCCGCAGTGGGTGCGCGTGGTCGGTGGCTTCACCGCCGCGCAGTTCAACGAGAAGCGCCTGCCGACGCTGCAGGAGCTCAACGACATCGCGCCGGACACGCCGGTGTTCCTGCTGCACCTGTACGACCGGGCGCTGCTCAATCGTGCGGCGTTGCGCGCCTGTGGCTACACCAAGGACACGCCGGATCCGCCGGGCGGGCAGATCGTGCGCGATTCGCTGGGCAACCCGACCGGGCTGCTGCTGGCCAAGCCCAATGCGCTGATCCTGTACGCCACGCTGGCCAAGGGCCCGCGCTTGCCGATCGAATACCAGGCCAACTCGACGCGCCACTTCATGCGCGAGCTGAACCGGCTTGGCATCACCTCGGTGATCGACGCCGGCGGTGGCTTCCAGAACTACCCCGAGGACTACCAGGTCATCGAGCAGCTGCATCGCGATGACCAGCTGACGGTGCGCATCGCCTACAACCTGTTCACCCAGAACAAGGGCAAGGAAGTGGATGACTTCCGTGGCTGGAGTGAGATCCTGCAGCCGCGCCAGGGCGATGACCTGCTGCGCCACAACGGTGCCGGCGAGATGCTGGTGTTCTCGGCGGCCGACTTCGAACTGTTCAACGAGCCCCGCCCGGAACTGCCGCCGGAGCTGGAGCCCGAACTGCATGACGTGGTGAAGCTGCTGGTCGAGAAGCGCTGGCCGTTCCGCATACACGCCACCTACGACGAGAGCATCACCCGCATCCTGGATGTGTACGAACAGGTCAACCGCGAGGTGCCGTTCGATGGCCTGCACTGGTTCATCGACCACGCCGAGACCATCACCCCGCGCAACATCGAACGCATCCGTGCGCTGGGTGGCGGTATCGCCGTGCAGCACCGCATGGCCTACCAGGGCGAGGCCTTCGTCGAGCGCTATGGCGTGCAGGCGGCGCGGCACACGCCGCCGGTCAAGCGCATGCTGGCCGAAGGCGTGCCGGTCGGTGCCGGCACCGATGCCACCCGCGTGGCCAGCTACAACCCGTGGGTGGCGTTGTCCTGGCTGGTGACCGGACGCACCGTGGGCGGGCTGGCCCTGTATGGCGATGAGAACCTGCTCGAACGTGAGCAGGCGCTGCGCCTGTGGACCCAGGGCAGCGCCTGGTTCTCCGGCGACGAAGCGGTGAAGGGCACGCTGAAGGCCGGCCAGCTCGCCGACTTCATCCTGCTTTCGGCCGACTTCTTCCGCGTGGATGATGCGCAGATCGCCGACATCACCAGCGTGTTGACCGTGGTTGGCGGCCGCATCGTGCATGCCGACGCCGACTATGCAGGGCTTGCGCCACAGCTGCCGCCGGCGATGCCCAACTGGTCGCCGGTCAACAGGTTTGGTGGCTACCATGTCGGCGGTACCGCCACCGGGTTGGCCGCCGCGCATCACCACCATCACGGTGTGGCCTGCAGCACCCACGGCGCGCACGGCCATGCGGCCCGGCATGCTGCACCCACCGACGACCTGACCGCGTTCTGGGGCGCGATGGGATGCTCGTGTTTCGCGTTCTGAGCCTGGCGCTGCTGGCCGTGCCCTCGCTGGCGCTGGCCTGCGACGGCGGTCACTGCAGTGACGCGGGCGACGGCGAACTGCAATGGGACGCGTCGCTGCGCGTGCGTGGCCTGTACTACGACCCGAGCCGGTTCGGCGTTGGCGGTGGCGAGGATGGCTATGGCCTGCTGCGCGCGCTGGCCTCGGCCACCTATGTGGAAGAGACCTGGCAGGCAAAGCTGCAGCTGGGCGTGCATGCTGAGAATGGCAAAGCCGGCGGCCCGGGCCGCACCGACCGCAGCGCGCTTGATGTGCAGCAGGCGTACTGGCGCTGGCAGCACGGTGGCCTTCATCTGCAGCTGGGCCGGCAGGAAGCCGGCTACGGCAGCTCACGGCTGCTGTCGGTGCGCGATGGACCGAACATCCGCCTGGCGTTCGACGGTGCACGTGCAGGCTGGAAAGGTCGCCTGGGCACGCTTGATCTGATGGCGCTGCGTCCGGTGGAGAACCGGCCGGGCGCCTTCGATGATCGCGGCGAACACGGCGCCCATCTGTGGGGTGCCTATGCCACCACGGCGCGTGGACAGGGCGCGGGACAGTGGGATCTGTACCTGCTGGACTACCGCCGCGACGGCGCGCGCTTCGCCGCAGGCAGCGGTGCCGAACGTCGGCAGACCCTGGGCACGCGCTGGTTCGGCCAGGCCGGTGCACTGGACTGGAACAGCGAGCTGGTGGCGCAGGGCGGTGAACTGCGGACGACCGCCGGCACGCTCGATATCCGCGCCTGGACGCTGGCTACCGATACGGGCTGGCGCTGGACGAACCTGCCGCTGCAGCCGCGGCTGGGGCTGAAGGCGGACATCGCCAGTGGCGATGGAAATCTGCAGGATGGCCGCATGGGAACCTTCAACGCCCTGTTCCCGAAGTCGGCCTATTTCAGCGAGGCCAGCCTGCTGGCCCCGGCCAACCTGATGGACGTCCAGCCGACCCTGACCCTGCGCCTGCACGACGCGGTGACGACGGAACTGGGCGTACAGATGGCCTGGAAGCATCGTCGCGCGGATGCGGTCTACACCACGCCCGCACCGCTGGTGGCGTTGCCGGGCAGCGCCGGCGGCGCGCGCCGCATCGGTACTCAGTACAAATCCGAAACCCGCTGGCAGGCCAGCGAACACTGGCAATGGCAGCTGCAGCTGGCCTGGGTCGATGCCGGGCCTGCACTGAGGCAGGCCGGTGGCCAGGACACGTTGTTCGCCTCGATCGTTGGAGCATGGCAATGGTGAACGCAACCGCGTCGCAACCCCCCGCACAGGCCGCAGGCGCCTGGTCCCCGCTGAAGGTCCAGATGTTCCGCTCGATCTGGCTGGCGATCCTGGCCAGCAACATCGGCACCTGGGTCAATGACGTGGCCGCTGCCTGGGTGATGGCCGAGCGTACCGGCTCACCGTTGATGGTGGCCCTGGTGCAGTCGGCCACCACCGTGCCGATCGTGCTGCTGGCACTGGCCGCCGGAACCCTGGCCGACATCGTCGATCGCCGCAGGTACCTGCTGGCCACCCAGGGCTGGATGCTGCTGGTCGCGGCGGTGATGGCGGCACTGACCGCGATGGACATGCTGACCCCCCAACTGCTGGTGCTGCTGACCTTCTGCATGGGCTGCGGGGCGGCGATGGCGATGCCAGCGCAGGCCGCGATCGTGTCCGAACTGGTGCCGCAGCCGATGCTGGCTTCGGCGGTGGCGCTGAACTCGATCGGCATCAACATCGCACGCTCGATCGGCCCGGCCATCGGCGGCGTGATCGTCGCCCAGCTGGGCGCGGTCTGGGCGTTCGGCTTCAACGCCATCACTTTCGCCGCGATGCTGTTCGTGGTGTGGGGCTGGAAGCGCGACCCGAAGCAGTCCAGCCTGCCGCCGGAAGGGTTCGGTGCTGGCCTGAAGGCGGGCCTGCGTTATGCGAGCCGCGCCGGGCGGTTGCAGGCAGTGTTGATCAAGTCGGTCGGCTTCTTCTTCTTTGCCGCAGCGATGAATGCACTGCTGCCGGTGGTGGTACGCGGGCAGATGCATGGCGGGGCGGGGCAGTACGGCATGCTGCTCGGCTGCATCGGCATCGGTGCGGTGGGTGGTGCGTTGCTGCTGCCGAAGCTGCGCGCACAGATGGATCGTGACCTGCTGGTGCTGCTGGCCACCCTGTCGCTGGCCCTGAGCCTGGTCGGCCTGGCGCTGACCCGCAGCTGGTACGTGCTGCCGCTGGTGATGCTGATCAATGGCTTTGCCTGGATCACCGTGCTGTCGTCGCTGCAGATCGCCGCGCAGACCGCGGTGCCGGCGTGGGTGCGTGCGCGTGCATTGGCGTTGTACATCATGGTGTTCTCTGCCGGCATGGCTGCCGGCGGGCTGAGCTGGGGCGCGCTGGCACAGCGCACCTCGCCGGAACTGGCCTTGCTGGTGGCTGCCGCGGGTGCGGTGATCGGCGGATTGCTGGTGTGGCGCGTGCGCATCGCTGGTACCGAAGACCTGAACCTGCGCCCGGCGGGGCATTGGCCGGCCCCCGAACTGTCGGTACCGGTATCCAACGATCGCGGCCCGGTGCTGGTGACCATCGAGTACCGCATCGATGACGCTGATCGTGCCGCGTTCCAGGCACAGATGCGCGCACTGGGCACGATCCGTCGCCGCGATGGCGCCGTGGTCTGGGGCGTGGTCGAGGATGTGGCCACCCCGGGCATCCACCTGGAGTATTTCGTGACCCCGTCGTGGCTGGAGCACCTGCGCCAGCACGAACGCATCACCGCCGACGACAAGGCGATCCAGGAAGTGCTGCGCGGTCTGCATCGCGGCGAACGTGCACCGGTGGTGCGTCACTTCGTAGGCGGGCACGACCCGCTGCCGAAGACCGGCGTGCCACACCACCACAGCGATATCTGACCCAAAAAAGGGGACGGAGGGGATTAAGTCGTTTGTGCACAAACGACTTAATCCCCTCCGTCCCCTTTTTGTGCGGCGGCGCTGGGTGGCGCCGCCGCAGCACATCACCTGCGTGCGAATGCGAGCAGGTCGGCGTTGAACTGCTCGGCGTGGGTGACGGTCAGGCCGTGCGGGGCACCGGGGTATACCTTCAGTTCGGCATCCTTGATGATCTGCGAGGACAGCTTGGCCGAGGCATCGAACGGAACGATCTGGTCGTCGTCGCCGTGCACGACCAGTGCCGGCACGTCGATCTTCTTCAGGTCTTCGGTGTAGTCCACTTCCGAGAATTCATGCACGCAGTCGTACTGGCCCTTGACGCCACCGAGCATGCCCTGCAGCCAGAACGAATCACGCATGCCCTGGGTGACGGTGTTGCCATCGCGGTTGGCGCCGAAGAACGGGGTGGTCAGGTCCTTGAAGAACTGCGAGCGGTCGCCGCCGGTGCCCTTGCGGATGCCGTCGAAGACCTCCAGCGGGGTACCGGCCGGGTTGGCAGCGGTCTTCAGCATCAGCGGCGGCACGGCGCCGACCAGCACCACCTTGGCCACGCGCGTGCTGCCGTGGCGGCCGATGTAGTGGGCCACTTCGCCGCCGCCGGTGGAATGGCCGACCAGGATCGCGTCCTTCAGGTCCAGCGCCTCGATCACTGCAGCCAGGTCGTCGGCGTAGGTGTCCATGTTGTTGCCGTCCCAGGTCTGGCTGGACCGGCCGTGGCTGCGGCGGTCGTGGGCGATCACGCGGAAGCCGTTCTGGCCCATGAACAGCATCTGCGGGTCCCAGGCATCGGAGGACAGCGGCCAGCCGTGGGCGAACACGATCGGCTGGCCGTTGCCCCAATCCTTGTAGAAGATGCGGGCGCCGTCGGCGACGGTGACGAAGTTGCTCATTGCAGGTTCCTTGGCGGAAGGGAGGGAAGGCATCGGCAGGCTGCCGGTGCCTCCGGCAGTACAGCGCAGGTGCCGGCGATGGACTTGCACCGCTGTGCTGGATTGCAAAGGATGTGACGCATACCGCTCTGGCGGGACCGGAGTCGCGCGCCGAGGATGTCCGCAGCCTGCCTGTGGAAAGCCCGGATGCCCGCCACGCGATGGTCCCTGATGGTGTGCCTGCTGTTGCCGATAGCCGCGCCGGCGCAGACCAACGTCTACAAATGCGTGGATGGACCGCATCCGGTCTACCAGCAGACACCCTGCCAGGGCCGTGCGGCGTGGCGCTGGGAGGTCCCGGCGGAGCAGTCATTGTCCCGCGGTGCGGTGGTTCCCGCAGTCGCGCAACCGAAGCCGTCACGTCGCTCGCGGCGTGCCACCCGGGCGCAGGGCGCGTTGATCACGATCAGCACGGATGCGGCGGCCTGCGAGCGTGCGCGCCGGCAGCGCGAGCGGGAGTTGCTCAAGCGCCGACGGCTGGATTTCGTGCAGCGCCGGCAGCTGGATGACGCGGTCTACGGCGCCTGCCAGTGAAGTGAGTTGCTGAAGTGCCGAAAACGACAACGGCGCCCTGGGGCGCCGTTGCGTGAAGTAGCGTAAGTGCAGGTTTCAGCGACCGTCGCTGGCGGCGGCCGGGGCGGGCACGCTGTCCGGCTTGGGCAGGCTCAACTCCGGGTTGCCCTGTTCGGCCTGCAGGATCTGGATGCGGCGCTGCAGGGCATCCAGCTGGCTGTTGGTGCTCTGCACATCGGTGCTGAGGCTGACTGCCTGCTGCTGGGCCTGCTGCAGGGCGGCGCTGACCTGCGCCGACTGCGCCTGCTGCTGCTCCATTTCCTGCTGCAGGGTGCGCAGGCGTTCTTCGTTGTAGGCCACCAGGCGCTCGGTGTAGCGCTTGCCGGCTTCCAGGCGGGTGGTGTCGATGTAGACCTGGGCCAGCTGCTCGGACTGCTGCGCGAAGGTGCGGTAGACACGTTCGGCGTTGTCCACCGCATCGGTCTTGATCACCCGCCAGAAGTTCTTCTCCTGGAACAGGGCGACGTAGTAGGTCAGGGTGTTGGCATTGAACAGCAGGCTGGCGCCGTAGTTGCCGTTGTAGGTGGTGCGCAGCTCGGTCAGCTGGCGCGAATCCATCAACTGCTTGAGTTCGTCCACGGTATTGCGCACCACCGGCGCGCTGCGCGCCGGTTCGGCTGCAGGCTCACGGTCGCCACGTGCGGCCATCGCCGCCGGTGCCACCAGCATCATGGCCACGGCCAGCACTGCCGCGCTGCGCGCGTGCCGGGCGAAGACCGCGCCCCCTGAAGTTTCTCGCATGTCTAGACCATCCACGGATGAGTGTGGGTTGAGATGAAGGTGGTTCCCCGCCGGGAGTCTAGCATGCGCGCGGGCGCCGCCAAGGGCGCCCGTCACGGCTCGATTTCAATAGACCAGCTGTGCGGCGCTGCACTGGATCGACTGCACGTTGACGTCGGTCCGGCCCAGCTCCAGGCCCAGCACGCTGGCCAGCAGGTTGGTCAGCAGGGTGCCGACACTGTTGAGCACCGGCCGCAGTGCGGCCAGGATCGGCTTCAGCAGGGTGCACAGCAGGCCGCTGCAGCTGACGCTGCCGTCGGGGTTGGTGACGCCGCTGCCACCGGCACCATCGAGGAAACCCGCCGGCGCGGTCTGGATGTACGACGCCAGGTTGTTGCGCACGCAGCCGTTGTAGTCGATCAGGTTGCCGAGCAGGCTGTCGCAGCGGTTGATCAGCAGGCCGCCGACCAGCGAGCCGAGCAGGCCATCGAGCAGGCCCAGGCCCTGGCCGGTGACGGTGGTCTTGTAGCCGGTCCACACCGAGCCGTCTTCCCAGCAGGTGGTCAGGCCCAGCAGGCAAGGCTTGGGGACGCCATTCTTCACCGTCCAGTTGCCCAGCGGCGCGAGATTGCGTGCCGGGTCGCCATCGCGCAGCAGCGGGATGACCTGGTCGACGTTGTAGCGCCCGCCAGTGGGGAAGGCCGCCTGCAGGTAGCGGTCGGCCAGCGCCTTGGCCGTGTCGTTGGCGCTCATGCCCTGCTTGGGCGAGCTGAGCATGCCCGACAGCACCCGCAGCAGTTCGTTGACCAGGCTCGACACCGCGTCACCGATCGCGAGCGGATTGATCCGGGTCGAGCCGGTCTCGCCGGCAGCCAGGGTCAGGTTCTGCGTGCTGGTCAGCGCGGGGAGGGTGATCTTGTCATTGACCAGCGGCTGGCCCAGCAGCTTCAACAGCTGCTCGTTCTGCAGCGTGGCGTCGCAGACATTGGCCTTGGAGAAACGCTGCGCGGGGTCGACATTGCCGACGCAGGCACGCAGCACCGATGAATCGACCTGGATGGTGGCCTTGGGTGGGCTGGCGCCGCACTGGATGCCGGTCAGCGTGCCCATGCCGTTGGCCACGTCGACGTGCAGCGGCAGGTGCAGGCGCGTGCCGAGCAGGTTCAGCAGCGGCCCCAGCGCGAACAGGTTGTTGCTGTCCACGTCCACCATCAGCCGAACCTGCGCATTGTAGGCACGGGTGCCGACGCCGCCGATGGCGATCGATGGCGGTTCGACCACGCCGCCCTGGATGTTGATGCCCAGCAGGTCCAGTCCCTTGATCGTCACGCCGTTGCCATCGTTGGCGATGGAGATGGCGGTGTTGATCAGGTTGAGCACGTTGATCTTCGATTCCAGCGCGCTGCCGACGGTGCCGTCGGGTGAGACAACTTCCGCGAACAGGCCACCGCCGCCGGCCTGGCTGCCGAGCACGATGTTGAGCTTGTTGATGTCCAGCTGGGTGGCGACCAGGTCGGACAGGGCGCGCAGCTGCACGCCCACCGTCGAGTCACGGCCGACGACGGTGGCGGTGGCATCGACCAGCTGCGCCAGCGAGATCTTGTTGACCGACAGCAGGCGGTTGAAGTCGGCCACGCTGAGGTTGGCGCTCACCGGGATGTTGAGTGCCTTCAGCAGGCCGGATGGCGTGACGTTGGCCTGCGCCAGGCCGTCATAGGACAGCACCGTGGCATTGGTGACGTCCAGGCCGACCAGGCGCAGGGTCGACAGCAGTACGGAATTGCCATTGGTACGCAGCAGCTGCGAGCCCACTGCGAACACCGCCGTGGGCTCCGAGCGGCGGGCTACCGCCTGCACGCTGACGGTCGGCAGGCTGGTGTTCTGGCCGAAGAAGGGCAGCACGCTGCGCTCGGCGATCACCTGCACGGCATTGCGCGGGTTGCTGGCATCAACGCTGGTGACGAAACGGTTGCTGGTGCCGCGGCTGGCACTCCAGTTGCCGCAGCGGATCTGCAGGGTGCCTGCGAACCTGTTCTGGGCCAGCGCGTTTTGCCGGGCTGCGCTGTTGTCGCTGTTGTCCGCGCTGCACAGCTCCAGCCGCTGTGCGCCGGCCAGTGCGGCCAGGTCGGCTACCTTCTGCGCATCACGCTTGGCCCAGAACAGATAGCCGATCTCGATCAGGCCCAGCATGGCCAGCAGCGCCAGCATGACCAGCATCATCGTGACCGACATGCCGCCGCGTGGGCGACTGAAACTGAACTGGCGTGGGCGTTTCATGGCCGACCTCAGCGTCCGGAGGAAGAGGCGTCCTTGGACCGGGCAACATCGGTCTCAAAGAAGTCCGGGATCTCGTGTTCAAAGCTCTTCAGGTAACGCGCATAGCTCAGCGTGGCCTGGTCACCCAGGATCGGCAGGCGCTGGCCGGCCTGCTGCCCCGACGCCTGCATGCGGAACAGGTTGCGGGTGGCCTCGCCGCTCTGCAGGCGCGCACGCGGTGTTGCCGGTGGTGCAACGTCGGTTGCGGGGATTGCCGGCGGTGCCGCAGCCACCGCTGCGGATGCGGCGGGTGAGGACAGCTCCACGGTGGGAAGCGGCTCGGCCTGCATCGGCGCTGCGGCCGGTGCCGACGGCAAGGGGCCACCGAGCATCTGTCCGGTCAATGGCTGTTGCTGTGCCTGCACGGCACCGGCAGCAAGCAGGCAGGACAGCACGGGCAACAGGCGTCGGGTCAGGCGCATCGCGGTCATGGGGTGCTTCCGGTCGGGTGATCGGTGGTGCTGAAGCGTTCCAGCATCGACGGTGGCAGGCGCTGCGGATCGCGCTCGTCACGTGCTTCGCGGCGTGGTTCGGCTGCCAGCCGGGTGCTGCCCGATGCACGGGCGCCGCGTTCGCTGCTGGCCGTGAGCTCAGGCGCCGGGGCGTTGACGGTGGCAGCGGCCTGCCGCTGCTGCAGGCGCGTGCGGATCTGCTGGGCCTGCTGCTGGATGCTGCGGCGCGTTTCCTCGTTGAGGTTGGCTTGTTCCGACAGGCGCTCTGCCGTGGCCTGATCGCCGCGCAGTACCGCCCACAGTGCGAGATTGGCCGTGGCCTTGGCGTTGCCTGGCGAAAGCTCCAGGGCCTTGGCCAGCGGCTCGCGCGCCTGGTCGAACTGGCCGGCGCGCAGCCGCGCATAGCCCAGGTCGCCAAGGTAGTCGGTGTTCAAGGGCTGCAACTGCGTGGCGCGCGCCAGCGCCTGTTCGCTGCCTGCATCGTCGTCGCGGCGTGCAGCGATCAGGCCCAGGCCATGCGCGGCAGCGGCGGCCTGCGGCCCGCTGGACAGCTCGCGATACAGGGTGGCCGCTGCGTCGGTCTGGCCGATCTCGCGCAGTGCGTCGGCCTGCAGCAGGCGCAGGGCAGGGCGATCACCATAGCGTTGGCGGAAGGCCTCCACGTGGGCCAGCGAGGCATACCAGGCGCCCTGCTGCTGCATGCGTTCGATCAGTTCCAGGTAGGCGTTGCGGCTGTCCTGTGGATCGGGTTCCGGCGGCGCAAGGCTGGGCGCCCGCACGTACTTCGGCGTGGTCGAGGCGCAGCCACTGGCCAGGGCGGCGAGGGCGGTGGCAAGCAGCAGGCAGGAAGTGCGCAGGGCAGGCATCAGGGCGATCCCATCTTGGACATGGTGGTGGCCAGCGCGACCAGCGCTGGACCGGCAAGCACCAGCATCAGTGCCGGCAACAGGGTCAGCATCATCACCACGGTCATCTTCACCGAGAGCTTGCCGACCTTTTCCTTCAACGTGTTGCGGCGCTGTTCGCGCAGGCGGATGCTGAACTGGCGCAGCGGTTCCTGCACTGCGCCGCCGTGTGCATGCACCTGCAGGATCAGCTGCATCAGGCTGGTCAGGTCGTCATCCGCGTAGACCTCGCTCAACCGCCGCAGTGACTGCGCGCGGGTGCGGCCGTGGGTGTAGGCCACGTTCGCTTCCTGCAGTTCGCCGCCCAGTACCGGCAGCGCATCGCGCAGCTTGTCGCCCAGCGTCTGCAGGCTCTGGTCCATGCTGAAGCCCACGCCCTGCAGCAGGCGCAGCAGGTCGATCAGCAGGGGCAGCTCGTTCTCGACCGCGCGGCGCCGGCGCTTGACCCACGACGACAGCACGAACTTGGGCAGCAGCAGCCCGGCTGCCAGCGCACCGATCACCACCATCACCTTGGCCAGCCCGTGCGCGCTGCTGAACGCCAGCGCCAAGGCCAGCACCAGCAGCGCAAGCAGCAGGCGCAGGCCCAGGTAGATGGCCGTGCCCCGGCGCGTATTCCAGCCGGCCAGGTCCAGCAGCAGCTTGTCCTCGTTGGCCAGCAGCGCGGCCTCCAGGCGGCCTCCACTGAGCGAGCGGCCGAAGCGCTCCAGCCAGCCCAGCGAGTCGCGGCGGGTGGCCTCGCTGTCGCGGGTTTCGTCGCGCGGTTGCAGGGCGGTCTTCAGCGTGGCCGAGGTGCGGTGCTCGCGATGGCTGCGCACCCAGCCGGCAATGCCGAGCAGGGCGACACCGGCCGCCAACACCAGCAGTGAGAGAGCGAACCAGGCAGTGGCGCTCATCGGGCACCTCCGTGGCGGCGGCGGGCGGTCATAGCGACTTGGCCAGGCGGTACAGCAGGAACGCTCCGAGCAGTTCCAGGCCCAGTGCGATCAGCAGGATCCTGTGACCGAGCGGGTCATGCAGCACCGGCTGGAAGAACGCCGGGCTGGAGATCGCCATCAGCACCGCACTGGCCGGTGGCAGCAGCCCCAGCACCCAGGCCGACATGCGCGTTTCCGAAGTGGTGGCCGCCAGCTCCTGCTGGGCCTGCTCCAGGTCGCGCATGAAGTCGCCCATGCGCTGCAGGATCTGGTCGGCGCGGCCGCCGATGCGCACGCTCACCCCGATCACCACCGCCAGCACCTTCAGCACGTCCATGCGATATGGCTGCGCGGCCAGGCTCAACGCGCGATCCAGGTCCATGCCGCTGCGCGCATAGCGCACCGTGGTGTCGAGCAGGCCACGCAGTGGTGCGCTGGTCTGCATCGAAGACACCTGGAACGCGGCCTGCAGGCTGTTGCCCAGCGCGGTGAGGCGGACCAGGTTGTCGAGGAAGTCCGGCATCTGGTGCAGCAGCTGCGCACGCAGTTTCGTGATCCGGCGCATCACCCACAGCCAGCAGCCCAGCAGGTACAGCAGCAGGGTCAGCGGAAACATCCAGGCCGTGCCCAGCCGCATCGCCGCCACGACTGCAAGCACGAGGCCGGGCACCAGCAGCATCAGTGGCAGCTTCCAGCCCGGCTGCAGGCCGGCGCGCTGCAGCACGCCGTCCCAGGGCAGTACACGGCTCCCACTGCTGGCGGGGCGGGCGGAATCGTTGGCTGCGGCAACGGCGGGCCCGGCCGGTACCGCACTGGCGGCGCTGCCGCGCGCCAGCTGCTGCTCGGCATGCTGCAACGAAGCCTGGCGCTGCTCGCGGCTGCTGGCGGTGCCCCACAGCCAGACGGCCAGCGCCAGCAGCACCGAGATGATGCTCAACACGCCCAGCAGCAGGCCGGTGCCCATGCTCAGAAGTCCCCGTAGAGTGATTCGCGCAGCTGCTGGCGGAACGGCTCCAGCTTGTGCGAATGCGGATGGAAGCCCAGGCCGATCCAGCGGTCGGTCTCGCGGCCGCTGCCGTCGATCTGTACCTCGTGGCGGAACATCTCCTGGGTGGTGATCAGGTTGTCGCTGACCCCGGTGATTTCGGTGATCGAGACCAGCACCCGGCGCCCGCTGCCCAGCCGCGAGATCTGCACGATGAAATCGATGGCGCTGGCGATCTGCCGGCGCAGGCTGTCCTCGCTGCCCTGGAAGCCAGCAAAGCCGGCCAGCATCTCGATGCGGTACAGGCAGTCGCGCGGCGTGTTGGCGTGGATGGTGGCCATCGATCCGTCGTGGCCGGTGTTCATCGCCTGCAGCATTTCCAGCACTTCTGCGCCACGCACTTCGCCGACCACGATGCGGTCCGGGCGCATGCGCAGGCTGTTGCGCACCAGGTCGCGGATGCTGACCGCGCCCTGGCCCTCGGCGCCGCCGATCCGGCTCTCCAGGCGCACCACGTGCGGATGGTTCAGCGAAAGCTCGGCAGTGTCTTCCACGGTGATGACGCGCTCGTTGGCCGGCACGTAGCTGGCCAGGGCATTGAGCAGCGAGGTCTTGCCCGAGCTGGTGCCGCCGGAGACCAGGATGTTGCAGCGGCCCAGCACCATCGCCTTCAGCAGGGCCTGCATCGGCGCATCGAAGGTGCCCTTGGCGAGCAGCTCGTCGGGGGTGAACGGGTCCTTGCGGAACTTGCGGATGGACACCATCGGTCCGTCCACCGCCAGCGGCGAGATGATCGCGTTGAGGCGGCCGCCGTTGGGCAGCCGCGCGTCGACCATCGGGTTGGAATCATCCAGCCGGCGGCCGAGCGGCGCGAGGATGCGGCGCAGGATGCGCAGCAGGTGGGTGTCATCGGTGAAGCGCTGGGTGGCGCGCCTGAGCTGGCCGCCCTGCGAAACGTGCACGTCCTTGAAGCCGTTGATCAGGATGTCTTCGATGGAGGGGTCGTGGAGCAGGTCGTCGAGCGGACCGAAACCGGTGAGCTCCTTGACCAGGCCCTCGGCGACCACCTGCATCTCTTCCTCGTTGATCGGGATGCGCCACTCCTGGATGAAGCCCACGGTCTGCACCTGCACCCAGCGGGCGATGGTGTCCGGGGCCCAGGAATCGATGTCGATGCGCTCGTCCTCGATGCTGTTGAGCAGGTGCTCATGCGCGGCCGACAGTACCTTCTGGTACTGCTCGGTCTGCGCGAACGGCAGGTGGCCCGGGGTAGTTTCGGGCAGCACCGGGCGGGCAACGGCATGCGGGAACGGGGTTACCTTGTCTTCCATTGCGATCCACCCAGGGCAAGGGAGAGTCTTTCCCGCAGGCCATGCGGCTGGACCGGGCAGGCGGCCGGATCCAGGCGCGACACGAGCGGGGCGAGGGCACGCAGATAGGGGTCGCGCGGGGCATCCTGCAGCAGCAGGTGGCCCTGGCTGGCGGCCAGGCGCACGCGCGGTCGTTCGGGCAGCGTCGCCAGCAGCGGTACTTCGAAGCGGCGCGCGATCTGTTCCGGGCTCATGCCGCTGCTGTCATCGTGGCGGTTGATCACCAGCTGCAGGCGCTTCTCGCGCTCGCGCTGGCCCGCCAGGTGCTTCAGCGCCTGGTCCAGCGAGACCAGCGTGGCGATCGAGGCATCGGTGACCAGCCAGATCTCGTCAGCCTGGTCCAGCAACAAGGGCGGAAGCTGCCGCAGCGGGCAGCCGCCGGCGTCGCACAGCACGCTGGCAAACACGCCGCGCAGGCGTTGCAGCAGCGCGCCAGGATCGGAGGGCGGAACGGCATCGCCGCCACTGGCACGATCCAGCAGCACCAGTCCGGAGTCATGGCGCGCCATGGCCGTGCGGGCGAGGGTGGCATCGATGCGGCTGGCGTTGCGCAGCGCGTCTTCGTAATGGAATCGGCTGTCGAGATTGAGGTACAGCGCGAGGTCACCGGAGGGTTGCGCCAGCTCCATCAGCAGGCCGTCCTGCTGCAGGGCTTCGCCCTGGGCTAGGGCGCGCGCCTGCTGCGCCAGCACCGAAAGATGTGCGGCCAGGGTGCTGGTGCCGACGCCGGCGCGCACGCCCAGCAGCACGATCAGGCGTGCCTTGTGCGCGTGCTGGGCAACCGCTGCCGGGCGCGGAGACAGGGCGCGCCGCAGGGCCGCCTCGATGCCTGCGTCGTCACTGTCCAGGTCCAGTACATCGCGCAGGCCAGCGCGCAGTGCGATCACCACGCCTTCGACCTGGCCGGCGCTGGTGGCCCCCACTGCCACCAGGGGCAGGTCGGGTTGGGTCTGCTGCAGCTGCTGTGCCAGCACGCTTGAGGCAGCCGCATGCTCGGGCCGGAAGTCGAGCAGCACCAGGCTCTGCGGGCCGCGTTGCAGGTCCTGCGCGGAGGTGGGCGCGTTGCTGTCCTGCCAATGCAGGGCGGTGCTCGGCGGCAGCTTGGCGGCCAGCCGGGGCAGCAGTTCGCGATCCATGCCATACAGGACCAGGTTCATCGGGGGTCCTTGCGGATGCAGCGGCTGGGCAGTGGCGTAGGGCATGGGCGTGGTATCGCAGGCATCAGGGAGTCAGCGCGAGAAACCGGGCACCGGGTCCTGGCTGACCGGACCCAGCAGCCAGGAACCCCACTCGGGGAGATGCGGCTTGGCTTCGCGCTCGCCGGGCAGCGGCAGTTCGGTGTTGCGCGCCAGGGGTTGCACCAGGCGCGGGGTGACGATGATCACCAGCTCCTTGTCCTGGCGCTTGTAATCGAAGTTGCGGAAGAACGAACCGATGATCGGCAGGTCGCCCAGCAGCGGAATCTTGCTGACGTTGGAGACGATGTTGGAGCTGACCAGGCCGCCGATGACGAAACTCTCGCCATCGCCCAGCTCGACCGTGGTGTCGGCGCGGCGGGTGGTGATCGAGGGGATCTGCACGTTGTTGAGCATGATGGAATTGCTGTAGTCCAGGTCGCTCGCTTCGGGCGCCACCTTCAGCGCGATGCGGTTCGCCGCCAGCACGGTCGGGGTCACGGTCAGGCCGATGCCGAACGGCTTGTAGGTGATGGTGGTGGTGCCAAGCCCCTGCGGTTCCAGGATCGGCAGCTCGCCGCCGGCCAGGAAACTGGCGCTTTGGCCGGACAGCGCCACCAGTGTCGGCTCGGCCAGCACGCGGGCCATGCCATTGCTCTGCAGCAGTTCGACGTCGGCGTTCCACAGGCCCTTGGTCGAGCCGAACACCAGCCGGAACGCAGAGGAGATCGGCGACACAGCCTCGTTGCTGCTGTAGCCTTCCTTCATGCCGGGCAGCAGGCCGGTGTTGCCCGGCAACCCGGTGCCGGGCCGCGCGAAGCCATAGGCGAAGCCGCCGTTGCGGTTCTGGAAGTTGATGCCGATCTGCTTCATCGCGGTCTTGTTGAACTCGACCACCTTGACCTCGACCTGGACCACCCCGCCGCTGCTGATGGTGGACGTATCGGCAAGCACACCGTCCTTGCCCAGTGCCATCGCCGCCGTGCGTTGTTCCTGCATGTGCGAGAGCACACTGTCGGTGCTTCCCTGCAACAGGCCCTGCTGGTCCTGCTGGGTGAACACCAGATCATTGCCGCCGGTGCTGGCAGCACCCTGTACGGCGCTCTGCACCCGTACCGTCACCCGTTGCGGCTCGGCCTGCTTGCGGTGCCACAGCAGCAGGGTGGTGGTGCCGGGCATCTTGCCCACCAGCAGCGCCTGGCGCTGGCCACGCAGCATCACGATGTCGGCCACGCCGGGGTCGGCGATGGCCACCCGCTCCAGGTCGGCCGGCAGGTTCCAGGGACGCTGCTCACGGGCCTGCAGCACCAGGTCATCGGCGGCCACGCTCGTTGCCGGTGCCAGCAGCACCAGCAGCAGGGCCAGCCAGCGCTGGCGGGGAGAGAGGCGTGGACGGCGGCGACGTTCGGTCATGGATGCGCTCGATGCGGGTCAAAGGGAGCCACGGGGGGCGGAACTGTCGCCACGGATGATCTCGATACCCGACGCGCGCGGGGCGCTGCGACGGGGCGCCGGCGCGCGCGTGGGTGCATCCGCGTTGCTGCGTTGCGGGGCGCTGCCGCGGCCGGCCAGCGCTTCGCCGTCGATACCGGCGAAGGCGTGGTTCTCCGGGCGCTGCAGTGCCAGCTGCTGCTCGGCGTCGAGCCCGCGCAGCGGGTCGATCACACCGCGCGATTGCGGGAACAGCGCCAGGTCCGGCAGGCCGGTGTCGGCGGGATTGCGCAGCGCCAGGAACAGCTTGCCCTGCTGTGCACCCAGCAGCAGCCGGTTGGCGTCGGCCACGGGTACTGCCAGCACCGCGCTGCGCGCGGGTTGCGGGGCTTCATTGCTGCTGTGGCTGCCGCCACTGCCGGTGATGTCGGCCGCGCGCGGGTCGTTGCGGGTGTCGGCCTCGCTACTTGAGGTGGCCTCTGAGGCGACCGGCGCGATGTCCTGCTGGCCATAGCTCAGCACGCGCAGGCGCGACAGCAGCAGGCGCGTCTGCGCGGCTTCGGCGGGGCTGTTGATGCTGGGCTGGGCATTGCGCAGGTTGAGGAAGACGTCGACGAAGTCACCGGGAAGGATGCGGTTGCCGGCACCGACCAGTTCGTCCACGGGCACGGCCAGTGCGCGCTCGCCCGGCCGCAGCTGCAGCGAGAAGCCCTGTGCCAATGCGCTGCTGCTGATCGGGCTGCCTTCGGCGATGTCCTGCACCGGCACCTTGCCGACAACGGCTGCAATGCTGGTGGCGGCACCGGCGACGGGTGAGGTGCGCTGGGCCAGGCGCAGGCCGTTGGCGCTGATCGGCTCGCCCGCAGGCAGGCGTGCCACGGCTTCCACCACCGTGATGGCCTGCGCCTCGTTGTGCGCGATTGGCGCGACCGTGACCGGTGCGGCCGGTTTGCGCCCGATCATGAAAGCGATCAGCGCCAGCAGCACGGCCAGGCCGATCAGGGCGACGGCAGCGATGCGGGTCAACTTGAGCATGGAACCGTCTCCAATGTACCAATCATCAATTGCCGCTGCCGAGATCGAGCTGAGCGACCGCGACGCTGCGGATGGGAGCCTGCATCACCCATTTGTAGAGCGTGGCGGTGCCGGGCAGGAAGGGATAGCTGGCGTAGTCATAGCTGACCGTCACGGTCATGCACTGGGCCGTGGCCAGGCCGGCGCAGGGCGCCTGTGCCGACACCACGATGGCGTTGCTGCCCCCCGCGCTGCAGTCCACGTTCTGCTTGGAAAACTGCAGCAGCCATTGCATCGACGTGCGTGCGGCGACGCAGGCGGCAGTGCGCCGCTCGCCGGCCGTGCCGTAGCGCAGCGAGGCGCGCGCGCCTTCGGCCGAAGCGGTGGCCAGGGTCTGTTGCGCCGCCATGATCATCACCCCGGAGAAGGTGAACAGCAGCAGCGGCAACAGGCCGAGCATCAGCATCAGGGCGAACTCGATGCTGGCGACGCCGCGTTGCAGGCGTGGGCTGCGGATGTTCACGGTGCACCTCCGTAGATGCTGGCCAGCACCCAGCCGATGGCGGCGAGTGCCAGATAGGCTGCATAGGGAATGCCACGTCGTCCCTGGCGGGCGGCCTGCATGTCGCGCAGGGCCGGATGCGCTTGCCACTGCGCGTTGGTGCGATTCACCTGCATCTGCAGGTGGCCGGGCAGCAACACGCCCAGGCGGCGGCCAGCCAGCACCAGCACGGCGTGCAGCCCGGCGGCGAGGCTGGCGACCAGCCAGACCGGCAGCAGCGCCTGCCAGCCCAGCATCAGCCCCAGCACGGCAAAGAACTTCACGTCACCGGCGCCCATCCAGCGCAGGGCATAGAACGGCAGCAGCGCCAACAGGCCAAGCGCCGCGCCGGCAACGTGGGGTAGCCACGGCTGGCGCGGCGCGCTGAACTGGCCGGCGACGATCACCACGGTGGCGATCACGCATGCGGCGATCAGCCAGGCGTTGGGCACCCGACGGGCATACAGATCACTGATCGCGATCCGCAGGCACATGCCGATGGCCAACAATCCCAGCAGTGTCATCGCACACTCCATCGTCCGTCACTGGACGGTCTTCGCCTGGTTCCATGCGCCCCGCCGTCGCGGCCCTGCCGGCCGCGCGCGGTCGCCGCTTAGGTCGTCGAGCCCGACGCCTTGGTGGCCAGTGCGGAGAGGTTCTTGAACAGCGTTTCGAAGAAGCCCTTGATCTGGTCGTTGCCGACCGCGATCAGGATGCCGGCGATGACGGCAGCCAGCAGCCCGTACTCGAGCGCGGTGACGCCGTCTTCTTCCTTCAGGAATTTGCGGATCGATGCGTTCATGACCAATGTCTCCCTCTACCTGTCTGCGGATGCAGTACACCTGCGTTGGGCGGTGGCCCGGCTCCGCCGGGATCGTCCGTGGGCCTCCGCGCGTCCTGGCGGAGGAGGCACGGCGGGATGGACCCGCTGTGCTCAAGCAGGGTGATCGTCTCCAGGCGGGACATTGGCCGCACGGTCGCGACCGCACGGCGCGGGGCCGGTGGTCGAGGCATCCAGTGATGCGTGCGTGGTCATGCTGTCCCCCTGGGTGCGGCCAGATCAGATGGCCGGATCACCGTGATATCGACTTTGCCTGAATGGCGGTTGGCTGCAACTGGAACCTATATGCAAATTCGGCAGAAACTCCGAAAACCTGAAAATTTAAGATTGCTTCTGTGACGAAAATCCGTTCTCAGGCAAAACGATTCATGGTCGTGTAGATAATGTGATTCGCTTTCCTGGTGCATGCGAAAACCGTGCCACTCGTTCCGACATTTTCTTCACCTGTGTATCTATTTTTATCATTTAAGTCTGCGGGTTTACCTTTGCGGATTATTGGGCATACTCGCATTCAAGCTATTGCATTTCCCTGGTCGGTCGCATCGAAGCGGTTGCGGCCGGCACGGCATCGGAAGTGGTTAATGGATCGATGCGCGCCCTGTCAGGCAGTGGGGGCCGCATCGCATGGCGGATCAACGGGGGACAACACTGTCATGGTCGATGGTGGGGTAGGAGACAGCGACGACAGCGGCCTGCGGTCGATAGACCTGGCCACGCTGAGCGGCGTGCTTCGTGTCTGTGATGTCGAACTGCTGCTGCTCGATGGCAATGGGCCACGTGCGGCATTCGCTTCGCGCGTGCACGAGGAAGCCCTGTTCTGCAGCATCAGTTGCGGTTTCCATTGCCGTGGCCGTTTCATGCTGCCACCGGACTGGGCGATGCTGGGATACCTGCACGCCACCGATGAGACGCTGAGCTGGTGCCATGGCGTACCGCTCACGCCGGGCATGGCGTTGACGATCATGCCGGAGGGCATCAGTGAGTTCACCCTGAGCCCGGGCACGCACATGACCCTGATGCTGGTGCCGGTGGCACGGGTGCAGCGCAAGCTGACCGAACTGAGCCTGCGCAGCACGCCTCCCGCTGGCCAGGCACTGTCGCTGTTCAACCTGGCCAGCGAAGCCGCGCCGCTGGCACGCCACTACCAGCAGCTGCATCTGCAGCTGGGGCAGGGTGCAGGCCTGCAGCCGGAAGAAACTGAAACCCTGTTGCACGAGCATGTGCAGGCCCTTCTGGGCGCCGGTGTGGCGGATCGCCCGGGCTGCAGCCGTGCACGGCGCACGCATTATCTGATCGCGCAGCGAGCAGAGAACTTCATGCGGCTCAACCTGCGCCGCAATATCTACATGAATGAGATCTGCGATGCCGCCGGCGTCAGCGAGCGCGGCCTGCGCTATGCGTTCGAAGACCTGTTTGGAACCTCGCCGAACCGCTATCTCTCCATGCTGCGCCTGTGCGCGGCCTGCCGCAGCCTGTCGATGGCAGATTCCAGCCGTCGTTCGGTGAAAGCCATCGCCCTCAGCTGCGGCCTGTGGGACCTTTCGCGCTTCGCCGACAATTACCGCAAGGTATTCGGCGAACTGCCGCGCGATACCCTGATGCGCGCGCCCGCGCAGATCGGCCAGCCGGCCTGAGCCAAGCCCCGCAAGGGTTTCCGCGGCGTTCATGCCGGAATTGCATATCCGCTTGCCGATCATGTTGCCGCTTCTGCATAAACGGCTGCCGATTCCGGCCGTGGATTTGCCGGAATGCGCGATTGCCGTGCCGGATTGAAGTGCGCCGCCACCTTTGCAACCGCTGAAATGTCAGTCACCTGCCTAACGGCAAGTCCACTGACATTCCAGTTGTTCGCCTACGGGGGAAATGCTCATGAACCGCATCTACCGGCGTGTATGGAACCGCCAGCTCAATGCTCTGGTTGTGGCCTCGGAACTGGCCACCGGCGACAGCGGCGGCAGCGCCGCACGCGATCCGCGCGCCTTCCTGCTGATGCCCACCGCCCTGGCCCTGGCACTGCTGTGCGCGCTGGCCAGCGGCCACGCAGGGGCATCGGAAAGCAATCAATCGTTGCGTGACCTGCAAGCGCTTGCGGCGAAGTATGCGCAGCCGATGCCGGTCAAGGTCGACGCCGAAGTGGCCCTGGCTGCCGCTGCACGGCAGGCGCAGAGCAGCCCTGCGATCAGTGCGGACGCTCGCCTGGGCCTGCAGTTGAACACCACGTCGCTGCCGGTGGTGCGTGACGTACTGCCGGCCACCGTGCAGGTGAAGCTGGCAGCGGACACCACGCCGAAGCAGGTGGCCGTGCCGGCGCTGGCGGCCGATGTCCGCGCCACTGTCGGCCTGGGCAACGCTGCGGGCAAGGCAGCAGAGGTGGATGCGTCGCTGGCAGCGAATGTTGCGCCCGGCGCGCAGGCGCCGCTGGGTGTCGGCGCCGATGCACGCGCCAAGGCCAAGGTCGGCATCGCCGGCCGCCAGGTCGCTTCGATCGATGCAGGTGCCAAGGCGTTGGCGGGCCTCAGTGGTTCGTCCCTGAAGACCTCTGTCGACGGCAACACCGACGCGCATCTGGCGGTGGCTGGCCATCACATCGAAGGTCAGGGCCAGGCCCGGGCGACAGCTGCGGTCACGTTGCCGGCCAAGGAGGAATTGCCGGGTGACACGCATGATCGCGCCATCAGTGCCGCGTTCGATGCCGGCGCCGCCGGCAAGGTGCGCGTGCAGGCGCCGGACGGCCAGGAAGTGATCGCCGATCGCAACCTGAAGCTGGCCGGACAGGCGACCGTCGCCGCGCAGCACAGCGCGCTGGGCGTTGGCAACCTGGTGGGTGGCGCGGTGGGGGCTGTCGGCGGGACGCTTCACGGTGCTGCGGATGCGGTCGGCAGCACGGTGGGTGGTGCGCTGAAGGGCACCGTCGGAACGGTGGGCGGTGCTGTCGGCGGCGCGCTGAACGGTACTGTCGGAACGGTTGGCGGTGCAGTGAGCGGTGCACTGAACGGCACCGTTGGCACAGTTGGCGGCGCAGTGGGTGGCACGCTCAACAACACGGTCGGCGCAGTCGGTGGCGCACTGAACGGCACCGTCGGAACGGTTGGCGGTGCGGTCGGCGGCACGCTGAACGGTACGGTTGGCCAGGTTGGCAGCGCAGTAGGTGGCGCACTCAACAACACGGTCGGCGCAGTCGGTGGCGCACTGAACGGCACCGTTGGCACCGCTGGCAGCGCAGTAGGGGGCGCGCTCAACAACACGGTCGGCGCAGTCGGCGGAGCACTGAACGGCACCGTCGGAACGGTTGGTGGTGCGGTGGGTGGCACGCTCAACAACACGGTCGGCGCAGTCGGCGGAGCACTGAACGGCACCGTTGGCACCGTTGGCGGCGCAGTGGGTGGCACGCTCAACAACACGGTCGGCGCAGTCGGTGGCGCACTGAACGGCACCGTCGGAACGGTTGGCGGTGCGGTCGGCGGCACGCTGAACGGTACGGTTGGCCAGGTTGGCAGCGCAGTAGGTGGCGCACTCAACAACACGGTCGGCGCAGTCGGTGGCGCACTGAACGGCACCGTTGGCACCGCTGGCAGCGCAGTAGGTGGCGCGCTCAACAACACGGTCGGCGCAGTCGGCGGAGCACTGAACGGCACCGTCGGAACGGTTGGTGGTGCGGTGGGTGGCACGCTCAACAACACGGTCGGCGCAGTCGGCGGAGCACTGAACGGCACCGTCGGAACGGTTGGGGGTGCAGTAGGTGGCGCGCTCAACAACACGGTCGGCGCAGTCGGCGGAGCACTGAACGGCACCGTTGGCACCGTTGGCGGCGCAGTGGGTGGCACGCTCAACAACACGGTCGGCGCAGTCGGCGGTGCACTGAACGGCACGGTTGGCCAGGTCGGCAGCGCAGTGGGTGGCACGCTCAACAACACCGTCGGCACGGTCGGTGGTGCAGTGGGCGGCATTCTCAACGGCACCACCGGCAGCCCCACCAGCGGCCTGGGCGGTGTGCTGGGTAGCACGCTGGGCAATGTCGGCAGCGCGGTGGGCAACCTGCTCAACGGCAATCTCAATGGCACCATCGGCAATCTGGGCAGCGCCGTGGGTGGCCTGGTCGGTGGCACGCTCAGTGGTCTCGGCCTGACCAAACCCTCTGCGATTCCGCCGACCAGCCCGAAGGCGCCGGCGGCGGCCGACCCGAATGCGGGCCTGATCATCGGTACCGGTGGCCTGGTCGGCAATGTCGGCCAGCTGATCGGGCCGACCACCACCAGCCTGTTCGGTGGCAACGGCTACCTGAGCAACGGCAACCTCAAGCTCAGCAACGCCAACGTGATGCAGACCTATTCAACGGTCAATGTGCTGGGCCTGCCGGTGGTCAACCTGTCGCCGGTCGGCAGCACCCTCAACGGACTGGGCGGCGCTGCCACGGGTGGCAGCTCGCACCTGACCCTGATCGGTGGCGTCACCTCCGACAGCTACATCTACAACATCAACAACGGCAATCCGGGTGGCCTGCTGGGCCTGCTGCTGCCGAAGGATTCCCCGGCCTGGGCGGCCAAATGCCTGGACATCGCGCTGGCCGACATTTCCTGCTGGGCCGTCAACGCGGCCCAGGACTACCAGGTGCTGATGGGCGATGGTGCCTTCGCCAACGGCTCCAAGGAAGTGGTGATCGGTGCCAACGCACGCCATGAACTGCCGAAGGTCGATGCCAACGTCGCCTTCCCCGGCGATGGCGTGAACGATCCGAGCAATCCCACCGGCGTGCCGACGGCCGACTATGCCGCGCGCATGGGTCATTCGGTCGTCGTCGGCGACAGCGCCGTCGGTACCGCCAACGGGCAGACCCTGCTGGGTGCCGAATCCACCTCCAACCAGGCCAACTCGGTCGCGCTGGGCTACCGCTCGGCTGCGCTGCGCGGCGCGCAGGCCAGCTACAGTGCCTATGGCCTCACTGCGCCGCAGGTCTCGGCCGGTGAAGTGTCGGTGGGCACCGCCGGCGGCGGCGAGCGCCAGATCACCAATGTGGCTGCGGGCAGCGTCAACACCGACGCGGTCAACGTGGCGCAGCTGAAGGGTGCGATCAGCCTGATCAACGGCGTGGCGGATGCCGCGGTGACCTACGATCTGGATGCCGGCGGCAATCCGAACTATCGCCGGGTCACGCTCGGCGCAGGCACCGGCACCACCACCATCGGCAACCTTGCCGCCGGTGCGGTCACCGCAGGCAGCCTGGAAGCGGTCAACGGCGGCCAGCTGGCGGCGACCAACAGCGCCATCGCCAGCTTCTTCGGTGGCCGCGCGGCCTTCGATCCCGCCAGCGGCATCTTCACCGCACCGCTGTTCGAGATCAGCACGATCTCCACCGGCGGCGCCATCGCCAAGGGCCTGTACACCAACGCCACCGATGCCTTCGCGGCGGTGGATGGCTCGCTGGTCAACCTCAACTCGCAGATCACCGATATCCGCAATGGCGGCACCAAGTACCTGCGGGTGAACTCGACCGGCACTGAAGCGGTGGCCAGTGGCACCGATTCGATCGCGGTCGGCACCAATGCGCGGGCGACGGCGGCCAACAGCATCGCGGTGGGTGCCGGCAGCCTGGCCGATCGTGCCAACTCCGTGTCGATCGGCGCCGCCGGTGCCGAGCGCCAGGTCACCAACATGGCGGCCGGTACCGCGGCGACCGATGCGGTCAACCTGGGCCAGCTGCAGGCCTCGGAGCAGGGCGCGTTGCGCTATGACGTCAATGCCGATGGCAGCGTCAACTACGCCAGCGCCACGCTGGGCCAGGCCGGTACCGCCACCACGCTGCGCAACCTTGGCCCGGGCCAGGTCAGTGCCACCAGCAGCGAGGCCATCAACGGTGCCCAGCTGTTCGCGGCCAACCAGGCCGTGGCCACCCACCTCGGCGGTGGCGCTGCGGTCAACGCCAGCGGCGTGCTGACCGCACCGACGTACTCGATCAACAACGTTGCCGCCAACGGCACCGTGACCAAGGGCAGCTACAACGACGTCGGCACCGCCTTCGACGCGGTCAGCAATTCGCTGGCCAACGTTGCCGACCAGACCGGCGAGATCGACAAGCTGGCCGTGAAGTACGACGTCGATGGCAGCGGCAATGTGATCAACAGTGTGACCCTCAAGGGGACCGGCACGGGCGCAGTGAAGGTGACCAACGTTGCCGCGGGCAGCATCCTGGCCGGCAGCAGCGACGCCATCACCGGCGACCAGCTGTTCAGCACCCACAGCACCATCGCCAACTACTTCGGCGGCACCACTGCCTTCAACGGCACCACCAATGTGTGGACCGCGCCGACGTTCAGCATCTCCAGCATCGCCACCGATGGCACCTTCACCAGCGGCGATTACAACAACGTCACCGCCGCCTTCACTGCCGTCGATGGCTCGCTGAAGGTCCTCAACCAGCGCATCACCAACGGTGGCGGTGGCAGTGCCTACCTGGCGGTGAACTCGACGGCAGCCGCAGCTACCGCGGCCGGTGCGGAAGCGGTTGCGGTCGGTCCGCAGGCCAGTGCAGCCGGTGCCAACAGCGTGGCGGTCGGTAACGGCGCCAGCAGCAGTGCCGGCAACAGCGTGGCGCTGGGTGCCGGTTCGGTGGCCAGTGTCGGTGCACAGAGCGGCTACACCGGCGCCTACGGCCAGACCGGTGCCAGCAACTCCGCTGGCGAGGTGTCGATCGGCAGCAGCGGCAGCGAGCGCAAGATCACCCATGTTGCCGATGGCTCGGACGACCACGATGCGACCAATGTCGGCCAGCTGAAGAATGGCGTGAACTACGCCATTGACCAGTCCAAGTCCTACACGGACCAGAAGATCCAGAACATCACCAACGTGGCCGGCAGCTTCCGTGCCAACAACACCAACAACCTGGCCGACCCGTCCGCCAGCGGCGCCAACTCGGCCGCCGGTGGTGCAGGCTCCACCGCCGCCGGTGCCAACTCGACCGCGCTGGGCAATGGTTCGCAGGCGCAGGCCGACAACTCGGTGGCGCTGGGTGCGGGTTCGGTGGCGAACCGGGCCAACACGGTTTCGGTGGGCGCCAGCGGTGCCGAACGCCAGGTGGTCAACGTGGCCGACGGCTCGCAGGCTACCGATGCGGTCAACGTGCGCCAGTTGCAGGCCTCTCAGCAGGGCACCATCCGCTACGACACCACGGTCAACGGTGCCACCAACTACAACAGTGTCACCCTAGGCAGCACCAGCAGCGGCCCGACCACGGTCCGCAACGTTGCCGCCGGCACCGCCGGTACCGACGCAGTCAATGTGGACCAGCTGAAGTCGGGCATGGCGCAGACCCTGGACTGGTCGAAGGCCTACACCGACGAGCGCATGGGCGGCTTCGAGCGCGACCTGCGCAAGACCGACAACCGTGCCTCGGCCGGTATCGCCTCGGCGATGGCCACCGCGGCGCTGCCGCAGCCCAGCGAGGCGGGCCGCAGCATGGCCTCGATCGCCGCTGGCAGCTACAACGGCGAATCGGGCGTGGCGCTCGGTATCTCCGGTGTCTCCGAAGGCGGCCGCTGGATCTACAAGTTCAGCGGTTCGACCAACAGCCGTGGCGAGGCCGGTGTGGCCGTCGGTGCCGGCATCCAGTGGTGATCCCCGCCGCCGGGCCGCACGCGCGGCCCGGCATCGCGGAAACGTCTACAGGGGGAATGACATGAAACAGCATCGCATCGCCCGCGCCGGCCAATGCGCCACCACGCTGGGCCTGATCCTGGGGATGGGCCTGCTGGCCGCCTGCCGCAGCCATGCGCCGGCCGCCGAGGGTCCTGCCGAAGCCACCGCCGTGCACTTCCCGGAGGCCTCGAGGGCCTCGCTGAAGGAGGGCATCTATCCCGACGTCGCCGACCTGCGCCGCTTCGCGCCGGGCATGAGCAAGCGGCAGCTGTACACGCTGCTGGGCACGCCGCATTTCAATGAAGGCATGTGGGGCGTGCGCGAGTGGAACTACCTGTTCAATTTCCGCACCGCACAGGGCGCGGAGTACTTCACCTGCCAGTTCCAGGTCCGCTTTGACAGCAAGGGTATTGCCCAGGCGGGCTACTGGAAGCCGGAATCGTGCGCGGCCGTGCTGGAGCCGCCGCGTCCACCGGCCCCGCCGGCACCGGTACCGGCACCGCTGCCGGAACAGCCGCTGCGGCTGTCGGCCGATGCGTTGTTCGGTTTCGACAGCGCGGTGCTCAGCGCCGAAGGCCAGCATGCGGTGCAGGGCATCCTGGCGCAGGTACGCGAAGCCGCGCAGGTGCAGTCGATCCGGGTAACCGGCTACACCGACCGTATCGGCAGCGCCAGTTACAACCAGACGCTGTCGCAGCGTCGCGCCGAGGCCGTACGCAGCGCGCTGGTGCAGGGTGGCGTGCCTGCAGCCAGCATCAGTGCCGAAGGACGCGGCGCGGCCGAGCCGATCGTGCAGTGCGGGCAGCGCAACCGGCGCGAGCTGATTGCCTGCCTGGCGCCGAACCGGCGCGTGCAGATCGCCGGGATGGCACTGCCACGTTGACCTTCCTGCGCCGGGGCGATGCCCCGGCATCCCGAGTCCCCCCTGACCGCCGGCAGGCGTGGCAACGTCTCCCCCGTCGTCCACGCCTGCCTGCGGCTCAGGTTTTCAAACGGTGCACGCGATGAATGCCCAATTCCTGCCCCTCTCCATGAAGACGGAAGCCACTCTCAGCGTGTACGGCCAGCTCGGCAACCATGCCGTGGTGCGCATCCCCGGGCGACGCCTGCCGGGCCTGATCCTGCAGGCCGATACCGTGGCAGGGTTCCTGGCCCAGCTGCAGGAAGCCCAGGCCTGCCTGCGCAGCGGCCGCGCACAGCGCACCGATGCCGAACTGGACATGCTGATCGACGTGCTGCAGCAGTGGTACGCACTGATCGAATCGCGCCTGGCCGACGCCGGCGAGGCGCTGTAGAAGAAAAAGGGGACGGAGGGGATTAAGTCGTTTCCGGCACACCCGGGGCGAGAACGACTTAATCCCCTCCGTCCCCTTTTCCTAGGCGCGGGCGCGGACCAGCCAACAGGCGGCATCCACGCGTACACGGTCGCCTTCGATGAACGGTGCAAATGCAGCCAATGCCTTTTCGCGAAGCGTCGCGGCGCGATCTTCCGGCATTGCGCGCAGGGCCAGCCCCAACGGGCCCAGCTGGCCGACATAGGTCGGCAGGTCTTCGCGGGCGATCGAGCAGGGCAGGTCTACCGCAACCAGCTCCACATCCTTCCAACCGGCGGCCTGCAGCAGCCGCTGTACCTGCCCGCCATCGGCAAAGGCGAATTGTCCCGGCGCGCCGGGCACCCGGGGCGGCAGATCCAGTGCATCGCCAATGGCGCGCTCGGCCGTGGTCATGAATGGGTTCTCGTCGGCACTGCGCCAGGCGATGAAGCGCAGCCCCGCGCCCGGTGTCGAGGCACGATGCAGGTTGGCGAAGGCAGCCTGGCTGTCCTCGAAGAACATCACGCCCAGCCGCGACTGGATCCAGTCGAAGTGCGCGGACGGCAGCGGATGCCGCTGCGCGTCTGCCACGATGAAGTCCGCGTCCAGTCCCACCGCCTCGGCGCGCTGGCGGGCCAGCGCCAGCATCGGCGCGGAGATGTCGAGACCGGTAGTGTGGGCGGCCGGGCGTGCCGTGGCTGATGCCAGCAGGCTGGCGCCGGTGCCGCAGCCGATGTCGAGCAGTTGCGTGACGGTCTCCGGAAGTTCGGCGACCAGCAGGTCGGCCATCGGCTGGAACAGTCCATCGAGGATGGCCTGCTGGGCGACCCAGATCTGGCCGCCAGGGCCATTCCAGAGCGTATTCTGATCAACGGGGGATGTACTGGCCATGGCCTTGTCCTGCCGGGAAGTTGCCCATAGGTTGGTGCTTGAAGGCGACTTGAGGTCAAGCCCGTGCGTGAACTGGATATCGGCGAGGTGGTGAAGCGCAGTGGCGTGCCGGCCTCGACCCTGCGCTACTACGAGCAGCTGGGGTTGTTGCAGGCCCTGGGTCGTCGCGGCTTGCGCCGGCAGTACGACGAGCAGGTGCTGGAGCGGCTGGCGCTGATCGGCCTCGGCCAGGCGGCCGGGCTGTCGCTGCAGCAGATCGGGGCATCGCTGCCGCCGCAGCGCGGATGCCTCACGCTGGATCGTGAGGCCCTGCTGGCGCAGGCTGATGTGCTGCAGCAACAGATCAGCCAGCTGCAGCGGATACGCCGTCACCTGCAACGCGCCGCGGCCTGCCCGGAAGCGCAGGATGCACGCCAGTGCGGTTCGTTCCGCAGGTTGTTGAGGGCCCAGCAGCGCATCGCGGGAGGGTGAGAGAAGAGCATCCACGCATGGCGTGGATCTACTGCACCACGCTATGCGTGGGTGAATCAATCGCGGGTGCTGACTTCCCAGGTGGCATGCAGCACGCCCGGCACGTGTTCCATCCGTGCCAGCACCACGTCCAGCTCGTCGGCACTGACCGCCGTACTGACCAGCACCGCGATCACATCGGTGGGCGCGTCGGCATGCTCGACCACCTGCACATCACCCACCGGGTACTGCGCAGCCTCCAGCGCATCGACCAGGCGCTCGCGCACCCGCGGCACGGCTTCGGCATCCACGCTCAGGCGCACCTCGTAGGTGGCTTCGGTCGCCGTCTCGTTGATCGGGATACGGTTGATCGCATTCACCAGCGGCCGCAGCAGGGTGTTGCCGGCGATGATCAAGACCGTCAGCAGCACGCCTTCGGCCAGCATGTCCGCACCGGTGCAGCTGCCGACCGCCGCCGAGCACCACAGGGTGGCGGCAGTATTCAGGCCGCGCACGTTCATGCCTTCCTTCATGATCACGCCGGCGCCGAGGAAGCCGACCCCGGAGACCACGTAGGAGATCACCCGCACCGCCTCGGCGCTGCCGGCGATACGCATGCCCAGGTCGACGAAGGCGGCTGCACCCACCGCCACCAGCACGTTGGTGCGCAGGCCGGCGGTGCGTTGCCGGTACTGGCGCTCGGCGCCGATCAGCGTGCCGAGCACGAAGGCGGCCAGCAGGCTGACCACGGTGTCGGCGAAGGGGCCGGCCTGGAAGGTTTCAATGAAGCGCATGGCGGGAGTCTACCCGGTCGAAGTGACAGTAGATCCACGCCATGCGTGGATTTCCAGCGTGCCAGAAACGACTTAATCCCCTCCGTCCCCTTTTTGCGGGTCAGTCGCTGTCCTCGACGCGCTCGCCCATCAGTTCGCGCTGGCGCTTGTCCAGTTCCTCGGCGTAGCGCTTGCGCACGAAGGCTTCGGAGACCACGCCCAGCACCTGGCCGTCGGCGGCGACCACCGCCAGTTCGTCGGCCTGGGTCTGGTCGAAGCGTTGCATCACGCTGACCACGTCGGCGGCCGGTGACAGTGACACGTCACGGTTCTCGGCCAGCTCGCCGATGATGGTCTCCGGTTTCTTACGCCATCGCCGTACACGCGTGGGATCTGCACGATGCCGGCATAGTGGCCTTCGCCATCGATCAGCACCACCCGGCTGCCCGAACCCAGCGGGAAGCGCTGGCGGAACGCGGCAGCGTCGAGGTCGGCCGGTGCGGTCGCCACGCCCTTGCGCATCAGCCGGCCGGCATTGAGGTTCTGCACCCAGCCGACGTCGCGTGCGCTCTTGATGGTCTCGCCGCGCAGGTGCATGCGCCAGGTCGAGAACGAATAGCCGAACCACTGCCGCACCAGCGTGCTGGAGACCAGCACCGCACTCATCACCACGCTGGTCAACAGGAAGTCATGGGTGCCTTCCAGCACCAGCATGGCCATGGTCATCGGTGCGCCGACCACGGCGGCGGCCAGCGCCGCCATCCCGGCCAGGGCGGCCGAAGTTGCATCAATCACCGGCACGCCGGTGGCCATCGCCAGCAGGCCGGCGAACAGGGCGCCGACCAGGGTGCCATGAACAACGAGGCGAAGAACAGTCCGCCCCGGAAGCCGAAGCCCAGCGAGATGCCGGAGGCCAGGCACTTCAGGGTCAGCAGCCCGCCGATCCAGATCAGCGGCAGATGCGTGGTCAGGTCCAGGTGCAGCGCGCCATGGCCGGACGACAGCACCTGCGGGCTGGCCAGCGCCAGCGGGATCAGCAGCAGGCCACCCACCACCGGCCGGCCCCACAGCGGCAACGGACTGCGCTTGACCGTGCCCTCGATCGAGGCAATCAGCCGCATCACCGCGATGCCGACCATCGCGCAGCAGCAGCCGAGCAGGCCGTAGATGGCGTAGTCGGCGGCGCGGACATCAATCGTCGAGGCAGCCGGCAGCAGGTAGGCCTCGATGCCGGCCTGGTCGGCCACGAATGCACCGGCCAGGGCGGCAACGGCCACCGGGGCCAGCGCGGCCGGGGTGTAGGCGCCGATGACGATCTCGAACGCATAGAACGCACCCGCCAGTGGCGCCCCGAAGGCGGCCGCGATGGCGCCGGCGGCACCGGCGCCGACCAGGATGCGCACGTCGTTGCGGCGCAGGCGCATCACCCGGCCCAGCTGCGAGCCGCTGCCCGCGCCCATCTGCGTATACGACGCCTCCAGCCCGACCGAGGCGCCGCAGCCGTTGGACAGCAGGGTCTGGGTCAGCACGATCAGGTTGTCGCGCATCGACATGCGGCCGCCATGAAGGGCATTGGCTTCCACCGCATCGAGCAGGGGCCGCTTGAGCCGGGTCGCGGCCAGGCTGACCAGCCCGACCAGCAGGCCACCCAGCGGCAGTACCAGCAGCGCGGTCCAGGTCAGCGAGGGCAGGGAACTCAGGCGCATGCCGTCGTCCAGCCCGTACAGGGTGCCCTGCAGCCAGCGTGCGATGCCGGACTGCAGCAGGGTCAGGTAGCCGGCGATCAGGCCGACCAGCAGGGCAAGCGCGATGAACCACAGGTCGCTGCCGCGCAGGCGCAGGCGCAGGCCCTGGAAGGCCAGATGCAGGCGCGATGGCGAAACAGGCAATGACATGGTGGCGGCATGATACGCCGCCACCGTGATCGCCGCCGTCACTGCATCGGGCGGTTACTGCGTCAGAAGCGGTAGCGGCCCTGCACGTAGAAGGTGCGCGGCGCGGCCACCACGCGGCCGGCATTGCCATCGACGTTGCGGGTGTACCAGCGCTTGTCCGCCAGGTTGTTGACGCCCAGCGCGATCTCGCTGTCGGCCAGCCCCGGCACCTGCCAGGCCACCTGCGCATTCCACAGGCGTACGCCCGGCACGCGGCCCACGCGTGCGTCGGCGGTCTCATCCCAGGTGTTGGCCGCATCGGAAAACTGGCCGCTCTGGTGGGTGCTGGAGACATTGAAGGTCCAGCCGGCCAGCGCGTAGCGGGCGCCGACGCTGTCGGTGTCGCGCGAGTAGAACGGCACGTCCAGGCCACGGTTGTCGCCGGACTGCTGGATCGCCTTGGTCCAGGTGTAGTTGGCGTACAGCTCCAACCCGGCCAGTGCGCTGTCTTCGCTGAAGTGGTACTCCAGCGCGCTTTCCACGCCCTTGTGGTCGGTGGCGCCGATGTTCTGGAAGGTCGGTGGGGTGATCCCCGGTACCTGCAGGATCTGGTTGTCGAAGCGCATCTTGAACACGGTCACTTCCGCGCGCAGTGCGCCGTCCTGCCAGCGCGCACCGAGCTCAGTGGTCGCTGGCGATTTCCGGTTTCAGCGGGTTGCGGCGGTCTGCGAATTCAGCTGGATGTTCTGCACCGGCCCGAACGAGGTGGTGTAGTTGCCGAACACGGTCAGCTGCGGGGTCAGCAGGTAGGCGATGTTGAGCGAGGGCAGCGCCTTGTCGTTGCGGCTGCTGAAGGTCGCCGCGCCACCCGCCTGGCGGCGGTCCATGTCGATCCATTCCATGCGCACGCCCGGGGTGATCCGCCACTGGCCGATCGCGATGCGGTCGTCGATGTAGAAGGCGTGCGCGTCGGTGGCGTTGTCGAAGCGGGTGGTGGCGCTGGCCGCGCCGGTGCGGCGGGTGACGGTGTAGCTGCGGTCGTTGCCGCGCTCGCGCAGGAAGCGGTAGCCGGTGGTGATGTCATGCACCGTACTGCCCCACTGCAGGCGCTGGGTGTAGCGCGGCTCGATGCCGAGCACGCGGTAATCGCGCGGCTGCACGGTCAGCTGGGTACCGGCCGTGTTGATCAGCGAGCTGGCACGGCTGCTCTCGTTGTAATAGGCCAGCACCTCGAACTCGCTGTTGTCCGACAGCGTGTTGGTGTAGCCCAGGTCGATGCCGGTGCGGTGGCCCTTCCAGAAATCGGTCGGGCGGGTGTTCTGGAACGGGTCGGCCTCGTACTGCGCGCGGGTCAGGCCGCCCGGGGTCAGCGAGCGCACATCGTAATAGGACAGCTTGGCACGCAGTTCCTGCTGTTCGTCGATGGCGTACGCGAACTTCAAGGCGAGATCGTTGAAGCGGTCATCGCTGCCCTGGCGCCAGCCGCGGCCGTCCTGGCCGGAGTACAGCAGGGCGGCGCCCAGCCCGTTGTCGCCGGTGCCGCCGAGGAAGGCGTTGTACTGGGTGCTGTCACCGCCGCCGTGATCGTAGGCGGTGTAGCGCACACCGGCCCCACCGTGCAGGCCGGTGCCGGTCGGAATGGCGCGAGTGCTGAAGTTGATGATGCCGCCCACGTTCTGCGGCCCGTAGCGCACCGCGCCGCCGCCGCGCACCACGTCGATCGATTCGATGTTGGACAGGCTGGTCGGCGCGAACGACAGCTGCGGCTGTCCATACGGCGCCACCGCCAGCGGTACGCCGTCCAGCAGCACGGTCGAGCGCGGCGAGTAGCGCCCGGTCAGGCCGCGCACGCCGATGTTCAGCGACACCGAGCTGCCGGCGGTACCGGAGTTGTCGGTGACCTGCACGCCGGGAATGCGGCGCATGGCATCGCCGATGCTGGCCGCCCCGCTGGCCTCGATGCGCTGACGGTCCACCACGGTGCGCGCGCCAGCGAAGTTCTTCACGCTGTCGTGGAGGCCGGTGCCCAGCCAGCTGCCGGAGACCTGGATGCTGTCCAGCGTGGTGGCGCCGTTCTGGGCGAAGGCGCTGGCGGCCGGAAGCAGGCACAGGGCGAGGGCGGCGGCCAGGGGCAGGCGGGCCGGTCGGAGGGCGTTGATGGGCATCGGTGCAGGTTGTGGAAGGTCATAAATGAGAATTATTGCTGATTCCATTCGCCAATGGAATGCGTCTGCGGTTTCTGCCGGCGGGCCGGTGGTAAAGTGCGTGATTGCTTCCTGACTCGCTGAGATCCGCCATGTCCCAAGCCGCTTTCTACCCCGTCGGAACCCCTGGCCAGCCGTGGGGAACGGCGGAACGGGGAGGCGTGGCGTGGCCGCCAGCAGCGCCTGCGTCGCTACGACGAGGAGGTGCTGCCGCGTATCGAAGCGCTGGCCCCGCGCTTCGACAAGATGGCCTATGGCCAGCTCGATTACGCCGGCGAGACCTACACCCTGTTCGCCCTGCGCAGCCGCGACTGGAACCCGGCGCTGCCGGCTGCGCTGGTCACCGGTGGCGTGCACGGCTACGAGACCAGCGGCGTGATGGGCGCGCTGGAGTTCCTCGAAAAGCACGCCGCCGACTATGCCGGCAAGGCCAACCTGCTGGTGGCGCCGTGCGTGAATCCGTGGGGCTTCGAGCGCATCAACCGCTGGAACTTCGATGCGATCGACCCGAACCGCAATTTCCGCGCCGATGGCCCGGCCCGCGAGTCGACCGCCCTGATCGAGCTGATCGCACCGATCAAGGACCAGTTCGTGCTGCACATCGACCTGCACGAAACCACCGACAGCGACGAAAGCGAGTTCCGCCCGGCGCTGGCGGCGCGTGATGGCAAGCCGTTCGAGCCGGGCCTGATTCCCGATGGCTTCTATCTGGTGGACGACAGCGAGAACCCGCAGGCGGCCTTCCAGCAGGCAGTGATCGCCGCGGTGGAGAAGGTCACCCACATCGCCCCGGCCGACGATAAGGGCGAGATCATCGGTTCGCCGGTGGTGGCCCATGGCGTGATCGAGTACCCACTGGTGAAGCTGGGCCTGTGCGCCGGCATTACCGGCGCGAAGTACACCACCACCACCGAGGTCTACCCGGACAGCCCGCGCGCGACCCCGCAGCAGTGCAACGAGGCACAGGTGGCGGCGGTGTGCTCGGCGCTGGATTACGCGCTCGCCCATCGCTGATCGGTTCGGTAGTGCCGGCCGCTGGCCGGCAGCCACGGGACAAAGAGATTGCCGGCCAGCGGCCGGCACTACCTCAGCCCAGCGCGTCTGCCCACCACAGTGCGGCTGGCCCTGGCGGCGTGTCGCGGCGCCACAGCAGGTCGCTGTGGATGCGCCGTGGCCAGCCGGGCAGCACCAGTTCCAGCAACCGCCCGCGGTCGTAGCGCTGTACCAGCGCCCGCGGCAGTTCGGCCCAGCCGATGCCGTCCTCGGCCATCTCCATCACCATCAGGTAGTCGGTGGCGGTCCACGCCAGGCCGGTGACCACGCGCGCGTGGTCGACCTCGGCGCTCAAGCGCACCTGCCGGTGCCGCGCCAGCTGTGCGGCGGCGCGACGGCCGGCGCTGGCCAGCGGATGCTCGCGCGCTACATACACCGACAGTTCGCTATGGTGGGCCAGCGGCCGTGCCACCAGCCCATCCGGATAGTGCTCCTGCCGTGGCAGCAGGCCCAGCGCGGCGCGACCGTTGCTCACCAGTTCCAGCACGTCCTCGCCCTCGGCATCCAGCCATTCCAGTTCGATCTCCGGGAACGCTTCGGCGAAGCGCTGCAGGATCCGCTGCTCCGGGTCCAGCTGGTAGACATCGGAGAACGCCACGGTCAGGCGCGGTTCGACCGGCGCGGCCAGGCGCACGCTCAACTGCTGCAGGCGGCCATCGGCGGCAAGGATCTCCTGCGCGTGGCCCAGCACCTGGCGGCCGGCCTCGGTCAGCTGCGGGTAGCGCCCGCTGCGGTCGAACAGGCTCACGCCCAGGTCAGCTTCCAGGTGGGCAATGGCGGTGCTGACCGTCGACTGGGTCTTGCGCAGGCGTCGCGCCGCCGCCGAGAACGAGCCCAGCGCGGCGGCTTCGACGAAGGCCTGCAGGGATTCAGGGGAGTAGGGCATTGATCCATCGCTCTTGTCGATGGAATCCATTTTGATACCACCGTAAAAGACGATGATACTGGCTTCCGTCGCCCCCGTCTGCGGGGCGTTCCGGACCCTCCACGCACGGCGTGGATCCATTGATGAGGCGGCGCGGTCCCCGCCCTGCAAGGAGTTTCACATGTCCCGTACTGTTTCCGCCCGTGGCGCGCTGGTCGCCTGGGCCTGCCTGACCGTGGCGATCGTCGCCGAAGTGGTCGGCACCTCGTTCATGGCCCATGCCGCCCGCGATGGCGGCTGGACCGGCTACCTGATCATGGCCGGCGCGCTGGCGCTGTCCTACTTCTTCCTGGCGCAGTCGGTGCGCCGTATCGCCGTTGGCGTGGCCTATGCAGTCTGGGAAGGCCTCGGCCTGACCCTGCTGACCGTGGTCGGCCTCACCGTCTTTGGTGAAAGCCTGTCGCTGCAGCAGCTGGCCGGCCTGGTGCTGGCGGTGGTCGGCATCGTCTGCGTCACCCTCGGGGAGGCGCACTGATGAATACGCTCGCTCTGTTTTTCGTGATCTGTTCTGCGCTGATCGACGTCGCCGCCAACATGATGGTGGCCAAGTCGGAAGGCTTCCGCCGCTGGCGCTGGGGCGTCGGCGCGATCGTCATGGTCTGGATCGCCTTCGCCCTGTTGGGCCAGGCGGTGCGCTACATGGACCTGGCCACCGCCTATGCGATGTGGGGTGCGATCGGCGTGATCGGTACCGCTACCTGCGGCCGCCTGTTGTTCGGCAACCGCCTGCGTCCGATTGGTTGGATCGGCATCGCGCTGGTCACTTTCGCGGTGCTGCTGCTGAGTACCGCGAAGTAACGCGTCGCTGTGCCAACCAAGGTTGGCACCCACCTGTGCGGAGTCGCGGTGCCAACCCAGGTTGGTATCTGCCAGAGCGTGAGCCGCCGCAGGCAAGCGCCCCGGGGATGATCTCCCCGGGGCGGAGCTGTTTCTGAAGCACTCAGAAGCGTGCGGTGAAGTTCAGCCGCGTGGTGCGACCCGGGCCCGGCATCAGGCTCATCGCCAGCGTGTCCATGTAGTAGGTGTTGCGCAGGTTGCTGACCACCAGCTCCACTTCGCTGCGCGGGGTGAACTGCCAGCGTGCGTAGAAGTCATAGATCGCGGTCGGCAGGTAGATGTTCTGCAGGCCGGTCGAACCGGTGGTGTTCCAGGGCTTGTCCAGTTCGTGGGTGGGGCCGCTGTTGTAGGTGCGGCGGATGCCGGTATCCAGCCGCTTGTCGAACAGGCGGAAGCCCAGCGTGCTGTGGATCGAGTACTTCGGCGGGTTCTGTGCGTTGACGAACGAGGTGCCGAAGCCGCCATCCACGCAATCCGGCGTGGTGTCCAGCTTGCTCCATTTCGCATACGGGTCTTCGCGCAGGCGCTTGGCGGTGGCCGCATCGCAGGTGCGCGCGCGCTGGTAGTAGCTGGCCGACAGGTCCAGGTAGGCGATGCCGGCGTCATAACCGGACTGCAGCTCGTAGCCGGACACCGTGTAGTTGTCGACGTTGTCGACGTAGAACCCCCAGTTGCTGGAATCGAAGCGGCGGGTGATCGCGTTGTGGATATCGTTCTTGAACCAGGCGACCTTGAACGCCAGGCGATCACCGTCGCGCCACAGGTCCTGCTTGAGCAGGCTGAAGCCGATGTCCCAGGAACGGTTCTTCTCCGGCTTCAGGTCAGCCACCGGCGCCGAGGTGCTGTTGCCCAGCGTCGACTCGAACAGGCTGGGCATCTTCCAGCCCTGCGCGTACTTCACGTAGAAGAACATGTCCGCGTCGAGGTTGAAGCGTGCTTCGGCATAGGGCGCGAAGCCGTGGCCGGAGCGCCGGATCGCCGGCTTGTAGCCCCAGGCGGTGGGAATCTGCTTGGTATAGAAGCCGTTGGCACCGCGCGGATCAGGAATGAAGCCGTCGAAGTCATAGGCCTGGCCCAGCGTGCTGTCGCCGTAGGGCGTGGCGCGCAGCGAGTCATAGGTGTAGTTGCCCTGTGCATCGGGGTACCACTCCTTGTACCAGCCCGGTAGCAGCTGTCCGCCCTTGCTCAGGCGCGCGAAGGTGTAGCGCAGGTCGCGCGATTCGCTGACGAAGGCCACGCGGTTGCGGTCGCGGGTGCGGTAGTCGATGAAGCGGCCGCCGGCGGTCAGCGACAGCCAGTCCCACGGCTGCCACTGCAGCGACGCCACCACGCTGGCCTCGCGGCGCGTGCCCGAGCGCAGGTAGCGGTTGTTGTTGTAGTCCACCGGCAGCACCGGCGAGTTCGGTGCGGTGTCCTCGTGCTGGAAGGAGGCGCCATAGCGCAGCGTCCAGTCACCCAGGCCGTTGCTGAAGCGCGTGGTGTTGCTGCTGTCCACGCCCCAACGCTGGGTCTTCACGTCCGACTGCAGGCCGGGGCCGTAGGTCTCGCCCAGCGTGTCGGGCATCTGGTCGGAGGCCATTTCCTTGAACAGCGGCGTGTTGGCGATGTTGCTGTTGAACATGCGGCTGGTGGCGGTGGTGAACCACAGGGTGCTGCTCAGATCCAGCCATGGATGTGCCTCGGGCCGGTAGCGGTGGCGCAGCGAGGTGGCGTTGACCCGCATTTTCCCCGGCTCGAACTCGAACATGGTGTTGGCCTTGTCCACGTAGGTCACCCATTCGCTGGACTCGCCCACGCGACCGATCGCCGACGGCATGATCTCGCCGAAGCTCGAATTGAAGTAGCGGTGGCTCAGCTCCAGGCGCTGGTCGGGGTTTGGGGTCCAGGTGAATTTCAGCAACGCCGATTCGTTGTCGGTGTGCGTGTTGAGTACCTCATCGCCGGGGTGGTACATGTCCGAGACCGCCTGGCTGGACATGCCCGTGCCGCCGCTGGACAGGTGCTGGTCGTCGTAGCGATGTGCACCGTTGCTGCCGGCGAAGTAGTTGCCCTGGCGGCGCCGCGCATAGGCCGCGACCAGCTGCCAGTCTTCGCCGCGCTGGGCGAAGGCCACGCTGCCGTTCCAGTCGCGCGGGTCACGCAGGCTGTTGCGGTTCTCGCTGCCACGCGCCACCTGCTTGAACACGCGCGTACGGTCGATGCTGTTGTCGGCCACGCCGCCGCGCACGCGCAGGCCCCAGGCCTGGTCGTCGTCGAGGATGTCATCGACATTCAGCGTTTCCATGTAGACCACGCCACCGATCGCGCTGGCCGCGTTGGCGGCGAGGCTCGGGCCCTTCTCGATGCTGACCGCGCTGATCAGATCGGGGTCGAGATAGCTGCGCTGCTGCACGCCGGCATAGCCGCGGTACACGTCGATGGCCTGCTGGCCACCGTCGATGATCACCGGCACCCGGTTCTGGCCCTGCAGGCCGCGGATGTTGACGTCGAGTGCGCCGCCATTGCGCACGTCTGCGGTATGCACGCCGACCGCACCGGCCAGCACATCGCCGATCGACTGGCCGCGGAAGCGTTCCAGCTGCTGGCGGTCCAGGTGCACGCGCGAGCCGCTGTCACGGTAGACCGCATCGGCATCGGCCAGCCCCCACGGCGAAGCACCTTCGCTGGCCTGGCCGGCCACGCGCAGCGTGCCGATCTGGCGCACGCCGGCTTCAGCGTCGGGTGCCGTCTGCAGCACCACGCCATTGGCGTCACGCTGGAAGGTCAGGCCGGTACCGGCCAGCAGCTGCGCCAATGCGGTGTCCGCGCCGAGCGTGGCCTCCACGCCGTTGCTGTGGCGGCCGCGGGTGAGGCGCGCGTCGGCGGCGATGGACAGGCCCGATTGCTGGCCGAACGCGGTCAGGGCCTGGTCGAGCGCACCGGCTGGAATCTGCCAGCGAACCGCAGCGGCGGTCTCTTGTGCATGGACCGTGGCAGGCAGCAGGCAGGGGGTCGCCAAGGCCATGCACAAGGCGATGGCCAGGGGACGAGGGGAGGGGCAGGGCAGTTTCATGGGGGCGGCAACATCCGCAATGGGTTCCCTTGTAGGGCCCGGTGAGCGCGCAGAAAGGGAACCGCGATTTCAAAGCGGACGCACGACGGTCCACCACGGCCAGCGCTGCTCGATGCGGATCGGCAGGGCGCGGGCCAGCAGTTGCAGAGCCTGCAGGCTGTCCAGGCGCGGCAGTACAGCGGTGACATTCAATGCGGCGAGCGCCGGATCACAGCCCAGATAGCCCTGGTGGTGGCGGGCCAGTTCGTCGATGACGCGGATCAAGGGTGCGTGCTGCACCTGCAGTCGGCCGTCCTGCCAGTCGCCACGCAGTGGATCCGCATCGACCGTCGACAGTCCACCCATCGGGCCGATCCGTGCCGCCCCGCCTGTGGGTACGTCAAGGGTCGCGCCGAACAGCGGCAGGCAGCGCACCACGCCCTCGAACACATCCAGGCGACTGCCCTGCGCCTCGCGGCCTACCGCGAAACGGGTGCCGATCGGCTGCAGGCGCGCGCCCGGCACGTGCACGGTCAAGGGCAGGCCGGCATGGGCGGGGTGGTGGCCGGTCTGCAGCAGCAGTTCGCCGCGCAGCAGATGCAGGGCGCGGCGGCCGTTTCCGATGTCGATGGTGACTTCGCTGTCCGCGTTGAGCCACAGCTGGCTGCCATCCATCAGCGTCCAGTGCCCGATATACCCGGCAGCGGTGAGCTGTGTCTGCAGGCCGCGTTGTTCGCGCAGCCCGTGCAGGCCGAGCAGGGAAACCGCACCGATGCCGAGGGCGCCGCCGAGACTGCGAAGCGCGCGACGGCGGCGACGTCCGGCAGCATCGAGCGCCGTGGCAGCAGCCGGTGCAGACAGCGGGGCGAATGATTGCCAGACCGACTCGACCCGGCGCCATGCATCGGCATGCCCGGCATCGGCCTGCAGCCAGGCGTGCCAGCGCTGCTGGTCGCTGTCACTCCAGCCCTGTTGGCGCAGCGCGAACCATTCTGCCGCCTGCTCCAGCGCCGGGCTGGCCAGTGCGGCATTCATGCCGTGGCATCGCCGGACAGGCGCAGGCAATGCAGCATCGCCTGCGCCATGTACTTCTTGACCATGCGCTCGGACACGCCCAGTTGTTGGCCGATCTCCGCATAGCCCAGGCCAGACAGTCGTGCCAGCAGGAACGCACGGCGTGGGCGTTCGGCCAGGCCGGACAGCATGTCGGCGATGGCGTGCAGCAGCTGCAGTGCCTGCGTGCGTTCTTCCGCGGATGGATGCACTGGCTCCGGTTGCGCGGCCAGTGCGGCCAGGTAGGCACGCTCCAGGTCCGCACGCTGCCAGTGGTTGACCAGCAGGGCGTGCGCGATGGTGCTGAGATAGGCGCGTGGCAGGCGCAGTTCGGATGGATCGACGCGACGGCTGAGCAGGCGCAGGAAGGTGTCCTGGGTAAGGTCGGCAGCGCAGTCGGCGTTGTGCGTGCGGCGGCGCAGCCAGCCCAGCAGCCAGCCATGGTGTTCGCGGTAGAACCCCGCCAGTGCAGTGCTGGAGGCGGCGGGCACGGCCATCGGCATCGGTCATTAATGAGAATGATTCCCATTATAGAATGATCGAGCGGCGCACGACAAACCCTGCGCACGCAGCAGCAGGCCGGAGGCGTGCATTTGCGATGCCCGCCGGGCTCGCCGACACTGCGGTTTTCCACAAGGAGTGCCCGCATGTTCAGCCACATCACCGTTGGAACGAACGACATGGACGTCGCGCATCGCTTCTACGATGCCCTGTTCACCGCATTGGGCGCCCGTCCGGGTGTCTTCGATGACAAGGGTCGGCTGGTGTACTTCAAGGATGGCCGCATGTTCATCGTCACTGCACCGATCGATGGGCAGCCGGCATGCCATGCCAACGGCGGCACCATCGGGTTCACCCTCGACAGCGCCGAGGCCGTGCGTGGCTGGCAGGATGCGGGCGTGGCCCATGGCGGCACCGCCATCGAAGACCCGGCCGGCATCCGCACCATGGCCGGCCGCCAGCTGTTCCTGGCCTACCTGCGCGACCCGGATGGCAACAAGCTGTGCGCGGTACATGTGATGTCGTGATTGGACAGTATGCGCGTGGCCGCGATGCACGCGGTCCGCGCGCGGCTGCGCTCGCAGGCAGGCTTCGGCGCGCGCGTGATAACACGGATTGATGGGCCGGGCCTGTGACCACGGGCCGCAACTTCATGCTCTGTCCACTGCGGTTCAGCCAGAATCGGTCGGCTAACCCTTTGATCTACCGGAGAACGCCGCCCCATGGAAGTACTGGAGCCGCAACAATCCCCGGTGCGCACCCTTCGACCTGTGTTCGCCTTCGCGGCGATCGTTGTCGTGGCGTTCGCGCTGTTCGTCAGCCTGTTCCCGCTCGGTGCGGGCCGCCTTCTGGTCAAGGCGCAGGACTGGGCCGCGCTCAACGTCGGCTGGTACTACCTGCTGGCGATGACCCTGTACCTGGTGTTCGTGGTCGGTGTGGCGCTGTCCAAGTATGGTGGCATCAAACTAGGCGCAGACCATGACGAGCCGGAGTTCAGCTATCTCTCCTGGGCCGGCATGCTGTTCGCCGCCGGCATCAGCATCACCCTGTTCTTCTTCTGCGTTTCCGAACCGCTGACCCATTACCTGCAGCCGCCGCAGGGCGACCCGGCTGCGGGTGAGGCTGGGGCGCGCCAGGCCATGCAGTTGCTGTTCCTGCACTGGGGCCTGCATGGCTGGGGCGTGTTCGCGCTCGCTGCGATGGCGATGGCCTACTTCGCCTACCGCCACAACCTGCCGCTGGCGCTGCGTTCGGCGCTGTACCCCCTGATCGGCAAGCGCATCAACGGCCCGATCGGCTACACCGTGGACGCGCTGGGCATCGTCGCCACCGTGTTCGGCATCGGCGCCGACATGGGCTTCGGCGTGCTGCACCTCAACGCCGGCCTGTCGCACCTGTTCAACATCCCGCACTCCAACCTGGTGCAGATCATCCTGGTGGTCAGCATGATGGGTGCGGCGGTGGCCGTGGCCGTCTCCGGGGTGGAGAAGGGCGTGCGCTGGATGGCCAACATCAACATGCTGCTGGCGATCGCGCTGGTGCTGTTCATGCTGTGCGCCGGCCCCACCCAGTACCTGCTCAGCACGCTGATGCAGAACCTGGGCGACTACCTCGGCAGCGTGGTTGGCAAGAGTTTCGACGTGTACGCCTATGGCGGCCGACCGGAATGGCTGGGCGGCTGGACGGTGTTCTACTGGGCCTGGTGGATCGGCTGGGCGCCGTTCGTCGGCCTGTTCATCGCGCGCATCTCGCGTGGCCGCACCATCCGCGAGTTCGTGTTCGGCGTGCTGCTGATCCCGCTCGGCTTCACCCTGGCCTGGCTGTCGATCTTCGGCAACAGCGCGCTGGACCAGGTGCTGCATCACGGCCAGCAGCAGCTGGCACAGCTGGCGGTGGATGACCCACCGACCGTGTTGTATGCACTGCTCGATGGCTACCCCTGGAGCCGCACGGTGATTGCGGTGACGGTGCTGGTCAGTTTCATCTTCTTCGTGACGTCGGCGGATTCGGGGGCGGTGGTGTTGTCCACGCTGTCCTCGCACGGCGGTGCGCCGGAGGATGATGGTCCGCGCTGGCTGCGCGTGTTCTGGGGCACGGTGATCGCCGTGCTGACCGCCGGGCTGCTGCTGGCCGGCAGCATCGATGCGCTGAAATCGGCGGTGGTGCTGGCGTCGCTGCCGTTCTCGGCGGTGTTGTTGCTGATGATGTGGGGCCTGACCCGCGCCTTCAGTGACGAATCGCACCGCAAGCGCGCGCTGCAGTACCGGCCCTCGCCGCTGATCGGTGACGACCGCCACCACCAGGGCTGGCGCCAGCGCCTGAGCCAGGCCATGCACTTCCCGGTGCGCGACCAGGTCTACCGCTTCATGGACGACACGGTGAAGCCGGCGATGGAAGCGGTGGCCGAGCAGCTGCGCGGGCAGGGTTGGGACGTGGCGACGCGCTTCGAGGCCGGCGACATGGAGCTGACGGTGAACCACGGCGAGCAGCAGGACTTCCTGTACCGGGTGATCCTGAGTGGCTACCTGACGCCGTCGTTCGCCGCGCAGCAGCTGCGCAACCAGCGCTACTACCGCGCTGAAGTGCACCTGTTCGAAGGCAGCCAGGACTACGACCTGGTCGGCTACAGCCGCAAGCAGATCATCAACGACATCATCAGCCAGTACGAACGGCATCTGCAGTTCCTGCACCTGAGCCGCTGATGCACGACCGCCGGGCTTGCCCCGGCGGTCGGTGGTAGTGCCGGCCACTGGCCGGCAGCACAAATGGGGCGGCACATCACCGCCGCCCCGGCACCGCGTCAGAACCGGTAGCGCGCCCCCAGCGAGACGAACTGCCCGCGCAGGTTGTACTGGCTGATGTCGAAGCCATTGGAGCCACCGGCCGGGTCGAACGGCGGATCCTTGTCGGTCAGGTTCAGCACCGACAGCGACAACGTGGTGTTCGCGATGCCTTCGTAGGCCACGTACAGGTCCAGCTGGTGATACGGCTTGATGCGGTCGCGCAGGCCCGGGTTGCTGGTCGCTGTCGCCACGCGCTGGTCGTAGCCGCTCACGTACTGCAGGCTCAGCGTGCTGCTCCAGTCGCCCACCGCCCAGTTCAGCGAGGTGGTGCCGCGGGTACGCGGCAGCGCGCCGTGGCGGTTGTTGCCGGCCCCTTCGTACGGTGCCTGGCCGGCCACCAGCGGCTGCTTGAAGCTGAGCAGGTGGGTCCAGCTGCCGGCCACGGTGAAGCTGCCCCAGCCCTCGGTGCGGAAGGTGTGGTTGGCGTCCAGGTCCAGGCCCGAGGTGGTCAGTTCGCCCTGGTTGGCGTACTGGTTGGTGATGAACTGGATGCGCCCCTGTGCATCGCGCTGCACGCGCCCCGGGAACAGCGTCGGGTTGTCGACGATGAACTGCGCGCTGTCCGGCTTGACCAGGTTGTCCTGCTCGATGCGGTACCAGTCCAGGCCGATGCTGGTGTCGCCATCCGGCGACCACACCGCGCCGACGTTGAAGTTGCGCGAGCGCTCGGCCTTCAGGTCCGGGTTGCCGGTGCGGATGTTGGTCACGCCACGGCTGCCACCGGGCTGCAGCGGATCCAGCGGATCGATCACCGAGCCGTAGCTGACGGTCTGGCCCGGTGCGATCTCCGGCAGCGAAGGCGCGCGGAACCCACGCGAGAACGAGCCGCGCAGCAGCAGGCTGTCCAGTGGCTGCCAGCGCAGCGCCACTTTCGGCGAGAACGCTTTGCCGAAATCATCGTAGTGGTCGCCGCGACCGGCCAGCTGCAGTTCCAGCGTGCGGAGCAGCGGCACGCTCAGTTCGGCGTAGGCGGCACTGACCTGTCGCTCGCCGTTCACCACGTTGATGGCCGGGCGCAGTTCGGTGCCCGACAGTACCTGCGCACTGGTACGCGCATCCAGCGATTCCTTGCGGAATTCGGCACCCCAGGCGAAGCCGACCGTGCCGGCCGGTAGTTCCCAGAGCGAGGTCGATGCTTTGACGTTCAATGAGTGCAGCTTGTACCAGCCCGGTCGCTTGGTCTGCAGGCGCAGGGCATCCAGCGCCCCCGGCGTGCTGGACGGGTTGAGGAAGTTGTAGCTGCCATCGCGCAGGATCTGCTCGAACGCGTAGCGGTTGACGAAGTTGTCCACGTACTCCCGCTGCGCGCTCTGCGAGGTCAGTGCCGCCACTTCCCAGTCCCAGCGCTCGCCGCTGCCACGCACGCCGGCCAGGGCGCGGTAGAACACCTGCGTGTTGTCCTTCAGGCGCGGGCCGAGGTCGAAGAAGGTGTACTCGAACGGCAGCGGCGTGCTGCCCGGGTTGTTCGGATGGCCGACCGGCAGCACCGCCGGTACGTCGATCAGGGTGCCGGTGGCCGGGTTGTACGCGCGCAGGCCGGGGCCGACGGTCAGTGGCGCGCTGAAGATCTGGTCGGCCTTGTTGTGGCTGTACAGCACGTCGGCGAAGGCCTCGACGCTGTCATTGAAGCGGTAGGTCGCACTCAACGACGCCTGCAGGCGCTCGGCGCCGGGCTGCAGGGTCTTGAACGGTTGCGCGTTGAAGGCGCAGGCCTGGCCGGGCAGGGTGCTGCCGAAATCGCTGTAGGGGCGCAGCTGGCTGCCCTCGGGGCAACTGGCGAACGGCTGCGGTGCACGCGGGTTGGACAGCCAGTTGCCGCCGGCGGTGGACCAGCCGGCCAGGCGGCCGCCCGGCTTGTCGCGGAAGTCGCCGCTGCGGGTATAGGCGCGGTCATCGCCATCGAGGCGGTCGCGCTTGAGCAGGTCCAGCCCGAACAGCACGTTCCAGCCCTGCTGTTCGAGGTCGCCGAAGCCGGCCAGCAGGTTGGCCTTGCGCTCATCGAGGCCGCCCTGGGTGGCGGTACCGAAGCCGCCGCCCACTTCCACGCCCTGGAAGTTCTTGCGCAGGATGATGTTGATGACGCCGGCGATGGCATCGGAACCGTACACCGCTGAGGCACCATCCTTCAGCACTTCGATGCGTTCGACTGCGCTGATCGGCAGCGCGTTGAGGTCGACGAAGGTGTCCTGGGTATTGAGTGCGAAGCCGAAGTTGGAGACTCGATAGCCGTTGACCAGTACCAGCGTGTTCTTCGGCGACAGGCCACGCAGGCCGATCGACGCCGAGCCGGCGGCGAAGCTGCCGGTGTACTGCTCGTCGAAACTGTTGCCGGCATTGGCCGACAGGTTGCGCAGCACGTCGGTGAGGGTGGAGCGGCCGGTCTGTTCGATCTGTTCGCGGCTGACGATCTGCACCGGGTTCGGCCCGGCGGTATCGCTGCGCTTGATGTTGGAGCCGGTCACCAGCACGGTGCCCAGGGTGGTGCTGTCCTTGCCGGTGTCGGCGGTTTCAGCGGCGCCGGCAGCGCCGGCGGTGAGGCCCAGCGCGATGGCGCCGGCAAGCAGGTTCAGGGTGGTGCGGTACATGGAAGCGACAACGCCGAACGGGGGAGGAGCCGTCAGTACCGCACGCAGCCGCGTGCACCTTCCAATGACGAAAGCGCATTCAGTTATACATCACAGGTTCTTAACGAAATGAATGCTTCCTGCTCGCGGTGGGTGCGGACCGTTGGTCCGCACGTTCCTGTAGAGCCGAGCCTACGCTCGGCTCCGCCCACTGACCGGAAAGCAGCCGAGCATGGCTCGGCTCTACAGAAGGCAATGCCAGCCCATCAAGGGCGCAGCAGCACCTTGCCATTGCGGCCCGAACCCGCACCGGCCTTCACTGCCTGGGCGATGTCGTCCAGTGCGAAGACCTGCTCCACCGGCAGCGTCAGCTCACCACTGGCCGCACGCTTCAGCAGTTCGCCAACCAGCCGGCGCTTGTCCTCCACCGCCATCGCCTGGCTGACCTTGCTGCCCCAGAAGCCCTTCACCGTGGCCTCCTTGTAGATCAGGCCGCCGGCGGGAATGCGCATCGGCTCGCCGCTCATCACCCCGAACGAGACCAGGGTGCCGTGGTGGCCGAGCAGGTCGATCAGGTCACCGCTGGCATCGCCACCGATGGAATCCACCGCGGCCGCCGCCTGTGCTTCGCCGGTGGCGGCGCGCACGCGATCCTTCCAGCCGTCCACCGATGTATCGAACACGTGATCGATGCCCAGCGCCTGCAACTGCGCGACCGCGTCGGCGTTGCGCACCAGGTTGGCCACGTGCACGCCGCGCGCCCGCGCCAGCATCGCCAGCGACTTGCCCACCGCGCCGTTGGCGGTGTTCTGCACGATCCACTGGCCCGCTTCGACGTCCAGGAATTCCAGCAGCATCAGCGCGCTCAGCGGCATCGCGATCAGCTGTGCGGCCATTTCGTCGGGGATCGCGTCCGGCATCGGAATCACCATGCGTGCCGGTGCAATGAACGCTTCGGCCCAGGTGCCGTGCACCGAGGCGGCGGCAACCCGCTGGCCGATCTGCAGGCCGTCGACGCCTTCGCCAAGCGCATCGACCACGCCCAGCGCTTCACTGCCACCGATGGCCGGCAGCGTCGGCTTGTAGCCGTAGAGGCCGCGCACGGTCAGCAGGTCGTGATTGTGGATGGACGCCAGCACGGTGCGGATGCGCACCTCGCCGGGGCCGGGCTGGGGCAGGGCGGCGTCAGCAATCGAAAGGACGTCGGCCGGGTCGCCGAAGGAAGGGTACTGGGCAGCGCGCATGGGCGATGTTCCGGGGAAAGTGGATGTTGTATCGAAATGGGGACGCTGGGGGTGTCGACAAGGCGTCGCCACTGCAACACGGCATCCTGCGACGGATCGTCGCGTCATGTCGTGATTACCGCATCTTGTGTTGACGGCTCGGAACATCCCCACTATGTTGTGGCTGTCACTCCCGGTCAGCCGCCGCCGCCGGACATGCAGCAAACGTCCCGCGGCCCGCCCCTGAAGGCTTGCCGTGTCGACGCGGCCGCCATCGTGCGGACACAGGTCGCCCCCACGGCCCGGATACCGGCCGCAGGCGTAGGCGCATGCCGACGACCTGGTGTTCCCGCGCTTTGGCATCCCACCCCGATCGCCCCGTGCGCCGGTATCGCGTGCAGGGCTGCCACGGCATCGACGCCACCGCGCGTGCGAGCCTGGAGACGCAGGACCATGACCGACAACACCTACCGCGCGGCCGATCTGGCCGGCGCCGGCGACGCTTTGCGCGCTGGTGGCGAGCGCGTGCCGACCTGGATCACCAAGGAGGCCGGCAACCGCCGCCTGCCGTTCGATGCCGAGCGCCTGCAGCGCAGCATCGATGCGGTGCATGCCGAGTTCCCGCAGCTGGATGTGAGCGACTACCGCCGCGTGGTGCAGGCGATGGTCGAGCGCAAGCCGAGCATCAGCGCCGACGACCTGGTCGATCTGCTGATCCGCGAGGCCGAATCGCGCGTGGACCTGGTCGCGCCGGAGTGGGAGCAGTTCGCCGCGCGCATCTACCTGCGCCGTCTGTACAAGCGTGCCAGCCGCAACCGCTTCTACGACGTCAGCCTGAAGTACGGCTCCTACGTGGGCCTGCAGGAAAGCCTCGCCGACCGTGGCATCTACAGCAACGACATCCTGCGCTGCTATTCGAAGGAAGAGCTGCAGCAGGCCGGCGAGATGATCGACCCGGACCGCGACCGCCTGTTCGCCTACAACGGCCTGTACCTGCTGGCCACGCGCTACCTGGCCAGCGACCGCAGCCGCGAGGTCTATGAGCTGCCGCAGGAGCGCTGGCTGACCATCGCGCTGTACCTGATGCAGGAGGAAAAACCGCGCGAGCGGCGCATGCAGCTGGTCGGCGAGGCGTACTGGGCGCTGTCCAACCTGTACATGACCGTGGCCACGCCGACGCTGGCCAATGCCGGCAAGGTCGGCGGCCAGCTGTCCAGCTGCTTCATCGACACGGTGGACGACAGCCTGCAGGGCATCTATGACTCCAATACCGACATCGCGCGCGTGTCCAAGCACGGCGGCGGCGTCGGTGCTTACCTCGGTTACGTGCGCAGCAGCGGCGCGCCGATCCGTGGCGTGGCCAATTCCTCCGGCGGCGTGGTGCCGTGGATCAAGCAGCTCAACAACACCGCAGTGTCGGTCGACCAGCTCGGCCAGCGCAAGGGCGCGGTGGCGGTGTACCTGGACATCTGGCATCGCGACATCGAAGCCTTCATGGACCTGCGCCTGAACAACGGTGACCAGCGCCTGCGTGCGCACGATGTGTTCACCTCGGTCTGCGTGCCCGACCTGTTCATGGAAGCGGTCGAGCGCCGTGCCGACTGGTACCTGTTCGACCCGCACGAGGTGAAGCAGGCCAAGGGCTGGTACCTGCAGGACTTCTACGATGAGAAGCGCGGTGCGGGCAGCTTCCGCGACCGCTATGCCGAACTGGTGGCCGATGAGCGCATCAGTCGCCGCACGGTGAAGGCCATCGATCTGTTCAAGCGGATCATGCTCAGCCAGCTGGAGACCGGCAACCCGTTCCTGTTCTACCGCGACGAGGTCAACCGCCGGAACCCGAACAAGCACGCGGGCATGATCTATTCCAGCAACCTGTGCACCGAGATCCTGCAGAACATGAGCCCGACGCGGATGATCCAGGAGATCGTCAGCGGCGACCAGATCGTCACCACACGGCGTGCCGGTGACTTCGTGGTCTGCAACCTGTCCTCGATCAACCTCGGTCGGGCGATCAGTGCGCCGGATGACCTGCTGGCCACCGATGTGCTGGAGCGCCTGATCCCGATCCAGGTGCGCATGCTCGACAACGTGATCGATCTCAACGCATTGCCGGTACCGCAGGCCACCATCACCAACCGCAAGTACCGCGCCATCGGCCTGGGCACCTTCGGTTGGCACCACCTGCTGGCGCAGCAGGCGATCCAGTGGGAATCGCCGGATGCCGAACAGCTGGCCGACCGCCTGTATGAGCGCATCAACTTCCTGACCATCCAGGCTAGCATGCAGCTGGCAAAGGAGAAGGGCAGCTATCCGATGTTCGCCGGCAGCGATTGGCACAACGGACGCTACTTCAGCGACCGCGACTACAGCGGCGCGGCCTGGGACAGCCTGGCCCGCGAGGTTGCCACGCACGGCCTGCGCAACGGCTGGCTGCTGGCGGTGGCGCCGAACATGAGCACCGCGCAGATTGCCGGTTCCACTGCATCGATCGATCCGATCTACAGCGCGTTCTACTACGAGGAAAAGAAGGACTTCCGGCGGCCGGTGGCCGCACCGGGGCTGTCGCTGGAAACCTGGCCGTACTACGAGAAGGGCGCCTACAAGGTCGATCAGTTCGCCAGCGTGTGCCAGAACGCGCGCCGCCAGCGCCATGTCGATCAGTCGATCAGCTTCAACCTGTACGTGCCCAGCACGATCCGCGCCAGCACCTTGCTGGAGCTGCACCTGAGCGCCTGGCGCGAAGGCCTGAAGACCACCTACTACGTGCGCTCCAACGATATCGACATCAGCGAATGCGAGTGGTGCTCCAGCTGACCGCCGGCGACCCACGGTAGTGCCGGCCGCTGGCCGGCAACCCCGCGATCTACGGTAGTGCCGGCCGCTGGCCGGCAACACGATAGAAAGAGAACGAAGGCAGAAACCCATGGCAACCCCCCTCGACCGCATCAAGATCCTCGAACCGCGCCATCCCAACCGCAGCACCGGCATCATCAACGGCCGCACCAGCGGCATCCTCAACTGGAACGACATTCCGTACCCGTCGTTCTATCGGGCCTACAAGGAGCTGTCGACCAACTTCTGGATTCCCGACGAGGTCGACATGAAGCTGGACGCCCGCCAGTACGGCGAGCTCAACGCGCGCGAGAAGAACGCCTACGACTCGATCATCGGCCTGCTGGCCACGCTGGATTCACCGCAGACGCGCTTCATCTACAACGTGGCCGAGTACATCACCGACCCGGCCGCGCATGCCAATGCCGCGATCATCGGCCAGCAGGAAGTGATCCACAACGAGAGCTACAGCTACGTGCTGGCCTCGATCACCGACCTGCCGAACCAGAACCGCGTGTTTGAACTGGCGCGCACCCATCCGACCATCATCAAGCGCAACGCACCGATCATGGGCGCGTATGACGACTTCATGCGCGAGAAGACCGCTGAGACCCTGCTGAAGTCGCTGATCCAGTCCTCGATCCTGGAGGGCATCAACTTCTATTCCGGGTTTGCGTACTTCTACAACATGGTGCGGCAGAACCGCATGACCGGCACCGGCAAGATCATCAGCTTCATCAACCGCGACGAGCTGGCCCATACCAAGTTCATCAGCGAGCTGATCCGCGCCATCATCGGCGAGAACCCGGAGCTGCAGACCAACGAGCTGACCGCCTATGTGCACCAGGCGTTCGAGCACGCCATCGAACTGGAGACCCAGTGGTCGTCGGAGGTGCTGGACGGTATCGATGGCATCGACGTGGACGAGATGGTGCGCTACGTGAAGTACCGCGCCAACAAGATGGCCGGCATGCTCGGCATCGAGCGCCTGTACAGCGACACCACCGACAACGTGATGCCGTGGATCAAGGCCTACGCCGACAACTTCACCGAGACCAAGACCGACTTCTTCGAGATGCGCAATGCAAGTTACAAGAAGACCAACGTCGACAACGGCTTCGACGACCTCTGAGCCCGGCGCTGCGCTGCGCATCCTGCTGGTGGTGGCCTCGCTGAGCGGCAATACCCGCGAGCTTGGTCGGCAGATTGCCGAGCGTTGCCGCGCTGCGGGTCATGCCGTGCATTGGCAGGAGGCCGACGATCTGCGCCAGGCGCCTCCCCTGGCGGCCGACGAGGCCGACCTGGTGCTGCTGGGCTGCTGGACCGACAACGCCGGCCGCACGCCAGCGGAGATGAAGGCGTGGGTGGCCAGCATTGCCGAGCGCGGCGAGCGGCCACGGCAGCTGGCGGTGTTCGGCACCGGCGAAACGCAGTGGGGGCAGGAGTACTACTGCGGTGCCGTGCACCGGCTGATCCGCTATTTCCGCAGCGACTACCCGCCGCTGGAGATCGAACAGATGCCGCATGGCGAGCGCCATGCCGGGGCCATCGAGGCCTGGACCGACGAGGTCCTGGCCCATTACTGGAGCACCACCGATGCAGATCATCGACGCCACCACGCCTGAGCAGTTCCAGCAGCTGCTGGCCGAACACCCGCGGGTGCTGGTGGACTTCCACAAGGACCAGTGCCCGGGATGCCGGATGCTGGAAATGTCGCTGCACCGCGTGGCCAACAGCGTGGCGGGGCAGGGCACCACCTTGCTGCGCGTGCAGCTGGAAGTACTGGGTGAGGCGTTCTTCAGGGAACTGGGGCTGCGGCAGACGCCGACGCTCTCGCTGTTCCGTGACGGCGACGAACGCACCCGCCTGGCCGGGTTCCAGTCGCCGCAGCAGATCGAGGCCGCGATCGCGTTGCATCTGTAGCGTGGAGATGCCGGGGTCGGATCCCTTGCCAGCGGCAAGGGCTCTGACCCCCACGCCGCGTAAAGTCATCCATGCATGGCGTGGATCTACTGGGGCAGGACCGACCCCGGCAATTGGCATCACCCGCCGCTGAAGGTATCCACCAGCAGCTTTACGTTCAACACCACGATCACCAGCGCGATCACCCAGGCGATCGCGCCCAGCCAGCGCGGTGCCACCAGCGCCCCCATCGTCACCTTGTCGGTGACGATCCGCACCAGCGGGATGATCGCGAACGGCAGCTGCATGGACAGCACCACCTGGCTCAGCACCAGCAGCTTCACCGCGCCCTGGTCGCCGAACAGCATGATCACCACCACCACCGGAATGATCGCCAGTGCACGCGTGATCAGTCGCCGCAGCCACGGTGGCAGGCGCAGGTGCAGGAAGCCTTCCATCACGATCTGGCCGGCCAACGTGGCCGTCACCGTCGAGTTCAGGCCGGAGGCCAGCAGCGCGATCGCAAACAGCGTCGCTGCCGCGCCGACGCCCAGCATCGGTGCCAGCAGCTGGTGCGCCTGCTCGATGTCTTCCACGTCGAATCGGCCATTGGCATGGAACACCGCCGCCGCCAGGATCAGGATGCTGGCGTTGATGAACAATGCGAGGGTCAGCGCAATGGTGCTGTCGGTCACCGCCCAGCGCAGCGCGCTGCGGCGGCCTTCATCGGTACGCGGATAGGCGCGGGTCTGCACGATGGACGAATGCAGGTACAGGTTGTGCGGCATCACCGTGGCGCCGATGATGCCGATCGCGATGTACAGCGCATGCGGATCGGTCACCACCTGTGCGCGCGGTATGAAGCCGCCCAGCACCGCCATCACCGGCGGCGCCGCCATCGCGATCTGCACCACGAAGCACGCGAAGATCACCATCAGCAGCGCGATCACGAAGGCTTCCAGTGCACGGAAACCTCGGTTCATCAGCAGCAGCACCAGCAGCGTGTCCAGCGCAGTGATCACCGCGCCCCACAGCAGCGGCAGGTCGAACAGCAGCTTCAAGGCGATCGCAGTGCCGATCACCTCGGCCAGGTCGCAGGCGATGATCGCGGCCTCGCACAGCGCCCACAGCGCCAGGTTCACCGGCTTCGGGTAACGCGCGCGGCAGGCCTGCGCCAGGTCCATGCCGGTGGCGATGCCGAGCCGCGCCGACAGCGCCTGCAGGATCACCGCCATCAGGTTGGAAATCAGGATGACCGACAGCAGCAGGTAGCCGAAGCGCGAACCGCCGGCGAGGTCGGTGGCCCAGTTGCCCGGGTCCATGTAGCCGACCGAGATCATGTAGCCCGGGCCGAGGAAGGCCAGCAGGCGGAACCACCAGTGTCCCTTGTCGGGCACCGCGACCGAGCCGTTGAGCGCACCGAGGCTGGCCGGAGTGGAGGCCGAAGGGTCGCGGGGCGCCAGGGTGTTCATGGGTCCGAATATAGCTCCTGCTATAGTCATTAGCAATGTGAAACAATCGTCTTTATCGCGTTACTGGTCCAGAATTCAGGTTCAACACCGGAGTACACCGGAAGGACAGGCGCAGGCGTGGGCAAGACCGACGATTCGACATCGCTGAAAAGCACCCCCTTGATCGAGGCCGAGCGCCAGGTCGAGAGCTTCCGGCAGGTACGCGAGGCGCACCGGATGGAGCTGGTGGAGGACTATGTCGAGCTGATCTCGGACCTGCTGGCCGACGGCGGCGAGGCCCGCCAGGTCGACATCGCCACCCGCCTGGGCGTGGCCCAGCCCACCGTGGCGAAGATGCTGCGGCGGCTGGCCCGTGATGGCTGGGTGGTGCAGCGGCCGTACCGAGGCGTGTTCCTGACCCCGGAAGGCGAGGCGCTGGCGCATGCCAGCCGCCAGCGTCATCAGACCGTGGAGCGTTTCCTGCTGGCGCTGGGCGTGGACCCGGATACCGCACGGCGTGATGCCGAGGGTATAGAACACCATGTAAGCGAGCAGACGCTGGCGCTGTTCGAAGCGTTCGTGCGCAAGGCGGAGGGCGGGGCGCCGTAACGGTTGCGTCGGGCCATGCCCGGCGGCATTTCGCGCGATCCTACAATCCAGGCGGGCAGCGTGCGTGCTGCTGCGCGCACGCGCGTTTCGTCCATTCCTTCAACACCGGCTGCAGGCCATCGTAGCGGCGCCCGTGCCAGCCATTGGCAAGTACATTTCCGTCGGCATCAATCAGCACCAGGTTCGGTGGTGCCATCCCGGCCAAGGCCTGCAGTGCCGGCATGCGCGCGGCGCGGCGCGGGTCCAGCACCGGCCACGGCATGTCCTGTGCGTGCATGTAACGGCGCAGTGCGGCCTCGCTTTCATCCAGGCTGACGTACACCACCTCGGTATCGGCGCCGGCCTCGCGCAACGCATCACGCACGCTGCGGAGGGTGGGCACGAAGGCATGGCAGGGCGCGCACCAGTCGGCGCCGAAGTACAGTGCAACCAGTTTCGGTGGCGGCGACCACTGCATCGGCCGCAGCGAGCGCTGTTCCGGCCGCATCAGCGAGGCCGAGACCTGCGCATGCAGGTCCGCAGCCATCGCCGGTGCGGCCAGCAGCACGGCACAGGCCAGCAACAACGCTCGATGCAGCTCAGAACGCATAGCGCAGGTTGACGTACCACGAGCGCGCGAAACGCGGCCCGTAGACATAGTCGCTGTCGCGCAGCGCGCCCACTTCCAGATCCTTCTGTCGCTGGTCGAAGACGTTCTTGACGCCTGCGGCCACCGACACTTCCTGTTGCGCCTGCGCGCCCAGATGCCGGTGCCAGCGCGCCCCGAGGTCGGTGACCAGGAACGAGCGCGTGCGGTGCAACTCGCCCAGCCGGTTGTTCAGCACCGACATCGGGCCCGTGTGGCGCAGCGCGACGAAGGTCTCCCACGGCTCGGCCGGCATCCAGCTGAGCTGGGCCAGGCCGGTCCAGCGTGGGGTCTTCAGGTAGTCGCGGCTTTCGATCACGGTGTCGCCACCGTCGCCGGTGTCGTCGAAGATGCGCTGCGGTTCGCGGAAGCGCGAGCGGTACCACGAGGCACCGGCGGTCAGGCGCCACTGCGGCGACGGCTGCCAGCCGAGGTTGGTTTCCGCGCCCAGCACATTGGAGCCGGAGGCGTTGTAGCGCAGCTGGCTCAGTTGTCCGTCATCACCGCGCTGGATCTCGCCCAGTGCGAAGGTGTCGCGGATACGGGCGTATGAGGCGGTGGCATCCCAGCTCCACACCGGATTGGCCGGGTCCGAACGCCAGTCGAAGCCGAACAGGGTGGTCAACGCGCGCTCTTCCTTCAGGCCGTCGATGTTGCGCACACGCACCTGTTCGCCACCCAGGGTATCGACATGCACGTCCTCGACGAAGATTTCCGGTGCACGGAAGCCAGTGGCAACGCCTGCCCGCCACTTCAGGTTCGGCGTGGCCTGCCAGGCCAGCGCGATGCGCGGCGAGAACACCGCGTTGTCCAGCTCCGAGCTCTTGTCCACGCGTGCGCCCAGCACCAGGTCGACGTTGTCGCGCAGGCTCCATTCGTCCTGGATGAAGGCGCCCAGGTTGTGGAAGGTCGCATCCTCCAGCACGGCGAGACGCTGCCCGTCACCGGTGCGGTTGTCGTCGCGCAGCGCCTCGTGCTTGTACTGCACGCCGAAGGCGAGCGCGTGCGCGCCCAGCCGCCAGTTCAACTGGCTGTCGATGTAGTGCAGCGGGTTGTGGGTGCGGCCGTACTGGCGCCACGAACGCGAAGCCGCGCTGCCGGCGACGTTGGGGTCCAGCTGCGACGGGTCATAGCCAGGGGCAGAGGGATCGGTGACCACGTCACCCAGACCGCCATAGAAGCTGTCACGGTCGATGTCGGCGAAGGCGTAGGCCAGGCGGAAGTCGACGTCGGCATTGATCTCCTGGTCCCACGACACGCTGCCGCGCCGGTACTTCGTATCCAGCGATTCGGCGATGTTGGCCAGGTATTCGGGCTGGTCCAGGCGGTTGCCGCCGCGGCGGGTTTCATCGGTCACCTGCAGGTCCAGGCGAAGCCGCGTGCCCGGCGTGGGCGCATACCAGGCCTGCAGCCCGCCGACCTTGAGGTTCTTGCGGGTGATCTCGGTGTAGCCGTCACCGTTGTAGTCGATGCCGCTGTTCCAGTTGCGCTGGGCAATCACCGACAGGCCGGCGTCTGCGTCCTTGGCGACCAGGTCCAGCCGCGCGTCGGCGTTCTTCTGCGGTGTTCCCTTCAGTACATCCACGCCGGCCTGCACATGGCCACCGCTGCGCGCCGGCAGCGGCGGGATCAGGTTGATCACACCGGCAACCGCGCCTGGGCCGTACAGCGCCGAGCCGCCGCCCTTGACCACTTCGATGCGGTCGACGAACCCGGCCGGGATCTGTTCCAGGCCGTACACGCTGCCCAGCGTGGACAGCAGCGGGATGCCATCGAACAGCAACTGGTTGTAGGCACCGGGCAGGCCCAGCAGCTGCACTTCGCTGGTGTTGCAGTTCTGGCAGTTGCTCTCCACGCGCAGGCCGTTGATCAGCTCGGCGGCACGCGAGAAGTCGGTGGCCGCACGTAGTGCGATGTCTTCCTTGCGCAGCACTTCGGTGCGGATCGGCACGTCCGACAGCAGGCGTTCGCTGCGGGTGGCGGTGCTGACTTTCACCTGCACCCGATCCAGTTCGGTCGGTTTCGGGGTGGCTGCCACTGCGGGCAGTGGCAGGGTGAGGGCAATGGCGGCAGCCAGTGGCAGGCGGCGAAGGAGGGAAACGGGCATGAGGCGTCGTCCTTGGGGAGGGAGGGCGGCGAGGGCGACCTGGCTGGCGCATATGAAAGCAGTGGCTTATCAATATAGCAAGAGCTATATAACGAAGCCGCGGCAATTCGGTGAGGAGCACTCATCCAGGTGGATCATGCTGGTGTTATAACATTACATTAAGCGACCACAACCCTGCCGGTGGTCATGCACGGAGAATGGCGTTGCCGTGTGGCGCAGGGAGACGGGGTCAGAGCCCTTTCCTTTGGAAAGGGATCCGACCCGGGAAGCGGGATGTCAGCCGCGGCGGAACGCGGCGGGGGTACGCGCGCCGACGATGATCATGCGGATCATCGTGGAGATCTGCTCGACCAGCTCCGGATCCTTCTCCGGCGGCAGGTCCATGGCGGTGGCGCCCATCGCGAACACCAGCCGGGTGATGGCCTTGGCCACCAGTTCCGGCGCATGCAGTACCGCGCCGTCCAATGCAGCCAGGCGCACCAGGTCGTGCTGCAGCTCTTCCTCGAAGTAGTGCAGCTCGCGTTCGACCGCGTGCTTGAAGTCGTCCGAGCCGACCGCGCCCTCGCGCAGCAGCACGTGCAGCAGCTTGTCGTCGGCGCGCAGCTGCTCCATGAAGGTCTCCACCGAGACCCGCACCACGCTGGTGGCGGTGGAGGTGGCACGCTGGCGGGCCTCGCCGATGATGGTGCGCAGCGAGCGGCCGGCCGCATCGATCAGCGCCACGGCCAGTTCGTCCATGTCGCGGAACTGCCGGTAGAAGCTGTTCGGCGCGATGCCGGCCTCACGTGCCACTTCGCGCAGGCTGAGCGTGGACAGGCTGCGGTGCGGCCCGATCAGTTTCAGGGCGGCGGCCAGCAGATCCTCGCGGCTCACCGTACGGCGGGCCGGGCTGTTGGCATCTTCGGGCGTCGACAAGGCGGTGGCAGCGGCCATGGGGGTTCCGGTGGGGCGAGGCTGAATCATACCCAATCCGGTTCAATATACACATGTATACACAGGTGTATGTGCGCCCGTATAGTTCGCCCATGAGCGCTGTCGTCCGTCCGTCCCTGTTCTCTCCTTACCGCTGGGTCTCGCCGTCGCTGTTCGATTTCTGGGCGGGCCAGCTCAATCCCCTGTGGACCCTGCGCGAGCCGGTGGCCCGCCTGGTCCGGCGCGAGCCGGCCGGCGAGGGCGCGGCAACCCTGGTCCTGCGCACCAACCGGCACTGGGCCGGCATGCGCGCTGGCCAGCACGTCACCCTGGGCGTGGAGATTGAAGGGCGCCTGTGGCAGCGCAGCTACAGCCCCACCGCACTTGGCCCGCGCGAGCTGGCGATCACCGTCAAGGCGGTCGACGGCGGCCGGGTCAGCCAGCACCTGGTCAACCATGCGCAGGCGGGCGAGCTGTTCCGCCTCGATTCCGCCTTCGGTGAATTCCATATGCCGGCCGCGGCGCCGGTGCTGCTGCTGGCGGCCGGCAGTGGCATCACGCCGATGCGCAGCCTGTTGCGCGAAGCCTGCCAACGCCCGCTGGCCGCCCCCGTGGATCTGTTCTACTGGGAGCGCAGCGCTGCCCACCTGCAGTTCCGTGATGAGCTGCAGGCATTGGCCGCCAGCCAGCCGAACCTGCGTGTGCACCTGCTGACCACCCGCGAAGGCGATGTACCCGCCGCACGCATCGATGCCCACGACCTGCAGGTGGCCGGCGATGACACCCCGCTGGCGCAGCGCCATGTACTGGCCTGTGGCCCGGATGGATTCGTTGCCGTCGCGCGCGAACGCCTGGCGCACCAGGTCGCCGGTTTCCAGGCAGAAGCGTTCACTCCGCCGGCACCGCTGCGTGACGCCAGCAGTGAAGGGCAGGTGGTGCTGACACTGGCGCGCAGTGGCCGCCAGCTGAGCGTGCCGCGTGGCAGCTCGTTGCTGGAAAGCCTGGAAGCGCATGGCATCAAGCCCAAGCATGGCTGCCGCATGGGCATCTGCAACACCTGCAGCTGTGACCGCGTCAGTGGCGCCACCCGCCACCTGCGCACCGGCGACCTGCAGTCCGAATCGGCACAGCCGGTGCGGATCTGCGTGAGCGCACCGACCACCGACCTGACCCTGGATCTCTGAGGACGCCTGCCATGACCCGCGCTACCGACCGTGCCCTGAGTACTGCCGAGATGCATGCCTTCGGTGAGGAACTCGACGCGATCCGCGACCGTGTGATCGGCAGCCTCGGCGCCTCCGATACCCGCTACATCCGTCGCGTGGCCGCTGCCGTGCGCTGGTTCGGCGTGGGGGGCCGTGGCCTGCTGTTCCTGGCGGCGTTCTCGCCGCTGTTCTGGATGCCGCTGCTGTGGCCGGCCGCGATCACCGGCACGCTGCTGCTGGCGCTGTCGAAGATCCTGGAGAACATGGAGCTGGGCCACAACGTCATGCACGGCCAGTTCGACTGGACCGGCGACCCCAAGCTCAACGGCAACACCTACGAGTGGGACATCGTTGCCACCGCCGACAACTGGCGCAAGACCCACAATTTCCGCCACCACACCTACACCAACGTGCGTGGCATGGACGATGACATCGGTTATGGCCTGCTGCGCATCTTCCCGGAGCAGCGCTGGAAGCCGTTCTACCTGCTGCAGCCGATCATCGCGCCGATCTTCGCGCTGCTGTTCCAGTGGGGCGTGGCCGCGCAGGACCTGCGCCTGGGCCGCTGGCTGAAGGGCCGCATGAGTGCCCGTGCGATGTGGCTGCAGACCCGCCCGGTGGCGCGCAAGATGCTGCGCCAGGTGCTGAAGGACTACGTGTTCTTCCCGCTGCTGGCCGGCCCGTTCTTCCTCACCGTGATGCTGGGCAACCTGGTTGCCAACGGCCTGCGCAACATCTGGACCTACGTGATCATCTTCTGCGGCCACTTCACCGCCGAATCGGAAACCTTCCCGAAGGAATGCCTGCGCAATGAATCGCGCGGCCACTGGTACCTGCGCCAGCTGCGCGGTTCGTCCAACATCAGCGGCGGCTTCCTGATCAACGTGCTTTCGGGCAACCTCAGCCACCAGATCGAGCACCACTTCTACCCGGACCTGCCGGCCAACCGCTACGCGGCCATCGCCAAGGAAGTGAAGGACATCTGCCGCCGTTACGGCCAGCACTACAACAACGGCTCGCTGCCGCGCCAGTTCGGCCAGGTGGTCTGGCGCATCCTGCGCCACGCATTCCCGAGCAAGCCGCGCCGCCTGCCGATGTCGGACATCATGTCCGCACCGGCATCGGCCAACGCGGGCTGATCGACTCAGCCCGCTTTCGCCAGGTCCGCCTGCTCGCGGTCCAGGCGCCGCAGGAACACCTGCATTTCCTTGCGTGCCTGCTGGTCGCCCTTGCTGCCGGCCACGCTCAGCCCGCGCTGCCATGCTTCGCGCGCGGCCTGCGGCTGGCCACTGGCCAGCCAGGCCTTGCCGAGCAGCTTCCACGCCGCTGAATACTGCGGATCAAGCACCACGCAACGGCCAAGATGGGTCGCCGCACGCACCGGGTTGCCGGCATCCAGCCAGCCTTTGCCCAGGCCGAAGCGCAGCAGCGCGCCGTCCTTGCCGGCGGCGAGCATGCATTCCAGAGCCTCGATGTTCATCCGCGCACCTCCACCAGCAGTTCGGCCGGTCCGGGCTGGAAACGGCCGCGATGGAACAGCAGCGGCGCACCGCCGTTCTCGTGTACCTCGATGATGCGACCGGCCAGCAGCAGGTGATCACCCACCGGCCACTGCGCGTGGCGGGTACAGGTGAGATGGGCCACCGCACCGGCGATGCGCGGTGGTGCGTCTTCGTCGTCGTCCAGCAGTGGCAGGTCGTCGAAGCGGTTGCGTACCTGCGGATCGGCGAAGCGCCGTGCCAGTGCTTCCTGGTCGGCCGCCAGCACGCTGATCGCAAAGCGGGTGGCGCGCTGGAAGGTGGACAGGCTCTGCGCGTGCAGCGCCAGGTTCCACAACACCAGCGGCGGCTGCAGCGACACCGGCACGAACGAGTTGATGGTCAGGCCGACCGGTTTTCCCTGCGCATCGCGTGCGCAGACGATGGCGACGCCGGTCGGGAAATGGCCGAGCAGCCGCCGCAATGCACGCGGCGGCATCTCGACCGACGGCACCGGGGCCGGAGCGGGGAAGACCCCCGCCCACGGCCCGGCGTACGGCAGTGTCTCGCCGCTCATGAGGCCCGGGCCTGGCGGTAGCGCCGGCCGACCTCGGCCCAGTTGATGATGTTGAAGAAGGCGCCGATGTAGTCCGGGCGACGGTTCTGGTAGTGCAGGTAGTAGGCGTGCTCCCAGACGTCCAGTGCGAGGATCGGGGTATTGCCGGACAGGCCGACGGCTGCACCCATCAGCGGGCTGTCCTGGTTGGCACTGCTTTCCACCTGCAGGCCGCCATCACGATCGCTGGTCAGCCAGGCCCAGCCACTGCCGAAACGGGTCTGCGCAGCCTTGGTGAAGGCGTCCTTGAAGGCGTCGAAACTGCCGAGGTCACGGTCAATGGCCGCGGCCAGCTCGTCATCGGGCGCGCCGCCGTCGGTGCTGAGCACGGTCCAGAACAGGCTGTGGTTGGCGTGGCCGCCGCCGTTGTTGCGGACCGCGCCGCGCTGCGCCTCGGGCACGGCATCGAGGTTGGCGATCAGCGCCTCGACCGGTTGTTCGGCGATGCCGGCCTGCTCGATGGCGGCATTGAGGTTGTTGACGTAGGTCTGGTGGTGCTTGCTGTGATGGATTTCCATCGTGCGCGCATCGAAATGCGGCTCGAGGGCGTCATAGGCGTAGGGGAGCGGGGGGAGCGAGTACGACATCGAAGCAATCTCCGTGGGGAAGGCCAGGGGGTTGGCCGTGCGGAGATCGTTATCGCACCTCAACATTGGTTTAGGTCAATAGATCAAGAGGTCAAGACGGAGGCATGGTAGTGCCGGCCGCTGGCCGGCATTCAGCGACGGTCGGGTTGCCGGCCAGCGGCCGGCACTACCAGAACCCGCTTTCCGAACCCTCACCGGCGCGCTGATGCGCTGCCCGCGCTCGCAGGAAACTGTCAGGAGGGGGCGGGGGCCGCTGGACAGGACCGTTGGCGCCAAGGATGGCGCCATCGAGCACCATGGAGGGGCTTTTTCGTGTCCTGGCCAGCGGCCCCCGCCCCCTCCCACACGGATCAACAAAAGCGCCGGCCGGCGAACCAGCCGCCAGCGCTTTCATCAACTCAGCTCAACCAGTCCTTACAGGCGCCATCCACCTGGTCACCGCACGCCTGCTGCATCCGCTGCTGCAGCCGTGCCAGCGTCTCCGCACCCTGGTGCTTGCTGCTCCACGCCTTCAACTGCCCGGCCAGGCGCTCGAAGCGCTGGCGGGTGCGCTGGTGGTAGCCCGAAGGCTGTGCTTCCAGTTCGGCGATCAGCGAGGACGTGGCCTGCTCGATGCGCGGCGCATCGTCCGGCGCCAGCCTGAGCAGGCCCTCCACGTACAGCACGCCCCACTGCACGCGCGTCGCGGGGCCCTGCGCGCCATCGTAGGCACGCTTCAACCACTCCAGCGCCCCGGCGGTGTCGCCACGCTGCTCGGCCAGTTCGGCCAGCTCGGGCATGTAGTAGTACGGCTGCTCGCTGCGCTTCAGTTCGGCCAGTAGCAGGGCCTCGGCACCGGCGTCGTCACCGACCCCGCGCAATGCGTACACCGCGCTGCTGATCGTGGCCTGGCGTGCATGCGCATCGGTGGCGGCGGCATCGGCCGCGGCCACGCGCTGCTTGACCCGGTCCACGAGTGCTGCCGGCAACGCGCCCTTCGGTTGCTGCTGGCGGGCCAGCGAGACTTCGGTCAGCGCGCGCGACAACGCATCGTCGGCGCGGTCGCCGCGTTCGGCATCTGCCCGCTCCAGTGCAACCAGCAGCTGCTGCCCCAGCGTGTTGGACGTGGCCGGGCCCGCGCTGGCCCGCTTTACGAGCTTGGCGCCGGCATAGCCCAGCAGCTCGCGGTTGCGACGCACCTCTGCAGGTTGCGCCAGCACGGCCTGCAGCAGCTCGCGCACTTCGGTGGGCGAGGCATCGGGCTTTTCGGCTGTAGCCAGGGCCAGCAGCGCGAAACGGCGCTGCAGGGCGGCGTCGGGTGCGGCCTTGGACAGCTGGCGCAGCACGTCCTGGCTGTTGCGCTCGCCGGCCAGGCGGTTGGCGTCGACCTCCCAGCCGTAGTCGCCAAGCACCTGCCAGTCCTCGGCGGCCAGTCGGTCTGGCGTTGCCAACGCGGTGGCCAGGGTGGCAGCAACAGCACTGCGGCGGCCTGCGGCCACGGACAGGGCCCGGGTCAGTTCGGCGGCGTCGTTGCCACCGGCGACGCGGGTGATTTCGTTGCGCTGCGGGTCCAGCACGATCAGGGTCGGATAGCCGCGCACGCCGAAGCGTTCGCCCCAGGCCTGCGCACCTTCCTCGTCGCCATCCAGGTAGACCGGCACGAACTTGCTGGTCAGCGCGATGAAGGCCGGATCCTTGAACAGGCCGGCCTTGAGCTGGTTGCACGGCGGGCACCAGACCGCGCCCCAGTACAGGAGCACCGGCTTGCCGCTGTCGGCGGCCTCGGCGAAGGCATCGTCGACGTCACCCTGGCGCCAGGCGATGGAGCTGGCCGGCGCGGGCGCCTCGGCGGAACTGGCGGTGGAAACCGGGGCCGGGGTGCAGGCGCTCAGCGCCGAAGCCAGCAGCAACACGGAAAGCGCGACGCGCATCGGCAGCATCTCGAAGGGCGGGGTGACAGGCCATTGTAGGAACGGCCGGCGCAGGTGCTGATTCAGTTTGCTTATATCGGACACGCTGCAGGGAATGTGGGCCGGAGGTCAATGCGGACCAGGGGCTGCCCCTGCCGAAGGCGGCGCCGCCCGCACCATCTGCTGGTACACCAACCCGTTGAACTCGCCGACTTCGCCATCCAGCACGAAGCCATAGCGCAGGTAGGTCGGCACCGCATTGAGCGAGGCACGCACGGTCAGCATCGGTTCGCGCACCTGCGGCAGCACCGCCTCGAACAACGCATGGCCGATGCCCTGGCCCTGGCAGGCGGGATCGACGAACAGCATCGCCAGGTGCCGGCCCTCCTTCAGCTCGACCACGCCGACCACGCGCGCATCCTGCTCGGCCACCAGGATGTGGTTGTCACCCTGCAGGCGCGCAGCGAACGCATCGGCTGCAGCGACACTGCCGAAGGTGGCGATGCCGGCCGCGCCGAGCGACGGTGCCACTGCCTCGTTGAACGCGGCCAGGCACACCGCACTGATCGCAGGCAGGTCATCGACATGAGCGGGGCGGATCTTCGGCATGCAGCGTTCTTCCTGTGGTGTGTGGCGTGTCATCGTCGCCGGGTACCTGCACGCTAAGCTGGTGGCATGAGTGAATTCAATCCCGCCTACGCATCGTTGTTTCCGCAACAGGGACTGAGCCTGGGCCTGATGACGCCCGTTGCGGCGCACGGGCTGGCCGATCCGCGCGAGGCGCGGCGCATCGCACGGCTGGCCGACGATCTTGGCTTCGCCGCGTTGTGGACGCGCGACGTGCCGCTGATGGTCCCACAGGGACCAGACGCGACAGCGAGTGCACTGGACGATCCGTTCCTGTGGCTGGGCATGCTGGCGGCCGCGACCGGGCGCATCGTGGTCGGCAGCGCAGCGATCGTGCTGCCGTTGCGCCAGCCGTTGCAGGTGGCGAAGTCGGCACTGAGCCTGGACCGGATCAGTGATGGGCGCTTCGTGCTGGGCCTGGGTTCGGGTGACCGCCCAGAGGAGTTCGCCGCGTTCGGCGAGGACCTGGAGGGCAGGGCGGCGACCTTCCGTGAGCGTTGGTCGTTGCTGCGCGCGGCGCTGTCCCCCGATACGAACGAACGGGCGACCGTGCTGGAGGCGACCGGCGGCTTCGATGTGCTGCCCGTGCCGGCCACGCGCATCCCGATGCTGGTGGTGGGCACGGCACGGCAGAGCCTGCAGTGGATCGCGCGCGAAGCCGAGGGCTGGGCCACCTATCACCGCGAGGAAGCTGCGCAGGAGGGACGGATCGGCCTGTGGCAGCAGGCGCTGGTGCAGCGCGGTGGGCCAGGCAAGCCGTTCGTGCAGTCGATGCTGCTGGACCTGCAGGCCGATCCGCAGGCGCCGGCCGAGCCGCTGCCGCTGGGCCTGAAGGTGGGCCGCGATGGCCTGCGTGACTACCTGCTGCGCGTACATGCGCAGGGCGTGGCACATGTGATGTTCAATCTGGTCGACAACGGGCGGCCGATGGATGAAGTGCTGCGCGAGATCGGCGAGCAGGTTCTGCCGGTGGTATCCGCGCACCGACTGTAGAGTCGAGCCATGCTCGACTGCTTCTGTGCGATATGCCGAATCAACGGCAGTCGAGCATGGCTCGACTCTACAGAGTGCGCGCATCTGCGTATCATTCGCATTTGATATCCCGATGCCGGAGCCCCGCGTGACCCAACGTTCCCCCATGCACCCGACCGGACGCCTGTTCGCGGCGGTCGCTTTCATCGAGGCCGTGACCTGGGCCGGCCTGCTCATCGGCATGTGGATGAAGTACGGCCCCATGGCGAACGTGGCGCTGGTGAAGCTGTTCGGGCCCCTGCACGGCGTGGCCTTCCTGGTCTACGTGGCGGTCACCCTGTTCGCGGCGGTACGCCTGCGTTGGCCGTGGTGGGCCAGTGCCCTGGCGCTGCTTGCGGCCATCCCGCCGCTGGTGACGCTGCCGCTGGAATGGTGGTTCAAGCGTCGTGGCCTGCTGGGCCTGCGCGCCGTGCGCTGAAGTCGCTGTTGCGTGCCCGTTCAAGAGAATGGGTATCAAATGCAAATACGAGCCGTTATCATTTGAGGCTGGCGTCCGGTCCTGAACAGGGCTGGTGCCAGGCAGGGCGCAGGTGCGCCCGGCGATCCCTCCCCGTTACGGCTGGTGTTCCATGCATGCACGTCCCGTCGTTCCCGGCTTGCCGGCGCTGGTGTTGGTCGCCCTGATCGGCACCATGGCGATGATGTCCTTCGTCGCCGTGATCGGCCCGGTGGTCCGCATGCTCGGTCTGTCCGAGTGGCACGCCGGACTGTCGGTGACCGCTGCGGGCGTGCTGTGGATGCTGGCGGCCCGTCCATGGGGTCAGCTCAGCGACCGCATCGGCCGCAAGCGCGTGCTGATGCTGGCGATGAGCGCGTACACCGTGGTCTACATCGCGCTGGCGGTGTTCATCGACGTCGCCCTGCAGGCGGTGCCGCCGGTACTGGTATCGGTGCTGGTGCTGGTCGGTGCGCGTGGCCTGATCGGCCTGTTCTATGCGGCGGTGCCGCCTACCGCTGCCGCGCTGATTGCCGACAAGGCGCCGACCGGGCAGCGCGCCCGCTTCCTCGCCCGTCTGGGCAGTGCCAACGCGCTGGGCATGGTGCTGGGTCCGGCCGCTGCCGGCTGGCTGGCCTATACCAATCTTTCGCTGGCGCTGTATGTGGCCGCGTTGCTGCCGTTGCTGGCACTGGCATTGCTGGCTTGGCGGCTGCCAGCGACGCCGCCGGTGGTGGGGGCTTCCGCGCAGCGCCGCGCGCCGATGAGCCGTCTCGACCCGCGCTTGCGCCTGCCGCAGCTCGCGGCGTTCATCGCAATGGTCTCGGTGACCATCGCGCAGGTGACGGTGGGCTTTTTCGCGATTGATCGCCTTGGCCTGGATGCGGCCGCCGGTGCACGCATGGCCGGCATCGCGCTGACCGCGGTCGGTGTCGGCCTGATCCTGGCGCAGGCGCTGGTAATGAAGCTGGACGTGCATCCTCACCGCTGGATCATCCTCGGCGCCTTGATTTCCGGCATCGGCTTTGCCTCGGTGGCGGGCGTGCAGCAGGCCTGGCAGTTGCCGGCGGCGTACGCGCTGGCCGCGTTCGGCATGGGCTTCGTGTTCCCCTCGTTCCAGGCGCTGGCCGCCGACGCGGTGGAAGCGCACGAGCAGGGTGCCGCCGCTGGCACCGTCGCGGCTGCGCAGGGCCTGGGCATGGTGGCCGGGCCGATGCTGGGCACGCTGTTGTATCGCGGCGGGCCCAGCCTGCCATACCTGCTGGTCGGCGCGCTGCTGCTGTTGCTGTGCGCGCTGGCGGCTGCGCATCGGATGAAGGAGACCCCATGAACGATTCCCTGATGCAGGGCGCGTGGCCGGAGGCTGCGCCGGCGCCGCTGGAAAACACTGACGACGCGTCGCTGTTCCTGCTGCAGCATGCCGGCCAGCACGTGCACGCACGTGGTTGCCGGGCCGCGCTGCCGAATGGCGCGCTGGCAACCCTGGCTGAGCGGGTTGCGGCGTTCTTTGCCCAGCAGCGTGGCGGCCCGGGGCTGCTGGTCGGTGCAGTGCCGTTCGAGCCGCGTGCCGACGATGCGCTGTACCAGCCCGAGCGCCTGTTGCCGGCCCTGCCGCTGCAGCCGCAGGCGGCACCGGCGCTGCAGGGCGGGCTGCAGGCGGAGCCCGCAGCGCAGGACTATGCCGCTGCGGTTGCCGCGGCAGTGAAGGCGCTGCGCGCGCCCGACCAGGACCTGCACAAGGTGGTGCTGGCGCGCAGCCTGTTGGCACGCACCCGCGAGGCGTTGTCTCCGGACGTGCTGCTGGCACGCCTGGGCGCGGATCCCTCGGTGGCGACCTATGCGGTGCCGCTGCCGGTCGAGCTGGGGCAGGCACCGGCCTGGCTGGTCGGCGCAACGCCGGAACTGCTGCTGCGCAAGCGCGGTGCGGAGCTGCTGTCGCATCCGCTGGCCGGGTCCGCGCGGCGCAGCGCCGATGCCGCCGAGGACGAGCGTGCCGCGCAGGCATTGCTGGCTTCAACCAAGGACCATGACGAGCACCGCCATGTGGTCGAGGCCATCGTCGAGGGCCTGGCACCGTATTGCAGCCACGTCGATGCACAGCCGCGTCCAGCGCTGCATGCCACCGCCAGCATGTGGCATCTGGGCACCCGCATCCATGCCACCCTGAAGGATCCGCAGACATCGGCGGCCGAGCTGCTGGCGCAGTTGCATCCCACGCCGGCGGTCTGCGGTACGCCGCGGCTGGCGGCACTGCAGCGCATCCGAGAGCTGGAGCCGGTGCCGCGTGGCTTCTATGCCGGCGCAGTCGGCTGGCTGGATGCGCAAGGGGATGGCGACTGGTACGTGGCGATCCGCTGCGCACGCCTGCAGGGTACGCAGCTGCGCCTGTACGCCGGCGCCGGCATCGTCGCCGAGTCGCAGCCCGAGGCCGAGGTGGCCGAGACCGCAGCGAAGTTCGCTGCCCTGTTGAACGCGCTGGGTGTCCATGAATCCGCGCCTGCCATCGAGCCTGCCGCATGAACACGCCTACTGTTTCTTACCGCCTGCCACTGCAGCAGGTATGGCCCGATGCACTGATTGCGCGCTATCGCGAGGCGGGCCACTGGCGCGGTGAGACCTTCCCGGCGTTCCTGCGTGAGCGTGCGGAACGCTACGCGGATGACATCGCGGTGGTCGCTGGTGACGTCCGCCTGAGCTATGCGCAGCTGTGGCACGAAGCCGGTCGCATCGGTGCCGGACTGTTGGCACTCGGCCTGCAACCGGGCGAACGCGTGCTGGTGCAGCTGGGCAACACCGCCGGGTTCATCGCCACCGTATGCGGGCTGTTCCGCGCCGGCCTGGTGCCGGTCTACGCGCTGCCTGCGCACCGCATCACCGAGCTGGTGCACTTCGCCAACAAGGCGGAGGCCAGTGCCTACATCACGACCGACCTGCACGATGGCTTTGATCATCGCGGGCTGGCGCGGGCGCTGCAGGCCGAAGTGCCGGTCGTGCGCCATGTGGTGATCGACGGCGATGCGGCGGAGTTCACCGCGCTGGAGGCGCTGCAGGGAGACCGCAGCCAGCTGCCGGCCGACCCGGACCCGCAGTCGGTGGCGTTCCTGCAGATTTCCGGAGGCAGCACCGGGCTGTCCAAGCTGATTCCGCGCACCCACGACGACTACATCTATTCGTTCCGTGCCAGCAATGACCTCTGCGGCATCGACCGCGACAGCGTCTACCTGGTCGCGCTGCCGGCCGCGCACAATTTTCCGATGAGTTCGCCCGGCTTCTTCGGCGCGCTGTATGCCGGTGCGCGCGTGGTGCTCAGCCCTGGCCCGGGTCCGGATGCGGCGTTCCCGCTGATCGCCCGCGAAAAAGTGACCTGCTGTGGCCTGGTGCCGCCGCTGGCGCTGCTGTGGGCGCAGGCGGCCGCCACCAGCAAGCATGACCTGTCCAGCCTGCAGGTACTGCAGGTAGGCGGCGCCAAACTGGTGCCGGAAGCCGCACGGCGCGTGATCGACGGCCTGGGCTGCACCTTGCAGCAGGTGTTCGGCATGGCCGAGGGCCTGGTCAACTACACGCGCCTGGATGATCCGGAGGAACTGATCGTGGCCTGCCAGGGCCGGCCGATCAGTCCGGATGACGAAGTGCGGGTGGTCGACGACCATGATCAGCCGGTGGCCGAAGGCGAAGTGGGGCATCTGCTCACCCGTGGCCCGTACACCATCCGTGGCTACCACAACGATGCGGTGGCCAATGCACGTTCGTTCACCGACGACGGCTTTTACCGCACCGGCGACCGCGTACAGCAGCTGCCCGGTGGCTACCTGGTGGTGCAGGGCCGCGCGGGCGACCACATCAACCGGGCCGGTGAGAAGATTTCCGCCGAGGAGATCGAAGACCATCTGTTGGCCCACCCGGGCGTGTTCGACGCCGCCGTGGTCTCCATTCCCGACGAGTATCTCGGTGAGCGCAGCTGCGCGTTCGTGATCCAGCACGGTGAGCCGATCAAGGCGCCGGCACTGAAAGCCTGGATACGTACGCGCGGCCTGGCCGCCTTCAAAGTGCCGGACCAGGTCGTGTTCGTCGACAGTTTCGATACCACCGCGGTCGGCAAGATCAGCCGCCGCGAACTGCGCGCGCAGCTGCGCGCGCGTCATCTGCAACAGACAGGAGGAACGCGCTGATGGCGCTGCCCCGTATTACCGATTACCCCTTGCCGACCGCCGCCGAAACGCCGCAGGCCCGTGGCCCGTGGCGCCCGCAGCGCGATCGAATTGCGTTGCTGGTGCACGACATGCAGCGCTACTTCCTGGCCGCATTCGATGCCGGCAGCACGCCGCTGCGGCCGGCCGTGGACAATATCGTGCGCCTGCTGGCGCATTGCCGCGCACACGGCATTCCGGTGTTCTACACCGCCCAGCATGGCGACCAGGATCGCCGTGACCGTGGCCTGCAGGCCGACCTGTGGGGGCCAGGCATGCGCCGCAGCGCCGACCATGAACCGATCATCGAGGCGCTGGCACCGCAGCCGGGTGAGCACGTGCTGGTGAAGCACCGCTACAGCGCGTTCCAGCGCAGCAACCTGGAGACGCTGATGCGGGTACGTGGGCGCGACCAGCTGCTGGTGACCGGCGTGTACGCCCATATCGGCTGCACCGCGACCGTGGTGGAGGCGTTCCAGCGTGATATCGAGGCCTTCATCGCCGCCGATGCGGTGGCGGACTTCTCGCGTGCCGACCACGATCAGGCGCTGCATTGGATTGCGCGCACCAGCGGGGTGCCGATGACCACCGATCAGCTGCTGGAGGTGCTGTGATGGTTGCCACGGCTGATGTGCTGGATCTGGAGCGGATGCGTGCCGATGTGGCGCGGGTGCTGGAGTGCACCCCGGCCGAGATCGGTGACGACGACAACCTGATCGACCTGGATCTGGACTCGATGCGCATGCTCGGCCTGGTCCTGGCCTGGGGCAACACTGGGTTGCCGCTGGAGTTCTCGCAGCTGGCCGAGCACACCACGCTGCGCCAGTGGTGGGGTGTGGTGCAGACGCTGCAGGCCGCGCAGAACGCATGAACGCCGCCGCGCTGGCCACGCCGGTGGCACTGACCGAGGCCCAGGCCGGACTGTGGTTCGCACAGCGGCTGGCACCGGACAATCCGTCGTTCAATACCGCACATGCGGTGTGGATCGACGGTCCGCTGGATGTGGCCGCGTTCGTCGCCGCGGCGGACCAGGCTGCGGATGAGGCCCAGGCCTTGGCACTGCGCTTTGCCGAGGGGGCCGACGGCCAGCCTCTGCAGTGGCATGACCCGGCGCATGTGCCGCGGCTTTCGGTGCGTGATGTTTCTGCCGAGGCGGATCCCGCCGCTGCGGCCCGCAGCCTGATGCAGGCCGACCGCCTCAGCGCGGTCGATCCGACCCGCGACCGGATCAGCCAGCAGGTGTTGTTCGATCTGGGCGGACAGCGCTGGGTCTGGTACCTGCGCGTGCATCATCTGGCGGCCGACGGGTATGGCATGGCGCTCTTCGCTGATCGGGTGTGCGCGTTGCATGCCGGCCGCATGAGTGAGCCATTGCCAGGACTGTCCGGTGTGCTCGCGGATGATGCCGCCTACCGTGCCGATCCGCGCCGTACGCAGGCCGGCCACTGGTGGCGCGAGTACATGCAGGGCGCACCGGCAGGCGTAGGCCTGGCGGGTACCGTGGCGGCCAGCGACGATGCGCTGCGCTGGGTGCAGCCGCTGGATGCGGGGTTCCGGGAGCAGCTGCTGCAGGCCTCGGTGCGCTGGTTGCAGCCGTGGCCGGATGTACTGGCCGCGCTCGCCGCCGAGTATCTGCGACGGATGAGCGCTGCCGATGAAGTGGTGCTGGGCGTGCCTTACATGGGGCGGCTCGGCAATGCGTCGGCGCGGGTGCCGGCGATGGTGATGAATGTGTTGCTGCTGCGCGTGGCGGCTGGCGAGGGCAGCGTCGAGGCCTTTACCCGTGGGCTGGGCCGGCAGCTCAGCCAGGGTCGCAAGCACGGCCGCTACCGCGGAGAGCAGCTGCGTCGTGATCTCGGTCTGGTCGGCACGCAGCAGCGGCTGCATGGTCCGCTGGTGAATGTGCAGCCGTTCTACAAGCCGCTGGCCCTGCCCGGCGTGCAAGCGGCGCTGCAGGTGCTGTGCACCGGGCCGGTGGATGACCTGACGCTGGGTTTCCGTGGCGATGGCCAGGCGCTGCTGGATCTGGAGATCGAGGCCAATCCCGCGCTGTACAGTCGCGAGGATGTCGAGGCGCACGCGGCGCGGCTGTTGCATTTCGTGTCGGCGGCGCTGCAGGCTGACGATATCGCAGCCGTGCCCCTGGCGACGCCCGAGGAGGCGCAGCAGGTGCTGCAGGAATTCAATGCCACCGCGCACGCGCTGCCGGAGACGACCCTGGTCGAGCTGCTGCAGCAGGGCATGGATCGGGATCCGCACGCGCCGGCGCTGGTGTTCGGCGACACTACGCTGGATTACGCAACGCTGGAAGCGCGCAGTTTCGCGCTGGCGGCACAGCTGCGGGCAATGGATGTCGGCCCGGGCAGCGTGGTGGCGGTGGCATTGCCGCGCTCGCTGGAGCTGGTGATCGCGCTGCTGGCGGTGCTGCGTGCCGGAGCCGCCTACCTTCCGCTGGACCTTGCCCATCCTGACGAACGCCTTGCCCGCATCCTGGCCTCGGCGCAACCGGCCTGCGTGCTGGCAGCGAAGGACGTGTCGGAGCGCATGGCCGGTGTGCCGGTGCTCGCACCCGAGCAGTGGACGGCGTTGAGTTTCGCGGCTCCGTGGGCCGATCCGGCGCCCAGCGATGCAGCCTATGTGATCTATACCTCCGGTTCGACCGGCGAGCCGAAGGGCGTGGTCATCGAGCACCGTGCCATCGTCAATCGCCTGTTGTGGATGCGCGAGCACTACGGTGTGCGCGCAGATGACCGCGTGCTGCAGAAGACCCCGGCGACCTTCGATGTCTCGGTCTGGGAATTCTTCCTGCCGCTGCTGTGCGGGTCTACGCTGGTGATCGCCGCGCCGGATGCGCATCGTGATCCGACCGAGCTGGCGCGGCTGATCCGCGGTCATGGCATCACCACGGCGCACTTCGTGCCCTCGATGCTGGATGCCTTTCTCGCCGCGCCGGCCTCCGAAGGCCTGCAGCTGCGCCGTGTGTTCACCAGTGGCGAGGCGCTGGACGCTTCACTGCGCGACCGCTTCCATGCGCGCGTGCACGCCGAACTGCACAACCTGTACGGCCCGACCGAAGCCGCGGTGGACGTCAGCTACTGGCCGGCTTCGGCCCAGGACCATTCGCGGCCAGTGCCGATCGGGTTCCCGGTGTGGAATACCCGCTTGTATGTGCTGGACGCCCGGATGCAGCCGGTGCCGGTCGGTGTGGCCGGCGACCTGTACCTGGGCGGCGTGCAGCTGGCACGCGGCTACCTCGGCCGCGATGATCTGACTGCCGAACGCTTCCTGGCCGATCCCTTCCTGCCGGGCGAGCGGATCTACCGCACCGGTGACGTGGCCCGTTGGCGCCGCGATGGTGCGGTCGAGTATCTCGGTCGCAGCGACCATCAGGTGAAGCTGCGCGGCCTGCGCATCGAGCTCGGCGAGATCGAGGCGGCACTGCGCGAGCTGCCGCGCATGGAACGCGTGGAAGTGCTGCTGCGCCAGGACACGCTGGGCGATGCGCGGCTGGTGGCCTATGTGCCCGCGGCGCTTGCCGATGCCGTGATGCTGCGCAGCCACCTGGCCACGCGCGTGCCGGACTACATGGTGCCCTCGGCGTTCGTCGGTGTGGATCGCTGGCCGGTGACCGCGAACGGCAAGCTCGACCGCAATGCCTTGCCGAAGCCGCCGCAGAACGAGATTGCCGGACTGGCGCCGCGCACGCCGCTGGAACAGGAGCTGGCCGTGCTGTTCGCCCAGGCGCTGGGCCACGATGCGCCCGTGGCGGTGGATGCGGACTTCTTCAGCCTCGGCGGCGACTCGCTGTCCGCGGTGCACCTGCTGCTCGCGATCGAGCAGCGCTGGCGCTGCGATCTTGGCCTGGGCGTTTTGTTCGCGCAGCCGACCGTGGCCGCATTGGCGACGCGCATTGCCGAGCCGCCGGCGCTGGCCGATCACGCATTGGGCCCGGTGATCTCGTTGGCTGCGACTGATGCTGATGGGTCCACTCCGCTGTTCGTGCTGCACCCGGCCGGTGGCATCGCCTGGAACTACCGCAGCCTGGCGCGCGCCCTGCAGCCGGCACGCCCGGTGTACGGCCTGCAGTCGCCCGCGCTGGATCCGAAGCAGCCGTTGCCGTCCAGCATCGAAGCCATGGCCAATGACTATGTGCAGCGGGTGGTTGCGCTGCAATCGAAAGGACCGGTGCATCTGCTGGGCTGGTCGGTGGGCGGCATCCTCGCCCAGGCGATGGCCGTGCGCCTGCATGAAGTCGGGCGCGAAGTCGGCGAACTGGTGCTGCTGGACGCCTACCCCAGCGAATGCTGGCGGGCCGAACCGGAACCCGATGCCATCGCCGCATTGCGCGCACTGCTGGCGATCGCCGGCCATGACCCCGACGCGCATCCGGAGCTGGACAGCCGCGAACGCATTCTCGCCTTCCTTCGTCGTGGTGGTAGTGCGCTCGGCAGCCTGCCGGACGTGGTACTCGATGGCGTGGTGCGCGCAGTGACTGGCACCAACCGGCTGATCCGCGAACACATCCACCGTCCGTTCGACGGCACGCTGGTGCACGTCCGCGCTGGCCGGGATCATCAGGCACGGCCACAGTTGCAGTCGGCGCTGTGGCGCGCGCACGCACGCAAGGTGCAGGCGCTGGAACTGCCGTTCCTGCATGCTGAGCTGACCGGGCGCGATGCGGTGGCGCAGCTGGCGCCGTGGCTGTCGGCGCGCCTGCGCCACTGGGATGAGCAACAGGAGATCGCAACATGCAGTTGACCGGCTTTGAAGGTCGCGTGGCACTGGTGACCGGCGCCGCCGGCGGCATCGGCGAGGCACTGGTACGGCTGTTGGCCGAGGCCGGCTGCACGGTGGTGGCGACCGACCGCGAGGCGCCCGTGGTAGTGGATGCACGTGTGCAGGCATTTGCGCTCGATGTGACCGACAGCGTAGCGGTGGACGCACTGGTGGATCGTGTAGAAGCCAGCATTGGGCCGATCGGTCTCGCCGCAAGCGTGGCCGGGGTCCTGCACGTGGGCGAGGTGATCGGGACTACCGATGCCGATTGGCGCCGGGTATTCGCAGTCAATGCCGATGGCGTGTTCCATGTCGGGCGTGCGCTGGCGCGAGTGATGTCACCGCGAGGCCAGGGTGCGATCGTCACCGTCAGTTCGAATGCGGCCGGGGTACCGCGGCACGGCATGGCCGCCTATGCCGCGTCCAAGGCCGCCGCCACGATGTTCACCCGCTGCCTCGGGCTGGAGCTGGCGCCGCTGGGCATCCGCTGCAACATCGTCGCCCCGGGTTCAACGCTGACCCCGATGCAGACCGGCATGTGGCAGGACGAGCATGGCGCAGAGCGGGTGATCGCCGGCAACCTGGAGACGTACAAGGCCGGCATCCCGCTGCGCAAGCTGGCCACCCCGGAAGACATCGCCCATTCGGTGATGTTCCTGCTCTCCGAGCAGGCTGGGCACGTGGCGATGAGTGACCTGTACGTGGACGGCGGCGCCACCCTGCGCGGCTGAGTCCTGTCGATACCGGCCGGCAACCCATGGCCCCGGTAGTGCCGGCCGCTGGCCGGCAATCCAATTTCCCTGGTAGTGCCGGCCGCTGGCCGGCAATCCAATTTCCCTGGTAGTGCCGGCCGCTGGCCGGCAACCTCATTCAACTTCAGACAACTCCGAACACCCCTCGAGGCATGGCCTGACGTTCAACGCGCAACGATCGCTCCACCATGGGGCATGAGCAGCCATCGCCTCCGCCTGGGCCGGCGTTCCATTGTCGGTCAGGTCTACGTTCTGACAACGACTACACATCTGCGCCGCCGGCTCTTTGAAAGCGAAGCTGCAGTGGCATGTGTAATCGACCAGTTTCATTACATCGAGCGGCGGGGGCTGGTGCAGTCACTCGCATGGGTCGTCATGCCGGATCACCTCCACTGGATGTTCGAGCTACGTGCAGCTCACCTTCCAGACATTGCACGCCGAATGAAGTCGTCGAGCGCGCTTGCCCTGAATCGCCTACAGGGTCGTCGAAGTACGATCTGGCAGTCTGGCTACTTCGATCATGCCATGAGGGCGGAGGAGTCGCTCGCGCGGCAAGCCCTGTACATCCTCGGGAATCCGGTGCGCGCTGGTCTTGCTGGGCAGATTGGCGAGTACCCGCATGCGTGGTCGGTCTGGGCGTAATGCCGGCCAGCGGCCGGCACTACCCGTTGCGTTGAGGGCGGAGGAGTCGCTCGCGCGGCAAGCCCTGTACATCCTCGGGAATCCGGTGCGCGCTGGTCTTGCTGGGCAGATTGGCGAGTACCCGCATGCGTGGTCGGTCTGGGCGTGATGCCGGCCAGCGACCGGCACTACCCGTTGCGTTGAGGGCTGAGGAGTCGCTGGCGCGGCAAGCCCTGTACATCCTGGGGAATCCGGTGCGCGCTGGTCTTGCCGGGCAGATTGGCGAGTACCCGCATGCGTGGTCGGTCTGGGCGTGATGCCGGCCAGCGGCCGGCACTACCCGTTGCGTTGAGGGTTGAGGAGTCGCTGGCGCGGCAAGCCCTGTACATCCTCGGGAATCCGGTGCGCGCTGGTCTTGCTGGGCAGATTGGTGAGTACCCACATGCGTGGTCGGTCTGGGCGTGATGCTGGCCAGCGGCCGGCACTACCCGTTGCGTTGAGGGCTGAGGAGTCGCTGGCGCGGCAGGCCCTGTACATCCTGGAGAATCCAGTCCGCGCTGGTCTTGCCGGGCAGATTGGCGAGTATCCACATGTGTGGTCGGCCTGGTCGTGATGCCGGCCAGCGGCCGGCACTACCAGGCTTTCGAGCGAGACGGTTGCGGCAGTACCCGTTGCAGTCAAGGTAGCGTCAGTCGGTAGACCAGCACGCGGTTGTCGTTGTCGTACGGACTGTCACAGGCCTGGCCCTGCATGCGGCAGTGGCGGGCGATGAAGTCGTTGTCGTTGCCGATCAGCAACAGCACGTCGTTCGGATGCTGCGGGTCCAGCGCTGGCAGCACGTCCATGGCTTCCCACTTTTCCGAGAGCAGTCCGGCATGCGAGCCGCGCTTGGTGTCCAGATCCAGCCCGGCACGGGCCAACTGCGGGCGGTCCAGCAGGTTCAGCAGTTCGTCGCTGCGTGCGGGCACGATACCGTCCTTCAAGACGGTGTCCGCCGGGTCGGCCAGCACCGAGGCGGTACCGGACTCATAGTTGCTTCCCGCCAGGTTGCTGGCATCGGCCAGATCCACCAGCAGCACCGACTTGTAGACGATCGGGTCTTCGCCATCCTTGCCCAGACCGTTGCCGTCGCGGGCCAGCAGCAGGAAGCGGTGGGCATCCACTGCGCGCAGTTCGCTCTGCGCGGCGGTGCGGTCCAGCTTTCCCTTGCCGTCGTGCGCGTAGGCGGGCAGGGCCATCACGTAATGGCCGATCGGCTGCTGTGGCGTCGGCGAGGCCGTCACGTCGTAGACCAGCACGCGGGTGTTGATGCGTCCGGCCGCATTGCCCTGCGCGCTGTCCTGCAGCGTCGCGCTTTGCAGGGCGACAAACAGGCGGCTGCCGTCGGGCGACAGGCTCATGCCTTCCACGCCCTGGTTGTTGCGGCGGCCGGTCTGCGGTGGCGCCAGTGAACCGAACGCTGGCTTGCCCTCGCGCTGCGGCCGGATCGCGGGCGGCGCCACGATCACACCCTGCAGCTGACCCTGCGCATCGAAGTAGTAGACGTTGGCGGTGTACTCGTCGCCGATATAGAAATGGCCATCAGCGGTGAACTGCAGCGACTCTGCATCCAGCGAGACCTTGCCCGCGCCTGCGCCGCTGGCCGGCGAGGGCAGCACCACCCCGCGCTGGGTGATCGTGTGCTCACCCGGGTCGGCACCGGTGAACGGCTGCCCGTTGAAGTCCTTCAGCACCACACCCTTGTCCGGCACCATCGTCAGCGTACCGAGCGCACCGGGCTTTCCACGGGTAACGTCGATGCGCAGCTGCATGCGCTCCACGCGTCCAGCGTAGTCGTAGAACAGGCCGGCCTCGGGATCGTTGCGGCCGCGGTCGGGCAGGGTCCAGAGCACGCCTTCGTAGCCCTTGGTGGTGCGCTTCCAGGTGCCGGGCTGCACCGCCAGCGACGAGAACGAGCCCAGCGTGTCGCCGAGGAAGTCCACCGTGCCCGCCGGCAGCCGCCCGGCGGCGACCAGGCCTTTGTCCATATAGGTGCGACCGCCCAACTGCAGGGTGCGCGGCGGTGCGCCCGTCGCCTCATGCGGAGCGGAGTATCCGCTGGCAGAGAGGGTGGCCAGCAGCAGGGCGGTCGTGAGCATCAGTGGACTCCGGTCGGTCAATCAGAAGCGAAGGTCGATCGTACCGAACACCTGGCGCGGTGCCGAGGCATGGAACACATACAGCTTGCCGGCCGGGTCACTGGGTGCGAACACGCTCGAATCCAGGTTGCTGGCGTAGCGCTTGTTGGTCAGGTTGGTCACGTTGAACGACAGGCGCATGCCCTTGGCGAAGCCGACCTGGCCGAAGTCATAGCCACCGGCCAGGTCGAATACGGTGAAGCCGCCGAAGCCCTGGTCGTTGGTGTAGGTGTAGAAGCGCTCGCCGGTGTACTTGCCACGCAGGCTGGCGAACCAGCCGTTGTCGCGCCAGGTGATCTCGGTGGCCAGCAGCTGCTTGGGCGTATCGGTCTGGATCTTGCCCTTGATCTGCTGCTCGACACCGGCCTGCACGTAGTTGGAGGCGTAGGTCGAACGGTTCAGCGAGGCCGAGGTGTACCAGCTGAAGTGCTCGTTCGGGGTCCACAGTACGGTCAGCTCGGCACCGCGGCTGTCGACGCCGCCGACGTTGTAGAAGCGGTTGCCGCAGGTCGGGCCGACCGGCTGCCGCGAATCGCAGGGGTTGTACTGCAGCAGGCGGTTGTCGAAGCGCACGCTGTAGGCCGCAATCGACGCCTGCAGGGTATCGGCGACGAAGCGGTAGCCGGCCTCCAGCGAGCGCGATTCCTCCGGCTTCAGATCGCCCTGTGCGTTCCAGGTGGCCTGGCTGACCGCCTGTGGGCCCAGCTTGAAGCCGCCCTGGAACATGGCGATGTTCTCGGCATAGCTGGCGAAGAGTTCGTGGTGCTCGGCCAGGCGGAAGTTGGCGCCGATGCTGGGCAGGAAATTCTTGCTGGCCTTCAACGAACCGGTGGCGAACTGGTTGTTGGAGGTCGGCGAGATTGGCGTTTTCGCGTCGCCCGGCAGTGCCTGTGCATCGGAGGTGGCGTGCGGGCTCTTGGCGCCGAACTCCAGGGTCAGGCGATCATCAAGCAGGCGCCAGGTGTCCTTCAGGAAGAACTGGTGGGTCTTCCAGCGCGTGCGCTGGGCGAACACGCCGACATCGGAGGGCAGGGTGTTCATGCCGCTCAGGTCACGCGGGCCGTCCACGGCGGTCTGGTAGCGCTCGGCGCTGCTGGTATTGCGCTCGTACCAGACGCCGCCTTCGATGCGGTGCGCGCCCAGCTCCCAGTCGAACGACAGCGTGCCGCCATCGCGGTCGATGGTGTAGATGGTGTTGCGGAAGATGATCGGAATCTCCTGCGCGGTGCCCTTGTTGGACCACGCGCCGCTGTTCCAGTTGTGGCCTTCGCCACGGTCATCGTGGTGGTAGGCCAGCGCCCGCAGGCTGAAGCCATCGGCCAGGAAGAAGTCGCCGGCCAGGTAGTACAGGTTGTCATCGCGCAGGATCTGGCCGGCGGTGAAGGCACCGTCGGCATCCTTGTCCGGGCCGCTGTTGTCGCACTTCTTCGCATTGAAGCTGGCGGTGTTGCAGTAGGCCTTGGCCACCGCCTTGTTCCAGTCCGGTGCGTAGCCGCCCCAGTCCCAACCGAGGCCACGCGACATCTCGTCCTTGGACAGATAGAAGTAGTCCGCCTGGGTGGTGCGCGAGGTATCGACGAAACCGGTGATCTGGCCGCGGCCAAAGTTCCACACGCCCTTGGCGTTGAACTGCTTGGTGGTGGATCTGTTGTAGGCGGTCTGGTCGTTCCACAGATCGGAGACGGCATTCATGCCGGCAACGTAGCCGGAGAAGCCGTTGTACTCGCCGCTGTCCACGCGCACGAAGGTGCGGCGGTTGGCATCGCTGCCGAAGGTCTGCACCACGCGGCCGCCGAGTTCCTGCGCCGGGCGGTCGGAGGTATAGGAAATGGTGCCGCCGAGGTTGCTGGTGGACGGCGTGCCGAGGCTGCCGATGCCCACCGCTAGTTCGGCGCCGGCCATGTTCTCGCTGATCAGCGCACGGTTGATGGTCAGGCCGTTGTAGTTGTTGTACGCGCCATCGCCCAGCGGCACGCCGTCGAGCGTGTAACCGAGGCGGGTGGAGTTGAAGCCGCGCAGGCTGAGGGTCATCGACTGCTCGTTGGTGCCCAGCGCATCGGCCGACTGCGCGTTGACGCCCGGCAGCAGGTTGAGCGTCTTCTGCAGGCTGGTGCCCGGCGGCAGGATGTCGAGGTTCTCGCGGGTGATGCGCTGCACCTGGCGCGCTTCACCGCTGCCGATCACAGAGACCGCATCGAGGTTGGTGGCGGAGGGGGTGCTGGAGGTCGGGGCAGCATCCTGCGCCCAGGCCGCGGGAGCGAGCGCGATCGACAGCGCAGCGGCCAACAAAGTCTTCGTCATGTTACGGACACTCAGGCAGGCACGAGCCACCGCACGGGCGCGGAGCTCATGGAGTTCAAAAGGGGAGACAACCGATGCGACCGGCGGGCGCTGCAGGCGCCTTGGATCAACGTGAAAATGGTGCGCTAGACAGATGACTGTCTGGTGACACCGCTACACGCGTGCATACCGACGCGTGCATTGGTAGATGCCAACCTTGGTTGGCATGCGCGGCATGTTTGGTGGAGCGCCAACCAAGGTTGGCATCTACCAGGAGCGCGGAACAGGATTGTCGTATCCAGGGGTGCCGAACGAGGTCGGCATCAACGCGCGATCAACCCGCGTTGCGCGGCTTGCGCGTGCGCTTCGGCTTCGCGGTATCACTGCCGCTGGCGGCGCCATCCTGCAGCGCCTGCAACCAGGACAGGGTGTCCACGTAGTCGATGAAGTGGCGCAGGTAACCGGGGCTGGTGGCCTGCATGGTGTCCAACATGCGCTGCACCAGCACCGCCGAGTTCAACGGGCCGCCGTCGGCCGGGGCTTCGGTGCGCAGCGAACGGCGTACCTGCAGCTCGCTGCGCAGCTCCGACCATTCGCGCTGCACCTGCTGCAGCATCGGTACGTGCGGGTAATGCGGCAGCGAGCGCGACCCCGCATCGAGGTCGCGCACCAGTGCGCGCAGGCCCTCCAGTGCGGGCGGCTTACTTGGCATCCGGGGCCTTGGGCTTGGGAATCGGCGCGATTTCCACGCGCCGGTTGCGCGCGCGGCCGTCTTCGCTGGCATTGGAGCTGACCGGCTGCTCGCTGCCGAACGCGGCGGCGAACACCGCGTCGGCCGGTACGCCATCGGCGATCAGGGTGCGGGTCACGGTCAGCGATCGCTGTGCGGACAGCTCCCAGTTGTCGGCGAAACGCCGGTTGCCTTCGCGCACCGGCGCGTCATCGGTGAAGCCGCTGACCATCAGGATCTCTTCGCGGCTACCCAGGTAGGCGGCCAGCGGTGCGGCCAGGCTGCGCAGCAGCTCCTGGCCTTCCGGCTGCAGCTGGTCGGAGTTCAGCGCGAACAACACGCTGCCACTGATGCCGATGCGGCCATCGACCAGGGTCACGCGACCGGCCGCCAACGGGCCGGCCAGCGCCTGTTCCAGGGTCTGCAGGCGCTTGGCTTCGGCCTGGCGCTGCTTCACTTCCTGGTCCAGCCGCTGCGACAGCTCCAGCTGCACGGCGACCACACCGACCAGTATCAGCACGAACGCACCCAGCAGCACCGACATCAGGTCGCCAAAGGCCGCCCAGATCGGGGCGTGCGAACCGCCATCGACCTCCAGCTCGTCGCTCATGCGCTGCCGGCCTTGCCGCGGCGCGTGGCCAGCTGCTGCAGTTCTTCCATCACCTGCTTCTGCGACAGCAGGCTGAGGTCGACCACCTCGCGCGCCTGCGCCACGTAGTAGGCCAGCTGCTCGTCGCTGCGGGCCAGCGAGGCATCCAGTGCGCCACCGATCTGTTCCAGGCGGCCGGACAGCTCGGTGGAGGCGCTGCCGAACTGCGCGACCGCCTCACCGAAGGCGCCGGCCAGCTGGCCAACGTCGCCCGCGCTGCCGCTGAGCGCTGCGGCAATGCCATCCAGCTTGCCCGTCTCGGCGGCGATATGGTCGGTGAAGCGGTTGCCGACGCGTTCCAGCAGCTCGGCCGAACCGCCGACCAGCGCGTCCACCGCGGTGCGCTGCTCGTGCGAAGCATGGTTGATCGCATCCAGCAGGGTCTGCACGGTGGCCAGCAGGCGGCCGCGCTCTTCCAGCATCGCGTTGTCGCGCACCAGGCTCTCGGAGAGCGTGCTGCGCAGCTCGTTGATGACGTCGGCGGCGGCCTTCGGCGCAGCGGCGGCGGTCTGCAGCAGGGTGGACACTTCCGCCAGCGTGGCGCTGGCCTGGGCGCGACCGTTCTCGCCGATCTGCTGCGCGGTTGCCGCCAGCGTGTCGCAGACCTGCTGCTGCTGGGTGGCCAGGCGTTCGCCGTTGGCCTGCAGGCGCTCGGCCAGATCGGTGGAAACATGCTGCAGGGCATCGCTCCAGCGCTGCAGGCGCTGTTCGTCGCCGGCCTGCAGCTGGGCCTGCAGCGCGGCGTGGGCCTGCTGCAGTTCGGCACTGACCGCATCCCAGCGCGCCTGGCGCTGCTGCTCGCGGCTGTCCAGGCTGGCCTGCAGTTCGGCGTGCGCGGTGGCGGTGGCGGCCTGCGCGGCCTGCCACTGCTGCGAACGCTGCAGTTCGTGGTCCTGCAGCAGCGCCTGGCTGGCGCTGTGGTGCTGTTCCAGTGCCTGCAGCAGCGCCTGCGCACGCGCGTCCAGATGCTCGCTGGCGTCCAGCAACGCCTGCTGCTGGCGTTCGACCAGCGCGGTATTCAATGCCTGCTGCTGTTCGGCGGCGGCGCGCCAGGCCTCGGCATTGCCGCTGGCATCGGCCTGCAGGCGCTCGCCGATGCGCACGACCAGTGCTTCGGCCTGCGTGCCCTGGCCATCGCTGAAGGCCTGCAGGTGCTGACGCAGATCACTCACCAGCGCCTGTTGTGCCTGGGTCTGCTCGTTCACCACCTTGGCCCAGCTGGCTTCGGTGGCGACGCGGCTGCGCTCGAAACCGTCGCTCAGGCCAGTCAGCTGCTGCTGCACCGCCTGCTCGACACGGGCATGCAGCGCCTCACCATGGTGGGCCAGGCCGGCCAGCGTGGTTTCGGCCATCGGCTGCAGCGCGCCACCGATGGCGGCGGCGCTGGCCTCGGCGCCTTCGCGCAGCGACTGCTGCAGCGAGACCGCCAGGCGTTCCTGCAGCGCCTGGCTCTGGGTCAGGAACTCGGCCTGGCCGGCCAGCAGACGCTCATTGGCGGCCGCACTGTGCTGTTCGAAGGTGCTGGTCATCGCCTGCAGGCGGTCGACCAGCGCCGGCAGCGCGGCGGACTGTGCCTGCAACAGTCGCAGCGATTCAGCGCGCTGCCAGGCCTGCGAGTAGGGGTGCAGGTCGCCGGCAATGGCACGGTCCAGCTGCTGCACGGCCTGCAGGCGGTCACGGCGCAGCAGCGCCGCCAGCAGGCCGAGCATGGCCGAACTGGCAACACCGGCGATCGAGGTGCCGAACGCCACCGCCAGGCCCTGTACTGGCGACGCCAGCGAACCGCGGATGGCGGCCATGTCGGTTGCGCTCTGCAGGGCCAGGCCGGTGCCGCGCAGGGTGTCCATCATGCCCAGCAGGGTACCGAGCATGCCCAGCAGTACCAGCAGGCCAACCAGGTACGGGGTCAGCACCGGCGCGGGCAGGGCGGTGCGTTCGCCTTCCACGCGCAGGCGCACGGCGTTGCGCAGGCCCACCGGCACGCGCTCCAGCCAGGGGGCGAGGCTTTCCTTCGCGCTGGACAGGTCACTCAGCGCGCTGCGCAGGCCGTTGCTGGCCTGGCGGTAACGGTACAGCTCCACGCCGCCAGCGATGTAGCAGGCCGCGATGATCGCCGCCACCGCTGCACCCAGCGGATGCACCGAAACGTAGCCAATGCCGATCCAGCACACGGCCAGCAGGCCGACAAGGAAAACAACGACATGGAAAGCAGTTCTGGACATGGTGTTCCGGTCAGTGGGAGCGCAGGGCGTCTTGCAGCCCTTCGATCGGGTGGAAGCGCAGCTGCAGCTCGGCAAGCAGCAGGGTGCGCATGTCATGGCGGAAGGCCGCGCGCCAGCCGGGCTGGCCGTGCACGCGTTCAAAACGGGCGCCGAGCACCGCCGGCGCTGTGGCCAGCAGGCTGTGCTCGCGCGGGGTGAGGGTCTGTTCCATCACCGCATCGACCTCGGCCAGCCGTGCCAGCTCGGGTGAAACCTGCACCAGCTGGTCGCGCAGGCGGCCGCGCAGGCGCCCGGTGGCGGTCTGGATGGCCTGCTGCAGCACCCGGTAGCGCTGGCGCAACGAGGCGAAATTGGGTGCGGCGGCGGCTTCGGCCAGGTCCAGCAGGCGCTCGGCCTCGGCGTCCTCGCGGATCGAGACCAGCAGGCTGGCATGGGCCTGGGCGCAGTCGTCCAGCACATCCCCGGCCGCTTCGGCGGCCTCACCCGGCTCGGGCAGGCGCCCGCCGAGCGCCCCGGACAGGGCCACGGCACGGCTCCAGTCCACCCACTGGCCGAGGCGATCGGTCAGGGCGGGACTGCTGGCCGGCATCGCGCCGTCGCTGAGACGGGCGAGCAGGCGGAGGAATTCCGGTCCACCCAGGACCGGCTGCGCTGCGTTCGCCATCAAGGGGTGAGGGGCCAAAAACCGTTGATTTTACAACCAGATGACCCGGCCTGGATGAAGGCGGGGCCGGGGGAGGGTACCCGCAGGCGCGACAGGGCTTAGAATGTCCGGCTGCACCCATCCGTTCGACCCTTGGAGTACCCCATGACTGTTGCGCAGTTCTACCCGATCGGCACCCCCGGACAGCCCTGGGGCGACGCGGAACGCGCACAGTGGCGGGCCCGCCAGCAGCGCCAGCGCAGCTACCACGACGACGTGGTGGCCGCGCTTGAACGCCTGGACGACAGCTTCGACGTGATCCAGTACGGCCAGCTCGACTACGCGCCGGACCATTACCCGCTGTTCGCCGTGGTCAACCACGACTGGAACCCGGCGCTGCCGACCGCGCTGATCACCGGCGGCGTGCATGGCTACGAGACCAGCGGCGTGCATGGCGCCCTGCAGTTCCTGGAACAGCAAGCCGAGCGTTACCTGGGCCGGTTGAACCTGATCGTGGCGCCGTGCGTCAGCCCGTGGGGCTACGAGCGCATCCAGCGCTGGAACCCGGATGCCATCGACCCGAACCGCAGCTTCCGAGACGGCGGCCAGATCGAGGAAGCCGCCGCGCTGATGCGCTGGGTGGCCGAGCGCAAGCCGAACCTGCTGGTGCACCTGGACCTGCACGAGACCACCGACAGCGACCTGCACGAGTTCGATCCGGCCCGCTGCGCCCGCGACGGCAAGCCGTTCGAGCGCGACACCATTCCGGATGGCTTCTACGTGATCGGCAACAGCGAAGATCCGCAGGCCGAATTCCAGAAGGCACTGATCACCGCCGTGGCCCCGGTCACCCATATCGCCCCGGCCGACGCCGAGGGCAATCTGGTCGGCCTGCCGTTGCAGTCGCCGGGCGTGGTCTGGGGCGAGTCGCGCTCGATCGGCGCCTGCGCCGGCTTCACCGACGCGCGCTTTGCCACCACCACCGAGGTCTACCCGGACAGCCCGCGCACCAACCCGCAGGAATGCAACGACGCCCAGGTGGCGGCGGTGTGTGCGGGTCTGGATTTCGCCCTGGCCACGCAGTAATACCTCCGTCCAGGGGCGCGCCGGGTCATGCCCGGCGGCTCGGGCGTGCGCTAGCCCAGCAGGATCACCCCCCACACTGTGCCGACCATCAGCAGTGCGGTGGTCTGTGCGGCGCTGCCCATGTCCTTGGCGTTCTTGGACAGTGGGTGGTGGTCAAGCGAGATGCGGTCGACCACCGCTTCGATGGCCGAGTTGAGCAGTTCCACCAGCAGGCTGATGAAGCAGACTGCCAGCACCACGGCGCGTTCGACCCGACTGATGTCCAGCAGGAACGCGGTGGCGATCAACAGTGCATGCAGCAGCAACAGCTGCCGGAAGGCCGCTTCGCCACGGAAGGTGGCGATGAAGCCATCGCGCGAATGGATCAGCGTATGGAAGATGCGGCGAATCCCGGTCTTGCCGTGCGGGTACTTGCCGCTGTCCCTGGGGTGAGGTGGCTGCATGCCGGTCCTGCCATGAATTGACCTCACGACAGGATGGGCAGGCGGGCGTCGGGAAAGCGTCGGACGCCCGTTGGATTTTCCTTCAGCCGGCCTGGCGCTGCGCCTGGATGGCCTGGTCGAGGGCATCCAGCTCATCCGTCGGCGAGGCCAGCCATGCCGGGTACGCCTCGGTCTCGACGAAGGCGGAGGATCGCAGCACGTCATCGAACGCCGGATTGTCCTTCTCCGCATGGCGCAGCAGGCCGGACATCAGCCCGCAGATGCGGACGGCCGCCTGGAAGGCGCCCTGCAGCGATCCGGCCGGCTCGGTGACCGTATTGAGGAAGGCCGCATAGGCCGGCCCATCGAAGACGAAGTCCTCGCGCTGCTGGAAGGCGTCGCCGCTGAGGTTGGCTTCGCCGGAGACGTGCCGCGAAAACCCCCAGGACCAGATGTCGAGGAAACGGAGGTCATCCAGCATCCGGCGCGCACCGTCATCCAGTGGTACGGCACCGGACAGGGCGTGTTCCAGCGTGGCCGCTGCGAACGGTTCGGTGCCTTCGTGGGCCAGGAAATCGCTCAGGCAGCGCAGGGCGCCGGGATGGTCTGGATCCAGCTGCAACGCCCGGTAGATCACGCGGGCGCCTTCCACGTGGCGGCCCTGGGCGATGAAGATGTTGAGCGCGTGGTGGGCGAGCTGGTCGGCGTTGAGGTCGGCAATCCGGGTCATCGGGGTCTGGCTGGCATGGACGGACGGTGGGCACCAGTCTGACAGATCACTCATTCGGCCGGGCTGCGTGAATCGCGGATCGAATAGATCACCGAGAAGATCTTCCAGCCCTGTTCGGTGCGGATCAGCTGCCACATCTCCTTGCCCCAGTTGGTCTTCACTCCATCGTCGTGGAAGCTGTAGTCAAACGACACCGAGGCTACATCGCCATCCGTCTCGATCTTCGTGTTGGAGAATGTCTCCTCCTTCGGTTTCGGCGAGGCCACCGCCCCGTCGATCAGTGCGATGAAGTTGTTGGCGGGAATCCGCCGCGCCTTGATCGCATCGGGCTTGGCCTTGCGGATGTCCTGCAGGCGCACATCCTCGGAGACGTACTGCCAGCCGATGTCTTCCGGTTTGTCCGAGAAGAACAGGCCCATGTAGGTCGGCTTGTCCTTGTTGATCAGCGAGGTGCGGAAGGACTCGACCACCTGTTCGATCGCCTTGACGTCGGCGGGTGCGTTCTGCGCGGCGTATGCCGGCAGGCACGCCGGGAGCAAAAGGGCGAGGGCGGCGAAGCGTGCACGTGCGTTGGGCATCATGGGGTCCTGGGGAGGAGTGAGGTGGCGCTAACGCATCACCGCGCGTAAGTTCGCCAGAAAAGCACGTGGTCTTCGGTCCTGTTGATGGCGACGAAGACTGATTTTCCGGATTCGGGCGCGCAGTGAAAGACGCGGTACGACGCGCTGAGCGTCGCGTTGCCAGGCCACCAGTATCGATCGAACGCAACAGGATCGCTGTTGTTGAATGTGGTTGCCTGGCAATCCGCAGGCAGCTGCAGTGGTATCGCAGGGGGCTTGGTAAAGGCCAGCGCGCTGGTGTTTGAGTCGAGGTCGTGCACCTCGCGCAGGTCGGTTGCCTCGTGGGGCACCCAGCTGGGAATCCATCCCTTGTTCACCATGTCGGCGTCGATGGCCTGCTGCTGGGTGTCGAACGAACTGTCCATCACCAGTCCGCAGGCGCACAGCACGCTACAGAATGTCACGACGATCGCGCGCCTGGCTATTCCGGCGGGGCTAGTCATCGTCGTCCTCTTCTCCGGAAAGCAGCCTACCCAGTTCTTCCGGTGGCAAGCGCTTGAGCCGCTCTTCCAGTTTCCGATCGTACGGCCGGTCGTTGGGTTCGGTATGGCGCTGCGCCTTGCGCGTGTACTGCTGCATGAACAGGCCGATATCCTGCGCAATCCTGTCCTTCCGGCTCTTGCCTGCCATCGACGGGCGTCCCTGTGTTCATCCTGAATCATCGGTCGGCGCACGCTAGCACGGATGCAGGGCGCTGCAACAGGCCCGCTTGCCGAGGTTTGACGTTGAAGAAGGTCTGCGCGGATGATGCGCGGGCGCGCGGCGCAGGAGGGGATCCGTCAATGAAGACACTGATGTGGGAGCTTGCCGGCCTGTTCGTGGCGTACATTGCCGGTTGCTCGGCAATCTCGGCGTGGCATTCCCATGCGCTTGCCTCGGTTCCGGTCGGGGCGGGCAGGGCACAGGTCGTTCGGGCGCTGGGGCAGCTGACGTGGTGGAGCACGCCGGTGCTCCCTTCAGCCGCTATGCCAGCAGGGGATGCAGTGGTCGCTGTGCGCAGCGATGGTGGTATGAGAACCGGCTGGGCCTGGATACCGAAGCCTGGTCGGTGGAGCTGGATGCTTCCGATCGCGTGCTCGCAACGTCGCGCTGGACATCGCCCTAGAAGACCGCGACGAGCGCATGCGCATCCATCGACCTTTCATCTTCATCGCAAGCCTGGCCCTGATGGCGTTGTGCGGGCTGATGGGCGTACTGGTGCTCATCTATGGCTTCAACGAACAGGGCCTTCGCTGCGGCAGGCTGTGCTCACTGGAGATATCGATCCGCCTGCTCTTTGGTGATCGGGGATTCGAAATACTGGTGGCGACGGGGCTCTTTGCTGCGGCGCTTATGAGCGGGAGTATCGCACTGCGGCCCGGCATGAATGCCGGGCCGCCTCGCAAGCAGGTGCGGCGCCGTGAGCGCAAGCACCGCCGATCGGGTCGGCCCCGGTCGTAAGGTGTCTGCACCGGGGTAATTCGCCGCGTGTGGAGACGCTGGAAGTCGCTTCAGCGATGCAGCGCGTCGATGATCAAACCGGTGGCGATCTCCACCAACAGGTACTCGTTATCGGACTGGCGCACCCAACGCCGGTCGCGGCCCGGCTCGCGCAGGTGATAGCGCGCGTAGTCGTCCACCCAGTAGCGGCGGTCCACTTCCGCCCATGGCAGGCGCTCGCCGCGACGCCAGGCCTTCTTCTGCCAGCCCGGCGGCGGTGCATCACGGTTGTGCGGGCCACCGGCGTGCGGCGGTGGCCCGTTGCCGCGCGCATGGTGCGGCGGATCGGCGAAGGCGGGTGCCGCGGCCAGTGCGGCAGCCGTGGTCAACGCAATGGCGAACAAGCGTGCAGTGTTCATCGCAACCTCCGGGCTTTGCCGCTGCATGCGGCGTGGTGCCGTGGAGTATGGATCAAGGAACGTGAACGGACTTCTGAACTGTCACCTTCGTAGCAGGGCGCTTTCCACTGCGCTGCAACTGACGGCTCGGGCGCGACGCCGCCGCCTCCGGCATGGCCGCCTCAAACACGCTCGCGCGCCTCATACCAGTCGCGTGAGCGGTTCACGATCTTCACCACCGAAAGCATCACGGGCACTTCAATCAGCACCCCCACCACCGTAGCCAGCGCCGCACCGGAGTGGACACCAAACAGGCCCACGGCCGTCGCCACCGCCAGTTCGAAGAAGTTGCTGGCGCCGATCAGTGCCGACGGCCCGGCCACGCAGTGCGCCACACCCAGGCGCCGGTTGAGCAGGTAGGCCAGGCCGGAGGTGAAATAGACCTGGATCAGGATCGGGACCGCGATCAGCGCGATCACCAGCGGCTGCTGCATGATCTGCTGGCCCTGGAACCCGAACAGCAGCACCAGCGTCAGCAGCAGTGCCGACAGTGACAGTGGCCCCAGCCGGCGCAGCGCCGCCTGCAGCCCGGGCTGGCCATGGCGCGACAGGATCCAGCGGCGCAGCAACGCGGCCACCAGCACCGGAACCATGATGTACAGGCCGACCGACAGCAGCAACGTATCCCACGGTACGGTGATGGCCGACAGCCCCAGCAGCAGCGCCACCACCGGCGCATAGGCCACCACCATGATCGCGTCGTTCAGTGCCACCTGGCTCAGTGTGAAGTTGGCATCGCCGCGGCACAGGTTGCTCCACACGAACACCATGGCTGTGCAAGGCGCGGCGGCTAGCAGGATCAGGCCGGCGATATAGCTGTCGATCTGGCCGGCGGGCAGCCAGTCCGCAAAGACGTGGCGCAGGAAGAGCCAGCCCAGCAGCGCCATCGAGAACGGCTTCACCGCCCAGTTGATGAACAGCGTCACCCCGATGCCTTTCCAGTGCTGCCCCAGCTGGCGCATCGCACTGAAATCCACCCGCAGCAGCATCGGGATGATCATCAGCCAGATCAGCACCGCCACCGGCAGGTTGACCCTGGCCACTTCAGCCGCCGCCAGGGAGGCGAAGGCACCGGGCAGGAAGTGCCCGAGCAGCGTGCCGGTGATGATGCACAGCGCGACCCAGAGCGTCAGGTGGCGCTCGAACAGGCCCATGGGTGCCGCTGTGCTCATGGCGTGCGCGCTGCCGGCAGCAGGTGGCCGATCTGGTCCAGCGCCTGCTGGAGCATTCCGCGGTCTTCCCACACGTGCCCGGGCAGCGCCAGCAGGGCCTGCACGCGCGCCTTCACGATGGCATGCGCATGGGCGAAGGCGGCAGCCTTGTCGGCATCGCTGCCCTCTGCCTCGGCCGGGTCCGGCAGGCCCCAATGGCTGCGGATGAAATCACCGAACACCACGGGGCAGGCTTCCGCTGCCGCCGCATCGCAGACGGTGATCACAAGATCCATGGGGGCGGAATCAGCGAACTCATCCCAGGATTTGCTGCGCAGTCCCGCGACCGGGATGCCTTCTGCGCGCAGCTGTGCAAGCGCGAACGGATTGACCTGGCCGGTCGGGTGGCTGCCGGCACTGTAGGCCGTGAAGCGGTCGCCGCCCCATGCGCGCAGGGTGGCTTCGGCCAGCACGCTGCGGGCGCTGTTGCCGGTGCAGAGAAACAGGATGGAGCGGGACATGAAGGCGTTTCCGTATCAGCAGCTGCAGGGATTGCCCGACGGCGCGCACTGTTCGCTGGGCGAACCGGCGCAGCAGTTGTGCGTGAGGTACTCGATCAGGCTGGTCATTGCGCTGAAATTCGCGCGGTAGCAGACGTGGCGGCCCTGGCTCTCGCTCTCGACCAGGCCGGCTTGTACCAGCTCCTTCAGGTGGAAGCTGAGGGTGGCGGGAGGGACCTGGAGGGCTGCGGCGATGTCGCCCGCCATGCGACCGGCCGGGCCGGCTTCGACCAATAGGCGGAAGGCTGCCAGGCGGGTGGCGTGCCCGAGTGCGGTGAGCGCAGCGATTGCATTTGGTGTTTCCATATTTCTAGAATAGTCGAATGAATAAGCCGATCACAAGTCCTTCGTTGCCCCATCTGAGGCAAGCTTCGCTTCCCCAGCCTGACCACCAGCGGCTGGCCGCCGAACGCCAGGGGCCACCACGCATCCTGCTGCTGTACGGCTCACTGCGGCCGCAATCGTTCAGTCGCAAGCTGGCACTGGAAGCCGAACGCCTGCTGCAGCATCTGGGCTGCGAAACGCGCGTGTTCGATCCACATGCCTTGCCGCTGCTGGACAGCGTGGACAAGGGCCACCCGGAAGTGCAGCGGCTGCGCGAGTGGTCGCACTGGTCGGAAGGGCAGGTGTGGGTCAGCCCGGAGCGGCACGGCACGGTGACCGGCGTGTTCAAGAACCAGATCGACTGGCTGCCACTGGAAGACGGCAGCGTGCGGCCGACCCAGGGCAGGACGCTGGCGGTGATGCAGGTCTGCGGCGGTTCGCAGTCGTTCAACACGGTCAATGCGCTGCGGGTACTGGGCCGTTGGATGCGCATGCTGACCATTCCCAACCAGTCGTCGGTGGCCAAGGCCTGGCAGGAGTTCGACGAAGACGGGCGGATGAAGCCCTCGCCCTATTACGATCGTGTGGTGGATGTGGTCGAAGAACTGGTGAAGTTCACGCTGCTCACCCGCGGCCGTGCCGACTACCTCGTGGATCGTTACAGCGAGCGCAAGGGCGATGCGTTGGCGGTGGAGCTGGCGCGGGCGGCGGGAGCGACCGGCGTCTAAGGCGGATGCCGAATCGCGTGCGGTTCCTGCTCAGCTAGCCGGCGCAGGCTGCAGGGCTTCCAGTACCTGGCAGTCGGCCACGCGCCCGCCGGGGCAGTTGCCGATCATCCGCTGCAGTTCGTCCTGCAGCGCCTGCAGGTCGGCAATCCTGCGCGCGATGTCGGCAATGTGTGCCTTCACCACGTCATCCACCGAACCGCATTGGTGCTCGCGTTGTTCGCCGAAGGCGATCAGCTCGCGGATCTGCTCGATGGCGAACCCCAGCTCGCGCGCACGACGCACGAATGCCAGCCGCCGTTGGTCCTGTGCGTCGTAGCAGCGGTAGTTGCCCTGCGAGCGCAGCGGCGGCTGCAGCAGCCCGATCTTTTCGTAATAGCGGATGGTCTCTGCCTTGGTGCCTGTCTGGCGGGCCAACTGGCCGATGGTGAGTGGGGCTGTCATGGGCTTGACCTTGTAGGGGCTACAAGGTTGATAAAGGCAGCTCCCTTTCATTTCAAGCCCGGGCACGCCCGGCGGAGCGCCCCATGGACCAGTGCTGCGGCCACAAACGCCAGGAGCTGGCATCGATAGCGCTGCACAGCGCCCAACGGCGGGTACTGGTGGCGGTGCTGGCAATCAACCTGGCGATGTTCTTCATCGAGTTCGGCGCGGGCCTTGCCGCGCGATCCAGCGCCCTGCAGGCCGACGCGGTCGACATGCTGGGGGATGCCATCGTCTATGGCCTGAGCCTGTGGGCGGTAAACCGGGGCGCGCGCTGGGAGGCGGGCGCGGCGCTGGCCAAGGGCCTGCTGATCCTGGCCTTCTTCGTGTTCATCGTGTTCGAAGTGGCCGGCAAGCTGGTCAATGGGGTGCCACCGTCCAGCACGCTGATGCTGGTGTTCGGTGGCATTGCCCTGGTGGCGAACCTCACCTGCCTGGCGCTGCTATGGCGTTTCCGCAGGTTGAACATCAACCTGAAGAGCACGTTCGAGTGCTCGCGCAATGACGTGGCCGCGAACCTGGGGGTGCTGGTGGCCGCAGGTGGCGTGGTCATGACCGGGCGCGGCTGGCCGGATATTGTCGTCGGCGCAGTGATCGCCCTGTTGTTCCTGAGGTCGGCAGTGAGCGTGATCGCTGAAGCGTGGCCGGCATGGCGGGCAGCACGCCACCAGTGACTCAGTTACGGTGGTGCCTGCTTGGGCAGATCGCCACCTGTTGTGAGCGAATGCGTCGTGGAGTTCGGCAGGAAGACTTTTGGGGCGCGTGGCCGTGGTGACGACTGTGTGGGAGGGGCTCTGGGATATCGGCTCCATGGTCTATTGTGGCCGCAGCGCAGGCGATGGATAGAGGCGAATGGAAACGAGAGGCAAACTGAGAGAAAGAGAGGCGCTGTCGCCAACTGGCTTCTATGACCAATACTATGCGGAAAGTGGCCTGGATCAGGAAACCGTAATGGAGCTGCTGGAGCACGTTGCAGATGAGCTTCGATTGCCTTCCGGGAAGCTCCGTCCCGCAGATCGGTTTTCGAAGGAACTGTCGCCTGGTGAAGCTCATAACTGGGACTCGGGGTATGGAGTTTTAATATTCGAGTTTCAATCGCTCGCTAAGGAACGTGGTGTTGCTGTCGATCGGCGGGTGGACTCGCTCAACGACTACATTCGTATCATGGCGGGTATCTATTGATGAGATTGATGCGTCCTTGAGCGGCTATCGGCGTGAGATTTCACAGTGCGTACTGAGGACTCGGGGATGCCAAAGGTGAGGTGTGCCGCCGCTGTCATTACCGGCCTGGTTCTGGCGGACTGTGCAACATCGGGTGGCGATATGATCGTGTGCGTCTCGGGAAGCGTGCCGCCAGGTCAGGGTGACGTTCGCGCTCTCGATTGTGAGCTGAGCATGCTTGGGGAAGGCGAAGGCGTAGTTTCGTCGAAACCGGTTGGAAGCACATTCTCGGTCCCCATGATGGTCGTTGCAGGGCCGGAACCCAGAAGCTACCAGTTCGCCGTCGAATGCAGGGATGGTCGAAGGTTCGCATCCAAGGAAATTCAGATCAGTAGTCGGTGGTCCTATGCCAGGGATCTCAACCTTGGGGAGCTTCAGGAGTGATGAGAGAGAGGAAGGGTCGACCGAGGTCGCACCGCCGTCGTATGCATCTGACGGATTCCAGTAGATGAATGAAGATTTCAACGCGCTCGAATGGTGTGACGCCACCCTGCTGGCCATCAACATCGACAGAAGCAATCCTGGCGTATGTGATGAGGTAAAGGTGCAGGTGCGCTGGCCGGATGGCCGGCAGGCAACCGTTTGCTTCCCGGAAGCCTACGGGTGCTCGGCGCTCATGAACTTCGGCGTGCTGGGTGAGGAGGGAATAGAGTTCGCCAGGGTCGACGATGACGAGCCGGGACTCGCCGATCTTCTTGATCGTTGGAAGGCGGTCGGCTATCCGCTGTCCGGCCTGAAGTGTTTCCGTATCGAGACCAGCTCGACCGGAAGCGTCATTCTCATCTACGCCAGGACATGGCGGATCGAGCATCTGCCGATGGTGGATGCAGTGCCCTGAAGGACATCCCATGCCCAGATTCCTCACCCCCGACGAGGTCTCCCTCATCCACAGGCTGCTGCCGGAGACGACCGAGCTGTCCGAACGGTTGTTGAAGGATCTGGCGCTCGCTCAGGTGGAGGATGTGGGTGTCGTCGGATTCGGGGGCGTGGTGTTCCTGTCCAGCACGACCCGGCTTTTCGGCAGTGACATTGCTACGGCCATGCTTGCCGATGCTGACGGCGTGCCGGTGAGAGTCACCCTGTGCCTGGATAATCACGATCAGCTCTTCGAGCTGGAGCTGTGGAAGGTGGACTTCTCGCCGATCATCGGCGTCGATCTGAGAAGCGCTTTCAGCGAGCACTGACGCCTGTTGAAGGCGGTCCTCACTGAAGGCCGTTGCGCATGGCGTTCACCCTTCGGGCTGCAGCCGCCCCACCGCCTGCGCGCACAACGACTGGCAGGCCATCACCAACCCCTCCATCACTCGGTCGCCCACGTATTGCTCGGGTTCGCCGTTCTGGCGGGTGCGCTCCGCCGCCAGCAGCATTTCCAGCACCACCCGCAATCCACTCAACGCGCAATCGGCATCGGCCAGGGCCAGGCAGCGGCCGGGCAGTTGATGCCGCTCCGGCCAGGGTTGGCCATCGGCCGCCGCACCGGAGCCGATGCGGTGGAGGTTGGCAATGAAGGTGTTCCTGTCCACTGCGGGCGCAGCCTGCGGCGAACCGCCGTCAGGGGCGGTGCTGCGATAAGCGTGCAGATGGGGGAAGTCCGATTCGTTCATGGCAAGGCTCCGTGCAGGGCAATCGGTAGCCGCCACCCGAAAGGTGGCGGGCGGTACGTGGTTCGAATCCGGGTTGGCTTCAAGCCGGCGGGCGCGAACGCCCCCACGCACCGCCCGCCATAGCCGGCAGACGGATTGCCAGCCGGCGCCACGCTGAGGTGACGCCGGCTGGCAAGCGCATACATCAACATCAACTCGGGTGTTCGAAGCCCGGCCACCCTTTTCCGGTGGCACGCCATCTGAGCCCCTGGCGCTGTGCAATGCCAATCAGAAGAGTTGCAAACATCACTCGATTGGAGACGCTTTCGGCATTCTCCCACGCTGTTAAGCACCGCCAGCGCTGGCTGGCGTGGTGATCCGCCCGAACCGTGCAATCTGCGACAGGTGTCGAGGTTGGGGGAGGGAAGGGCGCGGGTGGGAAGGGGCGATGGCGACAGGCTCCGCAGGGGCCTGAGTCGAGCATCGCTCGACGCTACAGACGCCAAAGCGTGACGTGCGACTCGGGTTGACGTTCCCAGCCACCAAGCGCAGGCTGGTCCGGCACGTTTCCTAACCAGAAGGAGACTTATGACCGCCACCGCTTCCCTGCATCCGACGCCCGATACCCCGGGGCGTTCACGGCTCTGGAGTGTGTTCTGGCTGCAGGGCGTCATTCCCAGCAACATTCTGTGGGCGGTAGCCCTCTGGGCCCTGGTCAACCAGCGCACCACGCTGCTGCTGGGGGTCTTTGCCGTGCTGCTGCTCTATACCGGTTGGATCATCCCGGCGGTGTGGCGGGCGGCGCCCACCGCGCGCACCCCCAACCTGGGCGTGGCCGCGCGTGGGCTGACCGTGGCCTGGGGGCTGAACACCGTGCTGGTGATCTTCTTCCTGACTCTGCAGCTGGTGGCTCAATAGAACTGAACAGGCTCACCGCCCCGGTCGAAGGCGGCGAAGCGGCCGATCTGACCGTCGTGGATGGCGTTGACCATCAGCTGCAGCGGGCGCGCAGCTTCGTCGCTGTTGGGGGCGAAACCGGCGCGGCCGTCCAGCGCGGCCACGAAGACCAGGTCCCAGTCGATGCCGGTGGTGGTCGACTCGGCCGCCAGCGCCTGGAAGCTGGGCACCTCGGCCGGCAGCTTGTCCACGCACAGCACCGGCGACAGGGTGCCGCCCTCGCGGCGGTCATGCCGGTCGCGCTGGTCACCGGTGGGCGATTCGGGCAGCTCGGCGCGCACGAATACGAACAGCAGGCGTTGCGGTTCAGCCTGCTGGCCTGCGGCGTGCAGCAGCTGCTGGAAATCGTTCATCATCATGAGGGTTGTCACACGCCCGCTGCACGGAAAGCCGCATGCTGCCATAACGCCTGCCGCGCGGGGCCGAAGACGATTGATTTAAGTCATGCCCATGGAACTGACTGCCGCGTACTCTGGCAATCGTTCCAGCAGACGAGGGTTTCCGGGCCGTTCCGGGCACAGGCAAGACGGTGGAGCAACAAGGTGGACCAGCCATGAGCCAACTCACCGACGGTTTCGGACGCAGCTTTCCGTACCTGCGCCTGTCGTTGACCGAAGCCTGCAACTTCCGTTGCAGCTACTGCCTGCCCGACGGTTACCAGGCCGATGGCCGCCCGCGCTTCCTGCAGGTGGATGAAATCGCACGCCTGGTGCGCGCGTTCGCCGCGCTGGGCATGAGCAAGATCCGCCTGACCGGCGGCGAGCCCAGCCTGCGCAAGGACCTGGACGAGATCATCGCCACCGTGGCGGCGGTGCCGGGCATCCGCAAGGTGGCCATCACCACCAATGGCACGCTGCTGCCGCGTCGCCTGCCGGGCTGGCACCGCGCCGGCCTGACCGCGCTGAACGTGAGCATGGACAGCCTGCAGCGCGAACGCTTCAGGACCATCACCGGGCATGACCGCCTGCCGGAGATCGAACAGGGCCTGGCGCTGGCACAGGCGTTGGGCCTGCCCGCGATCAAGCTCAACGCGGTACTGCTGCGTGGCCTGAACGACAACGAGCTGCCGCAGTGGATGGACTACCTGCGCGACCGCCCCTTCAGCGTGCGCTTCATCGAGCTGATGCGCACCGGCGACAACGAAGCCTATTTCCAGCGCCACCACCTGCGCGCCGACCTGGTGATCGAGCAGCTGCTGGCGGCCGGCTGGCACGAACGGCCGCGCGCCGCCGATGCCGGCCCGGCGCGCGAGTTCGGCCACCCCGACCATCGCGGCAGCATCGGCATCATCGCCCCGTATTCGCGTGACTTCTGCAAGGGCTGCAACCGCCTGCGGGTGACCGCCAAGGGCGAGCTGCGGCTGTGCCTGTTCGGCGAGTTCGGCGTGCCGCTGCGCCCGCTGCTGCAGCGCGACGATGACCACGACGCGTTGCTGGCACGCATCACCACACAGCTTGGCCTGAAAGCGGCCGGGCATGGACTGCACCAGGGCCAGACCGGGCTGACCCCGCACCTGGCCTCCATCGGAGGATGAGCAACACGATGAGTGGGGAATTGAATGCGGCCTTCCATATGGCCGATGTCCGCGACAAGCGCATCACCCGCCGCCGTGCGGTGGCGGTGGGCGAGCTGCATGCCGGTCCGGTGGCCTATCCGCTGATCGTCGAGCGCCGCCTGCCCAAGGGCGATGCGCTGGTGATGGCCGAGATTGCCGGCCTGCAGGGCGCGAAGATGGCCTCGATGCTGATGCCGCTGTGCCACCCGTTGCCGCTGGAGCTGGTGCAGGTGTTCTGCGCGCCGGTACCGGAACGGCAGGCGATCCGCGTGTGGTGCGAGTGCGCCAGCGAGGCGCGCACCGGCGTTGAGATGGAGGCACTGGCTGGCGTCAACGCGGCGCTGCTGACCCTGTACGACCTGAGCAAGCCGGTGGAACCGGCGCTGCGCATCGAGGGCATCCGCCTGCTGTTCAAGGAAGGTGGCAAGCGCGGCGTGTGGCTGCACCCGGATGGCATGGACGATGCCGAGCGCGCGCGCTTCAAGCCGCGTGCGCCGAAGGGGCTGGAGGGCGCGGCCTGTGCAGTGATCACGCTGAGCGATCGCGCCAGCGAGGGCACCTATGAGGATGTGTCCGGCCCGACCCTGGTCGCCGGCGTGAAAAAGCTGGGCGGCGAGGTTGTGGCGGCCGAGGTGTTGCCCGATGGCATCGAGCCGTTGGCGGGCCGCCTGCAGGCTCTGGCGGCCGAGGGCGTGCGCCTGTGCCTGTGTACCGGCGGTACCGGGCTGGGCCCGCGTGACCTGACCCCGGAGGCGCTGCGTTCCTTGAACGCGCGGCCGGTGCATGGCCTGGCGCAGATGGTGCGGGCACTGAGCGCACAGCACACGCCGATGGCCTGGCTGAGCCGCGCCGAGGCGGTGCAGCTGGGCAACATGCTGGTGTTCGCGCTGCCGGGCAGCCCGAAGGCGGCGGCGCAGTGCCTGGATATCCTCGCGCCGGTACTGGGCCACGCCCTGGCGATGGTCGAGGGTGGTGGCCACTGATGATTGCCTACAGCGAAGCCTTGCAGCACCTGCTGGATGCGGCCACGCCGCTGCCGGCCGAGCGCCTGCCGCTGCATGAGGCCGGCGGCCGCACTCTGGCCAGTGACATCATCAGTGGGCAGTCGCTGCCGCCGTTCGACAATTCGGCGATGGACGGCTTCGCGCTGCGCGCCAACGGCGCGACGTTCGAAGCCGGTACCGAATTTGCCGTGCAGGGTTGGCAGGCGGCCGGCGATGCCGGCGCCGAAGGCGGCGAGGGTGCCTGGGAAATCATGACCGGTGCGCGCATGCCGGTTGGGCTGGATACGGTGGTGCCGGTCGAGAACGTGGACGTCCTCGCCAGCGAGGATGGACGCCCGACCCGCATCGCCTTGAAGGGCACGGTGAAGCCGGGCCAGAACGTGCGTCTGCGCGGCCAGGATGTGAGCGACGGCGAACGTGTGCTGCAGGCCGGGCAGGTGCTGGACATCAATGCGCGCACCCTGCTGCATGCCATCGGCGTGGGCCAGGTGGCGGTGGTGGCGCGGCCGAAGGCGGCAGTGATCGCCACCGGCAAGGAGCTGGTGACCGAGGCGGCGCAGACGCTGGAATCCGGCCAGATCCGTGACAGCAACCGGCCGTATCTGGTCGGCCGCCTGCAGGCTGCGGGTGCCGAAGTGGTCTGGCAGGGCACCGTGGGCGATGACGTGGCCGCGTTCAATGCGGTGCTGGATGAAGCGCTGGCTGCCGGCGCGCAGCTGCTGATCAGCACTGGCGCCGTGTCGGCCGGTCGCTACGATTTCGTTCCCGATGCACTGCGTGGCCGTGGTGCGCGCATCGTGTTCCACAAGGTAGCGATCCGCCCCGGCAAGCCGCTGCTGTTTGCGGTGCTGCCCAATGGCGCGCTGTATTTCGGCCTGCCCGGCAACCCGGTCTCGGCCGCCGTGGGCCAGCGCTTCTTCGTCGAGCCGGTGCTGCGGCGTCTGCTGGGGCTGGCACCGGAAACCGTGTTGCAGCTGCCGCTGCAGGCTGACGTGCGCAAGCCGCCGGGCCTGCGCTTCCATGCGCGGGCGCGGGTGGAAGTGGACGGTCAGGGGCGCCTGAGTGCGCGCGTGCTGTCCGGGCAGGAGTCGTTCCGTTTGATGTCCATGCTGCAGGCCAACGCCTGGGTGGTGCTGGAGGCCGAGGGAGACCTGGCCAACGCTGGCACTTACGTGCGCGTGCAGGGCTGGGGTCACCATGACCCGGTGCAGCTGGCGAGCCAGGAGTCATGATGAAACAGGTGAATCTGCAGTTGTTTGGTGCGTTTTCCGATCTGGATGCCAGCCGCGAGATCGCGGTGGAGGTGGCCGGTAGCACCGTGGCCGACTTGCGCCAGGCACTGCGCGAGCTGCTGCCGACGCGTTGGCCGGGTTTCCGCGCCGGCCTGCTGGACTACTCGGCATTTGCCGACCAGCAACGCGTGCTGCGTGACCACGAAGCGCTGCCCGACGATGGCCGGGTGGCGATCCTGCCTCCGGTGAGCGGGGGCTGAGCGATGAGCGAGAAGATCATCGCCAAGGTGGTGGACCGCGCGCAGGCGGCGATCGATCCGGCCGAGGGCATCGCTGCGGTGTCCGATCCGGGGTTCGGTGGCATCGACGTGTTCATCGGCAAGGTGCGCGACGTCAACATCGGCCGGCCGGTGACCGGGATCACCTACGACCTGTTCGAGCCGTTGGTGTTGAACGAGTTCAAGCGCTTGGCCGCCGAGGTTGAGGCTACGTTTGGACCGAAGCTGAAGCTGTATGTGGCTCACGCAAAGGGCCGGTTGGGCATTGGCGATGTGGCGGTGGTGGTGGCCGCAGGCAGCCCGCACCGTGACGAGGCGTTCCGGGCCTGCCGGCAGTTGATCGAGGTGGTGAAGCACCAGTGCCCGATCTGGAAGCAGGAACATTATGAGGACGGCGACAGCGAGTGGAGCGAGGGCTGCAGCCTGTGCCATGCGGACAACGAACCCGCACATGGCCATGACCACGCGCACGATCACCAGCATTGAGCCCGCTGCAGCCACGCATGGCGTGGCGCTACTGCGGGGTGCCCGGGCGATGCCATGCGTGGATGCTTCTGCGGTGCATCTGGCCGGTGCAGCCACGCATGGCGTGGCTCTACCACCGAATGTCTGGATGGCTGCGGGGTTCAGTAGATCCACGCCATGCGTGGATGTGGCCTTCCCGATGAATCCGGCCGACGCAGCCACGCATGGCGTGGCTCTACTGCGATGAGCATCCACGGCATCGTGCTGGCCGGCGGCCTGTCCAGCCGGATGGGCCGCAACAAGGCGCTGCTGCCGTGGCAGGGGCGCACGCTGCTGGAACACATGCGTGGCCTGCTGCTGCAGGCCGGCGCCGAACGGGTGTGGGTGAGCGGCGACTATCCGGCCTTCGGCGGCATCCCCGATCAAGTGGCGCGCTGCGGTCCCCTGGGTGGACTGCACAGCGTGATGCAGCAGATGCCCGATGGCCCGGCCTGGGTGGTAGCGGTGGATACGCCGTTGCTGGCGCCGCGGCTGCTGCAACGGTTGGCCGCCGAGGGGCGGGGCGCGTGCACGATCTTTGACGGGCATCCCTTTCCCATGCTGTTGAATGTGGACAATGCCACTCGTAGCGTGCTGGCCGCGATGCTGGATGATGCGGACGGACGCCGCTCGGTACAGGCCTTCCAGCGCCGCCTGCAGATGCACGCGCTGCTGCTGGAAAGCGTTGACGAAGCCTGCCTGGTCAACTGCAATACCCCCGAACAATGGGAGGATGTTGCGTCATGAAAGTGCAGTTGCGGGACCAATCAGTACGGCTTCGCCTGGATGAGGCCGAACTGGCGCGCCTGCTGGCCGGTGAATCGGTCGAGAACATGACCCGCTTTGGCGGCATCGAGGGCTGGGGCATGGCGGTGTCGCTGCATGGCGGCGAGCAGCCCGTGCTGCTGGACGGTGGCACCTTCTGCCGCCTGGTACTGCCGCGCCTGGCCGTCGAGGCCTTGGCGGCGCGGCTGCCGTGCCGGGAGGGCCTGCCATTCGACATTGCCCTGGAAGATGGCAGCCAGCTTCAGCTGCAGTTCGATGTGGACGTGCGCGACAGCGTGCGCCAGCGCGGGGTGACCCGCCGCACCACCGCTTCACCGGTTTGACATTTGTCAGGGGCACGGCGGAAACCGGTCCCTGATTGATCCAGATCAACCCCGTCGTTGTTGCTGCGCGGCCTAATGGCTGCATGACGACGGGTCACAACTTGAAACGCAGTACCTACGTCATTCCACAGCCTTGGAGCCATGTATGACCGTCGGTAGCGATCCTGTTGTCCGCAGCACTGCCCGTCCGGGTCGCGTCATCAGCGACTGGACGCCGGAAGATCCCGGCTACTGGGAGCGCACCGGCAAGCGGGTTGCCACCCGCAACCTGGTCATCTCGATCCCCTCGCTGCTGCTGGCCTTCTCGGTCTGGGTGCTGTTCTCGGCGGTGTCGATCAGCCTGCCGAAGATCGGCTTCAATTTCAGCACCGACCAGCTGTTCTGGCTGGTGGCGCTGCCCAGCCTGTCCGGCGCCACGCTGCGCATCTTCTATTCCTTCGTGATCCCGATTTTCGGCGGCCGCCGCTGGACCGCGCTGTCCACGGCCTCGCTGCTGGCGCCGACGCTCTGGCTCGGCTTCGCGGTGCAGGATCCGGCCACGCCGTACGGGGTGTTCGTGGCCATCGCGATCCTGTGTGGCTTCGGTGGCGCGAACTTCTCGTCGTCGATGTCCAACATCTCCTTCTTCTACCCCAAGCAGAAGCAGGGCCTGGCGCTGGGCCTGAATGCCGGCCTGGGCAATGTGGGCGTGTCGGTGGCGCAGGCGGTGATCCCGCTGGTCATCACCGTGGGCGTGTTCGGTGCGCTGGGTGGTGCACCGCAGCCCACGGTGGAGGGTGGGGCACCGCTGTTCCTGCAGAACGCCGGCTTCATCTGGGTGCCAGCGATTGCGCTGTGCGCCATCGCGGCCTGGTTCGGCATGAACGACCTGACCAGCGCCCGCTCGTCGTTCTCCGAGCAGGCGGTGATCTTCCGCCGCAAGCACAACTGGCTGATGTGCTGGTTGTATATCGGCACCTTCGGTTCCTACATCGGCTTCTCGGCCGGCTTCCCGATGCTGGTGAAGAGCCAGTTCCCGGAGGTGAACCCGCTGGCCTACGCCTTCATCGGCCCGCTGCTGGGCGCACTGATGCGCTCGGTGGGCGGCAGCATGGCCGACCGCTGGGGCGGTGCACGCCTGACCTTCTGGGTGTTCGCGCTGATGATCGCGGCCGTGTTCGGCGTGCTGCACTTCCTGCCCAGCCATGGCCAGGGCGGCAACTTCCATGGCTTCCTGCTCAGCTTCATGGCGCTGTTCGTGCTCAGTGGCATCGGCAACGGCACCACGTTCCGCATGATCCCGGTGATCTTCCGCACCCTGCATGAGCGCTGGTCGGCCAACGACAACGCCGAGGGCAAGGCCACGGCTGCTCACCAGGCCAGCATCGAGTCGGCCGCGGTGGTCGGTTTCTCCGGTGCGATCGGTGCCTATGGCGGCTTCTTCATTCCCAAGAGCTACGGCTCGTCCATCACCTTGACCGGCAGCCCCGACATGGCGCTGTACGGATTCGTTGTTTTCTACGTCACCTGCCTGGCCGTGACCTGGTGGTGGTACTACCGGCGCGGTGCTGAGACACCCTGCTGACGACATGAAAACGCACCGCAGCCAGATGACACACACAGCCACGATGCCGATGTCCGCAAAGGGAGACCCCCGATGAGTTATTTCCTCGATCGCTTGCAGTTCTTCAAGCGTGACCCCCAGACCTTTGCCGATGGCCACGGATTCGCCAAGAGCGAAGGCCGTGACTGGGAAAACAGCTACCGCGCCCGCTGGCAGTACGACAAGATCGTGCGTTCCACCCACGGCGTGAACTGCACCGGCTCCTGCAGCTGGAAGATCTACGTCAAGAACGGCCTGGTCACCTGGGAAACCCAGCAGACCGACTACCCGCGCACGCGCCCGGACCTGCCCAACCATGAACCGCGTGGCTGCCCGCGTGGCGCCAGCTATTCCTGGTACCTGTACAGCGCCAACCGGCTGAAATACCCGCTGATCCGCGGCACGCTGCTGCGCCTGTGGCGCGAAGCGCGCAAGAGCAAGGCGCCGGTCGATGCCTGGGCCAGCATCGTGGAGGACAAGGAGAAGGCGCGTTCGTACAAGACCCGCCGCGGCATGGGCGGGTTCGTGCGCCTGCAGTGGGAAGAGGCCAACGAGATCATCGCCGCCTCCAACCTGTACACGGTGAAGCAGTACGGCCCGGACCGCGTGGTCGGCTTCTCGCCGATCCCGGCGATGTCGATGGTGTCCTATGCCGCCGGTGCGCGCTACCTGTCGCTGCTGGGCGGCGCCTGCCTGTCGTTCTACGACTGGTACTGCGATCTGCCGCCGGCCTCGCCACAGATCTGGGGCGAGCAGACCGACGTGCCCGAATCGGCCGACTGGTACAACAGCCGCTACATCATCGCCTGGGGCTCGAACGTGCCGCAGACGCGCACGCCCGATGCGCACTTCTTCACCGAGGCGCGCTACAACGGCACCAAGACGGTGGCGATCTGCCCGGACTATTCCGAGCTGGCCAAGCTGACCGATCATTGGCTGCACCCGAAGCAGGGCACCGATGCGGCGCTGGCCTTCGCCTTCGGCCATGTGATCCTGCGCGAGTTCCACGTCGATTCCCCCTCGCAGTATTTCCAGGACTACTGCCGCCAGTACTCGGACATGCCGATGCTGGTGCGCCTGGAGCGCCGCGACGACGGCCGCCTGGTGCCGGGCCGTTTCCTGCGTGCCAGTGAACTGGGCGGGCTGGGTGAAGCCAACAACCCGGACTGGAAGACCCTGGCCTATGACGAGACCAGCGGCCAGATCGTGGTGCCGAACGGCTCGATCGGCTTCCGCTGGGGCGAGAAGGGCAAGTGGAACATCGAGGAGAAAGAAAGCAAGGGCGCCGATACGCGCCTGCGCCTGAGCCTGACCGATGGCCATGAGGGCATCGAAGCGGTGAGCTTCCCGTACTTCGGTGGCATCGAGACCGATGGCTGGACCGCTGCGCCGGCCGACGACGTGCTTGAGCGCAACATCCCGGTGCGTCGCCTGGCCCTGGCCGATGGCGGCGACACCCTGGTGGCCACGGTCTACGACCTGCTGCTGGCCCAGTACGGCGTGGACCGTGGCTTTGGCGGCGGCAACGTGGCATCGAGCTTCGACGACATGGTGCCGGGCACGCCGGCTTGGCAGGAGCGCATCACCGGCGTGTCGCGCGCCGAGGTGATCGAGATCGCTCGCGAGTTCGCACGTACCGCCGACAAGACCCATGGCCGTTCGATGATCATCGTCGGCGCGGGCATGAACCACTGGTTCCACAACGACATGAACTACCGTGGCCTGATCAACATGCTGATCATGTGCGGTTGCGTGGGCCAGACCGGTGGTGGTTGGGCGCATTACGTGGGCCAGGAGAAGCTGCGCCCGCAGACCGGCTGGCAGCCGCTGGCGTTCGGCCTGGACTGGAGCCGCCCACCCCGCCACATGAACGGCACCTCGTTCTTCTACTTCAACACCGGGCAGTGGCGCTACGAGAAGCTGCAGGTGGATGAGCTGCTGTCGCCGCTGGCGGACGCGAGCAAGTACAGCGGCAGCCTGGCCGACCTGAACCTGCGCGCGGTGCGCATGGGCTGGTTGCCGTGTGCGCCGCAGCTGGACCGCAACCCGCTGCAGCTGGCACGCGAGGCGGACGCGGCGGGCGTTGCCCCGGCCGACTACGCGCTGGGCAAGTTCAAGGACGGCTCGCTGGACTTCGCGTTTGCCGACCCGGATGCACAGCAGAACCACCCGCGGATGATGTTCATCTGGCGCTCGAACCTGCTGGGTTCCTCGGGCAAGGGCCACGAATACATGCTGCGGCACCTGCTCGGCACGCGCCATGGCCTGCAGGGCAAGGACCTGGGCGAGATGGGGGCGATCAAGCCGGAGGAGGTGAAGTGGCGTGACGAGGCACCGGAAGGCAAGCTGGACCTGCTGGTCACGCTCGACTTCCGCATGTGCACCACCGCGCTGTACTCGGACATCGTGCTGCCCACGGCCACCTGGTACGAGAAGGACGACCTCAACACCTCGGACATGCACCCGTTCATCCACCCGCTGTCGAAGGCGGTGGACCCGGCCTGGGAATCGCGCAGCGACTGGGAGATCTTCAAGGAGGTCGCCCGCACGGTGAGCGAGATGGCGCCGGGCGTGCTGGGCGTGGAGAAGGACCTGGTGCTGGTGCCGACCCTGCACGACACCCCGAACGAGCTGGGCATGCCGTTCGGCGTGGCCGACTGGAAGAAGGGCGAGTGCGAGGCCATCCCGGGCCAGACCATGCCGTCGATGACGGTGGTGGAGCGCGACTACCCGAACCTGTACCGCAAGTTCACCTCGCTGGGACCGCTGCTGGACACGCTGGGCAACGGCGGCAAGGGCATGAGCTGGGACACGAAGCACGAGGTCGAATTCCTCGGCAAGCTCAACCACACCGTGCACGACGCGGGCGTGAGCCAGGGTCGCCCGGCCATTTCGACCGCGATCGACGCGGCCGAGGTGATCCTGCACCTGGCGCCGGAAACCAATGGCCACGTCGCAGTGAAGGCCTGGGAATCGCTGGGGACCTTCACCGGCCGCGAGCATACCCACCTGGCGGTGGGCAAGGAGCACGAGGCGATCCGCTTCCGTGACATCCAGGCACAGCCGCGCAAGATCATCTCCTCGCCGATCTGGTCGGGCCTGGAGGACGACAACGTCAGCTACAACGCTGGCTACACCAACGTGCACGAGCTGATTCCGTGGCGCACGGTGACCGGCCGCCAGCAGTTCTACCAGGACCACGAGTGGATGATCGACTTCGGCGAGGCCTTCATGGGCTACCGGCCTCCGGTCAACACGCGCACGGTGGAGCCGCTGCTGAACCAGCGCCCGAACGGCAACAAGGAGATCGTGCTGAACTGGATCACGCCGCACCAGAAGTGGGGCATCCACAGCACCTACAGCGACAACCTGATCATGCAGACACTGTCGCGCGGTGGTCCGATCGTGTGGTTGAGCGAGGATGACGCGCGCAGTGCCGGCATCGTCGACAACGACTGGATCGAGCTGTTCAACGTCAACGGTGCGATCGCCGCGCGTGCGGTGGTCAGCCAGCGCGTGATGCCGGGCATGGCGATGATGTACCACGCCCAGGAACGCATCATCAACGTGCCGGGCTCGGAGATTTCCGGGACCCGTGGCGGCATCCACAACTCGGTGACCCGCATCGTGCTCAAGCCCACCCACATGATCGGCGGCTACGCGCAGCTGGCCTACGGCTTCAACTATTACGGCACCTGCGGTACCAACCGCGACGAGTTCGTGATCGTGCGCAAGATGGACAAGATCGATTGGTTGGACGATGAGCAGCCCGCTGGTGCTTCGGCATCGGCCAGCAAGGAGGTGGTGTGATGAAGGTCCGTGCACAGATCGCGATGGTGCTGAACCTGGACAAGTGCATCGGCTGCCATACCTGCTCGATCACCTGCAAGAACGTCTGGACGTCGCGTGAGGGCGTCGAGTACGCCTGGTTCAACAACGTGGAAACCAAGCCGGGCATCGGCTACCCGAAGGAATGCAACCAGGACAAGTGGAACGGCGGCTGGGTGCGCACCCGCGCCGGCAAGCTGGTGCCACGTGCCGGTGGCCGCTGGCGCATGCTGGCCAAGATCTTCGCCAACCCGGACCTGCCGCAGATCGACGACTACTACGAGCCGTTCGATTTCGACTACCAGAACCTGCACACCGCCAAGGACAGCCAGCACCAGCCCACTGCGCGGCCGCGTTCGCTGATCAGTGGCGAGCGCATGCAGAAGATCGAGTGGGGCCCGAATTGGGAGGAAATCCTCGGTTCGGAGTTCAGCAAGCGCTCGCGCGACTACAACTTCGACCAGGTGCAGAAGGAGATCTACGGCGCCTTCGAGAAGACCTTCATGATGTACCTGCCGCGCCTGTGCGAGCACTGCCTCAACCCGGCGTGCGTGTCGGCGTGCCCGTCGGGTGCGATCTACAAGCGCGAGGAAGACGGCATCGTGCTGATCGACCAGGACAAGTGCCGTGGCTGGCGCATGTGCGTGTCGGCGTGCCCGTACAAGAAGATCTACTACAACTGGAAGAGCGGCAAGTCGGAGAAGTGCATCTTCTGCTACCCGCGCATCGAGATGGGCGAGCCGACGGTGTGTTCGGAAACCTGCGTGGGCCGCATCCGCTACCTGGGCGTGATGCTGTACGACGCCGACCGCATCGCCGAGGCGGCTTCGGTGGCCGCCGAGAAGGACCTGTACCAGGCCCACCTGGACATCTTCCTGGATCCGAACGATCCGGCGGTGATCGCCGCCGCGCGCAAGGAGGGCATCCCGGACAGCTGGCTCGATGCGGCCAAACAGTCGCCGGTGTACAAGCTGGCGATCGACTGGAAGCTGGCGCTGCCGCTGCACCCGGAATACCGCACGTTGCCGATGGTCTGGTACGTACCGCCGCTGTCGCCGATCCAGTCGGCTGCCGAACGTGGCCGGGTGGGCATGAGCGGCGAGCTGCCGGACGTGGCCTCGCTGCGCATTCCGATGCGCTACCTGGCCAACCTGCTGACGGCGGGTGACGAAGCGCCGGTGGTACGCGCGCTGGAACGGCTGATGGCGATGCGGGCCTGGCGCCGGGCCAAGAACGTGGACGGCGTGGAAGACACCGCGGTGCTGGAACAGACCGGGTTGAGCATCGCCCAGGTGGAAGAGATGTACCGCTACCTGGCCATCGCCAACTACGAGGACCGTTTCGTGATTCCGACCGGCCACCGCGAGTACGCCAACGATGCCTTCGGCGAGCGCGGCGGCTGCGGCTTCACCTTCGGCAACGGCTGCAACGGTGACAGCCCGGCCGACCTGTTCGGCCAGCGCAAGAGCACCACCTTCGTGGTGGACAAGGGGCCGAACCACCGCCGCAAGGAGGTGGTGTGATGAGCGTGCTCAAGCTGGTCGGGGTGCTGCTGGACTACCCCCGTGAAGAACTGTGGCAGCACGGCGAGGAGCTGCTCGCCGCCTGCGACGACCCGGCGCTGAGCGCCGCCCGCCGCCAGCAGCTGCGAAGCTTCGTGCAGCAGCTGCTGGCTACCGATGCGCTGGATGCGCAGGCGGCGTGGCTGGCCAGTTTCGACCGCGGCCGCTCGATGAGCCTGCTGCTGTTCGAACACATTCATGGCGAGTCGCGCGACCGTGGCCAGGCCATGGTCGATCTGGTCGAGACCTACCGCCGCAACGGCTTTGAACTGGATGCACGCGAGCTGCCGGACTACCTGCCGCTGCTGCTGGAGTTCCTCGCCCATCGCCCCGGCAGCGAGGCCCGCGAGTGGCTGCACCACATCGGCAATATCGCCGGGATGCTGGCAGCGCGTGCCGCCGAGCGTGAGCTGCCGCACCGGGTGCTGTTCGAGATCCTGGTCGAAGCCGGTGACGGCAAGGCCGATCTGCAGGCGCTGCGCCAGCGTGCCAGCGAAGAAGTCCGCGACGATACCGCCGAGGCCATGGACCGCTTGTGGGAGGAGGAGGCGGTGCGCTTCGGCGCCGAAGCACCCTCCGAAGACTGCAAGCCACCCGTGCGTTCGCCGGCCCGTCCTTTGCATCGAGAGGTCCAGCCATGAGTTACTCCCTGCATCAATTCGCCTTCCAGTACTACCCGTACATCGCCGTGGCGGTGCTGCTGATCGGCAGCTGGGCCCGCTATGACAAGGCCATGTACACCTGGCGCACCGGCTCCAGCCAGATGCTGTCGGACAAGGGCATGCGGATCGGCAGCAACTGCTTCCACATCGGCATCCTGGCCATCCTCGGCGGCCACCTGGTCGGCCTGCTGACTCCGCACGCGGTGTACGAGCACTTCATCACCTCGTCGCAGAAGCAGATGCTGGCGATGGTGGTCGGTGGTGTGTTCGGCGCGCTGTGCTTCATCGGCATCAGCATCCTGCTGGTTCGCCGCTTGTTCAATGCACGCGTACGGGCTACCGGCAGCTTCGGTGACACGCTGGTGCTGGTGCTGCTGTTCGCCCAGCTGTGCCTGGGCCTGTACAGCATCCGCATCTCGTCCGGCCACCTGGACGGTGGGGTGATGGTGCAGCTGGCCGAGTGGGCGCAGCACATCGTGACCTTCCGCGCCGGTGCCGCCGACTACATCGAGGGCGTCAGCTGGGTCTACAAGATGCACATCTTCCTGGGCCTGACCCTGTTCCTGATCGCGCCGTTCACCCGCCTGGTGCACGTGTGGAGCATCCCGATCAGTTATCTGTGGCGGCCGTACCAGGTGGTGCGCCGCCGCCAGGCCACGCTGCGCTACGGTCCGCGGGATTAAACCATGGGCAGCCTGCCGAAATTCCTGCCGATCACCGTGATCGACTCCGCCGCACCGGTGCCTGCCGAGGCGCATTCGCATCACCACGACGCGGCAGAGCAGGGGCCGCGCTCTCTCGGGCAGCCGGCACCGTGCCGGCTGTTCGTGGACGAGACCGCGATCAGCGAGGCCGACATCGCCCGCGAGATGCAGCACCATCGGGCGATGCGCCCGGAACAGTCACGCGCCGAAGCGGCGCGTGCACTGGTGGTACGCGAGCTGCTGCGCCTGGAAGCGCAGCGGCTGGGCCTGCAGGCACCGGAGGGCAACCGGGTCAGCGACGAGGAAGTGCTGATCCAGCAATTGCTGGAAGACGCGATCGAAGACCGCGTGCCGACCGACGAGGACTGCCGCCGCTACTTCGAGCAGAACCCGGAGCGCTTCCGCTCGCCCGATCGCGTGCGCCTGCGCCATATCCTGCTGGCCGCGCCGGCCGACGACGTGGCCGGGCGCTTCGCCGCGCGCACCGAAGGCGAGCGGCTGGTCGGACTGCTGAAGGAGTCGCCGCACCTGTTCGCCGATTTCGCCCTGCGCCATTCGCGCTGCCCCTCCAGCAGCGAGGGCGGCGACCTGGGCTGGTTGCAGCGCGGGCAGACCACGCCGGAGTTCGACCGCCAGGTGTTCCGCCTGCGCGAGGGCCTGGCCGGTTTCCCGGTGGAATCGCGCTGGGGCTACCACGTGGTCTGCGTCGATGCCCGCGAGGAAGGCCAGCCACAGCCGTTCGAGGCGGTGCTGCCACAGCTGCGTGATTACCTGGAGCTGCAGGTGCGGCAGCGTGAGGTGCAGGCCTACCTGCTGCAGCTGCAGGAACGCTACCCGGTGCGCGGGCTGGACGAGATCGACGCCGAAGCGGATATCGGCTGACCCCCATTGAACGAGGAGACCCCATGAACCAGGCCCTTGCCCCCGCCAGTGCCGGGCAGCAGCAGCGTGCGCTGTGGCTGAGCACGTTCGCCTTCACCGTGTGCTTCGCGGTGTGGATGATCTTTTCAATCATCGGCATCCAGATCAGCCAACAGCTCGGTTTGAATGACACCCAGTTCGGCCTGTTGATCGCCACGCCGGTGCTGACCGGTTCGGTCAGCCGGGTCTTCCTCGGCATCTGGTCCGACCAGTTCGGTGGCCGCAAGGTGATGGTGCTGGTGATGCTGTGTGGCGCCGTGGCCACCTGGATGCTGACCTATGCGCAGACCTACACCCAGTTCCTGATCGCCGCGCTGTGCGTGGGCATCGCAGGCGGCAACTTCTCGGTGGGCGTGGCCTACGTCTCGAAGTGGTTCCCGGCCAGCAAGCAGGGCACCGCGCTGGGCATCTTCGGTGCCGGCAACATCGGCTCGGCGGTGACCAAGCTGTTGGCGCCGCTGGTGATGGTGGCCGCGGGTTGGACCATGGTTGCCAAGGTCTGGGCGGTCGCGCTGGCCGTCACTGCGGTGCTGTTCTTCCTCTTCAGCAAGGAAGACCCGTCGCTGGAGCAGCGCCGCCGCGAGGGCGTGAAGCCGGTGCCGTTCGCCGAGCAGATGGCACCGCTGAAGAACCTGCAGGTGTGGCGGTTCTCGCTGTACTACTTCTTCGTGTTCGGCGGCTTCGTGGCACTGGCGCTGTGGCTGCCGCACTACCTGGTGGGCGCCTATGGCATGGACGTGGGCCACGCCGGCATGCTGGCGGCGTGCTACTCGATCCCGGCCAGCCTGTTCCGCGTGGTCGGTGGCTGGATGTCGGACCGGATGGGGGCGCGGCGGGTGATGTACTGGACCTTCGGCGTGTCGGCCATCTGCACCTTCCTGCTGGCCTACCCGGATACCGAGTACGTGGTGAAGGGCATCCATGGCCCGATCCATTTCCATCTGGCCATCGGCGTGGTGATGTTCACCGTGCTGGTGTTCGTGCTGGGCTTCTTCATGTCGCTGGGCAAGGCGGCGGTCTACAAGCACATTCCGGTGTACTACCCGCAGCACGTGGGTGCGGTGGGCGGTGTGGTCGGCATGATCGGCGGCCTGGGTGGCTTCATCCTGCCGATCGTGTTCGGGGCATTGAACGATGCGGTGGGCATCTGGAGCAGCTGCTTCATGCTGCTGTTCGTGCTGGTGGCGGCTGCACTGGCGTGGATGCACTTTGCGATCCGCCGCATGGAACGCCGTCACTTCCCGCAGATCGACCGCGAGACCGACCTGCCCGAAGCCATCGATGCGGCCGCCGCCGAGCGGATACGCGGCAGGTGAAGGGGCTGCCGGCCAGCGGCCGGCACTACCGGGTAGCGGGGGAAAGGTAGTGCCGGCCGCTGGTCGGCATGAACCTGCCGATGCGCCACGCTTGATTTCAATCAGGGCCACGCGAAGAGGAACGCCCGAAGATGTCTGCCATGAGCTTCCACGTCGATGAGAGTGAGGACACTGCGCTGCAGGCGGCATTGCTGCGGCAGCCCCGGCATGTGCTGTTCCCGGGGGCTGACCAGTTCAGTACCGGGTTTGGCGAAAGCGGCTGGCGCGCCGCCGTGCGCGCCAGCAACGAGCACCTGATCCCGCGTGGCTTGACGCTCGGCTTCCAGGCCGGTCGCGGTGGTCGCGACGTGCCGCCGCAGGCGTATCTGGACAGCTTGCTGCTGGCCCTGCAGCTGCAGGCCGATGCCCTGGCCGAGGACCGCGAAGTGGTGGCGATGGTGTTGCAGCTGGGCTTGGCCGAGACCTTGCCGCCGCCCCAGCTGGGCCAGCTGCTGGACGCCGTGCCGCAGCACCTGCGCACGGTAGCGCGCCCGCAGGTGGAAGTGCGGCTGGACGCCGGGAGCGCGCTGTCACCGGCGCAGCTGCGCGCGGTGGGGTGCACCCGCCTGAACGTGATCGACCGTGCGGATGCGCCGGGGCCGACCCTGCTGGCACAGGCGCGGCAGGTTGGCTTCACCGCGCGCTACTACCAGCTGCGCGTGCCCGCCAGTGAGGACATCGGCTTCATCGAGCGTCTGCATGAGGTGCTGGCCGAAGCGCCCGAGCGCATCCTGTTGCCGGCGCCGTGTGCGCTGCCGCAGCATCCGTCCGCCGCAAACTGGCTGCAGGCCTGGCGCCTGCTGCGCGCGGCCGGTTACGAACCGATCGGTGGTGATCACTACCAGCGCGGCGACCTGCCCAACCCGCATGGCCCGGGCGACGGCCAGCGCCATTGCGACCTGGCGGGTGTGCCACGGCGTGACCGCAGTGATTTTATCGGGCTTGGCCTGTCCGCCTGCAGCCAGATCGGCGAAGTGTTCTACCGGCTGGAGGACGAGCTGGGCGAATGGCGGGCGCGGTTGCAGTCCGGTCACATGGGCGTGGCCGCGGGCCTGATCCTGTCCGAGGACGAGCGGATGGCGGCCGAGGTGGCACAGAGCATCGCCTGCGACCATGCGCTCGATGCGGCTGCATTCGAGTGGCGTAATGATGAACCGTTCGAGGACTGCTTCGCCGAGCAGCTGCCGGCGTTGTCGCCGTTGCTGGCGCGCGGCTGGGCGCAGTGGGATGCACGCGTGCTGCGGCTGGCCGAAGAAGGACGGTTGCTGTGGCGTATGATGGCCGCATGCTTCCGGCCGGCGGCCGCCATCGCTTGAGTCCTGCCTCGATGTCTTCGAATCCGCCTTCCCAGGGCCGTCTCGGCCGGGCCACGCCGAACCCCGCTGCCGCCGATGATGGCGACGCGCTGCACTTCTGCAGTACCTGTGCGTTTTCCGATGCCTGCATGTCGCAGGGCTATGACAAGACCGCGCTGGGCGACCTGCATGTGCTGGTCGACCACGTCGGTCCGTTCCATGCGGGTGACTACATCTTCCGCGCCGGCGAATCGTTCGATTCGATAGCCGCGGTACGCGCCGGCATGGTCAAGACCTTCGTTGATGACAGCCAGGGCAACGAGCAGGTGCTGGGCTTCAGCCTGCCGGGCGAAGTGATCGGCCTGAATGCGATCCACGGTTCGCGCTTCCCCTGCAATGCGGTGGCGCTGGACACCGTGCACCTGTGCCGCATCTCGTTCCCCAAGTTGAGCCTGCTGGCCACGCGCATGCCGGGGCTGCAGGCCAAGCTGTTCAGCCTGCTCAGTGCGGAGATCGGCAAGGTCGCCACGCTGGCTGCCAACCACCGTACCGAAGAGCGCATGGCGGCGTTCCTGCTGGACATGTCCGAGCGTTACGCGCGGCGCGGCTTTTCCGCCACGCGCTTCAACCTGACGATGGCGCGTACCGAGATCGCCAATTACCTGCGGATGGCGCCGGAAACCGCCAGCCGCGTGCTGCGCCGCCTGAGCGATGATGGGATCATCACGGTGAAGCAGCGCGAGATCCTGCTGCTGCAGCCCGAGCGCCTGGCGGCGCTGGCGGTGGCCGACGAATCCGATCCGAACTGAACCTGGCCGGGAGCCGACGATGATGCGAGCTGGACTGTTGTTGCTGGGACTGCTGGCCACGGTGCCAGCCTGGGCGGCCGAGCTGACGGTGTCGGCGGCATCGAGCCTGACCGAGAGCTTCCGCGAGCTGGGCACCGCCTATGAGAAGGCGCACCCGGGGACCAAGGTCGATTTCAACTTCGCCGCGTCCGGCGTGCTGCTGCAGCAGATCAGCCGCGGCGCGCCGGTGGATGTGTTCGCGTCGGCCGATGAAACCACGATGGACCAGGCCCAGCAGCAGGACCTGCTGGCGGCCGGTACCCGCGAGGTGTTCGCGGTGAACGCGCTGTGGGTGGTAGTGCCGCCGCAGGCCAAGGCCGCGCCGCGTAGCTTGAAGGACCTTGCCGGTGCCGGCGTGCAGCGCATCGCGCTGGGCAACCCGGACAGCGTGCCGGTCGGCCGCTATGCCAAGGGCGCGCTGGAGGCGGCGGGCCTGTGGCCGTCGGTGCAGGGCAGGATCATCACCACGCAGAACGTGCGCCAGTCACTGTATTACGTGGCGCGCGGTGAGGTGGATGCCGGCTTCGTCTACGCCACCGATGCGCAGGCGATGCCCGACCGGGTGCGCCGCGCCTTCGCGGTGCCGGTGGCGGGGCGCATCGCCTATCCGCTGGCGGTGACCAAGGCCAGTGCGCAGCCGGCGGAGGCCAAGCGGTTTGCCGCCTTCGTGCGTTCGGCGCAGGGCCAGGCGATCCTGGCCAAGCACGGGTTCGGCAAGCCCTGAGGCATGGATCTCGACTGGAGCGCGCTGGGGTTGTCGCTGAAGGTGGCCGGTTGGGCCACCGCGATCAATCTGGTGCTGGGCGTGGCACTGGGCGCACTGCTGGCGCGGCGGCGATTTCCTGGTCGTGAGCTGCTGGATTCGCTGCTGACCCTGCCGATGGTGTTGCCGCCGACGGTGCTGGGGTACTACCTGCTGGTGCTGATCGGCCGCAACGGACCGATCGGCGCGTGGCTGCAGTCGTGGTTCGGCATCAACCTGGTGTTCACCTGGCAGGCGGCGGTGATCGCTGCGGCGGTGGCGTCGCTACCGCTGGTGTTCAAGCCGGCGCGCGCGGCGTTCGAGGAAGTGGACGGGCAGCTGGAGCAGGCCGCACGCACGCTCGGGGTGACCGAAGCAGCGGTGTTCTTCCGCATCACGCTGCCGCTGGCCTGGCGTGGCATCCTCGCCGGGCTGCTGCTGGCGTTTGCACGTGCGATGGGCGAGTTCGGCGCGACGCTGATGGTGGCAGGCAGCATTCCCGGCCGCACGCAGACGCTGTCGATCGCCATCTACGAGGCGGTGCAGGCCGGCCAGGACGGCAAGGCCAATGCGCTGGTGATCCTGACCTCGGTGGTGTGCATCGTGATCCTGCTGCTGGCCGCGCGGCTGGTGGGCGGGCATCGCCGGGAGCTGCGCGATGTGGCTTGATCTGCAGGTGCAGCGTCGGCTGCAGGCGGCCGGCCAGGATTTCGTGCTGGACGTGTCGCTGCAGTGCACGCAGCGGCAGGTGGTGCTGTTCGGACCCTCCGGTGCGGGCAAGAGCCTGACCCTGAAGGCAGTGGCCGGGCTGCTGCGGCCGGGCCAGGGCCATGTGCGCCTGCAGGGTCAGACCCTGTTCGATGCGGCCACCGGTGTGGATCTGCCGCCGCAACGCCGCCGGCTGGGCTACGTGTTCCAGGATTACGCTTTGTTCCCGCACCTGAGCGTGCGCCAGAACGTGGCGTTCGGTCTGCAGAAGGGGTGGTTGAATCCGCGGGTCGGCCAGCGCTTCGATGTGGTGGAGCAGTGGTTGCATGCATTCCGCATCGACGCGGTGGGTGATCTGTTGCCTTCCCAGGTGTCCGGTGGCCAGCGTCAGCGCACTGCATTGGCGCGCGCCCTGGTGACGCAGCCGCAGGCGCTGCTGCTGGATGAGCCGTTCTCCGCGCTGGACCATGACCTCCGCCAGCACCTGCGCCAGGAGCTGGAGACCGTGCTGGACAAGACTGGTATCCCGTTGCTGTTGATCAGCCACGATCCGCAGGATGTGGCCATGTTCGGCCAGCAGGTGGCGCGCATGGTGGACGGTCGCATCGTCGGCGGTTGATCCGTGATGGACGCACGGGCGATGGTTGGTTACATCTGATGGTAGTGCCGGCCGCCGGCCGGCAACCGTGGAATCCGGAGCAGCCGGCCAGGGGCCGGCCCTACCGGTTCAGAGGTTCCACGACGCTCAGGCGATGAATGGTTGCATCTGATGGTAGTGCCGGCCGCTGGCCGGCAACCGTGGAATCCAGAGCAGCCGGCCAGCGGCCGGCTCTACCGATCCAGGGTTCGTACGGTCCAGTGGTGATGGATCAATACAACTCGCAGTGCGTGCGGCCTTCGCCACGCAGCGCGTCCCAATGGCCCTCGCCGAGGATGGCATCGATGGCCCCGCGCACCGCGCCTTCCAGATGGCTCTTGTTGCCGCACAGGTACAGATGCCCGCCGCGGGCCAGTACGTCGCGCACTTCATCGCCGCGCTGCTGCAGCACATGCTGCACATAGACCTTTTCGGAGCCATCGCGCGAGAACGCGGTATGCAGGCCGGCCAGCACGCCACGCGCGTGCCAGTCCTGCAGCTGCTCGCGATACAGGTAGTCGTGCTGGCTGTGCTTCTCGCCGAACACCAGGTGCACTTCGCGTTCGCAGGCACTGGCCTGCAGCTCCTGCATCAGGCCCATCAACGGTGCGATGCCGGTGCCGGTGCCGACCAGCAGCAGCGGTGCCTCGCCGGTATCGGGCAGATGGAAGCCAGGGTTGGAGCGGCAGTACACACGGGCATGGTCAGCGCCATGCAGCAGGCTGCCGGTGGCAGTGCCGAAGCGCTCGCGCCCGCGGAAGGTGTAGCGCACTTCGCGCACGCACAGGCTCAGCTGGTCGTTGCAGCGGTGCGAGGCAATCGAATAGGCGCGCGGCAGGCGCGGTGACAGCAGTTCGCGCAGGCGGGCCAGCGGCACGCTGTCCGGCGTGGCGTGGTCCTGTAGCACGTCCAGCAGGTCCAGCCCGTGCAGGTAGGCCTCGAGCTCGCGCTTCTGGCTGACCTTCAGCAGGCCCTTCAGCACCTCGCTGCCACCGAGCCTGGCCAGTTCGCGCAGCACGCCCTTGCTCAGCAGGCGCAGCTCGCGGTCGTGCAGGGCGGCCACGGTGGCGGTGTCGCCGTACCAGGTAGCCAATGCCTGCAGCAGGGCGGAATCGTTCTCGGGTACCACGTGCAAGGTGTCACCCGCGCGGTAGGCCATGCCACTGCCGGCAATATCCAGTTGCAGGTGCCAGGCGGCGGGGTCGCTGCTGTTCAGGCGGCGACGTTCGAGAATGGGGGCGGCAAAGGCATTGTCTTCGCCATAGGCGGTGACCTGCAGGTGCAGGTCCTGGCCAGCGTTGAGGTCGCCATCCAGCACCTGGCCCAGCACCGGCTGCCATTGCTGGAAGAACTGCTCGTAGCCCAGGTCGGCGTCCACCCGATGCAGCAACGGCTGCGCCTGGCGCTCGCTCAGCGCCGCGTCCAGCGCCTTGGTGAAGCCACAGAAGCTGGGGTAGCCGGTGTCACCGAGGCCGAATACTGCATAGCGCAGGCCGCTCAGCGTTGAGGTCTGGCGCAGCGTTTCGAAGAACTGCTCGCCGTTGGCCGGCGGTTCGCCATCGCCGAACGAGCTGGAGATCGCCAGCAGCACGTCGCCGTGGCCGAGGCTGGCCACGTCGATGTCGTTGAACGGGAGCACCTGCGGCGCGTGCGGCTGCAGGTCCGCGCCCAGGCGCTGGGCCAGGGCGCGGGCATTGCCCGACTCGGACGCGAAACCCACCAGCAGGCGGCTGAAGGGCGTACTGGTCGGGAGGGCGTTCACGCGGCCTCGTAGAAATCGTCGAACTTTTCCTTGCTGAATTCGACCAGGTCGTAGTTCTGCATCAGATCGTTCACCACGCGGCGGATGCTGATGTACGAGGTGATGTTGCCGTCGGCGTCGAACAGCGGCTGCACGGTGGTGTCGACCACGTAGAGCACGCCGCCCTTGCCGAGGTTGGGCACGATGCCGGTCCAGGTCTTGCCGGCCTTGATGGTGTCCCACATGTCCTTGTAGACCGCCTTGGGCACGTCCGGGTGGCGCACGATGCTGTGCGGCTGCCCGATCAGCTCCTCGCGGGCGAAGCCGGTGAGCGTGCAGAACAGGTCGTTGGCGTAGGTGATGTTGCCCTGCAGGTCGGTGGTGGAGATCACCATGACGTTCTGCATGGCGTTCAGCAGCTGGGCGTTGTCGGGGGTGTAGCTCATCGCAGGGTCCTTGTGGATGCCGGTAACGCCGGCGTGTTCGGGTCCTGCATAGAAATACGCCCGCACGGCGGCGGGCGGTTTGACATTGATCAAGTAGGTGGCGCGATGACCTGCGACCGGGTGTCGCAGGGAGCGTTCACTGCTGCAGGGGAAATCCGATCGTCTCGTGGCAATGCTGCACGAGGTGGCGACCTCCTTCATTGATGTGCAAGGTGTCTGCGTCACCGAAGAACCGTAGCAGTGCTGCCCCGGTCGTACTGCCGGCATGCGCAGAGCGCCTGGCGGCGGATGGCAGGAACGGATCAGCTCGCGGATCGTGTCCGTCCGGGAGGTTCGCGCGCGCAAGGGTGCCCTCGATCAGTAACTGCGCACATGCACCTGCCAGATAGGCGTCTGGTTCCCGCTGCCCGCTACGCCGCGGCTGCCCTGACAATGCGGTGGCGATATGCTGGAATTCATGCGCGGTGGTGGCGATCACCCGCCTGCGCAGCGAATCAGCGTCCGGGCTGGAGGGAAACCAGAAGCTGACCACCTGGCCCGGCCGCTCTGGTCCTGGCAGTTGTCGCCAGATACCGCCGCCGTCACTCACGATCGTGAGCTGATAGCGCACAGGCGTCCGTTCCTGCCCATTGGCCTGGAGCGGCAGTCCAGCGGATCGTGCAGCCGCCTCGCAGAGCCGTGACGCCTGCATGGCCGAAAGCGCTCCATCCGCCCAGAAAACCCGGGTTGCAATGGATGATCGCCCGCACTCGATGGATCGGTTGGGATACTCCGAGCTTTCCGGGCCGGGTAGCACTGACACTGTGCTGATCTTCAGATGCGAGGAAGGGCCTCGCAGCAGGGTGGCATACCCTCCATCGGTGCTGACCAGGTTCCGGGCAGGCAGCTGGAGGGATTGGCACGCACTTGTGGCCACAAGGATTGCCGCCAGCCCAGCGTAGTGCCCGACGATGGAGCCCGGTTGGGTACGCCTGGACTGGCGGCGCTGCATCAGGGGGTCAGCCCGCATTGATACGGCGATGGATACTTCGTACAGACTTGAAATTCCGAGACTGAAGCCGCCCGGGTGGCTCCGCCGTATCGAGAGGCCGCCGCGATGGTGTTTGGTCCAGGGGCTGCACCTACATCGAATGCTGCGAGGTCGTATCTCAACTCGGTCGCTGGACCGGACGCAGATGCGGCCCAGGCGTTCGCACCATCCGGATCGACAAGCCGGAGGACGGTTCCTGTTCGATGCCATTGGAACTGCTTGGCGGCGATGGTGGCTCCTTGCCGGCCATCAAACAACAGCAGGGTTACAGATCCATTGGCTGGGAAGGCTATGGATGAACCCGAGACGTCGATCTCGAACTGCGCGGCATCTGGTACTTCTGATGTCGACGCCAGCAGAACTCGCTCGAACCAAGGTAGGCCATCGCGTTCGCCTCCGCCGATCTTGCCTCCAATCCTGCCTTCTATCCGGCACTTCTTGGTTTCTTCGCACGATGCGCTCAACTGCCACTCCATCGGCCCGCAGCCAGCAGAGACGAGGGTGATACCGATTGCTACCACGACAACTCGCAGATTGCTCATTGGTAATCTCCACGTTGGACGTCGATTGACCGATCAGCTCAACCTGCTGATTCGGCGGTCGATCCGTACCGGCTCAGGCTCGATCAGGCAATCGGAATTGTTTCAAGGACCTCCGGTAGCTGGCTCCGGGCCTCATTCGACGCGCCAGACACATGCGCAGGTCGCGCCAATGGCGACACTTGCGCCTCCAGTCACACCACGTGGGGAACTCGCGGGCGCATCAGCCCATCAGATAGCGCAGCACACCCGCCGAGACCACGCCGATCAGCACCGTCGGCAGCATCGACAGCCGCGTGGCGGCCAGCAGGGTGATCGCCAGCGCGGCGAGGTCGGCGGGCTTGTCGGCGACGAAGTCGGGCGCGATCACCGAGATCAGCACGCAGCCCGGCGCGGCTTCCATCACCGTTACCGCGCGCTTGCTCAGCCTGCGGTTGCGCAGGGCGAGGAAGCCGACGATGCGGGTCAGGTAGGTGGCGGCGGCCATCAGCACGATGGTCAGCACCGAGGTCCAGTGGATCAGGCCGTTGAAGATCATGCTGCGTCCTCCGCCAGCAGCCAGGCCGCGGCCAGGCCCGCCAGTGCGCCGCTGGCCACGTACCACGCACCCGGGATCAGCAGGTAAGTGGCCGCGGCCACCACCAGGCTGACCAGCCACGGCCGCGCCGCCTTCATGCCTTGCCACATGCCGCGTAGCAGCACCAGGAACACGGCTGGGAAGGCCATGTCGAAGCCATAGGCGTGGATGTCGCCCAGCATCGGGCCGACGATCGCGCCCAATGCGGTGCAGGCCACCCAGACCGTGTACAGGCCTGCCGACACGCCCAGGTAATAGGCCAGGCTGAAGCCGAGCGCACGGCGGCGCGCATCGGCCACGCCCATCGCCCAGCTCTCGTCGCACATGAAGAACAGCGCCGGCAGCACGCGGCGGCGCGGCAGGTGCTGCAGCAGCGGGGCCAGGCTGGCGCCCATCAGCAGGTGGCGGCTGTTGACCAGCGCGGTGATCGCCACGATCAGCGCGATGTGCGGCGGCGAGGTCCACAGTTCGACGGCGGCGAACTCCGAGCCGCCGGCGAAGTTGAGGCCGGTCATCAGCGGCACTTCCAGGGCGCTGAGGTCCTTCTGGGCCGCCTGCGCGCCGAGCACCAGGGCGAAGGGGATGAAGCCGATCATCACCGGCACGGCGGCGCGCAGGCCACGCAGGAATTCGGCACGCGGGGCGGTATCGCAGGTGTCGGGCAGGGGGAGGGTGGTACGGGCGTCCATCGAACGGCACAACAAGGTGGGGGTGGCCCATGCTAGCGGCCTGATCGCGAAATCGGGTTGCGTTGATGCCATTCGATTCGGGAATATTGAGATTCCATGCGGCCAATGTCGCCAACGGTGAAATCCCATGCAGTATCAGCTCGACAACCTTGATCGCCGCATCCTCGACGCCCTGCAGCGTGACGGACGGCTGCAGAACCTGGAGCTGGCCCGGCTGGTGGGCCTCTCGCCCTCGGCCTGCCTGCGACGGGTGCGGCTGCTGGAGGAAGGCGGCTACATCGACCGCTACGTCGCCCTGCTGAATGAGGCCAAGGTGGGCCGTGGCTTCACGGTGTTCGTGCGGGTGTGGCTGCGCGGGCAGGACGAGGACACCACCAACCACTTCATCAACAGCATCAAGTCTTTCCCGGAAGTGCTTGAATGCCATCTGATGGCCGGCGACTGCGATTTCCTGCTGCGGGTGGCGGTGGCGGACCTTGATGCCTACCGGCAGTTCCAGATGCAGCACCTGAACCGGATTGCCGGGGTGCAGAACACCAAGACCGAGATCCCGATGCAGCGGATCAAGCAGACCACCCAGCTGCCGCTTTGAGGATGGGGGTTTCCGGCCGGGTTGCACCCGGCACCCGCGGTAGTGCCGGCCGCTGGCCGGCAACCTCAGGAGCAACAGCCGAAGCAACAGCGTGCATTCCGTGGGATGGCGGGGTGGGTCCGGTAGCAGGGGACGCCGTAAACCCGTCCATGGGGGCTTGGCCGCGGCATCCATGCCGCGGACACCCCTGCAACCGGACCCACCCCGCCTTCGACAGATTTCCGCGATCTGTCGGAACGGCATGAACTGCTCTTGGTGGGTGTCGACCTTGGTCGACACGTTCTGGCCGGCACGGGGTCGGATCCCGTTGCTGCGCAACGGGCTCTGACCCCCGTGCGTAGATAGCGTGGTCTGTTCGATTCATTGATGCCCGATGCGTGACTGGCTTCATGGAGCCAGTCACGCCGCCGGCCGTAGGCGGCGGTCATCGCAATGACATGTGTCCCCGGTACGGTTTGAGCCCGCTTGCTGGTCGCGCGCGGGCCGGGGTTCCGGTCGTGCCGCGCGTCCACTGCAGCTGCTGTCGCTGCCGAGGGTCATGTGTTCTACGTCAGGGGGCTGAATGGACACCATGCGGTCAGAACTTGGAAGGTGGCCATCGCCGCATGGCTGCTGCTGTCCTTTGCCGCTGTGGCGCAGGACGGTGTTCATGCCTACGACATCCCCGCGCAGCCGCTGGAACAGGCGGTCGAGCGTTTCAGTGTCATCAGCGGGTGGTCGGTGATGTACCCGGGCGACCTTGCCGCAGGCCGCAACAGCCATGCGCTGCGCGCCAGCCTGGCGCCGCTGCCTGCGCTGCAGATGCTGCTGCAGGACACCGGTATCGAGGCCGAGGTGATCGGCGAGCAGCGCGTGGTGCTGCGCCGGGGCGGGCAGTCGGCGGCCGAGGCGGATGTTGGCACCGGCCTTCCCGAGGCCGAGCGTCGGCGCCGCTATGGCGGCCTGCAGCAGCGCCTGCGCGCGGCGTTCTGTGACGACCCCGAGATCGTGCCCGGCCGCTATGCCGCAACGCTGCGCTTCCGCGTCGACGGCGAAGGCCAGGTGCAGCAGCCCGAACTGCTGTCCGGCAGTGGCAGTGCCCGCCGCGATGCACGCCTGCTGCAGGCGCTGCAGGGCCTGGTGCTGGCGCCGGATGCCGCTGCGCTGCCGCAGCCGGTGACCCTGCAGATCCGTCCTTCCGGCACCGACCACGACTGTGGCCGGCGCGCGCCCCTTCCATGACTTCAAGGATTCGAACATGAGCAACGGTACGGCTGGGGCAGTTGACCTGATGGACCACCTTCTGGGTGCCTACGACGAGCTGAAACGCCGGCTGGTGCGCAAGCTGGGCTCGGAAGAGCTGGCCGGCGACGCGTTGCAGGACACCTGGATGCGCCTGAGTGCGCGCCGTGACCGCCTGGATGCGGTGCAGAACCCCGCGGCCTACCTGCTGCGCATGGCGATGAATACCGTGATCGACCGCCAGCGTGCCGACCACCGTCTGCTGAGCCTGGAAGAGGTGGAGACGCTGATGGACATGGCCGACCCGGCACCGGGCCCGGCGCAGGCGGCCGAACTCGACTTCGCGCTGGAAGACATGGTCGGTCTGCTGCAGCGCATGCCCGAGCGTCGTCGCCGCATCCTGCTGGCGATCCGCGTCGACGGCCTGCAGCAGCGCGACGTCGCCGATCACCTCGGCGTGTCGTTGCGGCTTGTACAGCGTGAGTTGAAGGCGGCCCAGGACTATCTGGCCGAGCGCAGCGGGCAGGGGCGCCAGGTGCGGTTCTGAGCGGCGGCATCCGTCTACACTTTGACGCCGAGCAGAACCCCGCAGCGTGCGGGTCCGGCATGAGCCCCAATGGATCCTGACGATCGCCCGCAACGCCCGCTGGATGCCGTCGAGCGTCAGGCCCACGCGTGGGTGGTGCGGCTGACCTCGGGCGAGGCCACTGCGGCCGACGGGCGCAGGTTCCGCGCGTGGTGCGAGGCCGATCCGCGTCATCGCGAAGCATTCGGCCGGGCGCGCCAGCAATGGGAACAGGTGCGACTGGCCGGTGAGCAGCTGCCTGCCGCAGCACGGCAACCGGTCGCGCCGACACCGGCCCAGCGCTGGAGCCGGCGTGCCTTCCTGGGCGCCGCGATTGCCGCACCGGCCAGCCTGGTGGTGGTGGCGGCGATCCGCCCGCCGCTGGGATTGTGGCCCTCGGTGACGGCGATGACGGCCGATTTCCACACCGGTACCGGTCAGCGCCTGCAGATCGCACCTTCGCCACAGTTGAAGATCGAGCTGGATACGCAGAGCAGCCTGCGCCGCCGTGCGGATGCGCAGGGCGAAGGCTTCGAACTGGTGCAGGGCCAGGCCGCGATCGAAACCCAGGCCGGCCTGCGCCTGGCTCTGTTCGCGGGGCCGGGCTGCGTGATTGCCGATGAAGGTGCGGTGCGCCTGGACGTGCGCAACACCCACGGCCAGGTACGGGTGACCTGCCTGCAGGGCAGCGCCCGCATCGAGCATCCGCAGGGCCGCCTGCAGCTGCAGGCGGGCCAGCAGACCCAGTACGACGAGCGCCTCAGTGGCGTGGTGGCCGAAGCCGTGGCCTCGGAAGTGAGTGCCTGGACCGAAGGCATGCTGGTATTCCGCCGCGCTCCATTGCGCGAGGTGGTGGATGAAATCAACCGCTACCGCCGCGGCAAGGTGCTGCTCGGCGAATCGGCGTTGGCGCGCGCCCCGGTCAGCGGCCGCTTCCGCATCGATGATCCGGACGCGGCGCTGGAGCAGCTGCGACTGACGATGTCGCTGGATCTGCGTCGCTTTCCGGGTGGCATTGCCGTCCTTGGTTAGGTGAAGACGCTGGCCGTGCGCGCCGCGCAGGGCTGTTGCAAGCAAGGAGACGCCAAGGATGCGCAACGAGACCATCGGTGTGCTGGATCTGCGCCGCAATCTGTCGGCGTTGCTGGAAACCACGCAGCGACGGCCCTTGATGGTGCACCGCTACGGCTCGCCATGGGTGTGTGTGGTGTCCGACGCGCAGTGGCAGCAACAGGCTGTGCTGCTGGACTTCGATCCGCAGTCGCACCCGCTGGCGATGCTGTTGTGCCTGCAGCAGCAGGTGTTGCCGCTGGCTGAAACCGGTGCGTTGCCGCCTGCGGCGCTTGCACGCGCACTGCTGCTGATGGACATGCATGGCATCGAGGATCTCGCGCAGCTGCACGAGCAGGTGCTGCACCATCGGCTGTGGCACTGGTTCGTGGCGGGCACCCGCGGGGTGATGGACGGCTGGCAGCTGCCAGCGGTGCGCATTGCGATGGCGTCATGGTGCGATGACGTGGACATGACCGATGCGCTGGTCGCGTTCGCCGCGCGCAGCGACGTGGCGGTACTGGCCCGCCGCTGCGGCGGTGACGCACCGCGCCTGCAGCGCGAAGCTTTCAGGCGCATGACGTTGCGATGACGTTGCCGATGAAGCACCACCCAGCGCACAGACTTGCATTCGCGCTGTCGCTTCACCTGCCTTGCTGACGTCTTCTCCAGAGTACGACGCACCACGCGTCGCGGAGCACGGGCGACGCAGATGGCAGACAGTCGCAGGATCAGCATGCTGGAGCTGGATCGCCACCTGAGCCAGTCACTGGAGCAGGCGCGGCACACGCCCTTGAACGTGCAACGTTACGGGCACTCGTGGGTCTGGATGCTCTCCAGTGATGCCTGGGCCGATGCGGCGCGCTGGGCGGCACTGGACAGCAGCGCGCATCCGTTGGCGGCGCTGCGGCGCGCCCTCGATCTGCAGCTGCGGCCCTGGCCCGAAGCGGCCATGAACGCGCTGCCGCTTGATGCAGGCGATGTGCGGCTGCTGCAACGTGCGGCCCTGCTGGTGGTCGTGCGTGATCTCAACAGTGCGCAGCGCGTGTACGACGATCTGCGCTATCACCAGGCCTACCGGACGTTCATCGGCCTCGACCATGGCACCGCGTGGTCGCCGATGCAGTGCGTGCGCCTGCTGCAGGCGTGCGCGCATCCGCTGCTGCGCGGCTGCATCGACGAAACGCTGGCCAGTGTGCCACCCCACCTGTTCGAGGCGGCACGCGTACCGGCTGCCCCTGCGCCCACGCAGGCACATGCGCAGCGAATTGCCGGCGGATGTTTATCGTACTGACACATGCACCGCTGACCATGGCGCAGCGGTCTCTTCCAGGATGACGAGGGCGGAACAATGGCAAGGCAGGTGGGTGGTCGCAGGGCTCGGCAGCAGGGTTTCAGCCTGATCGAGATCATGGTGGTGGTGGTGATCATCGGCATTCTCGCGGCATTGATCGTGCCGCGGTTGATGGACCGTCCCGACCAGGCGCGCGTGGTGGCGGCGCGCCAGGACATCGCCGCGCTGATGCAGGCGCTGAAACTGTTCAAGCTGGACAATGGCCGCTATCCCAGCGCCGAGCAGGGCCTGCAGGCGCTGGTGAAGCCGCCGCAGGGCAGCGGTGCGATGCCGGTGACACCGTATCTGGATCGCCTGCCGAATGACCCATGGGGCCATCCGTACCAGTACCAGAGTCCCGGAACCCATGGCGACATCGATGTGTTCTCGCTGGGTGCGGACAGCAAGCCCGGTGGCGACGCCGGGAACGCGGATATCGGCTCCTGGCAGCTGTGAGGCGTGCTGATGACAGCCCGGACGCGTTCGGTCCCGTGCGCCCGCCAGCGTGGCATGGCGGTGATTGTCGCCCTGCTGGTGGTGGCACTGGTGGCGGTGATTGCCACTGCACTGCTGACCCGGCAGTCGGCGCAGCTGCGCGCGCTGCGTAGTGACCAGCTGCGCGCGCAGGTGCGCATGGCGGTCGATGCCACCCTGGAGCGCGCGGCGCAGCAGCTGCGTGACGATGTAAAGGAGCAGCTGACCACGGTGCGCAGCGGACGCTGGACGCGTCCGCTGACGCTGCAGGCGCCGTTGCCGGTGCAGCTGCAGCTGGTGGATGCGCAGTCGATGTTCAACCTGCGCAACCTGCTGGCGCATGGCCGGCCGGACCCCGAGGCGCGACGCGCGTTCATCGCGTTGTGTGCTGCACAAGGGCTGGGCCAGGGCGCCTGCGCATCCGCGGCGGACCACATCCAGGCGCGCCTGCGCGACGGTGACATCCTGGCGCAGGCCCCACTGCCGCGCGAATCACTGATCGCGCAGGCACTGGCCGGTGCCGATCCGGTGGCACTGCAGGCGCTGGCGCGGCGCACCGTGGTGCTGCCGGCGCAGACCCTGGTCAACGCCAACACCAGCGACCTGAGCGTTCTGCAGGCGGTGACGCCTGCGGTCGAGCCGGCACGGCTGCAGGCGCTGCTCGGTGAGCGCGACGGCGGCCATTGGCTGCTCAACCGCGGCGACATCGCCAATCGACTTCAATTGAGCAACGAACAGATGGCCGTGCTTCCCTTGGGCATCCATAGCGAGTGGTTCCTTGCGGTCGGCCGGGTGCAGGCCGATGGCAGTGCGGTCGAGTTCCGTGCGTTGCTCTGGCGCGAATACCGCGACGATGGAGCGCGCGTGCAGCGCGTGTGGACGAGGATCGGCGCATGAACGTGCAGCTTCGGGTGCGCCTGCCGGCGCTGGAGTGCCTGCGTGCCGACAGCACGGTGGACTGGGTGCAGCTGCACAAGGGCGAGGTAGTGGCACACGGCCGCGACACGCTGACGGCACTGGGTCTGCGTCATCCGAAGGCGACGGTGCGCGCCTGCCTCGATCCGCACGACCTGATCCTGCTGGAACTTCAGCTGCCGCCGTTGTCCGGGCGGCGCCTGCAGTCGGCGCTGCAGGGCGAGGTGGAGGCGATGCTGCTGGATGACCTGCAGGAGGTGGCGCTGGCCCACGGTGCGCAGGCGGCTGACGGCACGGTTCCGGTGGCCTGGCTCGGCCAGCAGGCGGTCCTGCAGGCGCAGCAGCTGCTGGCCTCGTGCGCACTGCAGCTGCAGGCGTTGTATCCGACGCCGCTGCTGCTGCCGTGGCAGGACGGACAGGCCACGCTGCAGGTCAGCGGCGAGCACCTGCTGGTGCGCAGCGGGCGCGATCGTGGGTTCGTCCAATGGTATGGCGGACGCGACGCATGTGCCGTGATGCAGGCCCTGGCGGTGCGCCTGCAGCAGGCCGGCGTGCAGGCCGTGCAATGGATCGACAGCGTGCCGCCGGCGTGGCCGGACAGCCTGCCGGCCACCGCCGTTACGCATGAACGGCAGGCGGGTGGCCCTCTGCCGGGGTGGTCATTGCCGCTGCCCGGTGCGGGTCGGAAAGCGCCACGCCTGGCGATCGGCCTCGCGTTGGCGGCAGTGCTGCTGGCCGCACTCGGCCTGCAGCTGCAGGTCTCGCGCTGGCGGATCGAGGGCGAGGCGCTGCAACAGGACATGGCGCGGCAGTTCAACGCACGCTTCCCGGAGATCACCGATGTGGTGGATCCGGTGCTGCAGGCACGGCGTGCTCTGGCGGTGCCACCGCCGGCGCCGCCGTTGCCACCGTTGCAACGGCAGGTCGCCAGCACGCTGCAGGCCGTTCCGGAGCTGGCGGGGCAGGTGCGCAGCCTGCACTACCAGCCCGGCCAGCTGGACATGGAGCTGGATGCCGATGCCCAGGCGTTGGCCGATGATCCACAACGCCTGGAGCACTGGCAGCAGGCGGTGCAGGTGCAGGGCCTGCAGCTGGCGCGCGACGCCGGTGGGCGCCTGCGGGTGAGCGGAGCTGGACAGTGACCGCCCGTACCCTGCGGCTGGGCGAGGGAGTGGCGGGCCTGCAGCAGCGCTGGCAGCGCCTGCCACCGCGCGACCGGCTGATGCTGTGGGTGATGGTGGTGGCGCTGCTGGCAGCGGGCCTGTGGTCGTTGTGGCTGGAGCCCCTGCTGAAGCAGCGCACGCACTGGCAGGCCGAACTGCCACGGCTGCAGGCGCAGTCCCGCGCACTGGCGCCGCTGCTTCGCGCCCGTGAGCGCCAGCAGCAGGCGCAGGGCCAGCACCCGACGCTGGCCAGCCTGCGGGACGGAATCAGATCCGCCGGCCTTGCCGACGGCCTGCATATCGAAGCGCGCGACGGGCGCTGGCACCTGCAGGTGCAGGCGGTGCCCGCCGACGCGCTATGGAACTGGCTGCTGCCGCTGCTGGCCGACCCGGCCATCGAGCTGCAGCAGCTGCAACTGACACGCACAGGGGATGCGAACATGCCGGCGGCACGGATTTCCGGAAACATCGTGATGGTGGCCACTGCGGGTGCCCATCCATGAGGGCGATGCGCAGCCTTGCCTGCAGTACTGCATTGGCCCTGATCGTGGGCATGGCCCACGTGCCGGCGCCGGTGGCAGCGCAGGACACCCGCGATGAGCCGGTGCAGCTGAACCTGGTGGATACCGATATCGGTGGCGTGCTGCGCATGGCAGCACGGTTCACCGGCCGCCAGTTCCTGGTCGACCCACGGGTGACCGGCAAGATGACGGTGGTCTCCGATGGCCCGGTCAGCCGTACCCAGGCCTATCAGCTGCTGCTGGGCGCACTGCGCATGCGCGGCTTCGCGGTGGTCGAGAACGGCGGCGTCAGCCGGGTGGTGCCGCAAGCTGACGCCAAGCTGCTCGGTGGGCGCGTGGGCAGCGGCGGTGCAGGGGGCGAGATCGCCACGCGCACCTTCGCGCTGCGCTACGAGAACGCGGCCGCGCTGGTGGCAGTGCTGCGGCCGATGATCAGCCCGGACAATCCGATCACTGCCAACCCGGGCAACAACACCCTGGTGATCACCGACTATGCTGACAACCTGGAACGCATCGCACAGGTGATCGCCAGCGTCGACACGCCGGCCGGCATGGACACCGATGTGGTGAAGCTGCAGCAGGGCATTGCCGTTGACGTGGCGGCGATGGTCGCGCCGCTGCTGGATGCGCAGGGCGCCGAACCGAGCCAGAAAGTGGTGGTGATGGCCGACCCGCGCAGCAACAGCGTGCTGCTGCGTTCCAGCAGTCCCGGCCGCACCCGTCTGGCGCGGCAGCTGGTGGAGAAGCTGGACCGCGCGCAGGACGAGTCCGGCAACCTGCATGTGGTCTACCTGCGCAATGCCCAGGCCAATCAGCTTGCCGGCGTGCTGCGCGGCGTGGTGGCCGGGCAGAGCGATGCACCGGCAATGGGCAGCAACGAAGGCATCACGCCACTGCCCGGCGATGCAAACCGTTCCATACCCGCGCAGCCGTCGCAGCCACAGCAGGCCAAGACCGGTGGCAATGCGCTGGAATCGCAGCGGCTGGACCCGAACCGCCGCGACCCGATCGACGCCGGCAGCACCGGCTTCAGCCAGAACGGTATTTCGGTGCAGGCGGACGTGGCCACCAACACGCTGCTGATCTCGGCGCCGGAACCGGTGTACCGCAACCTGCGGCGGGTGATCGACCAGCTGGACCAGCGCCGTGCACAGGTGCTGGTGGAAAGCCTGATCGTGGAGGTCAACCAGACCGACGCGGCCGAACTGGGCGTGCAGTGGATGCTGGGCAATGGCCGCACCTTCGGCGGCACCCACTTCGGCGGCACCACCGGCGGCAGCGGGCTGAACACCACCGCACGCACCACACTGGACGTGCTGCCCAAGGACGGCCTGAAGATCGGCGTCATCGACGGCACCATCAACCTGCCCGGTGTCGGCCAGATCCTCAACATGAAGGCGCTGGCCAACGCGCTGCAGAGCAAGGGCGGCGCCAACATCCTGTCCACGCCGAACCTGATGACGCTGGACAACGAAGCGGCCAGCATCATGGTCGGTCAGACCGTGCCGTTCGTCAGCGGCCGCTACGTGACCGACGGTGGTGGTGGCAGCAACAACCCGTTCCAGACCATCGTGCGCGAGGACGTGGGCCTGAAGCTGCGGGTACGCCCGCAGATTTCCGAGGGCGGCACGGTGAAGCTGGACATCTACCAGGAAGTCAGCAGCATCGACGCGCAGAGCGCGAACAGCACGGCCGGCATCATCACCAACAAGCGGGCCCTGGATACCAGCGTACTGCTGGACGATGGCCAGATCATGGTGCTGGGTGGCCTGCTGGAAGACAGCGTCAGCCATGGCCGTGATGCGGTGCCGGGGCTGGGAAAGATCCCGGTGCTGGGTGCCTTGTTCCGCAGCGACACGCGCAAGCGCGCCAAGACCAACCTGATGGTGTTCCTGCGCCCGCACGTGGTGCGTGACCCGGCCGCCGGCCAGCGCCTGACCCGCGACCGCTACGACTACATGCGCAACGCGCAGGCCGGCGCGCAACCGGTGCAGAGCTGGGCATTGCCGGCGCTGTCGGCACCGCAGCTGCCGCCGCAGGACCTGTCTGTACTCGGCCAGGGCAATGCGCGCGATGGCCAGGGCCAGCCGCTGCAGAACAGCAGTCTGGCGGCGCTGTACCCGTCCGGTGACGGCGATGCGCAGCTGGTGCAGTTCGCACAGGGGCTGGACCCGGCCCGTGCCAGCCAGGGCGTGGCACAGGTGCGGGCACTGGGTCTGCAGGCCTATGCCGAAGCGACGCCCGGCGAGAGCGGGCAACGCCTGCGCGTGCGATTGCCACGCGATCCGGCGACGCTGGACCCGGCGCTGCAGCAGTTGCGCGGACTCGGCTACACGCCGGAACTGGTGATCGGGCCGTGAGCGCCGCCGCGCCACTGCCGTACGCCTGGGTGCGCAGCCATGGCGTGATGCTGTCCGAAGTTGGCGGCGAGCCGGTGCTGCTGGGCACCGCCGACACCGCGGCGTGGGCCGTGGCCGAACTGCGCCGCCGGCATGGTCCGCTGCCGTTCCAGGCCCTGGATGCGGCGACCTGGCAGCAGCGGCTGGGTGAGCAGTATCGTGACGGCGGCGATGCCGCTGCCGTGGTCGGTGCCGCCGAAAGCGAAGTCGATCTGGACCGGCTGATGCAGGACATGCCGGAAGTCACCGACCTGCTGGATGCGCAGGACGATGCGCCGGTGATCCGCATGATCAACGCGCTGCTGGCACAGGCCGCGCGTGATGGCGCCAGCGACCTGCACATCGAACCCTTCGAGACCCACTCGGTGGTGCGTTACCGGGTGGACGGCACCCTGCGCGACATGGTGCAGCCGCGGCGCGCACTGCACGCGGCACTGGTGTCGCGCATCAAGATCATGGCCCACCTGGACATCGCCGAGAAGCGCCTGCCGCAGGACGGGCGCATCGCGATCCGGGTGGGCGGGCGGCCGCTGGATATCCGTGTCTCCACGGTGCCGACCGGGCATGGCGAGCGTGCTGTGCTGCGCCTGCTGGAAAAGGATGCCGGTCGCCTGCAGCTGCAGCGCCTCGGCATGGCCGACGACACCCTGGCCACGTTCACCGGATTGATCCGGCAGCCGCATGGCATCGTGCTGGTCACCGGGCCGACCGGCAGTGGCAAGACAACGTCGCTGTATGCGGCGCTGGGCCAGCTCGACAGCAGCACCAGCAACATTCTCACCGTGGAGGACCCGGTGGAGTATGACTTCGCCGGTATCGGCCAGATCCAGGTCAACGCGCGTATCGGCATGAGCTTCGGCACGGCGCTGCGCGCGATCCTGCGCCAGGACCCGGACACCATCATGATCGGTGAGATCCGCGACCTGGAGACCGCACAGATTGCGGTGCAGTCGTCGCTGACCGGCCATGGCGTGCTGGCCTCGCTGCACACCAACGATGCGATCTCGGCAGTGACCCGCCTGGCCGATATGGGCGTGGAGCCGTTCCTGCTGGCCTCGTCGCTTCGCGGCGTGCTGGCGCAGCGGCTGGTGCGGCGGCTGTGCACGCAATGCCGGCGTGCCGAGGTGGATGGCGACGGCCGTACCGTGTGGCGCACGGTGGGCTGCGCGGCCTGTGCCAACAGCGGCTACCGGGGGCGTACCGGCATCCACGAGCTGTTCGTGGTGGACGATCGCGTGCGCGCGCTGATCCATGAAGGGCAGGGTGAACCTGCGCTGCGCGAGGCGGCGCGGCGTGCCGGCATGCGGACCTTGCGGAAGGATGGCCAGCGCTGGGTCGACAGCGGGGTGACCACGCTGGAAGAGATCCTGCGCGTCACCGGCGACGATTGAGGCCTGCATGGCACTGTTCGACTACCAGGCCGCCAACGCGCAGGGCCGCATCGAGAAGGGCCAGCTGGACGCCGACAGCCCGCGCGGCGCGCGCCAGGTGCTGCGCGGTCGTGGGCTGACGCCCGTGCAGGTCAGCGCGGCGCGCAGTGCGGGCAGTGGCTGGGGCACGCGCCGGCTGTCCGCCAGCGAGCTGGCCTGGGCCACGCGCCAGCTGGCCAGCCTGCTGGCCGCGAGCCTGCCGTTGGAAGGTGCATTGAGTGCGGTGATCGAACAGGCCGAGCGCCCGCATGTGGCCCAGGCACTCACCGCCGTACGCGCCGACGTGCGTGCCGGCCAGCGCCTGACCGTGGCATTGGCTGCACGGCCACGTGATTTTCCGCCGATCTACCGGGCGCTGGTGGGCGCCGGTGAGGACTCCGGCGACCTGGCGCGGGTGATGGAGCGCCTTGCCGACTACATCGAAGAGCGCAATGCGCTGCAGGCCAAGGTGCTGACCGCCTTCATCTACCCGGCGGCGATCAGCCTGGTGTCAGTGGCGATCGTGATCTTCCTGCTCAGCTACGTGGTGCCGCAGGTGGTGACCGCGTTCGTGCAGGCGCGGCAGACGCTACCGATGCTGACCCAGGTGATGCTGGCCGCCAGCGCGTTCCTGCGCAGCTGGGGCGTGTGGGTGGGGTTGGCCATCGCTGCGATGGTGGTGGCATGGCGATTGGCGTTGCGCCAGCCCGAACTGCGCCTGCGCTGGGATGCGATGCTGCTGCGGCTGCCGATGGTCGGACGCTTCGTGCTGGGCGTGAACAGTGCGCGCTTCGCCTCGACACTGGCGATCCTGCTGGATGCGGGTGTGCCGCTGCTGCGTGCATTGGAAGCAGCGCGACAGACCCTGGGAAACACGCTGCTGGCGCGCTGTGCCGATGATGTGGCTGCACGCGTACGCGAAGGCGCGGCACTGGGTGCTGCGTTGAAGGTGCAGAAAGTGTATCCGCCGATCCTGATGCACCTGGTGGCCAGCGGCGAGAAGACCGGTTCGCTGGCGCCACTGCTGGACCGCGCCGCACAGACGATCTCGCGCGAGATCGAGCGCCGCGCGATGGCACTGACTGCACTGCTGGAACCGACCATGATCCTGGTGATGGGCGGCGTGGTGTTGACGATCGTGCTGGCCGTGCTGATGCCGATCATGGAAATGAACCAGCTGGTGCAGTAGATCCACGCCATGCGTGGATGGATCGCGCGACGCGCGCCACATGCGGTGCATCCACGCATGGCGTGGATCTACTGACATCTGGATTCCGCCACACAATCCTCCATGCCTTCGAGATGAGCGTCGCGCGATGGCGCTCACTGTGCTGCTGGGACCGACCATGATCCTGGTGATGGGCGGCGTGGTGTTGACGATCGTGCTGGCCGTGCTGATGCCGATCATGGAAATGAACCAGCTGGTGCAGTAGATCCACGCCATGCGTGGATGGATCACCCGACGCGCGGCATATGCGGCGCATCCACGCATGGCGTGGATCTACTGACACCTGGATTCCGCCACACAATCCTCCAGACCTTCGAGATCGAGCGTCGCGCGATGGCGCTCACTGCGCTGCTGGGACCGACCATGATCCTGGTGATGGGTGGCATGGTGCTGATGATCGTGCTGGCCGTGCTGATGCCGATCATGGAAATGAACCAGCTGGTGCAGTAGATCCACGCCATGCGTGGATGGATCGCGCGACAAGCGTCATATGCGGTGCATCCACGCAGGGCGTGGATCTACTGACATCTGGATTCCGCCACACAATCCTCCATGCCTTCGAGATCGAGCGTCGCGCGATGGCACTGACCGCACTGCTGGAACCGACCATGATCCTGGTGATGGGTGGCGTGGTGCTGACGATCGTGCTGGCCGTGCTGATGCCGATCATGGAAATGAACCAGCTGGTGCAGTAGATCCACGCCATGCGTGGAAGGATCGCGCGACGCGCGTCACATGCGGTGCATCCACGCAGGGCGTGGATCCGATGACATCGATTCTCCACACAATCCTCCACACCTTTTTTCGATCTTCCACAGGTTTCTTAAGCGGCCTGTCATCGGCGCGGACCAGCATGGACACGTCGCCGCAGAGTGGGCTGGGAGGCCCTCGGCGGCAGCAGGCGTGTAGTGACCGTTCCTCCCTTGGTGTTTCCCTTCGCAGTAAACCCTTCAGGAGAAGATCATGAACAAGTACAAGACCCTGGCCGCGTTGGTTGCCACCGCGCTGCTCGCCACCGCCGGTGCTGCTTCGGCGCAGCAGTCCCTCGTCAATGGCGGCGGCGCCTCGCTGCCGGCTGATCTGTACAAGGGCCAGGCCGACAGCATCCTGCCGTCGAACTTCAGCTACGCCGTGACCGGTTCGGGCACCGGCAAGAAGGCGTTCCTGGAAAACAAGATCGCGCTGTTCATCCCGACCGGCACCGGCAACGTCCACTTTGCTGGCAGCGACTCGGTGCTGAGCCAGACCGAAATCGACACCTACAACGCCACCTACAACTCCGCGACCTCGACCACCAAGTTCGGTCCGCTGCTGCAGATGCCGTCCGTCGCCACCTCGGTCACCATTCCGTTCAACAAGGCCGGCTCGGCCGTTGACCTGACCGTGACCCAGGCCTGCGGCATCTTCTCGGGCAAGATCACTGACTGGGCCGACACCGGCACCGGCCGCACCGGCCCGATCCAGGTCATCTATCGTGGCGAGAGCAGCGGCACCAGCGAGCTGCTGACCCGCTTCCTGACCAGCGCCTGCCAGCCGGGCGACGTTGCCGGCACCAACCTGAAGCTGACCAACGGTGCGCCGGCCTTCTCGGTGCAGTCGACCTTCGCCAACCTGTTCACCACCGTGCCGTCGAACTTCGTCGCCGCGCCGGCCACCGGTGGCACCGCGCTGTACAACGCGGTGTACGCTGCTGACGGCCGCATCGGCTATGTCGGCCCGGACGTGATCCCGAACCTGCAGGACGCGACCAAGGTTGCCAAGCTGAAGGGCTACTCGCCGGATGAAGTGAGCGTTGCTGCCACCCTGAACACCATCGCTCCGCCGTCCACGGCTGCCGACATCGCCAACCCAGCCAAGTGGGTGCCGGTGTTCACCAACCCGTCGGCGGGCTATCCGATCGCTGGCTACACCAATCTGGTGTTCGGCCAGTGCTACCGCGTCGCCCTGGCTCGCAATGCGATCCGCGACTTCCTGCAGAACCACTACAACGTGGGCGCTACCGGCAACAACGATGCTGCGGTGCGTGCGCACGGCTTCATCCCGCTGACCCAGGACTGGCGTGAAGCGGTTGCCGCCAACCTGGTTTCCTCCTCGGCCACCACCGGCCTGAGCAACGCCAACACCTGCACCACCGGCGTCGGCCGTTGATCCAGGGGTACTGTTGAAAAGGGCGCCGGCCGCAAGGCCGGCGCCTTCTTGCGTGTCAGTCCCTGGCTGGACCGGCAGACATGATGCGGCGGTCAGCGCGCATCGGTTCGTTCCACCCGGTATCACCTGGGTCGACGCGATCCGCACCCGGTTCGCCGTGGCGGGCGTGCCGACGGGCTTGAACAGCCGAGTACCTGATGAACAGGCGCCGGCGCGATTGCCGGCGCCTTCTTCCATTGTGGCGAGCGCTTTCTTGATGTCGGCTTCACGCCTCCAGCCTCGTCTAACAGGGGCAGGGCACCGATCGCCCCATCTATCAGACAGTGATGCGGCTGCGGCCGCCCAATCAGGTTGACGAGGTTCAGATGTCGCACGCGCTCACGACCGTTTCCCGTCCGTCCATGCTGCGCCGCAGTCACCCGATGGCGTGGGCCGTCGCGGTCGCGCTGGGTACGGTGATCGCCCCCGCCAGCCAGGCCCAGCAGGCGTTCAGCCCGGGCTGGTTCGCTGATCGCGGTGCGGCCCAGGGCGCGGCGGCGCAGAGCGGGCGCATGCCCAACGGGGTGCCGATCCAGTTCCAGTTGCCAGCGCAGCAGCAGGACGCCGCACGCCAGAAGCTGCAACAGTCCATCGACAACCTCGGAACCGCCGCGCAAGCCATCGCGCTGCAGCAGCGGCTGCAGGAACAGGCCCGGCAGGCGCGTCGGGAGGCCGGCTTCATCGTGGCCGACGGGCTGGGCAAGGACGGCCTGAAAGTCGATGAGAACCCGCTGACGCGCGGCTGGTTGAATGCGCGCGAGGCGATCCAGTCCCAGGGCAGCGATGGCCGGGTCCAGGTGAGCGTGGAGCAGACGGCGGACAAGGCAATCCTGAACTGGGAAACCTTCAACATCGGTGGCAACACCACGCTGAGCTTCCAGCAGAATCCGGATTGGGCGGTGTTGAACAGGGTCAACGACCCCAATGCCCGGCCCAGCCAGATCCTCGGCCAGCTGAAGGCCAATGGCACGGTGTTCGTGGCCAACCGTAATGGTGTGGTGTTCGGCAACAACAGCCAGGTCAACGTCCGTAACCTTGTCGCCGCTGCCGCACGCATCAGCGATGGGCAGTTCCGCGACATCGGCCTGTTCAGTGCCGACGGCACCACCGCCGCGCTGACCGAAGCCTTCGGCAAGGTGATGGTGGAGCAGGGCGCACGCATCGCCACCCACGAGCCATCAAGCGCCACCCGCGGCGGCGGCTATGTGCTGCTGGCCGGCAGCAGCGTGGAGAATGCCGGGCAGATCGAGACGCGCAAGGGCCAGGCACAGTTGGCGGCGGGCGACAGTTTCGTGATCCGTCGCGGTGTCGGCACCGCGCAGAACACCGCGTCGACCACGGCCGGCAATGAGATCGCACCACGCTTCGTGCAGGGCAGCAGCGCTGGCGACGTGCGCAACAGCGGCCTGATCCAGGCGCGCGAGGGCGACATCACCCTGGCCGGGCGCAGGGTCGAGCAGGCCGGCGTTGCCGTCGCCACCACCACGCTGGGCCAGCGCGGCACCATCCATCTGCTCAACGCGATCAGTGACCGCCAGGGCCAGGTGACGCTGAACTCGGGCGCGACCACCGCAGTGCTGATCGAGGACGATGGCAAGAGCGTGGTGCTGGACAGCCAGCGTGACGCGTTGATCAAGTCCTCGGCGGAGCAGGATGTGCTGCGCGCGGCAAGCAGTGCTGGCACGTTCGACAACCTGTCGCGGCTGCAGGACCGTCGTGACCAGTCGCGCGTGGAGATCGTCTCCGGTGGCGACATCAATTTCAAGGATGGCTCGTTGACCCTGGCGACCGGTGGCCAGGTGGTCAGCGACGCGGCGCGTCGCAGCTACGTGGGCAACGCGGCGCAGGTCGATGTCTCCGGCGCGGTGGGTGTGCGCGTGGCGATGGAAAGCAACAATGTGCAGGTGAAGGTGCAGGGCAACGAACTGCGCGATTCGCCGGACAACCGCGACAATGGCGCGCTGATCAGCAGCGAGGTCTGGATCGATCGTCGCGAACTGCAGCACGTCGCGGCCGGTACCGGCGGCTATGCTGCTGACCGCTGGTACGCCGGTGGCGGCCTGCTGGAAGTGGGCGGCTACCTGGACAACCAGGGCCACTCGATCGGCGAATGGGCGGCCCAGGGCGGCACCGTGCAGCTGGGCGGCAGCGAAGTGGTGACCCATGGTGGGTCGAAGATCAACCTGGCCGGTGGCAGCCTGGATGTGCAGTCCGGCGTGATCAAGCAGAGCTGGCTGCGCGGCACCGATGGGCAGCTGTACCGCCTGGACGACGCGCCGGCGGAGATGCAGTACGCCGGCCTGTACAAGGGATTCGAGGTCGATCACCAGCGCTGGGGCGTCAATGAGGCCTTCCGCAATCCGCTGGTGGCGCCGGGCGAACGGGTCGACAACGGCTATACCGTCGGGCGTGATGCCGGCCGGCTGGTGGTCTCCGCGCCGACTGTGGTGCTGCAGGGTGACATCAACACCCAGGCGTTCCAGGGCGCACAACAGGCCAAGGCACCGGACCAGGGCAAGGATGGCTACGCGCAGGCACAGACGGCAGTGGCACGCAATGCACAGCTGTGGCTGGGGCGCTATGACAACGCGGGGCGCACTGCGGTCTTTGATACCCAGGTGCGCGTCGTTCAAGGTGCGGTGCCCGTCGCTGACTGGACACTGCAGGCACCGATCCCGGTTCAGCAGCGCAACACCCTGTGGCTGGACGCGGGCCGCCTGAGCGAACAGCAATGGTGGCGCCTGGACCTGGCCACCGCCGGCAGCATCGCCATCGATGGGAAGCTGCGCCTGCAGGATGGCGGGCAGCTGGTGCTGACCGCCAGCGACGTTCGCCTGGGCGGTGATATCGGCATTGCCGGTGGTCAGCTGCGGGCCGGCAATCTGCTGGCCGTGGCTGGCAACCCTGTCACTCCGCTGCTTCAGGCTGGGCGTGGACGGGTGGAGATCGTCGACGGTGCACGCATCGACCTTGCCGGCCGTTGGAGCAATCTGCTGCTGGACCCCAGCGCGGCGCAGGGCCAGGCGTGGAGCGATGGCGGTCGCCTGCAGCTGGAGAACAGCCATGACGTGGTGGTCGGGCGTGGCAGCGAACTGAGTGTTGACGCCGGCGGCCGTGTCGACAGTGCTGGAAAGGCGCGCATCGGCAAGGGCGGCAGCGTCAGCCTGCAGGCCAACACTCTGGACAACGCTGGAGGGGAAGTTGGCCGGCTGACGTTGGCCGAGGACGCACGCATCAGCGCGCTGGGCCAAGGCAGTGGCAGCCTGTCGCTGACGGATGGCGGGCACATCCGCATTGGTGGTGACGACCAGGCGCCCGGCGTGCTGACGCTGCGCAGCGCGCTGTTCGGCAGCGGTTTCAGCCAGTACGACATCAATGCACAGCAGGGTCTGGAAGTGGCCGATGGTGCGCAGATCGAGGTGGTCATGCCGGGCCTGCGCCTGGCCAGCGACGCGCTGAAGGCCGTTACCCGCGAGGGCGCGGTGCAGGCATGGTTGGCCCCGCTTTACAGTGCCGATCCGGTGAGTGGCCGCATCAGCCAGCGTTCCGGTGCGGGTCTCCTGCTGCGCTCGCAGTTCGGTAACCGTGGCGGTGATCTGCGCATCGGCAAGGGTGCAAGCGTGCAGGTTGATCCGGCACAGTCCATTGAACTGCGGGGTGCAGGCAACATCGCCGTGGAGGGGCGCCTGCACGCGGCCGGCGGCCGGATCCGGCTGGATGACGTGCGCACGGCCATCGATCTGTTCGACGGACAGCCCAACAGCCGCACCTATCGCATCGCGGAGGGGGCGGAACTGGATGTCAGTGGCGATGCCTTCAGCGTGAAGGATTCAGCACAGCGGCTGCGCGGGCTGGTGCGCAAGGGCGGCAGCATCGAGATTGGGGGTGCCCTGGACTGGGAAGGTGCCGGCGACGTCAGCGATCGTCCGGTGGATGCGTTCATCGTGGTTGAGCGGGGCGCGCGGTTGCGTGCGGACGGCAGTTCAACGGCGTTGCATATCGACGGCCAAGGCACGCAGCAGGTGGACAGCGATGGTGGCGAGATCGTGCTGCGCTCGGCCAATGCGCTTTACCTGCAGGGCAACCTGCAAGCCGCGGCCGGTGGTGCAGGTGCGCGCGGCGGCACCCTGGGCATCGCCTTCGGCGGCGGTGTCTACGCACCCAACGCAAGCGCTCTGGTGCGGGCACCCAGATTCCTCGCCCTCAGCCAGAAACGGGAGGAGAAGCCCATCCCGGCGACGCCCGCATACGGCGATGCGAGGTTGTCGGTGGAGCAGATCCGCGACGGTGGGTTCGACAACCTGTCGCTGTTCACTGCGGTGCGCAGCGAAGGCGACATCGACCTGCGGATGGGCCAGAGCCTGCGCCTGGCAGGCTCCGTCGGCATCATGCCGGGTGCGGCAGCGGCCCGAACCATCACCCTGCAGGCGCCCTATCTGAAGCTGTCCAGCCCGAGTTGGGCCGTGATACCCGGCGAAACCACCGTGGGCAGCGCCGACGTGCCACTGGCATCGGCACGGCAGCACCGACTGCAGGCCGACGCGCAGCTGATCGATGTGCGCGACACCGTGCGGCTGGATGGGTTTGACGACGTGGCCCTGCACAGCAGCGGTGATGTGCGGCTCCTGAAGGGCAACCCCCGTGCGGGTGCGATCGATGCCGAGCTGCTTGCAGCGCGGCGCATGGAGGTCACCGCGGCACAGATCTATCCGGTGGCCGGTGCGTCCGGTCGCCTCGGCGCCGGCTTGGATCCGGTCGCCGTCTCGTCCGATCCGCGCTGGAAGGATGCGGCCGGCGTGCTGCGCATCAATGGCCTGGGGGGCGCTGCACCGATCACGCCTCCGTCGGCGCTGGGCAGCCTGATGCTCACCGCAGCGAACGTCGAGCAGGCGGGCGTGGTGCGCGCACCGATGGGCAGCATTGTGCTGGGTGGCACCGACAGCAACAGCGTCCTGGCCTCCCGTGTCTCGTTGCTGCCGGGGAGCGTGACCTCGACCAGCGGCGCCGGCCTGAGCCTGCCCTACGGTGGCACGGTGGATGGCATCCAATGGCGCCTGGAGGGTGCAACCGTTGCGCCGAGGAATGTAGGCGGTGGCGCGTTGCCGGTCGGCATCCGCCTGGTCAGCAGCGAGACCGCGGTGGCACCGGGTGCGGTGCTGGACATGTCCGGAGGAGGGGAGCTGACCGGTGCGGCCTTTGTCAGTGGCCGTGGCGGTTCGGTGGACATCCTGCGGAATGCATTGGCCGATGCGAATCCGCGCTATGGCTTCAGCCAGTCGGGCAATGAGGTCTACGCCATCCTGCCGGGCTTTGCAGGCAGCGCTGCCCCGCTGGGCCTGTCCGATGGCTCGGCCGATCCGGCGGTGGGCCAGCAGGTCGTGGTGCCCACGGGTGTACCAGGTCTGGCAGCGGGTACCTATACGCTGCTGCCCGCCAGCTTTGCGTTGCAGCCAGGCGCGTTCCGGGTCGAGCTGGGCGCCAGTGGCGCGACCGGCACCACAACCGCGCTGGCCACCGGGACCGGCTCATGGCGGGTCGCCGGCCATCGCACCAATGCACTGGGCGGTGCGGTGTCACCGTTGCTGACGGACCTGTTGCTGACCCCGGCTGCGGCCGTGCGACGGCACTCCGGATACAACGAAACCAGTTACAACGCCTTCGTGGCCGCCAGCGCGCAGCGACTGGGCCTGCCGCGCGGGTGGCAGACGGTCGATGCGGGCATGCTGCGGCTTGAGCTCGGCGCAGGTGCCGGCCGTCAGGGAACCTCTGCGCTGCGCTTCGAGGGTGAGGCACGCTTCCAGCCCGCCGCCGGCAGTGGCGGCATGGGGGGCAGCGTGGAGGTTGCACGCATCAGCCAGGTCGGCGCGCTGGAGATCATGGCAGCGGGCGGCAAAGCTGCTGCAGACCGGCAGGGTGCGACCATCGAAGCCGACGCGCTCAATGCGCTGCAGCCTTCGCGACTGGTCATCAACGCGCGGGTACGTTCGGTTGCGCCGTCCACCATTGATGTCATGGGCGTTGGCCAGGACGTGGTGGTGCGCAGCGGCGCCGTACTGCGCGCGCCGGAAGTCCTGATTGGTGCGGTTGACGGTGGGCGCGGCATCGTGATCGAGGCCGGGGCGGGAATCGATACGATCGGCCTTGGCGCCGCCGGCCTGCCTTCAAGCCTGGGCTATGTCTACCAGGTGGGTGGCGGGCTGTTGGCCGTCTCCAATGACCACCCCGAAGTACTGGCACCGGCGACTGGAACGACCGGAACCCGCGTCGACATCGACATTGGCGCCTGTGATCCGGGGGTCACCTGCGCCGGCCAGGCCCGGCTGGTGTCGGAGGGAAGCATCAATGTTGCATCGAGTGGGCAGCTGCAGCTGCGCGAGGGCGCCGTGTACGGCACACGCGAGCTGGCGCTGGGCATGGGCAACATCAACCTGGGTACGGCCGAGGCCATCGCCCGCGCGGCAGGGGCATCGGCGCTGCCACCGGGCCTGATGCTCAACCAGCAGGTCCTGCGTGATCTGCTGCGTGGCAATACAGCCGTCGGCGCGCCTGCGCTGGAGACCCTGCGCCTGAATGCGGCCGAGGCGATCAACGTATTCGGCAGTGTGGATCTGGATACACGGGATGCGGCCACGGGCAAGCCGAACCTGCGCAGCCTGGTGCTGGGCGCACCGGCAATCCACGGTTATGGCGACAGCAATGATCGCGCGCGCATCTTTGCTGCGGAACTGACCTGGTCCGGGCAGCAGGGCGCTTCGTCGGTGCTGGGTGATGCGAAGGCACAGCCGGTCGGGCCCGCGATCGCCAACCGGTTGGGCAGCGGGCAACTGGAGATCATCACCGATACGCTGCGATTGGCGCCGTCGCCGCGCTCGCGTCCTTCGTCGGAAGCCCTGGCCGGGCGCCAGGTGCTGGGCTTTGCCGGAGTGAGCCTGCAGGCCTCGCGCCAGCTGGTGTTTGCCGGTAGCGGCGATCTGGCGGTCTACCAGCGCCAAGGCGACTACGAGGCGGGCAAGGGCTGGGCCTTCAGCGGTGGCAACCTGGACATCCAGGCGCCGCTGGTCACCGGTGAGGCCGGTGCCAAGCTGTCGATGAAGACCGGAGGCACACTGGCCGCGCACAGCACCGCTGCCGGTGGCAGCGCCGACGCACTGGGCGCCGAGCTCGACCTGCGCGCCGGCAACATCGTGCTGGATACGCGGTTCGCGCTTGCTTCCGGCCGGTTGTCGGCCAGCGCCGACCATTCATTGCGCCTGGGCAGCAGCGCCGACCTGGACCTTTCAGGGCGCAAGGTCAGCCTGTTTGACGTCGACAACTACAGTTGGGGCGGCGATGCGGTGCTGACCGCAGGCGACGGCAGCGTGCAGACCGACGTGGCATCGCGCATCGATCTGTCTGCCCGCAACAATCGTGCCGGCCGCCTGACCGTGACCGCACTCGGTGCCGGCGACGGGCGCGTCGACCTGGCTGGCCGGATACTTGGCCAGGCCTCGGGCCGCCAGGACATGGGCGGCAGCGTGGTGCCCTACGACAGCGGCGAACTGGTGGTCCGTGCGCAGCAACTGCAGGATTTCAGCGGTCTGAACCAACGCCTGACCCGCGACGGCGTGACCGGCGCACGCAGCTTCCAGCTCAAGCAGGGCGACCTTCTGATCGGCGACGAGGTGAAGGCACGCAAGGTCGATATCAGTGTCGATGGTGGCGCACTGCGGGTTGGCGGGCGAATCGACGCCAGTGGTGAGCAGGTGGGCAGCATCCGCCTGGCGGCGCGTGACGGCCTGCAGGTGGATGGCACGCTGGATGCGCATGGCACCGCGCTGCGTGTGGACAGCTACGGCGGCATCATCGACAGCCCCAACCGTGCCATTGTCGAGCTGGAAAGCCGCACGGGGACGCTGGCACTCGGCCCTGCTGCCAGGATCGACCTGCGCAGCGGCACCGGCGTCGCGGTGGGCACGGTGCCGGGACAGAACGATGGACGGGCGCGCGGTACGCTCGCGCTGAACGTGCCGCGCAGTGGCGGATCGGATGCAGCGATCCGCAGCGATGCAGGGTTGCAGGTGGCGGGCGCACGCGACGTGTTCGTCACCGCGGTACGTCGTTACGAGGATGCACCGCTGGCGACCACGCCGGATGTTAACGGGCATCGCTCACAGATGGTCACGCAGACCTGGCTGGATACCGTGGTGGATCCGGCCAGTACGGCCTGGATGAACGCGGCGCTGGCCAACACTGATCTGTCGGCGCGCCTGGCTGCCCTGGGTAGCGTGCGCCTGCGTCCGGGCGTGGACGTCATTGGCGTGGCGTCGGCCGCCAATCCCGAGGGCGACCTGACCGTCAGTGGTGATCTTGACCTGTCCGGCTACCGCTATGGGCCGCAATCCAACCGCCTGGATCCAGCACGCCGCGGATTCGGTGAAGCTGGTGCGCTGCGCCTGCGTGCGGCGGGCGACCTGAATGTCTACGGCAGCATCAACGACGGCTTTGCGCCGCCGCCGACCAGCCCGGATGATGCGGGCTGGCAACTGGTCGAGGGCGCGGTGTTCGGCCTGGGTGTCACCCCGTTCGGTGCTGACCTGGTGGTTCCCGGCGATGGCGTCGTGCTGGACATCGGCACCCGGTTCCCGGCCAGCGCGGTGCTGAACTACGCCATCCAGGTGCAGGCAGTGAAGTTGCCGGCGGGCACGACGTTGCCGGTCGACATGACGCTGACCGGGCCCCTGGTGTTGCCCGCAGGTACTGTGCTGCCGGCGGCGGTCACGCTCGTTGATGGCCAGGTGCATCCGGCAGGCACCGTGCTGGCGCAAGCGCTGTCGGTGCCGGCCGGAGCAAAGCTGTCTGCGGGCTTCCAGCTTCGCGGGGAAGCCAACGTTGCCGCGCACACCTGGCCGGCCGGCGTGCCGTTGCCGATCGAGCTGCGCCTGGCCGCGCGCACGCCGTTGGCGCGCGGCGCACTCATTCCCTCGATGGCCACGGTCAAACTGCCAGGGGGCACGCCGATCAAACTGCGGCCGACCGGCAGCGATGGACGCCAGGGGCGCAACTGGGCGTTGGCGCAGATGCTGCCCGAAGGCACCAGCTCCTGGGACGTGTCGCTCGTCGCCGGCGCCGACACGGACGCCGCAGACCCGCGTGCGCGCCGCTTCGGTGCAAGCGGTGACCTGACCCTGTCCGACACGCACTATGGTGCGATCCGCGATGCCAGCAAGCAGATGAAGTTCATCCGCGACCGGCTGTTGACCGCGGACGGCGCGCAACGCCTGGGGGTTGACGGCTCCTGGGTGGGCCGGACGATCAAGGACCTGGCCGCGCACCTGGGGCGTGACGAGGATGCACTGTGCAGCGTGGCTGCAAGCTGCATCACCTCGCCGTACATCTTCACCGAACTGGGCGCGGAGGAACTGGCGGGCGATCCGTCCCTCGCGGGAACCAGCGTCAGGGAGTTCGGCGAGATGATCGGCATGACCGAGGAAGCCATCTGCGGGCAGCTCAGCGATGGCTACTGTCTGATGCCGGGCGAGACGCGCGAAGTCACTACGATGGGCCCGCCACGGCATGGCACGCCGATGTGGAGTGTGTTGCGTACCGGCACCGGCGATCTGCAGCTGCTGGCGGCGCGGGATGTGCAGATGCGTTCGGTCTTCGGTGTGTACACGGCAGGCACGCCTGCATCGTTGGGCAACGGACATGACGAGCGCTTCCAGTCCGAGCGCAGTCCCCTGAACGGGCGCAGCGCGCTGCTGGGCCTGCAGCAGGCCACCGGTGACTATGATGCGGCGCTGGCCGCCTACCGCGCGTGGTATCCCGACCACGGTGGCAATCTGAGCGTGATTGCCGGCCGCGACGTGACCGGGGCAACCTGGGCGACCCAGTCGTCCGCAGGTACCGATCGTGACAAGGCGGACAGCGCCAGCAGTGCCGTCGGTGGGTGGTTGTGGCGGCAGGGCACCGGCAATGTGGCCGGCGTGGAACCGGTGGCGAGCAGCTGGTGGGTCAACTTCGGTACCTATGCGATCACGGGAACGACGGCGACGTCGACGCCACGCATGGTTGGATTCACCGGAATCGGCACGCTGGGTGGTGGCAATGTGGATATCGAAGCGGGACGCAACGCGGGCGTCACGGCGGCCAAGGGTGATGCACAGGGAGTGCTCGGCGGTGGACGCTATTCGACGGCGATCAATGCGGCAGTAGCTTCGACCGGTCGTGTCGACGATGGCCGCCTGGTGCAGACCGGTGGCGGCGATCTGCGCCTGCGCAGTGCCGGTGCACTGAATCCGCTGCTGGCTGCCACTTCCTACTCGCAGGCCCAGAACCAGCAGAATCTCGAGCTCAACGGCACGCTGGTGAATCTGCGTGGCCATCTCAGCGTCGAGGCAGCCCGGATCGGCGGCAGCGCCGTGGGGCCGAACGACTACCAGGCCATCGCCAACGGCCTGCGCACGATGGCCCCCTATCGTTCGACCACCAGTGCAGCCATGGGTGGGCCGGTGCTGGTGCTGGGAGATTCGGTCGCGGATCTGAGGGCACGCGGCGACGTGGTGCTCTCGGGCGCCGCCGACGCCGGCCGGGTGAGGTTGTTCAATGGGAACGTGGTGACCGCAGATGACGGCACGCGACTGCTGGGTGTTGGCGGATTCTCGCTCTGGACACCGTCGACGGCCATCAACCTGTTCTCTGCCGGCGGCGATGTGGTGCCGATCGCGCAGCGGACCATTGAACCCATAGGCGATGGCAATGCGGAACGGACCGTCAGCGGCGCCACCTATTGGATCTATCCTTCGCGACTGCAGGTAGTGGCTGCGAGCGGCGACATCAAGTTGTCGCGCGCCGATGCGTCGAGCGTGCTGCTGACGGCACCGGGTGCCAACGGCAACCTGCAGATGCTTGCCGGCCGCTCGATCCTGGCCACCAGCGATGCGCCGGCGATCAGCAGTTCTGGTGCTGACACCCGTCTGCCATCGCCGTTTGATCCGGCGTTCAGCGCCTTCACCGCCGGCGGTACGCTGCGGCTGACCAATCTGTCGCAGGATGGCACGGTGGTGCCGTACCAGGCAGGAAGCGCGGACGCCAGCCCGCTGTTCGCCTTTGGTCCGAACCGGCCGATGCTGAGTACGCCGCGATCCGGTGGGACGCAGCCGAACCGCTTCTACGCCGGCAGTGGCGACATCATCGGCCTGCGTACCGGCGGCGAATGGGCGTTGGGCACCAGCCCGGAGATGATGCGCACGGTTGCCACCTGGTACGACGTGGCCGCGCCGGTCCAGCTGCGCGCGGGTACGGACATCCTCGGCAGTGCAGTGATGGCGCTGAACAATGGCAGCACGGACATGACGGTTGTACAGGCGGGTCGCGACATCGTGCACACCAACGTGACCGTGTTCGGCCCAGGGAATGTCGATGTCAGCGCAGGCCGCCAGCTCCGCCAGGAAGACAGTGGCAGCATCGTGAGCCGTGGCGGCCTGATCCAGGGCGACACCCGGCCGGGTGCCAGCATTGCAGTGACCGCCGGCAACCAGTCCATCGCGTTCGACGCCGTGCGCGCCCGCTACCTGGATCCGGCCAACCTCGCCGATCCGGCGCAGTCGCTGGCATCGCAGCCCGGCAAGGCGGTGAAGATCTACGACAAGGAGCTGAAGCAGTGGCTGCAGCAGCGCTTCGGCCTGGCCGTCGATGGCGCCGAGGCCCTGGCTGCGTTCGACCGCTTGCCGCAGGAACAGCAGCGCATCTTCCTGCGCCAGGTCTACAATGCAGAACTGCGCGAGGGTGGCCGCGAGTACAACGATCGGACTGGGCCGCGCGTTGGTTCCTATCTGCGTGGACGCGAGGTCATTGCCACGCTGATGCCGGACAAGGATGCAACGGGAGCGACGATCCAGCGCACCGGCGATATCGTGATGTACGGTGGCTCCGGCGTGCGCACCGAGGCGGGTGGCAACATCGAGCTGATGGCGCCGGGAGGGCAGATCGTGCTGGGCGTTGCCGGTGAAGTGCCGCCGGCCAGCTCTGGCCTCATCACGCAGGGCCAGGGCGACATCCGACTGTTCAGCCAGGACAGCGTGCTGTTGGGCCTGTCGCGTGTCATGACGGCCTTCGGTGGTGACATCCTGGCCTGGACGGAGCAGGGCGACATCAATGCCGGTCGCGGTTCTCGCACCACGCTGCTGTATACGCCGCCGCGACGGATCTACGACAACTGGGGCAATGTGCTGCTGTCGCCGCAGGCACCGGCCACCGGCGCCGGCTTTGCGACGCTGAATCCAATTCCCGAAGTACCGCCGGGCGACGTCGACCTGATCGCGCCGCTGGGCACCATCGACGCGGGCGAGGCCGGTATCCGCGTCTCCGGCAACATCAACCTGGCCGCGCTGCAGGTGCTCAACGCGGCCAACATCCAGGTACAGGGCGAGAGCAAGGGCCTGCCGGTGCTGGCATCGGTGAATGTCAATGCGCTGGCCTCGGCCAGTGCGGCAGCCAACAGCGCCAGCCAGGCGGCACAGGATGTGATGCGCAAGAGCCAGGACGAGGCACGGCGCAACCAGCCGTCGGTGATCAGCGTGCAGATCCTGGGCTTCGGCAGCGGCACCAGCAGCATCAACCCACCGGCGCGTGGCACCACCGCCAACAGCGGTTACGACGCCGACAGCGCGTTCCAGTTCCCGCAGGCAAGTCGCGACGAGGGCACGCAGCGCCGGTAGGTGCCGACCCTGGTCGGCACGATCGCGGCCGTCAGTAGATCCACGCCATGCGTGGATGGGACTGACCAGGAAGAACGGACAGCATCGGGCCAGCCGCCAGGGAACGGTGGCGGCCCCAGCCAGGACGGCACGGAGGGCAGGGAGCGGCCATCAGCGGTGAGGACCACCGATACAGCGCCGCCGGGTGCAGGAGAGCACCCGGCGGCAGGAGGGCAGGGGATCCACGCCATGCCTGGAGCAGGCTCTCCAGTAGATCCACGCCATGCGTGGATGGCTGGGCCAGCCTCAGTGCCGACCAACGGTCGGCACCCACCAGAGCAGGCTCCGCAGTAGAAGCAGCTCGGCAGTAGATCCACGCCATGCGTGGATGGCTGGGCCAGCCTCAATGCCGACCAACGGTCGGCACCCACCAGAGCAGCCTTGGCAGTAGAAGCAGCTCTGCAGTAGATCCACGCCATGCGTGGATGCGGTACCACGACCGAATCCTACAACTCCAGCACCCGCCGGTAGCTCAGCGGCCCATGCCCATCGCGCAGGCCAAACCGCAGCTCCAGCCCGGTGGCCGGCAGCACCTCGCCCTCGCTTGGCAGCGTCGCCCAACCGGCTCCGGGCTGCCAGGCGCGCACCTCGAATCGCTGCACATCCCTGGCCACCGCAATGCCCTTCGACGGCTCCGGTGCGGGCAGGGGATAGCGGTCCGTGGCCGCACCACTGGCCCGCCACAGCGTGCTTCCCTGTCGCCACCAGCGAACACGTTGCCAGCGCAACCCGTCGCTGCCCAAGCTGCGGGTGATCTCCAGCGCGAAGCTTCCATCCGGGTGGCGCTCGCTCACCAGTGAAGGGGGTAGCAGGCGCTGAGGCTGATCCGCCGGGCGTACTGCGCCATTCATCAGCGCATCGTCCGCGCGCATTTCGATATCGCGCTGGAACTGTTGCAGCACGCGCAGCGCCGTCGTGGTCTCGGCATCGGCCCGGCGCAGGCGCTGGTCGGTGCTGGCCACGCTGTCCAGCGCACGCCAGCAGATCAGTGCCAGCACGCCCATGATGGTGATCGCGATCATCACCTCGATAAGGGTGAAGCCGCGCGCGATCCGCTTCATTGCGTGGCGGTCCACGGCAGCTGCATCCGGGCCAGCGACTGCCGCGGTGCATCTTCGGCCACCACGCTCAGTTCCAGTTGCGGCTTGCTGTCGCTGCCGGTGCCGAGATGCTGCAGCACCAGGAACGTGCTGCGCCCCTGCACGCAGCGTAGTCGCGCATCCTGCGGCGGCTGCCCGGCCAGGCGTAGCTCCTGCCAGCGGTCCTGCGCGCACAACAGCGCCAGGCGACGGTCGCGCAGGCGCGACTGATCGTCGGTGGCCACCGCGACCGAGCGCATCACCGCAGCCAGCGCAATCGAAACGATCGCCAGTGCGATCAGCACCTCGATCAGGGTGAATCCGCGCATGTTCCGCTTCACTGCACGACCTGCAACTGTCCGCTGCCATCATCACGAAGACGCAGCTGGCGGCCCTGCAACGACAACGTCAGTTCCCATGCCACGCCGATCCACTCCGGGCTCAGTTCAATCGGCGTGGCCGGCTGCACCACGATGCCCGCCGGTTGCCAAGGCTGGGGGCGCAGCAGGTCGTCGCGCTGCACATCGACCCAACGGGCACCCTCGCGGCGGCTGAACCGGTAGCCGGCGGCGTCGGCCTGCCAGCGCAGGGGGCGGCCATCGATGCGGGCCTCGTCGCGCGCCACCTGCAGGCGCTGCGCCAGTCGCTCGCCTTCCTGCCGCAGCTGGCGCGCGGGGTCGAGCAGGCTGCCCAGGCCCAGGCCGATGCCCGCCGTGCAGATGCCGATGATCACCAGCACCACCATCAGTTCCAGCAGGGTGAAACCACGCGGCACGTGCTGCATCGACGTTGCCTCCTGTCCGGGTCGATGCCTGCCAGCGTAGGCCTGCATGATGAAACAAAAACGTCAGCGGCAGCTGCTAGCGTGGGCAGACACGAACGTGGCGATGGTGCGGAACATGGATGGCAGACGCTGGGATCGCAATCGCATACTGACGCTACTGGCGGCAACCCTGCTGCTGGCCGTGGTGGCCTATTGGGGCGTGACCCTGTCTGCGGTGGCGCCCACGGCGGCGGCCAGCGAAACGCACGCGGAGGCACCTGCACGCCCCCTGTTCGATGCGGTGGCCAGCCTGCCGCTGGTGCGGCTGCTGTCGCCTGGTGCGGTGCAGACCGAGGTGGTCGTGCTGGGCGTGATGGCCGGCGACCACGCGCCGCTGGCGCTGCTTTCGGTGGATGGTCGTCCTGCCGAAGCCTACGCGCCGGGCCAGCGGTTGGGGCCCTGTACGGTGCTGGCCAGCATCAGCGCCAACGCGGTGGAACTGAACCAGGCGGGGCAATCGCGCAGCCTGCCGGTGCCCGCGCTGCCGCCGGTACCGAGCGATGGCATCGTGCCGGCCGTTCCGCAGGGTGGCGCTCCGTAGCGCCGAGCCCACGCCCGGCTGCGTCTGGAAGAACAGTCGAGCATGGCTCGACTCTACAGAAACCTGCTGAGCGCGGGCCAGGCTCTACAGCTGCGCCGGTTCAGCGCGCCGGTCGCTGCGGCACCACCGACTGCCCGAAGGCATCACCCATGCGCTGTCGCGTGCCCTCCAGGTTGTACTGCATCAGCTGGTTGCCGGGCTGCCGCATCAGGCGTTCGGCTTCAGGCAGCGCCGGTGACTTCGCCGATTTCGGCACCGGGGCCAGTTTGCGTTGCAGGCACTCCCAGGCGGGGATGCGCTCGCCGTTGACCTGTACTTCGATGCACGGCGCGGCATCGTCCTGCTTCTTCGCCTCGTCGGCCCAGGCCGATGGCAACGCCAGCAACAAGGCAAGGGCGAGGGCAGGGCGAACGCCCGCCTTCAACGGCTCACTCATCTCGAATCTCCTGCGACAACCGACGCTCTGCAATGAAGACGTGTGGCGAGGGCAGTCTCCGCCCGCGAATGTTCCGGCGCTGTCAAAAGATGACAGTGCTGTCACAAAACTGTTGGCGGTTTTGACGCGACGTGCACGTCCTGTTGGTAGACCCACGCGCCGCTCCCTGGCCACTCCCTTCGATACGACGCGATGCCTTCGATGACTCCTGTTCCGTGCCGAGCCGTCCGCCTTCCGCTGCGCCTGCATCCGCTGGTGCTGGCCCTGGCCGCGATGCCGCTGCCATTGTTCGCGCAGGAGGCGGCGCCTGCGCCCAGCGTGAACATCAATGAATACATCGTGCGCGGCAACACCGTGCTCGATCCGCGCCAGATCGAACGCGCGGTGGAGCCGTTCCTCGGCCCGGGCAAGACCCTGGCCGATGTCGAGAAGGCGCGCGATGCGGTCCATGCGCTCTACCAGCAGGCCGGCTACCAGTCGGTCTACGTCGAGCTTCCCGAGCAGCAGGTCAGTGGTGGCGTGGTGCTGCTGAAGGTGCAGCAGACGCCGATCGGCCAGCTGCGCGTGGTCGGCACCCGCCACGAGTCGCCCGAACGCATCCGCGAACGCGTGCCGGCGCTCGCCGAGGGCAGGGTGCCTGATTTCGACCAGGCGCAGAAGGAACTGACCGCGCTCAATGAAGGCGGACGTCGCCAGGTGATGCCCCTGGTGCGCGAAGGCCAGGTGCCGGGCACGATGGATGTGGACCTGCAGGTCGAGGAGAAGTCGCCGTGGCGCGCCAGTGCGGCGCTCAACAACGACCACAGCGCCGACACCGAGAAGCTGCGCCTGAGTGCATCGCTGGCCTACGACAACCTGTGGAAGCGTGGGCACAGCGCCAACATCGGCGTGTACCTGGCGCCGGAAGACACGAAGCAGGCCAAGGTGTTCTCGGCCTCGTACACGATGCCGTTCGAAGGCACGCCGTGGAGTCTGGAAGCGTCCGGCTACAAGTCCGACAGCCGCGTGCTGAACGCGGGTGGGCAGGTGGGTACCGGCACCGGTACCAACGTGATCGGCAACGGTCACTCGATCGGCCTCAAGCTCAACTATCGCCTTGCCGGCAGCAGCCAGTGGTGGCGCCAGCTCAGCCTTGGTGTGGATTTCAAGGACACCGAGGAAGACACCCAGATGGGCAAGGACAGCCTGAAGACACCGTTGAAGTACGCGCCGATCACGCTGGCCTTCGTGGGCGTGCGCCAGGGCGAACAGGATCAGCTGAGCATCAATACCCAGCTGGTGGCCGGCACCCGCCGCCTGTTCGGCTACGGCAGCGACGCCACCGCCTTCGGCCAGAAGCGCTATTGGGCCGACCCGAGCTTCATGGCCTTCAAGGCCGACGTGGCCAACACCCATACCTTCGGCAACGACTGGCAGTGGTACGCGCGTGGCTCGCTGCAGGTGACCGACGCGCCGCTGGTGTCGGCCGAGCAGTTCGCCGCCGGTGGCATGTACACCGTGCGCGGCTATCTGTCGGCCGAGGCGATCGGCGACTACGGCGGCCTGGCCAGCCTGGAATGGCGCACCCCGGCGTGGTCGCTGTGGAGCGGCACTGATCTGCGCGTCTACAGCTTTGCAGACGCCGCCTACCTGCGCCTGCGCCAGCCACTGCCCGAACAGCGTGACAAGTACAACCTGGCCTCGGTCGGCCTGGGCGCGCAGCTGCGCCTGGGCGAGCACCTGCAGCTGCGCCTGGACTACGCCTGGCCCTATGCCGATGGCCCGGTCACGCGCAAGGACGACCCGCGCCTGCATTTCAACATCAGCACCAGTTACTGACCCTTCCCTTGAACATGCGTTCTCCGGAGACCCTTCGCATGGACCGTTTGCTTTCCCGAGTGTTGCTGCTGCTGGCCGCGCTGGTTGCGTTGCCTGCTGCTGCGGCCGATGCCAATTGGTGGCAGGCCGAATGGAAGTACCGCAAGCCGATCACTGTCGACGCCGGCCCCCAGGGCGCGGGCCTGGCCGGTGACCCGGGCCGCACGCCGCTGCTGCTGCGCCTGCATACCGGCAACTTCGGGTTCGACGGTACCCAGGACGCGGGCAATGACCTGCGTTTCGTGTCGGGCGATGGCCGCACCGTGCTGGCCCATCAGATCGAACAGTTCGATCCCAAGCTGGGCCTGGCCTTGGTCTGGGTGGACGTGCCGGCAGTCAGCGCCGCCGCGCCGCAGACGATCTGGATGTACTACGGCAATGAGAAGGCACCGGCCAGCGGCAACGGCCAGCAGGTGTTCGATCCGGATTACACGCTGGTCTACCACTTTGCCGAGGCCAATGCGCCGGCGCGCGACACTACCGCTTACGGCAACAACGCCGGTGCCGTCGTGCCGCCGTCCGAGGGCGCGGTGATCGGTCGTGGCGTGCAGCTGGGTGCGGGCCCGCTGCCACTGCCCGCCAGCGCGTCGCTGGCGCAGGAAGCGGGTGCGCCGCTCACCGTTTCGGCCTGGATCAAGCCGGGCGGCAACACTGCCGCGCAGGCGATCTACGCCCGTCGTGATGGCACGTCCGAGCTGGTGCTGGGTATCGAAAACCGGGTTCCGTTCGTGCAGCTCAACGGCCAGCGCAGTACGCCTGCGCAGCCGATTCCGGAAGGGCAGTGGGCGCACGTCGCGCTGACGGCGGAGAAGGGCGCGTTGCAGTTGTACCTCAACGGCCGTGTGGTGGCCCGGCTGAGTGGCGAGCTGCCGGCGCTGAGCACGGCGCCGGTGGTCGGCGCCGATGCCCCGGGTGCGGCGCAGCCGCTGGCCAACTTCGAAGGTGCGCTGGATGAGCTGCGCGTCTCGCGGGTGGCACGCCCGGCGGCGCTGCTGCTGGCGGATGCCACCGCGCAGGGCGCCGATTCGCGCCTGATCAGCTACGGTGCCGACGAGCAGTCGGCTGGCCAGAGCCACTTCGCCTTCATCCTCAAGGCGATGCCGTTCGATGCCTGGGTGGTGGTCGCCATCCTCGGCCTGATGATGCTGCTGTCGTGGGCGATCATGATCGCCAAGAGCCGCCACTTCGGCCGCACCAGCAAGGCCAATGCGGTATTCACCGAGAGCTTCGGCAAGCTGTCCGGCGTGCCGCTGCGCACCCTGTCGGACATGGATCGCCAGGGCAAGGCACCGACCGCCATGCACGATGGGTCGTTGTGGCGCATCTACCAGGTGGCCATCGATGAAATGCAGCAGCGCCACCAGCGCGACGGCAACAGTGGCTACCTGAGTGGCGCCACCATCGCCGCGATCCGCGCCTCGATGGATGCGGTGATGGTGCGCGAGCAGGAAGCGATGGCGCGACGCATGAACTGGCTGTCGACCACCATCGAAGGTGCGCCGTATGTGGGCCTGTTCGGCACCGTGATCGGCATCATGCTGGTGTTCGTGGTGGCGGCGATGGCCGGCGCGGTGGACATCAACTCGGTGGCGCCAGGCATGGCCGCGGCGCTGCTGTGTACGGCTGCCGGCCTCGGCGTCGCGATCCCGGCACTGTTCGGCTACAACTACCTGGGTGCGCGTGCCGAAGCGATCGGTGCGGACATGGCGGTGTTCATCGACGAGTTCGCCGCGCGCCTGGCCGAAGAGCAGGACGGGCGCGGCCCGGCCGCGGTCCAGGGCTGAGGGGCGCGCCATGGGCCAGAAGGCGAAGTTCGGCATCAAGAAGCGCGAGAAGGGCATCAACGTGACGCCCTTCGTCGACGTGCTGCTGGTGGTGCTGGTGATCTTCATCCTGACCAGCAACGCCTCCATTCCCGGCATCGAGGTCAACCTGCCGAAGGCCAGCAACAGTGTCGCGCTGGAGAAGCCGAAGACCAAGGCGATCACCATCGACCCCAGTGGCCAGGTGTTCCTGGATGCCTACCCGGTGACGATGGCCGAGCTGGAAGACCGGCTGCGTACCGAACGCGCGACCACGCCGGATTTCCCGGTGATCGTGCGCGGTGACGCGCAGGTGCAGTATGCCCGCGTGGTCGAGGTGCTGGACCTGCTGCGGCGCCTGGAGCTGGCCCAGGTGGGCCTGGTCACCGGCAAGGCGCAGGGCTGAGGCATGACGGCCCATCAACCCCCTCGACCGGAGCCCGGCATGCGCGGTCGCGCGTTGCTGGTGACCGTCGCGCTGGTGCTGGTCGCGTTGCTGGTGCTCGGCGTCGCACTGTGGTGGCTGCTGTTCAAGGACACCGCCAGCACCCGCCGGCCGGTGGTGCAGCCGCCGATGCTGGCGCTGCCACCCCCTCCGCCGCCGCCCCCGCCGCCCCCGGAAAAACCACCGGAGCCGGAGACGCCGCCGGAAGAGACGCTGCCCGAACCGGAGCCGCTGGATCAGCCGACGCCGGCCGAAGAGCCGACGCCGACACCGGATAACAGCGATCCGGTGACGATGAATGCCGATGCGCAGGCCGGCGGAGACAACTTCGGCATCCAGTCCGGCAGTGGCGGCGGTTCATCCGGCGTCGGCCGTGGTGGTGCTGGCAACGCCACCTACGGTCGCTACCTGGGCTACCTGATGCAGCAGGCGATCTCGCGCGACGACAAGGTCAAGCGCCTGGCATTCCAGCTGCAGGTGAACGTATGGCTGGCCAGCGATGGCCGTCTGGAGAAGGTCGAGCTGGTACGCGGCAGTGGCAACGAGGAGGCCGACGCGGCCGTGCTCGATGCCCTGCGTCGCATCGGCAAGGTCGACCAGGCACCGCCGCCGTCGCTTGATTTCCCCGCCCGCGTCCTGATCCAGGGCCGCCGGCCCGGGGCCTGATTCCCGACCTCCGTGATTTCCCTTCTTTCGATGAGAACCGTGATGAACGACCACGTCCGCGCACGAACCGACTCCCGCCGCCCGCGGCCGGCCCGACGGGCGCTGCTGTGCTGCGCCGTGCTGCTCAGCCTGGCCGCCCCGGCCGGTGCGATGGCCGCCGAAACCACCATGGTCAAGCTGATCAAGGGCCTGATCGCCAGCGGCGCACTGAAACCCGAAGACGGGCAGGCGCTGCTGGTACAAGCCGAGGCCGAAGCAGCGGCCGCACAGCGCACTGCAGCCACGGGCAGCGCCGCCGCCAGCGGTGGCGTGGCCCTGGAGGCTGGTGACGTGCGCGTGCCGTACGTGCCGCAGAGCGTGCGCGACGGTATCCGTGACGAAGTGCGCCAGGACGTGATGGCGCAGGCCAAGTCCGAAGGCTGGGCGGCACCGAACGAAGTGGCCGAGTGGACCAAGCGCATCAAAGTTACCGGTGACATGCGCGTGCGCAGCGAGTCGCGCTTCTTCTCCGAACGCAACAGCGACATCGTGAGCAACTGGTCGTCGATCAATTCCGGCAACGGTTTCGACACCAACACCAACACCAACCTGCAGCTGCCGCCGCTGCTGAACACCCGCCAGGACCGCCGCAACCTGTGGCGCATCCGCGCCCGCCTCGGCATCGAGGCGATGATCGGGCAGCACACCACGGCCGGCGTGCGCCTGGCCAGCGGCAGCAGCAATGGCCCGGTGTCGACCACCGAGCAGCTGGGTGGCGGCCTGAGCAAGAAGGACGTGTGGCTGGACCAGGCCTGGCTGGCCTACAGCCCGGCAGACTGGGTGACGGTGCGTGGCGGCCGCTTCGGCAATCCGTTCTGGACCAGCGACACGCTGTTCTCCAACGACCTCAACTTCGATGGCCTGGCCGCCAACCTCAATTATGACTTCGACGGTGGCGACCTCGACCTGTTCGGTAACCTCGCGGTGGTGCCGCTGGAATACACCTCCGACAGTTCGCCCAGCCAGAGCCGGGTCAAGACCCCGAACGAGAACAAGTGGCTGTCCGGTGCGCAGGTGGGCGTGAACTGGCGCTTCAACGACGACAACGCGCTGCGCGCGGCGCTGGGTTACTACGACTTCAAGAACATCAGCGGCCGCCTGTCCTCGCCGTGCGCACTGTATGCGGGTGCGGTGGGCTGCGACACCGACTGGTCGCGCCCGGCGTTCATGCAGAAGGGCAACACGCTGATGCTGATCCGCGACATCGCGCGCAATCCGCTGGACCCGGCCAACACGCCCACCCCGCAGTATGTCGGCCTGGCCTCGGCGTTCCGCCTGGCCACGCTGAACCTGCGCTGGGATACGCAGCTGGCCCAGGGCGTCGGCCTGCGCCTGGATGGCGACTACATCCGCAACCTGGCCTACGACAAGCAGGCCATGTTCAATCGTGCCAACAACGGCATCGTCAACAACTACGGCGCCGGTGGCACCGCCAGCATCGATACCTTCCGCAGCGGCGACACCGCGTGGATGGTGCAGGCCACCTTCGGTGCCACCGAGCTGAAGGAGAAGGGCCAGTGGCAGGCGCTGCTGGGCTACAAGCACATCGAGGCCGACGCGCTGCCCGATGCCTACAACGACCCGAACTTCCACCTCGGCGGCACCAACGCCCGCGGCTACTACGTCGGCGGTGCCTATGCGCTGGATGCGCGCAGCTGGATCAGTGGCAAGTGGATGGCGGCCAAGGAAGTGTCCGGTGCACCGCTGTCGATCGACGTGTTCCAGCTGGAGTTCAATACCGGGTTCTGAGTGGCCGGCGTGATGCGGATCACGTAGTACGTGGCGGGGGCGCAGCGATGCGCCCGTCTAAGGAAAGGAGACCACGCGTTGTTCAAAAGGAGGAGTGGATGAGCCGTCGCAAGCTGTTCGAGAGTCCCGAACCGTCCAGCCAGATGCTGGGTGTTGGACCGGCCTATGTTTCAGTGGAGGGCCTGCGCCAGCACCTGGCCGAGTTCCTGCTGTATGCGGGCCGGCCGGTGGTGATCATGCGCGGGCGCAGCGAAGTGGGCTATTTCCTGCCGGCGCGCTGCTGGCGCCAGCGTGACGATGATCCGCTGGCGGCGGCTGCCGCCGACCAGCTGCTGGATGCGGCCGGGTTCCAGGCCGAGGACATCCAGCAGGTGGAGCAGGAATTCAACGCGATGCGCCAGCGCACCGTGCTGCATTCACGGCGCTGAGCCTTCGGTAGAGCCGGGCTCATGCCCGGCTTCCAGCCCAGGAGCTGAACATGGGCGTGGCTCTACAGTAGATCCACGCCACGCGTGGATGGGGTTACGCTGCTACCCCGCGCTCACTGGTGATGCGTGCACCTTCGCGCATCACCAGCGTCACCGGGGTCTTTTCCACCACCTCCAGCAACCGCTGCCACTGCGCATCGCTCAGCTCGGCGCTGGCATGCAGCACGCGGTGCACGTGGAAGCGTCCATCCTCATCACGTTCCGAGCGCAGCTCGGCATGGAACTCGCCCAGTTCCCAGCCCTTGCGCTGTGCATACATGCGCAGGGTGATGGCGGTGCAGGCCGCCAGCGAGGCCAGGTACAGATCGAACGGGGCGAAGCCCTTGCCCCGGCCGCCCAACGATGCCGGCTCGTCCGCATCCACATCAAAGCCGCCATTGCTGATGTGGTGCAGGTAGTTGTCGCCGGTTGAAACAATGCGTGCGTAGGCCATCAGGGTCTCCTGCAATCTGTAGAGTCGAGCCATGCTCGACCAACCCAACTGTAGAGTCGAGCCATGCTCGACTGCTTCAAAAGACGGCGCGGGCTACCTGCCTGCGCCGCCACGAATTCACTCGGTACGATCGTACGAGAACTGGATGCCCGCCGTACCCCCGGTTTCAATGAAGAGGTTCATGAACGCGGGGACCGTTTCCGAACGCGCCCAGTCGCGCTGCAGCTCGCAGAACAGCTGCGGCACGCTGATCAGCTGGCCACCGGCCTGTTCGATGCGGCGCAGTGCCGCGTCATGCGCCGCCAGCGAGGTACCGCCCACGGCGTCGACCACCACATACACCTCATAGCCTTCCTTCAACGCATCCAGGGCCGGGAAGGTCAGGCACGCCTCGGTCCACAGCGCGGTCATGATCAGCTTGCGGCGGCCGGTGGCTTCCACCGCCCTGCGGAACTCGACGTCCTCCCAGGAGTTGATGGTGGTGCGGTCGTAGGTGGGGTAGTCGCCCAGCACCTTGCGCAGCTGTGGAATCGGCGGCTTGTTCAGGCCGGTCTTGACGTTCACCGTCGAATGCACGATCGGCAGACCGTAAGCCACAGCGGCCCTGGCGGTGCCGACGATGTTGTTGACCAGCAGCTGGCGGTCCATCGAGGCGATGGAGTTCACCTGCACCGGCTGGTAGTCGATGATGATGAAGGTGGAATTCTGCGGCGTCAGCAGATGATCGCTGGCCGGGTCTCGGATCGGTTCACTGGACATGATGGGTCTCCGGTTGAAAGGAGTGCCGACAGCGGGCTGGCACCCGGGGGCAGCTCAGCTGCGCTGCGAATCCAGCTGCTCCTGGTTCTTCTGCACGTCCTGCGCCTTCAGGTAGCTTTCGATCAGCAACTGGTAGTTCGGGAAGATCTTCGTGTAGACCTCGGCCCACTGCTGGGCATCGTCGCGGTTCCAGGTGCGCTGGATCTCCGAGGCCACCGCAGCGGTGTCCATCGGTACCACGCCGGCCTGCACCACGCGGGCCAGGGTGATCTCTTCGGCCATCTTCGAATAGGTGCCCGAGGCATCGATCACCGCGAACACCTGGTAGCCATCGGCGACGGCGGCGATCGACGGGAAGGCCATGCACACGCTGGTGATGGTGCCGGCAATGATCAGCTGCCTGCGGCCGGTGGCCTTCACCGCAGCAACGAATTCCGGGTTGTCCCAGGCGTTGATCTCACCCTTGCGCGCCACGTACTGGGCATGCGGGGCTGCGTCGTGGATCTCCGGGATCAGCGGCCCGTTCGGGCCCTGCGGGACAGAGGCGGTGGTGATCACTGGCATCTTTGCCAGCGTGGCCATCCTGGCAAGCGCGGTGGCGTGGGCGCGCACGCTGGTGAACGGCAGGTCACCGATGGTCTGGAACAGGCCGCTCTGGTGGTCGATCAGCAGCATCGCGGCGTTGTCCGGATCGATCACCGGGCGGGTACCGTTGAAGTTGGCGGGGGTACTCATGGTCAGTCTCCTGGGGAAGTGGGCGATGGCCCGGTGGCTGCGGCGGGTCGAAGCCCGCCGCATTGAGGTGTTCAGTACGCGATCCGGCCGAAGCGGCCGCTGTTGAAGTCGTTGACCGCCTGCGCGATCTCGGCCTGGCTGTTCATCACGAAGGGGCCATAGCCCACCACCGGCTCGTCGATCGGCTCACCGCTGAGCAGCAGCACGGTGGCGTCGCTGTCGGCGTCGACGAACACGTCCTCGCCGCTGCGGTCGAAGGTGACCAGCTGCGCCTCGCCGACCGGCTGGCCGCCGTTGATCCGGACCGTGCCCTTCAGTACTACCAGCGCCAGCGTGCGGCCATCGGCCACCGGCAGTTCGGCGTGGTGGCCCTGCTGCAGGCGGATGTCCCAGACATCCATCGGCGTGTGGGTACGCGCCGGGCCGGCGTGGCCGTCGAAGCGGCCGGCGATGACCCGCACGCGTCCGGCGCCGTCGGCCAGATCCACCGAGGGAATGTCTGCATCGAGCAGGGTCTGGTAGCCCGGTGCACCCATCTTGTCCCGGGCCGGCAGATTGACCCACAGCTGCACCATGTCCAGCGTGCCACCGCGCCTGCTGAATTCCGGCGTATGGAACTCCTCGTGGAGGATCCCGGAGGCCGCGGTCATCCACTGCACGTCACCCGGGCCGATGGTGCCGCCGGCCCCGGTCGAATCGCGGTGGGCGACCTCGCCCTCATAGACGATGGTGACCGTCTCGAAACCGCGGTGCGGATGCTGGCCGACGCCACGCGGCGTATCGCTGGGCGCGAAGGTGTAGGGGCCGGCGTAGTCCAGCAGCAGGAACGGGCTCAGGTGCTGGCCGTGGGTGTTGTAGGAAAACATCGAGCGGGCGGGGAATCCGTCGCCCACCCAGTGCGGGCGGGGGGCGCTGTAGGTGCCGGTGACACGCTTCATGGCGATCTCCTGGCCGGGGCTGCCGGCCGCTGTTCTTCGTTGCGGGAGACGATATCGCCGCGACAATAGGGTCGGTAGACGTCAATATTTGCCGTCATAGTCCTATCTGGTGAACAATGGGTGCGCGCCGTGCGCCACAGGAGATCGCCCCGTGTTCATCGCTGATATCCGCCGTTGCGACCTCAACGACCTGTTCTATTTCGCCATGGTGGTCGAGCACGGTGGCTTCTCGCAGGCCGGCCGGGCGCTGGCGATGCCGAAGTCGAAACTGAGCCGGCGCATCGCGCTGCTGGAGGAACGCCTGGGCGTGCGGCTGATCCAGCGTTCGACCCGGCGCTTCTCGGTCACCGAGGTCGGCCAGGACTACTACCGCCATTGCAAGGCAATGCTGGTCGAGGCTGAAGCAGCCGAAGAAGCCATCGCGATGTCACGCGCCGAGCCCCGCGGCACGATCCGCCTGGCGTGCCCGATCGCGATCCTGCACGCGCGCATCGGCCCGATGCTGGCCGACTTCCTGGCCCTGCACCCGCAGGTGACGGTGCAGCTGGACGCCACCAACCGCCGCGTGGACGTGGTGGGCGAGGGCGTGGACGTGGCGATCCGGGTACGGCCGCCGCCACTGGAGGACAGCGACCTGGTGGTGCGCGTGCTGGCGCGCCGGGTATGGTGCACCAGTGCCAGCCCGGCGCTGCTGCAGCGGCTGGGTACGCCGCAGGTGCCGGCCGACCTGGCAATGATGCCGACCGTCGACCTGGCCTCGCCCAGCCAGCAGCATGCCTGGGAGTACACCGGGCCGGACAACGTGCAGGCCAGCGTGCATCACCGCCCGCGGCTGGTCAGCGATGACATGATCGCGCTGCGCGCAGCGGCGGTGGCCGGGGTCGGGCTGTTGATGTTGCCGCGGATGATGATCACCGACGAGCTGGACAGGGGGGCACTGGTGCCGGTGCTGCCGGGGTGGGTGCCCAAGCACGGCATCGTGCACGCGGTGTTCCCATCGCGGCGCGGCCTGTTGCCCGCCGTGCGTGCGCTGATCGACTACCTCGCCGAGCGTTTCGAGGCGCTGGACGAACCGTAGGCTCCGCATCCACGCATGGCGTGGATCTACCGGATCCGCCACCGCCTGGTAGATCCACGCCCTGCGTGGATGATCCTGGTGCCGCGCGACCGGCCTTCGCTTGCCGCCTGCTGCCGTGCAGCCCACAATCCACGTCCGGACCGTCGCCATCACGCCCATCATTCCCCGGTCCGGCCTTGGCACCTATGTCTCCCAATGCCCTGGCGCTGGTCGAGCTGCTGATCCGCGAGCGCCGTGCGTTGTCTCGCTTCATCGCGCGCTACCTCGACCCGGCCAGTACCGAGGACACCCTGCAGAACCTGTACCTGAAGGCCAGCAGCGTGCCCGGTGATCCACCGATCCTGGAGCCGCGCGGCTATCTGTACCGGATGGCCTATCACCATGCGCTCAACCGCAGCCAGGCCGACGCCCGCGAGCGGCGCGCGATGGCCGAGTACGCCACCGACATGGCCGAGGCGGGCCACGACGGAGAGGCCCGGGCGCTGGACCAGGCACAACTGCGCGAGATCACCCAGACCATCCTCGCGCTGCCGGGGCAGGTCCGCGAGTGCTTCGTGCTCAACCGCTACCTGGGCCTGAGCGAACGCGAGATTGCCGCGCGCCTGGGAATCTCCAAGAGCCTGGTCGGCAAGCATGTGCTGCGCGCCGCGCTGTTGATCCAGCAGCATCAACAGGGAGCGCGCCGATGACCGGCGTTTGCCGTGGGCAGATCGCGCCCGCCGTTGTCACAACAGGAAAGCGCACCCGTTCGCGGTGCGGCAGGCCACAACCATGACCACGTCCGAACCCTCGCCGCGTCAGGCCAGGCAGGCGTTGCGCTGGGTGATCCGGTGCAGTGCAGGCCCGCTGCCGGAACGCCAGCAACGAACCCTGCAGCGCTGGCTGCAGGCCGATCCGCGCCACGCGCTGGCCTGGCGCCAGCAGCAGGCGTTCTGGCAGGGGCTGGATGCCGCCGGGCCCGACGTGCTGGCGGCGCTGCCCGGGTTGACGGCTGATCGCCAAGGGCTGCGTCCGATCACGCCGCGCCGCCGCCTGCCGTGGCTGCTGGCCAGTGCTGCCGCGGTGGTGCTGATGGTTGCCGCTGCGCCGCACGCGCTGCTGCTTGCTCGTAGTGACCTGCGCAGCAGCGATGCGCCGCGCGTGGTGCAGCTGGACGACGGCAGCACCGCCGTACTCGACGCCGGCACAGCACTGGCGATCGAGTTCGATGGCCAGCAGCGCCACCTGCGCCTGCTGCGCGGCCAGGCCTGGTTCCAGGTCGCGCACGAGGCTCGCCCGTTCCAGGTCGAGGCGGCGGGCGGCGTGGTCCGTGACATCGGCACCGCCTTCAGCGTGTCGATGCTGGATACCACGGTCACCACCCAGGTCAGCGAGGGTGTAGTGGATGTGCGCCCGGGCGATGGCAGCGTGCAGCGCCTGCATGCCGGACAGGCACGCGTGTTCCGTGACGGGCGCTGGCTGCAGCCGGTGCAACTGGAAGATCCGGAGAGCATGGCGCCATGGCGGCGTGGCGAGGTGGTGATCGATGATCAGCCGGCCGCGCAGGCCATCGCCGATCTGGCGCGCTACCGTCGTGCGCCGGTCTGGGTACTGGGCGGGCAGGGTGCACGCGTACGGGTCAGTGGCCTGTTCCATCTGCAGCAACCGGAGAACGCCATCGACGCGGTGGCCGCGCAGGCGGGACTGCGCGTGCAGCGCCTGCCTGGCGGCGCGATGGTGCTGTGGTGAGGTGCAGCCGGTTGATGGCAGAAAGCGCCGCATGAAAAAAACATGAAAAAACCGTGGGCACTCGCCGTGCCCCGTTGTCTATAGAGGTATAGCCAGAGCGAAACACCGTTTTTCCTCAAGCCAGACACACCACCGGCACCGGATGTGCCGATGGTCCCGCCCCGCTTGAGGAGTTCCTGTCCATGCCGTCCACGGCATCCGCCTGTCATCGCCGCGCCACTGTCCTGGCCCTGGCCATCTCCACCGCATTGCTGCCGCTGGCCTGTGTGCCGGCCGTGCAGGCGCAAACGGCGATCGTCGCGCCACTGCGCCAGTACACCATTCCGGAACAGCCCCTCGCTGATGCTGTGCGTGCCTTTGGCCGCCAGGCCGATGTGCAGGTGGTGTTCCGCAGTGATCTGGTGGAAGGCCGTCGCTCCAGCGCGGTGAGTGGCGAGTACAGCCAGATGCAGGCCCTGCAGCAGCTGCTGCGCGGCAGCGGCGTGCGTGCGCAGCGCGGCATGGACGGCACCTGGAGCCTGCGTGCCGCAGCGGAGTCGGGTGAAGGGGAAGGGGTGCGGGTGACCGAAACACTGGACGTGGCCGGTCGCCTGCAGTCGGAAGGGGGCGAGGCCCGCGATCGGCGCGGCTACGATGATGTGTTCGCGCTGGACCTGACCACGGCGTATTCGGGGCGCGACCGGGTGGAGCGCTACCGCGGCTCCAACCCGGCCGACGTGGTCAAGGATCTGGTCGGCGTGTTCAGTGGCGATGCGCGCAACAGCGGCGCGCTGGACATCAACATCCGCGGCATCCAGGGGCCGGGGCGGGTGCCGGTCAGCATCGACGGTGGCGAGCAGGCGCTCACGGTCTGGCGCGGCTACAACGGCGTCAGCAACCGCAACTACATCGATCCCAACCTGATTGGTGGCATCCAGGTCATCAAGGGGCCAGGGCTGGTGCGCGATGTGCACAGCGGGATCGGTGGCGCGCTGGTGATCAAGACCATCGACGTCGATGACATCGTGGAAGCGGGTGAGCGCTTCGGCGGGGAGCTGAAGATTGAAGGCAGCAGCAATGCGGTGGCGCCGCGCCTGCCTCGCCTGCACACCGGCGAAGATTACCGCACGGTGCCGGGGTTCCCGCAGGGCTCGCCGAACTCGCCCTACGACGACCGCACCCTGGTGGTGCCGGTGAAGTCGCGCAGTGGCAACAACCCCTTCGATGGCGAAGACCAGGCCTGGCGCCTGGCGCTGGGCGTGCGTGGCGACAACGTCGACCTGATGGCCGCCTATGCCTGGCGCAAGCGCGGCAACTACTTCTCCGGCAGCAAGGGCAGCGGCTACTACGACCAGGACCGGCGCGAGCAGTTCGAGTACCAGGGCATCGACTACATCACCACGCTGGCGCGCTACTTCAAGCCGGGCGATGAAGTGCCCAATACGTCCAGCGAACAGGAATCGTGGCTGGTCAAGGGCAGCTGGCAGATCAACGACGACCAGCAGTTGAAGGCCACCTGGCGGCGCACGCTGTCGCACTATGGCGAGATCATGCCGTCGCGAATCCTGTCGGCGCCGGACTATGGGCGCATCCAGTGGCCTCTCAGTCGGGTTGCGTCCGATGCGTGGAACCTGGAGTACCGCTTCCAGCCGGCCGGCAGCCGTTGGCTTGATCTGTACGCCAACCTGTGGCGCACCGAGACGGACAGCGATACCTACACCGCCGGTGGGTTTCCCAATTTCGCACCGGGTAATCCGGCGTGGAATCCCGGGGTCAGCCCGATCCTGCGCAACACCGCACTGGCCAATGCGCGCAATGACCGTACCGGGCTGACCCTGAGCAACCGCTTCGCGCTGCATTCCACGCTGGACCTGACCGTGGGCGGCAACTGGCAGTACGAGAAGCTGGGTTCGCGCGACCCGTACTTCGGCACGACCGATGGATGGCGCATGTTTCCGCGTGCTGGCCGGCGCCAGGAGGGCGAAGGCTATCTCAACCTCGAATGGCGTCCGGTCGATTTCCTGACCCTCAACGCCGGCGTGCGCTACAGCCGTTACTGGGCGTTCGACGACTTCCTGCAGGCCCACCCGGAGCTGCTGACCAAGGGCGTGGGCAGCAAGGAGGCCACCTACCGGACCAATGAGCTGCCCGAGCGGCCGGCCAGCCTGCAGGCGGAGATCGATGCACTGGAGGCCGAACGCGAGTTCTGGGAGAGCATCGGCATGGGTTCGGTGATTGACGATGCACTGCATGGTCTGCTGGCGTACTACGAGACGCCGCAGGCGGTGGAACACCGGCTTCCGTGGATGCCCGATGCCAATGGCAACTATGCCCGTGCGACCAACCCCTGTCTCAACGGCGAGGTGGCGGGCATACCTGGCGTGCTGCCGATCTACCCCGGCAGCGACCTGGTCTGCACTATCGGCAACACCATGCAGTCGCGGCCGGTGGACGGGCGCAACGACCGCCGCCGCGATCACGCGTGGTTGCCCACTTTCTCGGCCACGGTGAACCTGTTCAAGGCCGCGCGCGTCTACCTGCGCTACAGCGAAGCAGTGCGCTTCCCCAGCATGTTCGAAAGCACCATCGCTTTCTCCAGCAGCCTCAATCCGCTGTACACGCTCAAGCCTGAGCATGCCTACAACTACGAGCTGGGCTACGTACACAACCTGTCGGGCCTGTTCGGAAACACCGCCGATGCCGACGTCAAGCTGGCCTACTACGTGCACAAGACCCGCAACGTGATCGAGCGCGACGCCTACTTCCTGTTCGACAACATCGACAAGCAGACCATCCGCGGCATCGAGCTGCAGGCACGCTTCGACAACCGGCGCTTCTTCACCGACCTGGGTATTTCGCGCACGCTGGAAAACGAGGTATGCGACGAAAGCACGGCCGTGCTGCTGGATGCCAACCGTGGCCTGGTGCCGAACTGCGTGCAGGACGGTTTCGTCAGTGGCTACCTGCTGACCCAGGCGATTCCGAAGTTGTCGGTGAACCTGTCGCTCGGTACGCGCCTGTTCGATGAACGGTTGGAACTGGGCAGCCGCATCGTGCACTACCAGCGCCACGAAAACCCCGATCTACAGGCCTACCGCGACCGGTTGCTGGCCGGTGGCAGCAGCCTGCTGTGGCAGAACGTGCCGTTCACCTGGGGCAACATCACCACCGTCGATGCATACGCGCGCTGGCGCTTCAACGAGCACGCCAGCGTCGAGCTGGTGGGCAGCAACCTCGGCAACCGCTACTACGTCGACCCGGCCACGCGCTCCACGCTGCCGGCGCCGGGCCGCACACTCAAGCTCGGCATCACCGCGCGCTTCTGACCTCCCGCTTTCAAGCGTTGTACCCGTAGTTCCCACAACCCAAGGAGCAATACCATGAAGATGATCTCCCGTTCGGTTCTCGCCGTTGCTGCCACCTTTGCACTGGCCGGCGCCGCGCATGCCGCTGACATCGTCGGTGCGGCCAGCCCGGTGACCGACGCCGAGCTGTACGTCGCCGTCGGCGAATCGCAGGTCAACGGTGGCCCGCACCAGGCAGGCAAGGCCGGTATCGGCGTCGGCACCGTCTCCAACGCCAAGCCGGTCGATTTCCAGGGCCTGAGCCTGTACTCGGGCACCACCACTGTCAATGGCACCGCCGTGCGCACGCTGGCCATGCCGATCACCGGCGCACCGGGCAGCCATGCCGGCATGGGCCACTTCAACTTCGTCAAGGTTGGCAGTGGTGACGTGTGGTTCGGCGAGTGGTCCAAGGATGGCGCCGCCGGTGGCTTCAACAACCGCCAGGTCTACTTCGTCGGTGACCGTGCCGGTACCACGCTGCCGGCTGGCGTAGCCACCTACAGCGTCGCGGGCCTGAACAAGTTCAACGGCAGCAACCTGCTGTCCGGCACCTTCCGTGCGGACTTCGGCAGCGGCAAGCTGCTCGGCGGCCTGACCGGTGGCGGCCTGGCGATCAACGTCAACGCCAACATCAACAGCGCCAACGCCTCGTTCGCCGGTACCGCCACCGCCAACGGCAACGTTGCCGGTGCCACCCAGGGCCAGTTCTTCGGCGCCAACGCCGCCACCCTGGCCGGTATCGCCACGTTCGCCGGCAACAGCCAGTACGACACCGCCTTCGGCGGCAGCAAGAACTGATCGCCACGCCCCTGACGGGGCAGGGCAGGGACAAGCCGCGATCCGCCAGTCCCTGCTTCGGCCCGCTGCACGCACCACCACGGATCGACCATGCGCCATTCCATCTTCCTTGTCGTACTGCTGTTGGCTGCCGCTGATGTGCGCGCCCAGCAGGACGATCTTCGACGCGTACTTGAACAGGGCACGGAACTGCGCCACCAGCAGCAGGACCAGCAGCGCCTGCAGCAGGCCGAATCGGAGCGGCCGACCATCACCATCGACGGCCAGACCCTGCGCGTGGAGCGCACCGTCGACGATCTTGGCCAGGCGCTGTACCTGTCACTGCAGCATCAGCAATGGCAGGCCGCCGCTGCGTTCCTCGCGGAGTACATCGAACTGCCGGGGCATGACCCCCTGCTGCGCCACTATGCACAGGGGGCGCTGGCACGGGTGGCCGGCGACCATCGTCGCGCGGCGACGGAGTACGAAGCGCTGCTGGCGGCGCAGCCGGATTTCCTGCCGGCTCGCCTTGAGCTGGCGCGTGTCTATGCCGAGGACCAGCGCGATCGCGATGCGGTCGCGTTGTTCACCGCCATCGCTGCGGGCATCAATGCCGATGATCCGGCCACGGCCGGCGTCCGCGCACGCGTGGACGGCTACCTGGCTGCCCTGCAGGCGCGCCAGCGCTGGAAAGGCGCGCTGTCGGCCGGCCCGGCATGGAGTGACAACATCAACCGCAGCTCGGCCAGCCGCACCTGCCTGTTCGGCGTGGGCGACGCCTGCATCATCGAACGGAAACTGCCCGACGCCCAGCGCGCGGCGGGCCTCGACTACGACGCCAGCCTGGAACGGCGCTGGGTGCTCGGCGGGCATCATGGTCTGTACGTTCGCGGTCTCGCCTTCGGTCAGGCATGGCGCGGGCACAGTGCCTACAACGAGCTCAATGCCAACGTGCAGGCGGGTTACAGCTGGCGCAGCGCACGGCAGACCGTGATGCTGGCCCCCAGCTATGACTACCAGGGCCTGGGAAACCATGCGCTACAGGGCGGTAGTGGCGTGCACGGGGAATGGCAGTACGCCCTGGATGCACGCAGCCTGCTCAAGCTGGAGGCCGACTGGAAGCGCCAGCGGTATCGACAGCAGGGCCTGGCCAGCAACTACGACGGCGAGCTGGCATCGCTGTATGCCACCTGGTTCCGCGCGCTCAATCCGCGCTGGACGGTCTTCGCCGGGCTGGATGTCACCGGCAGCAGCGCAGCCGACCCGGCCAACGGCTACCGCCAGCGCGGCCTGCGGGTGGGCGCGGCACGGCAGTGGAGTGGCACTACGGCCACCGTATTCGTGTCGCTGCGCCATCGCGACTACGACGCCTGGAGTCCGCTGCTCGAGGCGCGCAGGCAGGACGACGAACAGAACCTGATCGCCATCGTACGCAGCGAACGCCTGGCCGTGGCCGGGCTGGTGCCCAGCCTGAGCCTGCGCTACGCCCGCGTCGACAGCAACGTCGGCTGGCTGTACAGCCACGACCGCAGCCTGCTCAGCCTGAAATGGGAACGTGCGTTCTGAACGCGCCGCTGCAATGCCGGAGTGAATGCGCCGTGGCGGCGATCTTCATCGATCATCACGCGCCCTTGTAGCCCGCTTCGCGCATCCTGCAGGCGTTGCGGCAGAGGTGGGCCGCGTGTATCGAGGAGCGCCGGTCGTGCTGGAAGCGGGCAATAAACCAGAGGGCCTGAAAGGGCTGAGGGTGCTGGTGGCGGAGGACGAATTCGCCATCGCGATGTTCCTGGTGGACTACCTGGAGCTGAAGGGCGCGCAGGTGGTGGGGCCGGCCGGAGACCTGCAGGCGCTGGGGCGGCTGCTGGATGACAACCCCATTGATGTGGCCCTGCTGGACATCAACCTGGGTGGCGAACAGGTGTACCCGCTGGCCGATCGCCTGGCCGAGGCGGGCACCCCGTTCATGCTGACCTCCGGCTACGACGACAATCTGCCCAGCCGCTTCGCCAGCGCCCCCCGCTGCACCAAGCCCTATCACATCGAGGCCCTGGTCCAGCAGCTGGCGGGGCTGGTGGCGACGCCGCAGGCCCCTGCGGGCATCGCCTGATTGCGCGGCATGTCGCGCCGCATCGAAGGGCTCCATGCTGCCGAGCGCCCGGGCAGGCCGCTCTCGCGGCAGGCGCACACGCGGCATGACGGCATGGCCGCCCGTATTGCCCGCCACGACTGGTCATCCACGTCATTGGGTGCGATCGAACGATGGCAGCCACATCTGCGCGCCACCGTTGACCTCATGCTGGCGCATGGCTTCCCGATGATCGTGCTGTGGGGCGAGCAGCTGGTGCAGCTCTACAACGATGGTTATGCCGAGATCCTGGCCGACAAGCATCCTGGCGGGCTGGGCCAGCCGACCCGCGAGTGCTGGCCCGAGGTCTGGCACATCAACGGCCCGATCTACCGGCGTGTGTGGCAGGGCGAGACCATCACCTATGAGGACAAGCTCTATCCGCTGGCGCGGCGGGGGCGGTTGGAGGATGTCTGGTTCACCATCACCTACAGCCCCATCCGTGGAGAGGAAGGATGCATCAACGGCGTGCTGGTGACCATGTTCGAAACGACATCCGCGCATGTCGCACAGGCGGCTCGCGAGCGCGAAGAGCAGAAGCGCCGTGAGAGCGACCGCCGGTTGGCGCTGGCCTTCAAGGTGCTGCCGGTGGGTGTCTGCATTGTCGACGCAGACGGCAAGCTGCAACTGTCCAACGACCAGATGCGCGCCTACCTGCCCAGTGGCAAGGTCCCCTCGACCGATGCAGAGAACCAGCATCGCTGGCGCGGCTGGCATGCGGACGGTTCGACCATCGGCCCTGAGGACTTCGCCATCGCCCGGGCGTTGCGGGGCGAGACGGTGGTTCCCGGCCTCGAGTTCCAGTTCACCCATGATGACGGTCGAGCACGATGGACACGGGTCGCGGCCGCACCGCTGCGCGATGCCGAGGGCGAGGTGAGTGGCGTGTTCGCGATCGCCGTGGACATCGACGACCTCAAGCGCGCCACCGAGCGCCAGTCGGTGCTGCTGGCCGAGCTGCAGCATCGGGTCCGCAACATCATGTCCACCATCCATGCCATTGCCTGGCGCACCCGCGTATCGGTCGGCAGCGTGGACGAGTATGCCGAGCGCCTGTGTGCGCGGTTGATGTCACTGGCGCGCACGCAGAGCCTGCTGACCCGCGGCGCCAATGTAGGAGTCTGCCTGCGCGGCATGCTCGACGAGGAGATTGCGGCACAGACGCCGGCGGCGACCGCCTATCACCTGCAGGGTGAGGATGTGCTGTTGCCACCGAAGGCGGCCGAAGTGCTGTCGTTGGCCATCCATGAGCTGGCCACCAACGCGCTCCGGCATGGCGCGCTCACCCACGAGGATGGTCGGATCGACGTCTGCTGGCACCTGCAGGTGCAGGACGGGCAGCCGTGGCTGGGCCTGCACTGGTGCGAGCGCCATGCCGAGGTGGAGGGCTGGGAGATGCCGCGCCAGCGTGGCCTGGGCCGGGTCCTGATCGAGCAGCGGGTGCCCTATGAGCTGGCCGGCAGTGGCGAGCTGCGCTTTGCCCCGCAGGGGCTGGACGCCTGGATCCGCTTCCCGCTGCGCGAGCGCGACAGCCTGCTGCAGACCGACGCCCCGGACACCGGCCCCCTGGGGTGAAAGGGGATTTATCCCCAATTTGGCCAATTTGGGTATAGTGGTGCTCATCCACCCTGCCTGGAGCCGTGCCATGACCCTGCCGCTGGATCTGCCTGGCCTCGAAAAGGCCCCGGCCTCGTCGGTGAAGACCCGGGGCTGGCCGAGCCTGATGCGCACCGTGCGCGAGAAGCAGGCACTGGTCATCACCAACCACAATCACCCGGAAGCGGTGATCGTGGACATCCGCACCTACCAGGAACTGCTGGCCAAGGCCGCCGGCAGTGATGCCGGTGAGCGCAACGAGGAACTGCAGCGCCTGCGCAGCGAGTTCGACCAGACCCTGGCCGGGCTGCAGCGTGGGGAAGGGCTGGGCAAGGTGCTGGGCCAGCCGATCCGGCGCGGCCGCAAGGTCACCCTCGGCCGTCCGCTCTGATCGATGGGACGCATCCTGGCGTTGGCCGGTGTCAATGGCGCCGGCAAGAGTTCGCTGCTGGGCACCTGGCTGGACGCCGAAGGGCTGAGCTGGTTCAACCCGGACTCGTTCACCCGCCGCCTGGTCGACGCCGGCTGGCCGCTGCCGGAGGCCAACGCCGAGGCGTGGCAGGAAGGCACCCGTCGCCTGCGCCAGGCCATGGCCGATGGCACCGACTTCGCCTTCGAGACCACACTCGGTGGCAACACCATCCCGCGCCTGCTGCGTGAGGCCTGCGAACGGCATCAGGTGGCGATCTGGTTCTGTGGGCTGGCCGATGTCGAGCTGCACGTCGCCCGTGTTGCCGCACGCGTGGCGGCCGGTGGCCACGATATCCCGGTGGAGAAGATCCACGCGCGTTTCGATTCCGCGCGCGCGAACCTGCTGGAGCTGCTGCCGCACCTGGCCGAGCTGCATGTCTACGACAACAGCGCGCCGGCCGACGCGCAGGGCGGCGTGGTGCCGCTGCCGGTATTGGCCATGGCTGCAGGCGAACTGCAGTACCCGATTGCGGTAGCCGACCTGCTGCACACGCCGGGCTGGGCCAAGCCCATCGTGATGCGCGCGATGGAATTGAACACACCCCAGTAGATCCACGCCATGCGTGGATGCCTTCCGCACATCGCGCGACACTGCGCCGTGCACGACTGGGCGCCACCGGAGCTGCGGTTAGACTGGCCGCACGCTCAAGGAGGACGACATGCACGGACCTGCGATGTTCCGCTTCACTTCGATCTGCCTGCCGCTTGCTGCGCTGGCGCTGTCCAGTTTGACGGCGGTGGCTGCGCCGGCCGCGTCCAAGCGGGTGGTGGCGCCACCCAGCCTTGTACAGGCCTACCGGGCCGCCGAAGCCAGTCTGCGGCGTATTCCCGGTGACGATATCGAATCGGACTTCCGCCCGGTGTGGACGGGTGTTGCCGATCTCGATGGTGATGGTCGCTCCGAAGTTGTGTACTTCTACACGTCGACCTACACCGGTGGCAGCTTCGCGCAAAGCAATGTGGTGGCGGTGATGACGGCGCTGACGGCGAACGATCCACGCGGCCAGGAGAACCCGAAGAGCCTGTCGCGGGTGGATGCCGAGGATTTCGCGGCCATCCGGGAATCAGGTTATGGCGATGATGCCGGCATCCAGATTCCGGGCGCGGTGCAGTCGATCCGAATCGATGGCAACCGGATCATCGTTGCTTTCACCGTTACCGCGGGCGCAACGGTCTGCGAAATTCCCCATGATTTCCGCCACGTCTGTCCGCCGGACGGAAACTACACCTGGACGCTGCGTTGGACGCCGGGGACGCTGGCCCGCATCAGGAAGTAGCGCCAGGCAGCGCCGGGCGTATCTACCCGGCGCCACCTGGCCAGCAGATCCACGTCATGCGTGGATCGCGTTCTGTGCCCAGCCTCAGGCCGGCTTCACCTGCTCGGGCTCCGCAACGTCCGGCAGCGGCGGCAGGGTCGGGTCCACCGTCACCGGTACATCGCTCTTCAACAGCGCGGCCGCTTCCTTGTCGCTGCCGACGGCCGGCGGTGAACCGCGCAGCGGCAGGCCGGCGGTCTCCTTCACGAACAGCATGGTCACCAGGCCGATCACCGCTGCGCCCATCAGGTAATACGCCGGCACCAGCGGGTCGCCGGTACGCTCCACCAGCCACGCGGTCACCAGCGGCGTGGTGCCGCCGAACAGCGACACCGACACATTGAAGGCGATCGACAGCGCGCTGTAGCGCACCGGGGTGTAGAACAGCGCCGGCAGCGTGGACGGCATCGAGCTGGTGAAGCACACCAGCGCCAGCCCCAGCAGCATCAGGCCGAGGAAGATCAGCCAGTCGTTGCCGCTGCCGATCAGCAGCAGGCACGGCACCGCCAGCACCAGCAGCGCGATGCAGGCACCGATGATCATCGGGCGGCGGCCCAGCCTGTCACTGAACAATCCACCCACGATGTTCAACGGCATCATCACCAGCATCACGATGATGATCAGCAGCAGGCCCTTGCTCTCGGCATAGTTCATTGTGACGCTGAGGTAGCTGGGCATGTAGGTCAGCAGCATGTAGTCGGTCACGTTGAACACCAGCACCAGGCCCATGCACACCAGCAGCTGGCGGCCATGCACCTGGAACAGCGCGCCCAGCCCGGGCCGGTCGTGCTCGCGCTTCTCGGCTTCCTCGGCGAAGGCGCGGAACGCCGGGGTTTCCTCCAGCTTCATGCGCATGTACAGGCCGAGCAGACCCAGCGGGCCGGCCACCAGGAACGGAATGCGCCAGCCCCAGTCCAGCATCTGCTCGCTGCTCAACAGCATGTGCAGTGCGGTGACGGTACCGGCGCCGGCGATATAGCCGCCCAGCGTGCCGAACTCCAGCCAGCTGCCCATCAGGCCGCGGTTGCGGTCGGTGGAGTACTCGGCGATGAAGGTGGCCGCGCCGCCGTACTCGCCACCGGTGGAGAAGCCCTGCACCACGCGCGCCAGCAGCAACAGCACCGGCGCCCAGATGCCGATGCGTTCGTAGGCGGGAATCAGGCCGATCGAGAAGGTGCCCAGCGCCATCAGGATCATGGTGAACGCCAGCACTTTCTGGCGGCCGTAGCGATCACCCAGCGGGCCGAACACCAGGCCGCCCAGGGGGCGCACCAGGAACGCCACGGTGAAGGTCGCGAAGGCCGCGATCACCTGTGCGGTGGGATTGCTGGACGGGAAGAACACCTGGCCGATGGTGACGGCCAGATAGCCGTAGACACCGAAGTCGAACCACTCCATGGCATTGCCGAGTGCGGCGGCGCCGACGGCGCGCTTGAGCATGGGCTTGTCGACGACGGTGATCTCATCGACCTTCAGGTGGCGGCGGCGTTTGAACCAGCCGAAATGGGCATGGGAATCGGGCGTGTCCTGCATGGGGCTCCCTTGTAGGTATGGAATAGGGGAATGGGCGGTGCGGTGTGTCCCGGAAATCGGAAACGGCGATGCAGGCGCAGGTGGCGCAGGGGCATCGGAAGGCGGCGTGGGGGCCGGGGAAGGTGTGCAGGCGCAACGCCACGCGCACGGCGAAGCACCGCCGCAAGGGCGGAAACGCGGCAACGGGATCACAGCGGCCGCGCAGTCAGCGGCCGAGGGTCACAGCAGCGTAGGGAATGCAGGCAGCGGGCCTGCGGGCGTCATCCGCCGGGATCCAGCGCGAGGCGATGGAAATGCAGGGCGGGAGCATTCGTGGCAAGCGAAGCGCCGGTCGGCAGTGCTTCCCACGTAACAGGTGCGCCCGTCACGTAGTGGGTCGTGTCGATCATCCGTTCATCATAACGGCATCGGCGTGAGCATGCAGCGAAGCAGACGGAACTGCACGCTGTGTTCCATCGCGCCTGTTCATGCGCGCACGCAACGCAATGACATGCGTTGAACGAACTCTGGTCGCGCCGCTCACGCAACGCTGTCTACGGTGGGGGTGAACGCAATCGAGAAGGAGCATTGCATGACCCGTCGCATTCCCGAAGGTACGCTGATCATCGTCGCCGACGGTGGTTCGGCCCGCGTGTTCACCAACGTCGGCAGCGAACATCAGCTGGCCCTGAAGCAGGAAGGCGAACTGCGCCTGCAGGACATCAGCGAACAGGGTGTATCCGGGCAGGGGCCGGCCGGTGCGGTGCCCAAGGACATGTCCATCTCCCAGCTCAACGAAGCGACGTTCGCCAAGCAGGTGGCCGAGCAGCTCAACGAAGATGCACTGAACAACCGCTATGCGCACCTGGTGCTGGTGGCCGACCCGACCACGCTGGGGCGCATCCGGCCGCTGCTGCACAAGGAAGTCCAGGCGCGCCTGCTCGGTGATATTGCCAAGGACCTGACCAACGCACCGTTGGCGGATATCCAGAAGGCGTTGGCGGCGTAGCGCGCATGCCTTTCATGCGTGATCACCTGTCGGCGGAGCCGGCCCGCGCGGATGTGGAAGCACAGGCGGGCTGGCAACTGCTGGAGTTCGGAGCGCCCTGGTGTGGACATTGCCAAGCGGCGCAACCTGCGCTGCAGGCATTCGTGGATGCCAACGATCTGGTGCACTGGAAGATCGAGGACGGCAAGGGCAAGCCACTGGGACGTGCCTTCCGGGTGAAGCTGTGGCCAACCGTGGTGTTGCTGCATGACGGGCAGGAAGTGGCGCGGGTGGTGAGGCCGGTCGACAGCGCCGACCTCGCCACGTTGCAGGGCGCCTTGCCAGGCTGATGGTGGGGACGGTCGCGCGTGGCCTGTAGATCCGAGCGGGGCTTGGCGACATCGTACCTAGTGGTAGGTCACTTTCTCCGCCTCCTCGCGCAGCGCCCGCAGCAGGCATCGCCCATGCTGGCTCAGCATGACCATCGCATTGGCGATCTGCCTCGGGTTGTATCCCATCGGCGCGGGAGGCTTCGGCTCGGGGCCGTACTGTTCGCCGATGAGGATGGCCATGCCTTCGGCACTGTTGAGGGCATGTTCGATGCGCTGGAACAGCGACTCCATGGCCGGGCTGAGCGGACGTTGGGTCATGCGGGAACTCCTTGGGAAGCGAGGGCCACCGCAAGGGTGGCGGGCGATGCGAGGTTGGAACCCGGAGAGACTGAAGAAGAACTCCGATGGCCAGACGGCCACACGCAGCGCCCGCCATAGTCATGGCAGGCAGATCTTCAGTTTCATCCGGGGGTTCCAATCCCGGCAGCGGCATGTCCGCTGCGGCGCCATCCTGTACGCATCACGACGTGGAACGCTCATTGATGCTTTCTGCCAAACGGGCAGAATCGAAAGGTCATGTCACTCACTGCTGTAGACCCCGGCAAATATGTGTTGGGCGCGACAATCCCTGTCGCGCCCTTCACGCCGTGGCCGGGGACCCCAGTCCGACGGCCACACCTCCCGCCTTGATATCAACCCGCAATCGAAGCGATCACGGGCTGAAGGCGACCGATTACCAGCTGTAACTGACACCCACCTGTGCGGTGGTCTGGTGATAGCCGCTGGCGCGCTGCAGCGACAGCCCGCCCCAGGCGCCGATGCCGTTGGCGAACTTCACCGACGCACCGCCGCTGAACTCGCCACGGCTGCGCGGCACGCGTGCATCGGCGATCTCGTCATCCATGCGGATCCGCGATTCGGCACGGGTATGCAGCCAGTTGGCGGCCAGGTACGGCTGCACCTCGGTGGACCCGTTGCCCCAGCGGGTCACGCCGGACAGGCGCAGGCCCGCACGGCCGAACAGGCCGTTGGCATTCTCGGCACCCACCACCGTGCCGTTGGCCTCGGTGTGGCGGTTGCTGTCCCAGCGGCTGTAGCCCACCTGCAGCTGCGGTTCCAGATAGATGCCGCCGTTGCTGGCGCCACCCACACGGAATGCGTAGCCGGTTTCCACCGCACCCTGCCAAGCGCGGCTGTCGTAGCGCTCGGCAGCCAGGCCGATACCCTCTACGCGGTTACGGAACTGCGCACGCTGCAGCGAGCCGTCCACGTAGAAGCCCGCATACGGGTCGGCACCGTTGCCGCCGCGCCAAGTGCCATAGAGGCCCAGCGCCTCGCCCTTCACCTTGCCGCGGGCGTAGTAGCCCGTCAGTTCATTGGTGGAGGTGCTGGTGGCGTTGCCGGTCGACAACATCACACCCGCACTGCTGCCCGATTCGTGACGCCACAGATCGGCACCGACGGTCAGCGCCTGGCTGTTGCCTCGGATATCCAGCTGCTTGCTGACCGCATCGAAGCCATTGCGCGAGCCGTCCACGCGGGCCCAGGCACGGCCGGAGTTCTGGCCGGCGTTGCGGTCGTGGTAGCCCAGGCGGAACATGCTCTGCGCGGCCTGCAGGTTGGCCAGGTAGGCGCCGGGGCTCGGGCGCAGCACCGGCTCGCCCGGATCCACGGGATCGACCGGTTGGCATTGCGGCAGGCTGGGATCGACCACGCATGGGTCCGGCACGGTCGGCAGCTGCGAACGCAGGTACCAGTTGCCGTCGGCACCGGTGCCCTTGTGCAGGAAGTACTCATACTGGCCACCGACGGCACGGCCGGCCAGGTTGAACTGGCCATTGGACGCGCCGCCGACCTGGATCAGCTGGATGCCCTGGTTGGTCTGCGCACCGGCACCGCCCACGTTGTTGACGCGCACGTTGGCGGTACCGCTGGTGTCGCCACCGATGATCAGCTTGTCGGTGGCTGCATCATCGCCGGCCAGCACGGTGTTGAAGGCGAGGGTGCCGCCATTGCCAGTGAAGTTGCCGGCCACGTTGAGGGTGTGGAAGGCCGAACCGTCGCCGAGGGAGACGGTGCCGTTGCCGAGGTTGAGGGCGCCGACCGTGGAGTTTCCGGTCATGTTCCAGGTGGCGGAATCCAGCGTGGCGCTGGTGACGTTGGTCATCGCGCCGTTCAGTACGGCGCCGTTGGAGAAATTGGCGTGCAACTGCGACGTTGCATCGGCACGAAGCGTGCCCTGCAGTTGCGATGCGTCCACGTTCAGATTCAGGGTGCCCCCGTAAACGGCTTCTGCAATCACGCCATTGCCGCCGCTGACGGTGCTGCCGTTGAGAACGTTGACGGTGGTTGGGGCAATGATCCCTGCGCCGCTGACCACAATGCCTGAGCCGTTGCGGCCGATGACGCGCGACTTGTCGACGGTGAGAACGTTGTCAGTGATCGTACTGGTGGGCGTTCCCCCGATGTCCTTCACAAAGATGCCGTTCTCATCTCCGGCAATTGCGGAGCCATTGGTGATGCTGACGTTTGAATTGGAGAAGACTGCCAGACCGGACGAGATTTCGGGTGGAAGAAGCCCGGCTCCGATGCCGGTTCCATCAATCGTTGTGTTGCTCAGCGTCAGCATGCCACCCTGAACATAGCTTCCGATTCCCTGGCCGCTGATGCTCGAGTCAGTAACCGATGCGTTGCCGGCAGCACCACCAGAGCTGCCATTGGTTACCGCCAATCCCGCAGCGCGATTGTTCTGTATCCGGGTGCCGGTGATCGTCGCGCTGGAGGAGGCGATCTGGACGGCAGCAAACGGATTGGTGGCGGTGGCTGTTGCCCCCGTCATGGTGAGCGTGGATCCGTCGCTGATGCCTACGGATGTGGCGGCGCTGCCGGTGCTGAAGGTCAGCGTGGCGCCCTGTGCAGACCAGCTCTCAATAGGGTCGCCAGCATTGACGATGGCCGACTGGCCAGGACCGAGAGTTCCGGCCTGGGCGGTGGAGGCGAGGGCGACGCCGGCGGCGATGGCCAGCGGAAGGGAACGACGAACTGCGATCTTCATGACGGGACTCCTGTGGACATCGAACTTCAGGAAAGGGACCGCATTCACTTCGTCGGCGTGAATGAAACGCCGCTATCGTGTGAAGAGAAGGTGATTGCGATGCCATTTCCGGCCCAGGTGGCGCGAAGTGCGATGGCGGTCACGTCGCAGCCGGGGTTGTCGCGGGACGCCTTTTCGCGCCGCTTTTGGGCTTGACGACAGTCTGGTGAGCGCCATGGCGCCGAACCATGCAAATAGTTGCATTGGAAATCAGACAACTCCTGTCGCCTTTGGATTCATTCAGCTGCGCCGCAACATGCGGCGCCTGAGTCCCGGTGCTAGCATCCGGTCACCATCTGAATCGATCCAAATGCCGATGCCCACGCTGGACCGTCGTCTCCTGATCGCCTTCGCCGCTACCGCCATGCTTGCCTCCGGTGCCGCCCTGGCTGCCACACCGAACACCGCTGCCGAACGCGCCTATGCCGCGGTCGATCCCTTCATCGGCACCGGTGGAGAGGGCCATACCTACCCGGGCGCCACGGTACCGTTCGGCATGGTCCAGCTCAGCCCGGACACACGCATCCAGCCGCGCGAGAAGGCCTATGGCTGGGCAGCCGGCTACCGTTACGACGACAGCAGCATCGTCGGCTTCTCGCATACGCATTTTTCCGGCACCGGTCATTCGGACCTGGGCGACATCCTGCTGATGCCGTTCACCGGCAACCCCGGCCTGGAGCGCGGTGATCCGGAGAAGCCGCGCAGCGGCTATGCATCGCGCTTCCGCCACGCTGATGAGAAGGCCGAGCCGGGCTACTACGCGGTCACCCTGGATGACTACAAGGTGCGCGCCGAACTGACCACCAGTGCGCGCGTGGGCGTGCACCGCTATGCCTTCCCCAAGGGCACCGACGCCAAGGTGCTGCTGGACATGCGCACCAGCATGTACGACTACCCGGGCAAGGTGCTGTGGTCGCGGGTGCGGGGTGCGCGCCGACGGTACGGTGACCGGCTTCCGCGAGACGCGCGGCTGGGCGCCGGGCCGCCAGCTGTATTTCGCGATGCGTTTCTCGCGGCCGCTTTCCGGGCACGAGCTGCACAACACCGAGCAGGACATCGTCTACAAGGGCTTCCCCCCGCCGGGTGAGAAGGATCCCGCGCAGCGTGCGCAGATCGAGGGCCGTCAGCTGGTCGGTACGTTCGCGTTCGGCAAGCTGGACGCACCACTGGTGGTCAAGGTGGCGATCTCGCCGGTCAGTGAAGCCGGTGCCATCGCCAACCTCGACGCGGAAGTGGCGGACTTCGATTTCGACCGCGTGCGTGCGCAGGCAAAGCAGGAATGGACGCAGGCGCTGTCGGTGCTCGATATCGATGCGCCGGAACACGCCCGGCGCAGCGCCTATACCGCGCTGTACCACACGATGCTGGGGCCGACGCTGTTCATGGATGCCGATGGCCAGTACCGCGGTTCGGACAACGCCGTGCACAAAGCCGATGGTTTCACGAACTATTCGACGTTCTCGCTGTGGGACACCTACCGTGCGCTGCATCCGCTGCTGACGCTTGTGCAGCCGGAGAAGCGCAACAGCGACTTCGTCAATTCGATGCTGGCCCACCATGAGCACAGCCCCTACGGCATGCTGCCGGTGTGGTCGTTCCACGGCCTGGAAGACTGGTGCATGATCGGCTACCACGCGGTGCCGGTAATCGCCGACGCCTACGTGAAGGGCATCCGCGGCTTCGACGCCAACAAGGCGCTGAAGGCGATGGTCGAGACCGCCAACTACGGTCCCTACGACGGCATCGCGCAGTACCGTGAGCTGGGCTACGTACCGATCGACGAGGAAGGCGAAGCGGCCAGCAAGACGCTGGAATACGCCTTCGATGACTGGACCATCGCACGCATGGCGCAGGCCATGGGCAAGACCGATATCGCGGCCACCTTCGACAAGCGCGCCGGCAACTGGCGCAACGCGTTCGACAAGGACACCGGCTTCATGCGTGCGCGCAAGCGTGATGGCAGTTTCCGCACGCCGTTCGATCCCAGTGCCAGTGGTTACGGCACCGACTACACCGAGGGCAACGCCTGGCAGTACTCATGGTACGTGCCGCAGGATGTGGCCGGCCTGGCGGCAGCGCACGGTGGCAGTGACAAGCTGCTCGCGCGCCTGGACGAGGTGTTCAACGCCAAGGTCGATCCGTCCATCTTCGAGCACATGGAAGACATCACCGGCCTGATCGGCTGGTATGCGCATGGCAACGAGCCCAGCCACCACGTGGCCTACCTGTATTCGTACGCCGGCCAGCCGTGGCGCACGCAGGCGCGCCTGAAGCAGATCATGGATACCCAGTATGCCGACCGCCCCGATGGCCTGGCCGGCAACGATGACGTCGGCCAGATGTCGGCGTGGTACGTGTTCACCGCGCTGGGCTTCTACCCGGTGGCACCGGGTTCGGGCGAGTACATCCTGGGTTGTCCGTTCCTTCCGAAGACCGCGATGCGACTGCCGAACGGCAAGACGTTCACCATCGTGGCCGACGGGCTGGATGACAGGCACACCTACGTCGGCAGCGTGAGCCTCAACGGCAAGCCGCTGCAGCGCACCTTCCTGCGCCACGACGAGATCCTGGCCGGCGGCGAACTGCGCTTCAGCATGCAGGCTGAGCCCAACAAGGCGTGGCCCGGGCAGGGCGCGCAGGCGCCGTATTCGATGAGCCGGTGATGATGGGCAGCCCCGCATTGCCGCCGTCATTGCCCCGCACTTGGTAGGTGCCAACCTTGGTTGGCACGCGGAACATCAACGGTGCCAACCAAGGTTGGCATCTACCGGAATCCGCCGGCCGTGGGCCCTTGGTAGGTGCCAACCTTGGTTGGCACGCCGGACGTCAGTGGGAACGAAACCGCAACCCGACCCGCGCGCCACCAATCGGCGCGCCATCAATCACCAGCGCCGCACCATGCCGCTGCGCGATCTCGGCCACGATCGCCAGCCCCAGCCCGCAGCCGTCGCCCTCGCTGCTGGCCCGGTAGAAGCGTTCCGTGACGCGCTCGCGCTCGGGCTCGGCAATGCCGGTGCCGTCATCGTCCACCCACACCTGCACGCCCTCGGCATCCTGCTGTAGCCCCAGGGTGATCACACCGGGCACGGCACCGTAGCGCAGCGCGTTGTCCAGCAGATTGCCCAGCGCCTCGCGCAGCAGCTGCGGATCACCCAGTACCTGCACGCCGTCGTCGGGTCCCTCGTAACCCAGGTCCACGCCCGCCGCCAACGCACGATCGGCGTAGCGCTCCACCACGCCGCGCGCCAGCGCGGCCAGGTCCAGCGGCTGCAGCGGCAGTGCGCTGCCATGCGGATCCTCGGAACGGCTGAGCATCAGCAGCTGGTTGACCAGGTGCTGCAGCCGCGCCAGCCCGGCCAGCGTGCCGGACAGCGCCAGCTGCTGGGCCTGCGGATCATGCTGGCGCAGCGAACTCTCCAGCTCCACCTGCATCGCCGCCAGCGGCGTGCGCAACTGGTGTGCGGCGTTGCTGACAAAGCGCCGTTGCGCGGCCTGCATCGCGTCCAGCCGTTGCAGCAGCGCGTTGTAGGCCTCCACCGCCGGCCACAGTTCGCGTGGGGCTTCCTGCGCGGGCTCCAGTGGCGCCAGCGGGTCCGGGCGCGGGCTGGCCAAGCGCCGCGCCACCTGGTTGGCATGCCGTGCGGCGGCACCGGTACCGGACCAGGCCAACCATGCGGCCAGCGCCAGGATCGCGGCCTGGAACGGGATGCTGGTCAGCAGCAGCTTGCGTTCCAGGCGATGGCGCTTGCGCAGCGTTTCGGCCACGCGCAGCCGGATATCGTGGCCCGGCCCGGCACTGACCACCACTTCCACCATGCGCACGGCTTGCCCACGAAGGCGCGCATCGTAGTAGACGGCATCGTCATCACCTGCAGGGCCGGCCGCGGGGCGTGGCAGCGCTTCAGGCAGGTCGCCATACAGTCGCCCGCCATCGGCATCCACCACCTCGCCGTGCACTTCGTCGGCGGTGTCCCAGGTGAACATGCGCGACACCGCCGGGGTGATCTCGATCGAGGCACGCCCGTCCTGCACCTTCACCAGCTCGGACAACGACATCGCCGAGTCCAGCAGCCAGCGGTCGTAGACCTGGCCGGCGTAGAAGCGCGCCAGCGCGAAGGAACCCACTGCGCTGCACAGCAGCAGTACCAGCAGCGGCAGCCACAGGCGGCGCAGCAGCAGGCCACGCAGGCTGTGCACGCGCTCAGTCACCGCCGGCCTCCAGCCGATAGCCCAGCCCACGCAGCATGCGGATGCCGACGCCGGCGCGCGCCTGTTCCAGCTTGCGGCGCAGGCGGCTGACATGCACTTCGATCACCGACAGGTTGGCCTCGTGATCCCAGCTGTACAGCGCGTCGAACAGGCGCTGCTTGGTGACGGTGCGGCCGGGGTGCTGCATCAGTGCCTCGACCAGCGACAGCTCGCGGGCGGTCAGTTCGATGCGCTGGCCGTCCACCTGCGCTTCATTGCGGATGCTGTCGAAGCACAGGCGGCCCAATCGCTTCTGCGCAGGTGCATCGCTGCGGCGGCGCGACAGTGCACGCAGGCGGGCTTCCAGCTCACCCAGTGCGAACGGCTTGGCCAGGTAATCATCGCCACCGCGGTCCAGGCCAAGAATGCGGTCCTCCACACCATCGCGTGCGGTCAGGATCAGCACCGGCAGGGTGACGCCTTCGTTGCGCAGGCGCGAGAGCAGGTCCAGGCCATCGACGTCGGGCAATGAAAGGTCGAGCACCATCACGTCATACGACGCGCTGGCCAGTGCAGCCGGCGCGTGCAGCCCACGCGAGAGGTGGTCGCACAGATGGCCGGCGCCCTGCAGGGCACGGATCAGTCCATCGGCCAGGGCGGCGTCGTCTTCGATCAGCAGGATTCGCATTGCAAGCTTCGTGCAAGGTTGGGGCAAGTTTGGCGCAAGTGCGTCACCTTACCGTGACGTGCATGAATTTCTCCCCTCGTCTTGCGGCCCTGCTGGCCGCCCTTTCGTGCGCGCCTGCGGCTTCGGCGCTGTCCCTGGCGGATGCGCAGCGTGCAATGGAAGCGCACAACCCGGACCTGCGCGCGGCGGCACTGGAGCTGCGCGGGGTGCAGGGCGATGCGCAGACAGCGGCACTGCGCCCGGCCACCGAGCTGTCGATCGGCACCAGCAAGATCAGCCCCAAGCACGGCATCGGCCCGGGGCGCTGGCAGGACAAGCGGGTGGACAGCACGCTGGGCCTGGGCTGGACCTGGGAGCGCGGCGGCAAGCGCGCATTGCGCATCCGCCAGGCGGACGCGCTGCTGGAAGTGGCCGGGCTGGACATGCTCGACACCCGGCGCCGCCAGCAGGTGGCACTGCATGAAGCCTATTTCGGCCTGAAGGGTGCGCAGGAGCGGGCGCAGATTGCCGACGCCAACCGCCAGAGTTCGGTCGAACAGATGGCGGCGGCCGACAAGCAGGTGGCCACCGGGGCGATGGCGCCGGTGGATCGCGCGCGGCTGGCGGTGGACGATCTGGCGGTGGCCGACGCGGCGCGCGAAGCGGCCCTGGATCTGCGCGACGCGCGGCATGCGCTGGGCCTGCTGCTCGGCAGCGATGACAGCCGCGACCTCAGCGCCGATGACCCCTGGCCGGATGCCAGCAGCGTGGCCGATGTGCGCGCGTTCGATCCGCAGCAGCGCGCCGACCTGCGTGCGGCGCGTTCGCGCCTGGCCGCCGCCGACGCGGGCGTGGCACTGGCGCGTAGCGAGCGCCATCGCGACATCCAGCTGGGCGTGGAGGCGGAGCGCGAGCCCACCGACATCAGCGGTGTCACCTGGGGTGTGTCGTTGACCATTCCACTGGGTGGCCCGTCGCGCGCACGCGGCGCGATCCAGCGTGCCGAGGCCGACCGCGACAGCGCCGCGCTGGAATTGCAGGTGCTGCAACGCGAAGCACGCGCCGAGCTGGACCAGCTGCAGGCCAGCGCGCAGTCCGCCGCACAGCGCCGCAGCGACTACGAGGGGCTGCAGTCCGACGCTGCACGCAAGGCGGTGGAGGGCATCGAACTGGCCTATCGCCGTGGCGCCGCCAGCCTGACCGATCTGCTCGACGCGCGCCGCAGTTGGCGCGATTTCGAGGCCGCGCTGATTGAGGCGCGTGCCGACCATGCCATTGCCCTGGCGCGCTGGGAAGCGGCCACATCCGTTGCTGAAGGAGAGTCCCGATGAAGTCCACCGTCGCCCATTGCCTGCGGGCACGACACGCCCTGCTGCCGGCCTTGCTGGCGCTGGCCCTGCTGGGCGGCTGCGGTCGCGAGCCGGCGTCCTATGCCGAGGACGCGCCCCAGGTCAGTGCCGGCCAGATCCAGTTTCCCGCCGACAGCCGCCAGCTGGACGTGCTGCGCAGCGAGGCGGTGACCGCCGGCGCCAGCGCCAGCCTGCAGCTGCCGGGCCGGGTGGTCTGGGACGAGACGCGCTCCAGCGCGCTGCGCACGCCGCTGGCGGGGCAGGTGGCGCGCATCGAGGCGCAGCCGGGGCAGAAAGTGAAGGCCGGCCAGGTGATCGCCTGGATTACCTCGCCCGAGTTCGGCCAGGCGCAGGCGGAGGGCGTGCGTGGCCGCGCCGAGCTGCAGCAGGCGCGCAAGGAGCTGGACCGTACCCGTGAACTGCATGCCGCGGGCGTGGCTTCCGGCCGTGAGCTGGATGAAGCCGAGGCCAACTTCGCGGGCAGCCAGGCCGATCATGCGCGCGCCACCGCCTTCGCCAGGGCCTATGGCAATGGCCAGCACGTCGACCAGCGCCTGCCGCTGCGCGCGCCCATCGATGGCGTGCTGGTGGAGCGGCGGATGAGCCCGGGCATGTCGGTCAGCCCCGACAGTGAACAACCATTGGCGGTGATCGGCGATCCGGACCGGCTGTGGGTGCTGCTGGACATCCCCGAAAGCCTGGCGGGACGGCTGAAGGCGGGCATGCAGGTGAGTGTGCCCGGTGCCGATGGACAGCCGTTGCAGGCGACCCTGCAGCACGTGGATGACTTCGTCGACAGCGAGCGCCGCGTGGTGCAGGCGCGCGCCGAGCTGGACAACCGTGCGCGTGGTTTCAAGGCAGGGCAATACGTGCGCGCCCAGGTGGTGTTGCCGGCCGAGGGCGGTGTCTCGCTGCCTGATGCCGCGGTGCTGCTGATCGATGGGAAGCAGGTGGTGTTCGTGGAGGAAGGCAAGGGCCGCTTCGTGCGCCATTCCGTGCACGCCGAGGAGCTGGGTGACGGCCGTCTGTGGGTGCGTGAGGGCCTGCCCGTGGGCAGCAGGGTGGTGGTCGAAGGGGGCCTGCTGCTGCAGCAGCTGGTTGACAGTGCGCCGGCAGCGGCCAGCACCGGCACGGGGCATGCGGCCCCATGATCGATCGCCTGATTGCCTATTGCCTGCGCCAGCCGCTGATGGTGATGCTGGCGCTGCTGTTGTTCATCGGCGCTGGCATCGCCGCGTTCCGCGTGCTGCCGGTGGAGGCCTTCCCGGACGTCTCCGACACCCAGGTGACGGTGGTATCGCTGCATCCGGGCCGCGCGGCCGAAGAGGTGGAACGCGAAGTGACGATGCCGCTGGAAGTGGCGCTGTCCGGCATTCCGCATTCGGTGCGGGTGTTCTCGCATACGCAGTTCGGCCTGTCGATGATCATCCTGACCTTCGACGACAAGGCTGATGACTATTTCGCGCGCCAGCAGGTGCTGGAGCGCCTGCAGGGCGTGGAGCTGCCGGAAGGGGTGAGCCCGGAGCTGGAGGCGATGAGTTCGGCGGTGGGCGAGATCTACCGCTACGTGCTCAAGGGCCCGCACATGACACCGACCCAGCTGCGCACCGTGCAGGAATGGACGATGGAGCGCAGCCTGCGCACCGTGCCGGGCGTGGCCGATGTGATCAGCTTCGGCGGCTTCGCGCGCACCTTCCAGGTCAAGCCGGACCTGGACAAGCTGCGTGATCGCGGGATCAGCCTCGGTGAGTTCGCCGAGGCGCTGGAAAAGGGCAGTTCCAACGCCGGCGGCGGCTATGTGGAGCGTGGCCAGCAGCAGTTCCTGATCCGCGGCGTGGGCCTGATGCGTTCGCCGGCCGACATCGGCAACGTGGTGGTGGCGCAGCGTGGTGGCACGCCGATCCTGGTGCGCGACCTGGCCAGCATCGCCGATACCGGCCTGCCACGGCAGGGCCTGGTCGGCCAGGACGACAATGACGATGCGGTGTTCGGCATGGTGCTGATGCGCAAGGGCGAGAATCCGTCCGACGTGCTCGACGCCCTGCATGCCCGCATTGCCGAGATCCAGGCGAACCAGCTACCGGCCGGGGTCAGCATCGAGCCGTTCTACGACCGCTCGTGGCTGGTGTCGACCACGCTGAAGACCGTCTTCCGCAATCTGCTGGAAGGCGCGGTGCTGGTGTTCCTGGTGCTGTGGCTGTTCCTGTACAACGCCCGCGCCGCGCTGATCGTGGCGGCGATGATGCCGCTGGCGCTGCTGTCGACCTTCCTCGGCCTGCACCTGTGGGGCGTGCCGGCCAACCTGCTGTCGTTGGGCGCGATGGACTTCGGCATCATCATCGATGGCGCGGTGATCGTGACCGAGCACATCGTCTCGCGATTGTCGAAGCTGCCACCCACGGCTGATCGGAAGACGCGGTTCTCGACCATTCTTTCTGCCGCATCGGAAGTGGGCCGGCCGACGTTCTTCTCGATGCTGATCATCATCGCCGCGCACATTCCGATCTTCACCCTGCAGCGCCAGGAAGGCCGCATGTTCGCGCCAATGGCGTACTCGGTGACCTCGGCGTTGATCGGTGCGTTGATCCTGGCGCTGACCGTGGTGCCGCTGTTCTGCTACTGGTGGCTGCGGCGTGACCGCATGCGCGACGGCAACCCGCTGATGGACCGCCTGACCGGCTGGTACCGGCCGATCCTGGAGCGCGCACTGGCGCGCCCGCGTGCGGTGGTGCTGACCGCGGTCGCGCTGCTGGTCGGCACGCTGGCACTGGGTACCCGCCTGGGCTCGGAGTTCCTGCCCGAGCTGGACGAAGGATCGATCTGGCTGACCGCCACGCTCGACCCGAGCACCAGCCTGGCCGAAGCGCAGCAGCAGTCGCGGCGCATCCGTGAGTTGGTCGGCACCTTCCCGCAGGTGTCGACGGTGGTGGCCAAGCTGGGGCGGCCGGAGGACGGCTCCGATGCCAAGGGCGCCAACCAGATCGAAGCGCTGGTGGCGTTGAAGCCGGAGAAGGAATGGCCGAAGGGTGTGGACAAGCGGCAGCTGGTCAGTGATCTGCAGCGCACGCTGGAGCAGCGCATTCCGGGGCCGGAGTTCTCGATCTCGCAGCCGGTGCGCGACAACATCCTGGAGAGCATCTCGCAGATCAAGGGTCAGGTGGTGATCAAGGTCAGTGGCTCGGATCTGGACGTGCTCAACCAGCACGCGCAGGCGATCCTGGGGCAGGTGCGTGGCGTGGAGGGCGTGGAGAGTGCCTTCATCGACCGCGACGGCTCCCTGCCGCAGCTGCAGATCGAGATCGACCGTGACCGCGCCGCGCGCTATGGCCTGAACGTGCGCGACATCGACGAGGTGATCGAGACCGCGCTGGGCGGGCGCCAGGTCGGCGAGCTGTGGGAGGGCGACCGCAAGTTCCCGATCACGCTGCGCCTGGACGATGCCGATCGTGACCTGCAGCGGCTGCGCACGGTGCCGGTGGGCATCGGCGATGGCCACACCGTGACGCTGTCCGACGTGGCCGACTTCCGCATGGCCAGCGGCGCGATCAACATTTCGCGCGAGAACGCACAGCGGGTGAAGGCGGTGAGCATCTTCATCGCCGGGCGTGACATGGGCAGCGTGGTGGCCGACATGCGCAAGCGGGTGGACGCCAGCGTGCAGCTGCCGGAAGGCTACCGGCTGGAGTGGTCCGGCGAGTTCGAGAACCAGCAGCGTGCGATGAAGCGGCTGGGCTGGGTGATTCCGCTGTCGGTGCTGATCATCTTCGTGTTGCTGTTCGATGCCTTCAAGGAGATCAGCAGCGCCGCACTGATCCTGGCCAACGTGCCCCTGGCGATGATCGGCGGCATCCTGGCCCTGTGGCTGACCGGCATTCCGCTGTCGGTGTCGGCGGCCATCGGCTTCATTGCATTGTTCGGGCAGGCGGTGCTGAACGGCGTGGTGATGCTCAGTCGCTTCGCGCAGCTGCGCGAGCAGGGCATGGACCTGCTGCAGTCGGTGGTGCAGGGCTCGCTGCAGCGCCTGCGTACGGTGCTGATGACCGCGCTGCTGGCGATGTTCGGCCTGCTGCCGATGGCGACCTCGCACGCGATCGGTGCCGAGACCCAGAAGCCGTTGGCGGTGGTGGTGATCGGCGGCCTGCTGTCGGCGATGCTGCTGACCCTGCTGGTGTTGCCGACGCTGTACTACTGGGTGCACCGCCGCCGCGAGGCGCGCGCCGGATGATCGGCACGGTAGATCCACGCCATGCGCGGATGCGACCCGGCCGCCAGGCATGGCCCTGGTAGGTGCCCACCTTGGTGGGCACGCGGCGACGCGCCCACCAAGGTGGGCGACCACCTACACCATCCCGCCATTGGCGCGCAGCACCTGGCCATTGATCCACCGGCCATCGGCACCGGTCAGGAAGGCCACCGCGCCGGCGATGTCCTCCGGCGTACCCAGCCGTTCCAGGGGATTCATCTTCGCCAACCGCTCGATCAGCTCGGGTGACTTGCCCTCCAGGAACAGGTCGGTGGCCGTCGGGCCCGGTGCCACTGCATTGACGGTGATGTTGCGCCCACGCAGTTCCTTGCTGAGGATCGCGCCCATCGTTTCCACTGCAGCCTTGCTGGCGGCATACACGCTGTAGTTCTCCAGCCGGATGCCGACCACGCTGGTCGACAGGCTGATCAGGCGGCCGCCGTCGCGCACCCGTCGCGCACTTTCGCGCAGCACGTTGAAGGCGCCCTTCAGGTTGATCCCGATCACCCGTTCGAACAGGGCATCGTCGCTGTCGGCCAGCGGCGCCAGCTGCAGCACGCCGGCACTGTTGACCACCACGTCGATGCCGCCGAAACGGGCCTCGATGGCGTCGAACAGCTGGCGCACCGCCTGCGGGTCGGCCACATCGGCCTGCAGGGCAAGGGCCTGCGCACCGGCGGCGTTGAGCTCGGCGGCCAATGCCTCGGCATCATCGCGGCGACCGGCATAGTTGATCACCACCGCATGGCCGTCGGCGGCGAGTCGGCGCGAAATGGCGGCACCGATGCCGCGGGAGCCGCCGGTGACCAGGGCAACGGAGCGGGTGGAGGAGAGGGTCATGGTGGCGTCCAGCAGGCACGCCGGAATGGCGCAGGGCCATCTTCGTCATCTTTTCCGCCCGGATAATCATGCATAATCCGCCAACATCATCCGGGTAGCCGAATAATGGACCGTTTCACGGCCATGCGCGCCTTCGTCCGTATCGTCGAGCGCCGCAGCTTCACCCGTGCCTGCGAGGACCTGGGCCTGCCACGGGCCACGGTGACCGACGCGATCAAGGCGCTGGAGCATCGGCTGGGCGTGCGCCTGCTTCACCGGACCACACGGCTGGTGGTGCCCACCCTGGAAGGCGAGGCGTTCTATGGGCGTTGCCTGCGCCTGATCGCCGACATGGACGATGCCGAGGCCGCGTTCCGTGACGTGCCGCCGCGTGGCCCGCTGCGCATTGAAGTGCATGGTACGCTGGGCCGGCACCTGCTGTTTCCGCACCTGCCGGACTTCCTGCAGCGCTACCCGGAGATCGAACTGGAGGTCAGCGAGGGCGATCGCTACGTGGATCTGTTGCGCGAAGGCGTGGATGTGGCGCTGCGTGTCGGCACGCTGGCTGACAGCGATCTGGCGGCGCGGCGGTTGACGCTGCTGCGCGAAGTCACCGTGGCTTCGCCAGATTACGTGCAGGCATATGGCATGCCCGGGACCATCGAATCGCTGGAGCAAGGTCACCGGATGGTCGGCTACCGCTCCAGTGCCACCGGCCAACTGATTCCGCTGGAGTTCCAGCAGGGCGCGCAGGTGCGCCATGTGCCGCTGCCGGTGAGCGTGCGTGTTTCCGGTGCGGATGCCTTCCTGGGTGCAGCGCTCGCGGGGCTGGGCATCATCCAGGCGCCACGCTACCGGATGGACCCGTACATCGGAAGCGGGCAGCTGGTGGAGCTGTTGCCGGACTCGCCGCCGACACCGAGCCCGTTGAGCCTGGTCTACCCGCGCAACCGCACGCCTTCGCCGCGGCTGCGGGTGTTCATCGACTGGGTGGCCGGGGTGTTCGACCCGGCCGGGGTTGCCGGCCAGCGGCCGGCACTACCGAACAGGGGCGTGCGCGCTGGGTAGTGCCGGCCGCTGGCCGGCATTACCGGGCTGATGCGCTAGGCAGCACCAGCTCGAACACGGTGCCGGCTTCATCGGAGGTCACGCTTACCGTTCCGCCATGCGCCTGTGCGATCGCGCGGGTGATTGCCAGGCCCAGTCCGGCGCCCTCGTGGCGGCCGCGCTCGCCGCGGTAGAAGCGATCGAACAGGCGCGGCAGTGCTTCTTCGGCAATCGGCGCGCCGATGTTGTGCACGCTGATCCTGCACAGGTCGCCGTTCTCGACCAGACGCACCCGCACGTCGCTGCCCAGCGCCGCGTGCTTCAACGCGTTCGACAGCAGGTTGGCGATCGCCCGGTGCAGCATCAGCCGGTTGCCTTCGACGCGTGCGGTGCCTTCGCGATGCAGGGCCAACTGCCGGTCTTCGGCCAGCAGGTCATAGAACTCCAACAGCGAATCCACCACTACGTCCAGCGCCACCGGCTCGCGCGAAGGCAGCGCGCCGGGCGCCTCGGCCTGCGCCAGGTACAGCAGGTCACCCACGGTCTGCGCCAGCTGCTGCAGCTCCTCGGCACAGGACACCAGCGTCTCGCGATAGGCCTCGTTGCTGCGCGGGTGCGCCAGCACCACCTGCACCTGGGTCAGCATGTTGGTGATCGGCGTGCGCAGTTCATGGGCCAGGTCACCGGAGAACCCGGTCAGCCGCGCGAAGTCCTGCTGCAACCGTGCCAGCATGCCGTTGAGCGTCTGCGCCAGCTGTTCCAGTTCGGCCGGGGCACTGCGCGCACTCAGCCGGCGCTGCAGGCGGCCAGCGGTGATCTGCCGGGCTTCATCGGCCAGCGTGCGCAGCGGCCGCAACGTTCGCCGCACCACATAGCCACCGAGCAGGCTGCTGGCCACGGCGGCACCGATGATCGCGATCGCCAACAGGTGGCGGAAGCGCTGCAGGAAATCGGCATGGCGGTCGTCGTCGATGGCCAGCAGGGTCACCAGCTGGCTGCCATCGGCCAGGGTCAGGCGCAGGTGCAGGGCATGCATGCAGCGGCCATCGGCCAGGATCCAGTCGTGCCGCCGTGGCGCAGCGTCGACCGGCTGGCTGCGCGCATGCTCGCGCAGCAGTGCCGGGGCGGTGGAGAACAGCACCGCACCGCTCCCATCAGCAATGTGGAAGGCGATATCCGGATGGTGGCCCAGCGCCTCTGCCAAGCGCTGCCCGCGCGCGGATACAGGCCCGTTGCCGGCGAGGTCACGGATCAGCGCGACCTTGTTTTCCAGTTCGATGAAATCCTGGGCGACCAGGTCGTGGCGGGCGCTGACATAGATCGCCACGCCCAGCACGGCCAGCACCAGCGTGGCGACGGTGGCGAACAGCAGCGTCAGCCGTACCGCGATGGAGCGGCGCAGGTTCATCCGCTGTGGGCTCCGCCGTCGTCCGGCGCCTCCAGCACGTAGCCCATGCCACGCACGGTGACGATCAGCCTGGCGTCGAAGCCATCGTCGATCTTGGCGCGCAGGCGGCGGATCGCCACGTCGATCACGTTGGTGTCGCTGTCGAAGTTCATGTCCCACACCTGCGAGGCGATCAACGAGCGCGGCAGCACCTCGCCGCGGCGTCGCGCCAGCAGTTCCAGCAGGGTGTACTCCTTCGGACTGAGGGTGATGCGCTGCCCAGCGCGTTCGACCCGGCGGCGCAGGGTGTCCACCACCAGATCGGCGATGACGATGCGCTCGGCCTGCGGCAGCGCCTGGCCCCGACGCAGCAGGGTACGCACGCGCGCCAGCAGCTCGGCGAAGGCGAACGGCTTGCCCAGATAGTCGTCGGCGCCCAGCTCCAGGCCCTGCACGCGGTCGGCAATGCTGCTGCGCGCGGTGAGGAACAGCACCGGCACCTGCCAGCCGGCTTCGCGCAGCCGCGACAGCACGTTCCAGCCATCCAGGCCGGGCAGCATCACGTCGAGGATGACCAGCTGGTACTCGCCGCTGCCGGCCAGATGCAGTCCATCGACGCCGTTACAGGCGAGATCGACCACGTAGCCGGCTTCGATCAGGCCCTGGCGCAGGTAATTGCCGGTCTTGGGTTCGTCTTCGACGATCAGCAGTTTCATGATGCGCCCATCATCGCAGCTTGCGTGCAGGCCGGCTGCGCAGGCTCATGTCAGGGGATCCAATGTGCCGAGTACCGCCACGCAGGCCAGCACCAGCAGCGCCAGCACCGACTCGCAGGCCAGGCTGTGGCGCAGCGAGCGCAGCGGCCGCGGTTGCCAGCCGCCGCGGATGGAGGTGGCCAGCGCCGGCACCAGCCGCCAGCGATGCAGTGCCGCCAGCCCCAGCATGCCACCCACCAGCGCCAGCTTGATCAGCAACCATCGTCCATGCGCGGTGCCGGTCAGGGTCTGCAGGGAGCCGCCGAGATCGACATAGGTATAGGTGCCGGTCATCGCCAGCGTGGCGACGATGATCGTGCCGGGCAGGGCGAAGCGGTGCGCGGCCTGCCACAGTTCATGGGTGCGTTCGCGCAGGCGCAGGCCCTGCGGACGCAGCGCCAGCTGCAGGATGGCGGCGATTGCGCCGACCCAAGCACCGGCGGCCAGCAGATGCACGACGCCGGCCACCAGTCGCAAGGTACCGGCTAACCCATCGCCCGCAGCGGCATGCCCATTCCAGGACAGGCTGGCCAGGGCCGTGCCGGAAAGCACCAGCAGGGCTACACGGCGCAGGCCCCGCAGCGGCGCGGCGAATGCCAGCAGCGGCAGCATCGCCAGTAGCGCCAGGAGGCGCAGCAGGCCCGCTTCACCCACCGGCGTACCGGTAAGGAACCAGCGCGCCATGTCGAGGTCGATGTCGGCCGGCGACAGACCGAGCACGCTGGACAACCGGGTCACGGCATCGGTGACCCCCACCAGCAACGCGATCAGGACGAGTGCCAACAGGATGGGACGGGGCAGCGCAGGCCGGGCGAACAGGATCCGCCCGAACAGCAGCATCAGCACCAGGTACAACGCCAGCCGCAGCGCGTACGGCGAGAGCTCGGCCACGACCGCCGCCCTACTTCACGGTGAAGCGGTAGCTGCCGGTGATCGGATGGCTGTCCTGGCCGACCGCGCGCCACTGCAGTGCGTAACTGCCTGCCGGCAGCGGCTTGGCGAAGCGGGCACGCAGGGTGTGCCCGTCTTCGGAGATGTCCTGCGCGGTGGTGGGCATGGCCATCTTCATGCGGCCATGGTCCATGCTCAGTTCGATGCGGGTGGCGCGCGGCATCACCTTTTCACTGAACTGCAGCTCGATCTGGCTGGCCGGAGCCACGCTGGCGTCGGCGGCCGGCGTCGAGCGCACCAGGCTGGGATGGGCCAGGGCCAGCGGTGCAACCGCGAGGCTGGACAGCAGAAGGATGAGCGACGCGGGGCGGAACAGGGAACGGGTCATGCGCAGGCACCGGCAGGGAAGTGGCCCTCAGGGTGGAGGGCGGCGCCTTTCGCTGCCCTGACCCGTACATTACCGATCTGTCATGTTGGCCAGCGCGTCGCATGCCGATACGGGGTCACGCGCCGCTCAGTCCCAGGCCGGTGCCAGGCCCGGCGGATCGACTTCGCGGCCGTTGCGCTCAAGCGCAGCGATCGCGGCCATGTCATCGGCATCCAGGCGCAGGTCCTGGGCGAGCAGGTTGCTGGCCAGGTTCTCGCGCTTGGTCGACGACGGAATGACCGAGTAACCGCGCTGCAGCGCCCACGCCAGCGCGACCTGGGCCACGGTGGCGTGGTGCTTGTCGGCGATGGCGGCCAGCACCGGGTCCTTCAGCACCTTGCCGTAGGCCAGGGTCATGTAGGAGGTGACGGCGATGCCCTGGTCCTGCAGGAAAGCGGTCAGCGCCGGGTTCTGCAGGTAGGGGCTCAGTTCGATCTGGTTGGTGGTGATCTCGCCGGCGCCGACCACCTCGATGGCCTGCCGGGTCAGCGCAATGTTGAAGTTGGACACACCGATCTGGCGGGTCAGGCCCAGCTGCTTGGCTTCGGCCAGCGCGGTCATGTACTCGCGCAGTTCAACGCCATTGCCCGGCGCCGGCCAGTGGATCAGCAGCAGGTCCACATGATCGGTGCGCAGCTTGGCCAGGCTGTCGCGCAGGCTCGGGATCAGTTTGTCGGCGGCGTAATTGTCCACCCAGATCTTGGTGGTCAGGAACAGCTGGTCGCGCGGCACGCCGGATTCGGCGATGGCCTGGCCGACCTCGGCTTCGTTGCCGTAGATCTGCGCGGTGTCGATCGCACGGTAGCCGACCTCGAGGGCGTTGCGTACCGAGTCGATGACGGTCTGGCCGGTCAGGCGGAAAGTGCCGACGCCAAAGGAAGGAACGCTCATGGTGGACTCCAGGGACTTCGTTGAGAGCCGGTGGGCTCGGGACAGGGCGAAGTGTGGGCGCTTTACATTTGTTGATTAAGCTGTGTATACGGGAAATGCTTTTGCGCCGAGGTAAACAATGAAAACCACCCTGGATGAGCTGAAGGCCTTCGTTGCGGTGGTCGACAGTGGCTCGATCACCGCAGCGGCCGAAGGGCTGGAGCTGACCATCTCGGCCACCAGCCGCACCCTGGCGCGGCTGGAGGACAAGCTGCAGACCACGCTGCTGCGGCGGACCACGCGGCGGCTGGAACTGACCGAGGAAGGTGCAGCGTTCCTGGAGTACGCGCGCACGATCCTGGCCACGGTCGACGAGGCCGAGGAGCAGATGGCTGCGCGACGCCTGCAACCGGTCGGGCGCCTGCGCGTGGACGCGGCCACGCCGTTCATGCTGCACGTGATCGTGCCGCTGCTGGAAGGCTTCCGCGCGCGCTACCCGCAGGTGGAGCTGGAGCTGAATTCCAATGAGGGCATCACCGACCTGATCGAGAAACGCACCGACGTGGCGTTCCGCATCGGCGTGCTGCGCGATTCCACCCTGCATGCACGGCCGATCGGCCACAGCCGCATCCGCGTGGTGGCCAGCCCCGAGTACCTGCGCCGGCACGGCACGCCGACGCGCGTGGAGCAGCTGCGCACGCATGACCTGCTCGGCTTCACCCAGCCCAGTTCATTGAACGAGTGGCCGCTGCTCGATGACGATGGTGGGCCGTTCGTGATCGAGCCGGCAATCGCTTCGTCCAGCGGCGAGACGCTGCGGCAGATGGCGGTGGCCGGGCTGGGCATCGCCTGCCTGTCCGATTTCCTGACCCGACAGGACCGGCGTGAGGGCCGACTGGTGCAACTGCTCGCCAGGCAGACGCAGGATGTGCGGCAGCCGATCAACGCGGTGTACTACCGCAACACCGCGCTGGCTGCGCGCATTACCTGCTTCGTCGACCACGTGACGCAGACGCTCGGCCAGCGTCCGTTTGACGAATAAGGCGGCGTAGAGCCGGCCGCTGGCCGGCTGCCGGGTCTCTGGGGCTGCCGGCCAGCGGCCAGCACTACCGGCTGTGTATCACCTGATGCGTGGCCCATGTACGGATGGGTAGAGCCGACCGCTGGCCGGCTGCCGGGTCTCTGGGGCTGCCGGCCAGCGGCCGGCACTACCAGCTGTGTATCACCTGATGCGTGGCCCATGCATGGAGGGGGTAGAGCCGGCCGCTGGCCGGCTGCCGGGATCCCGCAGCTGCCGGCCAGCGGCCGGCACTACCGGCGGTTGTGCAGTGCCCGCCGGTTGCCGATGTGCGCGCATGCCAGCAGCACGCCACCGCTGGCCGTCGCCACGCCGTGCCAGAGCAGCGATTCCTTCAACGGCAGGTACAGCGAGGCGGACAACAGCAGGATGGCGCCGGCGCAGGCCAACTGCAGGGATCGCCAGTGACCATGCCGGTGCAATCCGGCCGTGGTACTGGCCAATGCCAGCGATGAGGCCAGCAGCGCGAACAGCCATTCCCAGCGCGACATCACCAGCAGCACCGTCATCGCGCCATGGCCGGGGTGCTGGAACGAACGCAGCGCCATCATCGCTGCCGGCACGAAGGCGAGCAGCAGGGGCAGGGCGATGCAGTGGGCGGCGCAGGCCAGGGACAGCCAGGCACCGGCCAGATCAACGCGGGGATGCCAGCGTGCCGAAGTTGGCGGCTGGGCCAGGGCCCTTGCGGGCGTCGTGGGGATGTGGTCCATAATGTTACATAGTAACAATTGGAGCCTCCCCCATGAAGTGTTCTGCTGCTCTTTTCCTGCTGCTGGCTGCCAGCGCCGCACAGGCCCATGATGTCCGCCAGCTGGGTGCGCACGTACACGGCCAGGCCACCGTTGATCTTGCGCTCGACCAGCAGACGCTGGAATTCGCCCTGCAGGCACCCGGTATCGGCATCCTTGATTTCGAACGGCCGCCGGCCGATGCGACCGAGCAGGCGGCATTGGCGCGTGCGGTTGCGCTGCTGAAGGACGGTCGCTGGGTCACCCTGCCCACCGCTGCGGACTGCCGCCTTTCCAGCAGCGATGCCAAGGCGGAAGGTTTCGATGCGACGGCCACGCCGCCGCCGGCAGGACAGCATCGGCATGCGGGATTCAGCGCAACGCTGCAGTACCACTGCGCCAAGCCGGCCGAGCTGCGGGCCATCGTCGTGCGCCTGCCTGCGCTGTTCCCGGGCCTGCACGAGGTGATCGTCAACAGCGCAACCCCCCATGGCCAGAGCCGCAGCGTGCTGACCCCGGGCAACCTGCGCGTGGTGCTGGCACCGTGAGCATGCGACCGGTGATTGCGCTGGATGATGTGCAGTTCGGCTATGGCCGGCGGCTGGTGCTGGACGTGCCGCGGCTGTGGATCGAGCAGGGCAGCAGTGTGCTGCTGCGCGGGATCAGTGGCGGTGGCAAGAGCACACTGCTGGGGCTGCTGGCGGGGGTGCTGCTGCCCGGCAGGGGCAGCGTCGAGGTCGCCGGCCACGGGCTGCAGGCAATGCGCGGGGCCGCACGGGATCGGTTCCGTGCCGATCATCTGGGCGTGATCTTCCAGCAGTTCAACCTGCTGCCGTTCGTCAGCGTGCGCGACAACATTGCGCTGGGCCTGCGCTTCTCGCGCCTGCGTAGCGAACGCATCAGTGGTTCGGTGGATGCCGAGATCGTGCGCCTGCTGCGCGCCCTGCAGCTGGATCCGGCGCTGATGCAGCGGCGCGCGGGTACGCTCAGTGTTGGCCAGCAACAACGCGTGGCGGCAGCACGCGCCCTGATCGGTCGGCCGGCGTTGCTGCTGGCCGATGAGCCCACCTCAGCGCTCGACCGCGAAGCGGCGACCGCCTTCCTGCAGCTGATGTCCGCGCAATGCCAGGCGGCCGGCACCACGGTGCTGGTGGTCAGCCATGACGACAGCCTGCAACCGCTGTTCGATCGCACGATTGCCCTGTCCGAGATCAACCAGGCAGGTGCCGGCCATGCTTGAACTCGCCTGGGCCAGCCTGCGCAGCCGCGCGTTGAGCGTGGGCCTGACCGTACTGGTCATCACCCTCAGCGTGGTGTTGTTGCTGGGTGTCGAACGCGTGCGCACGCAGGCGCACGAGGGGTTCGCCAGCACCGTGTCGGGCACCGACCTGATCGTGGGCGCGCGTTCGGGGCCGGTGAACCTGCTGCTGTACTCGGTGTTCCATATCGGTGACCCGACCAACAACGTGTCCTGGCAGTCCTACCAGGCGCTGTCCGCGATGCCGCAGGTGAAGTGGGCGGTGCCGCTGTCGCTGGGGGATTCCTGGCGCGGCTACCGCGTGGTCGGCACCAGCGGCGGCTACTTCGAGCACTACCGCTACGGCGCAGGGCATGCGCTGGCGTTTGCGCAGGGGCGGGCATTCGACGACCTGTACGACGCGGTGATCGGTGCCGAGGTGGCACGCGCGCAGAAGGTCGGTCTCGGCGATGAGATCGTGCTCGCCCATGGCACCGGTGCGGTCACGCTCGCCACGCATGCCGACAAGCCGTTCCGGGTCTCCGGCATCCTGCAGCGCACCGGCACGCCGGTCGATTCGTCACTGCTGGTCTCGCTGCCGGCCATCGAGGCCATCCACGTCGACTGGCGCTCGGGCGTGCAGCTGCGCAGCCAGAGCGTGAGTGCCGAGCAGGCGCGCCACCTCGACCTGACCCCGACCAGCATCACCGCGTTCATGCTCGGCCTGAACTCGCGCATCGCCACCTTCTCGGTGCAGCGCAGGATCAATGAGTATCCCGAGGAGGCGATGCTGGCCATCCTGCCCGGCGTGACGCTGCAGCAGCTGTGGCAGTCGCTGGGCACGGCCGAGCGCGCCCTGCAGCTGATCAGCGCGATGGTGGTGCTGCTGGGCATGGTCTCGCTGGTGGCGTTGCTGGTATCGACGCTGCAGGAGCGGCGGCGCGAGATGGCGATCCTGCGTGCGACCGGCGCACGGCCGGGTTACATCGCCGGCCTGCTGGTGGTGGAAGCGGTGGCGACCAGTGCCGTGGCCTGCGTGCTGGCGTTGGCGCTGCTGGTGGCCGCCAGCATTGCCGGGCGTGGCTGGGCGCTGGCGACCTTCGGTCTGTCGATCACCCATGTGTGGCCGGATGGCCGCGAACTGGCGTGGGTGGCGGGCGTGCTGGCGATCAGCACGGCGGCCGGGCTGGTGCCGGCGTTGCTGGCCTACCGGCGCACGCTGGCCGATGGCCTGTCACCGGGAGGCTGAGCATGCGCTGGTTGCTGTCGCTGCCGATGGTGCTGGCACTGGCCGCCTGCGAGCGGCCGGTGGATACCGGTGTGCAGGCCTTGCCGCCATCGCCGCTGGTTGAACGCGAGCGCCCCGCAGACGCCACGGAGCAGGAGCTGGATTGGCTGCAGATGATGCCGAAGGATGAGCTGGCCGCGCTGGAGCGGGGCGGGGGCCCGGAGGTGGAGCACAACGGCAACCGGCGTATGCCGCAGTTCGGCACGTTCCGCACCGTGGATACGGTGCTACAACGTCCGGTGCGCCTGCCCGGCTACGTGGTACCACTGGCCAACGCGCAGGACGGGCGCCTGACCGAATTCCTGTTCGTGCCGTACTACGGCGCCTGCATCCACGTGCCGCCACCGCCGCCGAACCAGATCGTGCACGTGGTGCTGCCGCGCCCGATCGCGATGCCGGACATGTACTCGCCGTTCTTCCTGGCCGGCACCCTGCGCGCCGAACGGCTGGATGACGAGCTGGCCGGCTCGGCCTACACCATGCGCGATGCGGAGCTGAGGCCGTATGAACCGTAATGTCCTGATGGGAGTGGCGTGCTGCCTGGGCTTGCTGGGGTGCACGCAGGCAGGCGGGAACGCGACGACCGTCACTGCTGCACCGGCCCCCGCGCCGGCACAGCCCGTCGCGGCTGGGCCCGTCGCGGCTGAAGCACCCATCGACCGTTGGGACGCGCTGCGGCCCGATGAGGTGACCTATCAGCGCCCGCCACCGCAGATCGGCCTGTCACGCAATGGCATGGAGGGGGTGGGCGGGCTGATCGACGACACCGGCTCCGGCACGCCGCCGGGTCAGGAGATCGACCATTCCAGCCCGGACCGCGCCAAGCAGTTCGGCTCCTCGCGCGTCGTCGACGCCGTCGACGGTCGCGCGGTGGATCTGGATGGCTACGTGGTACCGCTTGGCACCAACGATGCAGGCCTGGTCGATGAACTGCTGTTCGTGCCGTTCTACGGTGCGTGCATCCACGTGCCGCCGCCGCCACCGAACCAGATCATCCACGTGACCCTGGCCACGCCGATCGCACTGGGTGACCTGTGGGATCCGTACCGGTTGGCCGGTCGCCTGCAAGTGAAGCGCTTCGATGCGGACATTGCCAGCGCGTCCTACGATGCCGCAGCGGCAACGCTGACGGCGATCCACAACTGATGCGTGCGCGCTGGACCATCGTTGCAGCAGCCTTGCTGGTGGCGGTTGCGCTGCTGGTGTGGTGGCAGCGGCAGGCTGCACCCATCGCGCCACCCGCCATCGCATTTCCGCCGCCTTCGTCCGGTGCCCGCCAGCGCATCGAACAGCGCATGGCCGATGACCATGCCTTTCGCAACGACGTGCTGTTCCTGCTTGCGGCGACCCTGCGCGACCGCTGCCAGCCGGCGCAGGCGGGACTGCTGGCGCGCATGGCCAATCGTGCATCGCTGCCGGTGCTGGCGGCGGTCAGTGCGGTGACCCAGCAGGATCCATCACTGGACCGGCCGATCTACCAGTACATCCAGCATCGGGCGGACGCGACGCCGTGTGGCCAGCCGCTGCAGATGCCGTTGGCCGGTGGGCGCAGCATGGCCGTGGACATCGAGCAGTACGCGCGCACTTTCCCGGACAGCTATTTCGACCCGCAGCGCAGCAGCGAGCCGCGGGATTTCGGCGGACTGTCGCTGCAGCAACGCGCAGGGAATGCCTGCAACAGCGTGGTGTATTCGGTGTTGCCGCTGGGCGGCAGCGATTGGCGGTGCAGCAGCCTGCGCGCCAATGCCCGCGCACGGGTGCGTGGGCTGTGCGAGGACGAACTGCGGCGCCAGCATGGGGGAACGGGCGGGGAACTGGACATGGCCGTGGGGCAGGGCATGCAGGGCGCGGTGGTGTCGGCGATTGCCGCGCTGCCGGACGACTGCCGATAAGCGTTTACCAGTAGAGCCAGGCCATGCCTGGCTGGCGGTTCAGCCAAGCAGGTCCGGCTCTACAAACGCTGAACCGGTGGATCCTGAAGGTCATAACTATACAGGACATCCTGTATAGTTATGGCCGTACTCCACCCCATCAGGTTCTCCCATGGCTTTGTCCCAGCCCCTGGCCGGTGCTCCGGCCCTGTCGCGTGCCCGTCGCTGGGCGCTGTTGTTCACCGTCGCCGCTGGTCTGTTGCTGGTCACGCTCGACAACTCCGTGCTCTACACCGCACTGCCCACCCTGACCGAGGAACTCTCGGCCAGTGCCGGGCAGGCGTTGTGGATCATCAACGCCTACCCGCTGGTGATGGCCGGCCTGCTGCTCGGTGCCGGCACGCTGGGCGACCGCATCGGCCACCGCCGCATTTTCCTGATCGGCCTGGTGGTGTTCGGCCTCGCCTCGCTGGCAGCGGCATTCGCCGACAGCGCCGCGCAGCTGATCGCTGCCCGTGCGTTACTGGCAGTTGGTGCGGCGGCGATGATGCCGGCCACGCTGGCCCTGATCGGCCTGAGCTTCCACGAAGAGCGCGAGCGCAACATCGCCATCGCGATCTGGGGTTCGGTGGCGATCGTCGGTGCGGGTCTCGGCCCGATCATCGGTGGCTGGCTGCTGCAGCACTTCTGGTGGGGTTCGGTGTTCCTGATCAACGTACCGGTGGTGGTGGTGGCCTTCGTCGCTACGCTGCTATTGGCGCCGGAAGGCCAGCGCGACACGTCGCGCCCCTGGGACATGGTGTCCTCGCTGCTGGCGCTGGCCGCACTGTCCGGCCTGGTGCTGGCGATCAAGTCGCTGATCGCTACGCCGCCGTCGTATGCCCTGGGTGCGGGCGCGCTGCTGTTGGCGGTTATTGCGGGTGCGGCGTTCGCGCGCCGCCAGCAGCAGCTGCCGTACCCGCTGCTGGACTTCGCGATCTTCCGCAATCCGGCGTTCCTGGCCGGCACGCTGTCGGCGGTGTTCACCCTGTTTGCCATGGCTGGCCTGCAGCTGGTCACCACCCAGCGCTTCCAGCTGGTGGCGGGCTTCACCCCGCTGCAGGCGGGTCTGCTGGTGTCGGTGGCGGCGCTGGGCAGCCTGCCGAGTGCGCTGCTGGGCGGTAGCATCCTGCACCGTGTCGGCCTGCGCCCGCTGATCTGCGGCGGCCTGGCCGCAGGTGCGCTGGGTGTCGGCGTGGTGGCGTTCGGTTTCCCGCATGGCCTGGGTTGGGTGGTGGCTGGCATGGCGATCACCGGGTTCGGCATGGGCTCGGCCATCTCGGTGGCGTCCACTGCCATCCTCAACAACGTACCGGCGCACCGTGCGGGCATGGCCTCGTCGGTCGAAGAGGTGTCGTATGAATTCGGTGGCCTGCTGGCGGTGGCGATGCTGGGCAGCCTGAGCGCGGCGATGTATGGCGCCTTCCTGCCGGCCTCGGCCGACATGCCCGAGCTTGCCCGCGAAGGCTTCACCCAGGCGCTGCACGTGGCGCGCGAAAGCGGGCAGGGCGAGTGGTTCGCACTGGCTGCGGCCGCGTATGACCGCGGCTACCAGATCGTGCTGCTGGTGATCACGGTGATGCTGGTGCTCGGCGCGACGATCATCGCGCGCCTGCTGCGTGGCCGCGTCGGCAGCCGCGAGGGCGCGGCCGATCGCGTAAAATAAGGCGATGAGAACCAGCAAGCGCGACCGCATCCTCGACGCCGCCGTCAACGTGATCAATCGTGACGGTGTGCGTGCGGTGACCTTCGAGTCGGTGGCGGCCGAGGCCCAGCTGACCCGTGGCGGCCTGCTGTACCACTTCCCGTCGCGCGAGGCACTGCTGCGCGGCATCGACGAGCACCTGGTGCAGGCCTGGGAGACGTCGATGGAATCGCTGCTGGGCAAGGGTGCGGAAGAAGCATCGGCGCTGGAGCGCTACCAGACCTTCGTGCGCGTCTCGGCACAGAGCGCTACCCGTGCCGAACTGATGTTCATGCTCGAATCGGCCGACCCTGACGCTGATGAGCGTCCTTGGGGCCCGGCGGTACGGCGTTGGGCGCCGTTGCCGCCGTCGGCCGGGCAGAATGACCCGGCCGCGCTCGACAATTTCGTGGCACGCCTGGCCGCCGATGGCCTCTGGATCTACGAGGCGATGTACGAAGGCCAGCTGGATGAAAGCGTGCGCGCCCAGGTGGCCGAACGCATCGCCGGGCTGCTGGCGAAGCCCGATGGAACGTCCAGCTGAGCCGTCGACCGACGCGCGGACATCGCTCTTGGTAGCGCCGACCGCTGGTCGGCTGTCTTGTAGCGTCGAGCCTTGCTCGACTGCCTTCCGGTCACGCCACAGAATCCCGCGCTCCGCGCGATAGTCGACCAGCGGTCGACTCTACCCGACCTGTGCTGCGGTCGCTGCCAACCACGCCCGTGGCGAAGCCCCCAATCGCTTCCGGAATGCCTTCGACAACGACGCGGTATCGGCAAACCCGACCTCGATCGCCACCTGCTTGACCGCCACGCCCGCCCGCAGTTGCGCGCAGGCCAGGCTGAGCCGCCAGTCGAGCAGATAGCTGGCCGGCGTTGCCTGCATCACGTCCTTGAACACGGCCGCGAACGCGCTGCGTGACATGCCGGCGGTCGCGGCCATCCGTGGCAGCGTCCATTCGTCCTGCGGCGCCTGGTGCATCGCCACCAGCGTGCGTGCCAGCCGCGCGTCGGACAGCCCGCGCATCAGCCCATGGCTGACGCCTGCCGCATCCGGATGGTCCACCACCCAGCGCAGGATCTGGATCAGCGCCACCTCGAACAGGCGGTTGGTCAGCAGCCGTGACCCGCAGCGCTGGCGGTCGGCCTCGGTGAACAGCAGGTGCAGGGTGTCGTCCAGTTCGGTGATCGCGGCCAGCGGCACCACCATCACCGGCGGCAGCGACTGCACGATCGGATTGCGCGCGCCGCCGTCGAAGTCCAGCGTTGCGCAGGTGAAATCCGGGCCATCCAGCGGCGCATTGAAGAACACATGGTGCAGCGGTTGTGGGTACAGCAGCAGGCTGGGTGCGTCGATCTTCAACCGCGGCAGCGCGATATCGCCATCGGGATGGCGGACCTCCATCTCACCCCGGCGCAGGATGTGCAGGAACGCACGACCGGGCTGCGGCTCGAAGACATGGCGCCCGCACAGCGGACCGCTGTGGAACAGCGCGGCCTGCACCCGGAAACGTTCCAGCAGGGAGGAGAGGCGGTCGGGTGGAGAGGTGTCGGCGGGCATGCTCATGGATGGTTGGACAACATATGAGGCGTATTGAGCCTGATGCGTCCGGCGAGTCTACCTAGGATGAGCGGGTCGTCCAATCCCGGGCGCTTTCCCAAGGAGATCCACCATGTCCCGTGTCCCCCTGATCGATGCCGCCAACACCACCGCCGACCGCCAGGCCCTGCTGGGCCAGGTCCACGCCGCGTTCGGCGCCACCCCGGCCATGTTCCGCGCCGTGGCCAACTCGCCGGCCGCCCTGCAGAGCATGTGGGGTTCGTTCGGCGCGCTGGGCGGCGGTCGCCTGTCGCCGCTGCTGGGCGAGCAGATCGCCGTGGCCATCGCCAACCGCAATGCCTGCGAGTACTGCCTCGCCGCGCACACGGCATTGGGCCGCAAGGCCGGCGCCAGCAGCGAGCAGATGGCCGCCGCGCAGATCGGCCAGTCCAGCGATCCGGCCACGTCGGCGGCGCTCGACTTTGCGCTGAAGGTGGTCGAGGAGCGTGCGCAGATCGCCGACGGCGACGTGCAGGCGCTGCGTGCGGCGGGCTTCGATGATGAGCAGATCGTGGAGATCCTCGCGCATGTGGCGCTCAACCTGTTCACCAACTACGTCAACGTCGCGTTCGACGTTCCGGTGGACTTCCCGAAGGTGGCCCTGCGCTGAGGTGTATCAGGCCGGGGGCGCCTTGCTCCCGGCCGTTCTCAGCTGTCGTGGCTGTCGTCCGGCCGAAGCCGTTCGGGATGGGTATACACATTGAACCCGCTCTCCCGCGCGAACCCGACCAGGCACAGGCCGGCGCTGCGGGCCAGGTCGATCGCCAGCGCGGTCGGCGCCGACACCGCAGCCAGCACGCTGGCGCCGGCGCGCACCGCCTTGCTGACCATTTCGTAGCTGGCGCGGCTGGAGATCACCAGCAGGCCGCCGTCGATGGCGTGCTCGTTGTGATGCAGTGCGCCGATCAGCTTGTCCAGCGCATTGTGGCGACCGACGTCCTCGCGCACCCAGCCGATCCGGCCGCTGGCATCGGCCCAGGCCGCGGCATGGGTCGAACCGCTCACCGCATTCATCGGCTGGTGCTGCGCCAAGGTGGCCAACGCCCGCTGCAGGGCGGCGGGCGGGTAACTGCGCCGCTCGCGGATCTGCGGCAACGGGCGCAGCACTTCTTCCAGCTGGCGCGTACCACACAGGCCACAGCCACCACGACCGGGCAGCAGGCGCCCATTGGCCGGGTCCAGGTCGGCGCCGGGCGCCTCGTCGGCCACGGTCATCTGTAGTTCGATGCCTTCCAGCTGCGGGCGGACGTCGATCGACAGCAGCTGTGCCGGGGTGTCGATCAGCCCTTCGCTGAGCGAAAACCCGAGTGCGAAATCTTCCAGGTCACACGGGGTGGCCATCATCACCGCGAAGGCAGCGCCGTTGTAGCGCAGCGCCACCGGCACCTCTTCGGCCACCACGTCGACCTGCTGCTGGTGCCCCTCGTTGCGCCAGCGCTGCAACGGGCGTTGCGCGGTGCCGGCAGGCGGGGTATGCGGCGGGATCGAATCAGGCATGCAACGCGTCCGGACAAGGGAGAAACGCGGGCGGGCCACCGCCTGCGGTTTCGAGAATAGCGCAGTGGTCGCTCGCAGACGCGGCTGTAACCGTTGCCATGGCAGGGTGTGCTGAAAACAGCCTGTCCCCTCTGGCGAAGCGCCGTGGGCCGTGCTTGACTGAGCGGCTGGTCGTGCTACTGAATGTACCGCCGGACCGCATTGTGCCGTTCGTTGCTGCGTTCCTCCCGCCAGGTTCCCGAACATGTCCGAGCAGAAGCCGCCGCGTTACAAGCCCTACAACCAGCCCGCCGGTGGCTGGGGTGCCGCCGGCGCGACCGCCAAGGTGCTGCTGCAGCAGAGCGTGATCGGCAAGGGGTCGAAGGCGTTGCTGGCGATGAACCAGCCCGGCGGCTTCAAGTGCCCGAGCTGCGCGTTCCCTGATGCTGACGAACGAAAGAAGCTGGAGTTCTGTGAGAACGGCGCCAAGGCGCTGGCCTGGGAAGCCACCCAGTTCCGCGCCGGTCGTGAGCTGTTCGCCCAGCACACCGTCACCGAACTGATGGCGCAGACCGATTACTGGCTGGAGATGCAGGGCCGGCTGACCGAGCCGATGCGCTACGACGCGGCGACCGACCATTACGTGCCGTGCAGCTGGGACGAGGCCTTCGCGCTGATCGGCCGCCACCTGCAGGCGCTGGACAGCCCGCACCAGGCCGAGTTCTACACCTCCGGGCGCACGCCCAACGAAGCCGCGTTCCTGTATTCGATCTTCGTGCGCGAGTTCGGCACCAACAATTTCCCGGACTGCTCGAACATGTGCCACGAGCCGACCAGTCGCGGCCTGCCGCCGGCCATCGGGGTGGGCAAGGGCACCATAGTGCTGCAGGATTTCGAGCATGCCGAGGCGATCTTCGTGATCGGCCAGAACACCGGCACCAATTCGCCGCGGATGATGAGCAACCTGGTCGAGGCGCGCAAACGCGGCATCCCGATCGTGGCGGTCAATCCGATGCCCGAGCGCGCGCTGATCCGTTTCGCCGAACCGCAGGACGTGGTGCAGATGGCCACGTTCGGTTCGACCGAGATCACCAGTGAGTTCGTGCACATCCGCATCGGCGGCGACCTGGCCCTGATCAAGGGCATGATGAAGGTGATGTTCGAGCGCGAAGCGCAGGGCGAGCGCGTGCTCGACCACGACTTCCTGGCCGAACACACCGTGGGCCTGGAGGCGCTGCGCGAGGACGTGCTGGCGCAGGACTGGGACCAGATCGTGCAGGTGTCCGGCATTTCGCAGGCGCAGATCCGCCGGTGCGCGGAGATCTACATCCGTTCCAAGGCCACCGTGATCTGCTACGGCATGGGCCTGACCCAGCACCAGTACGGCTCGCGCCTGCTGCAGCAGGTGGCCAACCTGCTGATGCTGCGCGGCAACTTCGGCAAGCCCGGCGCTGGCATCGGTCCGATCCGTGGGCATTCCAATGTGCAGGGCGACCGCACCGTCGGCATCGACGAGAAGCCCAAACCGGCCTACCTGGACCGCGTGCAGCAGGTGTTCGGCTTCGATCCGCCGCGCGAGCACGGCCATCACGTGGTCGAGTCGATCGAAGCGATGCTGGATGGCAGTGCCAAGGTGTTCATCGGCCTCGGCGGCAACTTCATCCATGCGGTGCCCGACACGCCGCGCGCGTACGAGGCGATGCGCGGCCTGGAGCTGACGGTCGGCATCGCCACCAAGCTCAACCGCGGCCATCTGGTGCACGGCCGCGATGCGCTGATCCTGCCGGTGGTGGCGCGCTCGGAGCGCATCATTACGCCGGCCGGCGAGCAGTTCGTCACCATCGAAGACGCGATGTCGAACGTCACCGCCTCGCGCGGTGTGCTGGAACCGGTCAGTGCGGAGGTATTGCCCGAGGTCGAAATCGTCTGCCGCATGGCGATGGCCACGCTGCCGCACAGCAGGGTCGACTGGGCCGGGTGCATGCATGACTACACACCCATCCGCGAACTGATCGCTGCCGTGTACCCGGAGATCTACACCGGCTTCAACGAGCGCATCCAGCAGCCGCACGGCTTCCATCTGGACATTCCACCGCGTCGCCGCGTGTGGCCTACGCCGAACGGCAAGGCCAACATCCTGGTGATGTCCGGTCTGGACGTGGACGATCCGGTGCACGACCCGGACATGCTGCGGCTGGCCACGGTGCGCTCGCACGATCAGTACAACACCACCATCTACAGCTACAACGACCGCTATCGCGGCGTGTACAACGATCGTATGGTGTTGTTCATGAACATCGAGGACCGGCTGGCGCGCGGGCTGGAGAAGGAAGCGCTGGTCAGCCTGGAGACGATCAGTGGCGATGGCGTGCAGCGGCGCATCGAGGGCCTGACCGTACTGGACTACCCGATGCCGCGCGGCGCGCTGGCCGGCTACTACCCCGAACTGAACCCGTTGTTGCCGCTGGGCTACTACGACCGGATCAGCGGCACGCCCGCGGCCAAGTCGATCCCGGTGCGGATGAGTGCAATGGCGGCGGCGATTGCGTGACACGCGCATCGGCTATCATCAACGGGTGAACCTGCCTGGCCTGCTGCTGCGATGGATGTTGCTTGTTGCCCTGGTGCTGAACGCACCGGCGCTGGCGCTTGCCTCATCGCCGTACACCATGGCCGCCGATGCGGATCACTGCGCCGCACCGCAATCCGCTGCCATGCCCGGATGCTGCGACGAGGCGGCATCAACGGTCTGCCAGAGTGGTGAGTGCGAATGCCCCCCGGCCTGTCTCGGCATGCTGGCCTCTCTGAGCGGAATGCCGGCGTCGCCCTGGCGTGAGGCGCCTTTGCCAGCCAGCGCCCAGCAACGCGCATCGCCGCCAATGCCGGACCCGTTGCGGCCGCCCATCGGTTGATTCCCTGCAGGCCTCAAGCGCCTGCCGTAGTTGCTCGTCTTACTTACGACCTTGTCTGCGCCTTCGATGCGCGGGCAGCGGGCCGCATTGCCCGCATCTGCAAAGGAATCAACACCATGAACCGTTCTCTCTCCCTCGGCCTGCTGCTGGGCACCGTGCTGGCCACCACCGCCTGCGCGCGTGCTGCTGAAGAATCGCCTGCTGCGCCGGTCGCCAGCGAAGCCCCGGCGGCACCGATCAAGGCCAGCCCGTCGCAGGCGGACCCGGCGCTGCCGATCGCCATCGTGCACAAGACCGCCAGCTGTGGCTGCTGCGGCATCTGGGTCGACCACCTGAAGGCCGAAGGCTTCCAGGTGGATGTGCGCGATACCGATGACATGAACCCGGTCAAGGTTCGTCTGGGCGTGCCGGTCGGCAAGGCGTCCTGCCATACCGCCGAGATCGGCGGCTATGTGGTCGAAGGCCATATCCCGGCCGAAGACATCAAGCGCCTGCTGGCCGAAAGCCCGGCCGCGCGCGGGCTGGTGCTGCCCGGCATGCCGGCCGGCTCGCCGGGCATGGAAATGCCGGATGGCTACGTGCAGCCGTATACCGTTGAGCTGGTGCGCACCGATGGCAGCACCGAGCCGTTCGCCCAGCACGGCCAGGGCGGCTGACAGGCCGTGGGTGCCGGTCGTCCTGACCGGCACCCTTCGGTGCGCCCCATGTAGAGCCGAGCCTACGCTCGGCTTGCTCTCTGTAGCGTCGAGCATGGCTCGACGCTACAGAATCAGCGGGCCCCGGCGATTTCCTTGGCCAGCTGTGCGTCGAACTTCTGTTCGGCCGCATCCGCGTAGGCCTTGCAGGTCAGTGCCTTGGCACCGGCCTTGGCACCCGCGGCGTAGTCCCAATTGCTGGCGCCCGGGTGCGGGGTCAGCAACAGGTCGCAGGGAAGGCCGCGCACCGTGGTGAAGCTGCGTCGGTAGTCCTCGACCAGGCGTGGATAGCGGGCGTTCTCCTGCAGCTTGTAACCCGGTGCACTCAGGCTGTCGGCATAGGCGATGCGCACCGGCTTGCCATCGCGGGTATCGGCCCAGGTCCAGGCGGTGCTGCCGGGGGTGTGCCCCGGCATGAAGTGCGCGGTGAACGCGATGCCGCCCACTGTCACCACCTCGCCATCCATGATGATGCGGTCGGTGCTGGCCGGTGGAAAGGTGATGCCGTCGCCAAAGTGCAGGTCGTTGCTGCCGCCGCGCGCCAGCAGCACCGCTGATTCGGCGTTGGCCGCCACCTTCGCACCGGTACGGCGCTTCAGTTCCGCCACCGGGCCTGCATGGTCGGCATGCGCGTGGCTGAGCAGGATCAGCCGCAGATCCTGAGGCGTCACGCCGCGCGCCTTCATGTTGTCCAGCAGGTGGCTGGCCATCTGCGGCATGCCGCCGTCGAGCAGCACCGCGCCGTCGGCGGTCTGCACCAGTAGCGCGGTCAGGTCCTGCGTGCCGATCTGCCACGTGTGGTCGGCGATCTGCAGCGGCGCCATCGGCTGCAGCCACGAGGCGTCCACGGTGTAGGCCCGTAGCTGCGGCAGGGGTGCTTCGGCAGCGCTGGCGTGGGTGATCGGAAGTACTGCGGCGAGCATGAGGGCGAGCATGTGCGGGCGCATGTGAAAGGGGTATCGGGAAGGTGGGTCGAGGCTAGCACGGTGCTTTCCGATGCCGTTTCGATCATTCCTCATGCCTGCCATGAGCCCGGGTTGCGGGTGCCGGAATACTGGCGCGACAACTGCCGTGAAAGGGCGATGCAGTTCGCAACGTGTTCGCATTGCACGGGGTAGCCTGCAGCGACCACAAGGAAGGAGCAGGCGCATGTGCATTGTGTGCAATCCAGGGGCCGCAGCATTCCTGCAGGCACGTCGCGAGTTTCTGGGCGGGATGGTCGGGTTGGGGGCGGCGGTGCTGGCCGGGGCGGCCGTACCGCTGGCGGCGTTCTCCGCTACGCCTGCGCCGAACCTGGCAGGGCCGGCGGATCGGATTTTCCATGGCGGTCCGATCCATACGCTCGGGCCCAAGGGCAAGGTGCAGGCGGTCGCGGTTCGCCAGGGGCGGATCCTGGCCACGGGCAGCCACGAGGAAGTCATGCTGCATCGGGGGCGCCAGACCGATGTGGTCGACCTGCGCGGCAGGGCGCTGCTGCCAGGCTTCATCGACCCGCATATGCACTCGGCGATGGCGATGCTGTCCGACTGGGTGGACGTGACACCGTTCAGTACCGGCACGCTGGCCGAGGCGCTGTCGAAGATCGGTGCTGCAGCGAGTGCGAGCAAGCCCGGCGAATGGGTGGTCGCGCAGGGTATCGACCCCTCGCTGATGCCCGGCAAGGCCATCACGATGCAGGCGCTGGACGATGTGGCGGCCCATAATCCGGTGTTCGTGCTGGAGTCCAATGGGCACATCGCCTACAGCAATACGAAAGGATTCGCTGCAGCCGGTGTCACCGATGCAACGCCCGATCCCGACCAGGGGCGCTACGATCGAGCGGACGGGAAGCTCACGGGGCGCATGCAGGAATCTCCTGCGATGAAACCGTTCATGGCGGCAATGCCGATGCCCAGCCCGGAACGCTATGCCGAGCTGATCCAGCAGTTGTTCGCGGACGCGACCAAGGCGGGCTGCACCAGCCTGCATGACGCAGGTATTGGCACCGGCGGCACGACGGACCTGGACGTGCTCAATGGAGTGATGGCGAAGAATCCTCCCATCCGCTACTCGGGATTCCTCACCTCCGATCTGATGGACGACTGGATCAAGCGCGGCCTCAGGCCCGGCGATGGCAATGATCGATTCCGCCTGACCGGTATCAAGTTCTGGTCCGATGGCTCCAACCAGGCGCAGACGGGCTATCAGCGCGAGAATTATCTGGGTTCGGACAAGCGAGGCGCATTGAACTACACCGAAGCCGAGTTGATAGCCGGGGTGCAGCGCGCGCACGACCTCGGTTGGCAGGTGGGAATCCATGCGAATGGTGATGCGGCAATCGACACCACGCTGAACGTCTATCAGGCGGTGCTTGCAAAGACCCCGCGCGCCGATCATCGCCATCGCATCGAGCACTGCAGCGTGCTGCATCCTGAGCAGATCGTCCGCCTGGGCTATCTGAAGGTTTCGCCTTCGTTCCTGATCGGACACGTGTACTACTGGGGGAAAGCCTTCCGGGACAACATCCTCGGCCCGCAGCGCGCTGATCTCTACGATCCCTGCCGGTCGGCGCTGGCGGGCGGTCTGCGCATTTCGCTGCACTCCGATTTCAACGTCACCACCATCGAACCGTTGCGCTACATCGACAACGCGGTGAACCGGCGCATGCGTGATGGCGGCGAAGTGTTGAACCCGGAAGAGTGCATCAGTGTCGAGCAGGCGCTGCGCGCAGTGACCATCGATGCGGCATGGCAGTGCCGGGTGGACGACATCGTCGGCAGCCTGGAGCACGGCAAATACGCTGACATGGTCATCCTCGACCGCGATCCGCTCACGATCGATCCGGCGAGGATCATCGACCTGAAGGTGATGGAAACCTGGCTGCAGGGTGAGCGGCGCTACGCCGCCTGATCCGGGGCGTGTGGCCTGGGCCCGGGGCAACATCGCCCCGGGCCCCGTGCAGGTTCAGTACCGGTACTGCCACCCCAGCGTCAGCACCCGGCCGCGCCCGGAGAAGTAGCTCGGGTTCGACGGCGTGGTCTGCGAGTAGTAGCTGATGTACTGCTTGTTGGCGAGGTTCTGCACGCCCAGCGTGAAGGCGTGTTTGTCCAGCGCATAGCGCGCGACCAGGTCTACGGTGGTGTAGCCCTTGAACTCGGCCACGCGTGCCCCCTGCAGGTCGAAGTCGCGGTCGAAGGCATGGCTGGCCTGCAGGCGGGTGCTCAGCTGCGGCGTCCAGTTCTGTTCCCAGAACGCGGTCAGTCGGTTCGGTGCGATGTTGACGCCGGCCAGGTCGCTGTCCAGCTGGCCATCGACGTTGGCGTCGTAGCGGCCGTTGGCGCGCGCATAGCCCAGGCCAAGGCGGCTCCCCCCCAGCCGCAGGCGCAGGTTGCTCTCGAAACCCTCCACGCGGGTGGCCTGGCGCTGCACGTTGTAGGCATCGATGCCTGCGTCGTAGACCAGCACCGAGCCGAGCTTCGATTCAGAGGTGTAGTACGCGATATCGCCGCTGAAGCGTCCATCGTCGTACTCCAGGCCGATCTCGCGGTTGTCCGACACCACCGGTGACAGGTCCACCAGGCTTTCCACGCGCTGGCCGTCCCGGTTGATCGCGCGCAGCACACGGCCGACATCGGCCACGGTGTAACCCTCCGAGTACGAAGCATAGGCATTGAGGCGATCGTTGATGTACCAGACCGCGCCGAAGTTGGGCAGGGTCTCGCTCATGGTCGGCTTGCCGCCGGCCACCTTGCGCGCGCCATAGCGGGGCAGGGTGGTGTAGTCGCCTACTTCCAGTTCGCCCTTTTCGTAGCGCAGGCCGCCGGACAGCATCAGGTGGTCGGTCGGCCACCAGTGCAGCTGCAGCAGCGGCGACAGGCTCTGGTAGGTGGTCAATGGCACCCAGTTCATGCCGCTGGCCAGCAGGACCTGGTGGGTGCGGTCACGCAGGCCGTCCAGGCCCAGGGTCACGTCTAGCGTGGTGCCGGCGATGCGGCTCCAGCTCTGGGTGAGCTTGAAGCCACGCTTGTCCGATTCGTTCTGGGTCTGGTCCCAGGCGGCATTGGCGCCGGTGTTGCCCCACGGGTCCCACTGGCTGGCGCCGTAACGGCCTTCGAAGTCCACCGCGAAGGCCTGGGCCTGGAAGCGGCCACCCAACAGATCGGCGGCGCTGTAGTCCATGGTCAGCGAGCGCGAGCGGTTCATCGGCGGGTCCAGAGGGGTATCGCCGGGCACCGAAAGTGTCGGGCGACCGGTGCGGTAGTCACCGTTCACCGCCAGGTAGTTGTCCAGCCCGCGTAGCTCGTAGCGATTGGCCATAAGCTGCAGGCGGTGGCCCTCGGCAATGTTCCAGCCGAGCTTGGCGAACACGTTCGACGAGGTCGAATCCATCAGTTCGCCCTGCGAGTTGGTGCCGATCGAGCGCCCCTCGCCGTCATGGAACAGTCCCTGGCGCTCGTAGGCCAGGCCAGCCACCAGGTCGAACTGCTCGCCACGCATGCCCACCAGTGACGACGCGCGTTGGCCGTTGTCGTCATGGCGGCGAGGCAGGGCGGCACTGTAGCTGAGGTTGCTGTCGAACAGGAACGCTCCCGGTTCGCTGGGCGCACTGCGGGTGATGATGTTGACGATGCCGCCGGTACCGCCGATGCCCTGCAGGGCGTTGGCACCGTGGATGACTTCGATGCGTTCGATCATCGCCGCATCGATGGTGTGCGAGTCACGCGAGCCATCGCGCAGCGGCGTGGACTGCGGCACGCCGTCGACCATGTACAGGATGCCGCGGCCGCGCATGGTTTCGCCGTAGTTGGACATCTTCTCGCGGGCAGGCGCAAACGCCGGGATCTGTGACGAGAGTACGCGCGAGACATCCGAGCCCAGCGCCAGCTGCTGGGCGATGTCCTCGCGGGTCAGCACGGTGATGGTGTTGGGCATGGCGGTCTCGCCCTGCGGCATGCGTGCGGTGGACGCCGATACAGTGACGCGGGCCAGTGAGGTAGCCGCGGCCTGCGGCGCGGGGCGCGCAGGCGGGGGCGCCCTGGCCGGTGCCGGTGCAGTGGCCGCCGCGCTCAGCACGAAGACGCCCGGCGATCGTTCCTGCAGTGCCAGGCCCTGGCCGGCCAGGAGGCGCTGCAGCGCCTCGCGCGGGGTGTAGCGGCCGTCCAGTGCCGGTGCATTGCGCCCGCCTACGCTTTCCGCGGCGAACAGCAGCTGGATGCCACTCTGCCGGGCCAGCGCGTTGAGCGAGGCCTGCAGGGAGCCTGCGGGCAGGTGGAATTCCACGGCGGCCGGTGCCGATGTCTGAGCGGCGGCGGGCAGTGCCGCACACAGGCAGGCGGCAAGCAGGGTGGGGGCCAACCGGCGCAGTGCGGCAGGCGGAACGGGGCGGGTCATGTAGAGGTCCTTCGGAGGGGTTCAGACACCTGCCGGATGGGAGGGCGCGCAACCCACCCTCGCAACGGCGATCAATCGCGGGCGCGCAGGTGCAGGCTGCCGTCGGCGGCGGTCTGCAGCTGCACCGGCAGGATGTCCGGCAGCAGTGCCACGGCGGTCTCGGCGCGATCGGCATCGAACACGCCCGAGACCAGCAGCGGGCCCAGCGCCGGGTCATCCAGCACGATCGGGCGGTCGTGGTAGCGCTGCAGGATGCGCAGCACCTCCGACAGCGGCAGCCGATCGAACTGCAGCCGCCCGTGGGTCCAGTCGGCCCGGTCCGGGCTGACCGCTTCGGGGGGCGACAGCGATCCTGCCTGGGCCAGCAGGCGCTGGCCCGGCTTCAGCCGTTGCTCGGCCTCGCTGCCGTCGATGCGCACGCCCACCTCGCCGCGCCACAGGGTCACCTCGCTCAGATCACCCTGGCGGTCCACGTCGAACACGGTGCCGTAGTTGCGAACATGCACCGGACCGGCATCGACCTGGAAGCGGCGCCAGGCCGAGTGCTGCACCTCGAAGCGCGCCTGGCCGCGCACCAGCAGCACCTGCCGCGAGCGCAGATGGCGGCGCACCTGCAGGTGGGTACCGGCATCGAGCAGCACCTGGCTGCCGTCGGGCAGGGTGACGTTGCGGCGTTCGCCGACGGCGGTCTGGTAATCGCGTACCTGCCAGGCCGGGTCGGCCGCCAGCAGGGTACCGCCGGCCACCAGCAGCAGCGCCAGCGCGGCCTTGGCGGGGCCAACGCTGCGCCGACGCTGCAGTGCTTCAGGGCTGGGCAGCGGGAAGCGTTGCTTCAAGGCATCGCGGTGCTGCTCCAGCATCTGCTCGGTGCAGGTGGAGGTGGAGGTGGATGGCGGTGGCGGTTCGGAAGGGGCGGGCGTGCGGCTCATTGCAGCCCCGCGTGCAGGCGGCAGTCGGCCATCGCCAGGCGCAGGTGGCGCTCCACCGCCTTCAGGCCGATGCCCATGCGCTGCGCGACCTCCGCCTGTGGCAGCTCGTGGATCTTGTGCAGGATGAAAACCTGCTGGCGCCGGCAGGGCATCCGCTCGATGGTGACGCTCAAGTGCTCAAGCGCGTGCATGCCCTGCGCCTGTTGCTCGGGCCCGGGGCGCGGGCAGGCGCCCTCGGGCAGTTCGGCGCGCGGCTCGACCCAGTGCCGGCGCAGGTCTTCTGCGCGGCAGCGGTCCACCGCCGCGTCGTGGGCGATCCGGCGCAGCAGCGCGATCGGTTGCCGTGCGTCATGCACCGGCGGTCGCTCCAGCAGGCGTACGCAGACGTCGTGGACCACTTCGCGGGCCAGCCCGGGCGAGCGGAAGCGGCGACGCAGGTAATCCACCAGTTCCTCGTAGTGGCGCACCAGCGAAGACACCAGCGGCAGCGCAGGCGGGTGGGGTGAAGGCAGCTGGGACATCCGGACCGGCAGCAAGGACGAAGGGCGGGCGCAGGGCGGGCATCCCTGCGCGATGACGCAATACTAATGGGAACCGTTCGCGTTTGCTATGCGGAGCCGGCGACGCCGATTGTTCGTGGCGGCTGGAAAGTGAAACCACGATCATCGGCTGGAGCGCAGAATCGGCCCGGGCTAGCCTGCCTGGGGATTCAAGGAGATTGACGGATGCATGTGATTCTGGTGATCACCGCAGGCGTGCTGCTGCTGGGGGTGTTCCTGTTGTTCGGCCATCTCTGGAGCGTGGGCACCTCGCAGCTGCCCACGGCGCTGATCGCATTCATCGCCACCTGGCTGCTGGTGGCCGTGGCCAACATGTGGGTGGGGGTCAGCAAGGCCGGTTATGCAGTGCGCGAGGAGCTGCCGATCCTGCTGCTGGTATTCGCCGTGCCGGCGCTGCTGGCCGGTTTCCTGTACTGGCGCCTGGCGCGCTGAAGGAGTTCCATGAGTACCCGACCGCGCCTACCCGCGCTGCGCCACCGCGATGGCCATCATGCCCGCGTGACCTACGAAGAACTGTTCTTCGACCTGGTCTACGTGTTCGCGGTCACCCAGCTCAGCCACCATCTGCTGCACCACCTGGACCTGGCCGGCGTGCTGCAGACGCTGGTGCTGTGGTTCGCGGTCTGGCTCGGCTGGCAGTACGCCTGCTGGGTCAGCAACTGGTTCGACCCTCAGGCGCCGCGCATCCGTGGCCTGTTGTTCGCGACCATGCTACTGGCGTTGTTGATGTCCTCGTCCATTCCCGAGGCATTCGCCGACCGCGCATGGATGTTCGCCGGGGCCTACGCCACGATGCAGGTGGGGCGAACCGCGTTCGTGCTGCTGGAGGTCGGCCGCAACCATCCGTTGGCGCCGAATTTCCGCCGCATGCTGGCCTGGGTCAGCGTCGCGGCCTGCTTCTGGCTGGCCGGCGCAGCGGCCGAGGGCAACCTGCGGCTGGCACTGTGGGCGGTGGCAGTGGCCTGCGAGTACATCTCGCCGATGTTCGGCTTCGCGTTCCCGGGCATGGGGCGTTCGCACACCCGCGACTGGACCATCGAGGGCGGTCACCTGGCCGAACGTTGCCAGCTGTTCGTCATCGTCGCGCTGGGCGAGACGTTGCTGGCCACCGGTGGCGTGCTCAGCGACGTCGAGCACTGGAGCCTGCAGGTGGTATCCGCAGTGCTTGCCACCTTCGCTGGCACGATTGCCATGTGGTGGCTGTACTTCGGCATCTCCAGTGGCGATGCCACCGAGGCCATCACCCACGCCGAAGACCCCGGACGGATGGGCGCCAACTTCCATTACGTGCATGCACTGCTGATCGCCGGCATCATCGCCACGGCAGTGGGCAACGATCTGGTCATGGACCACCCGGGGGCGGCCGTCACCACGGTGTACGCCACCGTGATGGTGGCGGGACCGCTGATCTATCTGCTGGGCAGCGCCCTTTACAAGCGCGTGGTCTATGGGCACGCGCCGCGCTCGCATCTGCTGGGCGCCGCCGCGCTGCTGGTGCTGGGCCTGGCGTTGCCATGGATGCACCTGCTGGCCGCCGGATGGCTGACCAGCCTGGTGCTGCTGGGCGTTGGACTGCTGGACACGCGGCTGAAGCGGCGCACCCGGCAGGTGCAGGGCTAGAACCCGCCGCCGGTCTTGAAGCCACCACCACCGCTGATGCCGCCGCCGCTGTGGAAGCTGCTGCCGCTGGAACTGGAGCTTGAACTCGAGCTCGAGCTGGAGCCGGAGCCGGAGCCGGAGCCGGAGCCGGAGCTGGAACGAGAGCTTGAACTGCTGGATCCACCCGCAAGCAGGTCGAACAGGCTGCCAGAGGAGCGGGTGGTGCTTCGGCTGCTGGTGGTGCTGAAGAAGGATGCGGCGACGGTGGCCGGGGCGGCGGCCCGGTAGCGCGGTGCCTCGTACGCCTGGCGCTCGATATCCGCAGCGGCCTGGTAGCTCCTGCGCGCAGCCTGCAGGCTGTCCAGGCGCTTCTTCAGTACGGCCATTTCGCGGGTGTGCTCGCCCACCATGCCATCGATCTCGCCCAGGCGCAGGCGACTGCGATGGATGCGTTCGAGCACGGCATCGTCCTCGCCGGAGGCGGTGGCGGCGACGCGCCGGTACAGGTCGTCCATGCTCTTGGCCGACAGCGTGCGCGCCAGCGCGGTGAGCAGGGCGCCGCCTTCGGCATCGGTCCAACTGCGGAAACCATCGATCTGTGCCTGCTTGGCATCCACGGTCTGCCGATGCAGCTGCTCGGCCAACAGCGCCTGCGCCACTGCGCTCTGTGCCGTCTGCAACTGCTGGCGCAGCGGGTCGCCGCCGGCGTTGGCGAGGGCGGCGTCGCGGGCCTGCTGCACTGGCTGGCGGGCCGCCTCGACGTCGGCACGGGCCCGTCCGGCATGTTCCTGCAGGTAGGGTGGAAGCTCGACCAGCGTGGCGTACTCGCGACGGGCACGGTCGAAACCGCACAGCTCGGCCAGCCAGCCATCGACGGTGCGCACCAGCGGCCAGCCGCGGTAGGCCGTGCTGCCGAAGCTGCGACGGTGCAGGTACATGAAGATCGGGTCGGCCTGATAGGCGCCGGCCTTGGCGTCATGCTCCGACTGCGCAGAGGCGGCCATGCGTTCCACTGTGTCGGCGCGCGCCTCGGCCAGCTGCAGGTCGTCCTGCAGCATCCTGTAGGTGGGTTCCGCTTCCAGCGTGGTGTCCACCTGGTCCTGCAGGGCCTGCCACCGTCCGCCAGCGGCGTCGCGCGCGGTAACGGCCTCCTGCGACCGCTGCTGCAGCGACTGCTCGATGTCCAGCAGCGCCTGCAGCTCGTCGGCCAGCACCGCCGCTTTGCGATCACGGCGCTGCAGATCGGCGTTGGACTGCTGCAGCAGGTCCCGGGCCAGCATCGGCGGCGAATCAGTGGCGGCCTCGGCCTGCAGGCGGGCCAGTGCATTGAAGTCGTCGCGGACCCGCCCGTGCAGCGCTTCCTGTTCCTTGATCAGTTCCCGGCACTGGTCGCCACGCGTGGCCAGTTGTGCCTGCACCTGGCCGATATCGGTTTCGACATCGGCAATCGCGTCGTTCAGATCTCTCATGTCAGTTCCTTACCCTTCACCATTCGGTGATGTAGCCGCCGGTGGTGGGCATGCGGAAACGCGGCGACAGGCTGCCGCGCGGCTTGCTGCCGATCTGGTCGTCTTCGAGGATGCCGTTGTCCTGCTTGTCCGCGGCAACCCGGTTGTAGGTTGCCTCCGGCACGCGCACGGCGAACAGCGAGGTCCATTCGTCCTTGCCGGTTTCCTCGTTGCGGATCAGCAGTTCGGTGGCCTTGCCGGCCTCGTCCAGTGCTTCGGTCACCAGGTAGTAATTGCGGCCACCGTTGGCCTTTTCGTTGTAGCGCCAGACGCCTGTACGCTCATCGTCACGGTTGACGATGCGGTAGACCAGGGTCTGCGACAGCAACGCCACCAGCTGGGCGACCTCGTCCATCGCCGGCCCGGCCTCGGCCAGTGTCTCGACGCGGATCAGCTGGGCGGCCTGGTCCAGCGCACGTTCCAGCCGTTTGCGGTCCTCGCCAGCAACGCCCGTGGCCAGGCCGTCGGCCTTGAGCTGGGCCAGCCGTTCGTTGAGCGCGGCCAGTTTGTCGGCACTGCCGATCAGGTCCTTCAGGGTGGTCACCGCCTGGCCGGCCGCGGCCATGTCTCCGGCGCGAAGTGCGACGTCGCCGCCGGTGTAGGCGCGTGCCCGTACCTTCTCGGCGTCCGGTGTGAGGCGTGCTGCATTTGCGGCCGCATTGGTGGTGTCCAGCAGTTCGCTGGCATCGATGGCCTGGCCGAGGGTGGTCACCCGCTCGGTCAGCGTGGGCAGGGTTTCCCTGGCCTGCGCCAGCAGTTGCGCGGCGGCCAGCCGGTGCTGTTCCACCTGGGCGGCTGCCTGTTCGCCGGTGGCGCTGCCGCCGCTGCTGATACGCGTGAGCTTGTCCTTGCGGATCAGGGTGGGCAGGTCCGCCATGGCGGCGGGTACGCCGGCAAAGCGCCGCTGTGCTTCGGCCAGCGCGGCCTGTGCGCCTTCGGTCAGTGGCTGCAGGCGCTCGCCGCTGGCCGTGGCACGTGGCAGCAGCCCCTGCAGGGCCTGTTCCTGCCCGGCCAGAAGGGCGCGCGCTGCGGCAGCCTCCTGTTGCTGCGCGGCCACCTTGTCGTTCAGCACCTGCACGTTCTTCTGCACGTTGCTCTCATGCACGAACGCACCGAAGCTGCGCGCCATCACCAGCAGCATGCCGAGCACCAGCAGCAGGAAGGCCGCCAGCAGCGTCCACTTCAACAGCCGGGCCCGATCGATCCAGCGCCGCGCCAGCCAGGCCTTCCAGCCACGCGGCGCGGCATAGAGGTAGCGCTGCTCACGCTGGGCCTGGATGCCGGCCTCGAGGATCTCGTCGGAGACCTCGATGCCCTGCGAGCGGTACAGCTCAAGCAGGCGCTGCTTCAGCGTCGCCCTGTCATGGCCGCTGTCGGCCAGCGCCTTCATTTCGGCATTGCGGTAGCGCAGCTGGTCGACCACATCCATGGTCAGCAGCGCATCCTGCAGCTCGGCAGGGGCCATCGTCGCACTCACCTCAGCGCGACTCCGGGCTCGGCGGTGCCTGCAGCAGCGCGGCGAAGCGCTCCTTGCCCTGTTCGACATACTCGGCGATCTCGGCCGAATCACGGGTGGCCTGGCCGCGCAGCTGCTCGATCTCCTGCAGCGATGTTTCCTGGAAGCGCACCACCGCATCGACCAGCTTGCGCACCGAATCGACGCCGATGGTGGCGCCGTAGCCTGCCTTCAGGCCCTCGTGCAGTACCTCATCACCGATGTTGGCCACCGCTTCCAGGCCCTTGGAGGTGCCCTCGGTCATCGCATTGAGCGCCTGCGTGGACTCGTGCAGGCCCATCTGCGTGGTGAAGGCCAGGTTCAAGGCGGTGAAGCTGGTTTCATTGGTGGAGAAGAACACCACCGAGCGCTCGTTGACGCGGCGCTTGACCTCGTGCGACTGGTGCACGCGCAGCATGATCGCCTCGGAAGTGGCGTAGTTCACCTGCAGGTTCTCGGCCAGGTCCTTGGCCAGCTGGTAGCGCGATTCCTCGGCCTGGTTGTTGCGCAGGGCTTCATCGCGGGCCATCACCAGGCGGCCGGTGTCGGCGGCATCGGCCGCCGGGTCGGCCGATTCCACGCGCTGCTGCGCCTGCTTCAGCGCCTCGCGCGCATCGGCCAGCACCTGCTCCTGCAGCTTCAACAGCTCATGCGCCTGGATTTCGGCATCCTTGATCGACAGGCGGAAGTCGCCGTACATCTCCAGCACGCGCGATTCGCGCTGCAGCTGCTCGGCCGAATCGCGGCTGACCTCCAGGAACGTACGGCGGATCTTCTCGAACCGGCTCGGGATGTCACCGCGGGTGACCTTCATCCACAGGTTCTGCAGGCGTTCGCCCATGTCGATCTTGCCGTCGCGCACCTGTTCGACCATGGACTACCTCACCTCGGTGAAGGTGCTGGCGTCGTCACGGATGCTGTCGAAGGCGCGGATGATCTCGGTATAGCGGTCGGACACCTTGGCCGAGCTGATTTCATCACGCATCACGGCATTGAAATGGCCGGACTGCTGCAGCACGCGGGCAATGGCCACCACGCGGCCCTGGTCGAGGGTGGACAGCTGCGAGACCAGCGCGATGGCCGGTGCGTTGTTGTCCTGGGGGGCGGCCAGGCCCAGGCTGCGCAGCGTGGCCATGGCGCGGTCGAGGTACTTGATCGGCGCGGTAGCGGCCGGCGTGGCAAGGAGAGTGTTCTCGGGCATTTCGACGGCTCCGGTCAGGACAAGCAATGAGAAACCTGCCGCGCCGAACGGGCAGGTTGCTGCGAAATGAAGGGGAAGGGGAGCGGCAGCCGAGTGCTGCACGGCAGGGCGGCCCGGTCGAGGGCGGCTGGCCCGGCAAGGGCGAGGATGATGTCCTGTTCACGCATGGTGCATTCCCTGCAGATCGCCCCCCTGGCGATTCCGTGCCCATTGTAGCGGCGGTGACGGGCAGGTGAAGCCCCACCGATGGCAGGGTGGAGTAGCGTTGGCGCACATGCCGGTGCAGGCAAGCGAGGCCTTCGTGCAGAACCTACCTCAGTGGTTGATCTGGGCTGGACTGTCTGCCGTGTTCGCGGCGCTGACCGCGCTGTTCGCCAAGGTGGGCGTCAAGGGTGTCGACTCGGACCTGGCCATGGCCATCCGCACCCTGGTGGTGGCGGCGGTGATCCTGCCGCTGGTGGTGGTCACCGGCAAATGGTCCAATCCGTTGCTGCTGCCCGGGCGCACCCAGCTGTTCCTGGTGCTTTCCGCGCTGGCCACTGGCGCGTCGTGGCTGTTCTACTTCCGCGCATTGCAGAGCGGCGAGCTGGCCAAGGTGGCGGTGGTGGACAAGTTCAGCGTGGTGCTGGTGATCGTGCTCGCCTATCTGTTGCTGGGCGAACGGCCGAGCCTGCGGGAGTGGAGCGGCATCGGCCTGGTGCTGGCCGGGGTGATCGTGCTGGCAACGAAGAAGTAGCAGCGTTCAACCGATCAGACGGGAGAGCAAGATGCAGGGCGAAGCACACGGTACGTTTGAAGTGGATCTGCGGCCGATCGGTGGCAACGACGGCCCGATCGCGGTGATGTCGATCAACAAGACCTTCGCCGGCGACCTGCGGGGCAGCAGCGTCGGCCAGATGCTGGCCTTCCGCACGCCGGTGCAGGGCTCGGCCGGCTACGTGGCGATTGAGCGCGTGACGGCCACGCTGGCCGGGCGCGAGGGTGCATTCACCCTGCAGCACAACGGCGTGATGACCCGCGGTGTTCCGGAGCTGAGCGTGATCGTGGTGCCCGATTCCGGCAGCGAAGGGCTGCTCGGCCTGACCGGCACTTTGGAGATCACCATCAGCGACGGTCGCCACGACTACCGGCTGCAGTACACGCTGCCTGACCCGGAGTAGGACTGGCCGGCGTTGCACTCAACTGCTGCCGGCCTGTAAGCGGTCATACATCCGCACCAAGTCGACCAGGGTGCGTGCGCCCATCTTGCGCATCACCTGCGCGCGGCGCACCTTCACGGTGATCTCGCTGACGCCCAGGTCGCCGGCGATCTGCTTGTTGAGACGGCCGCGCACCACGCCATCGACCACTTCGCGCTCGCCGGCATTGAGCGTGTTCCAGCGCTGCTGCAGGGCATCGAGTGCCTCGCCGTCGCGACGGCGCTGGCGGTCGATCTCGATGCCCTTGTGGATCGCATCCAGCAGCTCCTGGTCTCGGAACGGCTTGGTCAGGAACTCGATGGCACCGTCCTTGATCGCGTTGACGCCCATCGCGATGTCGCCGTGGCCGGTGATGAACACCACCGGCAGCTGCAGGCCGTGGCTGCCCATCGTGCGATGGAATTCGAGGCCACTCTGGCCGGGCATGCGCACGTCCAGCACCAGGCAGGCCGGTGCGTCTTCCAGTTCGTGTTCGAGGAACGCCTGGGTGGAGGCGAAGGCCCGTACCTGCAGGCCCATCGAGGCCAGCAGGTCTTCCAGCGCGGCGCGCACCGACGGATCGTCGTCGATCACGTAGACGATGGGGGCCGGGTCGGCAATAGGTGCAGCGGGCTTACGCATGGGGAGAATCCGTGGCGATGGGCAGGTCGAACACGAAGCAGGCACCGCCGCCTGCCGGTCGTTCGGCGCGGATCTGGCCGTCGTTGGCCTCGATCATCGAACGGCTCAGGCTGAGCCCAAGGCCCAGTCCGTGTGACTTGGTGGTCCAGAACGCATCGAACACCCGCTCGGGATGGTCGGCGGGCAGGCCGACGCCGCGGTCACGCACACTGAGGCTGACCCGTTGGCCGTCACGCCGGGTCAGCAGCGACAGGCGCCGGTCGGCGGCGGGCACAGCTTCCATCGCGTCCACCGCGTTGAGGATCAGGTTGCCGATCACCTGCTGCACCTGCACGCGATCGGCCTGCACCGGCGGCAGGTCGGCGTCCAGCAGCAGCGCCACGGCCACGCCGTGCTGGTCCAGCTCGCTGCGCGACAATGCCAGCATTTCTTCCACCGCCTGGTTCAGATCGAAGGCGCGTCGTTCCGGTGCCGCGCCCTGGGTCAGGCCGCGGATACGAGCGATCACGTCACCGGCGCGATGCGCATCGGCCAGGATGCGGGCCACGGTCTGCCGTGCCTTGTCCACGCTTGGTGGGTCCTGCGCCAGCCAGCGCTGGCAGGCTTCGGCGCTGCTGGCGATGGCCGCCAGCGGCTGGTTCACTTCATGGGCGATGGAGGTGGTCAGCTCGCCCACTGTGGAGGCGCGCGCCACCCGCAGCAGGCGGCCCTGCGCTTCCTGCACGGCGGCCTTGGCCGCTTCCATGTTCAGGGCAAGGTAGGTGGTGATGCCGATCACCAGCATGCCGATCACCGAGTTGACCAGGCCGATGCGGTAGGTGCCGAAGCGGGTCAGGAAGAAGCTCAGCCCGGTCAGCGCGATGCAGGCGATGGCCAGGGTGATCAGCCCGCGTGCGCTCAGCACGCGCGATGCGGCGAGGATGACCGCTGCGTAGAAGCAGGCGGCGGCGACCGCGTAGTCGGTGACGGTGTCGATCAGGAAGATCGCCGCCATCACGACGATCAGGGCCAGCAGCACCAGGGGGCGACGGGGCGACAGCGATGGCATCGGGACGGCTCCCTGGCGTGGGGGGAAAGGATAGCAAAGCCGCCTTTGGTGGATGCCGACCGGTAGTGCCGGCCGCTGGCCGGCAGCTGCAGGACTTCCCCGGAGATCATGAGGTTGCCAGCCAGCGGCCGGCATAACCGGGGTCTGTGCCGACCAAGGTCGGCACCCACCAAGGCGGTGCACGGTGTTGCCGGCGTCCATGAGGTTGCCGGCCAGCGGCCGGCACTACCGAGCCGCTATTCCTCAAGGCTGGCGTTCCAGAACCCCTGCAACACCCCGGGCGTGGTCGCCAGCGTTGCCAGCACCGCGTCAAGCTCACCGGCATCGACGGTGGTGGCATACAACACCGCTTCAATCTCCACGTCGCGCTCGCCGAACGGGCGCTGGTCCACCGCGCGTACCGGGTAGTGCGCCTGTTCCAGCAGCAGCAACAGCTGGTCCAGTACCTCGGCCTGCTGCTCGCGCTGGCAGACCACGTTGATCGCGTAGGTCGCCTCGCTGAACGCCTCCGGCAGCGGCTGCCGCTGGATGCGGTTCACCACCGGCCGCAGCAGGGTGTTGGCGGCCAGCACGAATACCGCCGCCATCACCGCCTCCGGCAGCAGCTTGATGCCCGCGCAGGCACCGACCGCCGCCGAGCCCCACAAGGTGGCGGCGGTGTTCAGGCCGGACACCTGCGCACCGTCCTTCATGATCGCGCCAGCGCCGAGGAAGCCGACGCCGGAGATCACATAGGCCACCACATGCAGCGGCGAGGGCGGGCCGCCATACAGGTCATGGAAGCGCACGGCCAGGTCGACGAACACCGCCGCACCCACTGCTACCAGCGTATTGGTACGCAGGCCGGCGGTGCGTTGGCGCAGCTGCCGTTCCAGGCCGATGGCCGTGCCCAGCACGAATGCCACCGACAGGCTGATCAGCGAGCTCAGGGTTGCGCCGGCGTTGAACGCCGGCAGGTTTGGATTGATGTCCATTGTGTTTCTCCCTGGACAAGGCGGGCGCTTATTGCCAGCCGTAGCGACGGATGTAGAACTTCTTCAGTGCGGTGGTCAGCACCGCGTAGCCGAACAGGATCGCCACCAGGAACGGCCAGTAGCCGGTCGGCAGGGCCTGCAGCTTGAAGTAGCCAGCCAGCGGGCTCATCGGCAGGGCCACGCCGATGGCCATGATCAGGCCGGTCATCACCAGCAGCGGCGGTGCGGCGATGCTCTGCAGGAACGGCACCTTCGGCGTACGGATCATGTGCACGATCAGGGTCTGGGTCAGCAGGCCCACCACGAACCAGCCGGACTGGAACAGACCCTGGTCGGCCGGCGTGCGTGCATCGAACACGTACCACATCAGGGCGAAGCAGGTCAGGTCGAAGATCGAGCTGATCGGCCCGAAGAACACCATGAAGCGGCCGATGTCCGCCGGGTTCCACTTCAGCGGCTTGCGCACCAGTTCCTCGTCCACGTTGTCGAACGGAATGGCGATCTGCGAGATGTCATACAGCAGGTTCTGCACCAGCAGCTGCAGCGGCAGCATCGGCAGAAACGGCAGGAAGGCCGAGGCCACCAGCACCGAGAACACGTTGCCGAAGTTGGAGCTGGCGGTCATGCGGATGTACTTCAGCATGTTGTTGAACGTGCGCCGGCCCTGGATGACGCCTTCCTCCAGCACCATCAGGTTCTTTTCCAGCAGGATGATGTCGGCGGCCTCCTTGGCGATGTCCACCGCGCTGTCCACGCTGATGCCGATGTCGGCCGCGCGCAGCGCCGGTGCATCGTTGATGCCGTCGCCGAGGAAGCCGACCACCTTGCCCTGTGCGCGCAGCTCGCGCACCAGCCGCTCCTTGTGCAGCGGCGTCAGCCGGGCGAACACGCGGTGGTGGTGCAGCGCCCGCGACAGCGCGCCGTCATCCATGCGCTCGATCTGCGGGCCGGTCAGGATGGTGTCCGCGTCCAGCCCCACCTGCGCGCAGATGCGGGCGGTCACCAGCTCGTTGTCGCCGGTGAAGACCTTCACTTCCACGCCATGCGCGGCCAGCGCCTGCAGCGCCTGCGCAGCCGACTCCTTCGGCGGGTCCAGGAAGGCCACGTAGCCGACCAGGGTCAACCCGCATTCGTCGGCCTGCGAGTAGGCGGTCTGGCTGGCCGCCGTCTCCTTCATCGCCACCGCCACCACGCGCAGGCCCTGTTCGTTCAGTTCCTCGGTGGTCTGCCGCACCCGCGCCAGGCGGCGCTCGTCCAGCGGCATGTCCTGGCCGTTCTCACGCACGGTGCTGCACACCGCCAGCATCTCTTCCACGGCGCCCTTGCAGATCAGCTCATGGTGATCCTCGCGCTCGGACACCACCACCGACATGCGGCGGCGCTCGAAGTCGAACGGGATCTCATCCACCTTGTGGTAGTCCTGCGACAGCCGCAGCGAACTCTGCAGCTCGACATGCTCCAGCACTGCGCGGTCAAGCAGATTGATCAGGCCGGTCTGGAAGTGGCTGTTGAGGTAGGCGAACTTCAGCACATCCTCCGAATCGTGACCGAACACATCGGTATGCCGCTCCAGCGCGATCTTGTCCTGGGTGAGGGTGCCGGTCTTGTCGGTGCACAGCACTTCCATGGCGCCGAAGTTCTGGATCGCATCCAGGCGCTTGACGATCACCTTGCGCCGCGACAGCAGCACCGCGCCCTTGGCCAGGGTGGAGGTGACGATCATCGGCAGCATTTCCGGGGTCAGGCCTACCGCCACGGACAGTGCAAACAGGAACGCCTCGGTCCAGTCGCCCTTGGTCCAGCCGTTGATCAGCAGCACGAACGGCACCATCACCAGCGCGAAGCGGATCAGCAGCCAGCTGACGCTGTTGACGCCGGCCTGGAACGCGGTGGGCGCGCGGTCGGTGGCAGTGCTGCGCTGGGCCAGGGTGCCGAAGTAGGTGCGGTTGCCGGTGGCCAGCACCACGGCGGTCGCGGTGCCGGACACCACGTTGGTGCCCATGAACAGCAGGTTGTGCTGCTCCAGCAGGCCGGCCAGGCCATCGCCGGGGTGCGCGAACTTCTCCACCGGCAGCGACTCGCCGGTCATCGCCGCCTGCGCCACGAACAGATCCTTGGCGGTCAGCACGCGGCAATCGGCCGGAATCATGTCGCCGGCCGACAGCACGATGTGGTCACCGGGCACCAGCTCGCGGATCGGCAGGTCCAGCAGGCGGGCCGGGCGACGGCTGTGCAGGTGCGCACCGAAGTACTGGTCGGCCACATCGGCGGCTTCGGTACCCGGATTGCGGCGCAGCACGCGTGCGGTATTGCCGACCAGTGCCTTCAGCCGCTCGGCGGCACGGTTGGAGCGGCCTTCCTGCACGAAGCGGATCAGCGTGGACAGCAGCACCATCGCGCCGATCACGATCGTGGCCTTGATGTCCTCGGTCAGCCAGGACACCGCCGCCAGTACGGTCAGCAGCAGGTTGAACGGGTTGCGGTAGCACTGCCACAGGTGCCGCCACCACGGCAGCGGCTTTTCGTGATCGACCTCGTTGGGGCCGAGCGTGGCCAGCCGCTCCTCGGCCTCATGCGGGCTGAGGCCATCGGCATGCGATTCCAGCGTGGCCAGCAGCTGGGCTTCATCCTGCTGGGCAAGGGTGACCAGGCCGGTGGTGAGCGCGAACGGCGCGGCCTCGGCGCTGCCCGGGCCGAAGCCGGCTTCGGGCATCGCGCGGCGGCGGAACAGGTTGCCTGCGCGACGGCTGCGCAGGAAGGCGTTGAACCAGGCGTTGAGCAGGCTCATGGGACTCTCCTCGAATGTCAGAGCCGGCCGGGGCCGGAACACGAACGGAACGGATGGAACAGGTCAGGCGTGGCGCATCGCCAGCACCGCGGGCGACCACGGCTGCATGTGCAGGCGCTGGCTGCCACCGATACACAGCGGCTTCATCGCATCGCGCAGCGGGTAGGGCAGGTGGCGCAGCACGTTGATGCGCTCGCTGATCGGCAGCAGCGACAGCGCGTCGGCCACCACGCGTGGCGAGCCGAGCGACAGCGAACGGGCGAACATGACCGGGCCGTGCTGCAGCAGCTGGCTGCGCAGGGCGGCAACATCGCGCTCACCGATCAGGCGGCGCAGGGTGATGTAGAGGATCTTGTAGGACATGGGGGCGATCTCCAGGCAGGCGGCACCTGGCGATCCCCCGTCACTCAGGCAGGCAGGGACCGGCGGGCAGGCGCCAGGAACAGGCAACAAGCGGGCATCCGGGGCGCGGTGCGCCCGGCAGGGTCGGGGTCCATCTGCGTCTCCATGAGGGGAGGGGCCGGCCAGGGTTGCCCTGGCCAGTGGCGCTATTGTCCGCCCCTGAATGGGGCAGTCCTAGAGGCTCGTGGGTTAGCCCGGCTATACCTTGGTATAGCCGGGCACGCGTCACGCCGATCAGGGGCGCATCACGGGATCAATGCGCGGTGCTGGTCTGCTTGCACACGTCGTACTCGCCGCGGGTCAGCTTCTGGTCGCGGTCGGTATCGCAGGCGTGCAGGCGCTCGGCCCAGTCGGGTGCCACGGCATCCACTTCGGCCAGGGTGACGATGCCGTCCTTGTCCTTGTCGAGCGATTCATAGGCAGGGATGAGCTTCACTTCGGTTACGTCCTCGGCCGCGGTAGCCTTGCTGGCCTCCTGCGTTTTGGAACAACCGCCCAGCAGCAGGCCCGCGCAAAGGGCGAGGGCGACGGGGAGATAGCGAACACCGGTCATGGCAGGCTCCAGAAGTAGGGAGGTAGGCCAGGGTTGTCCGTGGCCACGGCCGGATCATCGGCGCCTGCTTGTAAGCGAGCTGCGAAGAATCCGCCTGCCTGGCCGGTGGCGGTGGGCGGCCATTCACCGGGCTGCCGTGATCGACGGCGCAGAGGCGGCTGGGTAGAGTCGACTATCGCGCGCAGCGCGGGGTTTTCGGCTTCCCGCCGAGAGCAGTCGACTGACAGTCGACTCTACCTACAAGCCCCGGGATGCCGGCCAGCGGCCGGCACTACCCCTTGTCTTCAGAAACGGTCGGCGAACGCATCCGTGGCGCGTACCAGCGCATCCACCGTCGCCGGCTCGTTCGCGCTGTGGCCCGAGGTCACCATCTCCAGCTTTGCCTCCGGCCAGGCCTTGGCCAGGTCCCAGGCGCTGCGCGGCGGGCAGATGATGTCGTAGCGGCCCTGCACGATCACGCCGGGCAGGTGGCGGATGCGGTCGATGTCGCGCAGCAGCTGGTCCGGTTCCAGGAAGATGCCGTTGCGGAAGTAGTGCGCTTCGATGCGGGCCTTGGCCAGCGTATCCAGCGGGTCATCGGTGGACACCGCATCCACGTCGTGCTGCAGGGTGGCGGCGTTGTCTTCCCAGCCCAGCCAGGCCTGCGCGGCTTCGATGCGGGTCGCTTCATCCGGGCCATCCATGCGCTTCCAGTAGGCCGCAATCATGTCGCCACGTTCGGCTTCCGGGATATAGGCCTCATAGCGGTCCCAGCGCTCCGGGAAGATCCAGCGCGCACCACCATCGGCCTCGGCAAACCAGCGGTTCTCCATTTCGCGGCCAAGGAACACGCCACGCACGATCAGGCCCGTGGCGCGCTCGGGATGCGCCTGCGCGTAGGCCAGCGACAGGGTTGAACCCCAGGAGCCGCCATAGACCAGCCAGCGTTCGATGCCCAGGTGCTCGCGCACCTTCTCGATGTCGGCCACCAGGTCCTGCGTGGTGTTGTCGCGCAGTTCGCCGAACGGCGTGGAGCGGCCGCTGCCGCGCTGGTCGATCAGCACGATGCGGTAGCGCGCCGGGTCGAAGAAGCGGCGGTGGGTGGGCAAGATGCCGGCGCCGGGGCCACCATGCAGGTACACCACCGGGATGCCCTCGGGCGTGCCGCACTCTTCGATATGCAGGGTGTGCAGATCGCTCACCGGCAGGGTGAACTCGCGGTAGGGTTCGATGGCGGGGTACAGGGTGCGCATGGCGGGCGTCTCACAAGCAGGGGCGGCCAGCATAGCGCCGCCGCCTGCGGCTTGCAGCGGCCGGCTCCTGCGCGGCGCTGGAAATGGGCTGGCCGATGCGCATAAGCTTCCGCGATGCAAGCGACCACGACCGGGACGTCCACCTTCAACCTCACCCTCGGCAGCGGCGCACGCGAGCTGCTGAAGTGGATCGCACTGCTGACCATGACCGGTGATCACGTGGCCAAGGTGGTCTTCGGTGGCTACGTGCCGGTGGTCAGCGAACTTGGGCGCATTGCCTTCCCGCTGTTCGCGCTGGTGATGGCTTGCAACTTGGCCCAGCCCGGGGCCGACCCGCGTAAATCGATACGCCGGCTCGCGCTATGGGGGCTGATCGCGCAGCCATTGCACGCACTCGCGTTCGGTTCCTGGCTGCCGCTCAACATCCTGTTGACCTTCGCTCTGGCCGCGGTGGCCGTGCATGCGTTGGCGAACAATCGGCCGGTGCAGCTGTTGCTGGCCGCAGGTCTGCTGCCGATGCTGGTGGACTATCAGTGGGCCGGTGTGGGCAGCGTACTGCTGGCCTGGATCGCGTTCCGGCATCGGGCCTGGTGGTTGTTGCTGGCCGCGCTTGCAGCGGTGTGCTGGGCCAACCACAACGGCTGGGCGTTGCTGGCCATTCCGATAGTGCTGCTGGCGGCGCGGATGACGTGGCAACTGCCGCGCTGGCGCTGGGTGTTCTACGGGTACTACGTGGGGCATCTGGCGGTGCTGGCGTTGATTGCCCATCTGCTTGCGTAATGTCGGAACTGGCATCTCGCATGTCTCGAATGCCGGATGCAGTCAAGGAATGCGCGGTGCCAATGCGGGTGGGGAATGCCGCAGATGGTATGGCGCAAGTTGTTGAATCTTCGGATCGATTGACGATATGCGACAATGCCATCGCTGCGTAAACGTCGCTGTCTTTGCACGTGGGTTGTTGGCGCCTGCCATCCCGTTGTGCACATGATGGGGTGCCACCGAATAAGGGTGGCCGGGGCCTGGAAACCCCGTTGAGTAAGTGCTGTTTACGCTTGCCAGCCGGCGTCGCCTTGCGCGGCGTCGGCTGGCATTCCGTTCGCGTTCCATGGCGGGCGGTGCGTGGAGGTGGGCGCAAGCCCACCGCCCGGGTATAGCACTGACTCACGGGATTTCCAGCCACGTACCGTCCGCCGCCTTGATTGTTAAGGGCGGTGGTCCCGCATGCCTTGCAAGGAGACCTGCCATGAACGCATCGGAGTTCCCTCATCAGCACGCCCCGGCCAATGCCGATGAAGGGCACGACATCGCGACTGATCCCAACAGCCTGATGGCCCTGCTGCATCGCATCGGGTTGGGCGCGGCCGCCGACGGCCAGCCCTGGCCCGAGCGCCATCAGCTGCCGGGCCGCTGCCTGGCGTTGGCCGACGCCGACGGTGCGCTGGCCGGGCTGCGTATCGTGCAGGAAATCCTGCTGGCGGCCGAACGCGCCCGCCAGAATGGCGGCCCGGATCAGTACGTGGGCGATCGGGTGATGGAGGGGTTGAAGCTGGCGGCATTGGCGTTGACCAATCAGGCGATTTATCGCCTACACCCGGAATAGAACTACGCCACGCCCAGCGGCATTCGGGTTCTCTGTAGAGTCGAGCCATGCTCGACTCCTCGGGGAAATCGGAGTCGAGCATGGCTCGACTCTACAGGTGAGGCATGTCTGGCGCGGAGGCCGCCCGGCTCAGAAATCCATCGTGGCCGACAACAACACCGTCCTCGGCGCACCCAATGCGAGGCTCGACAACAACGGCATGCCCCAGTACGCCTTGTTGGTCACGTTGTTCACGCTGGCGCGCAGCGCAAGCGGCCGCCCGGCCATCGTGGTGTTGTAGCGCGCACCCACATCAAACAACGTACGCCCCGGCACCGACAGGCGATTGTCGGCACTGATGTACTGCTTTGACATCGCGGTGGCATTGCCGGTCAGGGTCAAGCCCTCCAGCGCCGGCACATCCCATTCCACACCCAGCTTCGCCTGCCGCTGCGCAACGGCAGTAGCAATACGGCCTTCATTCACGCCACCGGCGGTGCGGGTCAGCTTCGGTTGCACGTAGGCCAAACCGCCGAGCAGGCGCACGCCATCCAGTGGCGAGCCGAAGAAGCCCCATTCCACGCCACGGTTACGCTGCTCGCCACCGAACGAGAAGATATTCGTGACCGGATCGGTGTAACTGCTCGGGCGCTTGATCTCGTACACGCTGAAGGTATGCGCGAACCTGCCCAGGTCCAGCTTCAGGCCCAGCTCCTTCTGCTTGGTACGGAACGGTGCGAACACATCGCCGGCATTGGCGGCGGTCATCGGCGCGGTGGTGCCCTGGCTGAGGCCTTCGATGTAATTGGTGTAGACCGAGATCGTGTCGGTGGCCTTCACCAGCAGGGCCGCTGCCGGGGTGGTGGCGCTCTCGTCATAGCGCGAGGTGCTCGCACCGCTGGCCACGTTGAAGGTCTCGCTGACCACCTGCTGGCGGCGCACGCCCAGCGTCAGCTGCACGCGGTCATCGGCGAAGGACAACGTGTCGGCGAAGCCGATGCTGTCCAGCCGCAACTCGGTGTGCGAGATATGCGGTGCAACGAACGGCGCGGCAGGGCCCCACACCGGGTTGTACAGGTTGGTGGTCCAGTCCCAGCCCGGCACGCTGCGGCGGCCGTAGTCGTTCTGGGTGTGCTGGTAGTGGGTCACGTTGGCGGCCCATTGATGGCCGACGCTGCCGGTACGGAAGCTGCCGCGCAGCCCGGCATCACCGGATTGCTTCGTGATGTCGAACGCCAGCTCGCCCATCACCGTAGTGAAATCACCGGCCGGGTTGAGGACCTGCGCACTGATCGAGCCGTTGTAGCGGTAGTCGGTCTTGCTGGTGCCATAGGCCAGGTAGGCCATCAGGTGTTCGTTGATGTCCAGCTCAGCACGCAGCATCGCGCCCTTGTCCTGGCTGTCCACGTAGGCCCAGTCCGGGTTGATCAGGGTGTCGCCACGCGGTGGCCGCGGAATCGCCACGCCCGGTGCCAGGCCGACACCACGGGCGGGGCCATCGACGCGGTCGTCGGCGCTGTACAGATCAGCGGAGAGGCGGGCGCGCTCGCCGCGCCAGTCCAGCGCCAGCGAACCCAGTTGCACCTTCTTGCTCTGCTTGCCGACCGCACCGTCGCCATCACGGTACGCGCCGTTGAAGCGAATGCCGAACTGCTGGTCGGCGCCCAGGCGACGACCCACATCCACATGGGTGCCGAACTGCGCATCGGAGGCGAAGTTGGCGCTGACCCGCAGCAATGGCTGGTCACCCGCACGCTTGGGTACCAGGTTGATGCTGCCACCGACCGAGCCGCCCGGTGGCATGCCGTTGAGCAGTGCGGACGGGCCCTTCAAGACCTCGATGCGCTCGAACATTTCCGGCGAGGTGCGGTAGTACGGCGCCATGCCGCTGAGGCCATTGAAGGTGGTGTCGCTGGTGTTGGAGGCGAATCCGCGGATCGCGTAGTTTTCGCTCCAGGAACCGGTGACGCCGTTGCTGAACACCGTGGGGTCGGTGGCGGCGATGACGTCGGTGAGGTCCTTGGCCTGGCGGTCGCGGATGAAGGCTTCGGTGTAGCTGACCGTACTGAACGGCGTATCCATGAAGTCTTTGTCGCCGAGCAGGCCAACCCGGCCACCCGAGGCCACCTGGCCGCCGGCGTAGTCGCCGGTCACCCGGCGCTGTTCCTGCACCTGCACCGAGGGCAGGGTGGACGGCGCGGAGTCGGCCAGCGCAGCGAACGAGGCCAGCAGCCCCAGCGCCAGAGCCGAAACCCGATAACGCCGAGCCATCGGCGGATGCATCTGCACGCGGCTCGCGGCGGCCGCTGCGGGCTGCAGCGGAGAGGAAAAGTGGTACACGGTCATGCCAGGTTCCTGTGAATCGCAGGTGCGAACGCGCCTGGCGCGCTGCCGACGGCAAGCACGGGGGAGGGCGCAGCGCAGGGTTGTCGGCTGGGTGGGGACCTGGCGGGAAGTGAGCCATGGGCTCGATTGCGGACGGCGGCGGGGTTGCGAACCAGGCGCATTCCGAATTAGTTGATTAAATTAAACTAAACCATATGAAGCGGACAAGAGGGTCCCTTTGCTGGCACCCTCGCTACGGTATGAACACGCACCCTGAAACCCCGGCGTCGGCCCGTGGCCGTCCGCCCACCATCACCCCCGATCGCCTGGCCGACATCGGCATCAAGCTGGGCCTGCCGAACCTGACCATGGCCAACGTGGCCGCCGAACTGGCGGTGACCCAGGCCGCGCTCTACAAGCGCGTGGCCAACCTGGAGGCCTTGAAGCGGCTGGTGGCCGATACGGTGTTCCAGCGCTGGCAGATTCCGCGCGCCTCGGCCGATGCGCCGGGTGGGCTGCAGGCGTACCTGCTGGGGTTCGTCGATTCGCTGTGCGAGGTGGTGAAAGCGCACCCCGGGCTGCCGCCGTACCTGCTGCGCCGTTCGGTGGCGACCACGCCGATGCTGGACAAGATCGCCTCGCACCAGGCCCATGTGGCCGATGTGTTCGGCCTGCCGCTGGACAAGGCACGCTGGCTGCTGGCCACGATCGCGTTCTACTGCATTGCCGGTGCGGATACGGTCTACGGGATTGCCGACGACGAAGAGGGCCAGGTGATCACCGAGTTCAAGCAGGGCATGCGTGCGCTGGTGATCGGTTCGCTGGAGGTGTTGGAACTTCGGTAGATCCACGCCATGCGTGGATGCCGTTGCACGGTTCGCCACGGCGCCATCCACGCGTGGCGTGGATCTACAATGCGGCCATGCCTGCCACGCCCACCCTCGATGATCTGCGCCGCCATGCGGTGGCGCGCACGCTGTTCAAGCCCACCACGCTGCTGACTGCGATCCAGCGCCTGGGCTTCGTGCAGGCCGACCCGATCCGCGCACCGGCACGCGCGCAGGACCTGACCCTGCGCCACCGGGTAAAGGACTACCGCGCCGGTGACCTGGAGCGGCGCTATACGCGCCTGCCGGTGGAAGAGGATTGCCTGGTGAACTACGGCTTCCTGCCGCGCGAGCATCTGGCGTTGATGCATCCGCGCGTGTCCAGGCGCGCATGGGATGCCGAGACCCAGCGCCGAGCGGAGGACGTGCTGGCCTTCGTGCGCGAGCGCGGAAGCGTGCACCCGCGTGAGGTTGAACAGGCGTTCGCGCATGGGCGGGTGACCAACTACTGGGGCGGCACCAGCAATGCCAGCACGCACCTGCTGGACGGCATGCATTACCGCGGCCTGCTGCGCGTGCAGCGGCGCGACAGCGGCACCCGCATCTACGCGGTGGCCGACCACGCGGAGGCGGATGCCAGCGAACAGGCGCAGATCGAACGCGCCGCCGCCTTGATCGATCTGGTGGTGCGCAAGTACGCGCCACTGCCATCGGCCAGCCTGACCTACCTGGTGCGCCTGCTGGGCTACGGCGCACCGCATCTGGCCGAGCAGACCCGGCAGGCCTTGAAGCTGGCCAAGCAACAGCTGGCCAGCTGCACGCTGGACGGCACCACCTGGTACTGGCCGGCGGACGAGAACCCGCGCTCGCGCCGGTATGCACCGGACGAACAGGTGCGCCTGCTGGCGCCGTTCGACCCGGTGGTGTGGGACCGCCGACGTTTCGAGCTGCTGTGGGGCTGGATCTACAAGTTCGAGGCCTACACGCCTGCGCCGAAGCGCCAGTACGGCTACTACGCGTTGCCGGTGCTGTGGCACGACCAGGTGGTGGGCTGGGCCAATCTCAGCGTACGCGACGGTGAACTGGCGTCCAGCGTGGGCTATGCCGGCAAGTCACTGGCCCGCGACAAGGTGTTTCGTGGCGCGCTTGAAGACGAACTGCAGCGCATGGCGGAGTTCCTGTAGCGCCGAGCCATGCTCGGCTGTTCGAGGCAACGTTCATCGCGCCCGGTAGTCGCCAACCTTGGTTGGCGGCCTTGATGCATCGGCGCCCACCAAGGTGGGCATCTACCGGTCAAGTGGCGTCCTTGCGCTCAGCATCTTCGATGCAGGGGCTGACGCGGCGGCCGATGTCCGTCCGCGAGGTGACCGCCAATCCTGGTTGGCACCGTTGCCCCGGTAGTCGCCAACCTTGGTTGGCGCCGTGGTGCATCGGTGCCCACCAAGGTGGGCATCTACCGATCAAGCGGCTTCCTTGTGCTCCGCATCTTCCATGCCCGGGCCGACGCGGCGGCCGATGTCCTTCAACCGCGCCAGCTGATCCACCATCGACGGTGCATCATCCAAGCTGCCGACGAACGTCCACAGGTAGGTCATCACCGCGTACACATGGCCCGGGGTCACCCCGTCGGTGGTGGCGAGACGGCCGATGGTCAGTGCGAACAGCACCGCTGCCGCTGCACCAACGACCACGAAGGCACCGGCTTCGCGATCGGAGAGCAGGATGCGCAGCCGCGACAGCGTGGTGTAGTGGCGACGCAGCACCGAGGGACTGACCCGGTCGACCAGGCGGATCTCATGCTCCAACCGATTGTTCAGGCGTCCATGCAGCTGCTCGTTGCGGCGTGCGAACGACGGCAGCAGCAACAGCGCGCCCAACAACGCGACGAGGCTTGCGGCGCCCACCAGCGGTTCGATCGCCAGCAGCATCGCCGCCGCACCGAACATCGATACCAGCGCGGTGGCGATGATCGGCACGTGCTTTTCGAAGAAGTCGACGAATTCACGGGCCAGCACAACGCGCGCGGCCGAGGTGGAGGTGGCCTGGCCCAGCCTGCGCTGCGCCTGCACCACGTTCACCGCCAGGTCGGCATAGATGCGGGTGAAGGTACGGGTATCGACCGCACGGCGGGCAGCACCGACCAGCCAGAACAGCAGGACCACACCGGCGTAGGAGATGGCGTGGCCGATGTTGCCGCGGATGATCGCGTCCACCGCGAAGCCGGCAAACAGCGGATACGCCAGCAGCAGCGCGTTCTCCAGCGCCACCAGCGAGAAGGTGCCGGTGAGCTGCCAGGGGTAGGTGTGCAGGATGGCCTTGAGGGTGGCGGCCGCATTCTGTTGGCCGATGCTCCCGGCCGCGGCCGCTGGATTGTGGGGGTGTTTCATGGGATGTCAGGGTGGGTCGGGGACAGGGCAGGGGACGGATGCCTGCCATCTCCCGGGTCGCGCCCAGTATCTGCAGCCCTTTGGAGCGGGCATGGAGGATCGATGGAGATTGCGTGGAGAAGCCGGCGGCGTTCAGCCACGCGCGTGGTGCCCACCAAGGTGGGCCGCTACCGGAGCAACGTCTTCCGCAATGCTGCGTCCTTAACGACGCGCATGCACCGGCCAGCGGATCTCGAACGAACTGCCACCCCGTTCGGTGGCCCGGCATAGCGCCGTTCCGTGATGGGCCACGGCAATCGCGCGCACCACGGCCAGGCCCAGCCCGGAGCCACCGCTCTGCCGCGAACGCGAGACATCGGTGCGCTGGAACGCTTCGAAAATGCTGTCACGCAGTTCGTCCGGCACGCCGGGGCCACCATCCTCCACAGCCACCGTGCAATGGCCCTGGCCCAGCGTGACGCGCACCCGCAGCGGACAGGGAATGGCATGGCGGCGCGCGTTCTCCAGCAGCGCCAGCACCGCCTGGCGGATGCGCGCCGGATCGCAGTCGGCCAGCGACGGACGCGCATCCAGCGTTACCGAGAACCCGCTTTCGGTCAGTGCCTCGGACATCGCTTCCACCACCGCAGCCACCTGCACGCTGACATCGCTGCGCTGCAGGCGCAGGTCCAGATGACCGCTCTCGGCCAGGCTGACCACGCGCAGGTCTTCGATGATGCGGGTCAGGCCCTCCAGCTGGGTGAGCATGCTGTTGAACTGCTCGGGCCCCGGCTCGAACACGCCTTCGGCGATGCCCTGCAGGCGGCCGCGCAGGATGGTCATCGGCGTGCGCAGTTCATGCGCGATCGCCGCGTTCCAGAACACGCGATTCTCGGACATCCGGCTGAGCCGCTCTGCCATGGAATTGAAATCGCTGACCAGGGTGGCCGCTTCGGCCATCGTGGTGTCGCCGCCGCGCGCACGCGCCTCCAGGTCGCCGCCAGCGACCCGCCGCAGGCTTTCGGCCACCGAGTTCAACGGGGTGATGATGCGCCGGGTCAGGCGCGAGGCGACCAGCGTAGCGAAGATGACGACCACCGTGGCAGTCAAGCCGATCCACAGCCATTCCAGCCCGGATGGCATGATCGTTTCCGGCTCGTCATACCAGCGCGGGTAGAACACCTCCATCAGGTAGTAGAACAGGTAGAAACCGCTGATCGACAGCACCGTCGAACACAGCGAGGCCACCGTGATGGACAGCGTAATCTGGCGGCCGATGCTCTTGCCTTTGGGATTCATCATTCAGTCCAGGAAACGGTAGCCGACGCCGCGGATGGTGGCGGGAATGCCGATCACGCCCACCTCTTCAAGCTTGCGCCGTAGTTTGCTGACATGGCTGTCGACGGTACGTTCCTGCGCATCGCCTTCGGGCAGGCAGGCGTGCAGCAGGTCCACCCGCGCATGTACCTGCCGCGGCGCGCGTGCCATGTGCACCAGCAGCCGGAACTCGGTGAGGGTGAAGTTCAGCGCGTGCACCTGCTCGCCGTTGCGCACCGTTACCTCGTGGCTGCGCAGGTCGATCTCGAACGGGCCCTGGCGGATCAGCCCATTGGGTTCTTCGACCACGGTGCGGGAACTCCGGCGCAGCACGGCCTGGATGCGGGCGACGATCTCGGCCGGATTGAACGGCTTCGCCACGTAGTCGTCGGCGCCGACGCGCAGGCCGGTCAGCTTGTCCACGTCCTGGTCGAGAGCGGTGAGCATGATCACCGGGGTGTTGCCGCGCCGCCGCAGTTCGCTCAGCACCTGCCAGCCATCCAGCTTGGGCATCTGCACATCCAGCAGCACCAGGTCCGGGCGCAGTTGGCGGTGGCTGGCGAGCGCTGCCTCGCCGTCGGCGGCGCGTGCGCTGCGCAGGCCGGAACGGGCCAGGTAGGCACCGAGGATGTCGGCGATTTCGCCTTCATCTTCGGCAATCAGCACCAAGGGGGGCTGTCGGGTACGGAGATCGTGTTTCATTGCGTGCTGCGGGTTCGAGGCCAGGGCGGGCAGGGGCGGGGTCAGGGGCAGGGTCATCGTCGGTATTCCATTTCCTGCGCCTCTTCATTGGCAGCCCAGGCCAGGGTGGCCAGCACCAGCGTGCGCTGCAGGCTGGGTTCCAGCGCACCCGCGCCGCGCAGCTGCTGCAGCATCAGGGTGGACGCCGCCGTCGGCAGCTTGCTCCAGCGCGAGGCCATGGGAGTGGCGTTCACCCGGGCCTGCAGCCGCGAGGCCATGCCCACGAGGGTGCGCAGGCGCACTGCCAGCAGGATGGCGACCACGGCGGTGGCAAGGGCAAGCAGCAGATGCAGGGTGACGTTGGCCGCCGGGTGCGTTGTCGCCCAGACCGCCAGGCCGATCAGCGCCAGCGCTGCGAGGGATCCGGCGCGGCGGGTGCGGCCGGGCCCATCACTGCGGAACCCCACCAGCGCGGCGGCCCCGAAGCCCGCCAGCAATGGCAGTACCGGATGCGGCGCGACCCACATCCATGTGCTGGTCGATGCCAGCACCAGTGCGATCAACCACGGCGAAGGCGCACACCACGCCAGGTAGGCATGGCGTACATCGATGGGTGGCAGGTCTGGGTAGGAAGGGGACACGGCAGGCTGGCAGTCGGCGAGGCCGACGAGGCTAGCGACCGTTGATGGAGACTCGGTCGAGATTGTGTCGAGATTGCGTGGATGCGGGCTGCCACGTTCAGGCGCGAGGCTGATGCCTGAACGGCCGCGGCGCCTCCATGCAATCTCCACGGTGGCTCCAAGAAACGTCCATCCGTGGCTTCCAGACTGCGGCTTCGGCGGTCGCACTGGGCGACTGCACGCAACCGGGCGTTTCGATGAGCAACCGCAGGACCTGGATCATTGCCGCCACCGTGGCCTCGCTGGCCGCCGGCGCTGGATGGTGGGCGTTTGCCGGCAGTGATGATGCCGCGCTGATCACCGCACCTGCAAGGGTGGCGGATCTGGAGAAGACCGTACAGGCGGTCGGCCGGGTCCATCCGAAGGAACTGGTGGCGGTGGGTGCGCAGGTGTCCGGCCAGGTCAAGCGCCTGCATGTAGTGCTGGGCCAGCGCGTGCAGGCCGGCGATCTGATCGCCGAGGTCGATTCGCAACCGCAGCGTATCGCGCTGCGCAGCGCCGAGGCGGCCACCAACACGCTGCGTGCCCAGCATGCCGCCAGCGAGGCCCGCTATGCGCAGGCCAGTCGTGCTTACCAGCGCCAGTCGCAGCTGGTGGCATCGCGCCTGGTGTCTCAGGAAGGCTTCGAAGCCGCGCGCGTGGCACGCGATGCGGCGCGTTCGGAGGTGGCCGCGCTGCAGGCGCAGATCGACCAGGCGGTGACCCAGGTCGAAACCGCACGAATCAACCTGGGCTATACCCGCATCGTGTCGCCCAGCGATGGCTACATCGTGGCCATCGTCACCAAGGCCGGGCAGACGCTGAACTCGATGCAGACCACGCCAACCATCGTGATGCTGGCACAGATGGACACGATGACCGTGCGTGCCGAGATCGCCGAGGCCGATGTCGAGCTGGTAGCGCCGGGACAGGCGCTGTGGTTCTCGACATTGGGGCCGAGCGGCCGTCGCTATGAATCCCATCTGCAGCAGCTGGAGCCTGCGCCATCCTCGATTGCCGACGTCGCCTCCGGCAATGCGGGCGGCTCGGCGCAGACGCCGAAGGCGGTGTACTACGCCGGCCTGTTCGATGTGGCCAATCCCGGCCTGAAGCTGAAGCCTTCGATGACGGTGAAAGTGACCCTGCAGCTGGCGCGGGTCGCCAACGCGCTGCAGGTGCCTTTGACGGCGCTGGCCGAGTCGGATGACAAGGTCGGCAACCGCGGTACCGTGCGCGTGCTCGATGCCAAGGGCCGCCCCCAGGAGCGTGCGGTGACGACCGGCCTGCGCACCGCCACCGCCGTGCAGATCCTGTCCGGCCTGCGTGAGGGTGAGAACGTGGTGGTCGGCCAGGCACCCAGCGGCGCTGAGCCGGAAGCCGCCAACCTGTTGGGGATGTGAGCATGGCCGACGCACTGCTGGAACTGCATGGCGTATCGCGCGCCTATCGATCGGCCGCCGGTGAGGTGGTGGTGCTGAAGGACGTTTCGCTGCGCATCGATGCCGGCGAGTTCATCGCCATCATTGGTCCCTCGGGCTCGGGCAAGTCCACGCTGATGAACATCCTTGGCTGTCTGGACCGGCCGACCGAGGGCAGCTATCGGGTGAACGGCGAGGCCACCGAGCAGATGGCGCCCGACGCGCTGGCACGCCTGCGCCGCGAGCATTTCGGTTTCATCTTCCAGCGCTACAACCTGATGGAGAACCTGAGTGCCACCGAGAACGTGGCGCTGCCGGCAGTCTATGCCGGCGTGGAGGCGGACGTGCGCAACGCCCGTGCACGTACGCTGCTGGAAATGCTGGGCCTGGGCGAACGCACGGCGAACCGCCCGAGCCAGCTGTCCGGTGGCCAGCAGCAGCGCGTGTCCATCGCGCGTTCGCTGATGAACGGAGGTGCGATCGTGCTGGCCGATGAACCGACCGGCGCGCTGGACCACGCCAGTGGTCAGCAGGTGATGGCCGAGCTGAAGCGCCTGCATGCGCAGGGCCACACGGTGATCCTGGTAACGCATGATGCGGCGATCGCCGCCAACGCGGCGCGGGTGATCGAGATCGCCGACGGCCGGGTGGTGGCCGACCGCGGCGACCGGGGCCCGCGTGCTGCGGCTGAAACACCCGAGCCCGAACGCGGCGGTTCGCCGGTCACCGAGCGCCGCGCACGCATCGATGCAGTCCGCGAAGCCGCGCGCATGGCCGTGCGCTCGATGCTGGCCCATCGCCTGCGCACACTGCTGACCATGCTCGGCATCATCATCGGTGTCGCGGCGGTGGTGACCGTGGTTGCGCTGGGCAAGGGCGCGCAGGCGCAGGTTGAATCACAGATCAACGAACTGGGCGCCAGCACGCTGGAGATCTTCCCGGGCGCCGATTTCGGTGACCCGCGTTCGGCGGAGATCGAGACCCTGGTGGTGGGCGACGCGGACCATCTTGCGGCGTTGAGTTACGTGGACAGCGTCAGCCCGAACCTGAGCGGATCGGTGGCGGCGCTGCAGGGCAACCGGCGTGCCAATGCCCAGGTGCTGGGCGTAGGGGCCGACATGCCGCGTGTGCGCGGGCTACGGCTGAAGGCCGGCCGCTTCTTCACCGATGCCGAAGTCGATGCGCACCGCGCGGTGGGCGTGGTCGACCAGAAGGCCGCCAAAGCGCTGTTCAGTGGCAGCCCGATCGGCAGCACGGTGCTGCTGGGCGGCATGCCGGTGGAAGTGATCGGTGTGGTCGGGGCCAATGCGTTCGCGGGCGGTGCAACCTCCACGGTCTACGTGCCGTATACCTCGGCGGCCTCGCGGCTGCTGGGCAGCCAGCGCCTGGAGAGCATTACCGTGCGCGTACGCGACAACGTACCCACCAATGCCGCCGAGGCCTCGCTGGGCACCGAGCTGGAGCGCCTGCATGGCCGCCGCGATTTCTTCATCTACAACGCCGACCAGATCCGCAAGGCGGTGATGAAGTCCAGCCAGACCATGGCCGCGCTGGTTTCGGCCATCGCAGCAGTTGCGCTGGTGGTCGGCGGGGTGGGGGTGATGAACATCATGCTGGTCTCGGTGAAGGAGCGCGTGCGCGAGATCGGCGTGCGGCTGGCGGTGGGCGCGCGGCAGGGCGACATCCTGCGCCAGTTCCTGATCGAGGCCGTACTGATCTGCCTGTTCGGTGGCGTGCTGGGCGTGCTGTTCGCATTCGGGGTGGGTGCACTGTCCAGCCTGCTGTCGCTGGGTGTGCCGTTCCTGTTCACCGCGGGCCCGGTGCTGGCCGCACTGGCGTGCTCTTCGGCCATCGGGCTGGGCTTTGGCTACTTCCCGGCACGCAGCGCGGCGCAGCTGGATCCGATCCAGGCGCTTGCGGCGGAATGAACGTGTCAGCGTGGCGGGAAGGCGATGACGATGTCGTTCAGCGGCAATTGGTTGCCGCGCGGCACGAGCACGCCGGGTTTCCAGGCCTCCCCTTGGCCGAACAGCTGCGCCTCGCTTTCAGGCCCGAAATCGTCGAAGGCCTGGAAGACGTACGGAATGCCCTCGGATCCTTCAAATGTGGCCTTGTTGGAGAGCTGGAAGTGCAGGTGGGGCGCGGCGGAGTTGCCCGACTGGCCGAGCTGGGCCAACGCCTGTCCGCGCTGGACCCGTTGCCCGGGCGCTACCTTGATGCTGCCGGTGCGCAGATGGGCGTAGCTGGCAAAGACGCCTGGCGAAATTTCCAGAACAACGTAGTTGCCGAACAGGCCATCCGCTGTCAGTGAGACGGGTTCCGGCTGCGCGGTCAGCGGCGGGTGTTCGGGTTGCCCATCACGGACCGCGCGCACGAGGCCGTCGGCGACGGCCAGCACGGGCGCCGCATAACCCACCCAGTCCGAATGGCGGGTGTGCTGCAGATCGCGGGTCGTTGGGCGCACGGCACGCCCACGGTCGTCGACGCCGACCAGATCGAGCGCGAAGCGCTGCGGAATGGTCAGATCACCATTCACCGCCACCAGGCTGCCCCAGTGGTGCGACTGCGCCGCGCCAGGCCCTTCGTGGGCGAGCCATCGGCCGCCGTGCAGGGGCGGACCGAGCGCCATCACCGGCGCCGCGTTGATCGCAACCCGGGCGCCATCCAGTTCCACGCTGCCGTGCTGCCCGGTGCCCAGCAGCATGCGGTGGCGAAGGACGTGCGGCACGTTATCGGTGGCCGGCAGTGACAGCCACAGGAACACCACCATGCGCTTTCCCGCTGCAATGGAGATGGCGTCATCCCCTGAAGGCGACGGCCGTACCCAGTGGCGCAGGGCAGGGGCATCCAGGCTCAGCAGCGGCGTCTCGGCATCGTCGCCGAACACCTGCAGCGATTGCGGCTGCAGCGCCCCGGTGTCGCCGTAGTAGTTGGTGATGTGCAGCTCGTAGGCCAGATGGCGCAGGCCGTCGCTGCCAACGAAGGGAGTCGGTGCGAAGGGCACCCGTGCTTCGACCGGCGCTGGCGCGGGTGCTGACAGCGTGAGGGAAGGAAGCACCAACAGCAGCAGAGCCAGGCAGACGCTGCGGGTCATGCGTGTTCCCCCAAGGCCGACGGTGGCCGCTGCCGAGCATAGCGCTACGCCGGGGCGCCGGTACACCGCCGGGCGTATCAGGGCTGCCGACGAGGATGCTGGCGCACGCGTGCGCGCTCGCGATACAGGCGGCTGTCGGCACGCTGCAGGGTATCGGCCACCGATTCGCCCGGGGTGTGGTGGGTCGAGCCGAGCGAGAACGGCGTGGGCGACTGCCCCGCCTGCTGAACATACCACTGCTCCAGTGCGGCCAGCCGTCCTGGTTCCGGCGCGGTCAGCACCACCATGAATTCGTCGCCGCCCATGCGCACCACGTTCTCCGCCGCACCCAGCGGGGCACGCAGGAAGGCGGCGAACTCGACCAGTACCGTGTCACCCCGCGCATGGCCCTGGGTGTCGTTGATCTGCTTGAAATGATCCAGATCGAACATCAGGCAGGCCCAGGGCTGGTCGATCAGTTCGTCCAGGCGTGGCAGGAAGCGGCGGTTGTAGCTTTGGGTGAGCGGGTCCTTGAACGACATCTCGCGCAGTTGCTGTTCCTGCATCCGCAGCGCCGTCACGTCCTGCGCATGGCCCAGCACATAGGGGGGATGGGCCTCGCTGTCGAGCACGTTGTGATAGGCCCAGAAATGGCGGGTGCCATCGGCGGCGATCAGCTCGATGACGCCGGCATCGGTGTGGTTGACTGCGATGCGATCAAGATAGGCCTTGAAGGCGGCCCGTTTCTCCGGCGGCATCAGGTCGCACAGGCTGCGCCCGATCATGTAGCTCTCATCGAAGCCCAGTGACTGCACGGTCGCCGGGTTCACCGAGGTCAGCACGCCATCCAGCGTATGCGTGCAGATCAGGCCAAGGCTGTAGTGGAACAGCCGCCGGTAGCGGGTTTCGCTGGCCTCCAGGGCATCCAGCGCGGCACGCTCCTCGGTGATGTCCTGGATGGCGCCGACCAGCCGCGGCCGACCATCGACCTGCTGCCGGCCTCCAACCACGCGGGTCCAGATGGCGCGGCCATCGGCGGTGGTCATCGGCAACTGCACCTCCCACGACGTGCCTTCATCGATGCAGCGCTGCACCGCCGTGCGGATGATGTTGCGGCTGTCCTCGCGATAGAACGACAGCGCGGTGTCGAGCGTCGGTTCGAAATTGCTGCGCACGCCGTGGATCTGCTTGGTCTCGCGGGTCCAGCGCACTTCGTTGCTGGCCAGGTCCATTTCCCAGCCGCCGACCCGCGCCGCACGGTTGGTGCGTTCCAGGAAGTCCTCGCTGCGCTTCAGTTCACGATGGAGGGCTTTGGCCTGGCCGACCTGCGCCATCAGCGTGCTGCGCTGCTCCAGTACCTGGGTGGTGACCCGCGCCAGATGCACCATCAGTTCGCGCTGCGAGGGAGACAGCACGCCCGGCATCGGGTCGAGCAGGCACAGCGTTCCTATGCGCGCGCCGTGCGCCGAGCCCAGCGAGATGCCCGCGTAGTGGCGGATGCGCGGGCCGCCGGTGACCAGTGGATTGGTGGCGAAACGCGGGTCCTGGCGCGCGTCCGGGATCTCGAACAGCGCGTCCTGCTGGATGGCATGCGTGCAGAACGAAATCTCGCGTGCAGTTTCGCTGACGCCTTCCAGCCCGATGTTGGCCTTGAACCACTGCCGCTCGTCGGCCACCACCGAGATCAGCCCCATGGTCATGCCGGTGGCAGCGCGGGCGGCGGCGACGATCGCATCAAAAACGGGCTCTGGCGGTGTGTCGAGCAGATGCAGGCGGTCGAGTTCAAGCAGTCGTTCGGCTTCGTCCATGGCGCTTTTCAGGGCAGGGTGGCGAGGGCGGCTTCGGCGGCTGTCGGGCACTACGCTAGTGCGTACCGCGTTATGTATCGCCACGACGGGGTGACGCCGACGTGACGCATCCCGGTCAGGGTTTGCGGGGCACGCGCGAAGGGCGTACCGAAACGTGACGGTGGTCGCGAACATGCCAGCGCCAGGGAAAGTCCACCGCACGGGTGATGCCGATACGGGGCCCGACCACCGGATCCCTGGGGGGAGGCAGGCCATCGCTGGCAATGGCGATGCCGTGGCTGCCGGTCACCAGGTCTGCGCCATCGAAGCTGCGGTCCAGCCCGAAGGCCTGGGAGAGCTTGCCGGGGCCGCTGGCCAGATCATGGTCACGTCGGGCCGCCGGGCGCAGTGCGCGCATTCGTTCCAGCCCCGCCAATGGTTCGGCGGCGCGCAGCAGGACGGCCACGCCTTCGCCGATTTCGCCGCAGACCACGTTGCTGCCCCAGTGCATGCCGTAGGTGAAGTACACATACAGATGGCCGGCCTCACCGAACATGCTGGCGGTGCGTGGCGTCTGCCCGCGATAGGAGTGCGCGGCCGGATCGATGCTGCCGGCATAGGCCTCGACCTCGACGATGCGCGCCGCGCGACCATCGTCGCGCACCAGCAGCTTGTTGAGCAGCTCCGGCGCAACGTCGGTAGAAGGGCGCTGGTAGAAGCGACGCGGAAGAATCTGCAGTGAAGGGGGCAACCAGTCCGGCACGGTAGTGGCAGGCTCGGGTGAAAGACCGTGGCACTGTGGCATCGCTCAGGTGAAACGGGCGCAGACGCTGCATCATTCCGGCGCAGGCGGCGCGGCCAATGCAGCGCGGCGGGCGGCATAGACCTCGGGTGTCTGTGGTTTGATGAACAGTGCGACCAGTTCCGGATACTGCCGCTTCACCGCCGTTTCGATGCGGGTGATGCAGGCCTCAATCTGCGGGGTCTGCCGATCGTCCTCGAACTCGGCGCTGAGCATGGCCACGACCTGTTCCGGCCCCATCTGCATGGTGGTCACGCCGTTCGCGCGACGCAGGTCCGGATCGGTTTCGGCCACCGCCATGATCCGCTCGGCCACCGCGGGGTGGGCAGGCTCTCCGACCAGCAGGCCCTTGGTCTCACGCGCCAGAAGGAAGGCCGTTGCGGCCAGCACGCCGGCGATGCACAGTGACGCAACGCCATCAAGCACCGGCATTTCCAGCAACTGGGCGGCCAGCAGCCCGATCAGCGCGAAGCCCAGGCCCAGAAGGGCGGCACTGTCCTCCAGCAACACGGTGAAGGTGGACGGGTCCTTGCTGCGGCGGAAGGCTTCGAAGTAGCCGAGTTTGCCCTTGGTACGCCGGAATTCCCGCAGCGCCACCCACCAGGAAGCGCCCTCGAACAGGATGGAAATACCCAGCACGCCGTAGCTCAACGCGTGGTTGCTGGCCGGCTCCGGCCGGCGGATATGCTGGATGCCCTCGTAGGCCGAGACGCCGGCGCCCGCGGCGAACACCAGCAGGGCGACGATGAAGCTCCAGAAGTACAGCTCGCGGCCATAGCCGAAGGGATGTACCGGGTCAGGGGCCTTGCCTGCACGACGCAGGCCGTACAGCAGCAGTACCTCATTGAGAGTGTCGACCAGTGAATGCACGCCCTCGCTGAGCATGGCCGAGCTGCCGGAGATGCCGGCTGCGATGAATTTGGCCACGGCGATGGCCAGATTGCCCGCAAGGGCTGCATAGATGACGAGGCGGGAGCCGGTGGGGGCGGACATTTCGGCGGCGGGGTGAGGCGGACGCCTGATCTTCCCGATCAGCGCGTGCCCACTGCGTGCACGGTGCGATCAGCGCCCCTCGAAATTGAGATACAAGCGCGCGCCATCCGATTCACGGTACCCCGTCCAGCGTCCACCTCCCGAGGCACGGAAGCGCCCGAATACGGTGTTGCTGGTATCGGTAAGCAGCAGCTGGTTGCCCGACAGCACCCAGCGGTTGGCCGAGAAGAAGCCGTCCGGGCAGCCGGCAGGCACGTAGGCACTGTAACCGCCGAACCACGCCATGTTCTTCAGTTCGATGGTGCAGGTGCTGCCGTTCTCCTGGCCCAGTGTCCAGCTGCCGAACAGATCGCTGTCGCGTACATCGCGGTCATCGCGCCAGTCGTGGTTGTTGTCACGGAAGCCGAAGCCCACGTCGATACCTTTGCTTTCGCTGCGCGACTCGGATTGCGAGCTGCCACTGGTGGTGGTCTGCGTGGTCATCGAGCCATTGTTCTGGGTCTCGGTGCTGCTCGATTGGGTGGTCTGGTCGGTACGGATGGTCTGTTGGCCGAAGCCGAACGAGGCGTCCTGGGCGCGGGCGGGCAGGGCCAGGCAGCACAGCGCGAGCAGGCAGGTACGAGCGAGCACGGCGGCCATTGCAGCATCCTCGGCAGGTTGGATCGCGCGAGTATCGAACCGGTAGGGCGGGAGGCGGTGTGATGGCGCGCCTCAACGCCCCTCAATCGGCCATCACCCGCCCAATGGCATCGGCCAGCAGGGCGCGTACCCGTTCCGGCGGCAGGTCCGGGTCGCGTACCGCACGCATCGCCAGGCCTTCCACCAGCAGCCGCAGCAGCAGGGTCCGGCCGGCAATCTGCTCTTCGTCCACGATCCGGCCCTGATCGACATCGCGCTGGCGCAGCCAGGCATGGATGGCTGAGCTGGTCTGCTTGTCATGGGTACGCAGCACCCCGGCCAGCACCGGGTCGCGATGCGCCTCGGCATTGATCTCCGCATACAGCGCCACGCTGGCGATGGCATTGCCATGGATCGGCAGCACCTCGCCGCGTGCCCATTGCTGGTAGCACTCCAGCAGCCCGTCCACCAGGTCCGATGCTGCCGGCATCTCGCTGATCGAGGCCTGGTCATGGCGCAGCTGGCGCTCGATCAGGGCCAGGATCAGGGCGCGCTTGTTGGCGAAATAGCGGTACATCAGCCCCTGGCTGATCTCGGCCTCTGCAGCGATATCGCCGATGGAGCCGGCATGGAAACCGCGGGTGATGAAGCACTTCTGGGCGGCATCGAGGATGCGCCGGCGCTGGGCTTCGGCATGGGCGGCGGCGGGGGCATCAGCGGGTGCGGCTACGGCGGTTTTCGGCGTCATTGCGTCAGGTCGGGGCGTCCAGAGGCGGGATAGTACGTCACAAAAGGTGTGAATGAACGGTCATTCATTTGTAATTCCCGCCTCCCAGACTGCGCCGGCCTTCTCCTTCCGCGAATGAGTCCGATGCGCCACGCACTGTTGCACCGCCCGCTGCAAACCCTCGCCATTGCCGCCGCTCTGCCGGCGCTGGCCCATGCCGAAGACACGCCCAGCGCCGACGCTGCCACTTCCGCCGATGCCGCGCGCAGCGTGGTCGCCCTCGACCAGGTGATGGTGACTGCGCAGAAACGCGCCACCAACCTGCAGGAGACCCCGATCTCGGTATCGGTGGTCGATGCCGAAGCGCTGAAGGACCGCAGCGCGATTTCGCTGGGCAGCCTGTCCGATGGCTCCATCCCATCGCTGCGGGTCACGCCATTCGCTACCCGCAGTTCGGCGCTGAACATCGGCATCCGCGGCATCGGCGCTTCCGGCGACGCCAACCAGCCGGCCCGCGATGCCGGCGTCGGCATCTACGTCGATGGGGTGTTCATGGGCCGCGCACAGGGCCTGGGCAACATGCTCTACGACGTGGAGCGCATCGAAGTGTTGAAGGGCCCGCAGGGTACGCTGTTCGGCCGCAATACAGAAGGCGGCGCGGTGAGCATCGTGACCAAGGCGCCCACTGGTGAATTTGGCGGCAGCGTCAGCGCCGGCGTGTCCAATTTCAGCGGCTACAACAGTGCGCTGCACCTGGACCTGCCCAAGGTGGGCGATGTCAGCTTCAAGATCGACGCCGTGCAGGCCAAGCGCGGTGGCACCACCGACAACCCGATGCGTGGTGAGCGCGACTTCAACAGCTACGACAAGCGTGGTGCACGCCTGAGTGCGCTGTGGCAGCCGAGCGATGATTTCTCGCTGTTGTACGCGTTCGACCGTTCCTACGACGCCACTACGCCGTACCACACCCAGGTGCTGGTGCCGGGCGCCTACCTCAGCCCGCTGCAGAAGGCGGGTGCCAGCCTGGACCGCCGCGACAGCGCCATCCTCGGTGGACCGCAGGAAGACAACATCGGCCGCACCAGTGGCCATCTGTTGAACCTGTCGTGGACGCTGAATGACAACCTGGAGCTGAAGTCGATCAGTTCCTACCGCGAACTGACTCAAGGCCAGTTCGACATGGGCCTGGTCGATGCGATTTCGGCCTATGGTGGCGCCGGCACGCCGTTCGGGCGTTACAGCCTGGCGCAGGTCTACCAGCACCAGTACAGCCAGGAGTTCCAGCTGATCGGCAACACCTCGCAGGTGCAGTTCCTCGGCGGCGCGTTCTACTACCACGAAACCGCCGGTGACAATGCGCAGACCCCGAACATGCTGGTGTGGGGGCCGGGTAGCAACAGCTACACGGTGAACCCGGCAACCAATCCGCTGGATCTTTCCCGCGTGCGCATCGATCGCGCCAGCAAGGCATGGACCGACAGCCTGGGCGTGTTCGGCCAGGCCACCTGGACGCCGGAAGCACTGCAGCGCCTGCACCTGACTGCCGGCGGCCGCTACACCCGCGATGACAAGAAGGGCAGCCTGTACATCGTCAACGGCGCGGCGACGAATCTCGCCTTCAAGGACCGCTGGAGCCGCTTCGACCCGATGGTCAACATCGCCTACGACCTCGGCGAGCACGCAATGGTCTATGCCAGATACAGCACCGGCTTCAAGGCCGGCGGTGCCAATTCGCGTTCGACCAACTACACCGCGTTCGGTCCGGAAGAAGTGACCGCCTATGAGCTGGGCGTCAAATCGCAGTTCTGGGACAACCGTGCGCGCCTGAACCTGGCCGTGTTCGATTCGACCATCGCGCACAAGCAGATGGATTTCTCGCTGCCGTTCGATCCGAACAGCGGCGAAACCCGCACCACGATGGTCACCACCAATGCGCTGAGCGATGGCAAGTCGCGCGGCGCGGAGCTGGAGTTCAATGTGATGCCGATCGACAACCTCACGCTCGGCCTCAACTACGCTTACACGAAGATCGATGCGCAGACCGCGACCGACCCGTTCGGCGCTGGGGTGCAGGTGACCGTGCAGCCGCTGCTGGCCCCGAAGAACGCGGGCAGCCTGTCGGTCGACTATCTGGTGCCATTCGCCAACTTCTCGGCGCTGAAATTCCATGTGGACGGCAACTGGTCTGATGGCTACTACACCAGCGAGTACGACCAGATGCTGACTGACAGCTCGTACGTGGTGAATGCACGGGTGGCGCTGGTGGATGTTCCGGTCAACAGCACCGGCACCACCATGTCGTTCTCGCTGTGGGCACGCAACCTGCTGGATGAGCAGCACCTGTTCTACAAGCTCAACAGCCCGGCGTTGGGCCAGACCGGCATCTTCAACGATCCGCGTACCTTCGGCCTGGATGTGGCCGTCAACTTCTGATTCGAACGGAGAACCTCATGAAGCACCGCTCTACCGAACTTGCCCTGGCCCTGATGCTCAGCCTGCCGCTGGCAGTGACCGCCGTTGCGGCCGATGCACCGCAGGCCGTCGCCGCGAAGCCGACGGCCGTAGCCAACGTGACGCCGGTGGCTGCCGATGCGCAGCGGGTGATCCCGCTGCAGGGGGCCTGGAACGTGCGTACCTTCGCAGGCCTGCAGGGCCGCCACGGTCCGATTCCGGCCGATGCGTTCGTGCGCACAGCCGACCTCGGCCGCCTCACCGATGCCGACCGTGATGCCCTGGCCGCTGCAGGCGTGAAGCTGGACATCGACCTGCGCACCGCCGATGAGGAAGCACAGTCGCCGGACCTGCTGGCCAGGGATGATCGCTTCGACTACCAGCGCATCTCGCTGATGGGCACCGAGAAGATGGACCTGCAGAAGATGATGAGCAGCTTCCCCGATTCGCTGGGCGAAGCCTACGTGCAGTGGCTGGGCCACAGCCAGCCGCAGTTCAAGCAAGTGTTCCAGCGCATCGCCGCGCAGCAGGATGGCGCCGTGCTGTTCCATTGCACGGCCGGCAAGGACCGCACCGGCATCATCGCCGGCCTGCTGCTGGACCTGGCGGGCGTGCCGAAGGCCGAGATCGTGCATAACTACGCGATCTCCGCGCATTACCTGGAAGGGCAGCCGAAGGACAGCGCGATGAACGCGCAGATCATGGCGCTGATCAAGCAGAACCCCGAGATCGCCCGCAAAGTGGCTGGCATGTCCGGTACCGCACCGGACAACATGGAACAGTTCCTGGCGGCGCTGCACAGCCAGTACGGTGGTGCGGAAGGGTACCTGAAGTCGATCGGGGTCAGCGAGCAGGAGATCCAGCAGCTGAAGGTGCGGCTGGGGCAGGCGGGCTGAGGGTAGTGCCGGCCGCTGGCCGGCTTCCCTTTGACGTCCAGAGACCGAGGGAATGCCGGCCAGCGGCCGGCACTACCCGCAGCCAGGCATGGCCTGGCACTACTGGTCGGGCTTCACCCGCACCACCCGTTTCCGGTACTCGTACACATTGTCACCGCGGATACGCTTCTCCTCGGTGCCGGTAACCCGGCCCACCTGCTGGTCCGAGCCGGTGACTGGCTTGGCCTCGATCTCGGTCTCGTGCTCGAAGGAATGCGATTTGTCGGTGTTGCGGTAATAGCGGTACAGCGCCCAGTACAGCGCGGTTGCGCCGGCTGGGCCTGCCGCCAACAGCCAGAGGCCACTGTCGTCACTCATGTCGATGCCACCAGGAAGGCAATTGCGAGGGCTTCAATGACGGTGCCGGTGGCCAGTGCCGCCAGCAGCATCTTCCATTGCTGCACGGGCACGCTGCCCATGGTTTCGCCGGTACGGCCGTTTACCGCGATGTAGTGCAGCATGCCGCCGTTCCTGCCGGGCTGGTGGTACGAATACAACCACACCGGCAGGTACATCGACACCCAGCGGGTGCCATGCACCTCCAGCTGTTCCTGTTCCCAGCGCACGCCACGGTTGTAGCGCTTCACCGAACCTTCCACCTGCGAGCGGGCGATCGACAGCAGCTGGTCTTCCAGCCGCGGCCGCAGCTTCTCCACGTCCAGGTTGCGCTTCTCAGAGGTGAAGCCGGCCAGGTACGAGGCGTTCCACTTCACCGCGTTCTTGGTATCGAACGGCAGGATGGTGTTGATGATGTTGTTGGTGTTGGCGCGGGTATCCAGGTTGCCGCGCTCTGCCGAGGATTCCAGCGGCAGGTCATCGACGGTGAAATCCACCTGGCGTTCGATCTGGTAGACATCGGCGTCGTACAGGGTGCGCTTGTTCTTCTCGCTGCCGACGGTGTACTCGCGCGTCTTGATCTCGCCCTTGCCGGCCACGGCCGCGCTGACATTACTGTCGACGATCATGTAGGGCAGGAACACGCCCACCACGTTTTCCGGGGTGAACTGGTCCTTGAACGCTTTCAGCGCGAACATGCGGCGCTTGTCGACGAACTGGCGGATGCGCGCGACCGCATCGTCCTTCCTGATATGGAAGGGCAGCACCGCATCGGGCACCGCGCCGTTGGCGATCTGCTCGTTGACGCCGAATACATGGCGGCACCAGTGGCAGCGCGCCGTCATCGTACTCTCGGTGTTGACCGTGACTTCGGCGCCGCAGCCGGTGCACTTGAACGTCATCAGTGCCGAGGTGTCGGCGTCGATGTCGCGTGCGCCGGAGGCGATGACCGTGCCACGCAGCTGGTCGATGGCCTCACCCAGCCCGAATTCCTCCTCCACGCGTGCGCCATGCCATTCGTGACGGCAATACAGGCAGACCAGGATGTCGGTACCGGCCTTGGGCCGGATGTCGGTGGCGCCGCACTTCGGGCAGCGGTTGAGGCCGTCCTTCAGCTCGCTGGCCGACGTATCGATGGCCACAGGATCGGGCGCTTCCACTTCATCACGGATGGCCTGCGGCAGTTTCGAGGTATCCAGCGGGAAGCTGCCGGGCAGGGGAGGGACGTCCTGCGGCGAACCGGGCCCATCCAACGACGCCGCCGGCAAGGGCGGCGGCGTCGCGGGCGCGGATCCGGGCAGCGGCGGTGGGCCGTTTCGGGGATCGGACATGTTCGTTGTGCGTCCTGCTGTTACAGGCCCAGTGCCTTGGCTTTCAGGGCGTCATAGTCGCCCTGGGTGATCAGGCCCAGGTCCAGCATTTCCTTGGCCTTCTTCAGCTTGGCCACCGGGTCATCCGCGGCCGGGGTGACCGGCTGCTGCATGCCACCCACACCGAACATGCCAGAGGCCATGCCGACGCCGACCAGGCCAGCCGCTCCGCCGTTCTCGCCGGCCGACTGGATGCCCTGGGCGACACTGGCCTGCAGGTTGGAATTGCCGCGCGAACCCGACAGCGCATCGGCGCGCTGCACGGTCTTCAGCAGTTCGCGGGTATTGGCGTCGTACTCGATCGAGACGATGGCGGTCTTGACGATGGCCAGGCCACGGTCCGACTTCCACTGGTAACCCTGTTCGACGGCGGCCGACAGGCTCTGCGCGAAGCCCAGCGAGTCCTGCTGCAGCTTGGTGATGCGGTTGCCCTTGCCCGGGTCGTTCGTATACAGGCTGAAGGCCGGGGCCAGCGAACCGACCACTTCATTGAACAGCTGGCTGGCGGCGGCGTTGTCCAGGTCGGTGAAGTCGAACACCTGGCCAGGACGCAGATAGCTGGCCGGCACGAAGTTCTTCACGAACAGGATCGGGTCGACGATCTTCAGCGTGTACGAACCACGCGTGACCGCACCCACCTGGGTGTTGAGGAAGCCGTCGTCCCAGTAGATTTCCGACTGGGTACCGAAGCGGTTGTCCGGCAGCTCCTTCAGCGAGACGAAGTAGGCCGCCTGCTGCGAGCCCGGTTGGCCGCCGAACTTGAAGCGCTCCCAGCTCTGCTTGATGAAGGTGCTGACCAGGCCGTCACCGGCGAAGATCGACTGCGAGTTCAGATCGTCCGAGCGCCACTCGTAGCCACCCGGTTCGGCGACGAATGCGGTGATCGCGCCGTCCTGGAACAGCAGCAGGCCGTAGCCCTCCGGCACGATGATCTTCGAGCCGTTGGTGATGATGTTGGACGAGCCGCTGGTGTTGGAGCCGCGGCCGGCGTTGGTGCCCTGCGGCACCGCCGCGAACAGGGCCGCCGTCGAGGGCAGGCCTGTCGGCACGGTGTAGAAGTCCTTCCACTGGTCGGCCAGCACACCACCGACCGCACCCTTCACCGCCTGTACCAGACCCATGTCCAACTCCCTGTGATTCGAGGGCAGGCACCATGCCTGCCGAGCTGGACTGAATATAGCAGCGGGCAGGGACCACTGTGGTGCCGGAAGATGAATCCGGATCAGGCCCCGCCGGTGGCCGGCGGGCAGCCCCGGATCGCCTGCAGTACAGCCGCCATGTCCAGCCCGCCCAGCCCCATCTGCTGCGCCCGCGCGAACAGTGCATCGCTGGCCTCGATCAGGGGGGCGTGCATGCCCGCCTCCCGCGCGGCATCGGCTACCAGGCCGCTGTTCTTCAGGACATCGGTGATCGAGGCCTGGACGGCGAAGTCCTCGCCGATCATCTTGTCGAGCTTGATCCGCGATACCTCGCTGGCCATCGGCCCGGCGTTGAGCACTTCGGCGAAGCGCGCCAGGGAAATGCCGTGGATCTCAGCGAAGTGCACGGCCTCGCCCAGTGCGGTGACCAGCGTGATCAGGTACAGGTTGACCGCCAGTTTCATGCGCAACGCCGCTGGCACCTGGCCGCACGCAATGCATTGCCGGCCCAGCGGCGCAAGCAGGGGCGAGGCCTCCGCAACGTCGGCATCCTCGCCGGCCAGCATGATGACCAGTTGCGCCGATTCCGCCTGCACCCGCGAGCCGGAGACCGGTGCCTCCACGTAACGTCCACCCGCCACGCGGATCTGTTCGCCCAGCGCCTGCGAATACGCCGCCGAGCTGGTGCCCATGTTGATCACCAGGCGGCCGTGAACGCGGGCAGGGAAGGTCGCCGTGTTCCGCCCCAGCACGCTGTCGATGGCCTCGTCGTTGGCCAGCATGAGAACGAGGGTGCGGCATGCAGAGAACACATCCTGCAGTTGCGTGACGGGCTGTACGCCGGCGATGCGTGCCGCTTCGTGGTTGCGACCGGAGCGGGACCAGCCCAGCACGGTGTGCCCGGCCCGCGCGAGGTGGCCCGCCATCGGCGTGCCCATCACGCCCAGGCCGATGAATCCCAATGGCATGGCAGGTTCCCGATCATGGCAAGGCGCCCATCATGCCGCAGATCGGCGAAGGGCAGGTTGCGCGCAGCAGATGCAGTTCACCACGCCCTGCGCTGCATCGCAGGGAAAGATAATCCCGGATATTCACGTGATTATCATCACGATTTTCATGAAACTCGCTTTCGATAATCCCGGAGGCGAATGCGCGTGTCTGCGCGCGGGGAACCGGGATCCGTCCGACGTCCGCATCGTCGACCTACCGACGGCAACCCCCTGGGGGCATGGGGGCGGACAGTGTGCACGTTCACCTGCGTGTGCTGTGGCTGGCGCGAGGCGCGGCGGAGGCGTCGCAGCATCACGCAGTGAAGCCGCACGGTACCCATTGCGCGATCGCCCGCTGCAACGGCAGCGGGTTGCCATTCGAAAGGGGAGTTTCAATGCACAGGCAAGTCAGTGAGATGTTGCAGCGCGCCTATCGACCCCACCGGTCCTTGCCCGACCTGTTGGGCGCGTTCGTGAAGGAGTTTTCGCAACACCATGCAGTGCGAGGCGGCCGCGTCCATCTGCGCGGTTCCGGTGCAGGCCATCCGGACGGGACCCCGGTGGCGGACGCGGACCAAGGAACCGGCGCCAGCCAGCGTCTGCCGATCCGCTATGCCGGTGAAGTGCTGGGCGAGCTGCAGCTGGAAACGCAGGCGGGGCGGCTGGACAGCAGTGCGCTGGCACTGGGTGAAGCATTCGCGCATCGCTGCGCGCACCTGATCAAGCGATACGAAGCACAGGCGTGGGCCGAGCAGGCGCTGAGCCGGCCGTTGCTGCTGGTGGGTACCTGCGATGCGCTGAAGCGGCTGGAGGAATTCATCGAGCGCGCTGCCGCCAGTTCACTGCCGGTGCTGCTGCGCGGCGAGTTCGGTACCGAGAAGATGGAACTGGCCGCCGCACTGCACAGCGGCAGTCCGCTGCGGCGGGGGCCCTTCATCGAGGTGAACTGCGCCCATCCCCAGGAGGAACCCTCGGACTGGTTCCGTCACGCGCGTGGCGGCACCCTGTACTTCCACGAAGTCGACGAGTTGCCGGTGGCGCTGCAGGGGCAGCTCTCGCATTGCATCCGTGGCCTGCAGCCTGCATCGGGCGAAGCGGGTGCGGCACAGGCCATCCGGGTGATCGCGTCCACCAGCGCCGATCTGGAGCAGCGCGTGCGCGACCGGTTGTTCTCGCGGGCGCTGCTGGCTGGCCTCGAGTTCCTGACAGTGGATGTTCCGCCGCTGCGCGAGCGAACCGAGGACATCGGCGCACTGGTTGCGCGCTCGCTGCAGATGCACGGCTTCAATCCGCAGGTAATCAGCGAGGACGTACTGCAGACGCTGCGCAGCCATGATTGGCCGGGCAACCTCCTGGAGATGGAGCGTGTGGTGGTTCGCCTGGCAGTGATGACCGGCGGCCGGAGCATCCGCCGTGAGGATGTGCTGCGGCATGCCCCCGGGTTGATGGCCGCCGATGATTCCTTCTACGCTGACGAAGGGGCCGAGGCCGGCATGGACACGCTGGAAACGCACGACGCCGGGCGCGATGTCACCACTGCGGCGGCGGCAGTGGCACATGAAGGCCTGCATGACGGCCTGAAACGCGCCCTGGCCTATCTGAAGGACCATGCTGCGGAGCCGCTCACCCTGGGCGACCTCGCTCGCCAGGCCCATGTGAGCCAGTCGCACCTCGGCTTCCTGTTCCGCAGCGAGCTGGGCACGACCTTCAAGCTGCTGCTGCAGCAACTGCGCATCGAGCATGCCAAGCGGCTGCTGCGCGATGGGCAACGCCTGCGCATTACCGATGTCGCACTGCAGGTTGGCTTCGGTGACCTGAGCCACTTCGAAAAGAGCTTCCGGCGTGCGGTGGGGGTCAGCCCGCGCAGCTACCGGCGAACGGCGGACCAGTAAAAAAATCGCCCCGGTGCAGGCGCGGGCCTGCCCGGGGCGTTGGGGTGGCAGGCCAGGCGTTAGCGCGCGTTGGCTTCAGCAGCGCGCTGGACGGCCAGTTCGGCGGCTTCGTCCGCACGGCGGGCAGCCTGGTTGGCGGCCTCGACCGCGCGTTGCGAAACCTCCATCGCGGCGCAGATGCCCTTTTCACTGGCGGCCATGGCGGCGTCCGCGAGTTCCTGGGCGATCTCCATCGGGGTTTTTCCCGCCGGATAGGCGGGGGTGGGCATGCCGGGAAGCGGGGTCGGGAAGGTCATCGTCGGTGCTCCTGCTGGGGATGAGGGGGGAACACCGTCGTCACGTTCCCCCAGGATATGGCGCAATGCCGCCTGGGCATCGGCCAGGATCTTCTGCGCCTGTTGCCGGGCCGCCAGGCGTCCGGCAGCAACGGCCGCGCCGGCTGCCGAGGCGAGCGCCTCCGTTGCTGCCTGCACGCCATCGCTTCCCGGCGCTGGAGGCGGGTTCACACCGTACCCGCCTGGTAGCCCACCTGCGCTTCATCGCCCAGGTAGTGACGGGAGCGGCGGTAGTCCTGCAGGGTGATCACATTGTCCTCCACCTGTATCAGCGCCTGCCCTCTGGAGCCATCGACCGCGAACTGCACGCTGGCACCATCCTGCCCGAGCTGGCCACGGGAGACCGGGTGTTCGTTGAGGAATTCCTGCGCATCGCGCAGCTGCCACTGCGCGGCTTCGCGCAGGCCGTGGTCATCCCGCAGCAGGTCGGGGCTGTTGTCGAAGCACAATGCCATCTGCTGGGCGGCCAGTGAGATGCGTGCATAACCGATCTGCCGACTCGCGGCCAGGCTTGCGGCAATCGCCTCGCGCACCTGCTCCGGCGACGGCAGCTGTGGCAGCTGCGGCCCGTCCAGGAAGTCGAACAGCATAGGCAGCAGCTGTTGCAACGCGCGGGTGGCACGACTCATTCGTTGCTCGCTGCTTCCGCCTCCTGCGCTCACGTGCTGGTAGAAACGGAAATAGTCGGCGAACTCGATGGGCCGGCGCGCGTGCAGCAGCGCGAAGCGGGCGGCGTCGGCCAGATCATCGCGCCCTGCGCTGGACATTCCCACCTCACCGGCCAGGTGGTGGAGCGCCACCGATTCACGGAAATCCAGCTGCTGCAGCAGGGGCGCATCGGCTGCGCCGATCGAGGCCAGGAAGGGCCGGAACGCACCGAGTTCGGTATTGGTCAGCAGCCGGTGCCTTGCCAGTACGCCCTGTGCCTCGCTGTGCGACAGGCGTGTCTCTTCGTCAAACTCCATGTGGCGCAAAGCACTGAGATCGCTGCTACCGAGGCTGAGCAGCTTGATCGGGCCGATCTGCAGGCCGATGCGCGGCAACCAGGTCATGCGTGAACCATGCAGGCCCTGCTGCACACCATCAAGCATCGCGCCCTCGTCGGCGAAGGCGTAACGGTGCTCATGTGATTCCATGGCCCACTTCAGCCAGTGCTCGCCGCCGTCGATGAACTGAAGGACATGCCTGCAGGATTGACTGATCAGGTTGGCCTGGGGGATGGAACGACCGGCAATGAAAACGCTCATGCGTGGCTCTCCTGGCGGCCTCACTGGGCCGGAAAATCCTTGAGGACGGTCGCAGCGGCACTGCCGACCCGGGTGAAGTCGTCGGTGGCCCCCTGCATCATGGTCTGCGCCTGCGTGAGCACCCTCGCATACTTTTCGTCCCCCGTCGCCAGGTACTGGGCCATGGCCACGCCGGCTGCGGTGGTCGCGATGGTTGAGACATTGCGCAGGGCGTCGGCGGCATCCTGCACGGCGATCGCCGCAGACTGGGCCACCGACTGGTAGGCCTTGCCGGCGCCACTGGTCTTCACCACGGTCGCGGACATGGTGGCCGTCTGCACCTGGTTGATCACATCGATGACCTGGGCGTTGACGTTGCTCGGGTCCATACGGGCTCCTTGATGGGCGGGCGGGGCCGCAGGCGGCCTGCGCGGTGTCAGGCCCCGGCGTCAGGGTCGTCTGCCGGGGAAGGGGAGGCGGAGTCTGGCGCGGGATCCTGGGCGGGACCTGCGGCCGGATCCGGACCGGGCGTGGGGTCGGGCGCAGGACCGGGCGCGGGCGCTGCCGCATTGCCTGCGAGCGTTTCGAGCGCATGCAGGCTGCTGGTAGCGGCCGCAGCGTCGGCAGTGGCACCGTGGGTCTGTGCCTGCAGGACGCTGATGGCGGTCTTTCCTTCTGCGGTGGCCGCGGCGATCACTGCCGCAGGCGAAGGCGGCGCCGGCACCGGGCCGGGCAGGGGGATGACCTGCGGCGGTGGCGGCGGAGGGGGTTCCGGCGCGGGCGGCGGCACCGGCCAGGGGGCATTGATCATCTTCGCGCAGGTGGCGGTCACCGCTGCGTTGCTGACCATGCCCGCACCCTGCTGGCGCGCGACGGCGTTGTGCATGGCCGTGCCCAGCGTCTCCAGCATCACCATGTCCAGCATGCTGAAGGACTGCGCCGGCCCCTGGGCCACCAGCAGGGTCGATGCAGCACTGACGCTGTCGACGATCTGGCTGTTGACGGTGTTCTCACTGCTCATGACGGAACGGCTCCCTTCTGGATGATCAGGGCCAGGACCTGGGCCAGGCTTGCGCCGGCGGTCACCTGGCCGCGTTGCTGGTTGGCCACCGCGTTCTGCATGGCCAGGCCTAGGCTGTCGGCCATCGCCAGGTAGGTGGCGGACATCGCGAACGAGGGGGCGAGGGCGATCGCCAGCCCGGAACCGGTACTGGTTGCAGCCAGCAGGTAGCCGGTGGCGGGCGATGCGGCCATCGATCAGGGGCCCGACGTGACGCCGCCCTGAGCGGGGGCGCGGTGGTTGGCGTCACGCCGGGCCGACACGTCAGCGCAGGCCCAGGATTTCGCGGGTGGCCACGCCGTTGGAGGCGGTGTCGATCGCATACAGCGTGGACACCCCCTGGGTGGTCGACGCCTGCATGGTCACGTAGGACTGCTGCTGGTTGTTGGTGGCGTTGTGCGCGGCGTTGGACAGCGCCTGGCTGGTGGCCACGAACAGGTTGCCCATTGCGATGGCCGGCGCATCACCAAGCACCTTGGTGTTGACCTGCGAGACCGAATCGGTGATCTGGCTGTTGACGGCGGTGGGAAATGCCATGGTGGAAGCTCCTAGGATGGACAGCACTACAGGATCGGAGATTGCCGGCACTCAATGGATTCAGCCGAGAATCTTCCGGGTGGCGGCGCCGGTGGCGCCGGTATCGACGGCGTAGAGCAGCGCAACGCCCATCGTGGTCGCGGCCTGGGCCGTGACATACATCTGCTGCTGGGCGAGCGTCGCGTTGTGGGCGGCATTGGCCAGCGCCTGCGCGGTGGCCTGGTACAGCGTGCCCATTGCCGTGGCAGGCGCCACGCCCAGCACCTGCAGGTTGGCCTGGCTGACCGAGTCGGTGATCTGGTCGTTGACGGCCGTGGGAAATGCCATGGCTCAGCTCCTTGCCTGCCGGCGCATCACGCGCCGAGGATCTGCTTGGTGGCCACGCCGGTGGTGGCGGTGTCGATCGAGTACAGCGTGGCCACGCCCATGGTGGTGGCCGCCTGCGCCGTCACATAGGACTGCTGCTGTGCATTGGTGGCGTTGTGGGCGGCGTTGGCCAGCGCCTGTGCAGTGGCCTGGTACAGATTGCCCATGGCCACGGCGGGCGCGTCGCCCAGCACCTTGGTGTTGGCCTGGGTGACTGAATCGGTGATCTGGTCGTTTACAGCGGTCGGGAATGCCATATCGATCTCCTTGGGGTTGGCGGGTCAGCTACGGAACGACGGATCAGGAACCCAGGCCGCGGACGCGGGTGCTGAGGATCTCCTTGCTCGCTACCGCTGTGGTGGCGGTATCGATCGAGTACAGCGTGGCCACGCCCATGGTGGTGGCCGACTGCGCGGTCACGTAGGACTGCTGCTGCGCGTTGGTGGCGTTGTGGGCGGCATTGGCCAGCGCCTGTGCGGTGGCCTGGTAGAGATTGCCCACCGCCACGGCGGGCGCGTCGCCCAGCACCTTGGTGTTGGCCTGGGTGACCGAATCGGTGATCTGGTCGTTTACCGCGGTTGGAAATGCCATGTCCTGCTCCTGCGAAAGGGTGGAAGTGCGTGGTATCCAGTCTCACGGTGCGTTGCCTGCAGCGGCCTGGGCTTCACCGTGGGGCCAGAGTAGGAAATGGCGTCGCCGCCGGATTGGCGGAATCGACGGAGAATGCGGGCGGATCACCGTGAAGGTGCGGCGTGAATACGGCGGAACTGATGATCAACGCCGTCATCGCCAGCGCTGGCGGGTTGCCCGGGAGCACACACAGGGCCTGCACAGGGGTGCCGCGATTGGGCGACGACGGGCAGCGGCCACGTCGTCGCCGGATCGGGCGGGTCAGAGCATGTACGGAATCTTGAATGCCAGGGTGAAGTCCGGTGCATCCGGGGTCAGCCCGATACCGAGCAGGGTGACCAGCGTGGTGTGCTGGTTGAGCGCATAGGTCACGCCCAGATTCAGTGACGCCGCGTTGGCGTCGCTGCCGATCACCTTCATCCACTTGCCGCCCTGGAAACGGGTGGAGGCGCGGGCGCTGATGCGGTCGCTGAAGGACAGGCTGAGGCTGGTGCGCTCGTTGAACGCAAAGGCCACGCCGGCGCCGAAGTAGACCGAGCCGCCCAGCTTCACGTCACCCGGGTTGACCGTGTCGGGGTTGCTGTCGATGTCACTGAAGCCACGCGGGAACGAATGCACGTAGCCCAGGTTGGCGAACAGGATCGCCGGATCGGCGGTCTTGACCATCGACAGGCCCACGTTGGCCTGCCACACGCCATTGCCGGTGGGTTGCTCCTTGGGCACGGCGAAGCGGATGTAGTCATCGTCGTCGCGTTCGATCACCTTCCAGTCCAGGCCGTAAGGTGCGCGCCCGGTGGGAGCGGTCACGCCGGCGGTGAGCACGGTCTCCGGGCGCCAACCGCGCTCGCCGAACAAGCGGTAATTCGCGCTCAGGCCAATATCGCCCAGGCCGTTGCCATTGGTTTCTTCCTGCGCGATCGCGGCCGCCGCACCGCCGGCGCCACCCTTCTGGTAGACGGTGCGCCGCGCCAGGTAGGGCACGTCCAGATTGAGGGTCAGGTTCGGGCTGACGCCCCAGCGGGCGGCCAGATTGTAGGTGAGCGAATCGGATTCGACGTTCTCGATGGCGATGTTGCCGAGGAAGATCGCATCCAGTGCGAGGAAGCCATTGAGGGTGAGCTGCTTGCGGTCGTAACGGGCGTAGGTGAGGCTGTTCTCGACGGTGAAGCGGCGCGAGAACAGCGCCGATTGCTGCTGCTTCACGTCATCCACGCTGCGCCGCGATTCCTGCTTCGCCTGCTGCGCCTCGGCGGCGGTACTGGCGTAGCCCTCGCCACCCGGCGAAGATTGTAGAGTCGAGCCATGCTCGACTGCCGTAGCCGTAGCCGTAGATGGGGCCATCGGGCCAATCTTCCCACTCAGCCGCGCCTGCATGGCCTGCACCTGCATGTCCAGTTCGCGTAGTCGCCGCACTTCCTGTGCGTAGTTGGATTTCAGCTGCTCCAGCTGGTTGGCCAGTGCCTGCACGTCGGCGCCATCGTCCGCCGCGGGTGGCGCGGCGAAGGCGGTGCCCGCCAGCGCCGCCAGCGCCAACGGGGTGATCCTCATCAGGGTGTGCATGTTCGTGTCCTGCGTTGTGGAACGCTTCCCCCAACGCCGTGCCGTGGTGCTACCGGCCCGGCCCCATGCCGCGGTTCATCGCAATCGCCTGGGCCACGTTCTGGCTCAACGGCAGGTTGCCGCCCGCGGTATCCCGCACCAGCTCCAGCCGCAGCTGGTTGCTGGCGATCTGGCCGTCACCGTTCAGGGCGATGCCCTGGCCGACGCTGCCGTTGCGTATCCATTGCTGGACCAGGCCCTGGCCATCCACCTGCAACAGCAGGCGTGCCTGGTTGCCGTCCAGCACCGCAGAGGCCGAGAGGCCTGCATCCTGCGCACTGAGCGAATGCGCACCGTCACCCGACAGGGCCGGCACCGCGCCATTGCGGACCACCAGCGTGGTCGCATTGCGGGCGACGTTGCCATCGCCGGCCACCTGCACGCTCTGCACCAGGCCGCTGGCATTGGCCAGGCCACTGCTGTCGATGTGGCGCCCCTGCGTCTCCGGCAGCGGCGCATCTGCGGCGGTCACGTGCACGCTGGGCTGGAAGCTCAGTTTCGGGCTGCCGCCGCCACGGAAGTCCATGCCCAGGGTCAACGCCCCCTGCAGCACCGTTCCGTTGCCGGCCTGCCACTGCGAGACCATCGTCACCCCGAACCAGGCCACGGTATTGCCGCCCACGGTGTAGCGGCCCCGCATCAGGTTCAGTTCGGGATCCGGGATTTCCTTCAGGCCGCGGCCGGGCGCAGCATCCGCCGCCTGCAGGGGCAGGGCGGGGCACACCAGCAGCAGGACCATCAGCAGGGGGTGGCGGAACATGGCGGAGCCTCCTTCAGAACAGGTCGGCGTGGCTGAAGCCGAAGTCGACCAGTTCGGCATCGGTGATAGGCCCCTGCCGCGCGTACAGCGCGCGCGCACTGGGCCGTTCGCTGGGTTGCAGCAGGACCGTGTTGCGATCGAAATCACTGCCGATCACCACGAATACGGCGCGCGATGGCCACGCAGCGAGGAATTCAGGCAGCGCCAGGCTGCGGTTGCCAAGGATGGGATCAGCCACCTCGACCACGCCGTCGCGTACCTGCTTGAGCACCACGAAGTGGCGAAAGCCGCGCACGTCCATCAGGACAAGACCGGGAACGCGAAGCGTGCGCAGGCGTGCCTCATCGATGCGATAGCCGCGCCCGCGCATGCCCAGCGATTCCACGTAGCGCTTGATGTCGAGCAGCGAAAAGCCGCGCTCGGCCACCAGCGCCGGATCGGAGACCCCCATCATCCCTTCGATCGCCGTAGCCTCGTCGGTATCGAGGTGGTAGGCATGGCGCAGGATGGTCGCCAGGGCCGCGGCACCGCAACTGTAGTCGGTGTGCTGACGCACCACGTTGCGGTAGCGCCGTTCCTGCATGCTTTCCACTTTCTGCTGCAGCAGTGCGCCATTGGGCAGCACGCCGGCGAAACGGACATCGCCCGCCCATGCCAACGCGCTGCCCAGCAACAGCAGGCAGGCCAGCAGGCATATCGAGAGGCGGTAGCGGCTCATCGTGCTCTCCAGCAGCAGGAGGGAGCCCCTGCCCCAAGGGGGAGGAGGGACAGGGGCTCCCGGGAACCCGGCCATTGGCGGACGGCCGGGGTGGTGCGCTTACTCGCCGTTGCCGCCACCACCGCCGGTGCTGGGCTGGGCTACGGCCAGGGCCAGGCTGTTGGCCTGCAGGTTGCCGGTGCCCGCCGCCACGTTCACGCCGATGTTGCCGGAGGCGCCGGAGAAGGCACTGCCGGACAAGGCCGAGGTGTTGGTGGCATCGACGTTCACCCAGCGCGTGGTGCTGACCGTGCCGCTCAGGCTGGCGTACAGATCGGCCACGCCCAGTTCGACGAACTGGCTGGTGCCGCTTTCACGCGTATCGAAGCCCAGGCCGCCCACCCCCGGCCGGTTGGGGTTCATCGTGGCGTTCTGGATCTCGTTGTCCAGGTCGATGTGGCCGGTACTGTTGCCACCCGGATGCGGCAGTGCGCCGTTCCACGTATCCAGGTAGTAGTTGGCCATCTGGTAGGCGTTGCCGGTGCCGCGGTAGGTGCCGGCGCCATAGCCCAGCGTCAGGCCGCTGACGCCGCCATGCATGCCGACCTGCACGGTATCCGTGTAGGACTGCACGAAGCCGGCGTTGCTGACCGTGTTGCCGGTGGAGACCTGGTTGGAACTGATGCTCGACTGCGCCACTGCGGTGGTCGCTACCGAGGCCGCGAGCGCGTTCTTCTGCTCGTTGTTGTTGCCCGAGGCGATGTTCACGCCGATGTTGCCGGACGCACCGCCGAAGGCATTGCCACTGAGACCCGCGGCATTGGTGACGCCGGAGTTCATGGTGGCATTGCCGAAGCCGGCCTGGTTGACGAACACCTCGGCGTCGGCCATGCCGAAGCTGAAGGACGCATCGGCAGCGGACAGCGAGGCGGCGTTGTCCTGGGCGTTGTTGTCGCCCGATACCACGTTGAAGCCCAGGTTGCCGGAGGCACCGGCACCCACGCTGTCACCGATGGACGCACTGTTGGTGACCAGGCTGTTGCTGGTGGCGTTGTTGCTGATCGACTGGCGGTTGTCGATCACCGCGATGGCCGCCGAGTCGAGGTCGATGTCGCCGCTGATGGTGGGGTCACCGGAGAAATTGACGTCGGTGCTGAGGCGCAGGTCCTTCTCCAGGTTCACGTCGACGCCGTGGTTGTTCTTTTCCTTGCGCTCGTCGGCCTGGATGGTGCTGTGCTTCTGCACGTTGACGTTGACGGTGCGGTTGCGTACGTCGTTGTCGGTATGGTTGTGGGTGTCGTTGCGGGTTTCGCTGACGGTGTGGTTGTGGTTGATGTTCGCGTTGGCGTTCTGGTTGTCCCAGCCATTGGCCGCAGCGGCGGTCGAGGCAGTGGCAATCGCCATGGCGAGCATGGTCCGTTTGACGGTCGCTTTCATGGTGCCCTCTCTCTCATCAGTGGTGCATCGGTTGGGTGGTTGTCACGGGCGGTCCTGCACGACCAGGCCCAGCACATTGGCCGTGTCGTTGCCGCTGCCCGCGATCTGATTGAGTTGCAGGACCCCGTCGAATCCCCGCAGCGCCGTGCTGGTGACACCAGCGCTGCGGGTGCCCGTCGCGACGCCGCGACCGGCGTCGTCCCGCCCCCCTGCCAACGCGGAACCCTCGGCGGCCAAGGCCGTATCGTCGGTTTCGCGTATGCCCTGTCGGGCCAGCGTCGCGCTGACGACGTTGAGTGTCGTGTTGGCGATGCCGCTGGCCTGGTTGATGGATGCGATGCCACTGGCGCCTGCCAGCGCGTTGCCGTCGATGACGGCGGTAGCGTGAAGTGGTGCGCTCAGCACGCGGTTGCCGCCCTGCAGTTGCCGGTTGCCGATCGACACGTCGGCACGTTCACCCGTGGCGATGCCACGCAGGTTGGCCTGCAGGTTGAGGTCGCCGGCCGCCTGGTTCACCGCGATGGCGCCGTTTGCACCCGCCAGGGCGTGACCGTCGATGCGGGCCACGTCGAGGTAGGCGAGCATGCCGCTGTAGTCGTCGGCCTGCGCCATCAACGGCGTGGCGAACAGGACCAGCAGCCAACGTACCCGCTTCACTTGCCACCTGCCGGGGCCGGGCCCTGCAACGGGAACTGAGCGAGCGCGCCGCGCACGGTATCGCCGATGCCGCGGGTGCTGTTGCCGACCGCGCCGAGCGGGCCACCCAGGGCGCCACCGAGGCTGCTGCCGACCATGCCGTCACTGCTGCGGCCCAGCGTGCCGCCCAGGGCCTGCTGGGTAACCCGTTCAACCGTCGTGCCACGCGGCGACGCGGCGGTGGCCGCCTGGCCGGCCCCCATGCCGGCATAGTCCTCATCGCTCAGTTCGTCCATGCCGGTCGAGGCGCCACCGGTGCCCAACGCGCTGGCAATCTCGCGCTGTGGTTTCGGGTCGGCGATCAGCGCCATGCCAGGGGGCGCCATGCGATAGGCCGGCCGTGCAGACACGTCCCGCAACAGGACAATCTCGCCCGGTTGTGCCTTCACGCCCTGGCGGGCGCCGGATGCAGCGGCGTCCGCGCCGATCGCCAGCAGGGTCACTGCCAGTGCTGCGGCCAGGCCGCGAAACAGGGTGGTGCCGTCCATGCCGATCTCCCGCGATGGGTGCGGCGGAACCACGCATCAACCGTGCCAACCCCGGAAGGCCTGTGCGGCCTACCGGCAGCTGCTGGACGGAGCAGGGTGCTGCTGCCGGGCTGTTACAGCGGCGTGGGAAAAATGTTGGGATTGCGCAGCGCCAAGCGCCGCAGGGCAAGGCGGGCGCCCGACTGTCGCACCGGTGTTACAGGTGCCGCCGCGGACTGTAACGACGCCGCTTCAGCCAGTGTTTTCTTGACGCGCCGCTCATTGCGCCGCCGTTTAGCGCAGCGCTAGGATCCGCCCAACAAAGGCCGCCGCGGTGGCCGTAGAGGTCCCGGCGGGGGGCGGCACGCCGGAGATTGCCTGACAGTCCGCCGACGGTGTCCGGATGCTGGGGGAAGCATGGCGGCGGTCCCGGAGGCTTCAACGTCACGCTGCGTGCTCTGGTTCGGCGAGCCGCAGGCGAACGAACGCAGTGCGCTGGCGGCTGCGGGCTGGTACGTGCGCCGTATCCATCCCGATCCGGCGATGGCCATCGGCCTGCGCGGGCGTGATCGGCTGCTCGCCGTGCTGGATCTTCGCCATCTGGATATGCCCGCGCTGCAGTTGCTGGCGCCATGGATCGAACAGCACGCGCATCTGCCGTGGCTGGCAGTGCTGCCACCTGGCGCAGGGCCCACGCCGGCGGCCTGGCTGCCCTTGCTGCAGCGCTGCCTTGCGCGGTTCACGCTGCCTTTCGGCCTGCAGGACCTGGTGGCTGCGATGCGCCAGCAGTTCGAAGCGGATGATCCGCCAGCAAATGAGGTGTGCGGCGGGCAGGGGCCGCGCACATTGATCGGCGAGAGTCCTGCGCTGCATGCGGTGCGCACCGTACTGCACAAGTTCGCACCGGTCGAGCTGCCGGTGCTGGTCACCGGCGAGACCGGCACCGGCAAGGAGTTGGCGGCACATGCACTGCATGCGTTGTCCGGCCGTGCAGGCAAGCCGTTCATCGCGGTCAATTGCGGTGCCATCCCCGCGAACCTGGTGCAGTCGGAGCTGTTCGGCCACGAGCGCGGCTCGTTCACCGGCGCCGACAAGCGCCAGATCGGCGTGTTCGAAACCGCACACGGCGGTACGGTATTCCTCGACGAGGTGGGCGACCTGCCGGCGGAGGCGCAGACCAGCCTGCTGCGCGTGCTGCAGGAAGGCACCTTCGAGCGTGTCGGCAGCAGCCAGCCGCTGCGGGCCGACGTGCGTGTACTGGCTGCCACCCACGTAGAACTGGAACATGCGGTGGCGCAGGGGCGGTTCCGCAGTGATCTCTACTATCGGCTCAATGTGCTGCGCCTGCTGATGCCGCCACTGCGCGAGCGCGGTGCCGACGTGCAGCTGCTGGCCGAACACTTCCTGCGCTGCTTCCGGCTACGGCACAGCGTGCGAGCGCGCGGCTTCTCACCGGCGGCGCTGCAGGCGCTGCGTCGATTCAGCTGGCCCGGCAACGTGCGTGAACTGCTCAATCGGGTGCAACGGGCAGCGATCATGGCCGAAGGCGAGCTGATCAGTGAACGTGACCTGGAACTGGGCGAGCCGGCGCAGGCGCTGCCGAGCCCGATGCTGCACGATGCCCGCGGCCAGGCCGAGCGCGATGTGCTGCTGCAGACCCTGCGCCAGACCGGCTACAACGTCTCCGAATGCGCGCGGCAGATGCAGATCTCGCGGGTGACCGTGTATCGGTTGTGCCGCAAGCATCGGCTGGAACTGCCGGCGCAGCGCTGATCAGCCGGCCGCGACGTGCTTGAACAGGCGCAGCGGCGTGCCTGGAATGCGCTCGATCACCCCCTTGGCCTCCAGGTCCAGCTGCACGGCCTTCAACCACCAACCCGCCGTGGCTCCTTGCGGAAACAGCGGTGCGGGCAGGTGCGGCAACAGCGCCTGCTTCGCCTGCGCCACCGTCATCCCGGGAGGTTGCCTGGGCAAGGCGTGGAGCAGGGCCGTGCGCATGGCCATGTACTTGGCACGATCCACGCGCTGGAAGTGGCCGGGCGTGGTGATGCTTTCGATCTCGATCCGTTCGCGCTCAGCCATGGGCATCTCCCGCGACGTCGATGCGTGGGCTGCGGAAGCCCATGGCGATCCAGGCCTTCATCAGCCGGGCATAGAACCGCAGCGACCGGGTCTTCAGGTTCGGCACATCGTCCGGAAGGGCAGACGGATCAGGAAGATCACTGACCATCGTCCGCATCTCTACGGCGGGTCTTTCCGATGCCGGCCACAGCAGGCCATACAGGCTCAGCCAATGGCCACCGCTGAATTCCAGGAAGAGCGGCGTATTGCAGCAGCCCGCCAGGACCCGGCGGCTTCCGCCCATGCTCGATAACCGAAATGCGTGCAGCAGGGATTGCCCCGCCTCGATGCGGACGCGATCCTTGCGCTGCATTACGAAATGCGTCTGGCCCTGTGGCCCCAGCACCTGCGGCGCTCCAGGCATTGACTGCAGCTGGGTGCCGGCCCTGCGGCAGCTGTCGCAGCAGCATTCGACGCTGGCGATGGGGCGACAGGTGATGGCCAGGCGGACCTGGCCGCAGGCGCATGCAAGGGACTGATGGGAGGGCATCTGCATTTTCTCCTTGGGTATTCATCCTCTCGACGAACCGGGGCGCTGGAAATCGACACCACCTGCCTTCAAGGCTGCGTCATCCGGTAGCGGACGCGGTACAGGTCCAGACTGTCACCGCCTGCGCGGCGCGCCGAGTAGGTGAGCGTGTCGCGGCGCGAACCATCCAGCATTGCGCCGTAGCTGTCGCCGCCAGGCTCGTTCATGGGCGAGGGCAATGCATGGCCCGCGTCATAGCGGCCTGCATGCTCGTAGGCGATCAACTGGCGCACCGGGGCACTGCCGAAGTCCAGGGCACGGGCAAACACCACCGTGCGGCCATCGCCGAGGAAGGTGGCATCGAATTCCTGCGCGGTGGTATTGATGCCGCCAGCCAGCGGCCGCGCCCGCTGCGCCACGCCGCCAATCATCGTGGCGCTATAGAGGTCATGACCGCCGGCACCGCCCGCACGATCGCTGGAGAACAACAGTGTGCGACCGTCCGGCGAGAGCATCGGTGCGAACTCGTCGGCCGCACTGTTCACCGCAGGCCCCAGATTCTCCGGTTCCCCAAAGCGGCCGTGGCGTTCCACGCTCACCCGGTACAGATCGTCGCCGCCCTGGCCGCCTGCGCGGTCCGAGCAGAAATACACGACGCGCCCATCTGCGGAAAATGCGGGATCGAAGTCGCGCCCCGGCGTGTTGAACGGCACCGGCGTGGCCGACCGCCAGCGATCACCTTCGCGGTGCGAGATCCAGATGTCATACCCGCCCGGGCCGCCTGGCCGGTTGCGGCTGAACCACAGCGCGGTCTTTCCGTCCGGGCTCAGGGTCAGTCGAATCTCGTCATGCCGTGTGGATGCAATGCCGGGGGCAAAGCGTTCGGCGGGGCCGATGATCTGCAGCCGTTCTGAGGGCGAAACGAGAGACGATGCAGAGACCAGCAGCATCACCGCCAGCAGCGACTTCATGCCTGTCGCTCGAAGTCGCTGACCCAGTTGGTTTCCCAGCTGCGTCCGCCATCGGCCGAGGCCGCCTGTTCCCAGCGCGCCGAACGTGGGGTAATGCGTGACCAGATCACCCGCGTCTGGATCGCCCGTCCGTCGTGCTGGTCCTCGCCGAAGAAGCGGCCGACACCAGCCTCGAAACCACCGCGCAGCGGCGCGCCGATCCGGGTCGGCTCCCGGCCATCCAGCCACCAGCTCAGCCAGTGCTGCTCCGCCACATTCCAGGCGCGGATGCCCATGCCGCGCAGCGGTGCTCCCGGCACGTCCATCAGGTTGTCACCCACGTTACCGAATCCCCCCAGCACCGGCCAGTTGTGCAGGGTGCCATTGAACGCGTCCCACGCATCACTGCCTGCCAGCCGAGCGCGCAGGCGGCGATGGCGCACGTTCCAATGGCCCACCAGGAAATCAAAATCACCCGGTGCATCCGGCCGCTTTGGAAGCGGAGAGGGGGCCGCAGCAGTGCGCCGGAACCAGTTGCGCCAGTTCACTTCCCAGTGCGCGCCGGCATCGTCGGAGAACGCCTGTTCCCACCACGGCTCATCGCCATGGATGTCATGCCAGCGGAACCAGACCTCGATGGGGCGCCCTTTGAAGTCATCGCGACCGCGGAAGCTGCCGCCATCGCCTTCGAAGACGCCGCGCACGGGCGCTTCGATATGGGCAGGGTTGCGACCATCGATCCACCAGATCGACCACAGGGAAGACACCGGATCAAACGCACGCACGCCCAGGCCCCTGTAGGCGCCCGAAGGCAGCGCCATGACGTTGTCATCGATGGTGCCGAGCCCGCCCAGGGTCAGCCAGACCGCGCTGGAGCCGGTGAAGGCTTCCCAGCGGGTATCGCCCACCAGCCGCTCCTTCAGGCGTTGGTGCCGGACCTGCCAGTTGCCCTGCAACCATTTCCAGTCTTCGCTGTGGCTGGCCAGGGCCCATCCGGTGGGCACGGTGCCGGATGCTGCCGCGGCGGCCAGGGTGGCCAGGAACTGCCGTCGATCCATGTGCGTGATCCCATGCCGGAGGTGCCGCCATCGTTGCGGGTAAAAGGGGGATTGACCACGCAGATATCGAGGGTCAGGCTAAGCCACACTTATGGTGACCCAACGCCAGCTGCCATCGCTTGCCGCCATCCGCGCCTTCGAGGCGGCGGCGCGGCTGGGCAGTTTCGCCCGTGCCGCCGAGGAGCTCGACACCAGTGCGGCATCGGTGAGTTACCACGTGCGGCGGCTGGAGGCCCAGACCGGTACCTGCCTGTTCCTGCGCCACGCGCAGCATGTGGAGCTGACGGATGCCGGTGCCAGCGTCGCGCAGGAGGCCACCCGGGCCTTCGACGCGCTTCGTGCCAGTTTCATGCGTGCCGCTGACATGGATGCGACGCGATTGCGCCTGTCCGTATTGCCGACGCTGGGTACCAGCTGGTTGACGCCTCGCCTGGGCAGCTTCCGGGCCCGCCATCGGAACCTCGTGCTGGAACTGGACCTGTCGGCAGAGCCGCAGGACCTGGCCGCCGGGCGTTTCGATGCCGCCATCCGCAATGGGCATGGCGAGTGGCCCGGGCTGCAGGCCACGCCCCTGTTTCCCAGTATTTTCACCCCGTTGTGCGCGCCGGCGCTGCTGCCGGCGGCAGACGGGCTCGGTCGCCGGGCGCTGCGGGTTCCACTGCTCGGCAGGCCCGACTGGTGGGCACTGTGGTTTTCCGCACATGGTGCTGTTCCGCCGCCGTCCAAGGAAAGCTTTGTCACCCCCTTTGCGATGGAGCATCTGGACGTCGGCGCTGCCATTGCCGGGCAGGGCATCGCCATCGGTTCGCCAATCCTGTTCCAGGCCGAACTGGACAGTGGGCGCCTGGTGCAGGCACATCCCGGAGTCGCCAGCGACGGGCGTGGTTTCTGGTTCGTGGCACCGACGGCGCGCAGCCGCAGCACCAAGGTCATTGCATTCGGTGACTGGCTGGGCGAGCAGGCCGCGCAGGCCAGGCATGCGGCGCGACATCATCTGGCGCGCACGGTGACGCCATGAACCAGAGCCCCGAACTGCTGCGACGCCTGCTGCGTGCCAAGGACCGGATGGATCGGGCCAGCCATGAGGAATGGCCGGTCACGCGCCTGGCCGAGGTGAGCGCCGTCTCGCCCGCGCATTTCGCGCGCTCGTTCAAGCAGGCATTCGGCCTGCCACCGCACCGTTACCTGCTCAGCCGCCGCATCGAGCGTGCCGTAGCGCTGCTGCGTGACACCGACCTGCCGGTCACCGAGATCGCCGCGCAGACCGGCTGGCGCAGCCTGGGCACCTTCGGGCGCATCTTCCGTGACATCACCGGCGACAGCCCCGGCAATGTGCGTGAGCGCGAGCGGGCCGGCCAGGCGACGCCGGCCGGCGTGCCGGAATGCCACGCACGTGCCGCGCAGCGACCGGACCTGAACATCGCGGTGCTGGAAAAGCGCCGGCGCGCCGCAGTTGCCAGCGAAGGCGCTGCGTGAGCAACCTGCGTGCTGCGGTTGAGGGAGTTCCTGGCGGAGAATCAGGCTGGCAGGGGGCCGGGAATCAACGTTTCCACCTTCGCCGCTGCTGCGTCCTCGGCCAGGCCCTCCAGCCCGGAAACATCAGCATCCAGCAGGCACCTGGCGAACAGGTAGAAGCAGTAGGCATCGGCGAAATTGGAACCGAGCCCAAATGAAATCCTGACTGCGCCGCAATCTCCCTTCTCAAGGATTTTTTCGTCGAACGCCTTGCAGTCGAGGATCTTTCCGGTCTTGTCCAGTTCGCAGTGTTCGGCGCCTGCTGTGGCGTAGGTCGCCTGCTGCACGGCGCCGAGGTTGCAGAAACAGCCGTTGCGCAGAGTTATACCGAAACGGTCTGCGGCGCGCTTGATGCGTGCGTGCGGCATGATCGAGCCGTAGCAATCGAAGAAGTTCAGCATCAGGGTTGCGCCCCTGAGCGTGGGAGGCGGTCCATAGACCCGGCACAGTGGCCGATCACCCTTGATGCGATGGCGAAGGGATGACAATCGTGCATCCATCCACGCTGCGAGGGCGCTTGAGCGTTGGGCCACCGCTTCCACGCCGCCCATCGCGGCGATGAATTCGAAGCCTCTGGCGATCGCCGGGAATGCCGCGTAATTGGGCGTGCCGACTTCGAAACGCTGGCCGGCGTCGCGGTAGAGCAGGCGGTCGGTGGGCGACCATGGCCCAGAGTAGTAGCACACGCCACCACCGGCGAAGGAGGTCGGCTTGAGCATGTCGAGCGCGGCCCGCCGAGCGAGCAGGCAGCCTGCGCCGGTGGGGTAGCCGAAGATCTTGTAGAAGGACGCTACGACGAAATCGGGACGATGGATCGTGCAGTCCAGCCGCGATTGCGGAACCCAGGCCGCCGCATCGCACAGCACCGATGCCCCCTGCTGCTGTGCCCGCGCGATCCATGCCAGATCATGGCGGACGCCGGTCGCATTGGACTGCGCCGGGAATGCCAGCAGATGCGTTGCACCGGGCTGCAGCCGCTGCAACGCACGTTCCATCAGTGCGTCATGCAGACGCAGGTCATCATCCAGGGGAATGTACTTTACCGTTGCACCCTTCGAGGTGGCGTACTCACGCAAGCCGTGCACCGATGTGTGGTTGTCCTTGGTCAGCAACAGCTGCGAACCCTGCTGGAAGGGGAATGACTCGGCCACCAGCCGGATCGCGCTGCTGGCATTGGCGGTAAAGATGATCTCGTACTCCTCCGGGGTGCATCCGAAGAAGGCGTAGATCTCATCGCAAGCCTTCCGGAAGGCAGCATGGGAGGCCTTCGATCCACTGTGCGGATTGCCGAGAATCGTGCGCTTGAGCGCCTGGTAGTCCTGCTCAAGCAGGCTGTCAGGTGGCAGCGTTCCACCCACATGATCCAGGTACGTCACCTGCTGCTCATCCAGCCGCGCGTACTCACGCTGGCGCATTGCCTCGACCAGGTGCTCGGGATACCCGGGATGGTCGGCGAGGAACTGCGCCTTTGCTTCATGGAAGGCTGCCATGCCCAGCGCGCAGGATGGGGCGGGCGAGCCAGCAGGGCACGGCGGCGAGGGCAGCCGCGAGAGGTTGCGGAACTCGAGCAACGGGCGGAAGTCCGCTGGCGGTACGACCGTTGGCAATGCCGCGCCCGTGGCCCCCGCCACGCCGCGTATCAGCCAGGCCTCCACCCGGTAGCGCTGATCGGGCACCTCCTCATGCAGCGCGTCCAGCATCGCATCGAGGTAGTGTTCCCGGCTGGGGGTATCGCACTGATTGAACTCCTCCAGCAGGATGCAGGCGTTGAAAAGGAACTCGCGGGCGCCTGCTTCGCCAAGCGAGAACACGAGCGGATGCAGCGCGGCGCATGCACCTTCGCCGCGGTCCAGCCCCTCGGTCGCGAAGGCGCGCGTGATGGGGGAGGGATCGGTCAGGCTCAGGGCCGCATCCATCAGTCGCGATGGCATGCCGAAGTGCTTCTGTGACTGCTGGCGAGCCAGTTCAAACAACTGGTTGTAGTGGAACGCCGTCGCGTAGACCCGGCCCCCCGGGCGAAGCACGCGCCGGAACTCACGGGCCACCCGCGCTTTGTCGGGAGGGAACATCAGGCCGAAACCACAGGCGATGATGTCGAAACTGTTGTCCGCGAAGGGCAGCTCGGCCATGTCGACGTCTGAAATCAGTGGAACGTCGCGTTGGAGCTCGGCGCTCAAGACGTTCCGGGCCATATGCACCGCGATCGCCGACAGGTCCGTGGCGACCAGGCGGAGGCCCAGCGGCTTGGCCAGGTCCTGGTACAGCTGGGCCGTTATCACCCCTGTTCCACAGGCGACTTCGAGGATGTCGGTGGCACCGGGTGCTGCACGGGTATCCGCAGCGATTTCCCGCGCCAGCAGTTGTCCGTAGGGGCCGAATATCCGTGGGCTCAGCACGCGCTCATAGAATTCCATGAAGGTGCTGAGTGACCAGTTGCGTTCGGATACCACCTTGCATTGGTGCGGCGAGACATCCTGCATGGCGCGCTCCAGGGAGGTGCAGAGGTGCAGCGGGGCGGGTAAGCGCGGCCGTTATCGCACGCTTGTCGAAACGCCTTGAGTGATTGGCATCACATAATGTGCACTTAATAATTCGAGTAAATGCGCGAGGTCACGCATTCCCACATTCATGAATGTGGTTGGCGTCCAATATCGCAGTTTTGGAGAAGCGCCGCCGCGAGGCGGTTGCTAACGTGGATCCCACCTGAGGGAGGTCCCATGACAAACACTGTGAACACGGTCGGCCTGTATGTGCGCGACCAGGATGAAGCACTCGCGTTCTACGTCGGCACGCTCGGCTTCGAAGTGCACACCGACGTGCGCAATGGCAGCTACCGTTGGCTGACGGTACGCAGCCCCGGCCAGGACGGTTTCCAGCTGGGGCTGTTCGTTCCGGGCCCGCCCACCCACGACGCGGCCACCGCGCAGGTGCTGCAGCAGCTGGTGGCCAAAGGCGCAATGCCGCCATTGGTACTGGCCGTGGACGACTGCCAGGCGCGTTACGCGCAATGGCTGGCGCAGGGCGTGGAGTTCACCCAGGAGCCGGTTGAACGCTTCGGTGCCATCGACGCCGGATTCCGTGACCCGTCCGGCAATGGCTGGAAGATGATCGAAGCCCGCTCAGAAGCGAGGCGCAAGCAATGAGCCGGGGCGGCTGGGCGCGGCCCGTGCATCGCTGGACCTCGATCGTGTTCACCCTGGCGGTGATCGCCAACTTCGCCGCGCGCGGGATGGGGCAGGGTGAGCCTGCGGCGTGGGTCACCTATTCGCCACTGCCGCCGCTGTTCCTGCAGCTGTTTACCGGTCTGTACCTGTTCGTGTTGCACTACACCGGGAAACGCCGCAGCGCCGCACTGGGCGCTGCAGGTTGAGGTCGCCTCAGGCGGCAGCGTCGGCGGCGTAGGCAGCCAGCAATGCTGGCAGCTGCTCCATGCGCTGGAAGATCACTTTCGCACCCGCAGCGCGCAGGGCCTCCGGCGTGCTGTGGTGCGGGCCACCTTCGCTGAAGCCGAACACGGTCGCACCTGCCGCAACGCCGGCGGTCGCACCGGTGACCGTGTCTTCGATCACCGCACAGCGCGTCGGGTCCACGCCCAGCGCAGCGGCGGCGGCCAGATAGACATCCGGGTGAGGCTTGGTGTTCGGCATGTCCTGGCCACTGAAAACGTGGTTGCCGAAGGCATCGAGGATGCCGACCTTGCCCAACTGCAGCTTCACCTTGTGCAGGTCGGCGCCGGACGCACAGGCAATCCGCCCGCCGGTGGCCACGGCAATGGCACGCACGGCCTCGGGTGCCCCCTGGATCGCCTCAAGGTCCTGCTCCAGCGCACGGTTGCGCTGCTGGCGGAATTCCTCCAGCCATTCTTCGGTGAACGGCTTGCCGGTGCGCTCTTCGATCAGCCCGGCCAGATGGGCCACGGACTGGCCCAGGAACACCTCGCCGGCCTGCGCCGGGGTCAGCGGCCAGCCGCGCTCGGTCAGCATTTCCGAGAGCACGCGGGCCACCAGCGGCTCGGAATCGACCAGCACGCCGTCGCAGTCGAACAGCACGGCATCAAAGGGAAAACAGGACATCTACAGCTCCGGGAACAGACAAAGGGACGACGTGCCCGCCATTTTCCCACAGCGGGCCGGGCAGGGCACGCTGGCCACAGGAACGCTAGACTGCCAAGGACACCCCGCCCAGCGCCTGCACGGGAATACGCCTTGAACCGATTGCGATCATTCTTCGGTGCTTACCCCATCCAGTTCGCGATGGCCGCCAAGCTCTACGTGCTCTGCCTGTACCTGCCCGTAGCCCTCCGCCTGATCGCATTCGGGTATCGCCTGGGGCCGCCCGAGGCCTCACGTGAAATCGGCAACGCGGTGGCTGAGCTCGATTTCCGCCTGAGTCTGTTTGCCGGGGCGGCGGTACTGGTGTCGATGCTGCTGTTCGGCCGCCGCGGCGCGCTGCGGATCCGCCACCCGGTGATCGCTTCGATCGCCTTTTTCGGGTTGCTCGTCGTGCTGGATCGCGCCATGCGCATTCCGATGGCGCAGTTGCCGTTTCCAGTCCACAGTGTCGCAGCCATCAGTCTGGTTCCGCTTGCGCATGCACTGCTCCTCACGCTGCTGGCATTGGTGCCAGCGCTGCTGATGCAGCGGCGCATCCGTGCCGAGGGCGAGCACCATCACCTCATCAGTGCCAGCATCGCCGGCGCGGTGACGCTGGTGGCCGGTAGCTGCCTGCTTCCCATCCTGGCGTTGCACTTGCCTGTGGCAATCTCGCCTGGCGAGTTCATCATGCCGGTTTTCGATGGGCCCGCGCAGTTGCAGATTGCCAGCCTGATCCTGCTGGTGGGCTGCGCGCTTGCCACGTTTGCCGGCCTATGGACCGGTGCGCCGTCGCCGGAACCCGCATCGATGGTGCGCACGATGGTGGTGTCGCTGGTCCTGCTTGCCACGTCCCTGCTGATCAGCCTGGCCAGCGTGGCGTACCTGCTGCGAATGCTGTCCGCTGGGGCGCCGACGATAGGTCGCGGGCTTGTCGTTGCCACCGTCGTCGGCGCCGCAGTGCAGTTCCTGCTGGCCAGAGTGCTGGCGTCACGATGGCTGCGCATGCAGGCATCGTGACGTTCTCCCGCCCGTCGCTCAGCTCAGGTCACACCCGGCCGGCTGCGGCCAGGTGGTGGCCGGCAGCATGTTCTTCAGCGAGGCCGGTGCGTTGATCGCCACGTAGCTGGCGCCCAGCAGTTCTTCCAGATCGGCAATGGTCACCAGGTAGTTGTCTAGGCTGCCCAGGTTGGCCTCGTTGGGAATGATCCAGCTGATCGCCTTGGCGGTGCCGGTGTTCGGATCACGGGTGATGATCGTCTTCCAGAAGAATTCCGGCGTGGGAATGCCGTGGCTGGCCAGGAAATAATCGTTGGAGGCATCGCCATAGACCACACCGCCGTAGACGTCCACCGGCGCGATGTCGCGGTAGCACTCGGCCACGTTCTCGGCCTTCACCCAGATGCCCTGGTTGAAGCTGGACACCTGCGGCACGATGTTGGTCATGTAGTTGGCGCGGCGGATGTAGGTCGCGTCGTAGTCCATGTGGTTGGACGTGACCAGATGGCCGCGGTCATAACCGGACTTGATGCTGGCATAGGACGCGGTACTGGTCTGGCCCAGGCAACCGGCCGGCAGGTCCGGGTCCTTGTAGAAGCTGGACGGCCGTGCAGCGGAACCGGTATCGGCGGTGAGCGTGTACTCGTAGCGGGTGGCGCTGTGGATGCTGCAGTCGTAGGTGAGCACGAAGCCGCCCTTGTTGAGGGTGACCACCTGGGCCTGGGCTGCGCCGGCAAAGGCGCTGAGGACGAAGGCAAAGACGAAGCTTGCAAGGCGCATTGCGATTCTCCAGCAAAGGATTCGGGACGCAGCGACCCGCCACGACCAGGCCGGGCCTGTGTCATGTGAAGGCGTTGCGGATACGGGTGATGCGGAGTGCGGTGGGACTGACCGCGATGACAGGGCCATGGAGGCCGTGCGGTGTCGCAAGCGTCACAAGCTGTCGTCTTTTGGTCAATGACGAAAAGACCAAGCTGTGACCGCGCGCAAGCACTGGAGATGTGTCAGACGGAGCAGGGCGTGGCTGACATGCGCACGTGCTAAGCGCCCGACAGGTGTGAAGCGCATACCAGACCACGCATCCTCCGCGGCCCGGTTCTGCAGCGGTTGGCTCTACAAGGAAGCCTCTTGCCCAGCATCAGGCGCCAGGCAGGCGGCCCTGCTTTGCTCGCTCGAGTCCGCAATGACCGCCTCGCTGAAACCGCTGCGGCTCAACCACAGGCGATTCCACCGGTCCAGGGCGTCGCCGTCTCGCGCCCAGCAGGCGAAGCGGGTAATGGTCTCGAGGTTGTCGATGGTCGGGTAGCGCTGCGCGATTTCGTCCAGGCCCTGGCGCATCAGCGGCCAATCGGGCGTCGCCGCGTGGAAGTGATCGGCCGAGTACTCGGTGGCCGACCAATACAGACGTGCGTAGCGCATGGCCCGTTTCTTCTTCGGGGCACTCGCCATCGAGCGCCGTGCGAAGGCTTCCATCTTCTGTGCGCTGCCACCCCAGGCCGGCGTGAAGTGCTGCATGGCAATGAAGTGCAGTGGCTCGTAGTCGGGGAAGGCCTTGGCGGCACGGTCGACGAGCTTCAGTAGTTCTTCGTCATCCGCGCTTTCGCGCAGCGCGATCAGTACGCTCATCTCGTGCCAGAACGGGTCGCCACCGGCAATGCCCTCATGCGATTGCAGGTAGGCCTGCGAAACGGCGTTGTACTCATGGAACTGGGCCCAGTCTTCGGCCTTGACGGTATTGGCGTATCCGTTGCCACGGTAGCTCCAGCCCAGGTTGAGCGGAATCCGTGCGGTCACCAGGTGGGCCGCCGGAGACTTTGGAGCGTGCTGAACCCAGCGCGCCGTCCAAGCCGACCAGTGGTTCCAGGCCTCCACCTCCTGCCGCGTCGTGCCGATTGCACGCGACATGCAGATGTAGAAGCGGCCCAGCCGGGATTCGCCGGCGGCGTCGAGCTCACCCGTGCGGAAGCGCGCGGCCATCGCGTCAAGGGCCGCAAAGTCGTCGTTGGACATCAACTGCGCGATTTCGCTGCAGTCATCCGTGACGTCGGGGTCCTGGGCCGCCACGGTTGAAGGGGCGAACAGACTGGCCACGCTCAAGAGCGTGCCGACGAAGTGCGTCCTGCGCATCGGGGGGCATCCTTGCTTTGATGGGAGTCTGCGGTAGTCCCGCAGTGCCGCGAAGCATACCAAGGAGCGCTTTGCGTCATGCTGCGTCGCAAGGTGCTACCCACCATTCGCACTGGTACGGTCCAACCCGTTGCACCACCACCGACGGGGAGAGACAACGATGCGCAAGGTTCTGCTGCTGTTGATCCTGCTGACCGGGCTGGCGCCCACCGCCTGGGCAGCCACGGTCAAGACCACCCATCGCACCATCCCAAGCTGGGATGGCACGCCCCTCGGGGCCTTCGTCATCGAACCGCAGGATGCCGGCAGTGGCCGCTATCCGCTGCTGGTGATGCCCAGCAGCTGGGCGGTGCCCAGCGTGGAATACGTGGGGGTGGCACAGTCGCTGGCGCAGCGCGGCTATGTGGTCATCAGCTACAGCTCGCGCGGCTTCTGGGAATCGGGTGGCAGCATCGACATCGCCGGGCCCGCCACGGTCGAGGATGTCAGCGCGCTGATCGACTGGGCGCTGGACAACACCCGCGCCGACCCGGCAAGGATCGGTGTCTCGGGCATCTCCTACGGTGCCGGTACCAGCCTGCTGGCGGCGGCGCGCGACCCACGCATCAAGGCCGTTGCCGCACTGAGCGGCTGGGCCGACCTGCAGGCGTCGCTGTACAGCCATGACACGCCCAGCGCGCAGGGCATCGCCCTGCTGGTGGCAGCGGGCCTGGCCACCGGCCGCCCCGGCGCGGAGCTGGCCACAATCAACCGCAACGTGCTGGTCGGCAATTACCAGGGGGCGGTGGACTCGCTGCTGCCGGTGGCGGCGCAGCGCAGCCCGGCCAGCAGCCTTGACGAGATCAACGTCAACCAGCCGGCGGTGTTCCTTGCCAATGCCTTCAATGACAGCCTGTTCCCGCCGGGCCAGCTGGTCGATTTCTTCAACCGCCTGAAGGGGCCCAAGCAGCTGCAGCTGCGCCATGGCGACCATGCCCTCAACGAGGCCTTCGGTGCGCTTGGCATTCCCAATGAGGTCTATGCCGCCGTGGGCGACTGGTTCGACCACTACCTGAAGGGCGTGGCCAATGGCATCGACCGCCAGGCAGCGGTGCAGCTGAAGTCGCAGAAAGGCAGCTGGAGCCGCTATGCGGACTGGCAGGCCACCAATGCGGGTGCTGTCAGCTACGGGCTGACCGCGCCAACCGGGCTGCTGCTGCCCACCGGCGGGCTGGCGGAGAACGGTGGCGGCACCGGCTGGAATTACCGGATCGGCAGCGGCCTGCTGACCGCCGCCAATTCCGGTGTGGCGATGGCGTCCGGCGCGCTGCAGATGTTCAACCTGCCGCCCGGCGCCTATGTGCCCTTCGTTGGCCGTAGCGCCGCAGGCGTCTGGCAGGGCCCGATCCAGTGGAGCGCCAAACGCCTGGACGGTGCGCCGGAAGTGCGCCTGACGGTCACGCCCAGCCGCGCCAACACCACGCTGTATGCCTACCTGTACGCCGAGGATGTGCTGGGCAATGGCCAGCTGATCAGCCACAAGCCGTACACCCTTCGCGGGGCCACGCCCGGCCAACCGAAAACGATCGATCTTCGCCTGGAAGCGAGCAGCTGGAACCTTCCGGCCGGCAGCCGGCTGACCCTGGTGGTCGATACCGTGGACCTGCGCTATGCGGGCATCAGCCAGCTGGGCGGTGCGGTGACCTTCAGCTCGCCGGCCAACGCGCCTTCAGTGCTGACGGTGCCGCTGCATTAATGTGGCGCCGCGCCCGTTGCGGCGGGCGCGGCACGACAGACCACGCGCAATTCCCAGCAGCTGACCGACTGGCGCTGGAGGCATGGATCCGCGAGGGAAGGGGGCCGATCAAGCCCGATGGAAACCCGCGCCCCCGCGCAGCGGTGACTGAAGATCACTCGCCCTGCGGCAACAACACCCGGATCATCTCGTGCTGCCTGGTCAGATTCGCCCGTTGCACGAAACCCTGGATGATCGAGGCCGCCACCTTGCGCTGGTTGTCCATGTCCAGCAACGGTGCGATGGCCTGCCCGGAACCCTCGGGGCTGTCACGGAACGGGCAACCGACCGGGCCAGCAGTGGTGAACGTCAGGATCGCCTTGGCCACGCGCGCCGACGGCGAACGCGGCGCATCGAAGATCACCAGTGTTCGCTCGTAACTGATACCCGTCGCACGTACGGTCGAGTGCAGGGAATCCTCGATGGTCATGTCCGCGCCGAGGTCCTGGGCAAGCGCAATGAGGCAGTTGGCCGCCGTCGCATTGCGCAACGTCGCAGGGTCGGTGCGGATGATCATCGCGCAGTCGACGCCGGAGATCGGCACCTGGGTGACATCCAGGTACGGGTTCTGTGCCAGCGTCCCGATCAACGCCAGATCGTCGCTGTAGCCACAGGATGCGGCAGATGTACCCAGGCGTTGCAGCAGCGTTGCGACCCGATGCGCACCCCACTGCCGCCCGTGCAGCAGGCGCTGCGTGTGGTTGGCCGACAGGGCACCGTGATCGAATCCCGAGGATGACGCCTGCATGCGCGCCTTGACCTCACGCATGCAGGCATCGACCTGCTGCATGCAGTTCTTGTCATCGGTGAACACCGGCGCCGCCGAGATGCCATCGATCACCCGGCCGAACGTCGCCAGGTCGCCCTGCTGGTCGCGGTACCAGTCGTGAATGCGCTGCACATTGCGGCGACGTTTCTCCAGCTTGTCCGCACCCGGCCAGCCAGGATAGGCGGCGATCTCGCACAGCATGGTCAGGCCTTCCCACAGGTGGTACTCCATGCTGGGCAGGGGCAGCCGCCAGCGCTCTTCCGAGCCGGCATCCTCGGCAATCACCAGATGGTTGCGGATGATGTCCGACCACACTGTCACGGCCTCCACGGTATCGCGGCGCGGCGTGGTCACATCGATCAGTTCCATCAAGATCGGCCGCGGCGTCACCGGGTCGTCGCCAGCAGGCGCCTTCGGATCCTTCACCCATCGCGCGTGCCAGGTGTAGCCCATGCGATGCAGCACGAAGGGCTTGATGCCGTCGTTGAGGATGATGCCTGGCGGCGGCGGAGGGGTAGGCGGCGGCTGCACGGGCTGCGGCACCGGCGGCTGCGGAGGGGGCAGCACGGACGGGCTTGTCACCGGCGTGGCGGTGCCGATGCCCTTCAGCGGCTCGCTGGTGAACAGATGCAGGCCCGCGCGGTCACGCTCGTACACCTTCCGGAACGTCTGCGGAGTGTCACAGGTCACCAGGCACTGCTCGCCGGGCGGCACATGGATGTCCACCGATGCAAGGTCCACCACCTGGCCGGCCAACGGATTCTGGTTGGGCGGGAAGACGCTGATCTCCAGCGCGATGTTGAGGCCGGCACCCTGCATCACGTCGATCACGATGTCTTCAACACCGCCGTGCAGGGCATCCTGTGCCGGGATCGGGATCCAGGGGTTGATCACCACCTGCGTATCCCAGTCGGACCTGCCGAAATCGAACAGCGTCGGTGGCGGGTCGGCCGGGCGTTCAAGCAGTGCGTCCAGCGCGTTGCCGCCCTTGACGTAGAAGAACATCAACGGCTCACCGGGCTTCAGGCTGTAGTCGCGCCGTACCTTGCTGGACAGGCTGCGCAGCTGGTCCTTGATGTCCGACAGTGCCTTGACCACGACCGTGCGAACGTCGGGATACGCCTGCGCGTTGTTGATCTGCGCGGTGAGCTGCTTGCTGATGTAGCGCCGGGCCTCGCGCTCGGGCGTGCTCTCTTTCATGGTGGGGCCTCACTGGGGTTGCAGGGGCGGGCAGGTGCGCGCTGGACGCTCAAGCGGGTGACAGCAGGGCGGCGATCTCCCGGTACCAGCCGATCTCCTGGCTACCGGGCCTGGCGCCGGCCAGGGCCTCGTCAACCGCCAGTGTTCCTTCGCCTGGAACCTCCACCCTTGCCCCCAGGACATTACGCAGATCGGCCACCGGCACCCGTGCGACGCCCGCCACCTCCCAGTCGGTCACCAGGCAGGACTGGGGGCGCGCAGGGCTGCTGGCACTGGCCTGGACATGGTTCTCGGCCTCCTGCGCCATCCGCAGGAGCTCCTCGGCCGTTGTGCGGAAGCGAACCAGGGAGAAGCTGCCTCCCCCATCTGGAAACAGCCGGGCACGCAGATCGCATGCGGCGCGTCCCTGTCCAAGCCAGATGCCAAGCTCCTCCTCGAACTCGCGGCGCGCGGCGCGCTCCTTGCGTTCGTTGTTCAATCGGCCGCCGCCGGGCAGGGCCCATTGTCCCGCCTGGTTCACCAGCGCCGGGGGCAGGCCATCCGACCACGCACCGACTTCCGCCACCAGACGTTGTGCGAGTACCAACGCAGCGGCCCAGTTCGGGGTTCCCCGGGTCGGCGGCGGCAATGCGATGGCGAGCTCCCGCAAGGTTGCACGCGCAGGGCTGAGCGGGGGAGGAGTTCTTGCGTCCTCGCGGAACAGGCTCTGCAGAGCGGCCAGCGTCTCCATGGCGACGTCATCGGTTTGCGGATGCGTGCGCTCGGCGCTTTCAAGCGCTCGGTCCAGTGCGTCCATGGTGCGGGGCAGCGTGCGTTCGCCGCGGTAGGCGACTGACCCCGCAGCGCGCCAGGCGCCGGAAAGCAGCTTTCTCAGCAGATCCCAGTCCTGCTCTGTGCCACCGCCGGGCGCGTTGCGGATGGCCAGCACAGCGGCCATCGCTTCGGCAGAAAGTACGACAACGGAATTGCTGCCCCACCAGCTGTTGAGCACACCTTTGCGGACGACCAGATAGTGAGCTCCATCCCAGACTGCGACGTAGACCTGGTTCATGGTGCACACCTCCGTTCAACCTGCGTGGAGGGGGCTGGGTGCATTGCCGCTGTGCCAGCGGTAGTCCGGGAAAGGCATGCCATGTCTCGCTCCTGCGGGCTCGAAAGAGTGGGGGGCTTGGCGGCGTTGCCATCGGAGTGCAGGCAGTGCGGCGCCGTGGGTCCACTGTAGGAGCGAGGGGCGAGGGAGGATCGGCGCCAGCCACGATGTATGCGGTGGAACCGACGGAACAGGAGGGCAGGGGCGTTGATTTCCCCGCATTGGCGTCAAGGCAGTGGCCGCCCAGGCGTCAACGATTCCCGGCGCTTGCCTCCGGGTCATGCAGTCCACGCAGCTTCTTCTTGTTGATCTTGCCGACGCTGGTGCGCTCGATAGCATCGACGAAGCGGACGCGCTCCGGAATCGCATAGCGTGAGATATCTCCAGAGCGGCTGCGCGCCGCCACCAACGCGATGATCTCGGCCTCGGTCACGTCACTACCGGGCCGCCTGACCACCAGAGGCAGCGGCCGCTCGCCCCATTTTGCATCGGCGATGCCGATCACCGCGACTTCGTTCACCGCAGGATGCAGGGCGATGATGTCTTCCAGCGCCAGCGAGGAGATCCATTCGCCACCGGTCTTGATCACGTCCTTGATGCGGTCGGTCACTCGCAGATAGCCGTCTGCATCGATGTTGCCGATGTCCCCGGTGTGCAGGTAGTCGCCCGCCCACAGCGTCGCCGAAGCGTCCGGATCGTGCAGGTAGCCCTGGGTGAGCCAGGGCGCGCGCACCACCACCTCGCCGGTAGCCACCCCGTCGTGGGCGACATCCCTCATCTCCGGGTCGACAATGCGCAGGTCCACCAGCGGCACCGGAATGCCGGCCTTGGTCCGCAGTGACAGCGCCTCATCCGGCCCGGCCAATGCATCGGCATCAATCTGTGCAAGGGTGAGCAGCGGGCAGGTCTCGGACATGCCGTAGCCACCGAAGATATCGATGCCACGTGCAAGTGCACGCTGCGCCAGCGCCCGTGGCAGGGCCGCGCCGCCGATGATCACTTTCCAGTTGTGCAGGTCGGTCTGCGCGGCGTCGGGGTGGTCGAGCAGCATGTGCAGGATGGTCGGCACGCAGTGCGAGAAGGTCACCTTCTCGCGGGCGATCAGCGCCAGCAGGGTTGCTGGCAGGTAGCGGCCGGGATAGACCTGCTTGATGCCGAGCAGCGTGGCCACGTAGGGCACGCCCCAGGCGTGCACATGGAACATCGGCGTGATCGGCATGTAGACATCGCCGCGGTGCAGACGCCCTTGGCTCGGTGCGCTGCCCAGGGCGGCCATTGCCGCCAGCGAGTGCAGCACCAGCTGCCGGTGGCTGAAGTACACCCCTTTGGGCAGGCCGGTGGTGCCGGTCGTATAGAACACCGTGGCACGGGTGTTCTCATCGAAGTCCGGGAAGTCGTCGATCGGCGTTGCCGTGCGCAGTCCCGTTTCATATTCCGTCACGAAGCCCGATGGCAGCGGCCCTTCTGCGTCGTCCAGCAGCACCCGCGTGTGCAGGTCGGGCAGTTGCGCGTCCAGGCCCTCCAGCATCGGCAGGAACTCGCGGTTGGCCAGGATGACCCGCGCGCCGCTGTGGTTCAGCGTGTAGGCAATCTGCTCCGGCGCCAGGCGGATGTTCACCATCATCAATACCGCACCGATCATCGGCACGGCGAAGTAGGCCTCCAGGTAGCGGTTGCTGTCCCAGTCCATCACCGCCACGGTATCGCCCTGGCGGACGCCCAGCGATGCCAGCAGTCCGGCCAGCTGGCCGATGCGCGCCTGCAGCGTGCGGTAGTCGAAGCGGACCTTGTCGCCATACACGATCTCCTGCCCGGGATGTGTCGCCAGCGGCGTGAGCAACAGCTGTTTGATCAGCAGCGGGCAGGTATCGGCAGCGGGAGGGAATGGCATGGGGGTTCCTCGTGGGTGGCGTATCGGTCGCCGGTCGTCCCCACCCACACTAGCCATCCGCGCGCCCGGCGCCAGCGTACCTAGGTCCCCTGTCTACGCCCGCGTGATTTGCTAATCTCGCCTTGACATGCCAAGCCTGCTTATCGCCGATGACCACCCCTTGTTCCGCGCCGCGCTGCATCGCGCGGCCGAAGAGGCCGTCACCGACCTTCAGATCAGCGAGGCCGATTCGCTGGACAGCGTGCTGGAGACACTCGAACGCCAACCGGTCGACCTGATGCTGCTGGACCTGCACATGCCCGGCAATCACGGGCTTGCCGGATTGGCGACCTTGCGCGCACTGCAGCCAGGCCTGGCGATCATCATCGTCTCGGCCAATGAAGAGCCGCAGGTGATCCGGCGTGCCATCGATCTGGGCGCCGCCGGCTATCTGCCCAAGAGTTCGGGATTGAGCGAGCTGCAGTCCGCGCTGCATTCCGTGCTGGAGGGCGAGCGCTGGATTCCGGCGCTGCTGCGCGAGCCGGTGGCAAGGGCGGCCCCTTTCAGCAGGGATGCGGATCTCGCCGCGCGGCTGGCAAGCCTGTCCGCGCACCAGTACAAGGTGCTGAGCCTGGTGGCCGAAGGCCTGCTCAACAAGCAGATCGCCGACCGTCTGGGCGTGCAGCTGCGCACGGTCAAAGCGCACATGACGCGCATCATGGAACGGCTGGGGGTGCGCAATCGTGCGCAGGCCATCCGCGTACTGCACGAGATGGGGTTGGCCGATCCATCCCGGCAGCTCGAGGGGCCCCAGGACGCCTGAATCTTCAGGTCGCAGTCGCACCCTTCGTCGCCAACAGATGGTTGATCGCCCAGCGCAATGCCAACGGTTTGAAGGGCTTGTTCAACAGAGAAAGCCCGGCTTCGCGTACCGCTTCGCGGGTATCGCTGCCGGTATCGGCACTGAGGATCACGGTCGGCCGCTGCCCGTGCACGGCCACCAGCCGCTTCCAGACCGCCACGCCCGTATCCCCCTCATCGAGGTGATAGTCGAACAGCCAGAGTGCCGCCTCACCCGCTGACGGCCCGATCGCTGCGGCATCACCTACTGTGGTGACGTCGCAGCCCCAGGACGTCAGCAGCTGCTGCATCGCCGCCAGCGCGTCCCGATCGTTGTCGACCACCAGCACGCGGATGCCTTTCAGCGTGCTGCTGCCTGCGACAGCAGGGAGCGCGCACGGTGCGGCTGGCGGAGCAGCCCGTAGCACCTGGATGGAGAATGCCGAGCCGCGGCCAAGGATGCTGTGCAGGTGCAGCGGCGCATCCAGCAGTCCGGCGATGCGGTGCGCGATGGCCAGGCCCAGGCCAAGCCCTTGGCCGTTGCTGCGATCACCGCGATGGAATTCCTCGAACACGATTGCCTGCTGCTCCGGCACGATGCCGGAGCCGCTGTCATGCACGCCGATCAGCAGTGCGTTGCCCTGCCGCCGCACGCCCAGCAGTACGCCGCCACGTTGGGTGTAGCGGATGGCATTGGCCAGGAAATTCTGCAGCACCCGGCGCAGCAGCAGCGGGTCGCTGTGCACCCAGGCCAGGGTCGGCACATAGCCGAACTGCAGGCCGCGTGCGGCCGCCAGCACGGCGAACTCCTGCGCTAGCGGGTCCAGCACGTTGGACAGCGCGAACGGGCGTGGGTCGGCCACCCAACCGCCGGCGTCCAGTCGCGAAATGTCGAGCAGGCCCGACAGCAGGTCATCGGTGGAGTCCAGTGCGCCGCGGATCTGGCGCAGGAAGCTGCCCAGGAAGTCGGACTCGATGTGCTGGGACATCGCATCGGCCAGCAATTGGGCCGCATGCAGTGGCTGGATCAGGTCGTGGCCGACCGCGGTCAGGAACCGCGTCTTGGCCACGTTGGCCCGCTCGGCCTCGTGTACCGCCTGTTCCAGCCGGGCGGTGCGGTCCTGCACGCGAAGCTCCAGCGTCTCATTGCTGCGCTTGAGTGCATCTTCCGCCCGGCGGAACGCGGTGACGTCGGTGAAGGTGGCCACATAGCCGCCGCCTGGCATCGGATTGCCGCGGATTTCCACGATGGTGTCGTCCGGGAAGATGCGCTCGGACAGATGCGGCGTGCCGCGCCGCATGTGGGCGACGCGACGCTGCAATGCCTTTTCAGGCGAGTCGCCAACGGCAACGCCGATGCCCAGTTGTGCCAACGCCCACGCGGTCAGGTGGACCACCGGCTGGCCCACCTGCAGCAGCTCCGGCGGGAACTTGAACAGGGAGGCATAGCGGCTGTTCCAGGCCACCAGCTGCAACTGCGCATCGACCACGCTGATGCCCTGGCTCATGTTCTCCAGTGCGGCTTCCAGCAGGCGCTGGTTGAAGCGCAGCACCTGGGTGGCTTCACCCACGGCACGGGTAACCGCATCCAATGGCGCCGCGCCACCCTCGCGCGCGGCCTCCACCAGCAGCCGGGCCATGCCTGCGCCGACCACGGCCGTCAGCTCGCGTTCCACCGCGATGACCCGGTCGTCATCCAGCATCTTTCCTGCATGCCCGTCGAGCAGCTGCCGGGCCCGTTCCTGGCCGAGGAAGCGGCCAGCAGTCTTGCGCAGCGATGCCGTGGCCACCGCATCGCGCTGGCGTGGCAGCGACGGGCGGACCGCGCGTGACACCAGCACCACGGCAATCAGGTTTGCCGCCAGGCTCGCGCCCATGCTGATGGCGATATGCCCCGGTTGCAGGCGCATCGACAGCAGCGACAGCCAGTGCAGCCCGTCGGGACGGGTCGACGGCGTTGCAGCGGGCACGATCATGGGCAACAGCACCAGCCACAGCCAGACCAGCGAGCCCACCACGATGCCGGCGATGATCGCTGGTGAGGACGTGCGCGGCCGGTACACCGCCAGCAGCACGGCCGGTGCCAGCTGCGAGAGCGCGGTGAAGGACATCAGGCCGAAGTCGCTGAGCGCCTCGGTATCACTCATCGCCCTGCTGTACAGCCATGCCATCAGGAACACGGCGAGGATGCCGGCGCGGCGCAGGGCCAACACGCGCGGGCGCAGGTCGCCGGCAGCAGGACCGCCATCGATGCCGCCCAGCAGCCGCGAGCCCACGCCGTGATTGCCGAGCATGATCGACAGTGTCAGCCCGGACAGGATCATCATGCCGGTGGCCGCGCTCAGGCTGCCCAGGTACGCCACCAGCGCCAACAGGTGGTGTCCACCAGCCTGCGGCAGGGCCAGCACATATAGATCCGGCGACACCGACGCTGGCAGCTGCGCGGCACCGTACAGTGCCATCGGCACCGACGGCAGCCCGATCAGCAGCAGATACACCGGGAACAGCCAGCGTGCCGTCTTCAGGTCCGAGGACTCGCGCAGCTCGACCACGCCCACGTGGAACTGGTGGGGCAGGGTGAAGGCGGAAATCGCGCCCAGCGCCACCATCGTCAGGTAATCCGGAATGACTGCGGGCGGCGGCAGGTGGGCCATCTTTTCCAGCAGGGGCGTGCCGGCGCGGTGCACCGACAGCCCGGCATACAGGCCGATCGCCAGCAGTGCCACCAGCTTCAGTACCGATTCCAGGCCCAGCGCCACCACGATGCCGCGGTTGTGTTCGGTGGCCGATGCCTTGCGTGCGCCGAACAGCAGGGTAAACGCCGCCATCGTCAGCGCGAACCAGAACGACATGTCCAGCTGCCAGCCGGCAGGTGCGAAACGATCGCCCAGCAGGACCCCCAGGCCCTGGCTGACCGCTTTGAGCTGCAGCGCGATGTAGGGAATGATGCCGAACAGCGCGACCAGGGTGATGGTGATGCCCAGGCCCTGGTCCGCGCGCAGCCGTGCGACCACCAGGTCGGCGATGGTGGCGCTGTTGTGCTGCTTGGCCAACCGCCCCAGCCGTGCCAGGAACGGCAGGCCGAACGCAAAGATCAGCGCCATGCCGACCAGCGTCGGCGGAATCGGGAAGCCCCATTGCACGCCCTGCGAGGCGGCCCCGTAATAGGTCCAGGCCGTGCAATGCACGGCCAGTGACAGCGCATAGATGACCGGCCAGATCCGTGCGAGGCGATGTCCCCGGCGCTCACCCCACAGGGCCACGCCAAACAACAGAACGGTCCACGCAATACAGGCGAACAGGACGATGGAGGGCGTCAACATCACTCCAGTGTAGGGAGAAGCGGGGCAGGGCGGCGCTAGACGGACACCACGATCAGTGACAACTGCTCGGCGATCACTGCAACCTCGCCATCGTCAGCGAGCTCCACGGTCTTGCGCTGGGTCAGCAGCCACTGCCCCTGCTGCCGCGGCTGCAGGGAGACCAGCTGCGAACGTACCCGTACGTCCGAGCCGCTGGGCACCGGCGCCAGGAAGCGCACCTTGTTCAGGCCGTAATTGAGCACATGCGCGATGCCGGGAAATCCGGCCAGGGCGGCCACATCCTCTTCCACCGTCAATGACAGCAGCAGGAAGCCGTGGGCGATGGTGCGCCCACCCGGCAGCTGCGCCTGTGCACGCACCGGGTCGACGTGGATCCAGTTGTGGTCACCGGTGGCGTCGGCGAAGGCAGTGATCCGCGCCTGCGAAACGTGGGTGATGCTGCCCAGCCGCTCGCCGGCCGCCCATTGCTGGAGAGGACGCAGGGCGGCCGGCAATGCCTCGGTGGATGCGGCGGTGCTCACCGCACGTCGTCCAGCAGGGCCAGGATGGCATCGCGTGCCTCCGGCTCGTTCAACATCGGCGCATGGCCCACGTCTGGCACTTCAACCAGGCGTGCGCGGGGCGATGTCGCGGCCATCTGCCGGGCAACATCGGCTGGCAGGATGTCGGACAGGGCGCCACGCACCACCAGCACCGGCACGCGTGCGGTCAACCCGCGAACCGCACGCCACAGCACGGGGCGCAGCAGCCACAGCACCCACGGTCGGGTGGTGCGGATCACCGCCGGGTCGTAGTCCAGTTCCAGCATGCCGTCTTCGCGCTGGCGGAACGTGCGCAGGGCCATGGCCCGCCAGTCCTCCACGGTGTAGCGCGGGAATGCCGCCTTGCCGATGGTGCCCATGTAGGCCGCGGCCTGCTGCAGATCCATCGGCGGCACGGGCTTGCCGGCGTACTTGCCGATCCGTGCCAGCGCCTCGCGCGGCACCTTGGGGCCGGCATCGTTCAGTACCGCCGCTGCAATGGTCTGCGGGGCACGCGAGGCCAGGGTGATGGTGACAAGCACACCCAGCGACGTGCCGACGAATACCGCCGAGTCGATGTGCTGCGAGCGCAGCAGCGCCACCATGTCATCGGCATAGGTGCGCGGGTTGTAGCTGGAAGGATCCTGCGCGCGTTCCGAACCGGCACGGCCGCGCAGGTCGACGGCGATCACGCGCCAGCCCACGCCGGCAAGCACGTCGGCCAGCGCGTCGAAATCAGCGCCATTGCGGGTCAGGCCGGGAATGCACACCACGGTCCCGCGCGACGCCTGTCCTGCCCTTGGTGCATGGTCGCGCGCATGCAGGCGCAGGCCATCAGTGCTGTTCCAGTACAGATCTTGGTAAGACTGCGTCATGCAGGGGCTTCCTGGAAATCGTAACGGGCACGCTAGAAATCGTAACGGACGCTGAGGCTATATTGGCGCGGCGGTCCATAGAAGCCAATCAGTGTGCCGACTGCCGGAATGTTGTAACCGGTGGTGCGGTATTCCTTGTCGGCCAGGTTGGTGCCCTGCAACGAGAGCGTCCAGGCATCATCCAGCCGCCAGATCACACCAGCATTCACCAGTCCGTAACCGCCCTGGCGGATCACCGGACTCAGGTCGGTGGTCGGCCACACCTCGCTCTGGTAGCTGTAGCTCACCCGCGCCGACAGGTTGCTGCCGTTGGCCAGGTCGGTGCGGTATTCCACGTTCAGCGCCCCCGAGAATTCCGGCGCATTGGTGAACTTCATCTGCCGGGCCACGTTGATGCCGCGGTCCATGTACTCGTCGTACTTCGTGTCCAGCCAGGCCAGGTTGCCGGAAATCAACCAGTGCTGGCTGGGCAGGTACTGGTATTCGACTTCCACGCCCTTGATGGTGCCGGCGCCGGCATTGGTGAAATCACCGAAGAACGAGTCATCGATGCCGTCGCCATTGGTATCCAGGTCGGTGAACACCGACAGCTGGATGTCCTTGTACTTGTTGTAGAAGGCCGACAGGTTCAGGAACAGCCGCTGGTCGAGGAAGGCCATCTTGCTGCCGACCTCGTGGCTGTCCACGGTCTCGTCATCGAACGGCTCGGCCGAGCGGGGCACCGCCACCGCGTTGGCGCGGATGTTGTAGCCGCCGGACTTGAAGCCACGCGTGGCCAGCCCGTAGACCATGATGTCCGGGGTGATCTGGTAGTCCAACGAGACCTTGGGCGAGACGTTCTTGAAATTGGTCTTCTTGTCGAAGTCCGCGGTCACCGCCACCGGCCGGCTGAAACCCGGGTCGGCGTAGAGGCGGTTCAGCACGATCGCGCGCTTGTCTTCATCGGTGTAGCGGGCGCCCACGTCCAGCTTCAGCCTGCTGGTCAGGTCGAAGGTCCAGTCCGCATACAGCGCGATGCTGTCGGTCAGCACCTTGCCCTGGTTGTCGGCGAACTGCGCGCTGAAGTAGTTGTTCTGGATCTGCCCACCGGCCTCGCCACTGAACTGGTACAGGCCCACCACGCCGCGCACCCGGCCGCCGGCATCGTAGTTCAGCTGCACCTCGTTGCTGACCTGGTTGTCGTTGTAGGTGCCGCTCACGTCGGCCAGCTTGACCGGCGTGGTGTCGAAATCGATGTTGGCTTCACTGTCCGATTCGCGCTTGGCCACAACGTACTTCACTGCGATGTCGTCGTTCGGCCGCCAGTTCACCGTGGCCGACGCGCCCTTGGTTTCCACGTTGTTGAGGTTGCGCATGCCCGAGCGGATGTCATATCGGCTGTCCATCGGCGGGTAGGCGCGCAGGAACGGGTTGGGCGCCAGCATCTTCGAGCCGCGCATGCCCGACTGGTCATCGATCCAGTCCAGAGCGAACTGCACATCGAAGTCATCGCCCGCATACGCCCCCAGGTTCAGGCGCGCCGCGTTGATCTGCTTGTCGCTGACCGGCTGGCCATTGAAGGTGTTCTCGCCGAAGCCGTCGTGGTTCATGCTGGCCACCGCCACGCGTGCTCGCAGGCCACTGTCGGCGCCGCCGATCGAGCCACCGATCGCCGCCTTCGCGTCCAACTGGCTGTAGTTGCCCACGGTGATCTGGGCGAAGCCCTCGGTCTGGGTGGGCAGGCCGCGCGAGATGTACTTGATCGCACCACCAATGGTGTTCTTGCCGTACAGCGTGCCCTGCGGGCCGCGCAGCACCTCGATGCGCGAAACATCAAACACATCCAGCAGCGCGCCCTGCGGGCGGGCGATATAGACGTCATCCAGGTAGATGCCCACGCCCGGATCGGCACCCCAGGTCGGGTCGGACTGGCCGATGCCGCGGATGTAGGCGGTGACCGTGCTGCTGGCACCGCGCGCCGCGTAGATGGTCAGGTTCGGCACCTGCCCGTCCAGGTCGCTGATGTCCTGGACATTCATCCTGTCCAGCGCCTCGGAGGTGAACGCGGTGACCGCCACCGGCACTTCCTGCAGGGTCTCCTCGCGCTTGCGTGCGGTGACCTTGATGCTGTCCAGGTTGGTGGGTGATGCATTCCTGCCCACGGTCGCCGCCCCCTGCGGCGCGTCCTGTGCCAGTACCGGGCCGGACGCCAGCAGCGCGCCGATCATCAGGCTCAGACAATTCCGTTTCATTCGATCCTCCCCAGGGCATGTCCATTGCAGATGGCCCGATGCCACCCCTGCAGCCAAGGCTAGCGGTGTCATCGGGCAGCGGCGAGTGGACCTAGGTCCAGTCGGCAGCCGCCGCCGGATGCGGATACTGGGCTCGCCCCCAGCCGGACGCGTTCCCCGGTACTCCTTCATCCACGACTCACCCATGAGGATCTGGTCATGAAATCCGGAATCGATTCGATCAAAGTGATGGCGCTGGTGCTGTGCACCTGGCTGGCAACGGCGGGCAGCGCGCTTGCAGCCGGCCCGGCAGGGCATTGGGATATCGGCCTGTACGGCAATCTGTTCGGCGCCCGCGAATACCAGGTCTGGGTGCCGACCGGCTACGACGCGGCCCAGCCACTGCCGCTGCTGCTGGTGCTGCACGGCTGCGTGACCGGCCCGAACCTGATGGGCGAGGCGTCCGGCTTCAACGATGTAGCCGATACCGAGGGTTTCATCGTGGTGTACCCGCGCCAGAACGTCACCTCCAATCCCGCACGCTGCTGGAACTGGCAACTGCCGATCAACCAGGCGCGCGACAGTGGCGAGCCATCACTGCTGGCCGGCATCGTGGACAAGGTGAAAGCCAGCTACAGCATCGATCCGCACCGGGTCTATGTAACCGGCATTTCTGCCGGCGGCGCGATGACCTCGATCATGCTGGCCTGCTACTCGGATGTATTCGCTGCCGGCGCCATCCACTCCGGTGGCATGTACAAGGGCGCGACCACGATTTCCGGCAGCGCCTACGCACTGTTGGCCGGCAGCATCTACTCACCGGACAGCAACGGTCGGCTGGCCTGGCAGTGCTCGGGCTCGCCATCACCGCGGCCGCTGCCGGTGCTGGTGTTCCATGGCAGCGCCGACCTCACCGTCAACCCGGTGAACGGTGAGCAGGCCGTGCGCCAGTTCCTGCAGACCAACGACCTGGCTGACGATGGCCTGGACAACGACTCGGTGAAGTACGTGCCGACCAGCACCTATCACGGCCAGGTGCCGGGCGGACGTGCGTATACGGTGGACACCTACGCCTACGGTGGCAGGACGCTGGTGCAGCACTATGTGGTGCAGGGGATGGGGCATGCGTGGAGTGGCAGCCAGTCGGGCCTGCCGTTCACCGATCCGAAGGGGCCCGATGCCACGCTGATCACCTGGTTGTTCCTGAAGGACTACCAGCGCTGAGTGGCAGCCGCTGCAGCGTCAAGCCTGGCGGTCGAGACACCCTGCTAGCATTCCCCTTGGCAGGATTGCCTGACAGGGGGAAGGCATGGATACCCGGCGCCGCAATTCCATCGTATTGACTGCATTCGGCATGCTCGCACTGGCGCTGTCCGCCAATGCGCTCGCGCATCCGGGCGGCCTCGACAAGCAGGGTTGCCACACCAACCGGAAAACGGGTGACTATCACTGCCATCGAGGCGCCCCAGCCGCATCTCGCTACGTCGACACCCCGCGCAGCAGTTTCGCCCCCGCTCGCGCGCGCAGTTGCCGGGCATTTGCCAACTGCGCGGAGGCCCGCGCCGCCGGGGCTGCACCGGTACGGCGTGGTGATCCGGGGTATGGCCCGCACCTTGATCGTGACAATGACGGCGTAGGCTGCGAACCCTATCGGGGCCGCAGGTAGGGCACGGACCGCCCGGTTTCAACTCCCGTTTCCGCGCATTCGTCGGTCTCCGCCGGGGATTGGTCGCACGATCTCCCCGTATGGCAGGGCCATGCCCTAGGCTGTTGTGACTGAACTGCTGGGCCGAAGGCTTCCATGAACCGCTGGCTTTTCCTCGCACTTGCTGCGCTCCCGTTCGCCGCCGGCGCCGTGGTCATCCGCGATGATGTCGACGATGCCAGGTATCAGATCGATGCATCGGTGTTCCCGGCACTGGCGGACATGCCGGGCGAGGGGCACGGCGTCCTGATCGCGCCGTGCTGGGTGCTGACCGCAGCACATGCCGCACCGATGGAGGGCATGGGGGCCACCATCACCATCGATGGGAAGGGCTACGGCGTCGAGCGTGTTTTCCTGCACCCCGGCTACCGGAGGATGCCCGAGGCGCTGGGCAAGGAAGCGATGGCAACGGGGAGTGCGTCGAAAATCCACGCGTTTCTGGCGGCGTCGGATGACATTGCGCTGATCAGACTTGCCACGCCGGTGAGCGACGTGCAGCCGGTGGCGCTCTATCGTGGCAGCGCCGAGGTCACCCAGATCGCCGCCTTGATCGGCAAGGGCGCCACCGGCAACGGTGCGACTGGACTGGTGCCCGGCGGGCCCCATCGTACGACGCTGCGGCGGGCCTACAACGCGATTACCGGCGGCAACACGCGCTATCTCTGGTACCGGTTCGACCCGCCTCCGCAGGGCCTGCCCCTTGAAGGCGTGCTCGGCAACGGCGACAGCGGCGGCCCGCTGCTGATCAATGAAAATGGGACCTGGCAACTGGTCGGCCTCGGTTCCTGGATCACCGCCGTACCCGAGCATGCGCTGGAAGCGGGCTTCTACGGGCAGGTTGTCTACAACGTGCGCGTGTCCCGCTACATCGATTGGATCGAAAGCCTGGTCGACCGTGACGCGTCACATTAATGGTTGTTTTCAAAGGTAGCCAGCACGCGTGCAATGTCGATCGCATGCGGCGATCTTGAACAATTCATCTCCCCGCGAGGGAGTGCGTTTGCATTCTCATCCCATGCGACGGCCGATCGTATGCTTCCGGCCATGCATTCCTCCTTCGATCTTCCCGCGTACATGACCGTCACCCGGCCCTCCGGCTGGGTGCAGAGCGGCGAGCGCTGGGACCTGTGGTGGAACGGGCGCTCGGTGGCCAACATCGTGCCGCATGCCGTGCTTGGCTTCCGGGTGTACCTGGACGCACGCAAGATGTCCCAGACCAAGGTGGTGGCCGCCACGAATGTGCGACAGGCCAGGCGCTACGCAGAACGCTGGTGTGCTGCACGGCTCTGCCCGCAGCTGCGGCTGCGCGAGGCAGTGGCGCGCCTGGTGGACGTAGCGCCGGAGGCGAGCGCTGCGCCGTCGCCCGTACTTTCGGCGGAGCAACGGCAGCAGGCCCGCCGCCTGGCCGAGGCCGGGGCAGGGGAGGTGGCGCGGATCAAGCAGGCGCTGGCACCGCGACAGTCGGCGAAGGAGGCCAGGCCGGAGCTGCAGGCGCGAGGTGGAACCTGGTCGATACCCGGCCAGGCGCCGTCAAGCCGCCATTCGAACGGCAATGCCTCCGCTGCGGGACTTATGCCGAGAGTTCCTCGCGCACGATCCTCGCCCCTTCGCTGAGCGCGCGCAGCTTGCCCCTGGCCACGTCGCGCGCCAGCGGCGCCATGCCGCAGTTGGTGCTCGGGTAGAGCTTGTCGGCGTCCACGAACTGCAGCGCCTTGCGCAGGGTGCTGGCTACTTCATCGGCGGTCTCCACCGTGCTGGAGGCCACGTCGATGGCACCGACCATCACTTTCTTGCCGCGCACCAGCTCGATCAGGTCGATCGGCACGTGGGAGTTGTGGCATTCCAGCGAGATGATGTCGATGTTGGAGGCCTGCAGCTTCGGGAACGACTCCTCGTACTGGCGCCATTCCGACCCCAGCGTCTGCTTCCAGTCGGTGTTGGCCTTGATGCCGTAGCCGTAGCAGATGTGCACGGCGGTCTCGCACTTCAGTCCTTCGATCGCACGCTCCAGTGCGGCTACGCCCCAATCATTCACTTCGTCGAAGAATACGTTGAAGGCGGGCTCGTCGAACTGGATGATGTCCACGCCTGCAGCCTCCAGCTCCTTCGCTTCCTCGTTGAGGATCTTCGCGAATTCCCAGGCCAGCTTTTCGCGGCTCTTGTAGTGCGCGTCGTACAGCGTGTCGATCATCGTCATCGGGCCGGGCAGCGCCCACTTGATCGGCCGCGTGGTCTGGCGGCGCAGGAACTTCGCATCCTCGACGAACACCGGCCTGGGGCGACTCACGGCGCCGACCACGGTCGGCACGCTGGCATCGTAGCGGTTGCGGATGCGCACGGTTTCGCGCTTCTCGAAGTCGACGCCGCTGAGGTGCTCGATGAAGGTGGTGACGAAGTGCTGGCGGGTCTGCTCGCCGTCACTGACGATATCGATGCCGGCATGCTGCTGTTCCTGCAGGGACAGGCGCAGGGCGTCCTGCTTGCCCTCGATCAGGCCTTCGTCCTGCAGTTTCCAGGGCGACCAGAGCTTCTCGGGCTCTGCCAGCCAGGAGGGTTTGGGCAGGCTGCCTGCGGTGGAGGTGGGGAGCAGCGTCTTCGTCGGCATTGTGTGGTGTGTCCTGGGGGCGAATGGAAAATCGATGGATCAGCGGGCGGCCCACTGCTCAAGCACGGCGCGGTACGGCTTGATGAAGTGTTCTTCGGTGAACCGGCCCTGCTTGACCGCCAGCTGGCTGCGCTCTTCGCGGTCGTAGACGATGCGGGTGGAGGAGTAATCCTGGTGCTTCAGGCTGGGCTGGTAGACCTTGCCGGCCACGGAATTGGCGTTGTAGATCTCCGGGCGGTAGATCTTCTGGAAGGCTTCCATCGTGCTGATGGTGCCGATCAGTTCCAGGTTCGAGTAATCACCCAGCAGGTCGCCCTGGAAGTAGAAGGCCAGCGGCGCGACGCTGCCCGGCGGCATGAAATAGCGCACCTGCAGGCCCATCTTGTCGAAGTACTGGTCGGTGGGGGAGAACTCACCCTGGCGGTACTCCACGCCCAGGATGGGGTGATGGTTCTCGGTGCGGTGGTAGGTCTTGCTGCTGGAAACGCTGATGCAGATCACCGGCCCCTTGCTGAAGTTGGCGCGGTAGGCGTCCGAGCGCAGGAAGTGCTGGAACAGCTTGCCGTGCAGGTCGCCAAAGCCTTCCGGAATGCCGAAGGTGGCCTTGCCCTCGTTGCTGGCCGGCAGCACTACGCTGAAGTCGTAGTCACGTACGTAGGACGAGAAGTTGTTGCCAACGATGCCCTCGGTGCGCACGCCAGTCCGGGTGTCGACGATGGTCGGCCACAGCACTTCGATCAACGGGAACGGATCGCTGCCGTCGTCGCCGTCGATGTGCATCTCCACCGAGATGATGTCCAGCTCGACCGCATAGCGGTCCGCGCTCGGGTTGTCCCAATGCGCCAGGCCGTTGAAGCGGTTGTTGATCATGCTGATCGTGTTGCGCAGGTTCTCCTGCCGGGACGCACCGCGGGCCAGGTTGGCGAAATTGGTGGTGATGCGCGTGCCCTCGGCCGGCTGGTAGTCCTCGTTGAAAGGGATGCGCGTGATGCTGAAGGTGAAGGTGTCGGTCGTCATGGGCGGCGTTCCGGTTTGCTGGGTGGCATCCGAATGCAGGGTGCTGGCATCCGGTATTCAGAGAGTTGCGGCGGTCTCGGCGATGGCGGGCGCAGCGCGATGGGACAGGGCAAGCAAGGGCATTGCCCGCTGCACGGCCAGTCGCGCACGTTGGATCAGTGCCTCGTTGTGCACGCGGCCCTCGGCGAAATCGCGATCGGTTGCGTACACGCCCAGGGGCAGGGTGCGGGCCTGGAAGAAGCTGAAGAGCGGCCGCAGCTGATGGTCGATCACCAGCGCGTGGCGCTCGCTGCCGCCGGTGGCGGCCAGCAGGATCGGGGTATCGACCAGCGCATCCTGGTCGATGAAATCGAAGAAGTGCTTGAACAGGCCGGTGTAGGAGCCGCGGTAGACCGGCGTGGCCACCACCAGTACGTCGGCCTGTTCGACAGCGACCAACTGCCGCTCGACCGCCTCGGGCAGCTGCGAGCGCCACAGCGCACCGGCCAGCTGTGGCGCAAGCTCACCGAGCTCGATCAGCTGCTGCTCGCAATGGACGTCTTCGCCGATCAGGCCCAGCAGATGCTCGGCCAGGGTGGCGGCCCGGGAGGGGCGTTGCAGTCCACCGGAAACGGCGACGATACGGAGGGGGCGGGTCATCTGTTCGCTTTCAGCAGGGGAGGGGCTGCTTCGGCGCAATCTGCGGGGGCGCAGTCCTGCGGGCCGGCTGGATCAGCAGGCTGTCAGGCAACCGAAGGCATGACCCGATCCTAGCCATGCCCTTCCATGACGTAAAATGGTATTACTTCACCAATCCATGAATGAGATTCATCGTCATGCTGGAACGGATCCACCTCAGCATCGTGCAGCAGGTCGAACAGCAGGGCTCGCTCACCGCGGCCGCCGGCGTGCTCAACCTGACCCAGTCGGCGCTCAGCCACAGCATGAAAAAGCTGGAACAGCAGCTCGGCACCGATGTCTGGCTGCGCGAAGGCCGCAGCCTGCGGCTTACCCAGGCCGGGCAGTACCTGCTGGCGGTCGCCAACCGGGTGCTGCCGCAGCTGGACCTGGCCGAGGAGCGGCTGGGCCAGTTCGCGCAGGGCGAGCGTGGCGCGCTGCGCATTGGCATGGAGTGCCACCCGTGCTACCAGTGGCTGCTGAAGATCGTCTCGCCGTACCTGGCCGCCTGGCCGGACGTGGATGTGGACGTCAAGCAGAAGTTCCAGTTCGGCGGCATCGGCGCATTGTTCGGCTACGAGATCGACCTGCTGGTCACGCCCGATCCACTGCTGAAGCCGGGCCTGAAGTTCATCCCGGTGTTCGACTACGAGCAGGTGCTGGTGGTCGCCAGCAACCACGCCCTGGCCAAGGTGGACCACGTAAAGCCGCGCCAGCTCAGCCAGGAAGTGCTGATCAGCTACCCGGTGCCGTTCGAGCGCCTGGACATCTACAACCAGTTCCTGCTGCCCGCCGGCATCACGCCGCGGCGCCACAAGGCCATTGAAACCACCGACATCATGATGCAGATGGTGGCCAGCGGCCGCGGCGTGGCTGCCATGCCGCGCTGGCTGGTAGAGGAGTACGCCACGCGCATGGACGTGGTGCCCGTACGGCTGGGCGCCAAGGGCATCCCCAAGCAGATCTATCTGGGTGCGCGCGAGGCCGATACCGGTATCGACTACCTGCAGGCCTTCATCGAACTGGCCCGCAACAGCTCGCCGCTTGCCGGCAATGCACGCGAGGCGCGCTGATGCCGGCCGGTACCTCATCGCAGGCGGACGCCTTCATCAACGCCTTTTCACTGGAAGTCAGCGCGAAGGCCATGCCGGCACTACGTGCCGAGGCGGCCCGCATACCGCGCGGCACGGTCATCTCCCTTCCCTGGCTGGCCAGCGAGGACGACGACGCACGCTTGGTTGCCGCGCGCATGGTGCGCGAGCTCGGCTTCGAGCCGATGCCGCATCTCTCTGCCCGCCGCATCGGCTCGCACGCAGCGCTTGAGCGCTTTCTGGAGCGCGCCGCCAGCGAAGCCGGCGTCACCCGATGCCTGCTGGTCGCGGGCGACCTGGCCACACCCGCCGGGCCGTTTGCCGACAGTGCTTCGATCATCCAGACCGGTCTTCTGGAGCACTTCGGGATCAAGGTCGTTGGTATCGGCGGGCACCCGGAAGGCCACCCGGTGATGAGCGCTGACGACCGCTGGCAGGTGCTTGGGCGTAAATGTCAGGCCATCGAAGCACGCGGCATGGCCCCCTTGATCGTCACCCAGTTCGCGTTCGATGCCGATACCGTGCTGGCCTGGCTGGATGCATTGCGCGCGCGTGACATCTCGGTTCCGGTGCTAGTCGGCGTGCCGGGGCCGGCCAGCATCACCCGGCTGCTGCGCTACGCCGCGATGTGCGGCGTGGGTGCCAGTGCATCGATGCTGGCCAGGTATGGCATCTCGATCGGCCGGCTGCTCGGCACGGCGGGGCCGGAGGTGTTCGTCGATTGCCTGGTGAAGGGGCTGACGGGCGCCCATGGCCCGATCAGCCCGCATTTCTTCCCGTTCGGCGGAATTGCGCCATCGCTGGAGTGGATCGCGCAGTACCAGCGGCGCGTTCGCGGCTTCGGCCGCTGATCCGTATCGATGGCTGTGCTGCCGGGCCTGTCAGCCCGGCAGTTCGCACTTCATCCTGCCGTCCACGTAGTACGGCTTGGGTACGTTCGGGTTCGGGCTGGTCTTCTCGAAGACCACCTCGAACGAGGCGGCATCGGGCGAGCCCTTGCGCTCGGTGCACTCGTCCTGCAGCTTCTTCTTGACCGCAGTGATTCCGGCATCGCGGTTGGCGCCCTCGGCGCTGTTGGTCAGGTTCACGGTCTCGGCCAAGGCCAAAGGGCTCAGCGCAAGCAGGCCGCCGGTCAGCATCAGGGTATGCAGCTTCGTCATGGTTGGTACCTGGCAGGTCTCCAATGAGGCCCCCAGCATAGGGCCGGGCCGTTAACGGTGTGTGCCCGCCGGGGTGAGGGGAGGGCGCGCAACGCCCCCGTAATCCGCGATGGCTGACAGCTGTCACTGGCTGCAACCCGGGCGGACGCGAATAGTGAGCGCCAAGGCGAGGGCACCTCGCCACCACTCAGCCACCACTCACCAAGGGGACCGCTCATGAACATGCTCCAGCAACTCGCCGCGCAGACGCCGATCTGGGTCTGGCTGCTCCTGGCCTTCCTGATCACCCGCGGCATCGCCGCCATGAAGCCGGGGGAGACCTCGCTGCAGAAGCTGGCGATCGTGCCCGCCCTGTTCGCCGTATGGGGTGCGTGGTCGATCAGCCATCGCTTCGGCACGTCGCTGAGCGCCTGGGGTGAATGGCTGGCCGGCATCACTGCGGGTGCCGCACTGGGCTGGCTGCTGCTGAATCGGCTGAAGCTGACGCTGGACAGCTGCACCGGCAAGCTCTGGCGCAACGCGGACTTCAGCCTGCTACCGCTGCTGCTGGTCACCTTCTTGGTGAAGTACGGCTTCGAAGTCGCATTTGCGGTGTCGCCGTCGCTGACCGCCAATGCTGGCTTCAGTGCCGCCTACCTGCTGTTGGCGGGCGGATTCACCGGCATCTTCGTCGGCAAGTACTGCCGGTACCTGGCCTCGCTGCGGATGGGTGCGGCAGGCAAGGGGCTCGAAACCGCAGGCTGATCGCCCGGGTAGTGCCGGCCGCTGGCCGGCTCCGCCATGCAGGGTTGTGCGGGGCTGGAGCAGGCATCACGATGCCCGCCACTGGCCATCATCGGAAACGCTCACGTCATGAAGCCCACATCCTGGTTCTGGATCAACGTGGCCAGTCACTTCGGCATCGTCGCAGCCCTGGCCTGGCTGCCCGCACGGTGGACGGGGCAACTGGTGGAGGCTCTGGCCGTGACTCAGCCGGCTATCGGCGAAACCCAGCATCTGGCCCTCATTGGCTCCGTTTTCGGCTTCTGCGTGACCGCACTGATCCTGATGGGGGCGCTGACAGTCACCGGCGAACTCCTCGGTTTCTCCAGGCCCTATGCGCGGCGACCGGAACCCCAGAACCAAGCGCAGGTCGTCCACCGGAAGGTGCTGTTGACTGCCTTCGCCACGCTCTCGTGGGTGGCTGTGGGATCGCTCGCAGGTATTGCGTCGATCTTCGCTGTTTCGTGATGAAAGGCGGCCCCGTCAGCGCCCAGCGCGCCGGAACAAGTATCCGGTCGAGAACGGGCAGGACCTGCTCACCCTCGACATCTTCGGATACGCAGACTGAAGCGCCGCGATGGCATTGACGTCGCGCGCCTCTGCCGAGACATGCTTGGCTGGGGTTCGGACAGCACAGGTGCGTGAGACGCGCGCTTGCTCATACCTCCCCGCGCCACTGGCTCATCAGCATCTGAAGAAATCGCTCGGCCGTGGGCGAGAGCAGGGCGCCCCGTCGGCGGACGATGCCGATCGTGCGCGACACGACCGGGTTGCCGATCGCGCGTGTCACCAGGGTGGGGTGATCCCCGTCCGGCGTGGCCATCTTCGGTAGCACCGACACGCCGATACCGGCCTCGACCATGCCCAGTGACGTCGACAGGTGCGTCACTTCGTAGTGCCAGCTCAGCTTGAGGTTCTCGCGCGCCAGCGCTCCGTCCAGCAGCGTGCGGTTGCCGCTGGTGCGATGCACGGTGATCAGCTGGTGCTCGGCCAGATCAGCCCATTCCACTTTGCGCTTGCGGGCCAGCGGATGATCGCGCCGGCAGGCGAGGACGAAGGGGTCCTCGGCCAGCACGTCGAAATCGAGATTCGGATCGTTGGCGCCCATGAAGTTGATGCCGAACTCGACTTCGCCACGCTCCACTGCCTGCAGACCCTCCGTGGCCGGGATATCCAGGATGCGGAAGCGCACGTTCGGGTGCGCTTCGTGGAAACGCGCCATCACGCTGGGCAGGAAGTAGAACGCCGCCGTCGGCAGGCACGCGATGGTGACGGTGGCGCCGCGGGTGTCGTCCCGGCCGCGCAGTGAGAACAGCGAGCCATCGAATTCCTCCAGCATGCGCCGCACCAATGGCAGCAGGTTCTCGCCGACAGCGGTGGTGCTGACGCTACGCGTGGTGCGCTCCAGCAATGGCGAACCCACGGCCTGCTCCAGTTTCTGTATCCGTCGGCTGAGCGCCGGCTGGGAGACGTGCAGGATTTCCGCGGCGCGATGGAAGCTGCGCGTCTCCGAGACCAGCAGGAAGGCGCGTAGATCCAGGATTTCGCAATTGATGCTCATTGGGTATCAATCATCCAAAAATCAGCAATTCACAGATCAATTGAGGCCATGCCAGTATCGAATCACAGAGGGGTCATTCATCTCCTATACGCATCAATCTAGCACACGTATGTCCAACGATCTGCTCAGCATTCCCTGCGTACTCATGCGCGGTGGCACCTCCAAAGGCCCGTTCTTCCTGGCCAGCGACCTTCCTATGGACATCGCTGAACGCGATCGCCTGCTGCTGGAAGTGATGGGCTCGGGCCATCCGCTGCAGATCGACGGCATCGGCGGTGGCAACGCGCTGACCAGCAAGGTGGCGATCATCGACCGTTCGAGCAGGGCGGACGCCGACGTGGATTACCTGTTCGCCCAAGTACGGGTGGAGCAGCAGGTGGTGGATACCTCGCCCAACTGCGGCAACATGCTGGCGGCCGTGGGCCCGTATGCCATCGAGCGTGGGCTGGTGCAGGCGCAGGATCCGCAGACTGAAGTGCGCATCCACAACGTCAACACCGGCAAGCTGATCATCGCCACGGTGGAAACGCCGGGCGGCCATGTGGTCTACCGCGGTGATACGCGCATTGCCGGCGCGCCGGGCTCGGCCGCGCCGGTCAGGCTCTCCTTCCTTGATGCCGCAGGTGCCCGCACCGGCAAGCTGCTGCCCAGTGGCCACGCGCAGGAAACCATCAATGGCGTGCCGGTCAGCCTGGTGGACTGTGCCATGCCGATGATGCTGGTGCGTGCCGAAGACCTGGGCGTGCACGGGGATGCCTCGCCCGCCGAACTGAACGCGGACGCCGCGTTCATGCGCCGGCTGGAAGCGCTGCGCATCGAGGCGGGCGCCCGCATGGGCATCGCCGACGCCGGCAACAAGGTTATCCCCAAGCCGGTGCTGCTGTCGGCGCCGCAACACGGCGGCGATCTGCAGGTGCGCTACTTCATGCCGCACCAATGCCACACCGCACTGGCGATCACCGGCGCCGTCGGCCTGGCCACCGCCGCCGTCACGCCGGGCACGCTGGCCCACACTTTGGTCGGATGCCTGTCCGTTCCCGGCCGCATTACCCTCGAACATCCGAGCGGGGCCCTGGAGGTGGGCCTCAGTCGCAGTTCGGGCGATGCGCCGGTGATTGCCAGCGTGGTCCGCACCGCGCGCCGCCTGTTCGACGGCCGGGTATATGCAACCTCGCCCGCGCCCGCCCGGGCCAGTACCACCCAAGACCGCCAATGGACGTCAGCGGCATGATCTGAAACCGGCCGGGTCGGCACAGGCGTGCCTGCCCGCCACCACAACGTAGATGCTTCACTCCTGGGAGGGATGATGTACAAGCAGTTCCTGATGGCCGCGCTGTGCGCGGCCGGCCTGGCCGCGGCCGGGTGCAGCAACAGCGGCCGCGCCGAAGGTACGGCCACAGGCAGCGCTGACACCGCACCGGTGCGCATCAGCGTCGGCTCCTACAACCTCAACAACCTGCCGTTCTTCATTGCCGACGCCAAGGGCTATTTCAAGGACGTCGGCCTCGACGTGAAGACCGAGAACTTCGCCCAGGGTGGCTCCAAGGTGCTGCAGGCACTGGTGGCCAACTCCACCGACGTGGCGGTGGGCTTCTACGACCACACCATCCAGATGCAGGCCAAAGGCAAGGACGTGGTTGCCTTCGTGCTGCTCTCGCGCAACTCCGGCCTGGTGATGGCGGGGCGCGAGGACGCCACCTTCGATCCAGCACGCCCGGAGACCATCAAAGGCCAGAAGGTGGGCATCACCGCGCCGGGCTCCTCGTCCGACTTCTTCGTCCGTCACTTCCTCGCACAACACGCTATTCCGGTCGACAGCATCTCGCTGATCGGCGTCGGCTCGGGCGCCGCAGCGGTGGCCGCGCTCGAGCAGGGCAAGATCGACCTGCTGGTCAACTACGACCCGGCCGCCACCCTGATCACCGAACGCAAGGTCGGCAGGATCCTGCTCGACGCGCGCAGCGACGACGGCGCCCGCCAGGTCTATGGCGGCCTGTACCCGACCTCGGTGATGTATGCCAACCAGAGCTTCCTGGAAAAGCGTCCCGAAGCGGCCGAGAAGATCGCCCGCGCCGAGCAGATGGCCTTGAAGTTCATCGCCGACAACAGTGCCGAAGAGATCGTGGCGGCGCTGCCGGACAGCTACGTCTCTGGCGACCGTGCCACTTATGCGCGCGCAGTGGAGAACGCCCGCGCGATCTTCACCCGCGACGGTCACTTCACGCCGGCCGACCTGGAAACGCCGTTGAAGGTGCTGCGCGAGTTCAACACGGATGTGGCCAAGGCCAACATCGATCTGTCCAGGACCTACACCAATGCCTTCGTCGAGCGTGCCAACGCTGCGACGCCGGCTGCCCAACCGTAAGCGGAGGTAACCCCATGGCCCTCAATGCCACCGTGCGCCAGCTCAATGGCGCACCGCAGCTGGAGCCTGCACAGACCATGGTCGCCATCGACAAGGTGACCATGTCCTTCGGCGAATTCACCGCCGTACGCGATGTCGACATCCAGGTGGGTGACGGCGAGTTCCTCGCCATCGTCGGCCCTACAGGCTGTGGCAAGAGCACCATCCTCAATTCCGTGGCGGGCCTGCTGAAGCCGTCTTCCGGACAGGTCAAGATCGACGGCCGTACGGTCAGCGGCGTGCAGGAATCGGTGGGTTACCTGTTCCAGCAGGATGCACTGCTACCGTGGAAGACCGCATTCCAGAACGTCGAGCTCGGCCTGCGCTTCCGTGGCGTGCCCGAAGCAGAGCGCAAGGCCAAGGCCAATGCGTGGCTGGCCAAGGTCGGCCTGGCGGGCTTCGAGCATCGCTATCCGCACCAGTTGTCCGGTGGCCAGCGCAAGCGCGTGCAGATGGCGCAGGCGCTGATCGTTGAGCCGAAGGTGATCCTCATGGATGAGCCGTTCTCGGCGCTGGACATCCATACCCGCCACCTCATGCAGAACGAACTGCTGCGGTTGTGGCAGGAAGACCGGCGCTCGGTGATCCTGATCACCCACGACCTTGAAGAAGCGATCGCCCTCGGTGACCGCGTGGTCGTACTGTCCTCCGGCCCGGCCAGCCGGGTCGTGCGCAGTTTCGATGTGGATCTGGAACGGCCGCGCAATGTGGCCGAAATCAAGCTGGATGACCGTTTCACCGACCTGTACCGCGATATCTGGGCCTGCCTGCGCGGCGAAGTGGAGAAGAGCTATGCACGCCAAGACTGACAAGTTCATCCAGCTGGCCCTGGTGGTCGCCGTGTTCGGTGGCTGGGAAGGCGGCATCGCGCTGGGCGTGATCGACCCGTTCTTCTTCCCGTCGCCGACAGCGATCGTGCAGCAGGCCTGGACCTGGCTGTCGGATACCTCGTTCTACCAGCACGTGTACATCACGCTGACCGAAACCGCGCTGGGCTACATCATCGGCACTGGCCTGGGTGTGGCTGGCGGCGTGTGGTTGGGCCTGAGCCGACGCTCGGCGCGCATCCTGGATCCCTTCATCAAGGGCTTCAACGCGATTCCGCGCGTGGTGCTGGCGCCGATCTTCGTGCTGTGGCTGGGCCTGGGGCTGTGGTCGAAGGTGGCGCTGGCGGTCACGCTGGTGTTCTTCACCACGTTCTTCAACGCCATGCAGGGCGTGCGTGAGGTGAACCCGGTGGTGCTGGCCAATGCCCGCATCCTGGGGGCGAGCCGTAGCGACCTGCTGCGCCACGTCTACTTCCCGGCAGCGGCGAGCTGGATCCTTTCGTCGCTGCGTACCTCGGTCGGCTTCGCGGTGGTCGGCGCGATCATCGGTGAGTACCTCGGCGCCTCGGCGGGCCTGGGCTACCTGATCGCGCAGGCAGAAGGCAACTTCAACGCTGTGGGTGTATTCGCCGGCATCATCATCCTGGCCGCCTTCGTGCTGGTCATCGACGCCCTGCTGGACGTGGTCGAGAACAAGCTGATCACATGGCGCCCCAACGCCCAGGCACAGGCCACCAGCTGACCGGGTTGGGCTGAGCCCGCCTGACGCGCCGCCGGGCCGACCCGGCGGCGCCGCATCCTCCTGATCTTCCCCCGCACCACCGCAACGGGCCAGCGCCAAGCCAGGGGGCCGGCTGGCCGGAGAGAGCCCATGAACCCTCCCACCGTGCTGCCGATGGCAGCGCTGTCGGTCGCGCTCGGCCTGCTGTTGGCCAGCGGCCATGCCGACGCACAATCCACGTCCTCGCTTCCCGCGCCGCTGAGCCAGGCCGAGCTGTCACGCCTGGTGCAGCAGCAGGCGCTGCAGATCCAGCAGCTGGAAGCCCGCCTCCGCGCCGTGGAGGGCGGGCAGGGCAGTGCGGCCGCACCGCCCACGCCGCCCGCGCCTGCACTGGAGACGCGGGTGGCCGCACTGGAGTCCAGCCATTCCAAGCTGCCGAAGGTCTCCTGGGTCAAAGGTGCACCGGAGTTCAGCAGTGCCGACGGCACTACGGTGTTCCGTCCCCGCGGCCGCCTGTTCGTCGATGCCTCCAGCACCGACGGTTCGGCGGTCGCCGGCCGCAACGTTTCGGGTACCGAAATCCGTTCGGTGCGCCTCGGGGCCGAGGGGCGCTACGGCACCCTGGGCTGGGTGGTGGAGGGCGACTTCGCCGACAACGCGGTGGCGTGGAAGTCGGTCTATGCCACGCTGGACCACACGCTGTTCGGCGTGCCGGCCGACCTCACGGTCGGCAACCGCTTGAACGATCGCGGTATCGATGGCTCAAGCAGCACCTCCAACACGCCGTTCCAGGAACGCAACGTGGTCGGCACGCTGCTGCTGCCGCAGCGCGGCCTGTTTGGTGTCGGGCTCACCGAGCGAGTGTATGGAAAGGGCTGGCATGCCAGCCTGTCGGTGGCCGGCAACGATCTCAACAACGCGGGCACCGACAACGACAGCCAGACCTGGGCCACGCGCGTCCATTGGAATCCGCTGGACACCTCGGGCGCTACAGTGCATCTGGGCGCATGGGCCTTCCACGAGAAGATCCCCGCTGGGGCCAACGGCGTGGTGCGCAGTTCGGCCATTGCGGGGCATTTCAACGATCTGGTCAAGATCACGCCAGGCACGCTCCTGGGCGCCGAGCGCAGCACCGCCTACGGCGTGGAACTGGCGGGCTTCTTCGGCCCTGCATGGGCCACTGGCGAATGGGGTACGCGCAGCCTGCGGGGCAGCGATGCCAGCGGTCGCTATGACCGCGATCACGAAGCGTGGGCGATCTCGGCCGGCTGGTTCCTGGCGGGCGCGCAACCGTCCTACGCGGGCAAGACGGGTACCTGGGGGAAGGTGAAGGTCGCCGATCCAGTGACGCGCGGCGGCGGCGGCGCATGGGAGCTGAAGGGCCGCTACGAGGACGTGGACTACGCCGAGCTGCCCAGTGGCAGTACTGGCTACGCGTGGACGCTGGGGGCGAACTGGTACCTCAACGACTTCAGCCGGGTGATGTTCGAGGCGGTCCGCTGGCAGGCGCGCAACCGCAACGGCGCCGGAGAGGGTAGGGACGAAGGCACCACCTTCAATACCCGCCTGCAGGTGGCCTTCTAGCCGCCTGGGGTAGCCGTCGTTCGGCGTTCTCCGGGTGGCCCAGACTCCGACGCGGGGCAGTGTTGTGATGCCCCGCGCCGGACACGGCTACTTCGGCATCAGCACGGTGTCGATGACGTGGATAACGCCGTTGGACTGACCAACATCGGCGATGCTGATCCCGGCCTTGCCGCCCTTGGCATCCACAACCCACAGCTTGCCGTCATGAAGCGTCACGGTAAGCGGTTCGCCCTGGACCGTCTTCAGGGTGGCCTTTCCGCCGTGCTTCCTGGCGTCTGCGATGAGTTGGGCCGAGCTGAAGTTGCCCGGGACCACGTGATAGGTCAGGATCCTGGTCAGCTGCGCCTTGTTTTCCGGCTTTACAAGGGTGTCAACCGTGCCCGGGGAAAGCTTGTTGAAGGCTGCATTGGTGGGGGCGAATACGGTGAAGGGTCCCGCTCCGTTGGATGGCGCTGTTCGGCATGCCGATGCCGGTACTTCGCCTGGTCGGAACAGTACAATCCGGAGTCGTCCACTCCTTGCTGGCCCATCATGTCGATTCGAGTAGCGTGTCTATGCGGGAAGGTTGTCATTGATCTGCACGGGCAACCGGTAGCGCGCGCCAACTGCCACTGCGCATCCTGCAGGGACTTCTACGGTGTGGCGATGTTCTCCGCAACGGCATGGGACCCCGCCTCCGTTCAGATGGAAGCCTCTGAAGTGCGGACGTTCAGTCATCCCGAAAAGCAGTTGAAGAAGGCGTTCTGTGCCACTTGCGGTGAGGTTGTGTTGGGTACCAATCGGCTGGGCATGCATGTAGTTCCCAATGCGATGCTGCACCGCGTCGGCGAAGAGGGTTCCCATTCCAGGTGGGCTCCCACAATGCACCTGTACTATCGCCAGCGGGTGGTTGATGTTCTGGATGAGCTGCCGAAGTACCTTGACGGCTGGGATGGCGCGCTCTACTCACCGGAATGACTGAGCAGGTGCAGAAGTGCCTGACTCCGCCCAGCACGACTATCCGTAGGCGCCTGCCGACGTCGGCGGGTCCAGGACGTTAAGCGGCTCAGTCCGCGCTGTTGCGGCCGATTGTGGCTGCCTACAACCAACGGCACAGGTGCCGCTGGTTGAGTCGCCCTAGCATCATCAGCACACTCCCTACAGGAACCTGCGAATGAACGCATGGGTTCTCGGCGCCATTCTCATCTGCTTGCCATTGCGAGCACTCGCTGTCCCCAACGCAGCCGAAGCACCGCCGACGCGTGTAATCGTGTTGGGGGTCGATCATGCGGCCCAGCTGGTTTCGCCCAATGACAGCCCAGCAACACTGGCTGCCTTTCTGGATCGTACGAAGCCCGCCGCCATCTGTGTCGAGCGATCGCCGGAAGCTTTTGCCCGGCACAGCTATTACGAGTTCACTTACGAGATCCAGGATGTAATCGTGCCTTTCGCGCGCGCGAGGGGCATAGCCTTGTGTCCTGTGGACTGGGCGCCGCCAGTAGAAGACGCCAGACTGGGATTTGGCCTGGACCTGGAATCCATTCCGGAAGTGCGCCCTGACAAGGGATTCCAGGCCTTCCTCGTGTTCCCGAAGCCAGCCCAGCTGACCAGGGACATCTTCCATGCAGATACTCCATCCAATCTTTCCAACATCCACGAGTGGGCAACCACTGCCGCAAAGCGGGCTGGAGACGACCTCCCACGACGGCTGTACCTTTATCGCACCTACCTGCAGGCCAAGCGCCTGGTTGCGGTAGCCAGGGCGTACGCCGGGGAGACCGTTGTCCTGGTTGTAGGCGAGTTTCACAAGCGCGATATCGAGGCCATTCTCTCGGACGACGCCAGCATTGAAATCGTACAACCCAGCGCGATAGGCAGGCCAACAAAGACACAGGAAACGAAGGCGAACAGCAATGCCTATCGGCATGCAATTGCCAGCTTCAATCTTCTGGGCGTGCAGGCAGAAACCGGCAATATTGACTACGCATTCGTGGAGGAATCGGTGTCTGGGCTGGTCGGTTCCGCACCGCGTGCTGAAACCGAATTGTATCGGACGCGACTGGATCTGCTTCGCAAGCGTATCAGCCCTGAAGAAGCCATCCTGCGGTATCAACGTATTGCAGCTTCCGCCGAAGACGCGCGATTCAGTTGGACGGGGGTGCAGGACCACGACCGCGTCGACTCCTACTTTGACCCCTTCGGAAACCTTACCGTGCGACAACGAGCGCTGCTGGAAAGTGCGCGCGAATGCGGAGCGGTCGGTCGCAAGGACGAGGTTGACAGGGTCTTCGACACCATTTCCAGCGAGCTCCCCCCGGCAAAGGCCCGTCAGTTCGGCGCGTACTTCTCTCGATACATCCGCGCTTGATTCCAGTCAGTGTCCGGTCGAAGAAGGGCAAACGCCTTCTATCGCCCGTTTAACCGCTCGTTGCAACTGGTCGATGTGAAACGGCTTGGCTACGAAAGCCGCGCGCCGGTGGCGCTGCGGCACCAGCTGGTCATACACCGCAGAAACGAAGAGATAAGGGATGCCGAGTTCGGCCAAGCGATCGGCAACCGGAAAGACAACGCCATCGCGAAGCTCCACATCCAGCACGGCGCCATCGAACGATTGTCTTTCCAGTAGGGCCATCGCATCAAACACACTGTAGGCGTGGGTCACCTGGCCACCTTCGTCTTCGAGCGCGCGCTCCATGAGGGCGGCAAGGTCGAATTGGTCCTCCACCAGCAGCAGGTTGCATCTGCGCTGGCTCATATCGCGTTGCATGCGCGCATGCCTGTGTTGCCTCGGGAGCTGCAGTGTGTGCCGTGCCGCATCAATGCCGTGAGTGCGGAGCGTCAGCCCGGCGCGAAGCCACTGACGTGCCGTCAACGCTGTCGATGGATCGTGGAGAGCGCCCGGGATTTCTTGACGGCATTTTGGCGGGGGGCATGGATACTGCCGCCATCTTCGGCACTGGAGCTTCTGTCATGCATCGACCTGGAACCGATCCTGCTTCACCGCGTGTGCTCCGTGTCGAATGCATGCCCCTGGACCGTGGTGGGGCCGCCGTCGTGGTAGAGCTGGATCGCACGCCTGAACGCGCGTGGATGAAGTCGCTGAAGCGGGCGTTGCACTCTGATGAGATGCTGGATGGCGTGCAGGTCAAGTTCGATGGCCGTTTTGTCTATGTCGTGGGGGTTGAGGTCGGCCTGCACCGGGCGCAGCACCGGGTGATGCGGTGCCTCCTGGGCCTTGAAACAGTGGCCAGCACGGTCTGTTCACAGCCGCGGATGGCCGGTAGTTCCAGCTTCGCGATCGATCCAGGCCGAGGCCGGATGCAGCGCCCTGCGGCGGTGGATGTGCAGCGGGTCGACGCAGCGGCTTCCCGGGAAGGTCGCGACCTCCCAATGGACGGGCTCTGTGCGTAACGCATCGACATGCGCAACCGGTGCGCCGCAGTGAGCAGGTCAGTGGCAGGCGGAGGATACGGTCGGCAGGTGCCTGGCGCTGCGGGCCCACCTTGGCCGATACGCATCGGTTGCGCCGGCTGGTCGCTGTCCCGGTCGGAGCAGGTGGACTTCGGGGAGGGTGACAGCGTGCTTCAGCGCTACGCCACCCGCCTGCCCATGGTCGAGATCAACTCCTCGTTCTATCGCCTGCACGTGGCCGGCACGTACGCACGGTGGGCTGCAAGCGTGCCAGAATACTTCCGTTTTGCAGTGAAGATGCCGCGCTCGATCAGCCATGAACAACGGCTTCGCGATGCAATGCAGCCGCTGGAGCAGTTCCTCGCTGGCGTGCGGGCGCTGGGCAAGAAGCTTGGGCCGCTGTTGCTCCAGTTGCCCCCCAGCCTGGCATACGACCGGGCGACGACGGAGCGCTTTCTGCAGGGCCTGCGTGCACGTAGCGAGCTCGATGTGGCCTGTGAGCCACGCCATCCCAGTTGGTTCACTACGGAAGTGGATGCTCTGCTGAGCGCCCATCGTGTCGCACGGGTTGCGGCGGATCCAGCGCGGGTGCCGGGCGCTGCGATTCCAGGCGGAGACCGCACGTGGAGCTATTGGCGCTGGCACGGGCAGCCGCAGATCTATCGCAGCGCCTACAGTGAACAGGTCCTGGCAGGCCTGGCCCGGGAGCTGCAGCTCGAATCGGATGCGCGACGATCAGTCTGGTTCGTGCTGGACAACACCGCGCTGGGGCACGCCGCCCGCAACGCCCTGCGCCTGCAGGCCCTGCTGCAGCAGGGCCTGCAGGCCTGAGCCCCCCCATCGTCCTGCTGCGCGGGGCTGCGAGCCCTTCTATGAATTCCGCGGGGATCAGCGGAACGGTGCGCAATTGGACCATCGCGGGGCATTTCAACAATCTGGTGAAAGACACGCCGTGCCTACCGTCAGCTGGCCTTCCAGGACCAGGCGCGGCTGGCATTCTGGTCACAGCAACAGCAGCGCCGCGATCAACGCAGGTGGCATCACCAGCGCGCCGATACGCATGAAGCCGAGCGCGCTCACATGCTCGCCTTCGCGACGCAACGCCACCAGCCACAGCATCGTGGCCAACGAGCCGGTCACCGACAGGTTGGGCCCCAGGTCCACGCCGATCAGCAGCGCGGCGCGGGTCTGTGCAGGCAGTTCAGCCATCTGGCCCAGCGAACCGGCCGCCAGGCCCACCGGCAGATTGTTGGCGATGTTGCTGAGCAACGCAGCCACGCCTCCAGCCAGCCAGCTGGCCTGGTGCGGCGACGCCTTCGCCAGCGCCTGGAGCGCGCCGGCCGCACTCTGGATGACGCCGGTCTGGGCCACTGCTTCCACCAGCACGAACAGTCCGGCCACCAGCGGCAACACGCCCCAGGAGACATGCCGCAGCAGCGGCAGCGGACTACAACGCTGGCGTATCACCACCACCGCCACGCTCAGCGCGCCGGCGCAGAAGGTGGCCAGGCCCAGGGGTCCGTTCAGCGCGGACGTCACCAGCAGTACGCTGCCAGTGAACAGCACGCCCAGCGCGCTCAGTCGGCCGCCCTCGGTCAGCGGGCGATGCTCCGGCGCAGCGACCAGCGGCTGCGCGATCTCGCGCCGGTGCACCCAGCGCAGCACTAGATAGGTGGCGCCGATCGCAGCCAGCGAGGGCAGCGCGAACTGTGCCAGCCACTGCAGCAGCGGCGGCATGTGCTGGCCGTACACCACCAGGTTGGCCGGGTTGGAGATGGGCAGCACGAAGCTGGCCGCATTGGCGATGAATGCGCAGACGAAGAGATAGGGCAGGGGATTGGCGCGGGCCGCCTTGCAGGCAGCGTAGACCGCCGGCGTCAGCACCACGGCCGTTGCATCGTTGGAAAGAAACACCGTCACCAGCGTGCCGACCAGAAACACCAGGTCGAACAGGCGCCGCCCTGAGCCTCGCGCATGCCGGACTGCATACAGCGCCAGCCAGTCGAACAGGCCTTCGCGCCGGGCCAGCTCGGCCAGCGCCATCATGCCGACCAGGAACAAATAGACATCCCGCCCCTCGGTCACCGCGTGCCAGGCAGTGCCGAATGACATCGTGCCACTGAGCGGAAGCAATGCCGCCGCGCCGAGCGCCCATACGTACTCCGGGATGCGGAACGGACGGATCAGCAGGCCGACGGTGGCGACGGCCACCGCCGTCCAGATGATCAGGGAAGAATGGGAAGCGAGCATGGGGTAGGGATGTGCGTGGTGCCGTCCATCGCGCCCCTCGCCGGCTCTGCGGCGAGTGCGGTCAGCGTGCTGGCACCCGCTGCGAACAGTGCAGGTGCCGGGGTTGCGGCATCATACCGTGCTGGCTGCCCAGCGAATGCCAGGGCGCGGCGCGTTCCGTGACGGTCGTGCCAGGGCATGCACAGCGGCGGGTTGCGCCTTCCATGTTACGGTCAAGCGACACCTCCCGTTGCTTCCCGTTCTACCGCGCATTTTTCGACTTCCCGTAGGTCGGGTCAGTCAGAGGACACATTGCGATGGTCGTCATCGAAACGCTCCCGACAGCATCGGAATTCCTCAGCGTGCCCCACGACCCAGGTCCACATCGGGATCATCAGAACCAGCAGCTCCTTGCCCAACGGAGTGATGCTGTACTCCACGCGGGGCGGCACCTCGCGAAAGTCCTGCCTGTGGATCAGCCCGTCCCTTTCCAGCTGTCTGAGGGTACGTGTCAGCATGCGCTGGGTGATTCCCTTCATGCGCCGCGCAACATCGGCGTGACGCAGTGTTCCGTAAACACCCAAGGCATGAATGATTCCCAGGGACCAGCGGCTGCCTGCATGCGCAAGAACCTCACGGCGCAGGCCATCATCGTCCGCGCTCATGCCGTCGCATATCGCTTGTGAATGCCGCAGAAGCTCTTCGGAGCTCATGAACGGTGCGATCGGTATCATCGGTGTGCCTTCTTACGTGGCGATATGGGAGGGAGCAGAATCGCCGCCATCGTACACACACATGGTGGTTTGAATGTCTTCCCCGAATGATTCCCGCTCGATCCTGGTGCTGGGTGCCGGCGAGCTCGGAATGCCCGTCATTCGCAACCTTGCACGATTGGCTGGGATGCATGATGCACGCATCAGCGTGATGCTGAGAGAAGCCTCGATAGAATCCGTGCTTCCGGAGAAGCGCGCTGTAATTGATGAAATACGCTCTTTGGGAGTGACCATCGAGCCAGGCGACCTGGTGGCTTCCACGATCGACCAACTGGCCGTGCTCTTCTCCAGGTATGACACCGTGATCGGTTGCACCGGCTACGCCGCTGGCCGCGACACACCCATGAAGGTAGCGCGCGCCGCCGTGAAGTCAGGTATCGGCAGGTACTTCCCTTGGCAGTTCGGGGTCGACTTTGACGCCATTGGACGCGGTGGACCGCAGGATCTGTTCGATGCCCAGCTCGACGTACGCGACTATCTGCGCTCGCAGTCCGCAATGGACTGGGTCGTCATTTCCACCGGCATGTTCACCAGCTACCTCTTCGAGCCGGAGTTCGGGGTCATCGATCTTCCCGGCAGAAGGGTCAATGCACTGGGTACAGCCTCCAATGCGGTCACGCTGACGACACCTGAGGACATTGGAGCGATGACTGCACAGATCGTCTTCCACTTGCCCCCACTTCGGAACGAGATCGTCTATCTGGCGGGAGACACGGTCCGCTATGAGGAACTGCCTGCCATCCTGGAAGGCTATTTCGGCGCCCACTTCGAGCTTGCCGTCTGGGGGGTTCCTCAGTTGATGAAGGAGTTGGCCGATGATCCGACGAACATGATCAAGAAGTACCGCGCCGCCTTCGCCCAGGGCAGGGGCGTGTCCTGGGGCATGGATGGAACGTTCAATGCCAACGTTGGCGTGAAACTGGCGGGTGTGAACGACTGGCTGAAGGCCAATATAGAGGCCTGATGAACCATCCAGCGGTCATCGCGCTGAGGACCTGTGACTCTCCTACAGACTCCAATCGATCCGCATGCCTGCAATCAGCGCATTCGGCAGGTCACGCTGGCGTGCGGGTTCATTGAACTGGTCGGGATGCACGATGTAGTGCAGGTTCGGCGCAATCCGAAGTTGCGGTGTGACCTGGATGCCATAGCTCAGCTCCATCATCACCTGGCTTCCGTGCGGCGTGCCGCTGCCGCCGGCTGCCGCACGGGCCAGGCGAAGGTTCTCCAGCGCGATGCTGCTGTACTTCTGCTGGGTCACCACAAAAGCGATGCTGTCCTGCGGCCGGCGGGCGAACGTGCCCTTCTGCACCAGGCCGGCCTGCAGGAAATGATCCTCGATCAACTGGCCAGAGGTGCCCTTGAGCACCGCACCGAACAGGGTCAGGCCGCGTCCGGCACCATCACCGGTGAGTTGCTGTTCGAAGCGGGCGAACGCGCCGGAGCGGCCACGACGGGTCGCATGGTCCTGGCCACTGAGAAGTGCCGGAATGCCGTTGGCATCGCGTAGTGGATCGAGATAGGTCGAGTTGTCCTGCCAGCCACCGATTTCGTAGCGGGCTTTCAGTCGTGCCGAAGCAGGGCTGCGCCAGCCGATCGTGTAGGGCACGATCCAGCCCGTGGCCTGGTTCGTATTCCACTTCAGGCCGTGCTGGCCATCTTCCGCCTGGCTGGGATCGACCTGGTACGCGCCGACGCGCACATAGACATCGGGCGTCACCCAGGCCGTGGCATCGGCCATCCAGCTCGATACCGGCCACCAGGTGAAATTGCTGGTACGAAACACGTAGGTCGGGTTGCCGCAGGCCGAGTTGCCCTGGAAGTACTGGCAGAGCTCCGAACCAAGGTGGTGGATGTTGGCGACGCTGCGCCCGGCTTCCACCACCAATCGGTCGTTCAGCAGTTTCTGTTCAAGCGTCAGGTTGGCCAGGCGCGTGCCCTGGCCACCGTAGATTTCCTGCACCGAGGTGCTGTTGCCAGTGCTGCTGTTGGCCAGGTTGGTGCCATGGCGGTTGATGCCGTAGGCCTTGATCGTCGCGCCCCGCCAGCCAAACGCCGCGTCCAGATCCACGTCGGCGCCGAACATCAGCTGGCCAGCATAGGCCGTTCCGCTGCGCTTGCCGCCGTCGAGCGTGGCGGCCGCTTCGCCGGTGTAAGCCAGCTTGGGGGTGAGGACGTCGCTCGCCTCGGCGGCGGCGGCCAGGGGTAGCAGGGCCGGCAGGGTCGCCATCAGCAACAGGCGGCGGGAAGGAGAGGTCATGGGCGAGGTTCCTTTTACAGGGTGGGAGCCGTGACCGGCTTCTTGAGCACGCGCAGCGCGACCGCGGTGACGGTCACGCCGGCCACCAGTGCCAGCAGGTAGACGCCAAGGTGGGTGACCGCGTTCGGGATCGGCAGCACGAACACACCACCGTGCGGCACCTTCAGCTCGACGCCTGCGGCCATCGAGATCGCACCGGCCACGGCCGAGCCGAGGATCAGCGCCGGAATGGTGCGCAACGGGTCGCGCGCGGCGTAAGGGATCGCACCCTCGGTCACGAAGCTGAGGCCAAGCACGCCAGCGGCACCGGCCGTGCCGCGCTCCTCGGCAGTGAAGCGGTTGCTGAACAGCCATGTGGCCAACGCGATGCCCAGCGGCGGCGTCATGCCGCCGATCATCGTCGCCGCCATCGGCGTGTAGACCTGGCTGGAAATCAGTGCGGTGGAGAACGCGTAGGAGGCCTTGTTGACCGGCCCGCCCATGTCCACCGCCATCATGCCGCCCAGCAGCAGGCCGAGCAGAATCGCGCTGCTGCCCTGCATGCCGCGCAGCCAGTCGGTCAGCCAGGCCAGCAGCCCGGCGACCGGCGTGCCGATCACGTACATCATCAACAGGCCGACCAGCAGCGTGCCCAGCACCGGCAGGATCAGCACCGGCTTGAGGCCTTCCAGGCTGCGCGGCAGGCGCAGCGCACGGTTGATCCAATGCACGCCGTAGCCGGCGATGAAACCGGCCAGGATGCCGCCGATGAAGCCCGCATCCATGTTGACTGCCACCAACCCACCGATCATGCCCGGCGCGATGCCCGGGCGATCGGCGATGGAGTAGGCGATGTAACCGGCCAGTGCCGGCACCATCAGCATGAAGCCGGACTTGGCGCCGATCTGGAACAGCGACCAGGCCAGCGTGCCCTTGTGTGCATCGTCGAAGGCATAGATGCCGCCGAGCGCGAACGCCAGTGCGATCAGCAGGCCACCGGCAGTGACGAACGGCAGCATGAACGACACGCCGGTCATCAGGTGCTTGTAGGGGCCGGTGACCCTGGCCTTCTCGGGGGTGCGGCCTGAAGCCGCCGTACCCGCCTGCACGCCGGCCTCGGCCAGCGCCTTGCGGATCAGGTTCTGGCCGTCATTGATCGCCGGCTTGGTGCCGCTCTTGAACAGGCGTTTGCCAGCGAAGCGCGACAGATCGACTTCGCGGTCGGCGGCGATCAGCACCAGGTCAGCGGCAGCGATTTCTTCGTCGCTCAATGCGTCCTGCGCGCCGACCGAGCCCTGGGTTTCCACCCGGATCGCATGGCCCAATGCCTTGGCGGCCTGCTGCAACCCTTCGGCTGCCATGAACGTGTGGGCGATGCCGGTCGGGCAGGAGGTGACGGCGACGATGCGCTTGCCGGCGTCCGCGGTGGAAGCGGTTGCTGATGTTGCTGCGACCAGCGCCAGCGCGGCAAGCGGGTCGTCCAGCACTTCACCGAGGCTGGCGCGCACGATCTGGGCGTTGCCGAAGCGCGCGGCATCTGCCTCGCCATCACCCACCAGCAGCAGCTGCGTTGCGGCGGCGGCCTGCGTTGCCGGCAGTGCCCCGGTCACGCCCTGGTCGCTGCGGATTTCGATCGCCAGTTCAGCCCCTTGCTGGCGGGCGGCGCGGCGCAGCGCTTCGGCGGCAAGAACCGCCTCGATGCTGCGTTCGCCGGCGGCGATGACTACGGTGGAAGCTTGCATGGGAACTCCTGGAATTCTTCGGGTTCGTCCTTGCAGTAGGGGCTATCGGTGGCCCGAGGCCAGCCGCAGCGTCCTCTGCAGGGGTTTCAATCCAACCGCTCGATCAGTACATCGCCGGTCCACGCGCGCACCTGCGCCGGGTCCAGCTGTCGCGCGTCGCCGCTCTCCAGCCGGCTCATCGAGAACGCTGTCGCCAGCCGCGCGCAACCCGCCAGATCCAGGGAGGGCTCCAGCAATGCGGCGGCGATGCCGGCGACCATGGCGTCGCCCGCACCGACCGTACTGCCCTGCGCCAGCCGCGCCGGTCGCGCGACCAGGGCGCCGCTGCGATCAATGAACAGCGCGCCGTTGGTGCCCATCGAGATCGCTACGAGTGCAACTCCGCGTTCGACCAAGGCCTGGCCCGCGGCCCGCAGGGCGCTGCGATCCGGCAGCGGCGTGCCGGCCCAGGCCTCCAGTTCGTGGCGGTTGGGCTTGATCGCGTAGGGCAGTACGCCTTGTGCGCCGCTCAACGCGGCGGCGAGCGCGTCGCCACTGGTATCCAGCAGTACGCGCGCACCAGCGGCGCCAGCCCGCGCCTGCAGTCGCGCCCATGCATCGGCTGGCAGCCCGGACGGCAGGCTGCCGGACAGCACCACCGGCTGGTCCGCCTGGAGCAGTGCGTCGAGTCGGCGTGATACCGCGTCCAGATCGGCGTCACACAGTGACAGGCCGGGCAGGTTGATGTCGGTGGTCTCGCCGTTGGCCTCGTCGACCAGCTTGATGTTGGTGCGGGTGCGGCCCGGAACGCGCAGGCAAGCGTCTGCGATGCCACGCTCGGAGAACAACGCGTTGAACACGCCGTCGTTGCCATCGCCGAGCACGCCCAGCGCGGTGGTCGGCACGCCCCAATCGGCCAGGCAGGCGGCCACGTTGACGCCCTTGCCGCCGGCGTCGTCGCGGGAGCTGCGGGCACGATGCACCTGTCCCGGATGCAGGTGCGGCAGCCGCACGGTCTGGTCGATCGCCGGGTTCAGGGTAACGGTGAGGGCCTGGGCGCTCATGCGTGCGTTCCATCAAGGGCACGCACCTGCTCCGCGGTTTCGCAGTCCAGCGCGGTAGTGGCCAGCGCTTGCAGATCGGCCAGCGCGTTGCCACGCAGGCGTGCCTTCACGGCCGGGATGTCGTTTGGGGTCATCGACAGTTCGTCCACGCCCAGGCCGGCCAGCAGCATTGCGCCGAAGGGATCGCCCGCCAGGCCACCGCAGACGCCAACCCAGCGTCCATGCAGGCGTGCGCCTTCCACCGTGGCGCGGATCGCACGCAGCACGGCCGGGTGCAGGCTGTCGGCCTCGGCGGCGAGTTCCGGGTTCTGGCGGTCGATCGCCAGCACGTACTGGGTCAGGTCGTTGGTGCCGATCGAGAAGAAGTCGGCATGGCGGGCCAGCACATCGCTCTGGGCGGCGGCGGCCGGGACTTCGATCATGATCCCGATCGGTACTTCGGGTGCCTCGAGCGCGGCGCGCAGCCGTTCGCAGATGGCGCGCAGTGCGATCAGCTCGGGCACCGAGGTGATCATCGGGAACATGATGGACAGGCGTGCGCCGTCCTTCGCCGCGCGATACAACGCACGCAGCTGCGGTTCCAGCAGGTCGGGGCGGCGCAGCAGCAGGCGCGCGCCACGCACGCCGAGGAACGGGTTTTCCTCGCGCGGCAACTCCAGGTGAGCAACCTGCTTGTCGCCACCGATATCGAGCGCGCGCACGATCAGCGGGCGGCCGTCGAGTGCCTTGGCCATCGCCACGTACGTGGCGTACTGCTCATCCTCGCTGGGCGTACTGCCACGTTCGAGGAACAGGAACTCGGTGCGCATCAGGCCGACACCTTCCGCGCCTTGCTCCAGCGCCAGTGGCACCTGCTCGGGCAGGTTGACGTTGGCGCCGATGTCGATGCGGTGGCCGTCTGGGGTCTGTGCCGGCTGCGCGCGTTGCGCCGCTTCACGCTCGCGGATCTGCTGCTGTTCGGCGATCCACGCACGGGCCGAGGCGAGATCTGCCTCGGACGGAGACAGGTAGAGCCGCCCGCTGTTGCCATCGATGATCGCCTCGCGGCCCGCGCTGATCGCCAGCAGCTCCGCGCCAGCGGCAACCAGCGCTGGCAAGCCGAGCGTGCGCGAGAGAATCGCGGTGTGCGAGGTCGGCCCGCCCAGCGCGGTGACGAGGCCGAGCACGCGGCCGGTGTCGAGGTTGGCCGTGTCGGACGGCGACAGATCAGCAGCGAGCAGGATGCAAGGATGTGCAGGCAGGTCGGCAAGGCCGCCACCCGCCGCAGACGGATCAAGCTGCGCCAGTACGCGCCGGCCCACGTCACGCAGGTCGGCGGCGCGCGCGGCCAACACCGGGTTGCCCAGTGCCGCCAGGCCGGAGGCGATCTGCTCGATGGCCTGGTGCCAGGACCACGCAACGCCATGGCCTTCGACCATCAGCTGGCAGGTGCGGGTAATCAGATCGGTGTCGTCGAGCAGCGCGGCCTGCGCCTTGAAGATTGCCGCATCCGAAGCGCCTAGCCGGCGCTCGGTGTCATCCTGCAGCGCGGCCAGTTGTTGGCGGGTGCGGCTGAGCGCGTCCTGCAGGTGTGCGCCGCCTTCGCCGAGAGGGGTGGGGCGGTCGGCGACCTCAGCCTGCGTGCTGGCCAGCACATGCACCAGGCCGATCGCCAGGCCAGGGCTGGCGCCGATGCCGACGATCGCCGCCTGTGCGTCGGGCGGATTCCAGCCCGCAACGGGCGCGGCCTTGCGCTGCGCTGCGCGCTCGGCATCGGCCTTTTCCTGTGCCACCAGCCCGTCCATGACCTTGCGCAGGGCGGCCAGCAGGGCTGGGGCATCGGCGCCCTCGGCAGACACGCTGACCGCGTCGCCATGACGCAAGCCGAGCTGCAGCAGCGCCACCAGGCTTTTGGCATCGGCAGCCTGATCGCCCGCGCGAACCTGTACGCGGGCCGCGAAGCCGCGCGCCGTCTCGGCCCAGCGCGTGGCCGGGCGCGCGTGCAGCCCGCTGGGGTAGGCGATGGTCCAGTCGAAACGCTCGGCCAGGTCCGTCACCGGCGCAGTGGGAGCCGTGGTCGAAACATCGCCAGCCAACGCGTTGATGATCTCGCTCGCATCGGCCGTGGTGAACAGGCGCTGCAGGGTCGCGTCATCCTGGATCGCCGGGTCAGCCGCCGCAGCAGGGTGATGTGGGTATCGGACTGCGCGGCAATGCCGACCACAAGGCGGGTGACCTGGCCCGGGTTCCACTCCACGCCTTGCGGGAACTGCAGCACGGCAATGCCATCGCGGCGCACCAGGTGACGGTCCTCACCCAGCCCGTGCGGAATGGCCACGCCATGGCCGAGGAAGGTATTCGCCAGCGCCTCGCGCCGGCCCATGCTCGCCTCGTAACCCGGCGCAACGCAGCCGGCGGCGACAAGCATCTGCGCCACCTGGGCGATGGCGTCGGCCTTGTCGAGCGCACGCGCATCCAGGCGGATCAGTTCCCGGCTGACGGGGGCAGGGGTAGTCAAGGGCTGCAAGGCGGGCTCCGGGAAGAGGGTGCTGTGGCGTATTGGGAACGTTCCCAGTCCTCATTTCAATGTGCACTGCACAAAAAGCCAATACTGCTTTGGGGCTAGCATTGTCCTGGATGGCCATTTGGCCATGATCAGCGACAGTTTCCGGGAACGGTTCCAATGAGCATCAGCATCAACGACGTCGCGCGCGTAGCGGGGGTCTCCAAGTCCACGGTGTCTCGCGTGCTCGGCGGCGGCCCGGTCAGCGAGGCCGTGCGTGGCCGGGTGGAGGCGGCGATCCGCCAGACCGGGTATCACCCCAACCTGCAGGCACGGCGCCTGCGCGCCCGGCACACCGGCATCATCGGGTTGATCGTGGCGGACATCCGCAACCCGTTCTTCACCGCGCTGATCCGCGCGGTGGAGGAGGTGGCCTATCGTGAAGGCCTTCGCGTCACCCTCTGCAACACTGACGAGGACCCCGAGCGTGAGGCGCTGTATCTGCAGTTGATGCACGAGGAGCGCATCAGCGGACTGATCTTTGCGCCCACCCGGACCACAGTGGGGCGCCTGGAACGGCTCGCAATGAACTATCCAACGGTGCTGGTGGACCGCGCCGCACCTGGCGGGTCGATCGACAGCGTGGTGCTCGACGATCCGGCCGCGATGGCGGGCCTGGTCGAGCATCTGGTGGCGCGTGGCTATCGCCGCATCGGCGGCCTGTTCGGCAGCACCAGCACCACGGCGGCGGAGCGGCGGGACGGCTATCTCGCTGCGATGCGCACGCATGGGCTGGATCCGGATTATCGCGAGGTTGAGCCAACGGCTGAAGCGGCCATTGCAACGGTCGATCAGTGGCTGGCCGGCCCGTCGCGGCCGGAGGCGCTGGTCGCCAGCAACAGCCTGCTGCTCATGGGGGCATTGAAGGCCGCCCGCAGCGCAGGGTTGGCAATTCCTGGCGGGTTGGCGCTGGCGGGCTTCGACAACGAACGCTGGACCGAGATGGTCGAACCGGGCATCACCGTGATCGAACAGCCGGTCGAAGAGATGGGGCGCGCAGCGATGTCGTTGCTGCTTGAGCGCCTGCGCGCACCGGAGCTACCGGTACGCCGGTTGGTGATGACGGGCCGGTGCGTGGTGAGGGGGTCAACCGCATGGAATCCAGAAGGACGACAACCAAGATCCAAGGCATGAGAGGACATCAAGGCCGACAGGCGCGTCGTCGCATGAGCCGACTGCTTACGCTTGGAGCCTGCTTCCTGGCCGGATCCTTGCTTGCGGAGACATCACCACCGAAGCGCACCTGGCTTGTAAGCGGCGCAGAGCTGATCACGCTACTGCAGGGAAAAGGGGCTGACGGATTCTGTGCCGGCGAACAGTGCCGGAATCTGTCCAGCGCCCGTGCCAGTGCCTACATCCAGGGTGCTGCCGATGCCAATCGTGGCCAGTGGTGTGGCCAAGGCCAGATCCTTCCACATGAACTGGTCGATCGTGTTGCCTCCCATCTCCAGCAACTGCCCCAGGACCGCTTGCAACAGAATGCTTCTTCGCTGGTTGTGGAAGGCCTGCGAACAGCGTTTCCTTGCGAACGCCGGGCATCGCGCGGTGGCATCGGACCGTCGAGGAGAAACTGACCCAACCTCATTGAAGTGATTTGCCAGGCTTGTTCCCCGCCGCAACCGGGGTTGGCAGCACGTGCCGCTGTCGAGAAATTCCGCGCGTTGACCGCAGATTGCTTCGGCTCGGGAACAATCCCAGCGCCCCACGTTCCAGACCAGGTAGTCCATAGCCTGCCTTCCTCGTCGAAGTAGCATCGACGCTTGGAGCATTAAGCACTTCCGCTGAATGCGTTCGGTCTACGGAAGCTATTGGATGAACACTGAAAGGACGATGGCGGGCGGGCCCGCCCCCATACGCGATGGTCGCCGGGATACCGAGATCCGTAACTACGTGATGAACCTCGGCCCCCAGCATCCCGCGGCCCACGGGGTCCTGCGCCTTGTGCTTGAGATGGATGGCGAGACAGTCGTGCGCGCGGATCCGCATGTGGGCCTGCTGCACCGGGGCACTGAGAAGCTGGCGGAGTCCAAGCCCTTCAACCAGTCCATCGGCTACATGGATCGGCTGGACTACGTATCCATGATGTGCAATGAACATGCCTACGTACGCGCGATCGAAACCCTTCTGGGAATCGAAGCGCCGATCCGGGCACAGTACATCCGTACGATGTTCGATGAGATCACCCGGATCCTCAATCACCTCATGAACATCGGAACGGGCGCGCTGGACCTTGGTGCCATGGCCGTGATGCTCTATGCATTCCGGGAGCGCGAAGAGCTGATGGACTGCTACGAGGCGGTATCCGGTGCTCGAATGCATGCCACCTACTATCGGCCAGGTGGCGTGTACCGTGACCTGCCTGAGCAGATGCCGAAGTACAAGGAGTCGCGCTGGAAGACGGGGAAGCAGCTGCGGCGGTTGAATGCCGCGAGGGAGGGGTCGCTGCTCGATTTCATCGAGAATTTTACCCGCGAGTTCCCGAACCGGATTGACGAGTACGAAACCCTACTCACCGACAACAGAATCTGGAAGCAACGTACGGTGGGCATTGGCGTCGTGAGCCCGCAGCAGGCCATGGACTGGGGAATGACCGGGGTGATGCTGAGAGGCTCGGGCGTGGCATGGGATCTGAGGAAGAAGCGCCCCTACGCGAAGTACGATGCCGTTGACTTCGACATTCCGATCGGCACCGCCGGTGACTGCTATGACCGCTACCTGTGCCGGGTCGCGGAGATGCGGCAGTCCAACCGCATCATCAGGCAATGTGTCGCCTGGCTTCGCGCCAACCCCGGCCCGGTGATGGTCCACAACTTCAAGGTGGCGCCGCCGTCCCGGCAGGAGATGAAGTCCGACATGGAAGCGCTGATCCATCATTTCAAGCTCTTCAGCGAGGGCTACCAGGTGCCGGCAGGTGAAACCTACGCAGCGGTCGAGGCGCCCAAGGGCGAGTTCGGTTGCTACCTGATCTCCGATGGCGCCAACAAGCCGTTCCGGGTGCACCTGCGTGCTCCCGGCTTCGCTCACCTCTCTTCTCTGGATGAAATCGTCAGGGGCCACATGCTGGCGGATGTCGTCGCCATGATTGGCACCTACGACATTGTGTTCGGCGAAGTGGATCGATGAGGAACCGGCTCAGCCCGCACATGGGGTGAACCACGTTCCGGCAGTCGCGAAGGGAACAGCCATGTGCAGCCTGAGCAGGTCTTCCACGGTGCTTGCCGCGCCCATCTCCAGGTCGAGGATACCGGGCTCCAGGATTGATCCCAGCAGAACGCCGACCGCGATCGCATGAAGGTTACGCGCCGCAGTGGCTGTATCAACGCCCTCGCGGAGCTGGCCCAGTGCCCCTGCGCGCTGGTATACAAGCTCCAGCATGCGGACCTCCGGCATGGCGCACGCTGCGAGCACGTCGCCTATGCCGCCCAGCTCACGTGATGCACCAGAGCGCAGGAGAAGCTCAACCGTTCGACGAACGCGTGGGGTGCGGCACGTGTGATCAAAGACCCTGACCAGGTCCGCAAACAGAAGCTTGAACGGGTCACTACACTGCCGGATGGCGACCTCCCGCAGTCCTTCGGATGCATCTGGCCGCCCTCGCGCGAAGAGTTCACCCAGCAGGTTCTGCCGGGACCCGAAGTGCCAGTAGATCGCGCCGCGCGAATGGCCGCACTCGGTGGCGATCAGCTCCAACGTTGCGCCCGCGGCTCCGTGGCGCAGTAGGCACACCAGTGCGGCATCGAGAATCCTCTCACGCGTGGCGTGTGCGTCTTGCCTGGTTCTTCTAGCCATGGCACGGTTGCATCCCTGCCGTTCGATGAGCCCGTGGCCGCGCGTCCTGATCGTCCTTAGACAAGGCGATGGGACGGACCATGGCCACAGCGCTGTACCGGGATCTGCGGCGCTTGAATGTCGATCTTCGGTTCATTGGCGGGGGCAGGGCAGGACAGTGAGCCAAGCCAGAGACCATCGGCGGCGAGACGCGCAGACTTCAGCGCGGGATCGTCCGCCTCGGACGGCTCGGTGGCCAGCTTCTTCTTCATCCACTCGATCCACTGCAACGCCGGCAACTGCGTGAGGTCCAGGCGAATGATCAGGGCCGAGAGCATTGCAACGTCGTGCCGTCTGCAGCCTTCCACGACAGATTCCACGTAAGCATTTGTAAAGGCGCCATGCCGGAGGCCGTTGGTACGCATCTTCTGCTCTACATCCAGGCTGAATCCATGGAGCCAGCTGGCGAAAGTGGCATCGATGAGATCCTGCTTGGAGTAGAAGTGATGGAACATCGCGCCACGGCTCACGCCCGAGAATTCAAGAATCTCACTGACAGTGACCGAAGACCGACCGTTGCGGACGATAAGCGCTGCCGTTTCGCGGATGAGTATGCCGGGCACACGCACGGACGAACTATGGGTAGCGTTCAAGAGAGCTTTCCTCATGTAGCGGGCGACCAACGATCCGCCAGGCCGGTACGGCCTGGCGGGTTGCCGTTCGAGCCAGTCAGTGATGCGCCGCGGATGCTTCGCTTTCGGCGCTCTTCCGGGAAGCGATAGGCCTGCCGAATTCAATCTCCGGGTCCGCCTTCTCGGGCTGCCATGCCCCCAGTGCCAGTTGCACCTGCACGTGGGCCATCAGCAGCCCGGCCTGTGCCGCCGCAAGCTCTCTGCGCGCCTTCTCGTGCAGCGCCTGCTGCTGCAGGCCGGCATCCTTCGGTTCGATTCCGGCGTCCACGCGGGAAGAAGCATAGGCCGAAGATCTGCTGCTGAGTGCCTCGGCATTCACCGCCTGTTGCATCCTGACGTTGGAACTCGTCCACGCATGCAGGGAGTCCTCACTCTCCTTCAGCGCAGTCAGCACGGTCTGCTCGAACGCATGCCAGCTCTGATCGCTGCCGGCGCGAGCGGCTTCCTCCCTGGCCTTTTTCCGGCCAAAGCTCAGCCACTCCCACTGAAGCTCCGGGCCGGCAGAGAAGCGCTTTGCACTGGAATCGCCCAGCGAACCGAACGGTGCAAGGATGCCGCCGAAGACATTCAGCGTGAGGCGCGGAAGGTGCGCGCGCTCGGCGAGTACGACGTTGCCAAGGCTTGCTCGCAGCAGTGCATCGGCCTTGGCGACGTCAGGCCGCCTCGCCAGGAGGTCGGTCGGCTGCGCAAGCGATGCAAGACCCGGCGGGGCCGGCAGAGGAGCCGGGGCCAGCAACGCCTCCCAAGTGTCGTCCCGCGCGGTCGGCGAGCGGCCCGCAAGAACCGCCAATGCGGCCCTGTCCGCCTGCAGCCGGGTAACGGTTGCCGCCTCCTGCGCCACCAGCTCGGCATGTTCGGATTCGACCGCAAGCGCCTCCCTGCGATCGACCAGCCCGGCCGCATACCGCGCCTTCACGCGCACAACGCGGGCCTTGCTCAGCTCAACCTCGCGCTCAAGAGAGGACAGGTTGATCTGGTCCATCCTGAGCAGGAAGTAGTTCTTCGCAATCTCGGCCTGGAGCACTGCGGCAGCCGACCTCGCGTCAGCCGCCGCCGCATCGGCCTTGCGATCGGCCATGGCTGCGGCGGTGCCAATGCGCCCGAACAGATCCAGTTCCCAGGAGAACATCTGTCCGGCGGACAGCAGTCTCTGGGAAGGGGGGCGGGGAAGATCCTGGCGATAGGGATCCGCTTCGATCTGGGCGGACTGCATGGCTTCGGCCTTGACCTGCAGCGCACCGCTCGGCAGATAGTCCTTGCGCGCCGCGCCTGCCAGCGCCCGCGCTTCCACCACGGCGGCAAGGGCAGACTTCAGGTCATGATTCCCACGCATGGCCAGGCTCACCAGTGCATCCAGGTTGGGGTCGGAGAAGTCCTTCCACCATTGCCTGTTGGGCGTCCCGGGCAGGACATCCGCGTCCAGCGCCGCCGGCGTGGGGGCCTGGCCCACATGATGCCGGGCTGCAGCGTCAGGGATCTCGGTCCTGGGGGCCACAGAGGCGCAGCCAGAAGACAGCGCCACGAGCACAGCAATCGACAGGCAGGCAACTCGATTTCCAATAGACATGATCATGCCTCCTCGGCCGGGTGAATGCGGTAGAGCGCGGCATACAGCGCTGGAATGAGACCCAGCGTGATCAGCGTTCCAAGGGCCAGGCCGCCGATCATCACGATCGACATGCTGGTCCACATGGAACCGCCAAACAGCAGCAGCGGGACAAGGCCGAGAATGCAGACCATCTTGGTCATCACGATGGGGCGCAGGCGCTTGGCCGCAGCCTCTTCAATGGCCTGGAGAGGAGGCAAGCCATCGCACTGGCCTTCGTCGATCGCATCGATGAGCAGAATCGCGTTGTTGACGATGATGCCAGCAAGTGCGAGCAGCCCCAGTGTTCCGATGAAGGTCAGGCTGGTGCCACTCAGCTTGAGTGCCAAGGTCGCGCCGATGACCACGAACGGAATGCTCGCCAGGACGATCAGGCTCTTGCGGATGCTCTCGAACTGCCATACGAACAACAGGAACATGGCAGCAAGGCAGAGCGGGAGCAGCTTCTCGATGCCTTCGTTGGCACTCTTGCTTTCTTCGATCTCGCCACCGAGTTCAACCCGCACGCCCTGCCTGCGGAATTCGGAAAGAAGCGGCTCCACCTTGTCCGCGATCCCCTGGGCCGTCAGCTCGGAGCTCTTTGCAAGTACGGTGACCGCGCGCGTCTGGTTCACTCGCTGGATTGAAGACAGCTGCGGCGCCAACCGAAGCTTGGCCACCTGGCCAAGGGGCACGCTTCCGCTGCCATCCGCCTTCTGGATCGGGAGTGCCTCAAGCTGGCCGATATCCGTGCGCAGCGCCGCCTCTCCGCGGAGGATGACCGGGAGAACGGTGTCGCCCTCACGATAGCGGGAGATCGTCGCGCCGGTCAGCAGCATGTCCATGCTCTTTGCGATGTCCGCACTGCTGATGCCAGCGGCTTGGGCCTTGGGCTGATCGACGTCTACATCAAGCTGGACAACCTGGCGTTCGGCATCGCTGGATACATCCACCATCCCCGGCGTGTCCTGCAGCGTGCGCAGCAGCTTCTCGGCGGCAATCCGATGTGCGCCGTCGCTGCTGGAGATGCGGAACGTCGCAACGCCGGCATCCGAAGATCCCATCGAGAATCGCTTGGGCTCCACCCGCACGTCCGGGAAGTGTGTTGCCATCACAGAACGCAGCCGCTCAATGGCCGCTTCATGCTTGACGCCCTTCGCAAGGGACAGCACGGCATACGCGCGGTGTCCTGCGGGAGTAGGGGGATTCAGTGCCAGGATGAAGCGTGGACCACCATCGCCCATGTACAGGGCATGGCTGGAGATCTCCGGAACGAGCTTCTCGTCGGCCAGTACCTTGCTGATCTGGTGAGCAACCGCCATCGTATTGGCCGGACTGGAATCCGGGGAAAGCTCAATGGCCATCTGCAGCTGATGGCGCTCGGACGGCGGCATCAGCTCGTTGGGGACGGTGGTGAACAACCAGCCGGAGGTTGCCAGCAGTGCAACCATTACGCCGATGTAGATGGCCTTGTGCCCCAGGATCCAGCGGACCTTGCCGCGGTACCAGCCCGTCAGCCGCTCGACCGCGCGTGCGGTGCGGCTGAGTTCGGCATGGTGATGGGCAAAGTACTTGCACAGCAGCGGAATCAGGGTAACGCCGATGACCAGCGACAACAGCAGCGCGATGGCCATCACGATGCCGAGGCTGCGCAGATACTCGCCGGTTTCCGTGCTGGAGATGGCCAGCGGCATGAACGCGAGGATGATCGCCAGCGAAGAAACCAGAAGCGGCACGAACATCGTGCTGCCTGCGTGAGCGGCAGCCTGGTCCGGCGACTCACCCAGCGAGAGCCGCCGCTCCATGTCCTCGGCAACCACGATCGCGTTGTCAACGAACAGGCCCAGGGCAATGATGATTGCACCCACCGAGATCATGTGCAGATCGATGTTCAGGATCTTCATGATTGCCATCGTCCCCAGCACCGTGGTCGGCACGATGGCGCTGACGATCAGGCCGGTCCTCATTCCAAGGAACAGCACGACGACCGCCATGACGATGGCCAGGGTCTCCAGGAAAACCTTGGCAACACGCAGCAGCTGGGTGGAAACAACCTCGGCCTGATCCGTGATCTGGACAAGCTGCATGCCGGCCGGCAGCGTTTCCGAAAGCCGTTCAACGTCGCCGCGCAGCAGATCGGCGAAGCTGACTACGTTGAGTCCTGGTGCCATGGAGACCGCTATTACGACGGCCGGCGTGCCATTGACGAATGCGCCGGTCATCGGCGGGTCCTGGGTCACCCGTTCCACTCGCGCAAGGGCGCCCAGAGGCACCGAGCCACCCTTCGGCAGCGGAATCGGCGTGCTCTTCAGCTGGGAGGGGTTGTCGGCGTCACCGCTCACGTTGAGCGCAATCTCCGACCCCCCGATCTCGACGTAACCCGCCGGCGCGATGACATTGCGCTTGGAAACCGCATCGGCAATCACATTGGGGTTGAGCCCGCGCGCAGCCAGGGAGGGCACGTCCAGGATGATCTGGACCTGCTCGTCCCTCACGCCATGCAGCGAGACACGCTCCACCCCGGGCAGCCGGAACAGTTCATCGCGCAGGCGGCGGGCTTCTGCCCGAAGCTCGCCTGCGCTGTAGCCTTCGCCGGTCAGGCCCATGGTCATCACCGCGACGCGCCCGAATTCGTCGTCCACGACCGGGCCAATCGTTCCCTCGGGAAGCTGGCTCTGGATGTCCCCCATGCGTGAGCGCAAGCGCTGCCACACGATGGGGATCTTTTCCGATTCCACGGTGGGGTAAAGATCAACGTAGGTGAACGCAAAACCTGGACGAACAGTCGTCCGGATGCGCTTGACCTCCGGCATTCCCCGAATGCTCTCCTCGATCGGGCGAGCGACAAGCTGCTCGACCCGGTCCACGCCGGCTCCTGGCATGAAGCTGAGTACCGTCGCCGTGCGAATGGTGATGGGAGGCTCTTCAGTGGACGGGAAGTCCAGCGCCAGAATGAGGCCGGTGAGGACGATCGCCATGATCGCCAGCAGAGTCAGTCGTGGACGCGCCAGTGAGAATGAGGAGAGGCTCATTGTTCTGATCCCATCTTCATGTCGACGGGCTTGATCTGCGTGCCGGGGCGGATGGCCTTGGCACCCGCGACCACGACGCGCTGACCGGCGGAAATCTGCCCACTCACCTCGATCCAGTCGCCGTGGTACTGACCCAGGCTCACTTCAGCAATTTCGGTCGTCTTGCCATCTTTTGCCAGCCGAAGCACCTGCCCCTTACCGCCAACGGCAGACGGCAGGACAGCACGAAATGGCACCTGGAGCCTGGCCGGGCCCGCATCCGCGCCAGTGATCTGGACCGACCAGGTCGAGCCCACGGTCGCCGCCTCGGGAACTGCGACGTACGCCGTACGCACGCCGCCGGCGTCGACGCGTCCGTCGACACGCAGCACCTTGCTCGCCACGGTGTCCGAGCCGCTGATCAGATTGACCATCTGCCCAACATCCAGGCGAGCGCTGCCCGGAATCGCGACAGACAGCTCACGGCCCGCACCATCGACCTGGATGGCAACAGCGCCGGGGCCCACGGACTGTCCAACTTCAACGTTGCGGGCGGCGACCACTCCATCGAAGGTGGCTCGCAGCGTGGCCTCCCCCTGTGACCAGCCGGCAAGTTCGTGCTGCGCGCGGGCGTTTCGAACAGCCGCCTTGGCGGCCGCCAGTTCGGCCTTCGCTGCGGTCATCTCCGCCGGGCTGAGCGCATCGGCCTTCTCTGCAACATTGAATCGCTCAACGCGACGCTGGACCTCGTCCAATGCCGCCTGCGCCCGTGCAACGTCACCTGCGGCGGAGGCCTCCTGTGCTGCGAATGGGATGGAATCCAGGCGGGCCAGCACCTCGCCTTTCTTTACGGCATCGCCAGGTTCAACGAGTACTGCAGATACCTTTCCGGAAACCGGGAAGGACAGCTGTCCTCGCTGCGTGGCGCGTACGGTGCCGATGTAAGAGCGCTGATCGCCAGTGGCCTGTCGAACGGATGCGACGTACGCGGTACGTGCTTCGGGCGCGGCGCTTTCCGGTGTGTCGGAGCAGCCCGTCATCGCGGACAGGGCAATGGCCAGTGCGCTGAGACGAGGCACCAACGACCGAGTCATATGGGTCTTCACGTTCGGTTCCTTGCATGGGTGGTCGGTTCCACAGACCGGTTCGGCGCCGTCGGGTCTGCAGGCGGCGTAAATTTAGGGGGACACCTGCACCACGAACAGGACAGTTCTGGACACACAGGGGCTTGAACAGGTCAACTGGGACAGATGGCACACCTGCTGATCCCTCGTGGCAGGTGGCGTCCCCGCCTGAATCTGGTCAGCGACGTGAGGGCGTTGTTACTGCTGGTGCCCTCGAAGGGACATTGGAGGACGGGCGGGGGACCCAAAAGGTCAGAATGTGTCCGCCACGTTGAAACAGGTCCCCTCGCGGCCCGACTATGTCGATGTCGAACTACCTTTCGAATACGTGATGGCCCCTATCCCCAAGAATCTGCCGGCATCCATGGACTGGCCTGTCGCCGGCGAGGATGCCGCGCTGGATGCTGTCGCTCTCCATGCTTCTGAAGATCCAAATTCCGCAAGCGAATCGCAGATTGCAGAGATAGTGCCCACAGGGGCGAGGGCGATCCTCGGCCTGGTCGAGGACCGCGGGTTCTCTCCAGAGGAGCTATGCCGCGGGCTCGGCTTCACTTATCGAGATCTATCGATGAGGGACGTGAGGCTGTCCTATCGGCAGATGCGCCAGTTGTTCATGCGGGCTGAGCGTTTGCTGGGCGAACCTGCGCTGGGCCTGGCATTGGGGGCCAGACAGACGCCTATTTCATGGGGCGTACCCGGATTGGCAATGCTCACCTGCGAGACCTACGGCGATGCACTGACATACGGCCTCACCCATCAGCAGGCAATCGGCTCGATGCTGATCCACACGGTGGAGGAGGTGGGAAGGGAGGTGAGAATGGAAGTCCGGTTCAAACGATTCGACATTCAACTGGAGTCAGTACTGGTCGAGGACGCGTTCGCCGGATTCGTTGCGGTCAGCAGATACGTGGTTGGACCATCATTCGCGCCACTCAGGGTTGATTTCTCCCTCCCCAAACCGTCTGATCCTGAAGTCTATCGACGATTCTTCCAGTGCCCTGTGCGCTTCGATGCTGGCGTCAATCGCCTGACCATAGACTCACATTGGTTGAGCGCGCGCTTGCCCGGATTTGATCGGGTCAATTCAAGAATTGTCCGGGAGCAGTTGGATTCACTTCTTCCAACGCGAGGGGGGCGCAATGAGATTGTTGAATCCCTGTCGAGCCATCTTCGATGTGATATCGAGGCAACGACCAAGCAGAGTGAACTTGCGAGCCTGATCAATGTCAGCGAAAGAACGCTCCGCCGCCGCCTGAGCCGGCAGGATTCCAGCTATCGGGAGATTCGGGACGAAGCGAGATATGAACGTGCCCGCGACCTCCTGCTGAACTCAGAGTTGAGCATCGCCGAGATTGCAGAGGCGGTTGGATATTCCGATGCCCGCGCATTCCGGCGCGCATTCAAGCGTTGGGCAGGCTGCCTGCCGACCGAGTTCCGGGAATCCAGGTAGGCAGCATCCACCTCGGTTCCCGCGCTGCGGAGGGCCATCGTTGGAAGCCTGGCCACCCAACCACACCGGCTCGACGACCAGCTCATGCTGCCGGCAGTGGATGCGCCATCGCGATCAATTGTACCTGTACGTGTTCGGTCCTCCCCAGCCCCCTCCATCACCTGGGTAGAACCATGAAGCGCATACGGCTGTTTGAATCGAAGATCGCCGCGAGATTTCTTCTCGGTTGATTCCTTTCCACACAACCTGCGAAAGCAATGCACTCCGCAAATCCCCAATACCCTGGTCCTGCATCAGCCATTCATCGATCCGCCACTCTGAAAAATGCACGGCCTGCCAGGCGCGGCACAACAGGCAGCTGGCGGCAGCGGGTCCCATGGATCATTGCAGGCATGGCAATGCTGTTGCTGGCCGCATGCAGCCAGGTTCACGTTGTCAGGTCAAACCAGGCCAGGACCTATGCAGGGCTCACCATGCACGGCGAGCGCCGGATGGAGATCGTGCCAGCGGGCAGCTCGCATGGGCGCTTTCAGACGGTGACTCTCGCACCCGTACTGCTGATGCCAGAGGTGGCCGCAACGCTGGGCCCGGGCATTGGCGAGCGCCTCAAGGCTGCCGTAAGCAGTCAGCTGCAGCGGCAGATCGACAGGCGCCTGGGCCGGAGCCTGACCGGGGCAGGGCAGCCGGGAACAGGGCTGTTGCTGCTTGCAAGGATCACCTCGGTGAAGGAGGCCTCTGCTGGCCTGAACATTGCCACATCGGTCCTTGTGGGGCCGGTAAGCAAGGGGCGGCTTTCCCTCGAGATCGAGGCGATCGACGCTAGCACTGGCAGGCAGGTAGCACTCCTGCTGCTGGCCGACGAGGCGGACATGAGAGACATCCGAAAAAGCTACACACCGGATGGCCATGCCAAGGCGCTTGCCGGTCGGCTTGCGATTGATGTGGTGGAATTCATTGCGCCGATGGTGAGACCACGCCAGCCTGTTTCACCATCGGCCGGATGAAGAGCGCCACCGATGCCGCGGTGGCGGCCCAGCCAAGTACATCGGGGTGCCTGTCGCCCTCCCATCGCGTAGATGGCTCACTCTAGCCCTTGGCCGCGCAACTGCGTACGAAGGGGGAAGTGCAGGGGGTATGCCGCTCGAGGGCAGGGGAAGCCCGTACCCTCACACCATTCACTCCACAGCGGCGAGAATGGCCTACCGGGCGCGCCCATTGTGCGGCCCGCCCACCGAATGCAGGAACGCTGAAATGTCCAACACCCCCTTTGGTGAATCGTCATGCGCTGCCGCCGCCAGCGGTTGCGTCGAGGTGCGCGGTGCGCGCGAACACAACCTCAAGAATGTCGACGTCTCCATTCCGCGCAATGCACTGGTGGTGTTCTCCGGCGTATCAGGTTCCGGCAAGTCATCGTTGGCCTTCGGTACCGTCTTTGCAGAGGCGCAGCGGCGCTACTTCGAGTCCGTTGCGCCGTATGCCAGGCGCCTGATCGATCAGGCGGGCGTGCCGGATGTGGACGCCATCGATGGCCTGCCGCCGGCAGTGGCCCTGCAGCAGCAGCGCGGGGCCAGCAATGCGCGTTCGTCAGTGGGCAGCGTGACCACCCTGTCCAGCCTGGTGCGCATGATGTACTCGCGTGCGGGTGCGTACCCGGCCAACCAGCCCATGCTGTACGCCGAGGACTTCTCACCCAACACGCCACAGGGCGCCTGCAGCACCTGCCATGGCCTGGGGCATGTCTACGAAGTGACCGAAGCACTGATGGTTCCGGACCCCTCGCTGAGCATCCGCGAGCGCGCCATCGCCTCCTGGCCGCCGGCCTGGCATGGCCAGAACCTGCGCGACATCCTGGTGACGCTGGGCTACGACATCGACGTGCCGTGGAAGAAGCTGCCCAAAAAGGACCGGGACTGGATCCTGTTCACCGAGGAAGCTCCCAGCGTGCCGGTCTATGCCGGGTTCACGCCCGCAGAGACGCGTGCTGCGCTCAAGCGCAAGCAGGAGCCCAGCTACATGGGCACCTATACCGGCGCACGCCGCTACGTGCTGCACACCTTTGCCAACACCCAGAGCGCACTGATGCGCAAGCGCGTGTCGCGCTACATGGAAGGCCGGTTGTGCCCGGCCTGCCACGGAAAGCGCCTGAAGCCGGAGGCGCTCTCGGTCACCTTTGCCGGCGTGGATATCGGTGAGTTCATGCGGCTGCCGCTGGACCAGCTGGCGGCGCTGCTGGAGCCCATCGCACAAGGTGATTTCGGCGCGCACAGCAAGGGCGCTCGCACCAGCAGGAGCGCGACACCCCGCGATCGCGCCCGGAGGGCCGCGTGTGGCCAGGCGACTCACGAGGGGGCCCCCGACGTGCGGCTGACCTCAGCCCTGTCCGAAGAGAAGCGCCTGGCAGCACAACGACTGGCAGGCGGGGTCATGGCCCGTGTACGCCAATTGCGTGACCTGGGCCTGGGGTATCTCTCGCTGGACCGCGCCACGCCAACCCTGTCGGCCGGCGAACTGCAACGCCTGCGGCTGGCCACCCAGCTCAGCTCGCTGCTGTTTGGCGTGCTGTACGTACTCGACGAGCCCTCGGCCGGCCTGCATCCGGCCGACAGCCAGGCGCTGTACGACGCGCTGGAACGGCTTCGCGATGGCGGAAACTCGGTGTTCGTCGTTGAACATGACCTGGAGCTGATGCGCCGCGCGCAGTGGCTGGTGGATGTAGGGCCGCAGGCAGGGGAACACGGCGGACGCGTTCTCTACAGTGGCGAGCCGGACGGCCTGCGCCAGATCCAGGAGTCGCGCACGGCGCAGTACCTGTTCGACCAGGTGCCGGCACCCGCCAGCCGGCAGCGCAACGCGAACAGCTGGCTGGAACTGAAGGGCATCCACCGCCACAACCTGCAGGGCGTGGACGCACAGGTGCCGCTGGGGCTGCTGACGGCCGTGACCGGCATTTCCGGTTCCGGCAAGTCCAGCCTGATGGCGCAGGTGCTACCCGAGCTGTTGCTGCTGCACCTCGGGCATGAGCCTGCGGACGACAACGCCGATAGCGCGCCCACCGACGGGCCGACCGTGATCGAAACGACGCGGGGCACATTGGCAGGCGATATGGACGCCATCCAGCGGGTGGTGCAGGTCGACCAGAAGCCCATTGGCCGCACGCCACGCTCCAACCTGGCCACCTATACCGGGCTGTTCGATCACGTGCGCAAGCTGTTCGCCGCCACGCCCGCCGCGCGCCGACGCCGTTTCGATGCGGGCCGCTTCTCGTTCAACGTGGCCAAGGGCCGGTGCGAGACCTGCGAGGGCGAGGGGTTCGTCAGCGTCGAACTGCTGTTCATGCCCAGCGTCTATGCGCCGTGCCCGACCTGTCATGGTGCCCGCTACAACGAAGCCACGCTGAAGGTGCAGTGGAACGACCGCAACATCGCCGACGTCCTGCAGATGACGGTTGACCAGGCGCATGCGTTCTTCAATGAAGAGGATGCCATTGCCCGCCCGCTGCAGTTGCTGCAGGAGATCGGCCTGGGCTACCTGCGGCTGGGCCAGCCGGCCACCGAACTTTCAGGCGGCGAGGCCCAGCGCATCAAGCTCGCCACCGAGCTGCAGCGCAGCCAGCGCGGGCGCACGCTGTATGTGCTGGATGAACCCACCACCGGCCTGCATGCATCGGACGCAGACAGGCTGTTGGTGCAGCTGCAGCGGCTGGTGGACGCGGGCAATACGGTGGTGATGATCGAGCATGACATGCGCGCGGTCGCACAGGCGGACTGGGTGATTGATGTAGGCCCCGGCGCTGGCGGGGCAGGGGGCACCATCGTCGCGAAGGGAACGCCGCAACAGGTGGCGCGCGCCAAAGGCAGCAGAACGGCGCCGTTCCTGGCGAAGGAGCTGGCTTCCCTGTAGCGCCGAGCCATGCTCGGCTATCGATGTCCGGCGCCGGAAGGCCAGCATCGAGGCAGCGCCTTTCAACAGGAAACGGGCTCCGGCACATTGCCGGAGCCCCTGTTGTTTACTTTTCCTGCAGGAACGTCAGCAGATCCTGGTTGACCTTGTCCTTGTGGGTATCGGTCAGGCCATGCGGCGCACCCGGGTACACAATCAGCCGGGCGCCCTTGATCAGCTTCGCCGACTGGCGGCCGGAGATGTCGAGCGGCACGATCTGGTCGTCATCACCGTGGATCACCAGCGTCGGCACGTCGAACTTCTTCAGGTCGGCGCGGAAGTCGGTGGCCGAGAACGCGGCGATCGAATCGTAGGTGTTCTTGTGGCCCCCCTGCATGCCCTGCGCCCACCATGCATCGATCAGGCCCTGCGACACCTTCGCGCCCGGGCGGTTGAAGCCGTAGAACGGGCCCGACGGGATGTCCTTGTACAGCTGTGCGCGGTTGTCCATCTGCGCCTTGCGGATGCCATCGAACACTTCCATCGGCAGGCCATTGGGGTTGTCGGCGGTCTTCAGCATGAGCGGCGGCACCGAACTGATCAGTACCGCCTTCTTCACCCGGCCGGTGCCATGGCGGCCGATGTAGCGCGCCACTTCGCCGCCGCCAGTGGAGAAGCCCACCAGGGTGACATCGTGCAGGTCCAGCGTGTTGATCACCGTGGCCAGGTCATCGGCGTAGTGATCCATGTCGTTGCCATCCCACGGCTGGCTGGAACGGCCGTGGCCACGACGGTCATGGGCGATGACGCGGTAGCCGTGGTTGGCCAGGAAGATCATCTGCGATTCCCAGCTGTCCGAGTTCAACGGCCAGCCGTGGCTGAAGGTAACGACCGGGCCGTCCTTGGGGCCCCAGTCCTTGTAGTAGAGCTGCACGCCATCGGCGGTGGTGATGTAGCTGGCGGTGCGCGCGATGCTGGTGACTGCCGCCGGCGTGGCCGGTTCGGCGGCCTGCGCGGACAGGCCGGCCTGGACCGAGAGGGCGAGGGCGGCAATGGCCAGGGTGCGGGCGAAGGTGTTCATGGGGGAACTCTCATGGGTGGGTGGTGAGGCGTACTTTGCGCCAACAATCAGGCGCCTGGGTGATGAACTGTCCGGATTTCTTGATAGATCGTCTTGCACGGTTGTGCACACACGAACCGCCAACCATTGCCCGTTGACAAGGGAGAACGCTCGTTCTACCTTGCAGCCATGCACAAGACCGGCACCGACACCGCGCAGAAGATCCTGGCCACGGCCGAGGCGCTGATCTACCAGAACGGGATCCACGCCACTGGCATGGACCTGCTGGTGAAGACCTCCGGCGTTGCCCGAAAGAGCATCTACCGACACTTTGAAAACAAGGACCAGGTGGCCGCTGCGGCACTGAACGCGCGCGACGTGCGCTGGCTCGCCTGGTTCCAGCAGGAGTGCGACAAGGCTGACACCCCGGAAGCACGCATCCTCGGCATGTTCACCGTGCTCAAGGGCTGGTTCCAGTCCGAGGGCTATCGCGGCTGCGCCTTCATCAACACCGCAGGCGAAGTCGGCGATCCCGACGATCCGATTCGCCACATCGCAAAACATCACAAGCAGAAGCTGCTCGATTACACGCTGGAACTCACCACGCAACTGGATATCAAGCAGCCAGACGCACTGGCGCGGCAGCTGCTGGTTCTCATGGAAGGCGCCATCACCGTCTCGCGCGTGATGGGCGACTACACCGCCGCAGACACTGCAAGGGATGTTGCAAAGGTGTTGTTGGAGCAGGCCAGGCGCTGACGCCTGAGTCATCAAAACCCGTCGAAGCACCCCGTTCATCCACTTGATTGGAGGCTCCACCATGTCCATTGAAGCACCCCGTCCGCCGCTCCCCCCGTTCACCCGTGAATCGGCCATCGAGAAAGTGCGTCTTGCCGAGGATGGCTGGAACTCCCGCGATGCGGACAAGGTTTCGCTGGCCTATTCGCTGGATACCGAGTGGCGAAATCGCGCCGAGTTCACCCATGGCCGCGAGGAGGCCCGGCACTTCCTGGCCCGCAAGTGGAAAAAGGAGCTTGAGTACCGGCTGATCAAGGAGCTATGGGCCTTCACCGACAACCGTATTGCCGTGCGCTACGCCTATGAGTGGCATGACGACTCCGGCAACTGGTTCCGTTCCTATGGAAACGAGAACTGGGAATTCGGCGCCGATGGCCTGATGCAAGGCCGCTTTTCGTGCATCAACGACATGCCGATCAAGGAAAGTGACCGCAGGTTCCACTGGCCGCTGGGGCGCCGCCCCGATGATCATCCGGGGCTGTCTGATCTGGGCATGTGATTCGCATTGCTTCCCGGAATGCAACATCACGTCCCCCTCCACGGGCCTACCGCAGCAACGGTGTGCTGCCTAGGCTGATCGCACACGGCACACGCCGTGTTCCTGGCCCACCGCTTGCGCAGTGGCCCGCCTTCCCATGAACCCTTCGGCCCGCTTGGCGGGCCTCTGTAGAGTCGCGCCATGCTCGACTATTGCCTGCCACCACGCCACGCGCCTCAACCGCGCCGCTAGCGTCCGCTTCCGGCCAACGGATGCACTCCTCATGTAAATCCGGCTAAGCTGCGGGGCGTCCACGCGTGGAAACGCCAGATCCCCTCAAGAGGCTGCCATGGAACCGCACTATCAGCTGCTGGCGAGCGTGCTCATGGGGGTGTTTGTCTTCCTGTTCTTTCTTGCACGTGACTACTTCAAGAGCCTCGGCTGGATGCTCGGCCCGTTCGACCCCAATCTAGGGTATCCCTCTGCTGCCAAGCTCATCTCAGCAGCCAACAAGACCATGCTCGTGATTGGGGCGCTCGTGTTGATCTGGGCCTTCATCGGGCCTTCTCCGTACCGCAGGAACTGGGAACTCGAGGCCATGGGCCTGGCCCTGGGGGCGTTGGCCTGCTATGTGCTGCTCATCCTTCTGGCCTCTACCCGCAGTCGATCCACACGGCAATGAGTCCAGCATCACGCACGGCCGTGGCAGCTCGCCCGGACCACAGCGATTGCTGACCACCGACGCGGCACCGTATCCGAGCGCCGCATGATGCAGTTCCGCAGGCCAGCCCACGGCGCGCTGTGGGCCTGTCTGGGCGGCTTTACCCGGGCATCAATACGCTGTCCACCAGGCGCACGTTTGCCAGAGGCGGCGTTGAAGATGACCGGCCAGCAGGCTCGGCCGACGATGCAGGCACACCCTGGACAGGCTTCACAGATCTGTACTACCCAGCCGGGCATAGTGCCCCTTGGGTAGTATGAGCGCGTCCATCCAGCCACGGGGTTTCCCCGAACGCCAGGAGGTCACTGTGCCAAGTTGGGACGAAGGAATGAAGTTGACGCGTCGCCAGGTGATCGCCGGCGGCGCCACGACCATGGCGATGTCCGCCGCACCGGGGGCATCATCGCTCGCCGCCGAACTGGCGGCGTCCCCGCCGCCCAGGCCGCCGGTCATCAGCACGGTGGCGTTGACCGTCAACGGCACGCATCGTGAGCTCGAGCTGGACACCCGCACGACGCTGCTCGACGCCCTGCGCGAACATCTGAAACTGACCGGCACCAAGAAGGGCTGCGACCACGGTCAGTGCGGCGCCTGTACCGTGCTGGTCAACGGTGAACGCATCAATGCGTGCCTCAGCCTGGCGGTGCAGCACCAGGGCGATGCCATCACCACCATCGAAGGCCTCGGAACCCCTGATGACCTGCATCCGATGCAGGCCGCCTTCATCAAGCATGACGGTTACCAGTGCGGGTATTGCACGCCGGGGCAGATCTGTTCGGCCATGGCGGTACTGGACGAGATCAAGCGCGGTGTCCCCAGCCATGCGCAGGCCGATGTCAGCGCACGGCCGCAGGCCACCAACGTGGAAATGCGCGAACGCATGAGCGGCAACCTCTGCCGCTGCGGCGCGTATTCCAACATTGCCGAGGCGATGCAAGAGGTCGCTGGCGCGGCCTCTGGAAGGGGGCGCTCATGAAGGTCTTCAGTTACGAGCGCGCGAAGTCTCCTGCCGAGGCCGCCAGGGCCGTCGCCGGCACCGAGGGCGCGAAGTTCCTGGCGGGAGGAACCAACCTGCTCGACCTGATGAAGCTGGAGGTCGAGACGCCCGCGCACCTGGTCGACGTGCAGGACATCGGCCTGGACAGGATCGAATCTACAGACGACGGCGGCCTGCGCATCGGCACGCTGGTCACCAATACCGCGCTGGCCTCGCATGAGCGCGTGCGCCGCGACTATGCGGTGTTGACCCGCGCAATCGTGGCAGGCGCGTCCGGGCAGCTGCGCAACAAGGCCACCACCGGCGGCAACCTGCTGCAGCGCACCCGTTGCCCGTACTTCTACGACCCCCATCTGCCCTGCAACAAGCGCCTGCCCGGATCAGGCTGCGGCGCGCTCGAAGGGTTCTCCCGGCAGATGGGCGTGATCGGCACCTCGGACAGTTGCATCGCGACCTATCCGGGCGATATGGCGGTGGCGCTGCGCGTGCTGGACGCCTCGATCCAGACCGTCAAGGGCGATGGCAGCACGCGCAGCATCCCGATTGCCGAGTTCCATCGTTCCCCGGGCGACACGCCACAGCAGGACAACGTGCTGCAGCGCGGTGAACTGATCACCCACGTCACGCTGCCGGAACCGCTGGGCGGCCGGCACGTGTACCAGAAGGTGCGTGACCGCGCGTCCTATGCGTTCGCACTGGTGTCGGTCGCCGCGGTCTTGCAGCGTGACGGCTCGGCGCGGTTCGCGTTCGGCGGGGTCGCGCCGAAGCCGTGGCGCATCGAGGCAGCCGAACCGGTGCTGCGCGAGGGCGTGAAGGCCGCGACCCGGCAGGTGTTCGCCGGTGCCCGTCCAACGCAGGAGAACGCGTTCAAGATCGCGCTCGCCGAGCGCACGCTCGCAGCCGTCCTGGCCGAAGGAGAGCGCTGATGCCCCTCGAATTCAACGCCCCCGCCGGCGACAACCTGTTCGACAAGGCCAAGGTGGTCGGCAAGTCGACGCCGCGCATCGACGGCCCACGCAAGACCACCGGCACCGCCCCGTATGCCTACGAGCGCCATGACGTCGCGCCGAATCAGGTCTACGGCTACATCGTCGGCGCGGGCATCGGCAAGGGGCGCATCATCTCGATGGATGTCTCCCGCGCACGTGCCGCCCCCGGCGTGCTGGCGGTCATCACCGCACCGGAAACCAAGCCGGTCGGCAAGTCGAACTGGAACAACGCGCCACTGTTCGGCGGGCCCGAGGTCGCCCATTACCACCAGGCCATTGCCTGCGTGGTGGCCGAGACCTTCGAGCAGGCCCGCGCCGCTGCGGCGTTGATCCGCACCCGTTACGAGCGCGGCAAGGGGCGCTTCGATTTCCCAGCGCTCGCGCCGTCCGCGCCGCTGGCCAAGGGGCGCGGTGGCAAGCCCGACCGGCAGACGCTGGGTGATTTCGACAGCGCTTACGCGAGCGCGGCGGTCAAGCTCGACGAGACCTACCACACAGCCGACGAAAGTCATTCGATGATGGAGCCGCACGCCACCATCGCCGCCTGGGAAGGCGACACGCTCACCCTGTGGACCTCGAACCAGATGATCGACTGGGCCAGGCAGGGCATGGCCGCGATCCTCGGCATCGATCCCGACAAGGTGCGTGTGGACTCGCCCTATATCGGCGGCGGCTTCGGCGGCAAGCTGTTCATCCGCGCCGATGCAGTGCTGGCCGCACTGGCCGCCAAGCAGGTCGGGCGGCCGGTGAAGATCGCGTTGCAGCGTCCATTGATGCCCAACAACACCACGCACCGGCACGCGACCATCCAACGCGTCCGGATCGGTTGCGCGAAAGACGGCAGGGTCTCCGCCATCGCCCATGAGAACTGGTCGGGCAACATCAACGGCGAGGACGGCGAGAACGGCACCCTGCAGACGCCCAAGCTCTATGCAGGCGCCAACCGCCTGGTGGCCAACTACATCGCCACGCTCGACATGCCCGAAGGCAATGCGATGCGCGCGCCGGGCGAAGCGCCGGGCCACATGGCGCTGGAAGTGGCGATGGACGAAATGGCCGAGAAGCTGGGCCTCGACCCGATCGCGTTTCGCATCCTCAACGAACCCGAGGTCGTACCCGGCGATCCGAGCAAGAAGTTCTCCGACCGCAACCTGGTGCGCTGCCTGCGCGAGGGCGCGGAACGCTTCAACTGGAACAAGCGCAACGCCAAGCCGGCGCAGGTAAGGGAAGGGCACTGGCTGGTCGGAATGGGCGTGTCCGCAGGCTATCGCGGCGCACCGACGATGAAGTCGGCGGCGCGGGTCCGGCTTGACGGCCAGGGCGGGGTGATCGTGGAAACCGACATGACCGACATCGGCACCGGCTCCTACACGATCATCGCGCAGACGGCAGCCGAGACCATGGGCGTGCCGCTGGACCGGGTCCAGGTGACCCTCGGCGACTCCCGTCATCCCGCCTCCGCCGGTTCCGGTGGCCAGTGGGGCGCGGCAAGCTCCACCGCAGGCGTGTACGCGGCGTGCGTCAGCCTGCGCCGCAAGGTGGGCGAGAAACTGGGCTTCGAGGGCGATACCGCAAACTTCGCCAATGGCCGTATCCAGGCGGGTGGGCGGACCATCGAGCTGGCCGAAGCGGGGACACTGTCGGCAGAGGACGGCATTGCCTTCGGCAACTTCAAGCAGGGGTACGACGTCGGCACCTATGCAGCGCATTTCTGCGAGGTTGCCGTGCATGCCTACACGGGAGAGACGCGCATCCGCAGGATGCTTGCCGTATGCGATGGCGGCCGGATCCTCAACCCGCTGTCCGCACGCAGCCAGGTCATCGGCGGGATGGTGATGGGCGCAGGCGCGACCCTGATGGAGGAACTGGTGGTCGACAAGCGGCTTGGCTTGTTCATCAACCACGACCTTGCGGGCTACGAGGTTCCCGTACACGCCGATATTCCACACCAGCAGGTGGTCTTCCTCGACACGCTGGACCCGGTGATCTCGCCGATGAAAGCCAAGGGTGTCGGTGAGCTGGGCATCTGTGGGGTCGGGGCCGCGATCGCCAATGCGGTCTACAACGCCACCGGTGTGCGCGTGCGCAACTATCCCATCACCCTGGACAAGCTGTTGCCCGGCTTGCCCGACGTAGGCTGACCGTTGCGCATGGACCGACCCGTGGCCCCACCCGCCTTGGAGGCCTCTGCGGCACAGGGAGTGGAGCCCAGGCAGGCTGCCGGGCACCTGTCCGCGGCGCCGGGCTTCCTCACCGAAGGAAGCCCGCGCGGCGTGCTCGAGGCGGCGGTGACGCACCTGCGCGCGGCGGAGCACGCCGTGCTCGCGCTGGTGCTGGAAATCGATGGCTCCACCTACGCCGGTGCCGGTGACATGGTGCTGTTCTGCAACGGCAGCCAGGTCGGCTGGCTCAGCGGCGGATGCCTGGAGCCCGAGCTCGCGCGCCGCGCGGAGCAGGTGAGCGCGGCAGGGCAGGTCGACTGGATCGAGATCGACACCCGCAGTGACGATGACCTGTTGAGTGGGTCCGCGCTCGGCTGCCGCGGCCGGCTTCGGATTGCGCTCCTGCCATTGCGTGCCATGTCCGGCATCGACGCCGTGATCGAGGCATGGCTCCGCGAGGGGGTGCCACTCCAGCGCGACCTTCGCACCTCGGGGCAGATCGTCTTCCGCGCCGGCCATTGCGAGCAGGCATGGCAGCTGCATCCGATGGACGGGGCGCAGTCCTTTGGAGAAGCAGCGTGGCGTTTGCCGTTGCCCCGGCTTCCGCGGGCCCTGCTGTTCGGGGGCGGTCCCGAAACGCCCTTCCTGGTTCCGTTGCTGCGGGGCCTGGGGTGGCGGGTCAGCGTGGCCGAACGACGAGCGCGCTGGTCCTCAGCAGGGCAGGGCGCGGATGCACAGCTCCAGGTGAGCCCGGCCGAGGCCCTCCATGCCGCCCCGTGCGACGCAGTGCTGGTGATGCACCACGACTTCGAGCTGGACCGCGAGGCGCTGGTGGCCCTGGCCGATACCGAGGTTGCCTTCATTGGACTTCTGGGTCCGCGGCGAAGGCGTGAGGATCTGTTCAAACTGCTGACACAGGATCAGCGCAACCGCCTGTCTTCCAGGCTTCGATCACCGGTCGGCCTCAACATCGGCGGGCGGGGGCCGGAGGCGATTTCGCTCAGCATTGCCGCGCAGCTGCAGCAATGGCGAAGCACCGCCGGCACGTGACGGCCGCGCATGCGGTCGTCGTGCTTGCTGCGGGCGGCAGCACCCGGCTTGGCCAGCCCAAGCAGCTTCTGACCCGGCAGGGCGAGACCCTGGTGCATCGCGTGGTGCGGCTGGCGCTGGAGCTCGTGCCAGCGCAGGTGTTGGTGGTGGTGGGCGGGAACGCACAGGCCGTGACATCCAGTATTTCCGGACTGGATGCCACCCCGGTAACCAACCACCACTGGGAAAGCGGCCTGGCCAGCAGCCTGCAGGTTGCTGGCACACACCTGCTGCCCAGTGTGGCCGCCGTGATGGTTGTGGCATGCGACCAGCCCGCGATCGAGCACGCCCATCTGCAGGCGTTGCTTTCGGGGGTCAGCGCGTCTGCGTCAGGATGCGCTGGCACCCGTCACGGAAACGCCCTTGGCGTTCCTGCAGTGGTGCCGCGCGCATGGTTCAATCAGGTGGGTGCAAGCGGTGACCGCGGCTTCGGAGCGCGCTTGAGGCAGCTTCCCATCGATGCCGTGCATGTCCTTCAAGCGCCGGAGCTGGGCCTGGATATCGACACGCCAGAAGATCTCGCGCGTGCGCGCCTTGCGGGCTGGATCGATGCCGGGAGGTGAGTCGTCGGCTACGATGGTGGCGCCGGCATCTGCGCCGGCGGGCAGGGGGACGCAATGGATATGCAGGCAGAGGGCGGATTCGATTCGCCGGACAGGACCAAGCACCAGGAACTGACCTTCCACTGGCTCTACCAGCGGGTGCAAGGGCTGGTTGAACATAGCATCTATCGTAAGGCGGGGAGGGTGGAGACCTGGTCGTTTCGCATCGGCATGGGTGCGGCGATCATCGGCATACTTACTGCTCAGCTTCCGGATCGGTGGTTGCCTACTGGCGCGGTACTCCAGGTGGTTATTGCCTGCCTTGCAATCGAAATCGGGGGCTTCATTGTTGGGGGCGCCCTGGCGGCCCGCAGAGGCATCCACCAATTCAGTCAGCCACGGCTGTCGCACGCCAAGGAGATGGACGGTGACTTCGCCCACTGGCAAGCGGTGGTTACCGAGCTTCGCCGTTTCCCTCGCATTGAGCGCGAGCGCCGCCTCAAGTATGTCAGTCAGCTGCGCAACAACATGATCGAGCGCATGGGCCTGATGTACGGCGGGCTGCAACGCCTTGGGCCATTCCCGCTGCTCATAGCGTTTTATTTGCAGTTCCGGGGATGGAAATGGGGCGACTGGGCAGGCGCCTTCGACGTCAGTCTGGTCGGCGGATTGTTGATCCTCGCCATGGTGCTTCTGTACCTGTTGGGCTGGATGCTGATCAGCATGCGCATCCGCCTGGACACCTACGTCGCCTTGCTCGAAGGCTCCAACCACGAACCTGAGCCGCCGCAGCCCGCGCCTCTGTAGAGTCGAGCAATGCTCGACTACCGCACACCACATCGCGCCCCATCAGACACATCGCAAGCGAGAACCCGCACCCCCTTCTTCAAGACAAGCTCTGGGCATCCAGATCAAGGGAACTGCGGAAAAACACCCGCATGTGGAAAGGACAATAGCAATCTTGAGGAACAGGTGGATTTCATGAGCGAGGGCGGCGCCATCAAATGACCATATGCAGGGTAACCGGTCTTTTCATATGCCTGGCGGGTGCCGGGTTGGTTAATGCGCAGGTGCCCCCTCAGCCGGACAGGCCGATAGTTGAGCTTGACGGCTCGATCGCAACGGACAGCGCTGCGGTGCTTGATGACAAGCAGCTACTTACGTTGATTGGGCGCGCAGATGCAGGCGACGCTGAGGCGGCGTTTCGGATTTCACGCCACTTTGAGGGCAAAGGCACGGCCGGCAGCTCCCATATGTGGCTTGTCTATGCCGCAGCGCTGGGGCACCCGATTGCACAGTACAACGTGTTCTTCATGTTGAGGGACAAACAGGACTGTGAGTCATCCAATGAAGCGTACGCATGGCTCAAGAGTGCCGCGCTGAAGGGAGTGAAGGGCGCGGATTCCGAGCTAGAGCAAGCGGCTCGCATGGCGGCTCAGCGATGTGCCAGAAAACGATAGGAAGAGAGAATCCATCTACGAAATGAGCAGATACAATCGATTTCTTCAGGCTTACTACATCATGTTCTTCTGGGCACTCAGGCTGGTTGCCTGCCTTGGGGCTGCCGTGAATTCAGTATTCCTTGCTTTCGTGCTGATTGATCTTGCTGAAGGTAGCCGAGACTATGGGTTTGCGGGCTTGGCGTTTGTCGCTTTCTCTCTTTGCGTGGCATTTGCCATGTGGAAAATCGGGTCTGTCGGCCTGCTTCGTTTCCGGCAAGCGAAGGCATCATAGGTCTTACCAGATCGTACGGTGCTGGAACGCAATCTACCGGCAGGGCCACATCATGCAGCTACGGAGGAAGGGACATAACATGAACGGATTGATTCGAAAGTGTTGTGGCCTGGCTGTGGCGATCGGACTCGGAGTGGCGCTGTTCCCGCCTGTTGTGGTTGGATCGGAAGCAATTCAGACCTCAGAGTCGACTGTGATTTCTGCCTTCTCCAGGGCATGTCAGGACTTTAGCCAGAAGCTGAAGGCACAAGTACATGGCACTACTGGGCTGGATCGGCACTTGGCGGATATTGCTAACTACCAGGCAATCGTCTACCTGGAGGGCTCAAGAGTGGTTGTGCAGCTCATGCCGCTTCCCTATGGGGACTCCAGTGTTCGCGGCGGCGGCGGGAAGTACGTCGTCGAGGGCGGTCCCGATGGTGAAATGACTTTCGAGCCTTACCGCTAGCCGAGAGGGGCATCAACCCACGCCCTTGTAGCGTCGAGCCAGGCTCGACTACTGCATGCCACATCGCACCCCCTCATGCGCCTCGCCCGCGAACATCTGCAGCAACCGATCCAACAGAACAGGTTCCGGCACGCCAGCCAGCACCTGCTCCAAGTGGCCCAATGGTTGCAGCTGCCATTGAAGCAACGCACGAAGCTGCAGAACGGCGGGCGCCCGCTGCTCCGCGTCCAGCGAGACCTGCAACAGCAGATGTTGCGAGCGCCTCTCCAGCCACAGCACCGGCACGCCTCGGCAATGAACCTGGAACTCGGCATCTCGGTGCCGTTCCACGAACTGGAAGCCCTGTCGTGGCCGAGACTCCACGAACTGCATCGCCTGGCGGCGCAGTTGTGAGAATCGATCGTCGTTGATGCTTTGGAACCCGATAGGCGAGGGCACCGGTGGCGCCGGCCACTGCGCCTGTGCCATAACCACCGCGACGAGACAGAGCGCGGTGGCCGCCCAGCGATGCCGCGTCACTCAGCCGTCCGGGCGTACCCGTGTGCTGGCGTGCGCCGCCAGCCCCAATCCGGCCATGATCAGCCCTTCCATGACGCGCGGGCCGACGTATTGCTCCAACTCGCCGTTCTCGCGGGCGCGTTGTGCGGCCAACAGGATTTCCAGCACTACGCGAAGGCCGGCCAACGAGCAATCGGTGTCTGCCAGGGCGATGCGTCGGCCGGGCATCTGATGGCGCTCAGGCCAGGGCTGGCCGTCGGAGGCGACGCCGGAGCCGATGCTGTGCAGCAGGGCGATGAGCGTGTTCGGATCCAACGCGGAGCCATTGGCGGGCGCGTCATGGATCGGGCGCGGGGCAGGGGAGTGGGGCTGGGTCATGGCAGGGCTCCTTGCGTGCATGCAGAAGCCGCCACCGATAAAGGTGGCGGACGGTGCGAGGTTCGAAACCCGGTCTACGCTAAAACCGGCAGGCACAAGGCCTCCGCGCACCGCCCGCCATAGCCGGCCGACGGATTGCCAGCCGGCACCACCTGATGGGTGATGCCGGCTGGCAAGCGTTTACTTCAGCGTAGAACCGGGGTTTCGAATCCCGACCACCGATGCACGGTGGCACGGCAAGGAATACGCGGACCTATGCGTGATGCCAATGCAGTAAGGCCGATGCCGACAACACTTTCAACATTTTCAGAATCGTTGCATACGGCGCAATGAGGCTGGAGCATTGCGCTGTAAGGCTGTCGGCGATGTCGGCGGTCCAAGCCTGACGGGTGTCGGCATCCGCCCGGCGGAGCCATGAGCGAGGCGGATGCGACAGGATTACCAAGGGCTGGCAGGCGTCAGTAGCCTTTCAACGCGACCTTGGCCCGCTCCAGCCACGCGGCATTGTGGCTGCGCGCATGGCGCGACCAGTGCTGGGCATCGTCGATGATGCTGGCGAACAGGCTGCGGGCCTGCTCACGGTCGGCGGGCTGCGGTTGCGCCATCAGCCACTCGGCGTACAGGCAGCGGGCGGCCGCATCGTTTCCCCATTCCACAGCGCGCTCGAACGCGGCGCGGGCGTCGGGCGACTGGGTGGCGGCCAATGCCTGCGCATAGAGCAGGGTCTGTTCTGGCTTGCGGCGCACATCCGGATGGCGGGCGAACAGGCCGTCCAGCGTCTCGACTGCAAGTGCGGCGTGCCCGGACTGGAGGCGAGCACGGGCAAGGCCGGTCAGAATGTAGGGGTCGTCGGCCAGCGGCGAGCTGGCTGCTTGCTCAAGCAGGGTTCTGGCTTCCTCCGCCTGGCCGGCATCGAGCAGCGTCATGCCCAGGCGAACCCGATTCTGCACGGTGGGCGTGCGCGCCAGCTCGGCGCGGGCGTTGCGGAGGTCCTGGCCCGGATCCATGAGCTGCTTGGCGGAGCGGACGACCTGCCGGGCGCCGCGCGAGTGGCGGACTTCCGGGAAGTAGATCGCAAGGAAGTAGACGACGCTGCCGAGCAGTGGGAACGAGAAGAGCAGGATGAGCCAGTAGAGGCTCTGGCCTGAGCGGATGGCGTGCACCGCGAAGAAGATGGCCGCCAGTACGTGGAGTCCGATTCCGATATAGGGCATGTGTGCCGTCTCGTCCTTGTGAGGGCTGGCACTATAGTGGGGTAGGGGTGGGGCGCCAATGGGGTGGCGCCAATCGGGCGTGACGCGTCACGTTAATAGGATGGATTCTGCAGGGCGGAGCGCTGCATGCCACTATGTGGCAGGGCTGCATTGATGGAATGCATGGAGCGCAGGCAAAAAAACACTGCTGTCGGCATTCTGCTCGAGCAGGTCTGCGTGCAGATGCCACGCGGAAGCATAGATCGCTTGAAGGGGGCTGGCCATTCCTTGAGGCCGCTGATTCACAGCGAGGGTAAGGCTCGCCAGATCCTCTCGGAGGCTTGTTTGCGCTGATCCAACCTTTCCAATTCAGGGACGGGGGCAGCTCCACGCAGATGATCGATCAGCGCGGTAAGACTGAGCTCCACGGCCTGCTCAAGATAGGGAATCAGTACCAGCGCATAACCCGCCTCCAAGTCCACTCCATGCCCCTTCAGGGTGCTCGGGCCAAGCGCCACGGAGAAGGTGAGCTGGGGGTCTACAGAGAGCGTCAAGACCCAGTTGCTTCCTGCGCGCATGACGAATAAGAGCACAGCGCCGGGATACGCGGTTCGCTGAGCAATGACCCTCGCCTGAGACGTTAAGCTTGAGGTTCCGCGAACAGGTGGCTTCTGCGCACCTATTTTGGGCCACACGCCCAGTCGCAAATCCGCCGTCGTGGGCTGATCGAGAAAGGGCTCGCCAAAGAGGGCATACCCCACGCCCAACGCCAGCTTGCAGATGAATCGATGGTCGAAGGTGAGGCTCATGACCACACGCGCCCTCATCTGCCCGGTTAAGACTTGTGCACGGATAGCGTCTGCGGCGTCGATTTCGGAAGCATGCGCCACGTCGAAACCTAGCGCCGCTGGGGAGACCTGTCGTTGATCCGCATCCCGCACCTCGGCGCACAAGATGGTGCGGGCCTTCTTCCCACCTATTCGCTTCAAGCTTCGAATCGCCATTTCCAGCCGCTCATCTCCGGCGGTGGGCACCATATAAATCACCGAAGGTGCTCGCTTGGCGTCAATAGGATTGCTACCAGCATAAGCGTCCATCCTCTTATCATGGCGGCGGACCCAAACAATGGTTTCTCCAGACGGGCCTATCCAGTGCTCGGCGACGTGCCCTTCAGGAACAGTCAAGCCATTTATCGTCACATGTCCGATATAGATGAGCGGCAGCCCCGGATCGTCATTCGATAGATAGAGATTTCGCGCTGCAGTCGCCAATGCGTTGGTCGTGAGCCATGCTTTGGCATAAGAGGCGTCAACAAATAGTCCCAAGCGATTGTTGCATGCTTCGCAGACGTTGTTGAGATGAAATCGGGCGGGTGCGCGCGCGCCTCCCATGAACTGAGGGATTGCGTGCTCCAAACTCGATTCCGTCGAATCCGTCGTTTGGGCGCAATAGAGGCAGTCAAACATAGGCCCTTCGCTTTCAATGGCAGGGGTTTGGTCGATTCGTGCAGCGTAACCCACCAGGGTCCGTCGTAGATCGAGAGACAAGCAGCGCGGCGCGTGGAAGGGCATAGCAGAACTACTTAATGGGAGGCTGGCGCAAGTTTTGAATCACATTGCCCACCAATTCAGCGAACGCAGTTCGATTCTCTATCAGCTCTTCAACGCCCCTGTAGAGCTCGTTGACAAGAGCGGCGTCGGGATCGTCAACAGGACCACGCATGCTCTCTGCGTATCCATCGAAGAATTTTCGGCCTCGCCAGATGTACTGGCGCAAAGTCCCCAGCGTTCCATTGATCAGTGCAAGCTTCGTCACTGCGTCCGTGTCAAGCAGAGCCATTGTGTCATCGGGCAGAACGATGTCGCCGATAGACGGATCCATCAAGTTCATCAAATTCTCGAACTGCCAGGCCTTGGGTCGATCACCCTCGATCGTTTCCTTAAAGCGCCTGACCATGCCATCAAGTCCGACAATCTTGATCGTTGCACCGAACGTCGCAGTCAGAAGCGCTATGGACTTCCGTCTAACCCGCTCCGCTTCTCTTTCAGCCTCCTCAACCCTGTGCACATGGGATTGGCGCGTGTAGTAAGCCGCCGCCAAGCCAATGACCCATGCACCGGCAGCAGCCAGCCAGTCAGCGGCGTTTCCGCCCTCAATGCACTTAAGAGGAATATCGCTTCCTATCAGTACCACGGCCATCAAAACACCCCCCAGACCAAGGGAGATTGCGCAGGCTATTCCTGCATCCCACCGACTGATAGAAGCTTGATCCTTCGCATCCATACCCCCCCCTGTGGCAGCCCTGTTCAGCGGGGGATTCTGGCATGACCGAGCCCCTGTTCGCACTTGCCCTAGTAGGGGCCATCGCTGCCGTTTCCATCGGCGGCGCTCGCATCGTCTCGTGGCTGCTCGACCGGCGTGACCACACCGCCTCGCAGCGGCCCCGAGAAGTCCAGGTGATCGCACTCGCACAAGCTCAGATTGCCGCCACCAAGCGCGGCGATCTGCTGGCCGCAGCCACCTTTGCCGAAGAGCAGGAGCGCGCCGCATGAGTAGGTATCCCTCATTCGCCGATATGGCGGCTATGTGCCAGGTCTAAGCGAGGCGGGCAGGGTAGCTTTCCCATTGTTCGCATTGGTGATGGCCTATAACCTCGCCCAGCCCGGCGCCGACGCGGTCAAGTCGGTGCGCAGGCTCGACACGTGGGGCTTGATCGCACAGCCAATCCACGCCCTAGCGTTCGGGTACTGGCCACAGTTGAACATCCTGCTCACGTTCGCCCTGTGTGCCGCTGCCATCTACCGGTCAGCGTCAATGGGTTGTGCTGGCATTCGCCGCGGCGGCGCTGCCGGCATTCGTGGACTACCAGTGGCCCGGGGTAGGGTTTGTGTTGCTGGCGTGGCTGGCCTTCCATCGGGGCCAGTACTGGCTGCTGGTCCCGGCGCTCGCGGCGATCTGCTGGTTCAACGGCAACCTGTGGGCGCTGGTGGCGATCCCGGTGGCGTTGGGCCTGTCTCGGGTGGCGTGGGCGGTTCCGCGTGGCCGGTGGGCCTTCTACGTCTACTACGTACTACACCTAGCCTGCATTTCAGCGGGAAGATCGCTTGGCATATGGCAAATCTAGAACCAAGCCAGCTAAGCTCCCAGCAGCGAGAGCGGTTGGATCTGAACTGCCAAGGGGGGCGCAATGTTTGACGACATAGTTAAGGGAGTCAGGGAGTACGTTTCTGACAGATTCATGAGCCCTCTAGGGGCTTCGCTCACGGTGTCATGGTGCCTTTGGAACTACAAGACACTACTGATAGTGCTGTCAGGCGAATCCGCGATTCGGAAAATACACCTGATACATCTGGTCTACCAAGACAGCGCCTATTCCGCAGTCCATCTAGTGGCTGGCCCCTTAGCTACCGCAGCTTTCTACATCCTTGCGTTTCCGTATCCATCCAACTGGGTCTATAGCTATTCGCTGAGGCGCCGCAAGGAGGCGCTTGAGCTCAAACGTGCGATCGACGACCAGACCGTCCTTACACAGGAAGAGTCACGGTCCTTGCGAAATCGTTTCACGGAGATGGAGATCCAGCACACCACAGAGTCAGTGCATCTCAGCAGCACCATCGATAACTTGAAAAATCAGCTGAAGCAGGTGATAGAGGAAAGAGATGCGCTTGCGGAGGAAGTCGCGGCAAGGCGTGCGGCGAGTGCTGCCGAAGCATCTCAATCTGAATCGGGTTCGTCGCCTTCGGCCCCGGTTGTTTCAGGGGAGAAAGGAAAAACCACTGTTCTCGATAAGCATCAGTGGGCGTTGCTGGATGCAGTGGGCAGATTTGGCAGCAACACTTACCTGAGAGATTTGACGGCACGGTTAAATATGGGGGACGCCGCAGTCTGGCTTGTCGCCGGGCAACTGGAGGAGCTTGGGCTCGCCACAAGAGGGGTTCTCGACGACTATGAAAGTGGTGGTGGCGTTCGCGTGGTTTCACTTACGGACATGGGGCTTCGTCTGTTCGTCGATTCGCTGAAGTAGTTCGGGGTGTAGGGGCCAACGCCCCTGCGGATCGGCGTCAGGACCAGCCATCACCCTGGGCAACCGCCGTTGGCGCCGCGCCATCAATTTGGCCATGTCGATCACTTCGGCGGAAGCCATCGTGCTGGAAGGCTTCTCGGTGGGCGCCGATCGCAACTGCGCCATCCTCATCCTGAACCGGGGACTGAGGGCGCAGGCAAGAGCCGAGCCAGGGCCGCAGCCATTGCCAAGCAGAGCCAATGAACCGGATCACGCCCTGCACATCATTTCGCATAATGTATATCGTGCAAGGCATGACCAGCCTGCGGCATAGCCTGCACGTCGCGGGGTAGGGCAGCACCCACAAAGAGGCATAGCGCCATGACCACCGTGGCGAGTTTCTGCGCAATTCGGCGCCACGCGGCCTTTTCGTCCTCGGAATTGCTCCGCTCAGCCATCACGACAGCCGACCACATTTCCGGACTGTCACCAATGTCCACCGCCATCCGCTCGATGTAGTGGATTTCCGCATTTTTCCCTTGTTTCCAGAGGGAAACGGTTGCTCGGGACACGCCCAATGCCAGCGCACCAGCGTTGTCGCTCTGAATCTTCTGCACGTGCTTCCACCGGCAGAACAGGTCGTAGCTGGCGCTCATTGTCGATACCTACTTGACAGGGGTGTACAGGGGTACTTTACAGTTCGCCCCGGTGTCGAGGAATCCTTGACACTCCCGCCAGTCGCTCCCCAAGACCGCTGGCGGGTTCTCTTGGGGCTTGGGGCAGGGGACAGGGATGATCGATCCGCTCATTACCTTCGTGCTGCTGGCGGCCATCGTGGCCGTATCCATTGGCAGCGCCAAACTCGTTTCGTGGTGCCTCGACCGGCGCGGGGAGTCCGCTCGTCGCAGCGCACACGAAGCGGCCTTCGTAGCCCAGGCACGCGCCGAATTGGCCGCAACGGGCTGGACCCCGAATCACGAAACGCTGTATCAGGCCGAAATCGCCGCCACCAAGCGCGGCGATCTGCTGGCAGCAGCCGCGTTCGCCGAAGAGCAGGAGCGTGCGGCATGAGCAGGCTTCCTTCATTCGCCGAGCTGGCCGAGTTCGATATGGGCCTTGCGGGGTGCGCCGCGCTCATCGCCGTTTGGCTGGGAGTGGCATTGCTCTCCATCGTGATCGAGCAGGCGTGGCTGGGGCTTCGTCGCCTGTGGAAGCTCGGCAAGGACCGCTCCAATGGCCGGTGATCGCGCGGTGCTGGCCGGGCCGGGACTCCCCTCGTCTAACAGGGGAGTCAGTGAATTCAGGAACGCCGATGGAACCCTGACGGTCGGCATTGACTGGTTTTCCGCTTCCATCGATCTGCGCGCAGCGCTGGACGAGGTCGCGTTCCGTGATGGCGACAGCTTCGAGGAGGTTCGCCAGTGGATCGAGTTCTCCCCGGAGAACGCACGTATTGCGGCCCTTCAGGTGTTCTGCTGGTTCTTCGCCGGGCTTGGCCTTGAACTGGATGAAACAGCGGGCGGCGGTCGCTTCTACACGTGGCGTATCAAGATCATCGACGCAGCCAAGAAGTTCGTTGGGATGATCGAACTCGGCGGCGAAGAGTGCCGCCGCGCGGACGGCACGTATACCGCCCGCATCGAGCTAACCGGCGATGGATGCAAAGCGATAGGCGCAGCGCGCTGCGGCCATGCGCAGCGGTGGCTGGAGCTTCGAGCGAAGCTCGAAAGCTGCGCCGGGAGGATCACCCGAGTTGACGTGTGCGCCGATGACCTGGTGGGCGAATACCCATTGCGTCTGGCTCAGAAATGGTATGCAGCTGGCGAGTTCGACAACCGTGGGCAGCGCCCCAAAGCGCAGCTGGTGGACGACTACGACAGCGGTGACGGCAAGACGCTCTACATCGGCGGCAAGAAGTCCGAAAAGCAGCTGCGCGTGTACGAGAAGGGCAGGGAGCAGGGCGACAAGAGTTCGCCGTGGGTGCGCTACGAAGCGCAGTTCCGCAACTCCAACCGCAAGGAACTGCCGCTCGACATTCTGCGTGACCCCGCCTCGTACCTGCTCGGCGCCTACCCGGTCCTGTCCTTTCTGCGCTGTGTTGCCACGCGCATCGAAATCACGAAAGCCGCCGTTGAAGCGACGTGGAAGAGCGTTCGTCGCCACATCCGTCGCCAGTACGGTGCGGCCCTCAATTTCATCGCCAAGAACTGCCCTGACGATCAGGCGTTGCGGGCGGTAGTCGAATCCTGCACTTCGCCATCGCTGCCGAAGTGGGTCACAGGTGACACAGCAGCGCACTGGCCCGAAATCGCGGCCGTACAGCCAACCTCAAAGGGGTAACGAAATGATCCAGAACGTCATCAAGGTCACCGTCCTGTCGTCCAGCGTTGATGAGCGCGGTGGCAGCTTCAAGAACGATGCGGGCGAGAGCGTGGAATACACCACCCGCAAGCAGAAGGCCAAGCTTGAAACGGCAGGCTTTGCCTATCCGTTCGATGTGCGCCTGGACAAGGGGCAGCAGCCGTTCCCCGAGGGCGAATATGAGCTGGACGTGGCCGCTATGGCACAGGTCAACAAGGGCGTGCTCTCGCTGAGCAAGTTCACCGCGCTGCGTGCGGTTCCCAAGGCCACTCTGCGTCCGGCAGCGCAGGCCTAAGCCATGGGCCTCTGCGTTGTCTTCGGGGAAGACGGAAAGCTGATCCCAACCGGTCAGCCCGTTGATCAGTGCGCGGGGTATGTGCTGATGAGCAGCGCAGAGGCATCCATGGTGACCGTTATCGCGGACGCCTTCCAGCCACCAAGCAAAGAGCAGCTGGCGGTGTGGGCAGGCGGTCCGTTCGGCCTCCTTCTTTTCCTCTTCGTCGCCGGTCGGATTGCCGGTTCCGTGGCGACGTTCTTCGACAAAAACCGGTAACCCAACCACTCATGAAAGGAGTTTCACCATGGATTACGAAAGCATCCTCAGCGGCCTGTCGGTGGCCGGTGCACTGACCGCCTTCGCTGGTGCCGCCGCGCTGATCGCGCTGGTTGGCTTCGGCAAGTGGGCAGCCAAGAAGGTGGCCGGATTCTTCGGCGGCTGATCGCAATGGCAGGGTGGGGCAGGGTTACCTGCCCCTTTTTATTGGAGGCGTTATGGACTTTGACAGCATCCTTGCAAACATCCGCCCACAGCTGGTGGTCATGGCGATCTGTGGAGCAGCCGCAATCGCGGCGCAGATCGAATTCGCACTGTGGGCCGCGCCGAAGGTGGCGCGATTCTTCATCGCGAGGGGAATGCGATGATCTGGTGCCTTTTCGCGGGACTGCTGAGCGCGTTGTGTGGCGTGGTGGCGTGCATGGGGCTGGACGCATGATCCGCCTGCTCGCGCTGGCGATGCTCGTATCTTTGGCGCTGTTGATGCCTGGGCGCGCGCGAGCAGCTGCGGATTGCCCCAGCAATGGGACCTGCGATCAGGGCAAGGCGTTCGCCATGTGTAAGGCAGCGATAGAACGGACAAAGCAGCAGTTCGACGTACCCGGCAATCCGTGGGGCAAGCCATCTGTACGCTCGGACTGTAATGCCGGCGGCACGCCGTCTCAGGGCTCGTACAGCTGCGCCGTTGCTCAGGGTCCTAACGGTGGTGCTGTGCGATGTTACAACGCTGCAGGCGATGAGAACACGCAGCAGTTCTACTACAAGGGCGCCTGCTCCACGCGCCCCTATGAACTTGGCTGGCAAGGTGGCGAGACAGCGGCCACCGTGAATGCCTGCCACAACGGCTGCATGTACACCAGCTCACTTGATCCGGAAGGGGCCGCAGGTGTCGGCTTCTTCCCCACTGGCGGAACTTGCACAGAGTCTGATGCGCCAGCGCCGACGCCTGCAGGGGATGGGGGCGATCCGGGGGAGGGGGGCGGTGGTGATGGCGGCGGTAGTGATCCGGGCGGCGGCGACGGTGGGGGCGACAACGGCGGCGGTGATGGTGACGGCGGTGGAAACAACCCCGGCGGCGGTGATGGCGGCAGCGGCGGGGGAGACGGTGATGGCGACGGAGATGGCGACGGAGATGGGGACGGCGGCGGGGACGGCGGTGGTCCCGGCCCCGGGCCAGGTCCCGGTGAGGGCGACGGAGATGGTCCCGGCGAGGTCGGTAGCGATGGCGGCCCCCTGTACGAGCGGGACAAGAACCTGACGCTGGACAAGGTGTTCAACGACTTCAAGCAGCAGGCCGAGAAGCTGCCGATCATCCAAGCGACGAAGTCGTTCTTCACCGTCAGTGTTGGCGGCAGCTGCCCCGTTTTTACGCTACCGGCGTCGCAGTACTGGGACACGATGACCTTCGATCTTCACTGCTATGGCGTCATCTATGAGTCATTCCTGCTGATGGGCTGGGTACTGCTCGCTATCGCGGCATTTATGGCCGCAAAGATCGCGCTGACATGATGAATATTCTCGCCTTCCTGATGCCGCACGCCGGGTGGTTGACCGACCTCACTCAATGGTTGCTCCGGCAGATACAACGCTTCTGGGACGCCCTTGTTGCGTTCTTCAATGACCTGCTCATCCTCGCCATTCAGACAATGCTGGCGTTGATGATCAAGATGATTGGCGCTCTGCCGGTCCCGGATGTGTTGAAGAACTACAGCATCGGCACGCTACTTGGAAATGCGGGCAGCACGGTGGGGTGGTTCGTGCAGACGTTCAAGCTTGGCGAGTGCTTGGCGCTTATCGGTTCCGCCGTCGCGTTCCGGATTCTGCGCAAGGTCATGACTATGGGGAAATGGTGACATGCTCGTTTTCAATGAAGGCGTCCCGCGTGCTGGCAAGAGCTACGACGCGGTCAAGAATCACATCCTGCCGACGATTAAGAAGGGGCGCCGCGTATTCGCGCGCCTCAATGGCCTCAACCATGAGCGCATCGCGGAATACCTGGGCATGCCGGTCGATGAGGTCCACCAGCTGCTCACGCTGGTTGACACGAAGGACGTGGCAGCGACGTTCGCTTGCTACAAGGATGATCTGACCGGCCAGTGGTGCATTCCGGATCAGTTCAAAGACTCGCTGTGCGTCATTGATGAGGTGCATGAGTTCTACGTCGCACAGCGCCAGCCGTTGCCCGATGCGGTAGAAAATTTCTGGGCGCTGCTTGGTCAGAACGGCGGCGATGCGGTCATCATGACGCAGTGGATCAACCGCGTTCATCAGGCGGTGCGTGCGCGCATCGAGCGCAAGAACGTCTTCCAGAAGCTCACCGCTGTAGGCATGAAGAACCGCTACCGGGTGACCTTCTTCCACACCACCTCGCCGGGCAAGTATGAGCGGGTAGGGGGCAAGACCGAGAAGTACGATCCCGCGATCTATCCGCTTTACCACGGGTACGCAGTGGGCGCTGAGAATACCGAGGTGTACGAGGAAGGCGGCACCAACGTCTGGAAGGCGCTCGCTCTCAAAGGCGGTGTCATGGGCGTGGTCGGCATCGTCGGCGCCGTGGCCTTTATCGGCTTCTTCCTGAGTGGCGGCGGGCTGGTGCCGGAGGAAGAAAAGGCGAAGGAAAAGCAGCTGCATGGCGTCACCGCCGCGGCGCCGTCAGATCAAAGCACGATTCCGAATCTGCCGGGCGTGCCCGCTCCCAAGGCCGCCCCTGATCCTATGGACGCGTTGACGCCAGAGCAGCGCTACGTGGCGCAGCTGTCGAAGGCCAACCGAATCCGGCTGGCGCTCACGGCTGTCTTTGGCGACCGCCAGGTCGGCATGGTCGAGTGGGTGGACAGTAGCAACAACACGGTCGATCAGCTGACGTTTGACGCGTTGATTGCGCTGGGGTTCCGGGTGCGGGTGTTCGCCTATGGCGCCAACATCAGCGCCGACAATTACAAGCTGGTCGCTACGCCATGGCCGCGCCAAGCGCCGCGACGGGAGGAAGACCCGACGCTCTACCGCCTGGACAAGCCGGACGCTGGCACCGGCATTGCGACCGCAGGGAGTGAGGCCGGTGCCAGCGTCCGGGTCGTCAGCGCACAAGGGGCGGTTTCCACTGCCGGAGGCACGCTGGTTCGGGTGGGTGAGCGTCCTATGGGGACATTCCCGGAATCGAAGCCGTACCCACCCAGCTTCTGAGGCGTGATGCGTCACGCAAATTGACGGTATCGAGTACCATCCCTCCAATCTGGAGGGGAATATGGACATTCGACTTGGGGCGATGTGTGCATTGCTGGTGATGACCAGCGTGGCGTCAGCACAGCAGATTCATTCAGCGAGGGGGCCAGCGCCAAAGCCAATTCCGGCAGCGCCCAAGGCCGCGTATAACTCGATGGCGAAGACCACAACGCCATTCAACTGTGATCAGTACCGCTGGCCGAACCATCCTCATCCGGGCATGAAACCGCTCTGTGATGGGCTTGAGGCCAATGCATTACAGCAGGAGTCCAGGCAGGCTGGACGCCCAAGTCCATCTGCCGAGGTTGTGGCGCTACCTGCGATGGGTACGGATGCAGCCAAGCGCTCAGGAATGGCGTGCATTGGCGGTCAGGCGATGCGTAGGCTGCCAAACGGGTGGGAACAGGTGTCCTCGCGTTCTGGCGGCTGGTTGCGCTGTCGGGAGCAGTGATCCGGGGTGTAGGGGCAGCGCCCCTACGGAAGCGCCTCACACGCGCTGGCGAGGTCTCGGCCCCGGTGCCGGTAGGACTGCCGCTGGTGTCTCGGCGTCAGCGCCAGCCATCGCCACCGCCGACCGCTGTTTGCGTCGACTCACCACATCCCGCAGATTGACGACAGTGGCAGGATGATGACGAATGCCGGCGTCGCGATTGTGTGCATTTCCGGAACTGTCGATCGACGGCATCGAGCGTGCAGCTTCCATCATCCGGCGCCATTCCTGCGCTTGGCAGGCGGTGAGTGACAGCCAGGCCAGATCTTCGGGAAGCAGCTCGCGGCCTTCGGGTGTGATCAGGCGATCACCGAGGAAAGAAAAACCGGCCCAAGGGCCGGTCAAGTCGATACGGTGGTGCGGGTCAAACTCAATCATGCCGCGATCTCATCCTTGGCCGGGGACTGAGGACGCAGGCAAGAGCCGAGCCAGAGGCCCAGCCATTGCCACGCGGAGCCAACAAAGGCCCAGATTCGGCGGATACGACATTTCGCATAATGTATATTATGTTCAAGCTCCTGCGGGGCTGGCTGGCACGCCGCTTGCCTCGCCCCCTGATCCCACTGCGGCATGGAGCCTGATTGTGCGTGATCGGAACCTAACCGGCCCTTGGGCCGGTTTTTCGTTTAAGGCTGGTCGGCTGGTCACACCCGAAGGTCGCGAACTGGAACCGCAGGATCTGGCCTGGCTGTCGCTCACTGCTGCGCAAGCGCAGGAATGGCGCCGGATGATGGGCGAACTCAGCGGCAAGTCTGCAGAATCGAAATCCCGAAAACGTTGCAGGACAAGGCTTTCGCAAGGTGCATTTGCTGCAGTAACCGCCGAAGTGGTCACCCTAAGCACCCTGATGGCCAACCGCAAGAAGCGGTCTGCAGTGGTGATCGCCGGTCCCGACGCCGAGCCACCTGCAGGTGTCCTGCCGGTACCGGGGCCGAAACGCCGCCAGCGCGTGTGAGGCGCTTCCGTAGGGGCGCCGCCCCTACACCCCGGATCATTGCTCCCGGCAGCGCTGCCAGCCACCGGCAGGCGACGAAACCTGCGCCCAGCCGTTAGAGAGCTTGCGGAAAGCTTGGCCTCCGACGCAGGCAAACCCGGAGCGCTTGGAAGCTTCGGAGCCAAGAGATGGAAGGCCGATCACGCTGTCGGAAGGTCCGGGGCGGCCGGCACGATGCGCCTCATCGGAAAGCGTGCGGGCCTCAAGGCGCTCGCAGTACGCCTTCATGCCTGGGTGGGGGTGGTTCGGCCACGCCAATTCCTGACAGTTGAAGGGCGTAGTGGTCTTAGACATTGAGTTATGAGCAGCCTTGGGTGCAGCAGCCAATGGCTTTGGTTTCGGCCCCACTGCTGACTGAAGCTGCGCGGTGGCGGCTGGCGACAGCGCCAGCAGCACAACACAAAAAACAACACGGATATCCATACCCCACCCCTAAGTAGCTATGCCAATCCCTGCGCAGGCTACCACGGCGCCCAGCAGCGCCAAATGTCCCACGTAATAGCCATAGAACAGCCTGCCAGAGCGCGGAACCGGCACGTTGAGATAGCCGAGGCGGAGCGCTGGAATGGCTAGCAATGCCCAGGCGTTGCCGTTGTATAGGCAGAGCAGGCCCATGCAGAGCCACACCGGCCACGGATGCCTGCCCTGCCCTCGGTACCACCACCAACCCGCCAGAACGAGCCAGACGCCGGGCCACGCGTAGTCCAGAACCGTTGGAGCCAGAACAGCGAGCAGGATCACTATCACCCACTGCCGCCGTTCGATTGCCCAAGCGACGCCGGCTGCTGCTGCGAATGTCAGCAGTACGTTCAATGGCAACCATTCGCCGAATGCCAACATGGCGACCGGAGTCGCAACGACACCCCATAGCAGCAAACGTCGCGCGGACTTCGCCGTGTCGGCACCGGGCTGGGCGAGGTTGTAGGCCATCACCAGGGCGAACACAGGAAACGCCACCCGGCCCAGCTCAGATACGACAGGCACGTAGCCAAGCCCGAAAACCTTCAACACGTGGTCGCCGGTCATCAGCACCAGAGCGAGCCATTTCAGCAGTTCGCGCCCTCCGCTGGTCATAGCCGATTCTCCCCCGTCGGAGTCGTCATGTAAGTGCTGGTCGGTATGGGCGGCGACTCGGGAAAGCTCCCCATCGCACGCTGACCACGGCTGATGGTGGCACCCTGAATCTCCCGCTCGTTGATCTCCCGCATTGCGCGATTCATCTGCGTCTGTGCATCAACGAATCGGTCCTCCCTACGAGGTAGATAAGGCTCGTACTGGCCGCGCCTCGAAATGTATCGACACGTGGGGTCATCAAGGTCGTAGCGCGTGCCCTGCTCCGTTACGCAGTTGCAACTCGGCTCATCGTGCTGACCAAGACCGTTCTCTCCGCCCAATGAAGACATGCAGAAGAGCCGGGGCGGCTCACTTGGAAGGCTTAGCTTATCGTCGTAGACAGGAGCGCTCCACGGCTGCGACGGCACGCGTGGCAGGTAGCCATCGACATATTCTTTCAACGGTTGATGGGCACGGGCGCCACCTGAGCCGCCCGCCGTCGCTGACGCTCCGTCGCGCGGCACAGTCGCGCCATTAGGAGTAGGCAGATGAGAGCCGTCCGCGTTGACCCCGCGTTTGTCGATGCGCCAGAACGCCTGATAGAGCATGAAGATGCCGAGTGCAATCAACACGGGCAATGCAATCACGTACCAGGGGATGCGGCGCTGCGTCGTATCAAGCTCAGTGGACTTGTACGTCCCCATGGGGCGCTTTGGCAGCTTCTTACGACGTATGACCAGCGGCGTAGCCTTCTCGGCGCTGGACTCAAACCGGTCGAACTCACGAAGGTGGACGAACTTAGTGCCGAACCTACGGCGGACGTGAATATGCCGCTCAATCAGGTCATGCACGAACTGATCGCACTGCTTGTCGGGAGATTGGCTGACAAAAATGAAGTCCAAGCCACGGTGCCGATGCTTCGCCAGTTGCTCAACGTGATGGGGCACCTTGGCCCCGGGCGCACGTTTGGGAAGCATGCCGTGCTCGTATGCCTCATCGACCAACGCAACGGCACCATCAGGAAGGAAGCTGGGCCAGTCACGGAACTGTTCAGGCGTCATCTCCAAAACGCCAGTCTTTGCGTAGTCGAACTCGCGAATATTGCAGGCGTAGACGATGCGCCCTTCATCCTTGAATTCAAGCAGCCGCTCGATTGCGTGGAGCGTTTTTCCGTGCCCAGGCTGGCCCGTGTACCAGTAGATCATGAGCCGCCTCCGAGCTGATCAGCAACGGACTTAGGCACGATGAATACCTTCCACGCCAAGCGAACCGTGAGCGCGGAGAAGATCATGGAGAACGTAATGCCAACGCCCAAGTAGGACAGCATCTGCCAAGCAGGTCCATCAATTCCTCCAATGAACTGCATGACGAAATCTTTCAACTTCGGCAACAGGGCGTTGAACGTAACCGTAGTGAGGCCGAAGGTTGCAAGCGCCTTGCCAACAAGGCCTGCCGCAACATCGCGCGTCTTTCCCAATAAATGAGTGACGCCGCCCGTGATCCAGTCCCAGACCATACCCATTAGAAGGATGCTCCCATGAGAATTCGAATTGCGGTATAGGCGCCAAACATCAAGATCAGCGCACGCAAGATCGCGGCGACTTTGCAGAAGTACGGCATGTCACCAGCGGAGACTGTCTTCCCCATGATGGTGATCGACGGAGGCTCCGGGCAGCTTCCGCCACCACCGAACATGTTGCTGGTGTCCAGTCTGTCAGTGGAAAGCCCTATTCCCCAGTTCTTTGCGCTGGCAACGTCAGCCGCGACATCACCGGTACTGGCTGGCGTACCCTGCCCTTCAAGCACATCAGCAACGCCATTGCCGTTGGCATCGCCTTTCCCAGCGGGGGCCTCTGGCTTAGCGCTAGCGAGCTTGTCCAGTGCGCATGCAGAACGCCACTGCATCAGTAACTGGCTGTACTCCATGGCGTCACAATTTTCGCCAGTGCAGACGGGCATGGCACTGCAAAGGCCGCCTGCAATGTTCCGATTCTTTCGCGTATTGCAATCAATGCGCCATTGAATTCGCGCCTGACCACACATGATTGGCGATCCGCTACAGGATGGGGGCGCACTGCACGAATCACCTCCACTGAACGTCTCTGGATCATCCTTCCCCTGGGGGTCCGGCTCGCCATCACCGTCCGAATCCCGCTTGCACGTTCCGTCTGGGCCGCGAACTTCGTTCTTAGCGCACTGGCCGTCGCCGGGAATGCAGCTTCCCAACGGACTGCGAACCATGCCCGCGGGACACTCATTGCTCTTCTTTTTGCATGTTCCATCGGGTTGCTGGCCCATGCCATCAGGGCATGGCTCCGGCTGGCACTGCCCTAAAGAATTTGGCTTTCCACCTTTCGGGCACTCGCTGTTCGGAGGCTCACAGACGTTCAGTACAGCATTCCAGTAGTACCCGGAACCCATAGCATCGCAGTTCTTTTTTTGATCTTCTGGGCAGACGCTCCCAAGCGGAGTCCAGTTGAATGTCGAGTCCGCGTTCTGACCCCACACACCGTCGCACCCGTTGCGACAGCCGAGGCTACCGCTCTTAGCGGAGCCACCAACACTCGCCCATGGTCCAACGCCCGTATATGAAGCCTCTTCTCCACAGGTCTTGCCGTAGTAAAAGGTATCCATGCCGCTAGTCCAGCCATTGGCGTTGCACTTGCCCGCAGCGGCAATGTATCCCGCGAACGCCTTTACAACCGGGCGAACACAGGCCTCGTAAAGGGTCGGACTGTAGCTACCACCCAGCAGCGAACGTGCATACCTCCATGCCTCGGTGTTCGCCTCACCTTCATTGCAAACCCTGTTGTTCGGATCCTTGCATCGATAGGCCTGTGCGCTCGCTGGCGATGAATACAGCGCGCAGGCACCGAGCAACACAATGAGCAACGCAATCCATGCATTCCGATAGGCAGCCATCACAGACCCTCAAAAGCGAGCCACGCCGCGCCACAGATTGCAACGATGACGAAGTAACCCATGATCTTTCTCCCAAGAAAAAGGGGGCGAACGTTTCCGTGCGCCCCCTACTCAACCCTGCGCGACGTTACTTCGCGGCCCGCTTGGTGTACGCCCACACGACCAAGATGCCGAGCAGCACGGCGCACGCGCCGATGATCAGCTTCATGTCGGCGTCACCGCCGCTGATGGCCGTTGCGATGGCCGCACCCGGAGACGAACCACCGGACGCGAGGGCGGCGCCAGACGCCATCAGGGTGGCGACACCGGCGGTGACCTTGGCCGGGACGGAAGCGCCGATGCGGCGCAGGTTGTTCATCAGTTCCATGGTTTTCCTCGTCATTTCAGTAGACCCCTAGGCGAGCCGCGCGAAATGCGAGACGCGCTTTTAACCCGATTGCCCACGCACCCACGATGGCGAACGCGACAAGGGTTCCATCAGCCAAGTCCAGGGGTGGAAGAACTGGCTGGTGGTATGGCATCCAAACCGGCACCGAACAGGTGCCGTCCTGCTGCACGTTCTCAGCAGCACAACCGACCACGTAGAGCGGTGCCGGATCGGACATGGCTTAGGCCTTCGATGCGGCCGGGCCGGGAGCCGGGGAAGGAGTCAGGAGGCGGATGCGACGGCCGAAATCGAGGCCGCCATACTTGTTGCTCTCCAGCGACGACGGGCACAACTCGTACGTGCCCGGCTTGTAGGGCTGCTGGTCATCGTCAAGCGTCAGCTTGAACGGAAGCGAGAAATCCCCCGGGCGCAGGATCGCTGCTTTCTGCTCACGGAAGTGCACTGCGGCCTTGCCCTCCCGGGCCGGGAACGAACGGGTTTCGACCTGATCGGTCATGACTTCAACTTTCATAGTGGGATCACCTTCCAAGCGATTGTCCGGCCGAATGCAAAAGTGACTTTCCACGGGGACGGCCAGAACACCCCGGTAGCCTTGTCGAACCATCCGCCTTTGGTTTTGCGGATATCTGCGTCACCGCCGAGCGCCTCGCGGGCCTCTTTCGGTGCTTTCCACCAACGCAGTTCGCGCCTGGACTCATCGTTGAGACCGCCGACGCCGCTGGTGCGAAAACCTTTCGGGAATGCGCCTGCTACGACGCTTGTAAATTTGCTCGCGTACTTGGCGAGATAGCCAACGCAGTTGCGGGCCTTTTCGATCTGGCTGGAACCATGCGGCCACCAGCCACGCTGGTCGACCTTGCCGAAATACATGCCCTTCGGCACCCAAACCATCACGTGGTAATGGGGCCGAAGGCGCTGAGTGAGTTCACCGACCCATACGTAACGGAACACTTCACCTTTCCACCGTTCTCGCCTATCTCGAGTTCGATTGAAGAAGCCGCGCATGCGCTTAAGTAGCTCGCTAACGTCACGAGGGCTGCTATCGCTTCCCTCTCGGTAGGTGAGCGTGAGGAAATACCACGCGCCACGGCGCGAACCTTTTTGCGCCTCTTGGTCATGAAGCCGTGCTCCAGTGATGACGGACTTTCGCAGCCGCTGCGCCTTCGCAAGAAGGGGATCAATTTCGATGGTGACCCGGCCAAGACGGACCGGCGTGTCACTTGTTTTGTAATAGACAAGCCCAAGGGCGTCGGCCGCTGCGCGGCCGTCGCCCTTAAGCAGTTCCCCGACACGGAAATACTCCTGCAAGGACGTGCCAGAAGCGCGCTGCGCACGGCGCATGTCCTCATTGGCGATTTCCACGCTGCGCTGCCCTGCCCTGTCCATAGCCACGGACAGGTCGAATGCCCGCAACTCTGGCGAGCGCGGGTCAACAGGAGTAGGTGGGATTTCGATGCGACCGTCGGACTCGGTGCACTCAAAGCAGCACCCGCCCTTGAATAAATACGTGGCGACGTTTCCGCAGAAGGCGCATTGCAGGTGCTGGACGGCGCTCATTTCTTGCGCCTCTCGTTGACGTTCAGCCATGCCCCGAAGGCACAGGCAAGAATGAAGCCGACCCCGATTGCGGCGAAGTGTTCGAATTCACCCACGGCCACCCTCGCAGTCGTCGGCAATCCACATGACGACGCAGGCGCAGAGAACGAACACGCCGAATGCGATCAGGTTGATGCGCATGAACAGCTCGAGCGGATCACCTGCCACGTGGATGACCGGCGCAGTGATGAAGGTGGGCGCGGCCGGGATCATTGGCGCACCTCAGCCAATGCCTGGGCGATAACCGCAGCCTCAGCGGCTGGGTTGGATCGTGTCGCAGCCAGTGCGACAGACAGGCGGCGCGGAATCAGCGCCAGCCCGAAGGAAACGGCCGCAATGCAGCCAGCAAGAACGACCCCGATAAGCGCATCCATTGCCCTACCCCGTCCCCAAGCCCCGCCCCAAGGGAGCCCGCCAACAGCCTTGGGGTGCCGGTGGCGGGTGTGAAGCCACGGCTTCACGGAGGCGATGTAACCTAATCGCTACACAGTCTGTCAAGCTCGAGGATTACATGAGTGCCATTGACGAAATGCTGGACCTTGCCCGGGAACGCACGGGACTCCCGTCCGACAACGCTTTGGCGGAACGGCTGGGCGTAAATAGGCAGCTGCTCTGGCAGGCGCGGCGCGGCAGCAAGCCGCTGTCAGATGAACGAATTGCGCAGATTTGCGCGCTGGCGAAGCTTGATGGCCCGATGTGGATCGCCATGATCCACGCGGAAAAAGCTCAGTCGGCGACTGAGCGCACCCTGTGGAAGCTGATGCTGGACAGGCTAAGCGCGGCGGCTGCGGTCGTCGCGTTGGTGGCGTTGTCGATGCCAGGTCTCGCAAACGCAAAAACCGCCCAAATTCAGGCGGTTAGCGCTGCCGACAACGGCGGTATGTATATTATGTTCTTCGCACTGAGGGCCGACACGACCCCCGCCCAGCCCCTGAGCTCCTGCTCTGGTCATGGACCCTGACCGGAATCTGGCCGACCCGCGTAATCAATGTGGCCACACCGCTGGCCTCTGTCACCGGCATCCGTTTCACTACCGATTCCCTGGAACTGCTTTAGCCGTCGTGACCGTCCGCACGATCAACACCGCCAGCAACGGGATCGCGATTCCGTACACATACTGGGTCAGCGTCACGCCAATCCCGAACGGGAACCAGATCGTTGGAACCCCCAGCGAACCGAGTTCACCCGTGTACTGCGATACGGTAATCACCAACATCACGGTCAGCGCCATGCCGCGCATTGGCCCATTGCGGGCTATCCGCGCGGCAACAAGCACGAGCAGCGCGAGTGTGCCGAGGCGAAAGACCTGAGTGGCCCAGACAACCCCCATAATGCCTCCCGCAACCCCCAGCGCCGCCAGAACAAGGGCGCCAGCATCGATCGCCCGCGAAGGTGGCAGCACCCAGCGATTCCACGCCAGCGCCCATGCCGCCAGGCTGAGCGGCATCCACAGCACATTGTTCAACCAGGTGTAGGCAGGAAGGCTGAGCAGATCCGTCCAGGAGACGATCGCGTTATCGAGCCGCTTCACGGCAGAGAGCAGAAGCGCGACGCAAACGAAGGCGATGAACGACTGGTGGCTGCTGAGCGGCCTTAGCGACAGCGCCAACACGATCACCATGGCCATCGCAAGCGGCTCGACCACTTCAACAATGTAGCCCGCGACGGTACGCCACCATTGCACGCGATACAGCTCACGGCTTTCTGACTGCGGAGCAAGTGTCGGGGCCACGTGGATGCCGCCGCTCGCAGAGCCGGAAGCACTGCCGGGCTGCATGAGTACTCTTATGGCGATCACGCCCTGCGTGCCTGCCGCATCGGCGGGCAACGAAAAGATCATCGGTCGCGTACCCACGACACGAGGCGACTCCCCTAGCCTGCCTGAGCCGCCCAGGCGCTTGCCGTTCCAGTACAGCTCGTAGCCATCCTCCACGGCGGTAGGCCCGAGGATGTCCCATACGCGGTCGCCCTCTGGAATCACAAGCGAGCGCCGGTACCAGGCATATCCCTGGTACCCGGCGTGACCGTGTGCCATCCATCCGCCGACATAGTTGGGCAGCCCCACGTCGCCGTCGATGCTGCTGGCCGGCGCACTCAGGTTGAGTGTTTCCCAGGACGAATCATCCACTGAGACACCCGCCCAGCGCGGATCGTCACCGACATGAAATTTCCATGGCCCGTCAATCAGGGGTGCCACAGCGCGGAGCCTGGATGGATCAGGCCGACCGCCGATGGCAAGGACGGCGGCGATGCATATCCAAGCCACCAAGGTGAGCACCAGGATGCCGATGACGAACGTGCGTTGCCCCGATGGTGCAAGGAACGGGAATCTGGTTGCCGCAGTCATTACGGGTCCTCTGCAATGGAGTCGCCAAGGATTCTTGCTGCACGGGCAGGCCGCCCCTGCCCCACCTGGTCCTACAGGAACCGGTGCATCACATACACATCAACCAATCCCAGCGACCGATGCCGGAACGCCGCCGGCAGCGTCCCGACCACGGCAAAGCCCAGCTTCCGGTATAGCTCAACCGCTGGCGCATTGGTGCTGACCACGTAATTGAACTGCATGGCCAGGAACCCCTCCGATCTGGCCCGGACCAGGCTGTCTTCCACCAGCGCCCGGCCGATGCCACGCCCTTGCGTCAGCGGATCGACCACGTAGGTGGCGCTGGCCACATGCGCCCCCAGGTCCGGGTAGTTGGCGCCCATCTTGTACATTCCGACCACGCGCCCTTCCAGAACGGCCACAAAGGCCGCCTGCACTCCGAACCAGTGGCTCCGAAAGGTGCCGGCCTCGAAGGTGCCGGCGAACGGGAGCGCATCCTCCGCCGCAATGGCCGCCTTGAAAATCGCCCACATGGCGTCGAAGTCACCGGCGGTGGCAGCTCGGATATCCATGCGATTCCTCACGGATCGGCGTAGTGGGCAAGGCGGACACTAGCAGAATCCAGCAAGCGTCCCCTACCCGCTTCACGCGCCACCGCCATCGGTTCGGCAATAGTTGAGTGAATTCCGGCCCTTAGAGCAGTACATGCCCCCTACTTCCGCGCGCATCCCGCACCGGCTCCGCCGATGGCGCGTCGCTGGCTACATCCTGCTGGGCGTGTACGTTCTCTACCTGCTGGCCGGCAACATCTTCCTCAACACCCCGCTGTTCGACCAGGTCACCAACCGCAAGCCGCACAAGTTCGTGATGACGACCGGCCCGGCCATCACGCTGCTGCCGGGCCACGTCATTGCCTGGAACGTGCATATGCGCGGCCACGTCAACCACACCGTCTACGTACTGCACGCCGAGCGTGCCAGCGCCCGCCTGGCAGTCCTGCCCCTGATTAGCCGCGAAGTGCGGGTTCCCCGATTGCAGGCCACTGGCGTGTCGGCCGAGATCAGTCGCGTTGAGGACGCCATTCCGTCGCCCCCGCGCAGCGACCAGGGCTGGACCCTGCGTTTCGACGCCATCCACAGCGACAGCATTCGCAGTGCCCGGCTCGGCAAGCTGCTGATCATCGGCAAGGGCCGGGGCACGGTTGGGTTCCTCAAGCAGCTTCGCGGCGGTCCGTCCGAACTGTTCGATTCCGAGGTCTCGTTCAGTAAGGCGGACACCAGCTATGACGGCGTGCAGCTGCTGGGCGACATGGATCTGACCGCGCGCTTCAGCTATCCGCGCCACTATCGCGACCAGGCGCCCGGCCTGGCCAAGTTGAAGCTGCTGCATGCGCAACTGGAGGTGGATGCGCGCAGCCAGGGCCTGCGCATGGATACGGATGCGCAGACGCCGCGCATCTCCAGCTCGCCAGTGCCCGGCCGCCTGCAACTGGCAGTTCACATGATCGACGGCCAGCTGCAACCCGGTGACCACGCGCTCTGGCAGGTGCCGCTCTTCCTCGGCGATGGCGCGCCCAATCGCGGCGTGCTGGCCCTGCAGCTCAATGTGGCCAACGACCTGCGCCTGCAGGCCCGCCTGCCGCCACGCCCGGATTCGGCCGCCGGCATCGATGCCGACCTGCTCATCACCGGGCGCGAGATTCCGTTCCAGCACCCTGCCCAGCTGCTGGAACGCAGCTCCGGTACCGTGCGTGGCGAATGGGCCTTCACCTCGCTCAACTGGATCCCTGCCCTGTTCGTGCGCAAACCATGGCTGCAACTCGACGGCGGCGGCACCCTGAAGGCCGATCTGCGCCTGCGCAATGGCGAACTGATGGAAGGCAGCACCGTGGACATTCCCTCCGCCGCGGCGGTGGCCGAAGTGGCCGGCGTGCGTCTGGCCGGTACCGCCAGCGCGCATGGCGAGCTGAAGGCCGGCAGCCCCAACCAGGCACAGCTGGCGATCCGGTTGCCTCGCTTCACCGCGCGGCCCAGCGATGCGAAGGATGTGCGGCTGTTCGACGGGCGTGACCTGGCCGTGGACCTCACCGGCGATGGCCGCCTGCAGGAACTGCGCAAGGGCGTTCGTGCGCGGTTGCGCTTCAGCCAAGCGACCATCCCGGACCTGGCCGCCTACAACCGCTACCTTGGCTCCCAACAGGTGCGCCTGCTGCGGGGCACCGGCAGCCTCAGCGGCGACGCCACGCTCGACACCGATGGCCGCGTCGGCCACGGCACCGCGCGGCTGCTGGGCCGCAATGCCAGCGCCAAGGTAGCGGGCCTGGACATGGGCGGCGATGTCGACGTGAATGCGACGCTTCGCCGCGGCGACTTCAACCAGCGCCATTTCGATCTGTCCGGCACCACCGTGGAGCTGCGCAATGTGCAGGTGGCGGGCACCGATTCCAGCAGCGTGTGGAAAGGCCGTGCCGTGTTCAAGCGGGGCCGCATCGACGCGCAGTCCCCGTTCCAGGTGGACGCCACCACCGATCTGACCCTGAGCGATGCACGCCCCTTGCTGGCGGTGTTCGCCAGGCGCACCGACTATCCGCGCTGGACGCTGTCGCTGCTCGACTCCGGCCAGGTCGATGCACAGGCCACGTTGCGCTGGCGCCCAGGTCATCTGCTGATCGACGGCCTGCGGGCCGAGAATGATCGCCTGTCGGTACGTGCGCGGCTGGATCTGCTGGAGCAGCGCAAGCGTGGTGATCTCTACCTGCGTTGGGGGCTGCTGGGCGCGGGCATCGAGCTTGATGGCGAACAGCGCCAGTGGCATCTGGCCAAGGCGCGGGAATGGTTCGATCAGCGCCCTTCGCTGTTGCCGGCTGGCGAAAGTGGAAGCGCCGCGGGTTCTTCAGACTGATCGCCCCGGGCTGCATCCATTTGCCGCTTCCGTTCGTATGAGCGTGTAAACGCAGGACGGAGCGGCACGGAATGAAGCGGCGTTCACAGGTTATGGGCCTTCTGGGATGGGGTGTGGTCACTTTTGCGGCGGCGGCAGTCGGCGCGTGGGCATCGACATCCGCCGCCAGCTTCTACGCCACCCTCGCCTTGCCCGCCTGGGCACCGCCTGCCACCGTGTTTGGCCCGGTGTGGAGCCTGCTCTACGCGATGATGGCCATTGCGGCGTGGCTGGTCTGGCGCGAACGCGGCTGGCGCAACGCACAGCCGGCCTTGGCGCTCTATCTGGTGCAGCTGGCCGTCAACGCCCTCTGGAGCTGGCTGTTCTTCGGCTGGAAGCTGGGCGCGCTGGCCTTCGTCGACATTCTTGTATTGATCACCCTGGTCTGCGCAACGATCGTTGCCTTCGCCCGCATCCATCGCGGCGCGGCGGTGATGCTGCTGCCTTACCTGGCCTGGATATCGTTCGCCTCGGCGCTGAACTTCGCGGTGTGGCGCGCCAATCCCGGGTTGCTGTGACCCAGTGTCAGTGCTCTCAGGCCTGTGCGACGCGCTGCGGCTGCCATGCACGCAGCAACGCCGGCTTGAACGCCTGCTGGCCACAACCCGTGGGGCATCGCACCACGCGTGCGGCGGTATGGCTGACCAGTCCCTGCCCCTCTTCCGCCTTGAACACCGTTTCGCAGCACAGGCAGCGCGCAACCAGCGAGTACAGGTGGAGCAGGCGCCCACTGGCCGGATCCTGCAGGGCATCCACATCCAGCAACTCGAATTGGCAGCTGTCGGCAAGCATGCGGTATGGCGTTGAAGGCAAGGTCTGCAGGTTCACGGGACGTGGTCACTCAGGAATGTGCGTTCACCCTAGGCAAGTCGGTGTCGAGCGCGCGTGCAGCGCACATGTACCTTTCGCGAAACATGCAAGTGCTGTTGGAATGTTCAGATGAAGAATTCAGGTTTGAATGAAACGTTCTTCACGCGCACGTGCTGGTAGGCGAATGCACGATTTTGCTTCACCATCCATGCATACCGGATGCAGCGCTGGGCCATTCCAGCCATCCACGAATCATGAGTCCCGCCCTTGATGCCTTCTGCCGAGCCCACGCACGACACCGCTAAGTCCCGTTGTGCGCGCGAACCGATCCACACGCCCGGTGCCATCCAGCCATACGGCGTGCTTCTGGTAGTGGAGCCACAGTCACTGCGGGTGCGTGAGCGCGCCATCAGCCAGCCGGGGTTGCTGCAGCAGTTCGGCGAACCCTTGATGCAGCATGTCAGCGAAGTACTGGGCGGCGTGCTGGCACCCTTCCAGGCGCTGTTCCAGCAGGCCACGGTGGGCAGCAGCGCCCATGTCGGCGCTGTGCACCTGGATGGCCATGGGCGGCATCAGCTGCTGGTGCATCGCTCCGCCACCGATCTGCTGATCGAGCTGGAGGCACCGGTTCCCGGCCAGCCGGGTTCGCTGGAAGAACTGTATCCGTCGATCCGCGAACTGATGACCGGCATCGAATCGGCTACCACCGTGGAAGATCTGTGCCAGCTGGCGGCCGCGCACATGCGCCGACTGACCGGCTTCGACCGTACCCTGGTCTACCAGTTCGATGCCGGCTGGAACGGCATCGTGGTCGCCGAGGATGGCAACGGCCTGTTGCCGTCCTACCTGGACCTGCGCTTCCCCGAGTCGGACATTCCGGCCCAGGCCCGCGAGCTGTACCGGCGCAACCGGGTGCGACTGATCGCGGACAGCAACTACACCCCTGCCCCGCTGATGCGCAGCGACGAACACCGCGACGCACCGGCCACCGACCTGAGCCTGGCCGTGCTGCGCAGCGTTTCGCCCGTGCACCTGCAGTACATGCGCAACATGGGCACCGGCGCGTCGATGTCGGTGTCGCTGGTGCATGAGGGCCAGCTGTGGGGCCTGGTGTCCTGCCACACGGTGCAGCCGCGCCGCCTGCCCTACCACGTGCGCACCGCCTGCGAATTCATGGGCCAGATCCTCTCGCTGCAGATCGCACTGAAGGAGCGTGCCCGCGCCATCGAAGAGCGCGTGGCGCGCCGCTCGGTGCTGGTAAAGCTGCTGGCACGCATGGCCGGCGATGAGGATTTCATGGCTGCGCTGCGCCACGATGAAGCCAGCCTGCTGTCGCTGACCGGCGCGGCAGGCGCCGCCATCGTGCACAAGGGCGACTGCATGCGTGTGGGCCAGAGCCCGCCCGCAACCGACGTGCTGGCCCTGGCCGATTGGCTGGCCGCACAGCAGGCCGGGCAGGAGACGTACTGCAGTGACCACCTGGCAGCCGACTGGGCGCCCGGTGCGCGCCTGTCCGACGTGGCCAGCGGCGTACTGGCGGTGTCCATTTCGCAGCTGCATGACAGCTACCTGATGTGGTTCCGCCCCGAAGTGCTGCGTACCGTGCGCTGGGGCGGCGATCCACGCAAGACCGCGGCACCCGACGTGGCACTGTCGCCGCGCAGCTCCTTCGAGGCCTGGAAGGAAACCGTTCAGCAGCGCAGCCTGCCGTGGAACGACGCCGACCGCGATGCCGCCCACGAGATGCGCACCGCCATCGTCGACATCGTGCTGCGCAAGGCCGAAGAAATGGCCGAGCTCAACGAGCAGCTGGTCCGCAGCAACAAGGAACTCGAAGCGTTTTCCTATTCGGTCAGCCACGACCTGCGTGCGCCCTTCCGCCACATCGTCGGTTACTCGGAGCTACTGGGCAGCTCGGCCGGCGAACGCCTCAACGATACCGAGCGCCGCTTCCTGGATACCATCGTGGAGTCGGCCAAATCTGCCGGAACGCTGGTGGACGACCTGCTGAGCTTCTCTCAGATGGGTCGCTCCACGCTCGGCCGGGTGCGGCTGGACATGGCCGCACTGGCCAAGGATGTGCGCCGCAGCCTGGCGCTGGACTACGCAGGACGCGACGTGCAGTGGACACTGGCGCCGCTGCCGGAGGTGCAGGCCGACCCGACAATGATGCGCCTGGTCTGGCAGAACCTGCTGGCCAACGCGGTCAAGTTCACCCGTGAGCGCGAGCAGGCAGCGATCGAGATCGGCCATGAGCGCCTTGAGGAGGAGGACCACTTCTTCGTGCGCGACAACGGCTGCGGTTTCGACATGCGCTACGTGGACAAGCTGTTCGGCGTGTTCCAGCGCCTGCACCATGTCGAGGAATTCGAAGGCACGGGCATCGGCCTGGCCAATGTCCGCCGCATCGTCGGCCGCCATGGCGGCCGCACCTGGGCCGAGGGCGAACCCGGCAAGGGCGCCACGATCCACTTCACCCTACCCCGTTCCACAGGAGATCACCCATGAGGGACCTGCGGCCGATCCTCTTGGTAGAGGACAGCCCCAAGGATGCAGAGCTGACGCTGGCGGCGTTGTCGCGTTGCCAGTTGCTGAACGATGTCATCCATGTACGCGACGGCGCCGAAGCGCTGGACTACCTGCGCTGCGAAGGCAAATTTGCCGGCGCCAACCACGGCGGCCCGGTGGTGGTGCTGCTGGACCTGAAGCTGCCCAAGGTGAACGGCCTGGAGGTGCTGGAGCAGGTACGTGGCGATTCGAACCTGAGCAGCACGCCGGTGGTGATGCTGACCTCCTCCCGCGAAGAGCAGGATCTGGTGCGCAGTTACGAACTGGGCGTCAACGCATTCGTGGTCAAGCCGGTGGACTTCAAGGAGTTCTTCGACGCCATCCAGGGCCTGGGCATGTTCTGGGGCATCACCAACCAGCCGCCGCCGCATCGCCCCAACGGCTCGGGGCAGCACGATGCGTGATGGATCGCGCCGCAGCGAGCGCCTGCGCATCCTCATGCTGGAGGACAGTGCGCTTGATGCGGAGCTGATCACCGCACAACTGCAACGGGCCGGCCTCGACTTCGAGGCCGAGCGCCTGTGGACCCGCAATGCCTTCATCGAGGCGATCGAGAATCGCGCCTTCGATGTCATCCTGGCCGATCATGTGCTGCCGGGATTCGATGGCGACGCCGCGCTGGCGCTGGCCCGAGAGCGCATCCCGCAGACGCCCTTCATCTTTGTCTCCGGCACGCTTACCGAGGAGCTGGCGGTACAGGCCCTGACCCGTGGCGCGCGCGATTACGTGGTCAAGCAGCGCCTGCAACGCCTGCCGGATGCGATCCGCCGCGCCCGCCAGGAGGCGCACGAGCGCACCCAGCTGGCCCACGCCCAAGCCGCCCTGAATGACAGCCAGGCCCAGCTGCAGCAGGTGACCGATGCCGTCCCGGCACTGATCGCCCAGCTCGACAGGGAGCATCGCTACCGCTTCGCCAACAAGGCCTTCCTCGACTGGCACGGCGTCAGCCTGGCCGAACTGCTGGGCCGTACTGCGCGCGATGTCAGTGGCATTTCCGCCTTCGAACATGCCCTGCCCAGCATCGAACGGGTGCTGCAGGGTGAGCGCACCCGCTTCCAGGTGGAACTGGCCCACCGCAGTGGCGAGTCACGATTCGTGCAGATGGACTGCGTGCCGGAGCGAGGCGCCGACGGCACCGTGGTCGGCTACATCTGCCTGGGCAGCGACGTCTCCGGGCTGAAGCAGGCCGAGCTCGCCCTGCGCGAAGACAACCAGCTGCTCGAGCAGCAGGTGCAGGCGCGTACTGCCGAGCTTCGGGCCAGCAAGCGACGCTTGCAGGCCATCTTCGAATCCAGCTTCCAGCACCAGGTGCTGCTGGACCAGGGCGGCCGCGTGGTCGACGCCAATATCGCCTCGTTGGCCGCCGTACTGGCCGACAAGCCCGATGTGGTGGGTCAGCGCTATGGGCAATCGCTGTGGTTCGCCACCAGCGGCGACGTCGGCACCCTGGTGGACCAGGCCGTTGCCGCTGCCGCGAAGGGGCACAGCTCGCTGCATGCACTGGATCTGGAGTTGCCCACCGGCCGTCGCAGCTACGATTTTTCGTTCCGTCCGCTATTGGATGCCGAAGGCGCGGTGACGGCGGTGGTGTCGGAGGCCGTGGAAACCACCGCCCGCCTGCAGGCCGAGCATGCACTGCGCCAGTCACAGAAGATTGAAGCGGTGGGCCAGCTCACCGGCGGCATCGCCCACGACTTCAACAATATCCTGACGGTGATTTCCGGCAACGTCGAACACGCCATGCTGCTCAGCGAGCGTGCCGGCGAGCCGGGCGCCATCGTCAGCCGTGCGCTGGACAACGCCCTCAAGGGCGTGGGCCGTGCCGCCAGCCTGACCCAGCGCCTGCTGGCATTTGCCCGGCGCCAGCCGCTGCACAGCCAGGCCGCCAATCTCAACGACCGCCTGCTGGACATGCATGACATGCTGCAGCGTGCGTTGGGCGAGCTGGTGCAGCTGGAAATCCGCGCCGCTGCGGACGTCTGGTGTGTCGAGATCGACGTCAGCCAGCTGGAAGCTTCGGTACTCAACCTGGCCGTCAACGCCCGCGATGCCATGCCCCACGGCGGCCGGCTGGTGATCGAGGTCGACAACAGCCATCTCGACCACGACTACGCCGCCTTGTTCCCCGATGCAGCGCCTGGCGAATACGTGATGCTGCGGGTCCGCGACAACGGCCACGGCATGGATGCGACCACCCTCGCGCGCGTGTTCGAGCCCTTCTTCACCACCAAGCAGGTCGGCCGCGGCACCGGCCTGGGCCTGTCGATGGTGCACGGCTTCGTCAAGCAGTCCGGCGGCCATGTGCTGATCGATTCAGTGGAAGGTGGCGGCACCAGCATCACCATGATGTTCCCGCGTTCCGCGCTGGCCCTGCCCTGCGCGGCAAGCGCGCCTCAGACAGGCTTGGCGGGCTACTCGCCGCGCGAGGAAACCATCCTGGTGGCCGAGGACAACGATGATGTGCGTGCGCACACCGTTGATGCCCTGCGCCTGCTCGGCTATCGCGTGCTGGAAGCGCACGACGGCCCCTCCGCGCTGCGGCTGCTGGAACGTCCCGACACCCGGGTGGACCTGCTGTTCTCGGACGTGGTGATGCCCGGCATGTCGGGTTGGGAGCTGGTGCGTGAAGTGCGGGAACGCTGGCCGGAAGTCGCCGTGCTGTTCACTTCGGGGTATCCACGCGACCACGACCAGGTGGGCAGCCAGGGCCGGGCAGCCGCGCTGCTGCCCAAGCCGTTTACCCGCAGCGACCTGGCCCAGGCCGTGCGTACCGCGCTGGAAGGTGCCGCGCACTGAGGTCAGGCAACCGGGTCGCTCACGTCCATCGCGATCCGGTTGATGTCCGCGCACTCCACCATGGCCGGCGGATGTTCCCTGCCGGCCAGTGCAATCATCGCCTGGCCCAGGGCCAGGTTGCTGGTCATCAGCGATGGCGCAATCGCGCCCGCCAGCTTCATCAACGGTGCGCCACCCCAGTACAAGGGCTTCAACAGGGGATGACGGGTACCGGTTCCCTCGACAGGGCGCACGCCACCCGGGCGCAGCATGACCGTGCGGACCGGCAGTTCCTGCAGCGCCCGCTCGGTCTCGCCCTTCACCCGCAATGGCATTACATGGCTTCGCGCATCCGCGCCGGCGCCGGACACATACAGGAAGCACCCCTGCGGATTCGCGGTGGCCCAGGCGCGGGCAACGGCCAGGGTGGTGTCCAGCGTCACCCGCCGGTACTCGGCCTCGGCCGTGCCCACCGGCGGAGCGCCGGCGCAGTAGAAGCAGGCGTCGAATCCCAACAGATCATCCTGCCGTTCCTGGATGCGCAGAAAGTCAGGCACGATCAGTTCGCTGCCAGTGCCATTGAGACTGCCCGGGTGCCGGACCAGCGCGGCCAGATTGGCGACCCGGAGTGAGCGCTGGCAGGCCAGGGCCACACCCTGCCCCACCAGCCCCGCGGCACCGGTCAACAGAACCCGTAGCGCGCCCGTTGCCATCGCTGCACTCATCCTAGAGCTTCACAAACCGCTGGATCTTCCGCGCCAGCCAGCCACTGAACACCAGTGGCGCATCCAGCGCCGACACGCAGATGCACGGCACGCCCGGCGCCGTCACCGGTTGATGCTCCACGTCCTCATCCAGGTCCGCCACGTCGCCCGGCGCGAACAGGCCCAGCGCATCGTTGTAGGAGCCGCGCAGGATCTGGGTCAGCTCGCTGCGGCCATGGCTGTGCATGGGCAGGCACTTGCCCGGGGCGATCTTCAGCATGATCAGCGAAGGCATCTGCTCGGCACGGATGCAGTGCACGCCCGGCGCCATCCAGCACCAGCGCAGCCCACTGAGTGAAGCACCAAAGTAGGGGTGCAGCGAGGCAGGCAGATGGTCCGGATTGGCCTCGGGCCGCTCCTTCGGCACAGGGCGCATGCTTTCGGCCATGGCATTGGGCGTTTCCGTGACCAGCTGCATCAACATGGCCTCGCGCAACTGCTCACGCCGCAGATCGGCGGTGGACGGTTGTGTCTGTTCCAGCAGAGCAGAGCCGATCGCCTCAGCCTCGCGCAGGCGCTGGCGGCAATGCGGGCACTGCTCCAGGTGGGCGCCGGCCACGATACTCAACGGCGCTGGCAGCGCGCCGGCGGCGTAGCTCATCAAGGTGGATTCGTGCAGGTGATGGTGCGGATTCACAGCGCACCTCCCACTTTGGCCTGCAGTTGCAGGAACGCACGGCGCAGGTGTGACTTGACCGTACCCAGCGGCATACCGAGTGCCTCGGCGATCTCGCTGTGGCTCTTCGCTTCGAAATAGGACATCCGCACCAGCCTCGCCTGCACGGCGGGCAGCTCATTGATCTTCTGCCGCAACCGCGCCTGGTCGGCGAACTGCTCGGCGCTGCTGCGCTCAACCACATCCATCGTTGCCGCATCTTCCACCGCGGCCTGCACCTGCATCCAGCTGCGTTCGCGCCGTATGCGATCGATATGCAGATTGCGGGCGATGCGATACAGCCAGGTACTCAGCGCCCCCTGCGCAGGATCGAAGTCGGCAGCGCGCAGCCATAGCCGCAGCAGGCTCTCCTGCGCCAGCTCCTCGGCCACCGCCTCAGGCACGCCCAGGCCACGCAGGTACACGCACAGCCGCGGCATGAAGTAGTCGTAGATCCGCATGAAACAGTCGCGGTCACGCAGCCGTGCCACGCCGTCCATGTCACCGGCCCAGTTCGTCGGCTCGTTGCTCGGCTGCTGGGCGCTGGACACGATGCGTACGCTATCGAAGTTGAGGAGGTGGCTGGCGGCGTCAGGGTACATCGGCGTTCGCGGCGGGCGGGTGAAGGTCTGTCCTCTGTACGGGCGGGGGCAGCAATTGGATGCAGGCAATGCAATGCATCCAACCAGCCGCTCCCGCCGTATCACCTGGACCCTTCCCTTCCGGATGAACGCCATGCGCGCTGCCTGGCTGTTGCTGTGCCTGCCCCATGCTGCGCTGGCGGCGCCCTGGCTGCGAAGCGAGGGCGTGGCGACCTCCAGCCAGGGCGCCGTCCTTTACCGTGAGGTGCACTGGCGGCGCGAGGCAGCGGAGGGCGCCGAGCGATGGGTGTTGTACCAATGCCCGGACGGCCAGCCATTCGCCCGCAAGCATCTGCCGGCAAGCGCCCGGCCGCAGGCACGGGGCTACTCGCTTGAGGATCGTCGCAGCGGCCAGAAGGCCGAGGTGGAGGCCGCCGGCGATTCGGTGTCGATCTCCTGGCGGGAAGATGGCACAAGCCCGCTGCGGCAGGGCCAGCTTGCGCTGCCGGCGGATACGGTGATCGATGCGGGATTCGACGCGGCGGTGCGCCTGCACTGGCCGGCGCTGCTGCGGGGCGAGCGCATCACGCTGCCGTTCCTGGTACCGGCGCGCCAGCGCTACTTCCCGGTACAGGTGCGGCGCACCGGCCCTGTTCGCTGGCAGGGTATCGACGCCCAGGCAATCGAGGTCAGCCTTGACACCTGGTACGGCGGCATCGCGCCGCGCCTGGCCCTGGTCTACGCCACTGCCGACCGCCGCCTGCTGGAGTTCCGTGGCACCAGCAACCTGCGCGATGCGCGCGGCAGCTACCCGCAGGTGACGGTGCGCTTCCGCTCGCCACCAGCCGAGCGACCGGCAAGCGACTGGCAACAGGCGTGGGCGCAACCCCTGCTTGAGCGCTGCGTCGTGACGCCCAGGTGAAATGGAAATTTACTGCGCCGTGGCGCATCCATTGCGCATCCTGCTGCGTACAGAACATCAAGACACCCGCCGAGATCCGCCATGGCCTCTGTAGCGCCCCTCCCCCATCGACGCTGGCGCCTGCTGCGCACGCTGCAGCGCTGGTTCGATACCGGCAACGCCGCAGAAAGCAGCGGCGAACGGCCGGGCCGCATCGACTGGGTGCGCGCCGTGCCCTTCGCGCTGATGCACCTGGCCTGCATCGCCGTGCTCTGGGTGGGGATCTCGTGGACAGCGGTGATCGTCGCCGCAGCGCTCTATGCGGTGCGCATGTTCGCCATCACCGCGTTCTACCACCGCTACTTCTCGCACCGCACCTTCCAGGCATCGCGGCCGGTGCAGTTCGTGTTCGCGGTGATCGGCGCCTCCAGCGTGCAGCGCGGGCCGCTGTGGTGGGCCGCCCACCACCGCCACCATCACCGTCACGCCGACCAGCCGCTGGACCCGCACTCCCCCCGTGAAGGCGGTTTCTGGCGCAGCCACATGGGCTGGTTCCTGACCCGCGAGGCCTTTGCCACCGATCTGTCGCGGGTACCGGACCTGGCGCGCTTCTCCGAACTGCGCTGGCTGGACCGTTTCGATACGGCCGTGCCGGTACTGCTGGCCGCAGCGCTGTATGCACTGGGCGCCGGGCTGGAGCGCTGGGCACCGGGCCTGCACACCTCCGGCCCGCAGCTGCTGGTATGGGGCTTCTTCATCTCCACCATCGTGCTGTTCCACGCCACGGTCACCATCAACTCTCTGGCGCACCGCTTCGGCCGCCGCCGCTTCGAGACCCGCGATGACAGCCGCAACAATCTCTGGCTGGCGCTGCTTACCTTCGGCGAAGGCTGGCACAACAACCACCACTTCTTTCCGGGCACCGTCCGCCAGGGCTTCCGCTGGTGGGAAGTGGACCTGACCTGGTATGGACTGCGCGCGATGGCGGCGCTCGGGCTGGTCAAAGGGCTCAAGCCGATTCCCGAGTGGGTGCTGGCCAAGGCGAGGTACTGACATGCGCATCGCGATCATCGGCTCCGGCATTGCAGGACTGGCCAGCGCCTGGTGGCTGGACGGCGAACACGACGTCACGCTGTTCGAGGCCAATGACTATCTGGGCGGCCATACCCACACCCACGACGTACAGGTGGATGGCATGCGCATGGCGGTGGACACCGGCTTCATCGTGTTCAATCCCCAGCACTATCCGCTGCTGACCGCATTGTTCGACGAACTGGGCGTAGCTTCGCAGCCGACCACGATGAGCTTCTCGATGCACAGCGAACGCAGCGGCGTGGAGTACAACGCCACCTCGCTGGATGGCCTGTTCTGCCAGCGCCGCAACCTCGTGTCGCCGCGGTTCTGGGGCATGCTGGCCGACCTGCGCCGGTTCTACCGCGATGCCCCCCTGTTGCTGGCAGAAGACGAGGGCCCAACGCTGGGGCAGTACCTGCGCAGCCAGCGCTACGGCGATGCCTTCATCGACGAGCACCTGCTGCCGATGGCCTCCGCGCTGTGGTCGTCCCCGACGGCCACGGTGATGGACTTCCCGGCCCGCTACATGGCCCAGTTCATGGCCAACCACCAGATGCTGCAGATGACCGGGCGAGCGCCGTGGCGGGTGGTGAGCGGCGGATCGGCGCGCTATGTCGATGCCCTGCGTGCCCGCTGGCGGGTGCATGAGCGGCTGGAGTGCCCGGTGCAGTCGGTCGAGCGCATGCCCTGGGGGGCGCGCGTGCACAGCGCGGCCGGCGTGGAAGGCTTCGATCAGGTCATCCTGGCCTGCCACAGCGACCAGGCCCTGGCGCTGCTGCGTGACGCCGACTCCATCGAGCGCGACGTGCTCGGCGCCATCCGCTATCAAACCAATGAAGCGGTCCTGCATACCGATGCGTCATTGCTGCCGCGCAACCGCAAGGCGTGGGCGGCATGGAACGCCCATGTGCCCCGCGACCCTGCCGCGCCGTGCACGGTCAGCTACTGCATGAACCTGCTGCAGGGCCTGCCCGGCAACACGCCGCTGGTGGTCACGCTCAACCGCAGCGCGGCGATCGACCCCGGCAAGGTGCTGCGCACCCTGCGCTACGCCCATCCGGTGCACGACCATGCGGCAGTGCGCGCGCAACAGCGCTGGGCCGAGCTGCAGGGCCGCCGTCACACCTGGTTCGCGGGCGCCTATTGGGGCTGGGGTTTCCATGAGGACGGCATCCGCAGCGCCCGCCGCGTGGTCGATGCCCTGCGCACCTGCGAGCCGCACCGGGTCATGGCGGCTCACGGCGAGGTGGCCGCATGAGCGCCAGCGCGCTCTACTTCGGGCAGGTGATGCACCGCCGGCACCTTCCACACCCGCATGCGTTCCGCTATCCGATCGCACAGCTGCTGCTCGACCTGGATGAGCTCGACAGCGTGTTCGCCGGGCGCTGGCTGTGGTCGATCAATCGCCGCAACCTGGCCGAATTCCGTCGCAGCGATTACTTCGGCGATCCCGCGCGGCCTTTGGCCGATGCAGTGCGCGACCACGCTGCAGCCACCCTCGGCTACCGGCCCACCGGCCCGGTCCGCCTGCTCACCCATCTCCGCTTCGCCGGGCACGTGTTCAACCCGGTCAGCTTCTACTACTGCTACCGGGCCGATGGCAGCACGCTGGACTGCATCGTCGCCGAGATCACCAACACGCCCTGGAAGGAACGGCACGCCTACGTGCTGCCAGTCGCAACGGCCACGCACGAAGGCACCTCGCTGCGCTGGCGGTTCGACAAGTGCTTCCATGTCTCGCCCTTCATGCCGATGGATTGCCATTACGACTGGCGGTTCAACTGCCCTGATGAGGATCTGCGCGTGCACATGCAGGTCTGGCGCGACGGCGCGCGCCAGTTTGATGCCACCCAGGTCATGCAACGGCACGCCCTGGATGGCCGCGGGCTGGCCCGCGTCCTGGCCTGCTATCCACTGATGACCACCCAGGTGGTGGCCGCCATCCACTGGCACGCGTTGCGGCTATGGCTGAAACGCAATCCCGTGCACGACCACCCCACCCTTGCCGAGAAACCGCGATGAACTCAATGACTCCTTCGGTCGCGCTGCCGCGCCCCGGCTCCTTGGATGCCTTCCTGCGCCGCCGCCTGCTGGCCCAGCTGGCCCCGATGCGCGACGGCCGCCTGTGCGTGCGCGACGCGCTGGGCGAAGTCTGGTTGGGCGACGCCCGCTGCGAACTGCATGTCACGGTCACCATCGAAGACCCGGCGTTCTATCGCAAGGTGGCGGCACAGGGCAGCGTCGGTGCAGGTGAAAGCTATATCCAGGGCGAGTGGTACTGCGATGACCTGGTCGCACTGATACGCCTGCTGGTGCGCAATCGCGATCTGCTTGACAGCATGGAACACGGCCCGGCGCGCGTGGGTGGCTGGCTGCTGCGCGGATGGAACCGCCTGCGCCGCAACAGTCGTGAAGGCAGCCGCCGCAACATCGCTGCGCACTACGACCTCGGCAACGATTTCTTCGCCCTGTTCCTGTCGCCGGACCTGATGTACTCCTCGGCCCTGTTCGCCGAAGAAGGCGAGTCGCTGGAGTCCGCTTCGCGGCGCAAGCTGGACCGCATCTGCCAGCAGCTGCAACTCAAGCCGGGGGACCGCGTGGTGGAGATCGGTACCGGTTGGGGTGGTTTTGCGCTGCACGCGGCGCAGCACTATGGCTGCCATGTCACCACAACCACCATCTCCGCGGAACAGCATGCATTAGCCGCCGAACGTGTGCGGGCAGCTGGCCTGCAGGATCAGGTCACGCTGCTGATGCAGGACTACCGCGACCTGCAGGGCCAGTTCGACAAGCTGGTATCGATCGAGATGATCGAAGCCATCGGCGCCGAATACCTGGACACCTACATGGCCACGCTGCAGCGCCTGCTCAAGCCCGATGGCATTGCCCTGCTGCAGGCCATCACCATCGAGGACCATCGCTACGAGCAGGCCCGGCGCAGCGTCGACTACATCAAGCGCTATGTGTTCCCGGGCAGCTTCATTCCGTCGATCAACGCGATCATGGCCGCCAAGACCCGCTCCAGCGACCTGCAGCTGATCGCCCAGCAGGACTTCGGCCACTCCTACGCACTGACCCTGCGCGCCTGGCGCCAACGTTTCCTTGCCCAGCTGCCCGCCGTGCAGGCGCAGGGCTTTGACACGCGCTTCTGCCGGATGTGGGAGTTCTACCTGGCCTATTGCGAGGGCGGCTTCCTGGAGCGTTCGATCGGCGTTTCGCATCTGCTGCTGGCGCGTCCGGGGCATCGTCCGAGTGCCTCGCCGGACCAGGGCAGCTGAGATGCGCCGGTTCTGGGCCAATCTACTTGGCAACCAGCTGGTCTGGCTGTGCGCCGTGGCCGGCGCCGGGCGCGGCTGGCAATGGCCGGCGCTGCTGGCAGCATCGCTCTACATCGGCAGCCAGCTACTGACGTCGCCACAACCCCGGCTGGATCTCCGCCTGATGCTGTTGGCGCTGGCCTGCGCGTGGCTGGTCGACGCCAGTGCCGCCGCCAGCGGCGCCGTGCGCTACGCTGCTGCCCCGCTGGGCTGGGCGCCGCCGCCCTGGATCATGGCGTTATGGGCCGCGTTTGCGATGACGCTGACCACCTCGATGCGCTTCCTGCTGCGCCACCCTGCCCTGCCAGCCCTGTTCGGCCTGTTGCTGGCCCCGCTGGCGTATCTCTCCGCAGCGCGCGGTTTCGAGGCGGTCCGTTTCACTGCGCCGCTATGGCAGGGCCTGCTGGTGCTGGGTGTGGGCTGGAGCATCGCGCTTTCGCTGCTGTGCATGGCCGCTCGTCGCGGCTCCCGCACCCTCCCGCCGCCCTTGGCCGGAGCACCGTCATGATCAATCTGCTGTGGGTGCTGCTGTATGCCGCGCTGGTGATGAGCTGGGGCTGGGCCTGGCAGCGCCGCCACCACAACATCGGCGTGGTCGATGTGCTCTGGGCCAAGGGTGTGGGCGCATCGGCCCTGCTGCTGGCGCTGCTGGGCGATGGCGCGATGGTGCCGCGGGTTGCACTGGGGCTGCTCGGCGGCCTCTGGGGCAGCCGACTCGCCCTGCACCTGTGGCATAGGGTCCGTCACGAAGACGAGGACGGGCGTTACCGTTACCTGCGCGAGCATTGGCACGGGCATCAGGGCAGGATCTTCGGCTTCTTCATGGCCCAGGCATTGCTGGTCGTACTGTTTGCCCTGCCCTTCGTTGCAGTGGCTGCCAATTCCCACGCCGGCCTGACACCGTGGATCGTGGCCGCGGCATGCGCCTGGCTGCTGAGCGTCGGCGGCGAGAGCCTGGCCGACCATCAACTGGCCCGGTTCCGCGCGAATCCAGCGAACAAGGGTCGCACCTGCCGCGACGGGCTCTGGCGCTACTCCCGCCACCCCAACTACTTCTTCGAGTGGCTCCACTGGTTCAGCTACGTCCTGCTCGCCATCGGCTCACCGCTATGGTGGCTGGCCTGGGCCGGCCCGCTGCTGATGTACGTATTCCTGCGCTACCTGAGCGGCATTCCGTTCACCGAGAAGCAGGCGCTGCGCAGCCGCGGCGACGACTACCGCGCCTACCAGCGCAGCACGCCGATGTTCTTCCCCTGGTTCCCCCGTTCTTCCAAGGAGCATTCCGCATGAGCGCGATCCCGTCACTGAACCCGGCCGACGACACGGAAACCGGGCTGGTCGCCTGGGCCGAGCGCGGACTGGTTCCCGATGCGGCGCTGCGCGCCGGCATCCGTCGCCTGTGCGCGCAGCGCCTGCATGAGGAATTGGCGGGCGGTATCGAGGCGCAGTCCGCGCGCTTCAGCCGTCGCATCGCAGAGCTCGCCGACAGCCCGCTCGCGCTGCACACCGACGCGGCCAACCGCCAGCACTATGAAGTTCCCGCAGCCTTCTTCCAGGCCTGCCTGGGCAAGCGCCTGAAGTACAGCAGCTGCTACTACCCCACCGGGCGCGAAACGCTGGACCAGGCGGAGGAGGCCATGCTGGAACTGTATGGCCAGCGCGCCGAACTGGCCGATGGCCAGCACATCCTGGAGCTGGGCTGCGGCTGGGGTTCGCTGACCCTGTGGATGGCCGAGCGCTTCCCGCAGGCCAGGATCACGGCGGTGTCCAATTCGCACAGCCAGCGCCACCACATCCTGGCGCAATGCCAGGCCCGGGGGCTGCACAACGTCGAGGTGCTGACCCGCGACGTCAACCAGCTCGAGCTCCCAACCGCGCGCTTTGATCGCTGTGTCTCGGTGGAAATGTTCGAGCACGTGCGCAACTACGAACGCCTGCTGGCGCGAATCAGCCAGTGGCTGAAGCCCGACGGCGCGCTGTTCGTGCACATCTTCGCCCATCGCACGCTGATGTACCCGTTTGAAACCGAGGGTGGCGACAACTGGATGGGGCGTCACTTCTTCACCGGCGGGCTGATGCCGGCGGCCGATACGCTGCTGCACTTCCAGCGCGACCTGCGGCTCGATCAACGTTGGCTGCTGGATGGCACCCACTACCAGCGCACCGCCGACCACTGGCTGGCCAACCAGGATGCAGCCCGCGAGCAGGTGATGCCGGTTCTTGTCGCGACCTACGGCCAGACCGCGGCGAAGATCTGGTGGCAGCGCTGGCGCATGTTCTGGATGGCATGCGCCGAGCTGTTCGGCTACGACGACGGCCAGCAGTGGCTGGTCGCCCACTATCTGTTCCGCCCCCGTTGAGGTGTGACATGCGCATGCGCTCGCTGCTTCCCCTGCTGGCATTGAGCCTGTTTGGCTCCGGCTGCAGTTCCAGCGATACCCGTCCCCTGCCTCGCCCGCCATCGGTGGACGTGCCACGCTTCATGGGCGACTGGTATGTGATCGCCCACATCCCGTCCTGGCCGGAGCGCGAAGCCTTCGACGCGCTGGAAAGCTACGCGTTGAAGCCGGACGGGCGCATCCAGACGACCTTCACCTATCGCAAAGGCAGTTTCGACGCCCCGCAGAAGTCGATGCACCCTGTTGGACGGGTCGAGAAGAACGGCAACGGCGCCATCTGGGGCATGCAGTTCGTCTGGCCGATCCAGGCCGAGTACGTGATTGCCTGGCTGGACGACGACTATGGGCAGACCATTGTCGCCCGCAGCAAGCGCGACTATGTCTGGTACATGGCACGCACGCCGCAGGTATCCGAGAGCGACTACCAGCAGGCCGTGCAACGCATCGCGGCCATGGGCTACGACACCGGCAAGCTGAGGCGTGTACCGCAGTCGGTGCGCTGACGGCAGCGTATATCGACATCTGGCTGGCGCCCGATGTCGCCTTCATCACCGCAGCCGCATTGGCCATGCCGCACGCGCGCAGCCGCTGTCGCGGCCATGTGTACCCTCATCGCCACCGTCCCGGGCCAGCCAGCAATGGTCGCCGACGGCATCGCAGCCTGGCGCCCGAACCACGAACACTCAAGACTCGACCGCGGCGGCCGCTAATGGCCAATGCAGGGCTGTGCGCGCCGGTCACAATGGCCCGCGAAGGGCGCACTCCGGCCGCAGCCGATTTCACAATGGAAGGAACAGGCAGTTGAAGGAAGAACGACGCAACACGTTGCAGGCCAGGCACCGCGCGATCCTCAGCTTCTGGCACAGGGTTGAGTTCTTCATACCCTACGATCTGCAGGGCCAGGTCCTTGAGTCGAAAGACGCGGATTGGAGCGTACGGCTGCTGTCCAGGGATCAGCTGGAGCGACTGGACCCGCAGGATCTGTGGTCCCCACCCGTGCCATCCGGGCGCAGGCTGAGTGGATTCGATGTCTACCTCGGCATTTTCGACAAGGTCCAGCTGGCCGACATCACCCAGCGGGTACTGGCCGATACGCCGAGCGATGACGAATCGCTGGAGCAGGACGAACGGGCCGAACTGGAAGGCCTGACCTGCGCGGCCAGCCTGCGGGCCAACGCCGACGGCGTGATGCAGCTGGGTGAAATCTCGGTGTCGACCGTTCCGTGGGCACTGGGCACGATCTCCAGGCATGGCTTGCAGGGTCTGGGCTTCGACGCCTTCCAGGCAAGCCTTGAAGCACTCAAGCGCGACGTGGCGACGTTCCGCAGCACCACTGCCAGCCCCGCCGCACAGGATGAGGGCCCGATGCCCTGCAGCCCCGACGACCTGCTGCGCCTGCTCGACATCCTGCGCACCTGGTCGGGTCATGACCCGTCCGCGGGCGACGCGTCCGCTCCCCTGCTGGTCATCCGGGCGAAAAGCGTTGAAGACAAGCCGAAGCCGGAACAGGTACCAAAGGCCGCACCCCCGGGGCCCGACAATGCGTCAACGCCGGAAGCGGACGACGCCGAGGACGATGAGGCCCAATCCGAAGAGGACGCGGAGATCAGCATCCTCAACAGCTTCTTCGTCGAGGATATCGCGTGCGCCATCGGCGCACTGGACCAGGGCACTGCCAGTGCCCCCCTGCGCGCCTACCTGAGCCCATTGCCGGAAAGCCGGCGCGAAGACCTGTACACACCGAAAGGGCAGACGCTGATTTCCGAGCGGCTGCGGCCGCGGCACATCAATCGGGGCCACTGGCCCGGTGATCCTGCGCACACGATGAGCCTGATGCAGCAGTTCGCTGTGAACAGCATCTTCGAGCAAGTGCGCGACTCAGGCATTTTCTCGGTCAATGGCCCACCCGGGACCGGCAAGACCACGCTGCTGCGTGAAATCTTCGCTGAAAACATCGTGCGCCGTGCACGCGCATTGTCACAGTGCGCAACGCCCGCCGCTGCGTTTGATGCAACCCGCGAAGTGAACTTCGAAGGTGAGAAGCCGTGCAGGATCTCCCTGCTGAAGACCGACCTGGCCGGCTTCGAGATGGTGGTCGCATCGTCAAACAACGCCGCCGTGGAGAATATCTCGCGTGACCTGCCGAAGAGCCGGTCACTGGGCAAGCCCGGAGGATCGCGCTGGCGCAACAGCACAGGGGATGCGACCTTCGACTACCTGCGGCCGCTGGCCCGCAACCTGCTCGATTGGAATGGCAGGGGCGCCTATGAGCGACCGGCAACAGATAGCGATGCCTGGGGGCTGATCAGCTGCGCACTGGGCAGGAAAGCCAACCGCGAGGCGCTTGTGCGGGCGATCAGCGTGGCCGGCCCGAGGAAGGGCGAAACGACCTCACCGAAGGGGTACGACCCGACCCGCCACCAGTCGCTCTGGCAATGGCGCAGCAGCCCGGCAGCCATGAGCTTCCAGGAGGCCCGGCAGGCGTTCGACCAGGCGGATGCGATGGTCAACGGACTGGTCGAAAAGCTTGATCGGCTCGCCTCGCTCAGCCGTGAAATCAGCGACAACGATCAGGAGAGCTTCTGCCGGTATACGGCTTCACAGCTTCGCGATGCACAGCGCGCGCATGAGCAAGCCGTACAGGCATTCATTGCGCTCGACAGCCAGCGCCGCAGGACCGATGAAGAGCTCGCGCTGCTCAAGGCGCAACGCACCCTGCTGAAGGAAGAGAAGCCTGGCTGGTGGGCCCGCATCTTTGATCGGCAACGTGCGAACAGCCATGCGGCCACAATGGCGCAGAACGCAGATCATCAGCAGCAATGGACCCTGCGCCGCCTCGAACTCGGGCCGCAATGTGATTCAGCGCAACGGCACCTGGACCGCACCGCGAGCGCCCTGGCCGAGGCATCGGCCGCCGCGCAGGTACGGGCGCAGCAGTGGACTGCAATGGCGGAACAGCTGGAACAGCTGAAAGCCGAACTCGGCAACGCATCCCATCCCGCCACCGCGGCCGAACTGGAGAATCAGGACTGGCAGATCAAGGGCGTCTGGAACAGCGAACAACTCAACGAGCAGCGTGCCAACCTCTTCGTGGCGGCACTGCAGCTTCACCAGGCCTGGCTGCACGAAGTCCTGCAGACAGGCGGCGGCTTCGCCCAGAACGTCATTGCGCTATGCCACCTGCTGGGCGGCAAGCGGCTGCAGGAGCCGCGCGATGCGCTGGCCATCTGGCAGAGCCTGTTCATGATCGTGCCGGTTGTCTCCAGCACGTTCGCTTCCGTCGCACGCCAGTTCCGCCATCTGGGACCGGACTCGATCGGCTGGCTGTTCATCGATGAGGCCGGCCAGGCCGTGCCGCAGGCGGCAGTCGGTGCACTGCTGCGCTCGAGGCGCGCAATCGTGGTGGGTGATCCGCTGCAGATCGAGCCGGTGTTCACCGTGCCGGTCAAGCTGTTGCAGGCGCTGGGCCAAACCAGCGCACTGCCCGCAGACATGAACGTCTCGCCCGACAAGACCTCCGTACAGGTACTGGCCGACGAGGCCAACCCGCTCGGTGCCCGCATGGAGTCAGGGGGCTCGCCGCTCTGGATCGGCAGCCCCCTGCGTGTGCATCGTCGCTGCGTCGAACCGATGTTTTCCATTGCCAACACGATTGCCTACGAGGGGAAGATGATCTTCTCCAACCCCTGGGAGCCAAGCGCAGCGCGGCCACCCGCTGACAGCCTGGACATCGGCGGCAGCGCCTGGGTACACGCCCCCGGCCGCACCAGCGACAAGCAGGTCGTGCCGTGCCAGATCGACCTGGTGCAGCAGGCGTTGGCGGCGCTCTATCACAGCACCGGAACCCTGCCCCCGGTCTATATCATTTCGCCCTTCAAACGCATCAAGAACGCCCTGCTCGAGCGGCTGCGGAACCAGGCTGCCTGGCTTGGCGCGGATGCCCCGCCCGGCACGCAGGCGCCACGCACCGCCGAGCTGCGCACGTGGTGCAGGGAGCGCGTCGGCACCGTGCACACCTTCCAGGGCAAGGAAGAGAGCATTGTCTGGATGGTGCTGGGGTGTGACACGGACACGGTGGGCGCGGCGCATTGGGCCTCCAGCAAGCCCAATCTGCTCAACGTCGCCGTCACCCGCGCCCAGCACCGCTGCTTCCTGATCGGAGACACCGCGCTCTGGGGCGGTCTGCGCCACTTCTCGGCCGCCCATGCCGAACAGTTGCCCCGCATCACGCCGGCGCAATTCCTGGATCGCATGTCGATCCCCCGCGTGCAGACTCGATAGTCCCCTCCCCTGCCCTGACGGAGCCGCCTACCCAGGGCAGGGGCGCAAGGCCATGCCGACGTGACGCGTCACGTCAACAGCCCCAGTGGCCACGGCGGAAGCCACGCGCACACCCCTGACCAGCGCCATATTCATTTGCACCATAAATGAGTAGGCCCGGCCCAATCGGCCGCACAAATCGATCTTTAGGAATAGTCGTAAAAACGCAACACATTCGATGTTCGACGCGACAGCGGCGCCAGAATGACGGCCACGCCCACGGGCGCCGACCACCTCCCGCGCATGAATGGATTTCCTGCACCGCGTCGGCTACGCCTGGCGCTCCTGGACGACCACGAAGTGGTCCGCCGCGGCACCGCCCTCCATCTGTCAGGCGACCTCCGCTTCGACATTGTCGCCAGCCATGGCTGCAGCGACGCTCTGCTCTGCAGCCTGCAAGGCACGCACGTTGATGTGGCCATCATCGACCTCACGCTCGCCCGTGGCGACCTGGGCGGCATCGAGCTGGTTGCCCGGCTGTGCCGGGAGTTCCCGCGCACGCCGTTGCTGGCCTTCGCTACGCTCTCGCCCACCACCAACCTCAACAGCCTGATCGATGCCGGACTCAGCGGGTTCGTCAGCAAGGCCGAGCCGCTTCCTGCGTTGTCCGATGCCATCGTGCGGGTTTCCCAGGGCCTGACCCGGGTTCCGCCGGACGTCAGGCTGGCCGGCGATCGCGGCGAGCTCAGCCGCAACGAGCGCGAGGTGCTGGGCCTGCTGCTGGAAGGCTTGACCGTCTCCGAGATCGCACTGCGCCGGCACCGCAGCATCAAGACCGTCAGCACGCAGAAGGTTGCCGTGCTGCGCAAGCTGGGATTGCGCAGCGATGTGGAAATCTACGCACTGCGCGAACGACTGGAGACGCCGTGAGGCGCCAGCCTCCATTGCGCCGCCGCTTCCTGTCCACGGGGCTGCTGGTGCTCCTTCTTCTGCCGGCTGCCTCGGCTGAAGATATCCGGTCGCCACGCTGGCTGCCGGGCAGCACGGTACGGGTCGCCACGACCCCCTCCCTGCGCCCCCTGCCCGCAGCCTTGGCCGATACGTCATCACCGCCAACGCTTGCCCACGGCTACGCCAACCTGGTGGCCCGACACGCCCAGCTCAGTTTCCTGGAACAGCCCTATCCAACCACCGCCGCATCGATCCTCGCGGTGTGCCATCACGAGGCCGACCTGGTCATGGTCTTTGGCGGGGCGAGGCACCAGGCCCTCCCCTGCCCCGACCTCGCCGCGTCCAGTCGCTTTCGTGGCGGCGCCACCCTGCTGGCCGGACGCGCCGGCGAGTGGTTGCCACGGGAGATGCACGAACTCGACACACGGGTCATCGCCGTCGTTGAAGGTGGGCCCTACGCCGGCTGGCTGCACGCACATCACCCACAGGTCCGGCTGCGGCACCTGCCTGATCGGTACGCGGCATTGGCCGCGGTCGAATCCGGCCTGGCGGACGTGGCGATCGGCCTGGAGCCCACACTACGCCCCCTGGTTCGACGCCATTTCAATGGCAGCCTGCGCCTGCAGTCGTTCGACAGCGGCTTCTCCACCGACCTCTACCTGCTCGTCCGCCACGAAGACCAGCAGCTGCTGGACCGCATCCAACAGGCACTACGTGAGATCACACTGGAGGAGCATGCGGGCCTCCTTCGACTCTGGGCGGGACAGACGCTGCCTGCCGCGGCCGGGAATGCACTGGACTGGATGCAGGCGTCGCCCCCGCGCGGGCGGCTGCTGCTGGCCCCTCTACTGATCGCCCTGCCGCTGCTGTGGCTCGCAATGCGCCACCTGCGGGCGCGCGGTGACCGCAGCGGCGCGCATGCCATCGGTGTGATCAGCCACGAGATGCGCAACTCGGCGCAGGCCGTGCTGACCTCGATCGAGCTGCTGGGGCAATCGACACTGCCGAAGGGTGAACGCGATCTGCTGGCCGCTGCCAGTACGGCCAGCCAGTCCCTGCGCAGCCTCTTGAACCGCGCACTGGACTTTTCGCGCCTTGCGAGCGGCGCTTTCAAGCCGCATGCGCAAGCCTGCGATGCAGTTCAGCTGTGCCGGCAGGCACTGGAGGCGATCCGGCCGCAGGCCCAGCGGAAGGGCCTGCAGCTGCACCTCGATGTCCAGGACGCATCCCCGTCGAACATCCTGGTGGACGCCGATGCGCTACGCCAGATTGCCAGCAATCTATTGGCGAACGCGGTGAAGTTCAGCGATATCGGCGGCATCGAGCTGCGCCTGCAGCTGATGCCGGCGACGCGTCCACGGGAGCTGCTGCTGGAAGTGATCGACAGCGGCATCGGCATCGCACCCGCGCAGGTGACAGCCCTGTTCCAGCCTTTCCAGCAAGGCAGCAGTGGACACCAGCGTGGCGGCAGCGGCCTGGGGCTTTCCATCGCGCGCGAGCTGGCCCGCGCGATGGGCGGCGACCTCACCGTGCATAGCGTGCTGGGCCGCGGCAGTCGCTTCATCCTGCGCCTGCCGGTGTATCCGGCAAGCGCCAGCGAGGATGCCGAGGGCCTGTGCACAAGCGGTACGCCACTGGCCGGACTGCACCTGCTGCTGGTGGAGGACCACGAGCTCAATCGCCACGTCATCGCCGAACAGCTGCGGCGCTGGGGCGCTGAGGTGTGCGCCGTGGAAGATGCGGCCGGTGCCCTGGCCGAACAGGCAAGACAGCCCCGCCCCATCGCATTGATCGACATCGGGCTGCGCGGCATCGATGGTCACGTGCTGGCGCGCGAACTGCGTGGGCATGCCGGGCAGGCCATTCGCCTGATCGCATTGTCCGCCCGCACCGGACGGCGTCATCGCGCACGCTGCCGCCGCTCGGGCTTCGACGCGGTGCTGGCCAAGCCGCTGCGCGTCACCCAGCTGCTGCCTGCGCTCGGCATTGCGCGGCCAGAAGGCCTGGGCGCAGACGCGCAGACGATTGACATGGACGCGGCGTACATCGCCGACATCCGCGATGAACTCGGCAGCATGGAACGGGGTGTCGATCGTGCGGACGCATCGGCACTGGGCCATCACGCGCACCGACTGCAGGGCACGCTGCAGATGCTGGGCCAATGCGAGCACGCGGCCATCGCCGCGGAGCTGGTCGATCTGGCACATGACGCCGCGCCGGACTGGGCCGATGCGCGGCGCCTGCTGGACGTACTGAAGGCTGGACAGGGCTCCTACGCAGCGGGAACCCTGCCAGTGCCTTGATCAGGCGGCCAGGCGCTCGACCTGGCGACGGGTCAGGTCATTGAAGCGACCCAGCGACATCAGGTGCTGGTGGATCAGTGCCAGCCAGCCGCTGCGGTGCCACTCGACCACGGTCGCTTCCGGCAGTGCAACGAACTTCTCGACGTCCACCACCAGGAAGCCATTGAGGTTGAACTCGCGGCCATCCGGGGTACGCACGGTGGCGTTGCGCTCGACCAGCAGGCCGTTGTCGGTCAGGGCCTTGGAGAAGGCCAGGGTCTGTTCGTGCTCGCGGGTGTACTGGCCGCAGAACTCCAGCGCCTGCTGCACCATTTCGGTGGCCTTGCCGTCAACGAACAGCGGCTGGCCTTCCTCGCCACCCTTGACCACGCGCGGGCTTTCTTCGTCGATGCCCAGCAGGAAGTCATTCTCCGCGCCGGTGTCGATGAAGATGAAGGGGTGGCGGCGCAGGTAGGCCGGAATATAGGCCTCGTCTTCCCACAGGCCGTCCTTGATGAACAGGTTCTGGTCGGACACGCCCACGGCGGCCATCGGCACCGCGCCCGGGCCGGCGAACAGGATCGGGAAGTGGTGCAGGGCCAGCGAGAACTCGCCCAGCACCAGCGGAATGGCGTTGTTGCCGGCGGCGAACTCGAGCTTGCCCGGCAGGATGCGCAGATCGGCATGCACATCGGCCTGCAGCGGCACCGGACGGGTATAGAACAGGGGGGCGCCGCTCTGCGCCGCTTCGGTGGTGGTGTCGCTGGTGGTGGTCATCTTGGGAACCGTTCGATCATGCGCGCCTGCCATCCCGGGCACGCCAGCGGGAACAACCTGAATCCCGCATTATCAACAAGCTCGATGACAACGGCCACCCCACCGCCGAACTATTTCAGCTGCAGGGGATAGCGCTGCCAGAGTACGTGGACCAGGAACCCGGCCAGTTCGGTGTCGCGCGCGCTCACCGCGGCACGGATCTTGTCCAGCAGCACCATGTCGCTGCAGGAGCGCACGTCGGCATGGTTGGCCTGCCCTGCCCTGCGCGCACGGTAGCGCGCGGCCCGCTGCGCATCGCTCATCGCGTACCCGAACTTGGGCGGACGACCGCGCTTGCGCGGCAGGGTCAGCTCCAGGGTTCCGGGGTCTTTGTCATCACGCATGGGCAGGGTGCGGGCGGCGGCGAGCAACGGGGGGTGCGCAATTTATCGTGAGGCATCACTTTAATCCAGCTTTTTCTGCAGTTTTGTTGCGATGCAGTGCAAAAACGGATCCCCTGAGAACGGCATCCACGCATGGCGTGGATCTACTGCAGAGCCCGCAACCCGATCGCCCATGGATCCACGCCACGCGTGGATGGGCAAACCCCAACGACACCCGGTAGATCCACGCCATGCGTGGATACGGGAACCGGCCAATACAAAAAAAGGGAGCCCGCGAACGGGCTCCCCTGACTTCTTCATGCAGCGCGCACCGGCTCGTAACCATGCAGGTGCGCCTCGCTGCTGGCCCGACCCTGGCTCAGCGAGCGCAGCGAGGTGGTATAGCCCACCAACTGCGCCAGCGGCGCGAAACCGCTGACCTCGGCACGGCCATCCTGGTCGTCGATGCGGGCAATGCGACCGTGGCGACGGTTGAGGTCGCCGACCACATCCCCCACCGATGCCGACGGCGAATGCACCGTCACCGCCATCACCGGCTCCAGCAGTTGCGTGCCGCCTTCTGCCAGCGCTGCCTTGATCGCCTCGGCGCCGGCGCGATGGAACGCCATCTCCGAAGAGTCCTTGGCATGGGTCTGGCCATCGACAAGACTGACCTCGATACCGACCACCGGATGCCCCTGCGGACCTTCCGACAGCGCAGCACGTACACCCTTTTCCACCGCCGCAATGAAGCTGCGCGGCACCACGCCACCGACGATGCGGTCGTTGAACACCACCTGGTCGTCCTCGCGCGGCGACACATCCAGCACCACGTGCGCGAACTGGCCCTGGCCGCCGGTCTGCTTGACCAGCCGGCCCACTACGCCGGTCATCGCACGCATCGGCGCCTCCTGGTAGGCCACGCGCGGCGCACCTACGCCCACGTCGACCTTCCATTCACTGCGCAGGCGCTCGACCATCACCTCCAGATGCAGCTCGCCCATGCCCCAGACCAGGGTCTCCGCCGTGTCGCGATCGGTTTCGACGCGGAACGACGGATCCTCCTGGGCCAGGCTGGCCAGGCCCTGTGCCATCCGGATCAGGTCGGCCGCACGTGCCGGCTCCAACCGCCAGGCCAGCACCGGCGCCTGTGCCTGGATGTTCTCCAGGCGCAGCGGCTGCGCACGCGCGCTCAGCGTTTCACCGCTGACCGCATCCTTCCAGCCCAGCACCGCGACGATGTCACCGGCCACGGCCTGTTCGATGTCGTGGGTCTGGTCAGCCTGCACCCGCACCAGGCGACTGACGCGCCGGCCTTGTGGATGCTGCGAACTCGCCACTGCGTCGCCCACCTTCAAGGTGCCCGAGTACAGCCGCACGAAGCTCAGGGCACCGTGCTGCTGGTGGGTGATCTTGAACAGCAGGCCGGCCAGCGGACCGTCAGGATCCGGCGGCAGCACCACCTCACCGCTCTCGCTTTCAGCAGTGACGGCGGGCCGATCCAGCGGCGACGGCAGGTAATCGACCACCGCATCCAGCAGCGTTTCGATGCCCTTGTCCTTGAACGCGGCACCGGCCAGCACAGGCACGCCCGCACCCGCCAGCGTCGCCCGGCGGATCGCCGCGCGCAGCAGTTCCGCGTCGATCACGCGACCTTCCAGCCACGCATCAGCCAGTTCTTCGTCGTGGTCGGCGACGGCTTCGACCAGTGCGTCGCGTTGCGGCTGCCACTGGATGCGCGCCGCATCGTCCCACGGCGTCACCGTGGTTACGGCACCATCCTGCCAGTGCAGCACGCGCTCATCGACCAGGTCGATCCAGCCGTTGAAGTCGCTTTCGCTGCCCAGTGGCACACCGAGCGCCCACGGCCGCGCCTGAAGCTTGTCCTGCAGCTGCTCCAGCACGCGCTCGAACGAGGCGCCGACGCGGTCCATCTTGTTGACGAAGGCGATCAGCGGCACGCGGTGGCGACGCGCCTGGCGCCACACGGTCTCGGACTGCGGCTGCACGCCATCGACGGCCGAGAACACCGCCACGGCACCATCAAGCACGCGCAGCGAACGCTCGACTTCAATGGCGAAGTCGATGTGGCCGGGGGTGTCGATCAGGGTCAGCCGATGCGGCGCCAGGTCGCGCGGCGCCCACTGCGCCTGCACGGCGGCGGCGCCGATGGTGATGCCACGTTCGCGTTCGATCGCCGAGAAGTCGGTGGTCGCATTGCCGTCGTGCACTTCGCCGACGCGATGGATCTCGCCGCTTTTCCACAGCAGGCGTTCGGTCAGCGTGGTCTTGCCGGCGTCGATGTGGGCAATGATGCCGAGGTTGCGACGGCGGGAAAGGGTCTGGGTGTTCATAAAGAGGTTCCTGCAAAGCCAACTCCAGGGGCCGCGCACCCCGGTTGGCGACAGGGTGCGCGGCTAGCGTTCGGTCTCGGCGATCTGGTGCATGGCACGTTCTCCTTGCGGTACATCGGGTTACGGAAAATGGAACTGCGGAAACGAAAAGAGCGCCCCGGAGGGCGCTCTGTCGAAGGTCCAGCGATGACCGTCTCAACGGCCTCGTGGGGCTCCAGGCAGACACGCCCGTTCCGCGCTTGCGCGGGTCAGGATGAAAAACTTCAGGAGCGGCATCCGGTTCATGAGGCGCATTCTAGACCTGCCAATCTGGCGCGCAAGTGAATATTGCGCACATAAATGGAACGATGAAGCCGACAACGATCGGGGTCGGATCCCGTTGCCACGGGCAAAGGGCTCTGACCCCAGCCGACCTCACTTGCACTCGTGCAGCGTGCGCGCCTCACCCACCGTCGCAGCCTGGTCGTCCCCCATCGAGATCCAGCCCTTCAGCGACATCGCCGGGTCCACCTGCGCCTGGCGGGGGCCGCCGTGGATCAACGCCTCAGTCCAGCTCCCCACCGGTGCCAGCTCGGACAGGCGAGCCGCCTGATCATCCTCCGTGCTGAACGTATCATCCGGCGAAGCGGGCTTGGCGTTGTTCACGGTTTCGGTCTTGCGCGCCCGCACCCGCAGCGCGCCGTCAGCCATGCGCTGGGTGGTGACGTCATACCGCTCCACACCGTAGGCCCAATTGCTTTCACCCGTGCGGTGCAGCTCGCTGCCATCGTCGGCCACCATCACCGCATCACCGGCCGCTTCGGCCACGGCTGCGATCGCCCCCAGCCCCGACATCACCGCTTGGTAGGTAATCATCTGCCGCTGCTCGGTGGTCAACACACCGGCCTTCAGCTTGGCGGCAGGAATCTTCAGGTACGCCGCTTCCTTGCACAGCACCAGCACCTGCTGGTCATCCCAGCTGACTGACAGCTCATCATTGGCAAAGTAGCGGGTGGTCATCGCGGCGACCGCCGCGCCATCACCGGCCGAGTACCGGGTTTCGATCAGAGAAGCCTGTTCGGCCGCGCTCATCAGCGACACCGGCGAAGTCGATGCCGCATTGGCGGCGCCTGCGGAGGCGACCATCAGGGCCAGCAGCACGCCACGCGAAACATTACAGATCATTGCATCAGTCCATTGAAGGAAATCCCGTCGAGCATGATACGCGGTGAAGCGCGCTACGCTGACTCAGGTCACCACCACCAGCGGCACTCCACGGCGCGGATGCTCCAGCACCACCACATCCTGCTGGTAGACCCGCTGCAGATTGTCTTCGGTGAGCACCTGCAGCGGCGTGCCATCGGCCGCCACCCTGCCCTGCTCCAGCAGCACGATGCGGTCGGCATAGCCGGCAGCCAGATTGAGGTCATGCAGCACCACGATCACACATGCGCCGGCCTCGGCACAGGCGCGCACACTGCGCAGCGTGCGTTCCTGGTGGCGCAGATCCAGCGCGGCGGTCGGCTCATCCAGCAACAGCAGCGGCGTGTCCTGCGCCAGCACGCGCGCGAACGTGGTCCGGGCGGACTCGCCGCCGGAGAGCTGCTGCACCTCGCGCAGGCGCAGCGCCTGCAGTTCGGCAGCATCGATGGCGGCTTCCACCTGGGCGTCATCCACCACCGGATCCGGCGGATGCGGCAGCCGCCCCATCGCCACCACTTCCTCCACGCTGAAGGCGAAACGCACACCGTGCTCCTGCGGCATCACCGCGCGCTCACGTGCCAGCGGCCCGGCCTTGTAGGTGGCCAACGTCTTGCCGAGCAGGCTTACCTCGCCCGCGTCAGCGCGCAGGTCACCGGCGGCGACTGCCAGCAACGTGGACTTGCCTGCGCCGTTCGGGCCCACCAGCGCGGTCACCGTACCCGGCTCGAACGCCAGCGAAATGCCATGCAGGATCTCGCGCTGCTGGCGGCGCACCACCACCTCGTGCAGTTTCAACAGCACGCTCATGGCGCAGCCTTGCGGCGCTGCTGCAGCACCAGCCAGAGGAAGAACGGCGCGCCCAGTGCGGCCGAGAACAGGCCCAGCGGAATCTCGGCCGGCGGATCCAATGTGCGCGCGGCAGTGTCGGCCACCACGATCAACAGCGCACCGAGCAGCCCGGACAACGGCAGCAGCCAGCGGTGTCCCGGGCCGACCAGCAGGCGTGCCACGTGCGGCACCACCAGGCCGACGAAACTGATGGAGCCGGCAAACGCCACCGCTGCCCCGACCAGCAGCGCGCTGAAGGCCACGAGGCGGCGACGCGTACGTGTGACATCCAGCCCGAGGTGCTGTGCCTGGCGTTCACCCAGCGCCAGCATGTCCAGCGGCGTAGCCAGCCGCTGCAGTGCGAACACACCAATGGCGAACAACGGCACCACCGCCGCCACGTCGGCCCAGTTGGCGCGCGCGAGCGAGCCCATCTGCCAGAACACCAGCGATTGCAGCTCGCTTTCGCTGGCGATATAGGTCAGGAAGCCGATCAGCGCCGAGCAGAACGCGGCCATCGCGATACCGACCAGCAGCAGCGTAGCGTTGCCCGTCCCCTTGCCCGATCGGGCCAATGCGTAGGTCAGGCCGATTGCGAGCGCGCCACCAGCGAACGCGGCCACCGGCACCAGCCAGCCGGCCGCACCGGCCGCGCCGAGCACGATGGCGGCAACTGCACCCAGTGCCGCGCCCTGACTGACGCCGACGATGCCGGGGTCGGCCAGCGGATTGCCGAACAGGCCCTGCAGGCTGGCGCCGGCCATCGCCAGCGACGCACCGACCATCGCGCCCAGAAGGGCGCGCGGAATGCGCAACTGCCATACCACAGCCAGGTCACGACTGCTGACTGCCTGCGGATCAAGCAGGCCCAGCTTCACCGCCAGCGCCTGCATCACCTCCAGCGGCGGCAACCGCAACGGACCCACGGCGAACGACGCCAGCACTGCCCCCAGCAGTGCGAATAGCGCCACCAGCAACATCGTCCGCCCGCGACGGCGGCGCCGATCCGCCGGACTCATGCCTTCGGCAACGCCGCCAGGGCCTTGGCCAGCGCCAGCGCACCGGCACCGGAGCCCACGCTGGTGTACTTCAGCTGCACATCCGGCATCACCCAGACCCGGTTGGCCTGACCGGCCGGCGTCTGCTTCAGCGTCGGGTACGCCTTCCACAGGCCTTCGGCACCGCCGAACAGCTGCAGGTCATGCTCGGTCACCAGGATCACTTCCGGTGCCGCCGCGACCACGCCCTCATTGCTCAGCTGCGAGTAGTTCTTCACTCCCGCTTCGGTACCGATGTTGATGCCGCCCGCCAGTGCGATCAGCTGCGCCGACGCACTGTCGGCACCTGCAACGGTCGGTGAGCCACCGGCGCCGGTGGCCGAGACGTGGATCACTCGTGGCGCATGGCCCAGGCCCTTGCCAATCGCTGCAGCCTCGTCGAGCTGATGCTGCACCTGTGTGGCAAGTGCCTGCCCTGCCTCGGCCAGCCCTAGTGCGGCGGCGACCTTGCGCACCTTGTCCGGCGCCGGCTGCAGATCGTCGATGACCACGGCCGGCTCACCCACTTCGCGCAGCTTCTTCGCCAGTTCGGTGTGGCGGCGCAGGCTGTTGCCGAGGAACAGCGACCCCTTCAGGCTCAGCACGCCTTCCACGCCCGTGGTGCGGTTGAACAGGAACTGGTGCGGCGCGGCCAGGCCGGCCTGGGTGGTGGTGTTGGTCGGCGCGGCGAACACCTGCGTGCCCAGGCCGAGCGCTTCAATCACCGCGATGACGTCGTCGCCGCCGGCAATGATGCGGCTGGTATCGACCACCTCGATATCGGCGCCGTCATCGGAATGCACCTTGGCCGGCAGCACCGCCTTCTGGTCATGCACCGCCGGCATCTCGGCACCGGCCACGCGCTGCCAGCCTGCCGGCAGCGCGGTTTCCGCAGCGGCCGTTGCGGCGGGCGGCTCGGCGGCCTTCTGGCCATCAGGCGGCGTCGACGAACCACTGCAGGCAGACAGCGCCAGCGAAACAGCCAACGGAAGCGCACACAGGCGCAGACGGGACACGATGCTCATGAATGTTCTCCTTGCTGGCAGGGCGACGCGCACGCCGCCCCGCCGTGTGACTTACTGCTTCGGGGTGATGCGGGTGATGCGGTCACCCTTCGGGTCTTCGGCGCCACGCGACTTGTTCACCGCGAACACGTTGCCCTTGCCGTCGGCGCGGACATGGTTCGGCAGCGTGCCGCCATCGAGGTTGGCGACCACCTTGCCATCACCATTGACCACGGTGACCGTGCCAGCGCCACGGTTGCTGACATAGGCCAGGCCGGAGGCATCATCGAAGGCGACGTTCAGCGCACCGGCGCCGACCGGCACGTCATGCAGCACCTTGCCGGCCGCCACGTCGACGATCAGCAGGTTGTCGGTGCCCTGCGATGCGACGTACAGGCGGTTGCGTGCCGCGTCGAAGGCCACGCCCGAGGCGCTGATCGAATTGCCCAGGTCGATGACCTTGTCGACCTTGCCGCTGGCCACGTCGATCACCGCCGCTTCCGGCGTGCCGATGCTGACGGTGAACAGCTTGCCGCCCTTCTCGTCCAGCACCAGGCTCATCGGGGTGAACTTGCCGTCATCCACGCCGGATTCCAGCGTCACTGCCGGCAGCTCCTTGAAGGTCCTGGCATCGAACACCGACAGGTGGTCTTCACCCGTGGCCGAGGCGAACACCTTGCCGTGGGTGCCATCGACCACCACGTCGCGCGCGTGCGGCACTGTGTCAACCGGGAACTGATGGACCAGCGACAGGTCCTTCTGGCGGTAGACCGCGATCGAGTTCTGGCGGGTGTTGGTCACCCAGACATTGCCGTTGGTGTCATCCACGCCCACGCCGTAGACCGCGTACACCGCGCCGTTGGTGCTGCCCGGCACCTGCGCCGGAGTGATCGCCTTGGTCACCTTCAGCGACTTCGGGTCCAGCTTCAGCAGCTGCGACTGGGTCACCGGCGGACGGCCCACGGCCGAGGTCACGAACACCGCATTGCTGGCGGCGCTGTAGGCGGACTGGTACAGGCCGGGCACCAGCTTGTTGGACTGGGTGGCGAACTGCGCCTGGCCCGACAGCGGCAGCTGCGGCGAGACGCGCAGCTTCAGCACCGTGGCCGCGGCCGGCTGGCTGGCGCGCACCACCACCGGATGGGTGCCCGGCACCGCGTCGGCCGGAATGCTCAGCTGGGTCTTGAAGTTGCCATCGGCATCGACCACCACCGGCTGGGCGTTGAGCACGCTGTCGCCACGCAGCAGGCTGACCTTCTGGCCCGGCACGAAGCCACGACCGACCACGTCGGCGGTGCTGCCGGGAACCACGTTCTCACCGCGGGAGACGACCTCACCCTTGAAGGTGGCGTTGGCCGGCTGGTCGAACACCGGCTGGGCGGTGGCGGTCACCGCCAGCAGCAGACCGGCGGCGAGGGAGGTAAGACGGAAAGACGGACGGAACAACATGGCAGGCTCCTTGCACACGTAGGCCGCGCCACGTGGCGCGGGAGTCATCGGTTGCCTGGGCCGCTGCACGTCGGCAGCCTCGCCTGGGTAGTGGGGTCGCACGACATCGCGTGCGAAGGGATTCATTCGGCGGCGTTGTCACCGCCATCGGGGGCGCCATCGCCGGCACTGCGGTCGGTCACGCCGTACAGCTCATGCAGCGCCGCGTGGAACGACGCAGGCAGCATCGGGCCGTGGCCAAGGCCGGGAAACTCGCGGTACTGCACGCGCATGCCCGGCACCTTGCCCAAGCGCTCGGACAGCTGCATCGCCGCATCCGGCGTGGCGCCGCCAATGCGGCGCAGGTGCGCGACCACGCGCGGGTTGTTCATGTCACGCTTGCCGCGATCACCGACACGCTCGGCACCACCCAGCATCAGCCAGAGCGTTGCCGGTTGGCCGTGCACGTTCTGCACGAACTGTTGTTCCGGATTACCCAGTGCCGCACCCTGGCTCCACCACAGCGACGGGCTGGCGGCCAGATAGGACTGGAAGGCGGCCGGGCGGGTGTACAGCGCATTGAGCACGAACAACCCGCCCAGCGAGTGGCCCCACAGCGCTTGCTGCTGCCTGTCGATGCGTGCGCGACGCTCGACTTCCGGCTTGATGCGGCGCTCGATCACATCCAGGAACGCGGCAGCACCGCCGCCAACCGCCTGGGTCGTACCGCTCTCGTCGTCGGCGCGGTCGATCCATGCGGTGTAGTCGCGGGTGCGCGCCTTCGAATCGATGCGCAGGTCGTTGTCATAGCCGATCAGCACCAGCACCGGCGGCGCCCTGCGTGCGGCCAACTCGGCCAGAAGCGGCTGGTCCAGCACCATGGCCACGGCATTGCCATCCAGCGCATACAGCACCGGCGATGGCGTCTTGCCGGCCTTGGCCGGGATCGCCAGGTTCACCCGCCAGCGGCGTTGCTGGTCGGGGCTGTCCACCACGAAATGCTCGAAGCGATAGCTCGCAGCCGGCTCATCGAGCACGGTGTGGCCGATCTTCTGCAGCGGATTGCGCTGCTGCGCATGGGCGTACGGGGTGACCAGGAGCAGACCCATCATCAAGGCGGCCAGGCCGCGGGCCAACGGGCCCCGGCGCGAAGGCAGGACGAAATGCTTCATCAGCGGCGGCAGAAGCGGCCCACGGCCGCCGGTTCACAAGGGACCGCAGTCTACCTCAAACGCGAATGATTATCACATCGATCAAACGTCACGCTGTGTATCACGCGCGCGATGACCCGGTTGCGCTGGACGCGGCACTCCCCTATTTTGCCGGCCACCGGGGCATTGGATCGCCCCGCTTACAGCGCAGCCACGGAGGGCGGGCAGTCTGCCGCCGACCAGGCCGCGTTCATCCGCGCCATGACCGCCATGGGATTGGATCCCATGATTGTGAGACTCCCTTGAAGCACACCGCACTGATCGCCCTGTCCCTCGGCCTGCTCGCCCCGTTGGCCGCCCACGCCGCGCAGGATCTGCCGTCGCTCTACCAGGCATTTGAAGAGGCCGGCAATTCGACGTTGAGCATGGACCAACTCAACCAGACGGTGACGTTCACCGCCGTGGCACTGAGCGTTTCCAGCAACCTGGCGGGCGAACCGCTGATCGAGGCCGGCGACGAGCAGGGCAATGTCCTGGCCCGGCTGACCAGCGACGATGCGCAGCAGGCCGCCAAGCTGAGCGCCCTGGAAGAAGGCGCAACGTTCACCGCCAGCTGCACGCTGCAGTTCAGCTCCGGCACGGACTACCTGTCCTTCGGCGATTGCACCATCAAGTAAAGACGAAGCCGGCGAAATGCCGGCTTCTCTTCTTTGCCTCTGTAGCGTCGAGCCATGCTCGACTTCCGCAGCCTTACGGCCCCGTCGGCACCGGGCCGTACACGTTCTCCTGCGGCGTACCCGGCATCAGCGCGAACACGAAGATCACCAGGCCACCGAACGGAACGAAGGCCAACAGGTACAACCAGCCCGACTGGTTGCAGTCGTGCAGGCGACGCACGGTGACAGCGATGACCGGCAGGAAGGTAGCCAGCCAGAACACAACGAACAGAATGATCGAAGCGATGCCCAGGCCATCGGACTGCATCACCAACCCGGCGATGAGCGGCACCATCAGCACGGCGGAGACGATCAACATGAACAGCTGGAACATCCAGTATTCGCGACGGTTGGCACGGCCCTCGAACTGGGCGTAACGCTTCAACGGCAGAATCATTTCCTGCACGGCATCCATCCTTGAAAAAGTAGCCGCGCAGTGTGCCAAAGACCGGCGCGCAGGACAACGTAGAATCGAGCCATGCATGTGTAGAGTCGAGCCATGCTCGACTGCTGCTCCAGAAGGCACCTGCAGCCCGTGCAAAAGCGGAGTCGAGCATGGCTCGACTCTACCTAAGCCGGCTCAACGGCCCTTCGCGGCCCGCGCCGCTTCGCGCTCGGCACGCAGCCGGTCCAGCTTTTCCTTCAGCTTGATTTCCAGCCCGCGCGGCACCGGGTTGTAGTACACGCGTTCGCCCATCGCATCCGGGAAGCCGGTCTGGTCCAGTGCGATGCCACCCTCGGCGTCGTGGTCGTACTGGTATTCAGCGCCGTAGCCCAGCTCCTTCATCAGCTTGGTCGGCGCATTGCGCAGGTGCAGCGGCACCTCTTCGGTGCCACTCTCGCGCACGTCGGCCTTGGCCTGGTTGAAGGCCGCATAGCCGGCATTCGACTTGGCGGTGCTGGCCAGGTACAGCACCAGCTGCGCAAAGGCGAGCTCGCCTTCCGGACTGCCCAGCCGCTCGTAGATGTCCCAGGCCTCCAACGCCATGCTCTGCGCGCGCGGATCGGCCAGGCCGATGTCCTCGATGGCCATGCGGGTCAGACGGCGCGCCAGGTAGGACGGATCGCAGCCACCGTCGAGCATGCGGGTCAGCCAGTACAGCGCGGCATCCGGGTTGGAGCTGCGTACCGACTTGTGCAGTGCCGAGATCTGGTCGTAGAACTGCTCGCCGCCCTTGTCGAAGCGACGGGTGCGGTCGGCCAGTACCTGGGTCAGGGTCTGCGGCGTGATACGCCCACCCTCCCCGCCCGCCAGCTCGGCGGCGATCTCCAGCAGGGTCAGCGCACGGCGCACGTCGCCGTCGGCGGCGGTAGCGATTTCCAGCAGCAGCTCGGGGGCGACCTCGATGCCCTCCTCGCCCAGGCCGCGTTCGCGGTCACCCAGCGCACGCTCCAGCGCCTCGACGATGTCGGTAGGTGAAACACCTTCCAGCACATGCACGCGGCAGCGCGACAGCAGTGCGGAGTTCAGCTCGAACGACGGATTTTCGGTGGTGGCACCGACAAACAGGATGGTGCCGCGTTCGATGTGCGGCAGGAACGCGTCCTGCTGTGCCTTGTTGAAGCGATGCACCTCGTCCACGAACAGCACGGTGCGGCGACCTTCAGCGAAACGCTGTGCGGCCTCTGCCAGCACCTGGCGCACTTCCGGCAGGCCGGACAGCACCGCGGAGATGGCGCGGAATTCGGCGTCGGAATACTCGGCCAGCAGCAGCGCCAGCGTGGTCTTGCCGCAGCCCGGCGGCCCCCACAGGATCATCGAATGCACTCGCCCGGATTCGACCGCGCGACGCAGCGCGCTGTCCGGCGCCAGCAGGCGCTTCTGCCCGACCATTTCGTCGAGGGTGCGCGGGCGCATGCGCTCGGCCAGCGGGCGCAGATGTTCCCGATCGACGCTCAGCAGATCGGGGCCGGGAAAGGATGTTGAACGATGTCTTGCCACCCGCTCATTGTACCGCGAGAGCGTGCCAACCAAGGTTGGCACCCACCACGGCGGCCGGGCCATGAGCGGTAGTGCCGGCCGCTGGCCGGCAGATCAAGAGCGTGTCAACCAAGGTTGACACCTACCGAAGCAGATCAAAAGCATGCCAACCAACGGTTGGCACCCACCAGAGCAGGTAGCGCCGGGCCATGCCCGGCGTCCCCGATCAATTACCGATGACGTCGGTGCCCTTCGGCGGGGTGAAGCTGAAGGTGCCGGCAGCGAAGCCCGGGTTGCGCTTCCAGCCGCTGAAGCTGATCACGGTGCGCTGGCCGACGGCGTCGGTGATCTCCATCTTGGCCAGGCCCTGGGCATTGAAGCCCAGCGCGGCGTACTGGAAGCTGGCTTCGGTCTCGCGCTTCGGCGACAGCGACAGCCACTGCAGGCCGTCGCGCTGCGCGGCCTCTTCACTGACGTCGTACTGCTGTTCCAGCAGCGCCGGGTTGATCAGCGCGGTCAGCGGGCTGTTCTGCTCTTCCTTGCCCTGCTCGCGCACGGTGGCCTGCTCCAGGTCCGGCTCGTACATCCAGACCTTCTTGCCATCGGCCACGATCAACTGTTCGTGCGGGCGCACGTACTCCCAGCGGAACAGGCGCGGCGCCGACAGGGCCACGCGGCCGCTGGTAGATTCCTTCACCTTGCCGCGGCTGTCGAACACCTGCTGGCTGAACTGGCCATCCAGGCCCTTCAGGCCACTGGTGAAGGTCTTCAGGTCATCGCGGGCGCCAGCCCAGGCGCTGCCGGCGGCGGCGCAGGCCACGGCCAGTGTGGTGGTGGCAAGGAAACGGCGGAAGCGGAAGTTCATGCGGGAATCCTGTGGGCGCGGGCGCCAGGAAAGGTGGTTGCCAGTGTGCCCAAATAAAGATGAATGGGCGATCAGGGCGACATTATGCCGCCCCGAACGTCCATCGGCGATTCAGCCGCCGGAGCCCGGCAGCTTGCCGTACAGCACCTGGCCACGGAAGCCACGACGCACTTCGCGGTACAGCGCGCGGAACGCCGGATAGTCCTGCGGCTGGCACAACGCCTCCGGGCCGCGCACCGCGTTCTGCTGCAAGCGGTGGTGCACGATCACGTCCTGGCCCTCGCGACTCCAGTCCACCCGATACTCACCGGCGGCGTTGGTGAAACGCTGGCTCGCCGGGATGGCGATGATCGGTGCATTGGCCGGGAACTGCAGGCGGTAGGTTTCCTCGCGCAGGCTGGCATTGCAGTAGAACGGCGTCTCGTTGGCCGGCGCCGAGGCGGTGGCGTACAGCCCACGTACCGACTCGCCACCCGGCGGGTCCGGAACGGCCATGCCGCCGGCCACGCTGAAGTCGGCGTAGTCCTCGGCCTGGAACGCCATGCGGTAGCCGAACGGCCGGGTCAGGTCGACCGGCACGCCCTGGATCTGCAGCTGCCCTCGCCCGTCGAAACCGGACGCGGCCATGATCTGCTCCTCGGCGCGCGCACGGTTCTGCGCGTTGAGCTGGGAGAACTGGGCACGCATGCCGATCTCGGCGTTCTCGCCCAGCTTCGGGATCGTCTCGCCGCGCAGGTTGCCGTTGGCGTCGAAGGTGAAACGCACCTCCATCGAGGTGGCATTGCGCTGCGGCGTGTTGGCCGGGGTGCGTGCCAGCGTGGCATCGCGGGTGCGCATCACCGGTGCGCCCAGGTCACCTTCCGGCAACTGCCCGAAGCGCGCCCACGCGGTGGTCGAATCCAGGTACAGATCGAATTCGGGGATGTAGGTGATGGCGTGGTTGAAGCGGCCGAGCACCGGGATCTTCGGCAGCGTCGGGCCGCCGCCGGCACCGATCAGCACCGGCGAACTGGCGATGCCCTTGGCTGCCAGCAGCGCCTCGAGGATCGTCACATGGTCCTTGCAGTCACCATAGTGGTTGTCGAGGATGCTCTGCGCGCTATTCGGCTCCAGGCCACCATTGCCCAGGTACACCGCCACATAGCGGATGTTCTGCGCGACCCAGCGGTACAGCGCATCGGCCTGCTCGCGGCGGTCGCTGATACCGGCGGTGACCTGGTCGGCCAGCGCCTGCAGTTCCGGCGTGACCTGCGCGGCAGGGCCGGCCTTGAGCTGGTAGGCGCGACCCATCTGCGACCAGTCACGATAGGTGCTCGCCATGATGTTCGGGCCAAACTCCCAGCCCGCCGCCGACCAGTTCTGTGCTGGCATGGCTTCGCGCCGCTGGTAGCGCCAGCGCCACTGTGCCTGTCCGTTCTTCACCGTTGGGCGATCACTGCCCTGCACGCCGCGGCTGTCGACGAACATCGGCAGGTTGGCCGGCGCACTCAGGGTGACCTCGGCGTCCTCGTACTCGGTGAAGACATTGAAGGTTTCCCACAGGCCGAAGTAGCCCGGGAAGTACGGCGTGGCCTGAGTGCGGCGCACCTGGTAATACAGGCGCGTGCCCGGGGCCAGGTTCGGGAACACGATCACCCGCACCTTGCGGTCGGCATACATCGCTGCCGAAGCGCTGGAGTAGCTCTCCTGGGTGTAGATGCGGTCGGCCGGTACGTCGCGGCGCTGGCCATCGGCGGTGATGGTGTAGGCGCCGAGCACTTCCAGCGTTTCCATCTTTTCGCTGTAGCTCAGCCGCACCTGACTGAACTGCTCGACGGAGGCCTTGGTCTTGAGCAGGACTTCGTAGGTTTCGGTCTGCACATTGCCCGCATCCGGCCGCACCTGGTAATCGGCGCGGTAACGGACAATGCTGAAATTATTGCTGGCTTCGGTATCGCCGCTGGTGGAAGGCGGCGCCGTGGCGGGCGCGGAGGTGGCGGTGTCTGCCAGTGCCGGGCCGGCAGCCATCAGGGCTGCCAGCGCCAGTGCCAGCGCGCTTGGTACGGGGTGAAGCATGCGTCGGTTCCTTGGACGTCGTGGGGGATACGTCGAGCCTTACTTCGGCGGCGGCGGTGCCAGCACCGTGCGGTCGCCGTTGTGCTCGGGCGGACTGACCACGCCGGCCGCTTCCATGGCCTCGATCAGTCGCGCTGCACGGTTGTAGCCGATCTTCAGCCGGCGCTGCACGCCGGAAATCGAAGCGCGGCGGGTCTCGGTGACCACCCGCAGCGCTTCGTCATACAACGGGTCGGACTCATCGCCGGCAGAGCTGTTCTCGGGCAGGCCGGTGGCACCGACGACCACGCCGTCGCCCATCGTCTGCACTTCGTCCAGCACGCCGTCGACATAGTCGGCCGGGCCCATCGCCTTGAGATGTTCGACCACGCGGTGCACTTCCTCGTCGGAGACGAAGGCGCCGTGCACGCGCTCGGGCATCGCGGTACCCGGCGGCAGGTACAGCATGTCGCCGTGGCCGAGCAGGGTTTCCGCGCCCGACTGGTCGAGGATGGTGCGCGAGTCGATCTTGGAGCTGACCTGGAAGGCGATGCGGGTCGGGATGTTGGCCTTGATCAGGCCGGTGATCACGTCCACCGACGGGCGCTGCGTGGCCAGGATCAGGTGGATGCCGGCCGCACGCGCCTTCTGCGCCAGGCGCGCGATCAGTTCTTCCACCTTCTTGCCGACGATCATCATCATGTCGGCGAATTCGTCGATGAAGATGACGATGAACGGCAGCGTCTCCAGCGGACGCGGCGCCTCGCCCAGTTCCGGGTTCGGCTTGAACAGCGGGTCCATCAGCGGCTGGCCGGCGTCCTGCGCTTCCTTCACCTTCTTGTTGAAGCCGGCCAGGTTGCGCACGCCCACCGCGCTCATCAGCTTGTAGCGGCGCTCCATCTCGGCCACGCACCAGCGCAGGCCGTTGGCAGCCTCCTTCATGTCGGTGACCACCGGCGCCAGCAGGTGCGGGATGCCCTGGTAGACGCTCAGTTCGAGCATCTTCGGGTCGATCATCAGCATCCGCAGGTCTTTCGGCGAGGCCTTGAACAGCAGGCTCAGCACCATCGCGTTGACCGCCACCGACTTGCCCGAACCGGTGGTACCGGCCACCAGCAGGTGCGGCATGCGCGCCAGGTCAGCCACGGTGGAGCGACCGGCAATGTCCTTGCCCAGCGCCAGGGTCAGCACGCTGGCCGACTTGTCGTATTCCTTCGAGCGCAGCAGCTCGGACAGGTAGATCATCTCGCGGGTGACGTTGGGAATTTCCAGGCCGATCACCGACTTGCCCGGAATCACGTCGACCACGCGCACCGACTTCACCGACAGGCCGCGCGCGATGTCCTTGTCCAGCGAACTGATCTGGCTGACCTTGATGCCCGGCGCGGGCTCGATCTCGAAGCGGGTGATGACCGGGCCCGGGTTGGCGCCGACCACCTGGGCGTCGATGCGGAAGTCCTTCAGCTTGAACTCGATCTGCCGCGACAGCGCGTCCAGGGTTTCCTTGTCATAGCCCACCGGCTGCGGCTTGGGGTCGTCCAGCAGGGCCAGCGGCGGCAGGTCCGAGCCGTCGCCGTTGACGCCACGGAACATCGGGATCTGCGTGTCGCGCTTGGCCCGGTCACTCTTCTCGATCACCGGCTCCGGGCGCGGCTCGATCTTCACCGGCTCGCGCTTGGCGCGTACCTCGGCATCGGCCTTGCGCACTTCCTGGCGCTCCTCGCGCATCACCCGGGTCTGCTGCCACTCGGTGACTTCTTCCTTCTTGCGCGCCAGCAACGGCGCCAGCGACATCACGCCGCGACCGATCTTCTCCATCACCGTGAACCAGGACAGCCCGGTGGCCAGGGTGATCGAGGCCAGCAGCAGCACCAGCACGAACAGGTTCGCGCCCAGCGCGCCGAAGCCCACCGTGAGCGAATTGCCGACCAGCTTGCCGAGGATGCCGCCGGCGCTGGAGACATCGCCACTGAACAGCCGGACATGCAGGAAGCCGGTGCCGGCGATCAGGAAACCGACCAGGCCGACCAGGCGCAGCGCCGGGTCCAGGTCGTTCTCGCCCTTGCTCTCGCGCTTGAGGCCGAACATGGCGATCCACGCCAGCGCGCCCAGCACCACCGGCAACAGGAAGGCGATGTAGCCGAACAGCTGCAGCAGCACATCGGCGATCCAGGCCCCGGCGCGGCCGCCGAGGTTGTGCACCGGTGCGACCACGCTGCCGGTGTGCGACCAGCCCGGATCCGTGGCTGAATACGTGAAAAGACTGGCCGCCAGGTACAGCAGGGCCGGCGCGATCGCGATCAGGCCCAGATCGCGCCAGAGGCGCTGGCGGCGTGGATTGTCGGTCGTCGCCGCCGCGGCCGTGCGACGTGACGCCTTGCTGTCGTCGGACTTGGAGCGTTCGGGGACCTGCTTCGCCACCTTAGACCATACCTTTGGAATGCGCTGTTAGTGATTGATAATAAATGAGACGGCGTCAGTTTTCAGTTATGCGACATCTGACAGGGCGATCAGAGGGCCGGAACCACCGCTGGATGACGGCGTTCTGTTCATCGGCTTGAATCGCCCTGCCCCAGCCGCCACTCTATGACCAGCCACGGATGCTGCGCAAACATCGCCAGCGCCTTGTCCCATCTACCTTTTCGCGAGTCTACATGAGCACCAGCCTGCCCTCCCGCCACCAGCGCCTCGTCATCCTCGGTTCCGGCCCGGCCGGTTGGACCGCCGCCGTCTACGCCGCCCGTGCCAACCTGAAGCCGGTCGTCATCACCGGCCTGCAGCAGGGCGGCCAGCTGATGACCACCACCGAGGTGGACAACTGGCCGGGCGACGCCCACGGCCTGATGGGCCCGGACCTGATGGCGCGCATGCAGGCCCACGCCGAGCGCTTCGAGACCGAGGTCATCTTCGACCACATCCACACCGCCGATGTGTGGCAGCGCCCGTTCAAACTGATCGGCGACAGCCACGAGTACACCTGCGATGCCCTGATCATCGCCACCGGCGCCACCGCCAAGTACCTGGGCATCCCGACCGAGGACGAGTTCAAGGGCCGCGGCGTGTCCGCCTGCGCCACCTGTGACGGCTTCTTCTACCGCGACCAGGACGTGGTCGTGGTCGGTGGCGGCAATACCGCCGTGGAAGAGGCGCTGTACCTGTCCAACATCGCCCGCAAGGTCTACCTGGTCCACCGCCGCGACACCCTCAAGGCGGAAAAGATCATGCAGGACAAGCTGTTCAAGAAGGTGGCCGAAGGCAAGATCGAGACCGTCTGGCACCACCAGGTGGAGGAAGTGCTGGGCAACGACGCCGGCGTGACCGGCGTGCGCGTGAAGTCCACCCTGGACGGCAGCACCCGCGACATCGACGCCCACGGCTTCTTCGTGGCCATCGGCCACCACCCGAACACCACCCTGTTCGACGGCCAGCTGGCGATGAACAACGGCTACCTGGAAATCCGCTCGGGCCTGGGCGGCAACGCCACCCAGACCTCGGTGGAAGGCGTGTTCGCCGCCGGCGACGTGGCCGACCAGCACTACCGCCAGGCGATCACCTCGGCCGGCTTCGGCTGCATGGCCGCACTGGATGCCGAGCGTTACCTGGACGCGCAGGGCAAGGCCAGCTGAGTCGCTGACCTGCTTCTGTAGCGTCGAGCCATGCTCGACCCAGACCAAAGGCCGGCGCGAAAGCGCCGGCCTTTGTACTTTCAGTAGTGCCAGGCCACGCCTGGCGGACCGATGCCAGCCTTCACGCCCGCACGCACGCCTGCGAGAACTCGACCGGTGCCGTGGCAACGCCATCCGCGTCGCGCAGTACAGCACTCCAGCGCGCGACACCCGGGTCTGGGCCATTGCAGGCGAGATTGATGGTCAGCGGTTTGGCAGGGTCATCGAACGTCGTCGCCGATGGCGTGCATGCGCCTTCCTCCGAACAGGAGGCCAGTGAGAGCTCCACAGACAACGGATACTGAGGATTCCCGGCATAGCCCAGTTCAATCCCGGAACCAGTCGCCCCACGCATCCGCCGCAGCGCCTCTCCCGCCTCCCGCGCCGCGTCGTCCGCAGCCTTTATCTCGGGAAAGTAGTATTCGATCTCTTTCCCGTCATACAGAAAAACGACACGACTGAACGGCGCCGCCTGCTCGGCCCAATGCAGTAGTCCAAAACTGATCTCGCTTCGCTGATCCTCGAACGACGGTCCGTAATCGGCAGGAAGGAAGACCCGATCCAGCGCTACGGTCACTACACCGTTGGCGATATCTGCTGACACCTCAACCCGGTGACTGCGCGCCTGGCCATCCACGAGACGAACGCGCTCCAGAATATCGCGCGCCTTCTGGGTCAAGAGGATGTCGAGCCCAGTGTCCTGCCCCATCGCAGGAGGAGCATCAACGGCCTGCGCGGGGCTGATCAACAGTCCGCTGCCCAAAAGAGACAGCAGGACAGAAAGGGATCCAAGGCGAATTTTCTGGTTCATTTTGGCTACTCCATGCAAAGAGTGAATGCACCGCTCCAGCGGCGCAGCTCACTCTGCCCCTGTGCATTCAGGCATTCCGCAACCAAGCGCACACGAATGGAGAATTCAAATTTTCGTCACCCCCAACCGGAACAAACCAACCCAGCCCTGCCAACACCGTTCGCGATCCACCTGGCCTATCCTTGCCAACCATGCCCTCCGCCCGCTTCCTCGACTCCCTGCAGTCCATTCCCGCCACCGACTGGGATGCCCTGCACGACGGCCAGAACCCGTTCGTCAGCCATGCCTTCCTGTCTGGCCTGGAACAACACGGCTGCCTGCGCGAGGACTGGGGCTGGCAGCCCCGGCACTTCACGCTATGGGAGGGCGACCGCCTGATGGGCGCCATTCCGGGTTACCTGAAGACCAACTCCCACGGCGAGTTCGTGTTCGACCACGCCTGGGCCAACGCCTATGCCCGGCATGGCCGTGACTACTACCCGAAATGGCTGGGCGCGGTGCCGTACTCGCCGGTCACCGGCCCGCGCCTGCTTGCCCGTCACGATTCAGAACGCGCCGCGCTGCTGTCGGCGTTGCGTGCTGCGCTGCCGGCACTGGACGTGTCCTCGGCCCATATCAATTTCCACACCGCGGGCGACGAGGCGCAGTTCGGCGATGACTGGCTGCTGCGCGAGGATGTGCAGTTCCAGTGGCAGAACCCGGGTGAGTGGGCGACGTTCGATCAGTTCCTCGGCGCGATGAACCACAAGCACCGCAAGAACATCCGCCAGGAACGGGCCAAGGTCACCCGCCAGGGCATCACCTTTCGCGTGGTGCATGGCGACGAGGCCAGCCGCGCCGACCTGCAGGCGATGTACCGCTTCTACCTGCAGACCTTCCTCGAATACGGCAACGCCCCGGCGCTGACCGAGGCCTTCCTGCGCCATCTGGCCATTTCATTGGGGCGCGGGCTGGTGCTGTTCCTGGCCGAGCAGGAGGGCCAACCGATTGCCGGTGCACTTTGCCTGCGCGGTGGCGACACGCTTTACGGCCGCTACTGGGGTGGCGCTACCCTGCCCGGCCTGCACTTCGAGGCCTGCTATTACCAAGGCATCGAATACTGCCTGCGAGAGGGGCTGACCCGTTTCGAGCCCGGAGCGCAGGGCGAGCACAAGCTGGCACGCGGCTTCCTGCCTACGCTGGTGCGCAGCCGGCATTGGGTGGCCGACACGGAGTTCGCCGAGGCGCTGCAGGACTGGTGCCGACAGGAGCGGCGTGATGTGCGGCGCTACCAGCAGGAGCTGCAGGGGCATGGGCCGTTCCGCGTAGAGCCGTAGCGGAAAAGCGTGCCAACCAAGGTTGGCACCTACCAAGGCGTCCGACCGAGGCAAGATCGGCACCCACCAGGCCATAGGGTTGGCGTTTACCAGCGCGATGGCGAGTGCGCTGCGCTCAGGTGCACTGCCAGAAGTGCCCACTCACCCGGCACGTCGCGCACCAGAACGTGTAGAGCATGCCGCCACTGCCCCACAGCAGCGTGCCCTCACGCGTGGTCGGCAGCGTCGAATCAAGCTGCATCACGAAGGGCATCTCCTCGCCGCAATCGATGCACGCCGGGTACCAGGCACTCTGCACCCAGCTGGGCGCACCGCCCACGCGTGACAGGTTCTGCCGATGATTGGACTGGCCCCAGTCCTGTTGCTGCCAGCGCACGCTTTCCAGCGCCACAAGTCCCACCTCGGCCTGCATCAGGTCGCCGCTGTCGGTGGGCGTGTTCGGCACCTCGCGGTACTGGCTGGGATGGCAGCCGGGCAGGCCCTCGCCGTCGTGGCGATAGAAGCGCACCGGCGGCTCCTCCCAGCCGCAGCAGTCCAGGCACAGGCCCAGCGTGATCTCGCCCGCTGCACCCGGCTGCAGCGCGGCAGCGTCGGTCTGCAGCAGGCGCTGCAGCGGCGCATGGCAGCTGCCACACAGCGCTTCCAGTGGTCCACCCATGTGGCCGGCGTGCTGTACCTGCCCACCATTCCAGGTCGGATGCAGGCGCCAGATGCGTTTGCGCCAGCTCGGCTCGTCGGCCTGCTGTGCGCGATGCTGCGCTCGACCGAAGCGGATGTGCAGCGGCTTCTGGTCATGCAGGTGGCGCGGCCGCGCACCGTTGGCCACGCCGGCCCAATGCGCCCAGACCTCGGGGTCCAGCTGCCCCCAGTCGGCGAGGTATCCGCGGGCCACCGGGTAGCTGTCCGGCTGTGTGGCGAGCAGCAGTACCCTGGCCCGCGCCATCTCACGATCGTCCCCGGCCTCGGCCAGGGCCTGCGCCCACTGCGCGGCCACCTCGGCTGGCAGGTCCCGCCATACCTGCGAGGCCAGCTGCAACTCGTCTTCAGTGGCCAGCGCCAGCAATGCCTCCCAGTCGTCCTGCAGCACCTGCGGCGCCTGGTAGCTGGCGAATTCGATCACGCTGGCCAGCAGTTCTCCGCGCTCGCCATCCCGATAGCGCCGCCATGCATCGGCAGCGACCGCGGGCACCGCCTCGTCCGGCAACAGGTCCAGCGCCATGTCGAGGAAGGCCGAGCCGGGCGAGCGTCGCGCCACGGCCTGCAGCATCAACTCACCCAGTTGGCGCGGATGCTCGGCGGCCAGCGACAGCAGCATGCCCTGGCTGTCGTTGCGCGTGCGCGGGGTGTCATGCAGGTCGAGGATGGCTGAGATCGGGTCGCTCATTCGCAGGCTCCTTGCCGTTGGATGCTGATGGTGCCAGACATCACCGATCACCACGGCGAATACAATGCCAGCATGACCCGCCAGCTGCCCTGGCGCCTGGCCGACGCGCCGGACGCCCCCTTCCCGCCGGCCGAGACCGCACTGCGCCAGCCCGACGGCCTGCTGGCAGTAGGTGGCGATCTGCATCCGGCACGCCTGCTCAATGCCTACGCCGGCGGCATCTTTCCATGGTTCAGCGAGGGCGAGCCGATCCTGTGGTGGTCGCCCGACCCGCGCATGGTGTTCCGTACCGATGGCGTGCATCTGTCCAGCCGCTTCCGGCGCCAGTTGCGCGGCAGCACATGGGAGGTCACCGCCGACACTGCCTTCAGCCGGGTGATGCGCGCCTGTGCGGCGGCACCTCGCCCTGGCCAGGACGGCACCTGGATCAGCCCCGACATGGTCGAGGCCTACAGCCAGTTGCACGACCTCGGTTTTGCCCACTCCTTCGAGGTCTGGGACCGGCAGACCCTGGTCGGCGGCATCTACGGGGTGGCGATCGGAACGATGTTCTTCGGCGAGAGCATGTTCAGTGGCGCCAGCGGCGGCTCCAAGATCGCTCTGGCCGCACTGGCATCCACGCTTCACGGCTGGGGCTGGGCGCTGATCGATGCCCAGGTGGAGAATCCGCACCTGCTGCGGATGGGTGCCGAACACCTGCCGCGCGCGGAATTCCTGCAGCACGTGCGCCAGGCCGTACGCCGTGACGGCCGTGAAGGCCCGTGGACGCAGGCCGTCGGACGCTTGCCGGCACAGCGTTTGGCTGGGGGTTAACACAAACTTTGCAAGCTGGGCCCGTCACGCGTAAAATACCGCGCCTTAGGCCCAGCGTGGCCGTTTTCTGAACCGCACAGGACTACATGTCGAAAGACGATTCCATCGAGTTCGAGGGCACCGTCAGCGAGACGCTGCCGAACACCACTTTCCGCGTTCGTCTGGAAAATGGGCACGAAATCATCGCCCACATCTCCGGCCGCATGCGCAAGAACTACATCCGCATCCTCACCGGTGACCGGGTCAAGGTTGAAATGACCCCGTACGACCTGACCAAGGGTCGTATCACCTACCGCATGAAGTAAGCGGTCGGCGCGCTGCGCCACTTCGACAAGGCCAGCCCTGGTTGCTGGCCTTTTGTCATGCCTGAAATCCGGCCCTGCCGGAGGTCATCGTGACCGAACTCACCGTGACGTCGGTCAGCCCTGCTTGCGGCAGATTCGCATCTGCATCCGTGGCGGCATCGTGGGACCCGATCCAGTCCGGATCGCCATCCCCCTGCCCCGCCATGAACATGCTCCCGCTGACCGCTCTGCTCGTCGCCGTTGTCGCGTCCACCAGCGCACTGCCCGCGCGCGCCGCCGACACCCCTTCCGCCGCCAGTGACTGCGTCCAACTGGGCAGCGATCAGCAACTGGTGCGCGCCGGCGCGTCGCGCAACATCCTGCTACGCAATGGCCAGGACCACTACGTCGTGCATTTCCAGGACGACTGCTCGGCAGCGGGCTACTCGCGGAAACTGAGTTTCTCCACCGACGGCCAGCAGGGCCTGCTGTGTGCCGCTGGGCGCAGCCAGCTGCACACCGATTCCAGTCGCTGCATCGTGGCGCAGATCGAGCCTGTCGACGAGGCCACCTTCAAGAAGAAGGCCCGCCAGCGCAGCCGCTGACAGCGCATATGACGCATATGACAAGGGGGGGCCGGAGCCGCCCTTGTCATGAAGGGCATCACCGCGCAGGCGCAACCAGTGGCAGCACCCGTGGCTGCTTGTGTTGCCGCGCCAGCCAGAGATCGTAGTTGGATTGCAGCCCCATCCAGAAAGACGCCGTACTGACCCCGGCCATTTCCAGGCGAATGGCCAGATCAGGGCTGATGCCCGCCTTGCCGTTCAACACCCGCGACAATGCCACCCGCGACATTGCCAAGCGCTCGGCCGCTTCGGTCACCGAGAGATCCATCGGATCGAAGACCATTGCCTTGATCGTCTGCCCTGGATGTGGGTGGTGATGAATCATGCGCAGCCTCAGTGATAGTCCAGGTAGTCCAGCAGCTCCACGTCGCCACCGGTGAAACGGAAGGTGATCCGCCAATTCCCATTGACCCATACGGACCAATGCCCCTTCAGGTCGCCCCGCAGCTTGTGGAGGCGCAATCCAGGCATGGCGAGATCCCCGGGCGCCGAAGCCGCATCCAGGATCGACAGGATCATCAACACCCTGCTGGTGTGACTATGCCGGATCCCGCTGCTGATGCCGGAACGGTAGAGGCGCTCGAGACCCTTGTGGCGAAAGCCGATGATCATCACTGTATCCCGTATCGTTGCGCGATACAAATGAAGCAACACCCCATCGCGCTCACGGAACAGCATCGATGCCTCCGCACCCTTCCAGCAAGGCCGCAGGCGACAGACCCAGAACAACAAGGGCGGCCGAAGCCGCCCTTGTCATTTCAGGTCCACCGGGCCAGGCCCGGTGTCAGCTCACTCCACAGTCGCCGGCAGCAGGCGCTCCGGTTCGGCCTGGGTCTCGACCACCAGCTCGTCGTCGCGGACATCGATGTTCACCTTGCCGCCGTTGACCAGCTTGCCGAACAGCAGCTCGTCGGCCAGCGGACGCTTGATCTTGTCCTGGATCACGCGGGCCATCGGGCGCGCACCCATCAGCGGGTCGAAGCCGTGGTGGGCCAGCCAGTCGCGTGCGGTCGGGGTGGCCGACAGGCTGACGTGCTTGTCCTGCAGCAGCATCTCCAGCTCGATCAGGAACTTGTCGACTACGCGCAGGATGTGCTCGAAGCCCAGCGCCTGGAACTGCACCACCGCGTCGAGGCGGTTGCGGAATTCCGGGGTGAAGCTGCGGCGGATGGTCTCCATCGCGTCGGTGGCATGGTCCTGCTTGGTGAAGCCGATCGAGCGCCGCGAGGCCTGCGCCGCGCCGGCATTGGTGGTCATCACCAGCACCACGTTCTTGAAGTTGGCCTCACGACCGTTGGTATCGGTCAGCACGCCGCGGTCCATCACCTGCAACAGGATGTTGAAGATGTCCGGGTGCGCCTTCTCGATTTCGTCCAGCAGCAGCACGCAGTGCGGCGTCTTGACGATCTTCTCGGTCAGCAGGCCGCCCTGGTCGAAGCCAACGTAGCCCGGAGGCGCACCGATCAGGCGGCTGATCGAATGCGGCTCCATGTACTCGGACATGTCGAAGCGGACCAGCTCGATGCCCAGCTGCAGCGCCAGCTGCTTGGTCACCTCGGTCTTGCCGACACCGGTCGGGCCGGCGAACAGGAAGTTGCCGATCGGCTTTTCCGGATTGCCCAGGCCGGAGCGTGCCAGCTTGATCGCCGAGGACAGCGTCTCGATGGCCGGGTCCTGGCCGAAGATCACCATCTTCAGGTTGCGCTCCAGGTGCTGCAGCACATCCTTGTCGGTGGCGCTGACCTGCTTGGTCGGGATGCGCGCCATCTTGGCGACGATCGCCTCCACTTCCTCGACGTCGATCAGCTCCTTGCGCTGGCCTTCCGGCAGCAGGCGCTGACGGGCACCCGCCTCATCGATCACGTCGATGGCCTTGTCCGGCAGCAGGCGGTCGCCGATGTGCTTCACCGACAGGTCCACGGCCGCCTGCAGCGCTTCGTCGGAATAGGTCACGCCGTGGTGCAGTTCGTACTTGGACTTCAGCCCCTGCAGGATCTCGTAGGTCTCGCCAACGGTCGGCTCGACGATGTCGATCTTCTGGAAGCGGCGGGCCAGCGCCCGATCCTTCTCGAAGATGCCACGGTATTCCTGGAAGGTGGTCGAGCCGATGCAGCGCAGCTCACCGGAGGCCAGCGCCGGCTTGATCAGGTTGGAGGCATCCATGGTGCCTCCCGACGCCGAACCGGCACCGATGATGGTGTGGATCTCGTCGATGAACAGCACCGCATTGGGCACCTTCTTCAGCGCGGTCAGCACGCTCTTCAGGCGCTTCTCGAAGTCGCCACGGTACTTGGTGCCAGCCACCAGCGCGCCCAGGTCGAGCGAATAGATCACCGCGTCGGCCAGCACGTCGGGCACCGAGCCCTCGACGATGCGGCGGGCCAGGCCCTCGGCAATCGCGGTCTTGCCCACGCCGGCCTCACCCACGTACAGCGGGTTGTTCTTGCGGCGGCGGCACAGGACCTGGATGGTGCGCTCGATCTCATCGGCACGGCCGACCAGCGGGTCGATGCGACCGGCCCGGGCCTGTTCGTTGAGGTTGCTGGCGAACTCGGTCAGGGCATCGCCCTTCGGCTCACCCTCCCCGCCTTCCATGCGGCTCTCGCCCTCGGAGGAAGAGGACGGCTGCTCGCCCTCCTCACCCAGCTTGGCGATGCCGTGGGACAGGTAATTGACCACATCCAGCCGGGTCACGTCCTGCTGGTTGAGGTAATAGACGGCGTGCGAGTCCTTTTCGCCGAAGATGGCGACCAGCACGTTGGCGCCGGTGACCTCCTTCTTGCCCGAGGACTGCACGTGGTACACGGCCCGCTGCAGCACGCGCTGGAAGCCCAGGGTCGGCTGGGTATCGCGGCCGTCATCTTCGGCCAGGCGGGACACGGAAGCCTCGATGGCCTGCTCCAGCTCCTGGCGCAGGCGTTCGGCGTCGGCACCACAGGCCTTCAGTACGGCCTGGGCGGACGGGTTGTCGAGCAGTGCCAACAGCAGGTGTTCGACCGTCATGAACTCATGCCGGGCCTCACGGGCGCGCTTGTAGCACTGGCCGATGGTGTGTTCGAGGTCTTTGCTGAACATGGATTACTCCGGCGGCAGATGGGGACAATATGCGGCCTGACTACGCGATTTCCATCACCCTAGCGGATTGCTGCGTTCAGATGGCGTTAGCAGTGCGAATCGCTTGATCTTCATTCACTCCAGGACAGCCCACCCAGCATGAGCGAACCCTACCTGAGCCGCTGGCGATTGCGGCGTGATGGCCCGGCCATCGAAACGCCCCATGCCCAGCTCTGGCCGGTGCTGACCGCCGCCGGCGAACCGGCGATGCTGAAGGTCAGCAGCGAAACCGAAGAGCAGAACAGCCATCGCCTGCTGCGCTGGTGGGACGGTGACGGCGCCGCCCGCCTGCTGGCCCACGAGGGACCGGCGATCCTGATCGAGCGTGCCGGCGGCGACTCGCTGCGGCAACGTTCGATCGACGGCGACGATGACGCCTGCACCACCCTCCTGTGCCAGGTCCTGCAGCGGCTGCACCGGCCACGGAGCGCGCCGCCAGACGACCTGGTCTGCCTGCGTAGATGGTTCGTCGACCTGCTGCAGCCAAGGGCGGCGCTGCCACCACTGCTGGAACAGTGCAGATCGCTGGCGGAGGGCCTGCTGCGGGACGAGCGCGAGATCCGGCCGCTGCACGGCGATCTGCATCACGACAACGTGCTGGATTTCGGCGCGCGTGGCTGGCTGGCGATCGACCCGAAGCGGCTGCTGGGCGACCGCGCGTTCGATTACACGACGATGTTCAGCAATCCGGACCTGTGCGGTGCCGGCATCCATGTGGCCACCCGGCCCGAGCGCTTTGCCGCCCGTTTGGAACAGGTCAGCGCACTGGCCGGCCTGGAGCGCACGCGCCTGCTGCGCTGGATCGCGGCCAGCACGGCGCTGTCGGCAGTGTGGTTCAGGGATGACGGCGACCCGGCCGACGTGGACGAGGCGGTGGCGCGGATGGCGCTGGAGGCGCTGGCGGAGGGGTGAGCCAGGGTTCTGGTAGATGCCCACCTTGGTGGGCACGGCCGCCCGGGATCGATACAGGCCTCATGCTCTGGTAGGTGCCCACCCTGGTGGGCACGCCCGGCCGGTGCCGATACGCCCGGACGAGAACCGGCAGCAGGTCAGGCCTTTTCCATCGTGCACAGCAGCGGGTGCTGGTTCATCCGCGAGTATTCGTTGACCTGGGCGACCTTGGTCTCGGCCACTTCGCGGGTGAACACCCCGCAGACGCCGCGGCCGCGGGTATGGACGTGCAGCATCACCTGCGTGGCCTTGTCCAGGTCCATGCTGAAGAACTGCTGCAGCACATCCACCACGAAATCCATCGGGGTGTAGTCGTCGTTGAGCAGCATCACCTGGTAGAACGGCGGCGGCGCCACTTCCGGGCGCGCGGGCTCCACGGCAACGCCGTGCTCGTGCTGGGAATCGGGGGAGGACTCATGGGGCATCCACCCATTATAGAGGCAGCGCCGGGCCTGCGTCGGCCCGCCGCAGATTGGACGGCACGCACGCCCACCGTCACAATTGCACCTTCTTTCAACGTTGCTTCACAGGATCTTCATGAAAAGGACCCTTCTCTCCGCCCTGCTGATCGCCCTGGCCGCTGCCGGCTCTGCCGCCGCCGCGACCAGTGCCGACAAGTCCGTGGCCCGCCACCTGGACAAGCTGGGCTACACCTACGAAGTCGACGAGGATGGCGACTACCGCATGGTCTTCGACGTCGAGGGTGATCGCACCCAGATGGTCTACGTGCGCTCGGCGGTGGAAGATTTCGGCAGCCACAACATCCGCGAGATCTGGTCGCCGGCCTACAGCACCAAGACCAAGCAGTTCCCGGTGGCCGTGGCCAACCGCCTGCTGGAAGATTCGCAGGACGCCAAGATGGGCGGCTGGGTAAAGCAGGACACCACCGCCATGTTCGTGGTGAAGATCGACGCCGATGCCACCGCCGACCAGCTCAGCGACGCCATCGATGCGGCCATCCGCACCGCCGACGCGATGGAGCTGGAACTGACCAAGAAGGACGAGTTCTGAGTTGAACGCCACGCCGGACCCGCGCTGGGCACCGCACGCCACCGTGGCCACGGTGGTGATCGACGGCGGCCGCGTGCTGCTGGTCGAGGAGACCATCGACGGCCGCCAGGTGCTGAACCAGCCGGCCGGCCACCTCGAGCCGGGCGAAAGCCTGGCCGAGGCGGCCCTGCGCGAGACCCGCGAGGAAACCGGCTGGACCGTGCAGCTGACCCATTTCATCGGCTGCTACCAGTGGACCGCCGGCGACGGCACTACCTTCCTGCGCTTCTGCTATGCGGCGCGCCCGGTCTCGCATGACCCGGCGCAGCCGCTGGACACTGGCATCGACCGCGCGCTGTGGCTGACCCCGGCCGAGCTGCAGGCCGCCGGCGAGCGCCAGCGCAGCCCGCTGGTCTGGCAGGTGGTGGCCGATTACCTGGGTGGCCAGCGCCATCCGCTTTCGCTGGTCCGGGAGGTCGCATGAGCACTCCGCGTGTAATGGTGGGCGTCTCCGGTGGCGTCGATTCCTCGGTCGCCGCCTGGCGCCTGGTACAGCAGGGCGAGGCCGTGGCCGGCCTGTTCATGCAGAACTGGGCCGACGACGGCAGCGGTGACTGCCGCGCCGAGGATGACCGCCGCGATGCGGTAGCCGTCTGCGGCCTGCTGGGCATTCCGTTCCACTTCCGCGACTTCTCCAGCGAATACTGGCAGGGCGTGTTCGAGCACTTCCTGGCCGAGTATGCGGCCGGGCGCACCCCGAACCCGGACGTGCTGTGCAACCGCGAAGTGAAGTTCAAGCACTTCCTGGATGCCGCCCGCGAGCTGGGCGCCGAGCGCATCGCCACCGGCCACTATGCGCGGGTGACCCAGCGCGGCCACCAGTGGCTGCTGCTGCGCGGCGCCGACCGCTCCAAGGACCAGAGCTACTTCCTGCACCAACTGGGCCAGGAACAGCTGGCAGCCACCCTGTTCCCGATCGGCGACCTGGAAAAGAGCGACCTGCGCCGGATCGCGCGGGACGTCGGCCTGCCGACCCACGCCAAGAAGGATTCCACCGGCATCTGTTTCATCGGCGAGCGGGATTTCCGCGAGTTCCTCGGCCGCTACCTGCCGGCCAAGACCGGCCAGATCCTCGACCCGGCCGACGGCAGCGTGATTGCCGAGCATCCGGGCGTGTTCTATTTCACTCTGGGCCAGCGCGAGGGCCTGAACATCGGCGGCGTGCGTGGCCGCCCCGCCGCGCCGTGGTACGTGGTCGGCAAGGATGTGGCCAGCAACGTGCTGTACGTGGACCAGGACCGCGACAGCCCATGGATGCTGTCCGACCGCCTGCGTTCGGAAACCGCGCACTGGATCGCCGGCTCACCGCCGGCACGGCGCTTCGAATGCACCGCCCAGACCCGCTACCGCCAGCCCGACGAGCCGTGTACGGTCGAGGTGCTGGACGATGGCAGCGTGCTGGTCACCTTTGCGCGCCCGCAGCGCGCCGTTACCCCTGGTCAATCGCTGGTGCTGTATGACGGTGATGTCTGCCTGGGCGGCGCGGTGATCGCCGCCACCGATGCGCCGCTGGAACAGCGCCTGCGCACCACCCCTTCCCCTTTTGAGGTAATCGCTGCATGAGTTTCACTGTCGACGACCGCGTCCTGGCCTTGGCCGGCATTGCCCAGGCCCTGCAGCAGGTACGCCGCATCGCCGATACCGGCCATTCCGACGCCGCCGCCGTGCGCACCGCCGTGGACAGCGTGTTCCGCGTCGATGCGTCCTCGCCGCAGGAGGTGTTCGGTGACCGCCATGCACTGAAGGCCGGACTGCGCCTGCTGCACAACTACTTCCGCAGCCAGGGCCAGGACCCGATCCTGCCCAAGCTGGCCCTGTCGGTGCTGCAGCTGGAGCGCCGCTTCGTGCAGGACGGGGCGACCGTGAACAAGGTCGCCTCGGGCATCGAGCGCGCCCAGCGCCAGGCCGTCGAGCTGGGCGACAGTGGCCACCCGGACGTACTGGCCAATCTGGGCGGCCTGTATGCCGACACCATCAGCCACCTGAAGCCGCGGGTGATGGTGCAGGGCAACCCGCACTACCTGGGCCAGGCCGGTGTGGTCGCCGAGATCCGCGCCCTGCTGCTGGCCGCGGTGCGCTCGGCGGTGCTGTGGCGCCAGCTGGGCGGCAGCTACTGGGACTTCCTGTTCAGCCGCAAGGCGATGATCGAGGCCGTGGACCGCCTGCTGGCGTGAGGCCATGGGGTCAGAGCCCTTTTCCATGGAAAAGGGATCCGACCCCGCTTGACCCCGAGTTGCCCGGCAGCGCCGGAAAACCGGCGCATTCAGAATGCACTTCGAGGCACATCGACGTTAAAGAGAAAGGGGGTACGGCCGATACATCCTCCGTGCACCTCCCGAGAACGTCCATGTACTCACGCATTTTCATCCGTCTGGCCGCCCCCCTGGCTCTGACCCTGCTGCTCCCCTTCGCCATCGGTTTCGAATGGCCGGCCGCCCTGCGCTGGGCGATCCTGACCACGATGACGCTGAGCTGGCTCGGCTTTGCGTGGTGGACCACCCGCGCCCAGGCGCATCGCTCCCCGGAACATGCCCGTGTCCTGCGTGAGCAGGACCAGCTGCTGACCGAGCTGCGCAGCTTCGTCGGCAACGAAATCGACGGCTCGCGCGGCGAAGTGGAACGCGCCCGTGACCTGATCCGCCAGGCCGTGTCCAGCCTGGGCGGCAGCTTCGATGCGATGAACCGCAAGTCGCGCCAGCAGAGCCAGGCCCTGTCGCGCATCGTCGACCGCGCCGGTGATGAAGGCAATGCCGGCCTCGACGTTGCCCGTTTCGCCCAGCACGCCAGCCACCGCATGGAACAGCTGGTGGAAGCGCTGGAACAGGTGAGCGGCCAGAGCAGCACCACCGTGCAGCACATCGACCAGATGGCGCAGCACCTGGATGGCATCTTCGCGCTGCTGGAAGACGTCAAGTCGATTGCCGACCAGACCAACCTGCTGGCCCTGAACGCTGCCATTGAAGCTGCGCGTGCCGGTGAAGCCGGTCGTGGCTTCGCGGTTGTCGCCGACGAAGTGCGCAACCTGTCCGAGCGCTCGACCACCTTCAACGAGCAGATCCGCAAGCTGGCGCACAGCTCCAAGGACGCCATCGCCAAGGTGCGCGAGACGGTCTCGCACATGGCCTCGCGTGACATGGACCGCTCCCGCGAAGCGCGCCAGGAAGCAGCGGCAATGCTCGACAACGTCGCGCAGATCAATGCCTCGCTGGGCGACGGCATGCGCGAAGTCTCCGAGTGCGCCCGTTCGATCGACGGCAGCGTGGCCGAAGCCGTGCGCGCCCTGCAGTTCGAAGACATTGCCACCCAGGCGCTGGGCGGCGTGCACACCCACCTGGACCGCCTGACTGCGATCAACCGCGAAGCGGTGGCCCTGCAGGAACTGCTGCACCGCAATGGCGGCGTGTTCGACGAAGAGATCGCCACCGCCCTGCAGCGCACCGGCAGCCGCCTGCGCGAACTGCGCAGTGAGTGGGAGCGCCCGCCGCACAAGCCGGTCGCCCAGCAGACCATGGGCGCTGGCACGGTCGAGCTGTTCTGATCCTGATGTCCGCTGCCGTTGCCGGCAGCCCGCAAGGCCCCGGTTCGTCCGGGGCCTTTGCCTGTAGCCTGCCGTTGGATGCATCCTGTACGCGCACCATGACCCTGATCCGTGCCCTGCCCTCCCTCGCCGACACCGACCGCCCGCGCAACGCGAGCGTGCGTGAGCAGCTGCAGCAGCTGGAAGAGGTAGCACGCGAGGAGATCCGTGAGCTGCAGCAGCTGGCGGATGCGCGGCCTGGCCCGTCGCGGGCGGATGAGGCGCTGCTGGGACTGGCGTGGGACCTGGGGTTGGATGGGGAAGCGCTGAAGTAGATCCACGCCACGCGTGGATGGCGTTCACCGCCACCCGTTCCACACCCATGGCATGATCCACCCACGCCCCCTACGGCTGGACACGGAGTGTCGTCGCATGAGCACCACGTTCATGACCTGGCTGGGATTTGCTGCGATGGTGCTCATCGCGGTCACCTTCACCTGGCGTCCCGCCTACGCCACCTTGCGGCCGCCCCGGCATCGACCTGTCGCGTTCCTGTTCGGCAGCCTGCTCTTCATGCTGATGGCCTTTCTATGCGCCTGGATGGCGGCAAGTGCGATCAATACCGGGCATGTCCATCTAAGCCACCACCGCGCCGGCACCATTGATGCATGGCGGGAGATCGAGCCGGTGACGTATTGGCTGATCATCGTGGCGGCGTATGTGTTCGGACTGCTGATCGCCAGCTATTCGATCGCAGGCATCGCATTGATGAACCGGTAGATCCACGACTTGCGGGGGTGGCTTTCATCTGCCGGTGTGGCACCTGGATCTCGCTGCGACATCCACGCATGGCGTGGATCTACCAGCGTGGCGTAATCGCTGTGGCATGATGCCCCGGTCCCGCTCATGGAAGACCGATGGCCATCGCCCTGATCGCAGTACTGTTGATCGAGACCGTCCTTCTGATGGCTTGGGTGGCCGGCTATTTCAGCTGGGGCATCACCCTGTTCAATGAGCGCATCTCGGCGTCACCGGCCATGCAGGCCCGGCTCTCGCTGGACAGCCTGGAACGTGACCTGCCGCAGGACAAATGGCTGCACCTGGCCTTCCATGCGCTCCCCGACGGCAGCATGGCATTCCGCGAGAGCTTCGCGCCGAGCTTCGGCCTGCGCTACTTCCCGGTGATGCGCGGTCGTATCGTACTCAACGCGCGACGGCACGAGGTGCGGGTGATCGGCCTGTGCAGCTGGTTCGTGGCGATCCTGTCACTGCTGCTGTTGCCGCTGGTAGCGATGCGCCCGATGGTGGCGCCCATGCTGCTGGTGCTGCCGCTGTTCCTGGCCAGCTATCTGGTCCAGAAGCGACGCTACGCGGCCATCGTCGAGGCGCTGCGCATGCAGTTGAAGGCGGAGTTTCCGAGGTAGATCCACGCCATGCGTGGATGATCGCGAGGTGCCGGCATCCGTGCCGACCAACGGTCGGCACCCACCAGAGCAGGTGCCTGTATCTGAAGTAGACCCACGCCATGCGTGGATGATCGCAAGCGCGGGCATCAGTGCCGACCAACGGTCGGCACCCACCAGAGCAGATGCCTGTATCTGAAGTAGATCCACGCCATGCGTGGATGATCGCAAGCGCGGGCATCAGTGCCGACCAACGGTCGGCACCCACCAGAGCAGGTGTCTGTATCTGAAGTAGATCCACGCCATGCGTGGATGATCGCGAGCGCGGGCATCCGTGCCGACCAACGGTCGGCACCCACCAAAATCGGCACCCACCAGAGCCGGGCTACACCAGCGTCGGGCTGTCAGCGCACCAGCACGGCTTCGCTGCTGGCGTCGGTACGCATCGGTGCGGGGTGCTGCTGGCGCAGCCACTGTGCCAGGTCGCGCGGGCTGAGCGGGCGCGAGTACAGGTAGCCCTGGATCTCGTCACAACCCTGGCGGCGCAGCAGGTCTTCTTCCTGGTGCGTTTCCACGCCTTCGGCCACCACTTTCATGCCCAGCGCGTGGCCCAGGTGCACGATGGCCTGGGTGACTTCGGCCGTGCCCGAATCATGCAGCATGCCCTGCACGAAACTGCGGTCGATCTTCAGGCGCCCCACCGGGAAACGGTTGAGGTAATTGAGGTTCGAGAAGCCGGTACCGAAGTCGTCCACCGCCAGCGGTACGCCGTGCCGTTCCAGCACGTCGAAGCAATGCCGCAGGATGTCGGTGTCACGGATCAGCGCCGACTCGGTCAGCTCCAGCTCCAACCGCTGCGGCGGCCAGCCGTGGGCATGGCAGATCTCGATCACGCGTTCGGCGAAGCCACGATCACGCAGCTGCACCGCCGATACATTGACGGCGATGCGGTCGAAGCGCAGTCCAGCGCGGTCCCACGCGGTCGCCTGGCGGCAGGCTTCATTCAACACCCAGTCGCCGATGCGGACGATCTCACCGCACTTCTCGGCAATCGGTATGAACTCGGCCGGGCTGCAGTAGCCGATGCCGGGCCGGTGCCAGCGCAGCAGGGCTTCGATCGCCGGCGGTTCGCCCTGGTGCGCGTGCAGCAGCGGCTGGTAGGCCAGGCTGAACTCTTCACGCTCGATCGCGCCATGCAGCGCGTGCTCCAGCTCCAGCTTGCGCTGGATGCGGGCCAATGCGTCCTGGCTGTAGTACTGGTAGGTGTTGCGTCCTGCTTCCTTGGCCGCGTACATGGCGGCGTCGGCGGCACGCAGCAGTGAATCGAAGTCGGTCTGGGCATCGCCCAGCATCGCGATGCCGACACTGGCGCCGACCTTCAACGTGGTCTCGCCACGGCGCAGCGGCTCGGCCAGCGAGGCAATCAGCTTGCGGGCGACATGCCCCGCGTCTTCCGGCTCGGCCAGGTCGCGCAGCACCACGATGAACTCGTCGCCACTGAAGCGGCCGAACAGGTCGTTGTTGCGCAGGTTCTGGTGCAGGCGGGTAGCGGCGGCCTTCAGCAGCGCATCGCCGGTGGCGTGACCGAAGCTGTCGTTGATGGTCTTGAAGCCGTCCAGGTCGATGAACAGCATCGCCAGCGAGGTACCGCGGTCGCGCGCTTCCTCGATGGCTTCGGCGGTCTGTTCGCCGAGCAGCACACGATTGGGCAGGCCGGTCAGCAGGTCGTAGTGGGCCAGCAGCTCGATGCGCTCGTTGGCCTCGCGCTCGCGGGTGATGTCACGGAACAGCACCACGAAGCGCGGCGGCAGGCCATCACGACGATCCAGCTCGATCAGCACCTGCACCCAGACACGCAGGCCGGACTGGCGGTAGAAGCACAGGTCCAGCTGCTCGGGCAGGCCGCCGCCGGCGATGCGGACCAGCGCCGCCTCGAACGCGTCGCGTGAGTCTTCGGTATACAGCGCCATCGCCTGATCGAGGGTGATCGGCTCCTTGCGCAGGCCATGGATGCGATAGCACTCCTCGGTCCACTGCATGTGCCGGGTCTGTACCTCGATCTCGCAGCCGCCGATGCGGCCCAGCGCGGAAACGCGGTTGAGCAGCTCGGTGCGCCAGCGGATCAACGCGTCGGTCTGGTGCTGCTCGGTGATGTTCTGCACCTGGCCGAGCAGGCGCTTGGGCTGCCCGTCCATGTCCAGCAGCGGCTGCATCCACAGGCGCAGATGCTGCGAAGGTTCATGGCCGCGGGTCAGCTCCAGCTCGAGATTGGCGGCCCGGCCGTCACGCCACAGGCGCCGCCATGCTGCGCGCAGCGCACCTCGGGAACGCGGGTGCAGCTGCTTCAGCCAGCGCCGCTGGCCGGGCACGGCGCCCTGCTCCAGCGCCAGCAGCGAGCGCAGTTCCGGCGACCACCAGAAGTGGCCGCTGTTGGGGTCGAATGACCAGCTGCCCATGCTGGCGATGCGCTGCGCCTCGCTCAAGTGCAGCTGCTGTTCCTGCAGCAGCGATTCGAGCTGCTTCTGCTGCTCGATGTCGGTATGTGTACCGACCATGCGCAATGGCTGGCCATCGGCGGTGCGCGCGACCACGCGGCCGCGATCCAGCACCCACCGCCATTGCCCGTCGGCCTGGCGGAAGCGGAACTGCGCGCTGTACTGCTCGCTGCGCCCACGCAGGTGCTCATCCAGCGCGGCGCGCACCTGGGCGATGTCCTCGCTGTGCACGCGCGCCAGCATTTCGGTGGCGGTCTCGTCGCCCAGTGCCGGCGTGCGCGCCACGCGGTCACTGGGGATGTCCCAGTCCCACAGGCTGTGGCCGGCGCTGTCCAGTGCCAGCTCCCAGCGCCCGCCACCGTCGACCGGCACCGGCTCGGGAATGCTCAGGGTGAACGCCAGCAGATTGCCGGCGCCGTCGTGCACGGCGCGCAGGTGCCCGTCGTAGTGTCCACGCGGGCCGCCCGGCAGCGTGCAGGCCACGATGCCGCCATCGGCCGCCATCAGGCGCAGATCTTCCAGCATCGGCGCATAGGCAGCCACGGTGGCTGGCAGGCCATGCTCGCGCGCAGCCGGGTTGGCCGCCAGTGGGCGCCCGGTACGGTCGACGATGACCAGCGCCGACGCAAGCGGGTGCTGCAGCAGGCTGGCGATGATCCCTTGGTCCACGCGATCTTGCTCCGGATGACACGCCCGTCAGCGGGGCACGCAGTGGTTAACGGCGCCTGCGGCGGATAATTGAGTGGTCACGGCACGCTGCGGGGTAAGATGACCGGCGCCCCTTTCACCCGCCCCGTCCATGCCCGCAGAACCGACCGGCAACGCCCCAGTTCCCGACCCGCGGATGGCGCAGGCGCTGAGCCGTGACCGGCGCCGGGTGGTGCTGAGCTACCTGGCGATGGCGCTGGCCTGGATGATCTCCACCGACAGCGTGGTGCAGGCGCTGGTGCCGGACCCGCAGCAGGCGGCCTTGTGGCAGGGCCTGAAGGGTTCGTTCTTCGCGCTGGCCAGCGCGGGCCTGCTGTACCTGCTGCTGCGCCCGCTGGCCGAACACGTGCTGCATACCCATGCGCGCCAGCAGGCCTCCGAGCTGCGCCTGCGGCAGATGTTCGAGGGCAACCCCGGCCCGATCCTGGTCTACGACCTGGACACGCTGGCGATCCTCGATGCCAACCCTGCCGCCTGCAGTGCCTTCGGCTGGGACCGCGACGAGCTGCTAGAACAGACCATCGACGCCTTGTGGCCGCCTGGCCAGGACCAGGCGCTGCAGACCAAGCTGGAGGCGATCCGCGAAGCACCCGAGGAGCTGTGCATCCTGCGCGCCCAGTTGCAGCTGCGCGATGGCTCGCTGCGGCAGATGGAACTGCGTTCCAACGCCATCAGTTACGACGGCCACAACGCCCGCCTGCTGATCGCCATCGACCGCACCGCCGAGGATCTGGCCCAGCTGCGCCGCGACCAGGCGCTGGCGCGGGTGGAGGAAGCCCATGAGCTGGCCCGCATCGGCGCCTGGGAGCTGGACCCGTCCACCGGGCTGGGCCGCTACTCCAACCAGGTCTATCGCCTGCTCGGCCGCCGCCCGCCCGAGGCCCGCCGTTGGCACCGCTTCGACGAGCTGCTGGTGCCGGCCGACCCGGCCACGGCCACCCAGACCGAACAGCTGCTGGCCGAACTGTGCTGCGGCGAGCCGGTACAGGTGGACGTGCTGCTACCGCTGCTGTCGATGGACGGCCGGGCATTGATGGTGCACCTGCGGGCGGCCAGCGGTATCGACGAAGCCGGCCGCAACCGTGTGCTGGGCACGCTGCAGGACGTGACCGAGCGCGAGCAGTCGCGGCGCCTGCTGCGCGAGCGCGAGGAACAGTTCCGCGAGCTGGTGCGGGTACTGCCCGACGGTGTGGTGATCCTCTCCGACGAGCATGTGCTGTACGCCAACGCCTGGGCCGCCGGCCTGTTCGGCTACGGCAGCCACACCCTGCTGGGTGAGCCGCTGTCGGCCCTGGTCGCTGCCGCCGACCTGCCGCGGGTGCGCAGCCAGCTGCGTGCCGGCCAACCCCACCTGGGGCCCGGCCACAGCAGCGTGGTGGCCATGCAGCGTGGCGACGGCCGCAGCTTCCATGCCGGCCTGGCGGTGGGCGAAGTGCGCTACGGCGGCCGCGACTGCAAGCTGCTGATCGTGCGCGACCTGAGCGATTCCGAACGCACCCGCAGCGCGCTGGAAACCAGCAACCGCGAACTGCAGGCGATGGCCGGGCGGCTGTTCTCGCTGCAGGAGGACGAGCGTCGTGCGATCTCGCGCGACCTGCACGATGACATCGGCCAGGCCATCACCGCGATCAAGCTGTCGGCGCATGCGGCGCAGGATGAGGACGATCCGAAGCGCCGTGGCGAGGATCTGGCGCAGATCGTCAGCCTGGCCGACACCACCGTGGCCAAACTGCGCGACATCTCCACCCTGCTGCGCCCGCCGCAGCTGGATGCACTGGGCCTGGAGGCAGCGCTGAGCTGGCAGGCGCGTGTGCTGTTCCGCTCTTCCCCGGTGGAGCTGCTGGCCGAGATCGAGCCGTTGCCACATCGCCCCGACAACAGCATCGAACAAGCCTGCTTCCGCATCGCGCAGGAAAGCCTGACCAATGCGCTGCGCCATGCACGCGCCAGCCAGGTACTGCTGCAACTGCGCGACGTCGGCCAGCGCGGCCTGCACCTGCAGATCCGCGATGATGGCGAGGGCTTCGATCCGGACGGCCCGCGCGGCCTGGGCCTGATCGTGATGCGCGAGCGCGCACAGAGCGTCGGTGGCCACGTGCGGATCGAATCCGCGCATGGCGAAGGCACCCTGATCGACGTCCACCTCCCCTACCAGGCGGCCAGCATGGCTGCCGTCGATTCACCGGAATACTGAGCCTATGTGGAATCCCAACCTGCCCCCGGTCAGCATCGATGATGCCCCCGACCGCCTTGGCGCCGGCAACCCCGAGCTGCAGGCGATGGTTGCCGAGGCGGCCTCCGGCGGCATCTCACTGATGCTGATGCACGTGGACATCGACCACTTCGCATCGGTCAACGAGAACATGAGTGCCGAAGTGGGCGACCAGGCGCTGGTACTGGTGGCGCAGCGCCTGCAGTCCTACCTGCGCGGGCGCGGCAAGCTGTGGCGGCATGGCAGCGACGAATTCCTGATCGCGGTGCCGCGCACTGCGGATCTGCCGCTGCCGGAAGATTTCGCCGAAGAGATCCGCCAGCAGATGGAGCTGCCGTTGTCAGTGCTGCCGTACACGCTGTTCATGACCGGCAAGCTGGGCGTAAGCCTGTGCCCGGAGCATGCCAGCAGCACGTCGCGCCTGCTCGATCATGCCGAGGATGCGCTGTACCAGGCCGCCCGCGAAGGCGGCAATGCCGTGCGCATCCATGCGGTGGACACCCCGCCGAGCGCGCACAGCGAGAGCATCATCGCGCGCCAGATTGTTGATGCCATTCCCAATGGCGAGCTGAAACTGCGCTACCAGCCGCTGGTGAGCGCCCGCGACGGCCACGTGGTGGGCATGGAAGCGCTGCTGCGCTGGCAGTCGCCGACCCTGGGCATGCTGGTTCCGGAGCGCTTCATGCGCACCGCCGAGCGGCTGGGCATCATCGTGCAGATCGGCACCTGGGTGCTGGAAGGCGCGTTGAAGCAGGCGCGGTTGTGGCGCGACCAGGGCTTCGATGACTTCACCATCGCGGTGAACGTATCCACCCTGCAGCTGCTGCGGCCGAACTTCTTCGCCGAGGTGATGTCCCTGCTGCAGGCGGCGGGCGTACCTGCGCAGATGCTGACGCTGGAAATCAACGAGAGTGCGTTGACCAACAACGTCAATTTCGTCCATGAAACGCTGGCCAACCTGCGCAACGAAGGCATCAGCCTGAGCCTGGACAACTTCGGCACCGGCGACTCCAGCCTCAGCGCGCTGGTGCGCTACCCGGTGGACAAGCTGAAGATCGACCGCAGCTTCATCAAGAGCGCGCCGGCCGGCAACCGCGAGGCGGCCATCGCCCGCGCGATCATCGCCATGGGCCACCAGCTGGGCATGACCGTGATCGCCAACGGCGTGGAATCGCAGGCCCAGCTGGGTTTCCTGCGCCGCAACGACTGCGATGTGTTCCAGGGCTACCTGTTCGGCGAACCGATGTCGGCCGATGCCGCCGGCATGACCCTGCGCCGCCGCTACCTGCGTCCGGAGGCCTTCGCCGAGACGCGCCCGGACCGTACGCTGCTGCTGCTGGACGATGAGGAAAACGTGCTGCGCTCGCTGGTGCGCCTGTTCCGCCGCGACGGCTACCGGATCCTGGCGGCCGGCAACGTACGCGATGCGTTCGACCTGCTGGCGATCAACGACGTGCAGGTGATCCTGTCCGACCAGCGCATGAGCGACATGAGCGGTACCGAGTTCCTGGGCCGGGTGAAGATGCTGTACCCGGACACGATCCGCCTGGTGCTGTCGGGCTATACCGATCTGAACACGGTGACCGACGCGATCAACCGCGGCGCGATCTACCGCTTCCTGACCAAGCCGTGGAACGACGACGAGCTGCGCAAGCACATCCACCAGGCGTTCCGCACCTACGAGGAACAGCGCCGCAGCAATGCCGGGCCGGCGCCGGTGGAAACCGGGGATGGTGGCGAGGATCGGCCGCTGCGGTGATGATCCCCTCCGGTAGAGCCGGCCGCTGGCCGGCTGCTCTGGGGTGTCGGGTTGGATGAGGTTGCCGGCCAGCGGCCGGCACTACCAGGTGCGGTCAGCGCGGCTGCTTCACCGGCAGCACCACGCGGAAGCGCGAGCCCACGCCCGGGGTGCTGTCCAGGTCGATGCGGCCGTGGTGCTTGTTGATGATGCTGTAGGAGATCGACAGGCCCAGGCCGGTGCCGCTGCCCACCGGCTTGGTGGTGAAGAACGGGTCGAAGATGCGCTGGCGCAGTTCCGGCGAGATGCCGCCGCCGGTGTCTTCGAATTCAACCCACACGTGATCGCCATCGACGCCGGTGCGCACGGTGATCGTGCCGCGCTCGGCGATGGCATGGCCGGCGTTGAGCAGCAGGTTCATGTAGACCTGGTTCAACTCCGACGGCAGGCACTCCACCAGCGGCAACTGGCCAAACTCGCGCACCAGGGTGACCTTGTACTTGAGTTCGTTCCAGATGATGTTGATGGTCGATTCCAGGCCCGCGTGCAGGTCGACCAGCTTCCACGACTCGTCGCGGCCGGAATACGAGAAGTCCTTCAGGTCACGCACGATGCGGGTGACGCGCTCGATGCCTTCGCGCGATTCCGCCATCAGCTGCGGCAGGTCGCGGCTGATGAAATCGATGTCCAGGCGGTCACGGATGTCGTCGATTTCCGGAATCAGTGCCTTCGGGTCCGGCGCGCGCAGGGCGCGCTCGTAGGCTTCGATCACGGTGAACAGGCTGCGCAGGTACTCCTGCAGGCTGCCCAGGTTGGAGTGCACGTAACCGATCGGGTTGTTGATCTCGTGCGCGACGCCGGCGGCCAGCTGGCCGATCGAGGCCATCTTCTCGGACTGCAGCAGTTTTTCCTGGGTGCCATTGAGGCGCAGGTAGGCCTGGCGCAGCTCGGCGTGGCGCTGCTGCAGTTCGCGCTCGTAGTCTTCCTGCCCTTCGATGTGGCGGAACAGGGCCAGGAAATGCCCTTCGCCGACCGGGCCATGATGGTACAGGTGGGCGATGACCACGCCCTCGCCCAGCGGCAGGCTGCCATTCCAGTGGCCGTGCTGGCGAGCCTGTTCCAGCGCATCGGGGGGCAGCAGTTCGCGCAGCCGCTGCGGCGGCGGCAGCCCGCCGTCCTCGCCACTGGCCAGCAGGTTCTGCGCGGCCGGATTGGCCAGGGCCACCTGCCCGTCATCGGTGAACAGCAGCAGGCCTTCGCGCAGGCGCTCAAGCAGGGCCTGCAGCACCGGCTGCGGCGGAAGGGGGGCGGTAACCAGGGCGTTGGCAGCGGACACGGCAACTCGGGGCGTTCGAACAGGCGCCCAATATACGCGGTCATGCAGCGGGCTTCAGCCCGCCGGGAGGAGTTGTGCGACCGCCGTCGCGTCAGGCGACGGCGAGTGGCCGGCCGATGCTGACCGTGTGCGACTGGCCCTTGGCATCGTAGGCCGAGGCGTCTTCGGTGCGGCCGAGCTGGCGCAGCGCCCAGTTCACCTCGCGGCGGCGGCGCGACAGCAGCACGCCGTTGGCGCGGTTGCGCTCGGCCAGTTCCTGCAGCTGTTCGCCCTCGCCCACCGGTGGCGCGCCTTCCAGCGCACGCAGCGCTTCCAGCTTGGCGCCAGTGGCCCGGATCAGGGCGTGCACGTCGTGCTCGACCAGGGCCTGGCGCTCAACGTCCAGGGCCTGGGCGAGACGCTGCAGCGGCTCGCTCATCGCCGCAGTCATCCGTGCAGCTGCTGGTCCAGATCGAGCATGCGCGATGCGATCGCGTCCGGATTGATCTTGTAGGTGCCGTTCTGCAGCGACTCGCGCACGGCCGCCACGCGCTGGGCGTCGATCGCCGGGGCGGTGGTCAGCTCACGCTCGATGGCCTGCAGACTGGTGGCCTCGCCGGTCAGGCGCAGGCTGTCGGCCGCCTCGACCGGGCGCGCCGCCGCATCGGTGCTGACGCCGGGCTTGTTGGCCGGGGTCGTCACGCTGCGCAGTGCCTGGGGGACCTGCAGGTTGCCGTCGATTTTCTGGCTCATGGGGTGTCCTGGAGTTGCCGTTCACAAGGGATAACGGCCGCAGGGCCGTGATCTTTAGGGATATTTTGCGGTAATTCAACGCGCCACGATTACGTCACCTGCGGCATCGACCGTGCCCTGCACGATCCGCCGCGAGGACAGGTTCTCGACCGAAACCCGTTCGTTCTCACCCGCATCACCCATCGCACGGCCGGCAATGCGGACCTCGACCGAGCCGCGGCGCGACACCAGGGCCACATTGTCTCCTCGCTTGATGAGACGCTGGACCACCAGATCGTTGTTCGACAGCAGGGCTCCGGCCTGCAACGGACGGCGGGCGATGCGGCCGATCGCCGCATTGGGATCGGACAGCACCGCGCCGGCAATCCGGGCAGCGTCACGCTGGGCAGTGGTGATATCGGCGGCAGTGAGGGTTTCTCCAGTGCCGATTCCGCGGTTGAGCACCAGCACGGTCTGGTTGCGCCGCACCTTCACCGGCACGAACAGGCGCCAGCCGCCCGCATCGGGACAGCTGACCTCCACCGTGGTGTTGGCCGTGGGCTGCACCTGCAACGCGCCGCCGCATTTCGGCAGGCGCAGCGCATCGGCCACCTGCGCCTCGCCTTCACTGCCGGCCGGCAGTGTCGACAGCGCCGCGGTGCGGATGCTGGCCACCGGCTGCCAGTCCGCAGCGGTCGCCCACGGCGCGGCCACGGCGAGCGCGATGGCGAATAGGGATGTGACCCGGCGCATGGCGCCTCCTGTCGAAAGGATCTGGCCCAGGTGCGTGCAAGGGGTGTGCCAGATCGACGGGGCCGCCTTTTGTAGAGTCGAGCATGGCTCGACGCTGCAAAAGCGCTCAAGTTCCGTACCCACCACGCCGATACAGCAGCCATGTCCCATGACCTGCTCAACCGGATCGACCAGCGGACCCGACTGGCCGGCCACAACCGCCTGGCGCTGCTGCTGTTCCGTCTCGGCGGACGTCAGCTTTTTGGCGTCAATGTCTTCAAGGTGCAGGAAGTCCTGCGGCGCCCGGAGCTGTTCCAGGTGCCCGGCCTGCCCAGCCAGTTTTCCGGCGTGGCCGACGTGCGCGGCCGCTCGGTACCGGTGCTGGACCTCGGCCTGGCGATCGGTCACCCCGAGCGCGAGCCCGATGCGGACACATCGCCGGGCTACCTGGTCGTCACCGAATTCAACCGCTCGATCCAGGGCTTCCTGGTCAGCGGCGTCGAACGCATCGTCAACATCGCGGTGGAAGACATCCACCCGCCGCCGGAGCTGGGCGCCGAGTCGAGCTACCTGACCGCGGTGACCCGCTTCCAGGGTGAGCTGATCCAGGTGATCGACGTTGAGAGCGTGCTGGCCGATATCGCCCAGGTGCGCGGAGAAGCGGTACTCGACCCGGCAATGGCCATGCCCGCCGATGGCCCGCAACTGCAGGTGCTGGTGGTGGACGACTCGCGCGTGGCCCGCCAGCAGATCCGCAGCGTGCTGGACCAGCTGGGCGTGGGTGCCACCCTGCTTTCCGACGGCAAGCAGGCGCTGGACCACCTGCTGCAGGTCCACGCCTCGGGCGAGAACCCGGCCGAGCGCTATGCCATGGTCATCTCGGACATCGAGATGCCGGCCATGGATGGCTACACGCTGACGACGGAAATCCGGCGCCACCCGGGCCTGGCCGGCCTATACGTGCTGCTGCACACCTCGCTGTCGGGCGTCTTCAACAACGCCATGGTTGAGCGCGTGGGTGCCAACGCCTTCGTCGCCAAGTACTCGCCGCACGAGCTGGCCGATTTCGTGCTGGACCGCCTGCGCAAGGTCGCGCTGGCGGCGTAAGGCCCGCCGAGGGGTCGGATCCCGGAACGGGCTCCGACCCCGCATCGCAATGCGTCAACCACGGGGTCAGAGCCCCTGCGGGGATCTGACCCCACGCCTTTGGCACACCCCTTGCAGCTTCCCGGGCAACGTTCCCGTGGGAGTGCACCGTGCGCAACCTGATTACCGACTACCTGGGCGTCCACGCCCAGGCCATGCCGTTGCGCGAACAGCGGATGAAGCTGATCGCCAGCAACCTCGGCAATGCCGACACTCCCGGCTACAAGGCCCAGGACCTGGACTTCGATGCCGCCCTGCGCCATGCCCAGGGGCAGGATGCCAATGGCCTGATGGCCACCACCCATGAGCAGCACTACGAGATCAGTAGTGGCCTGAACCCGTTCCAGATCGCGCGCGAAGGCGTGCAGCCCAGCCTGGACGGCAACACCGTCGACCCCGATGCCGAGCGTGCCGCCTATGGCCGCGCCGCACTGGAATACCGCGCCTCGCTCAGCTTCGTCGAGAGCAAGGTGCGTTCCATGCTGACCGCGATCACGGGGCAGTGAGCCATGAGCAACCTGCCGATCTTCGATATCGCCGGCTCCGCGCTACAGGCGCAGTCGGTGCGCATGAGCACCATCGCCTCCAACCTCTCCAACGCCGACACCGTCGCCGGTTCCGCCGACGCCGTGTACAAGCCGCTGGAACCGATCTTCCAGGCGGTCACCAGCAAGAGCGATCCGAACATCACCTCGGTGAAGGTGAAGGAGATCACCCAGAGCGAGGCCGCGCCGATCAAGCGCTACGAGCCGGGCCACCCGCTGGCCGACGCCGATGGCTACATCTACCAGCCCGACGTCGATCCGGTGGCGCAGATGGTCAACCTGATCTCGACCTCGCGCAATTACCAGGCCGGCGTGGAAATGTTGACTACCGCCAAGGAACTGGCCCTGGCCACCCTGACCATGGGCCGCTGAGGCCCGCAGCACCGGATACCGCCATGACCACCGCCGTCAACAACCAGACCAGCCAGGACGTCTATTCCGCGCTGGGCCTGAACGCCCCCAACAGCAACGCCACGAAAAAGAAGAACACGCTCGACCAGGCCGACTTCCTGCGCCTGATGACCGAGCAGCTGCAGCACCAGGATCCGCTGAAGCCGATGGACAACACGCAGATGGTCGCGCAGATGGCGCAGATGTCCACCGTGCAGGGCATCACCGATCTGAACAAGACGGTGAAGGGCTTCCAGGAATCGATGGCCAGCGACCAGGTGCTGCGTGGCGCGGCGCTGGTTGGCCACCAGGTGCTGGTGCCGTCGGAAAAGCTGGTACTGGAGAAGGAAGGCAATGTCGAAGGCACGGTGGCCGCACCGTCGGCCGGCATCATCACCGTGGATATCACCGATGCCAACGGCGCCAAGGTCACCTCGCTGAGCGTGGAAGCCAAGGCCGCCGGCGAAACCGCCTTCCAGTGGGACGGCAAGGATGCCAATGGCAAGCGCATGGAGCCGGGCAAGTACTCCGTCGTCGCCAACCATGTCGACACCGCCGGCAAGAGCACCAAGCTGTCCACCTACGTACAGGCGCCGGTGGAGAGCGTGACCGTCGGTTCCGACGGCCTGTACCTGAACCTCAAGGGCCTGGGCACGGCCCCGATCGACTACGTGCTCCGCGTCAGCTGAGCCGCACATTCCGCATCGACCAGGAGCATCCCATGGGCTTCAATGTCTCGCTGTCCGGCATCAATGCCGCCAACACCGACCTGAGCGTCACCGCCAACAACGTCGCCAACGTCAACACCACCGGCTTCAAGCAGTCGCGCGCGGAGTTCGCCGACCTGTTCGCTTCGACCAGCTACGGCCTGTCGAAGAACCAGACCGGCTCGGGCGTGCGCGTTTCCAACGTCGCCCAGCAGTTCATCCAGGGCCACAACGAGCAGACCGGGCGCAGCCTGGACATGGCCATTTCCGGTGAAGGCTTCTTCACCATGAACATGAATGGTTCGCGCGTGTACTCGCGTGCCGGCAACTTCCAGACCGACTCCGCCGGTTACGTGGTCAATCCGCAGGGTGCGCGCCTGCAGGTGTTCGCACCGAATGCCGATGGCACCAACTTCGATGCCGGCCGCCTGGTCGACCTGCAGCTGCTGACCACCGACAGCCCGCCGAAGCAGACCAGCGAAGTGAAGGTTGGCTTCACCCTGCCGGCCAACGCCAAGCAGCCGACCGTGGCGACCTTCGACCCGGCCGATTCGAACAGCTACAACCACTCCAGCGGTGGCATCACCGTGTACGACTCACTGGGCGTGAGCCACATCCAGGTCTCGTACTTCGTGAAGGGCGCCAACCCCAACGAATGGACCGTGCGCAACTATGTCGATGGCCAGCCGGCCGGTGCACCGACCCCGGTCACCTTCGACAACAGCGGCAAGCTGGTCGCACCGGCCAACGGCAAGGTCAGCCTCGGCACCTTCACCCCGACCACCGGTGCCGGCCAGTTGAACATGACGCTGGATATCAGCGGCTCGACCCAGTACGGCGAGAAGTTCGCGCTGCGCAACACACAGCAGGACGGCTATGCCGCCGGCAAGCTCAACGAAGTGACTGTATCCGAATCCGGCGTGGTCTACGCGCGCTATTCCAACGGCGACGACAAGCCGCTGGGCCAGGTCGCACTGACCACCTTCAACAACACGCAGGGCCTGGAATCGAAGGGCAACAACCTGTGGGTGGAGACCTTCGAATCGGGCACGCCGCGCACCGGCATGCCGGACACCTCCAACCTCGGCAAGATCCAGGCCGGCTCGCTGGAAGCGTCCACCGTCGATCTCACCGAGCAGCTGGTCAACATGATCACCGCGCAGCGCAACTTCCAGGCCAACGCGCAGATGATCACCACGCAGGACCAGATCACCCAGACCGTCATCAACATCCGTTGATGAGCTGCTGACCCTGTCACGGAACTCCCCGCATGGATAAAGCCCTTTACGTGGCGATGACCGGTGCCCGCGCCTCCCTGCAGGCGCAGGGAACGCTCAGCCACAACCTCGCCAACTCGGACACCCCTGGCTTCAAGGAAGCGCTGGCCAACACCGAAGCCTTCCCGATCAAGGGCCCGGGCTTTGCCTCGCGGGTGGATGCGCTGCACGTCGACGCCGGCTTCAACCGCCGGCCCGGCGCGCAGCACATCACCGGCAAACCGCTGGATCTGGCGCTCCAGAGCGGCACCTGGCTGGCGGTGCAGTCCAGCGATGGCAGCGAAGCCTACACGCGCGGCGCGGCCTTGTCGGTGACCCCGAACGGCCAGCTGGTGACCTCCGGCGGCCGCACGGTACTGGATGACAACAACAACCCGATCGCCATCCCGCCCTACCAGGCGATGGAGATCGGCGGCGACGGCACGATCTCGATCATCCCGCAGGGTGAAGGCCCGCAGACGATGGCGCAGATCGGCCGGATCAAGGTGGTGCAGGCGCCGGACGAGCGCCTCGAGCGTGGCCTGGATGGCCTGTTCCGCAACACCGACCCGCGCCAGCCGTTCGCCCCGGCGCAGGGTACCGCCGTGCACAGCGGCCAGCTGGAAGGCAGCAACGTCGATGCCGCCGGCGCACTGGTGCAGATGATCCAGCTGCAGCGCCAGTACGAAATGCAGGTGCAGGTGATCAAACACGGCGACGACAACGCGCGCAGTGTCAACAGCCTGCTGCGCCTGGGCAGCTGACGGAATTCCGGCGCCGCCCGGGCGTGGCGCTGGCACACCGCTTGCACACCCGTTACCAAGGGCCGCATCGCGCGGCCGGCTTCACCCAGACAGGACACCGAAGATGAACCAGGCATTGTGGATCGCGAAAACCGGACTGGATGCGCAGCAGATGCGCATGTCGGTGGTTTCCAACAACCTCGCCAACACCAACACCACCGGCTTCAAGCAGGACCGTGCCAGCTTCGAGGACCTGCTGTACCAGCAGGTACGCCAGCCAGGCGGCTCTTCGTCGGCGCAGACCCAGCTGCCGACCGGCCTGCAGCTGGGTACCGGTGTGCGCGTGGTCGCCACCGCCAAGAATTTCGAACAGGGTGGCCAGCAGCAGACCGGCCGCGCGCTGGACGTGATGGTCAACGGCCGCGGCTTCTTCGAAGTGCAGATGCCGGATGGCAGCTCGGCCTATACCCGTGATGGCTCGTTCAAGATCAACCAGGACAGCGAGCTGGTCACCAACAGCGGCTACCCGGTGCAGCCGGGCATCCAGATTCCCGAGGGCGCGCAGTCGGTGACCATCGGCAGCGACGGCACCATCAGCGTGAAGATGGCCGACAACGCTGCATCGGTGGAAGTGGGTGCGCTGACCCTGACCGACTTCGTCAATCCGGCCGGCCTGCAGGCACGCGGCGAGAACCTGTTCCTGGAAACCACGGCATCGGGCCCGGCACAGAACGGCAACCCCGGCCTGAACGGCCTCGGCACCGTGGTGCAGGGCGCGCTGGAAGGCAGCAACGTCAATGTGGTCGAAGAGCTGGTGTCGATGATCGAAACACAGCGCGCCTACGAAATGAATGCCAAGGCGATCTCCACCACCGACTCCATGCTCGGCTACCTCAACAACAAGATCTGACCGGCCCAACCGGGAAACCGCCATGTCGCCCCTTTCCAGACTCCTCCGCACTGCCCTCGCCTGCACCGTGGTCGCCCTGCTCGGTGGCTGCGTGATCGCCGGCGACGTGCGCCCCTACGCGGCGATGGCGCCGATCCAGCCGATCATGCCGCCGCAGGCCGCGCCGACCGCCGGTGCGATCTACGCCGCCGGCCCGACCCTGCAGCTGTACTCGGACCGCCGCGCACGCGATGTCGGCGACCTGCTGACCATCACCCTGCTGGAAAACACCACCGCGCAGACCAGTGCCAACACCGCCACCAACAAGGAATCCAACCTGAGTCTGGGCACCCCGTCCATCCTCGGCGCACCGGTCACCCTGGGCGGCAAGGACATCCTCAGTGCCACGGCGGCGGGCAAGCGTGACTTCACCGGCAAGGGCAACAGCGCGCAGAGCAACCGCCTGCAGGGCAGTGTCACGGTCACGGTGATCCAGCGCCTGCCCAACGGCAACCTGGTGGTACAGGGGCAGAAGAACCTGCGGCTGAACCAGGGCGATGAACTGGTGCAGGTGCAGGGCATCGTGCGCCCGGGTGACATCAGCCAGGACAACACCATTCCTTCCAGCCGCGTGGCCGAAGCCCGCATCGTCTACGGCGGCCGCGGCCCGGTCGCGCAATCCAACGCGATGGGCTGGCTGAGCCGCTTCTTCAACTCCGGCCTGACGCCGTTCTGAGTATGGCCATGAAACTCTTCTCCTCTTCTTCCTGGCAGCGACGCATGGCGTCGCTCTACTGTGGCGTGTTCATGGTCTTCGCGATGGTGGCACCGGCCAGTGCCGAGCGCATCAAGGACCTGGCCCAGGTCGGCGGCGTGCGTGGCAATGCCCTGGTGGGCTACGGCCTGGTGGTCGGCCTGGACGGCAGCGGCGACCGCACCAGCCAGGCGCCCTTCACCGTGCAGAGCCTGAAGAACCTGCTCGGCGAGCTGGGCGTGAACGTGCCAGCGAACGTCAATCCGCAGCTGAAGAACGTGGCGGCCGTCGCCATCCATGCCGAACTGCCGCCGTTCGCCAAGCCGGGCCAGCCGATCGACATCACCGTGTCCTCGATCGGCAACGCAGTGTCCCTGCGTGGTGGTTCGCTGCTGATGGCCCCGCTGCGCGGCGCCGACGGCCAGATCTATGCCATCGCGCAGGGCAACCTGATCGTCGGCGGCTTTGGTGCACAGGGCAAGGATGGCTCGCGCGTCTCGGTGAACGTGCCCAGCGTCGGCCGCATTCCCAATGGCGCCACGGTTGAACGTGCCCTGCCCGATCCACTCGCCAATGGCGGCGACATCACCCTGAACCTGCACAACAACGATTTCACCACGGTCTCGCGCATGGTCGCCGCGCTCAACAATGCGTTCGGCGAGGGTGCGGCACGTGCGGTTGACGGCGTGACCGTGGCGGTGACTGCGCCAACCGATCCGGGCGCACGCATCGGCCTGCTGGCGCGCATCGAGAACCTGGAGCTGACCCCCGGCAGCGCCCCGGCCAAGGTGGTGGTCAATTCGCGTACCGGCACCGTGGTCATCGGCCAGCAGGTGCGGGTCGGCCCGGCGGCGATCGCGCATGGCTCGCTGACGGTGACGATCCAGGAGAACACCAATGTCAGCCAGCCCAATGCCCTGTCCGGCGGCCGCACCGTGGCCAGCCCGCAGTCGACCATCACCGCCACCAACGACGGCAGCCGCATGTTCAAGTTCAGCGGCGGCACCACCCTGGACGAGATCGTGCACGCGGTGAACGCCGTGGGCGCGGCACCGGGCGACCTGATCGCGATCCTGGAAGCCCTGAAGCAGGCTGGCGCATTGAGTGCCGAGCTCGAGGTGATCTGACATGCGCATCAATCCCGCATTCGACCTGCACCCGGCGCAGCAGAACGACCCGGCCAAGATCGACAAGGTCGCGCGCCAGCTGGAAGGCCAGTTCGCACAGATGCTGGTCAAGAGCATGCGCGATGCCAGCTTCGGCGACTCGCTGTTTCCCGGCGAGAACAAGATGTTCCGCGACATGTACGACCAGAAGATTGCCGAGGCGATGACCCGCGGCAAGGGGCTCGGCCTGTCCGGCATGATCACCCGCCAGCTGTCCGGCCAGGCCGCCGAAGGCCCGGCGCTGGATACCCGCGTGGACCCGGCCAAGGCCAGCCGCGCCTATCAACTCAACGCGCCGGCCAAGCCCGCACCCTCGCTGCCGCTGGAAGATGGCAGCCAGGCCGTGCGCATGCTGCAGCAGATGGCGGCCGGCGCACAGCACGGCGCACAGGCAGCGCTGGCACCGATGGAGCAGGCGCTGGACCTGATCGCCGGTCGCGAAAGCAGCAGCCTGCACCGCTCGCTGGGCACCGAAGATCCATACATCGGCAACCTGCAGGGCCAGGACTGGTCCGCCAACAACGACCAGTGGTCGGCGACGGCCAGCAATCGCGGCACGGCCATCAGCCCGGCCGATGCGCTGGCCACCCGCACCGCCGTGGCCCAGCTGGGCGCGCACACGCCGGAAGGTTTCGTCGCCAGCATCTGGCAGCACGCGCAGAGCGCGGCCAGGGAACTGGGCGTGGATGCCCGTGCGCTGGTTGCCCAGGCCGCATTGGAAACCGGTTGGGGCAAGCGCCACATCCGCCAGTCCGACGGCAGCACCTCGCACAACCTGTTCGGCATCAAGGCCACCGGCTGGAGCGGCCAGCGCGTTGAAGCCGGCACCCACGAATACGTGGATGGCGTGCGCCGCAACGAAACCGCCAGCTTCCGCGCCTACAGCTCGCCGGCCGAAAGCTTCGCCGACTACGTGCGCCTGCTGAAGACCAGCCCGCGCTACCAGCAGGCCCTGCAGGCCGGCACCGATGTGCAGGGCTTCGCCCGTGGCCTGCAGCGCGCCGGCTATGCCACCGATCCGCGCTACGCCGCCAAGATCGCCGCGATCGCCGGTGGCCCGACCATCGAGCGCGCCGTGGCCGCCGTGGCCGACGCCGGCTCGCGCCTTGGCCAGACCTTCGCCAGCACCGCGACCGCGGCGCTGGGTATCACTCGTCGTTGAGGAACACCATGTCCAGCGTACTTTCCACCGGTACCGGTGCCCTGCTCGCCTTCCAGCGTGCGTTGGCGACCACCAGCCACAACGTGGCCAACCTCAATACGCCCGGCTACAGCCGGCAGAAGGTCAACTTCGCCACCGCCGATCCACAGAACTACGGCTATGGCACGGTCGGCAACGGCACCCGCATCACCGACATCCGCCGCACGGCCGACCAGCTGGCGATCTCGCGCCTGCTCGACAGCAGCGGTGAACTGGCGCGCCTGAAGCAGCTTTCGGGCATGGCCGACCGCGTCAATGCGCTGGTTTCCGACCCGGCCACCAATGTGGCCGGCGTCTGGTCGAACTTCTTCGATTCGGTCAGCGGCCTGTCGTCCAACGCGGCCGGCACCGCCGACCGCCAGAGCATGCTCGACGGCGGCAAGGCGTTGGCCAACCGCTTCGTGCAGCTCAACACCCACCTGAACAACCTCAACAGCGAGGTCAACAACGGCCTGCTGGCCGGTGCCACCGAGGTCAACCGCCTGGCGCAGGAAATCGCGCAGATCAACGGCGCCATCGGCACCAACATCGCCTCTGCCGCACCCGACCTGCTCGACCGCCGCGACCAGCTGATCACCCAGCTGATCGGCTACACCGGTGGCACGGCGGTGATCCAGGACGGCGGCATCATGAATGTCTACACCGCCGGCGGCAACGCGCTGGTGGTGGGTACCACGGCGACCAAGGTCACCACCGTGGCCGACCCGTACCAGCCCGAGCGCCTGCAGCTGGCGCTGGAGACCCAGGGCAACACCATCCGCCTCGACCCGAAGGCGGTTGGCGGCCAGATCGGTGGCCTGCTGGAGTTCCGCGACACCGTGCTGACCCCTGCCCAGGCCGAACTGGGCAAGCTGGCGGTGGGCCTGGCCGAAACCTTCAACCAGGCGCACCACCAGGGCGTCGACCTGTATGGCCAGATGGGCGGGGACTTCTTCAACATCGGCAACCCGCGCGTCACCGGCAACAACAGCAATACCGGCACCGCCAGCCTCAGCGCGACCTACGGCGACCTGGGCAAGCTGGATGCGCAGAACGTGGTGCTGCAGTTCGATGGCACCAACTGGAAGGCCAGCCGCGCCGACACCGGCGCCAGCATTCCGCTGACCGGAACCGGCACCGCCGCCGATCCGCTGCTGATCAACGGCGTCAAGCTGGTCGTCGGCGGCACGCCGGCTGCAAATGACCGCTTCCTGCTGCAGCCGACCGCTGGCGTGGCCGGCAGCATGGAAGTGGCGATCACCGATCCGTCGCGCATCGCCGCCGCTGCAGCGGTGAAGGGCGCGGCCGCCACCGCCAATACCGGTACCGGCAAGCTGAGCGGCGTCACCGTCACCGATTCGACCAACGCCAATCTGCGCAATCCGTCGGCGATCGTGTTCACCTCGGCCACCACCTACACCATCGACGGTGGCCCGCCGCAGACCTACACGCCCGGCCAGACCATCAGTGCCAACGGCTGGAGCTTCGTGCTGGACGGTGCACCGAAGGTGGGCGATACCTTCAACATCACCCCGACCCCGGCCGGTTCGTCGGACAACAGCAACGCCTCCAAGCTGGCCAAGGTGGAAAGCGCGAAGGCGTTCAACGCCGGAACGGTGACACTGAACGGTGCGCTGGGTGGCCTGACCACCCAGGTCGGCGCCGCCGCACGCTCGGCCGAGTACTCGCTCGACGCGCAGCTGGTGATCAATGACAAGGCGCAGGAAGCCCGCGATGAAATCTCCGGCGTGAACCTGGACGAGGAAGCCGCCGACATGCTGCGCCTGCAGCAGGCCTACCAGGCCGCCTCGCAGCTGATCTCCACCGCCGACAGCATGTTCCAGACCATCCTGGGAGCCGTCCGCCGATGAGCAGCCGTATCTCCACCAGCATGATGTTCAACCAGTCCGTGTCGCTGATGATGGCCAAGCAGGCCAAGCTCAGCCACCTGGAGCAGCAGATCGCCACCGGCAGCAAGATCGTCAGCGCCAAGGACGATCCGGTTGCCGCCGGCACTGCGGTCGGCCTTGACCGCAGCCTGGCCGCACTGGACCGCATGAAGCTCAACGCCGGCAACGTGCAGAACCGCCTGGGCGTGCAGGAAAACACCCTTGCGCAGGTCAACGACCTGATGGCACGCGTCAACGATCTGACCATCCAGGCCAGCAATCCAGCGCTGAGCGCGGCTGACAAGAAAACGCTGATCACCGAAGTCAACCAGATCCGTGATGGCCTGCTGTCGCTGGCCAACGCCGACGATGGCACCGGTCGCTACGTGTTCGGTGGTACCAACGACGGCGACCCGCCGTTTGCCAAGATCAACGGCAAGGTGGTCTACCGCGGCGACCAGACCCAGCGCCAGATCGAAGTCGGCCCCGATACCTACGTGCGCGATGCCCTGCCCGGCAGCGAGATCTTCATGCGCATTCCCACCGGCGATGGCTTCGTTGACGGCAGCGCCGCGGCCGGCAACACCGGCAACGGCGTGCTGACCAACGTCACCCGCGATGGCAGCGACAGCTGGAACGGCCAGGGCTTCAGCGTCCGCTTCACCACCGGCAACCAGTACGAGGTGGTGGACGGTGCGGGCAACGTGACCGGCACCGGTACCTACAAGGCTGGCGACGATCTGGAAGTGAACGGTGTGCGCCTGCGCATCACGGGCGCACCGGCGGCGGGCGACAGTTTCAACGTACAGGCCGCCAGCAGCCGCGACATCTTCGCCACCATGGACAACCTGGTGGCAGCGCTGGGCGCCGACACCGGCACCACCGCGCAGATGACCGCGCAGCAGAACCAGCTGCAGAGTGCATTGCGCGACGTGGCACGCGCGTCCGAGCGGATGATCGATTCGCGTGCCGCAGGCGGTGCACAGTTGAAGGCGCTGGACAACGCGGCCGACATGCGTGAGGCCAATGGCGTGACCCTGAAGACCACGCTGTCGCAGATGCGTGACCTGGATTACGCCGATGCACTGAGCCAGTACCAGCTGCAGAGCACCGCGCTGCAGGCGGCGCAGACGATCTTCTCGCAGATGCAGTCGATGTCGCTGTTCAACAAGCTCCGCTGACGCTTCCCAAGCGCCACCCTCTGAAGGCCGCGATGCCCTGCATCGCGGCCTTTTTCGTTTCTGCGTGCCCATTCCATCGCGCTCGCCGGGCGTGGCCCGGCGCTTCCGGATAGGTGCCCCGGCGCATTTTCCGTGATTTCCCATCAAGCCCGGCCCTGCCCCGCCGATACCTTCATCAGCGCTGGTTGGGCATGCCCAACCGCCCCTTCCGGGGTCGCCTTCACGCCCGACCAAGGCTGAAAAACCCCGGAAAAACAGCTTCCGGCAACGAATTCTGGCTCCAGCGGAATTCACGGCTAAAGGTTGTTGACAAAGCGCCGTTATTCATTTGGCAACAGCGAAGCACACAGCCACACAAAAAAACAGGCGGCGCTTCGTTTCATTCACCAACGGGTTCCATATAAGAGGAGACGACCCCATGGCACAGGTAATCAACACCAATACGATGTCGCTCAACGCTCAGCGCAACCTGAGCACCAGCGGCAGCTCGCTCGCTACCACCATCCAGCGCCTCTCGTCCGGCCTGCGCATCAACAGCGCGAAGGACGACGCGGCCGGCCTGGCCATCAGCGAGCGCTTCACCACCCAGATCCGTGGTCTGGACGTGGCCATCCGCAACGCCAACGACGGCATCTCGCTGGCCCAGGTCGCCGAGGGTTCGCTGAATGAAGTCGGCAACAACCTGCAGCGCATCCGCGAACTGGGTGTGCAGGCGTCCAACGCCACCAACTCGGCCAGCGACCGCAAGGCCCTGCAGGCTGAAGTGACCCAGCTGGTCAGCGAGATCGACCGCGTCGCCAAGCAGGCCGACTTCAACGGCACCAAGCTGCTGGACGGCAGCTTCACCAGCCAGCTGTTCCAGGTCGGCGCCAACGCCGGCCAGGCCATCGCCATCAACAGCGTGGTCAACGCCAAGGCGGATTCGCTGGGCGCGGCCACCTTCGCCAACGGCTACACCGGCACCAGCCTGGCAGCGGCCGACAAGGCCACCGCCGACACCACCTACTCCGGCCTGCAGGTCTCGGTAACCCCGCCGGGCGGCACCGCCACCACGGTCACCATCAGCGACTTCACGGTGAAGGCCGGCGAGTCGATCACCTCGGCCACCGCGGCGGCGATCAACAACAAGCTGGGTGAAACCGGCGTGGTTGCCTCGGTCAATGCCGGCGTCATCAGCCTGGCCTCGGTCAAGGATGGCCAGACCTTCGCCCTGGGTGTCAGCGCGGCGACCCCGCCGGCCGGCGCCACCGCCGCGACCATCGCCGGCCTGGGCCTGACCGAGACCAGCACCAACGGCGGCACCCTGACCGGTGCAGCGGCCAGCTTCGTCAAGGACCTGAACGTCACCACCGCCGAAGGCGCACAGAAGGCGATGTCGATCGTCGACAAGGCCCTGGAATCGGTCAACAGCGTCCGCGCCGACCTCGGTGCGATCCAGAACCGCTTCACCTCGGTGGTGGCCAACCTGCAGACCTCCTCGGAGAACCTGTCCGCATCGCGCAGCCGCATCCGCGATACCGACTTCGCCAAGGAAACCGCCGAACTGACCCGCACCCAGATCCTGCAGCAGGCCGGTACGGCCATGCTGGCCCAGGCCAACCAGGTACCGCAGAACGTGCTCAGCCTGTTGCAGCGCTGACATGAGCCGCCCCCGGGGCACGTCGGGGGCGTCTAACCCAACTCACGTGCAACCGCTCAAGGACCTCTCCTCATGGCACAAGTCATCAACACCAATACGATGTCGTTGAATGCTCAGCGTAACCTGAGCACCAGCGGCAGCTCGCTGGCTACCACCATCCAGCGCCTGTCCTCCGGTTCGCGCATCAACAGCGCCAAGGACGACGCCGCCGGTCTGGCGATCTCCGAGCGCTTCGGCACGCAGATCCGCGGTACCGACGTCGCCATCCGCAATGCCAACGACGGTATCTCGCTGGCCCAGGTCGCCGAAGGTTCGCTGACCGAAATCGGCAACAACCTGCAGCGCGTCCGCGAGCTGTCGGTGCAGGCCTCCAACGCCACCAACTCGGCCAGCGACCGCAAGGCACTGCAGGCCGAAGTGACCCAGCTGGTCTCGGAAATCGACCGCGTCGCCAAGCAGTCGGACTTCAACGGCACCAAGCTGCTGGACGGTTCGTTCTCCAGCCAGCTGTTCCAGGTCGGCGCCAACGCCGGCCAGGCCATCGCCATCGACAAGACCATCGATGCCAAGGCCAATGCCCTGGGCGGCGCCAAGTTCGACACCAACTCGCTGGCCCTGGCCGACCCGGGCACCAACGCTGATTTCAGCACCAGCGGCCTGTCCATCAATGGCGTGGCCATTGCCGATGTCTCGGTCAAGCAGGGCGCCGACGCCGCTGCCACCGGCAAGGCCTCGCGTGAAGCACTGGTGACCGCGATCAACGCCAAGATCGGCGAGACCGGCGTGTTCGCGGAAGTGAACGGCACCACCGGCGTGACCCTGACCTCGGTCAAGGACAGCGTCAACGCCGATGGCTCGTTCAAGGCCATCACCGCGACCCCGGGCACCTGGACCGGCGCCACCGCGCCGACCTTCACCGCCTCGACTGCCGCGCCGGCCGCTAAGTACGCCAGCGACCTGGACGTCAGCACCGTGAAGGGCGCCCAGCAGGCGATGGAAATCGTCGACAAAGCCCTGGGTGCGATCAACAGCACCCGCGCCGACCTCGGTGCGATCCAGAACCGCTTCACCTCGGTCGTGGCCAACCTGCAGACCTCGTCGGAAAACCTGTCGGCATCGCGTAGCCGCATCAAGGACACCGACTTCGCCAAGGAAACCGCCGAACTGACCCGCACCCAGATCCTGCAGCAGGCCGGTACGGCCATGCTGGCCCAGGCCAACCAGGTGCCGCAGGGCGTGCTCAGCCTGCTGCGCTGATCCGCTCGCTGATCGACCTCCGGGCGCCGCATGACGCGGCGCCCGGATCCTGAAACACGTTCCACCTTCGCCAAAGGAAAAGCACCATGGCACAAGTCATCAACACCAATACGATGTCGTTGAATGCTCAGCGTAACCTGAGCACCAGCGGCAGCTCGCTGGCTACCACCATCCAGCGCCTGTCCTCCGGTTCGCGCATCAACAGCGCCAAGGACGACGCCGCCGGTCTGGCGATCTCCGAGCGCTTCGGCACGCAGATCCGCGGTACCGACGTCGCCATCCGCAATGCCAACGACGGCATCTCGCTGGCCCAGGTCGCCGAAGGTTCGCTGACCGAAATCGGCAACAACCTGCAGCGCGTCCGCGAACTGTCGGTGCAGGCCTCCAACGCCACCAACTCGGCCAGCGACCGCAAGGCACTGCAGGCCGAAGTGACCCAGCTGGTCTCGGAAATCGACCGCGTCGCCAAGCAGTCGGACTTCAACGGCACCAAGCTCCTGGACGGCACCTTCTCCAGCCAGCTGTTCCAGGTCGGTGCCAACGCCGGCCAGGCCATCGCCATCGACAAGACCATCGATGCCAAGGCCGGCTCGCTGGGCACCTCGACCTTCGCCACCGGCGCAACTGCCGCCCTGGCCGCCAGCACCGATGGTGCCCGCTTCTCCGGCACCGTGATGGGTGTGGACATCGGCACGGTTGAAGTGAAGGCCGGCGCCACCACGGCTGATGCCTCCAAGGCCGTCGCCACCGCCATCAACGCCAAGATCGGCGAGGCCGGCATCTACGCCGAAGCCAATGCAGACGGCTCCCTGAAGCTGAGCTCGGTGAAGGAAGGCAAGGCCGTTGCCACTGCCGATATCGCCCTGATGCGCAGCGACTACGACGCGACCGCCAAGACCTGGGGTACCGCGGCGGCTGCAGGCGCCTACACCGCCGGCACCGATACCTCGGCCAACGTGCAGAAGCTGGACGTGAGCACCGTGCTCGGCGCCCAGCAGGCGCTGGAAGTGGTCGACAAGGCCCTGGGTGCAATCAACAGCACCCGTGCCGACCTCGGTGCGATCCAGAACCGCTTCACCTCGGTGGTGGCCAACCTGCAGACCTCGTCGGAAAACCTGTCGGCTTCGCGCAGCCGCATCAAGGACACCGACTTCGCCAAGGAAACCGCAGAGCTGACCCGCACCCAGATCCTGCAGCAGGCCGGTACGGCCATGCTGGCCCAGGCCAACCAGGTGCCGCAGGGCGTGCTCAGCCTGCTGCGCTGATCCACGGCAAGAAGGCGCCGCTACCGTCGGGTCGAACCGACGGTAGCGGCAACCGGGAAGCCACGATGCACGAAGGCGCGGGCCATGCCCGGCCCGGGATCACTCCCGAACCGGCTTGGCATCGCCCGCTCCTGCGGACCTCTCTTTCAGCGCTGTACCTTTGACTGTACGTACCGGGCGGCTTCGTCTCCCCCCGATTGTCAGTAGCCTGATCCCTCCCCTGCATTGGGGGAGGGCTTTTTGCAGACTCCCGGCAGCCCGCGGTGAACCTACCCGCACCCTGCCCCAACCCTCCTGCAACCCGCGTGCCAGAAACCGCGCCAGGCCATTGGCACGGCACATGCATCAACGAAGTCCTCAAGACCCAGCGGCGCAGGCCGCTATTTTCGTTGACGACGGGCCACCGCACGGCGGCCAGGCCCGGATACCAGGAGAAACGACGTGGCAGACTTTGGATACGGTGGCATCGGCTCGGGACTGGATATTTCCAGCATCGTCAACCAGCTGGTCGCAGCTGACCGCAAGCCCGCCGACAATGCGCTGAACCTGCAGCAGTCCAAGGCCAAGATGCAGCTGTCGTCGATCGGCACCGTCACTGCGGCGTTCGACAAGCTGAAGACGGCATTGACCGCACTGAAGGCCACCACCGCCTTCGATACCCGTACCGTGACCGCCACCGGCAAGGCCGGCCCGACCAACGCCGACGACGTGCTGACCGCATCGGTGGCGCTGTACGACGTCGGCACGACCAAGGCAGCGGCCTCCAACGGCACCCACCTGGTGGAGGTGAAATCCCTGGCCACGGCGCACAAGCTGATTGCCGACACCTCGTTCCCGAAGACCGACACCTTCGGCGCCGGAACCTTGACGCTGACCGTTGGCGTTGGTGACAAGGCCAAGACCATGAACGTGGCGGTGGAGGACGGCGATACGCTGACCACCATCCGCAACAAGATCGACGCCGCCGGCCGCAAGGACGGCGTGCAGGCCACGCTGATCAGCTCCGGCGACAACCAGTACCTGTCGATCGCCCAGGAAAAGACCGGCGCCGCCAATGCGATCAAGCTGGAGTACAGCGGCAGCGACCCGAAGCTGGGTGCACTGGTCGGCAGTCTCAAGCAGAACACCCCGGCGGCCGATGCCGAGCTGACCATCGACGGCGTGACGGTTGTCAGTGCGAGCAACACCGTGGCGGACGCGGTGCCGGGCCTGACCCTGAACCTCAAGATTCCCGGCAAGAGCACGGTGGTGATCAGCACCGACACCGCCGCCGCGACCAAGGTCATGCAGGAGTTCGTGACCGCCTACAACGCGGCGATCACAGCGATCAATACCGAAACCAAGTACGACGCCAAGACCAAGGAAGCCGCCACGCTGACCGGCGACGCGCAGATGCGTGGCGCCTCCAGCCAGTTGCGCTCGGTGATGTCGGGGGTGTTGAAGGCGCTTTCCGCCGATGGCCTGGACCCGAAGGTGCTGGGCCTGCAGACGCGCGGCTATCCCAACGCCGACGGCACCCTGGTGCTGGACACCACCAAGTTTGCCGCAGCACTGGCCAGCCAGCCCGAAAAGATCCGCTCGGCCATCACCGGCGATACCGGCGGTGCAGGCACGCTGTACACGATGGTCGACGGCTACGTCAGCACCACGGTCGGCAAGGAGGGCGCGTTCGTCGCCCGCACCAAGGGCCTGAACACCACGCTGGACAACATCGACAAGCGCCGCAAGGATCTCGACACGCGCATGAAGAGCGTGGAAGAGCGTTACAAGAAACAGTTCCTGGCGCTGGACAGCCTGATGGGCAAGTTGCAGCAGAGCAATACCGCGCTGCAGCAGCAGCTGGCACAGTTGAACCGCTGACGATGCGTGCGCGGCACTCAAGTTTGCCGTGCAACGCACCGATAACGGACGCAACAGCAATCATCGCCGCGCCGTCGGAACCGATCCCCACGATCACCCGACGGCACCCCGCGCAAGGAGAATCACGAATGTACGGTTCCAGCCGTCAATATGCCGAGCAATACCGCCAGGTGGGAGTGACCAGTGCGGTCGCCGATGCCGATCCGCACAAGCTGGTGGCGATGCTGCTGGCTGGTGCGCTGGAGCGCGTGCGGCGCGCCCTGGCCAGCCTCGAGCGTGGCGACCAGGCCGGCAAGGGCAAGGCGATCGGCGAAGTCTGCGCGATCGTCGGCCACCTCAACGGCTCGCTGGACCATGAGGCCGGTGGCGAGATCGCCGGAAACCTGTCGGCGCTCTATGACTACGTGCTGCAGCGACTGACCGAGGCCAACCTGCACAACGACCGTGCCGCGCTGGATGAATCGCTGCAGCTGCTGGGCGAGATCGACAGCGCCTGGAATGCGATCCCGCACGAACAGCGCCGCCCGGCCGCGGTGGCGCCATGAGCCTGCACGAACTGCATGCGCAGCTGGATGCCTTCGAGAAGGCCTTGGGCGAAGAATCCCTCGACCAGGCCGACAGCCTGCTCGACGGCCACGACAGCACCCTGCACGCCCTGCTCAGCCAGCCGCTGACCGCCGCCGACCACGCTCCGCTGACGGCCCTGTTCGAGCGCCAGCAGAATCTGCTCGGCCTGCTGCGCCAGCGCCGTGATGCCGTGGCCGCACTGATGAACGACGGCCAGCGCTCCCTTCGCGCGGCGCATGCCTACCTGCAGGCAGAATCGCTGGCATGACCTCGCTGCCGACCACCTCGCTGCACCACCCGGCCGAAAGCGAGCTGTTCGACGAGACGCTCAGCTGCGAACTGGCCCTGCCGGCCGAGTTCCAGGCCGGCAGCGCGGCCGGCCGCACCAGCGGCGCCGAAGGCCTGCTGCGCAGCCTGGCGCTGGTCGAGGACAGCCGCGTCGACGAGCATGACGAACGCAACGAAGCCAGCCTGCAGCTGCAGCGCCTGGAAGCCAAGCTGGACCTGGCGATGGTGCTGCTCGGCCGGCTGGTGCGCCAGCAGGGCCAGGAGCTGACCCTGCGCCCGGTGCGCTGGTCGCGGCGTGGCATCCGCCTGCAGTTGGGCCCGCGCAGTGGCGCCACACCCGGCCAGGCCGGCGTGGTGCGCCTGCAGCCCAGCGACTGGCTGCCCGACCACATCGACCTGCCGGTGGAAGTCATCGCCGAGGCGGCCGACGGCAGTGGCGGCCACTTCCTGTGGCTGCGCTTCCAGCGCCTGGGCGACGGCCTGGAGATGGCGATGGAGCGGCACCTGTTCCGCCTGCACCGCCGCCAGGTGGCCGAGGCGCGCCGCGCACGTTGAAACCCGCCACCCTGGCACTGCACGGCCGACCCTTGGCGCGCCCGTTCAGCTAAGTTAAGGTGGACTCCCCTACACGGATCCGTTGCGTGCCTGTGCGAGTTCTCATCGTCGACGATCACACCCTCGTCCGCGCCGGCCTGGCGCGGCTGCTGCAGGGGTTTGCCGACGTGCAGCTCGTCGCCGAGGCCAGCAACGCCGAACAAGCCCTGCAACTGGCCCTGCAGCACGCACCGGACGTGGTACTGATGGACCTCTCGCTGCCCGGCCGCACCGGCCTGGAAGCACTCAGCGACATCCGCCTGCGCGCGCCCGGCACCCGGGTGGTGATGATGACCATGCACGACGACGCCGCGCACGTGCGCGACGCGCTGGATCGTGGCGCGGTCGGTTTCGTGGTGAAGGATGCGGCGCCGCAGGAGCTGGAACTGGCGCTGCGCGCCGCGCACGCCGGCCAGGTGTTCCTGAGCCCGCAGATCTCGGCCAAGATGCTGGCGCCCATGCTGGGCCGCGAGAAGCCCACCGGCATCGCCGCGCTGTCGCCGCGCCAGCGCGAGATCCTGCGCCGCATCGGCAAGGGCGAAAGCAACAAGGAAATCGCCGCCGATCTCGGCATCAGCGTCAAGACGGTGGAGACCCACCGCGCACGCATGATGGAGTCGCTGGGTTGCCGGCGCGCCAATGACCTGTTGCTGCTGGCCGCACGCCACCAGCACGAGCTGGAATGATTGCCTGCTAGTGGGGTCAGATCCCTTTCCTGTGGAAGGGGATCTGACCCTTGCCCAGCACTGCACCGGCGACGAATTCCCGTCACCCTGACAGGCCCCGACAGGAATCCGTGCACGGCGCACCGCGAACACGGCCGGTTCGGCACCACAAATCAATGACTTGGCGGCGGCCTTCGTCAACATCCCGCGCCAATGTGGGGAAAACCCCTACATCCTGTCGGGATATCTACGAAAGCCCTCAGGAACCCCCCGATTCCGCCCCCGCCGGATCAAAAGCAAGATGCGTTCCACAAGGCGCCGGGGAGCGGTGCCGGGGAACCACGATGAAGGCTGCACTCTCGACCCAGCTGGGCCAACAACTTCACCTCACCCCGCAGCTGCTGCAGTCGATCCGGCTGCTGCAGCTCGATGGCCTGCACCTGGAACAGGAAATCCAGCGCCTGCTGGACTCCAACCCGTTGCTGGAGATCGAAGAGGCCGAAGCGCCCGCGGCCGAGGCCACTGAAGCGAGTGCCACCACCCTCGACACCGCCGCCTTCGACGAACTGCCCGAGTCGTCGATGTGGGACGTGGCGGGTGCCAACTGGCAGGACGGTGACGACGACCGCATGGCGCGCATCGCCGCCGGCGAGTCGACCGACCCGCAGCTGCGCGTGCTGCAGCGCCTGTCGCTGGACATGGACGACCGCCAGCTGGCGGTGGCTGCGTTCTGGCTGGACCACTGCGATGAAGCCGGCTACCTGCAGGCACCGCTGGACCAGCTGCAGCTTCTCGCCAGCGCCCAGTTCGACATTGCCGCCGACGGCGTCGAAGCCATCCGCCAGCAGCTTCTGCACGGCGAGCCTGCCGGCATGGCCGCGCGGGACCTGCGTGAAGGCCTGCAGGCGCAGCTGCGCAGCCTGCACGGCGTGGTACCGGCCCGCCATCTGGCGGCCCGCATTCTCGATGGCGCGCTCGATGCGTTGGCCGCCCACGACTACCCCGCCCTCGCCCGCCAGCACGACGCCGAGATCGACGACGTGCGCGAGGCGGTGCGCCTGATCCTCTCGCTGCAGCCGCGCCCCGGCGACAGCCTGCTGCCCGAACGCAACGCCGTGGTGGTGCCGGACGTGGTCGCCTGGCACGCCGATGGGCAATGGAAGGTCGCGCTGAACCCGGCCACCAGCCGCCGCGTCTCGATCAACAGCCAGTACGAACAGGCCCTGGCCGAAACCAGCGAAGCCGCCCCGGCGCTGCGCGAGATGCTGCAGGAAGCGCGCTGGTTCAGCCGCGGCCTGTCGATGCGCTACGACACCCTGCTGCGCACCGCGCGGGTGATCGTCGAGCGGCAGGCCGCCTTCCTGGTCCGTGGCGAAGAGGCCATGGCCCCGCTGACCCTGAAGGAAGTGGCCGAAGAAATCGGCATGCACGAGTCCACCGTCTCGCGCATCACCACCGGCAAGTTCCTGCAGACCCCGCGCGGCACCTTCGAACTGAAGCACTTCTTCGCCGTGCGCCTGGAAGGCGCCAGCGTCTCCGGCCAGGCGGTGAAGGCCATGGTCCGCCGCCTGATCGACGCCGAACCGGCCGGCCGCCCTCTGGCCGACGAGGCCATTGCCGGCCTGCTGTCACGCCAGGGGGTGAACATTGCACGCCGAACCGTCGCAAAATACCGAGAACAACTGGATATCGCCCCGGCCCGCGAACGGCGCCGGCTCAGCGCCAGGCAACCCCAGCTGGCCCGGGTGGGCTGAAAAGGATGTTGGACATGAACAAGCTCACGGTCCTGCTGGTCGATGACCACGAGGGCTTCATCAATGCGGCGATGCGCCATTTCCGCAAGATCGACTGGCTGCAGATCGTCGGCAGCGCCGGCAACGGCCTGGAAGCGATCGAACGCTCGGAAACGCTGCGCCCGCAGGTGGTGCTGATGGACCTGGCGATGCCGGAAATGGGCGGCCTGCAGGCCACCCGCCTGATCAAGTCGCAGGACGATGCACCGTACATCGTGATCGCCAGCCACTTCGACGACGCCGAACACCGCGAACACGCGCTGCGTGCCGGCGCCGACAATTTTGTCAGCAAGCTGTCCTACATCCAGGAAGTCATGCCGATCCTGGAAGGCCTCAGGGAGGATCGATCGTGAGCGAATCGCGCATCCTGGTGCTGGACAACGACGCCGTGCGCGCTGAGCGCACCGTTGCCCTGCTGGAATTCATGGACTTCAACCCGCGCTGGGTTTCCGACGCGGCCGACTTCGACCTGGGCCGCCAGCGCCAGAACGACTGGATGGCGGTGATCGTCGGCAGCCTGGACGACACCGCTGCCAGCACGGCGCTGTACAACTGGCTGGGCGGCAGCAGCCTGCCGCCGCCGGTGCTGCTGGCCGATGGTGATGCCGCAGCGTTTGCCCAGCAGCACGGCCTGCACGAAGCCAACATCTGGCCGCTGGAAACGCCGCTGCGCCACGCGCAGATGGAGGCCCTGCTGCGCCGCGCCAGCCTCAAGCGCCTGGACGCCGAGCACCAGGCCGGCGCCGCGCAGGACCAGGGGCCGACCGGCAACGGCCCGGCGGTGACCGAGCTGCGCACCATGATCGAACAGGTGGCCGCGTTCGACACCACCGTGCTGGTGCTGGGCGAATCCGGCACCGGCAAGGAAGTGGTGTCGCGCGCGATCCACCAGCGCTCGCCGCGCCGCGATGGCCCGTTCGTGGCGATCAACTGCGGCGCCATTCCGGCCGATCTGCTGGAAAGCGAACTGTTCGGCCACGAAAAAGGCGCCTTCACCGGTGCACTGACCGCGCGCAAGGGCCGTTTCGAAATGGCCGAGGGCGGCACCCTGCTGCTCGACGAAATCGGCGACATGAGCCTGCCGATGCAGGTGAAGCTGCTGCGCGTGCTGCAGGAACGCAGCTTCGAGCGTGTCGGTGGCAACCAGACCATCCGCTGCAACGTGCGCGTGGTCGCTGCGACCCATCGCGACCTGGAAACCCGCATCGCCGAGGGCAAGTTCCGCGAGGACCTGTTCTACCGCCTCAACGTATTCCCGATCGACGTGCCCGCCCTGCGCGAGCGTCGCGAAGACCTGCCGGCGCTGGTGGAAACCATCGCCGCACAGCTGGCCCGCACCGGCCGCGGTGAAGTGCGCTTCACCCCGGAAGCGCTGCAGGCCCTGGCCGGCTACGAATGGCCGGGCAACGTGCGCGAGCTGACCAACCTGGTCGAGCGCCTGGCGGTGCTGCATCCGGGTGGTTCGGTGCGCGTGCAGGACCTGCCGGCGCGCTATCGTGGCGATGCCGCGCTGGCCGTCCCGGCGCCGGCACCGGCGGCTCCAGTCGCCAGCGAAGAACGCCTGGACCTGCGCAGCTTCTCCTTCCATACCCCGGGCAGCGGCGGCCAGCCAGCGCTGGAGCACGGCATCGCGGTCAATCGCGCTGCAGCCCCGGCGGCACTGCCCGACGACGGCCTGGACCTGCGCAACCACATGGCCAACATCGAACTGGGCCTGATCAACGAAGCACTGGAGCGCACCCAGGGCGTGGTCGCCCATGCCGCCCAGCTGCTTGGCCTGCGCCGCACCACCCTGGTGGAAAAGCTGCGCAAGTACGGCATCGAACGCGAGCAGGCCGAACTGGCCGGCTGAACCGCGTCACCAGCATGAAGGGGGCACGAACGCCTGGGCTTGCCCGGGCGTTGGTGTTTGTGGCGCCCGGGGTCAGATCCCTTTCCTGCGGAAAGGGATCTGACCCCACTGCATTTGCACGTTTTCCCAGAGACAACGCGGCCGCGCTGCGGAGCATGGCAAGGACACCCATGGAGGTTCCACTATGCATCGCCTTACCCTGCTCGTCGCCCTGCTCTGCCCCGGCATTGCCACCGCCGCCACCTGCACCCTGCCCACCACGCTGGACCAGCGCCAGTTCACCAACCTCAGCGATCCGCTGTACGCACCGGACAACCCCAACGCCGGACGCATGGTGCAGCTCAGCTTTGCCGGCAACCAGTACGTGCTGGACATCCTCGGCACTGATCTCCGCATTGGCGGCAGCTACCGCTACCAGCGCCTGGCCCCGCATATCGGGGAAATCCAGATGACCGAAGCCCACCCGGCCGGCCCCGCCCGCTACACCCTGCTGCTGACCTGCCTGGGCGACCGCCAGGGCCGCTTCATCTACACCCAGCACGACGGCCCCATCGCACCGCGCCAGCGCCAGAATTCCGGCCGCTGGACCCTGCAGCCGTAGGCCAGAAAACCGACGCCGGATAAATGGCGCCTTCAACGGGGTCAGAGCCCGTTGCACAGCAACGGATCCGACCCCGTGCCGACCAACGGTCGGCACCCACCATCACCATCACCATCACCATCACCATCACCATCACCATCATCAGCAGCAGCAGGTTCCAACAGATCGCGGCCAACTGTCGAAGGCGGGGTGGGTCCGGTTGCGGGGGCGTGAGCGCCATGGATGGCGCGACCGAGCCTACAGGGACGTATTCACGGCGCCCCCCGCAACCGGACCCACCCCGCCAACCCACGGAGAGCCTGCTTTTGACGTTGACGTTGACGTGGCCTCGGCGGGTGCAGGGCGCCGCCCTGCCAGCGCACACCCCCACCCTCACTTCACTGAATCGAAAACCGGTTTCGGCACGGCACTTGCACCTGCTCCAGCAGACAACCCCATCCCCTGTTTCTGGAACCGTTGCAGATGTCCCACTCCGTCACTTCGATCCTTTCGCAGATCCGCTCCTATCAGACCCAGATGGGACAGCCGGCGCTCAACCCGCTGGGCGAAACGCCGCGCAGCAATGCCCTCCCGGGCACGGTGCTGGATGCGCCGCAGGTGCAGCCGGCCAGCTTCACCGAAACCCTGCGTGGTGCGATTGCCGGCGTCAACGATGCGCAACAGAAATCCGGCGCCCTCGCCAAGGCCTTCGAAATGGGCGACCCCAGCGCCGACCTGGCCAAGGTGATGGTCGCCTCACAGCAGTCCCAGATCGCCTTCCGCGCCACCGTGGAAGTCCGCAACCGTCTCGTCCAGGCTTACCAGGACGTGATGAACATGCCGCTGTAAGGAACGTTGACGCATGGCACTGACGCTCTCCAAGGACAGCCTGAACGCCGAGAAGGCCGGGCAATGGTTCGACCGCCTGCAGAGTCTGCAGATCACCCGTCGGCTGGGCCTGATGGCGATGATCGCAGTGGCGGTGGCGGCAGGCCTGTCCGTGTTCTTCTGGTCGCAGAAGCCGGGCATGGTCCCGCTGTACACCGGCCTGGACCAGAAGGCGACCGCTGAAGCGACCGACCTGCTGCGCGCCGCGCAGATTCCGTTCGCGCTCGACCCCGCCACCGGTGGCATTACCGTGCCGGAAAAGAACCTGCACGATGCCCGCCTGAAGCTGGCCGGCTCCGGCCTGACCGACAGCGGCAAGCTCGGCTTCGAGCTGATGGAACGCGACCCGGGCTTCGGCGTCAGCCAGTTCGTGGAAAGCGCGCGCTACCAGCATGCGCTGGAAACCGAGCTGTCGCGCACCATCAACACGCTGCGCCCGGTGCGCGATTCGCGCGTGCACCTGGCCATTCCCAAGCCCAGCGCGTTCACCCGCCAGCGTGACGTGGCCAGCGCCTCGGTCACCCTGGAACTGCGCGGCGGCCAGCAGCTGGAACGCAGCCAGGTCGATGCCATCGTGCACATGGTCGCCGCCAGCATTCCGGACCTCGCCCCGGAACGGGTGACCGTGGTCGACCAGAGCGGGCGCATGCTCAGCATCACCGACCCGAACAGCGAGGCGGCGGTCAACGCGGCCCAGTTCGAGCAGGTGCGCCGCCAGGAAACCTCGTTCAACCAGCGCATCCGCGAACTGCTGGAACCGATGACCGGCCCCGGCCGCGTCAACCCGGAAGTGAGCGTGGACATGGATTTCTCGGTGACCGAGGAAGCCCGCGAGCTCTACAACGGTGAACCGCAGAAGCTGCGCAGCGAGCAGATGAGCGAGAACACCACCAGCACGCCGGGCCCGCAGGGCGTGCCGGGTGCGACCAGCAATAGCCCGCCGGGCCAGCAGGCCGCACCGGCCACCGCGCAGACCCCGACCGAAAGCAGCAAGAACGCGACCCGCAACTACGAGCTGGACCGCACCCTGCAGCACACCCGCCAGCCGGCCGGCCGCATCAAGCGCGTGTCGGTGGCGGTGCTGGTGGACAACGTGCCGCGCGCCGGTGCCAACGGCAAGGTCGCACCGCAGCCGCTGTCGGCCGCCGAACTGACCCGCGTCGAGGCGCTGGTCAAGCAGGCCGTCGGCTTCAACGCCGAGCGTGGCGACACCGTGTCGGTGATGAATGCCCCGTTCGTGCGTGACACCACGCCGGTCGAAGGCCCGGCCTGGTGGGAACTGCCGTGGGTGCACGATGCCGGCCGCATGCTGCTTGGCGCGGTGGTGGTGCTGGCGCTGCTGTTCGGCGTGCTGCGTCCCGCGCTGCGCGCGATCACCGGCCAGAGCAAGAAGAACGACGAACAGGCGCTCGAGCCGCATACCGCGGACGTGCAGCTGGTCGATGACGATGGCATGCCGCTGCCGGCGCTGGGCGCCGACCGGGCCAGCCTGGGCGGGCCGGATACGCTGGCCCTGCCGGTGGATTCATATGAGGAACGACTGCGGATGGCGCGTGAAGCCGTGAAGACCGACTCCAAGCGCGTGGCCCAGGTGGTCAAGGGTTGGGTGGCCAATGACTGAGGCACCACTGACCGGCGTGCAGCGCGCCGCCGTACTGCTGCTTTCGCTGGGTGAGCTGGATGCGGCCGAAGTGCTGCGCCACATGGAACCCAAGGAAGTGCAGAAAATCGGCATCGCCATGGCCACCATGACCGACATCACCCGCGAGCAGGTGGAACGGGTGATGGACCAGTTCGGCCAGGAGCTGGGCTCGAAGACCTCGCTGGGCGTTGGCTCGGACGACTACATCCGCAACATGCTGGTGCAGGCGCTGGGCAGCGAGAAGGCCGGCAACCTGATCGACCGCATCCTGCTCGGCCGCAACACCACCGGCCTGGACGCACTGAAGTGGATGGACCCGCGCGCGGTGGCCGACCTGGTGCGCAACGAGCACCCGCAGATCATCGCCATCGTGATGGCACACCTGGAAACCGACCAGGCCGCCGACGCGCTGAAGCTGCTGCCGGACCGCACGCGCGTAGACGTGCTGCTGCGCATCGCCACGCTCGATGGCATTCCGCCGAACGCGCTGAATGAACTCAACGAGATCATGGAGCGCCAGTTCGCCGGCAACCAGAACCTGAAGTCGTCCAACATCGGCGGCGTGCAGTGCGCGGCCAACATCCTGAACTTCATGGACAGCGGCCAGGACCAGGCGATCCTGGGCGAGATCGCCCGTATCGATGCGCCGTTGAGCAACCGCATCCAGGACCTGATGTTCGTGTTCGACGACCTGGTCGACCTGGACGACCGCGAGATGCAGCTGGTGCTGCGCGAAGTGAGCGGTGAGCGCCTGGGCCTGGCCCTGCGCGGTGCCGACATCAAGGTACGCGACAAGATCACCCGCAACATGTCGCAGCGCGCGGCCGAAATCCTGCTGGAAGACATGGAAGCCCGCGGCCCGGTGCGCCTGTCCGATGTGGAAGGCGCGCAGCGCGAGATCCTGGCCATCGTCAAGCGCATGGCCGATGAAGGCACCGTCACCATCGGTGGCAGTGCGGAGGCGATGCTGTGAGCAACGTCGTGCGCTGGCTTGCCCCGGACCTGCTGGCCCAGCCCGAACCGGTGCTGGATCAGGAGGATGCGTTCGAACTCACCGAGCCGGACCCGGAACACGAACCGGAGCCGCCGCTGCAGCTGCCCACCCTGGAAGAAATCCAGGCGATCCAGGACAACGCCGAGAAGGAAGGATTCGATCAGGGCCATGCTGACGGCTACGGCCAGGGCCAGGCCGAGGTGCGTCGCCTCGCCGCGCAGATCGAGGGCATCCTCGACAACTTCAGCCGGCCACTGGTGCGGCTGGAGAACGAAGTGGTCGGCGCACTCGGCGAACTGGCCGTGCGCATCGCCGGCGCGCTGGTCGGCCGCGCCTACGAAGCTGAGCCGGCACTGCTGGCACAGCTGGTCGGCGAAGCGATCGACGCGGTCGGCGGCAGCACCCGCGAGGTGGAAGTGCGGCTGCACCCGGATGACATCGCCGCCCTCGCTCCGCTGTTGAACCTGTCACCGGCGCAGCGCCTGGTACCCGATACCAGCCTCAGCCGTGGCGACCTGCGCGTGCACGCTGAAGCGGTACGCATCGATGGCACCCTGGAAGCCCGCCTGCGCGGCGCGCTGGATGCGGTGATCCGCCAGACCGGAGCAGGCGCATGAACCCGGAATCGCAAGCCGCGCCGCAACCGGCGCCAGCGGCCGACTGGGCCGTGGCCCGCAACCTGCGCCTGGCCAGCCGCCTGGATGGCCTGCGTGTGGACACCGCGCATGGTCGTGGCCTGATCCGCGAGGGCGTGCTGCGCCGCGCGGTCGGGCTCACCCTGGAAGCGGTCGGCTGCGAAGCGCCGCTAGGCGCCAGCTGCAAGGTGGAAGTGGTCGATGGTGGCTGGGTCGATGCCGAAGTGGTCGGCTTCGCCGGCGAGCGCACCTACCTGATGCCCAGCGCCGAACTGCACGGCCTGCTGCCCAACGCGCGGGTGGTACCGTCGGCGCGACGTGGTGGCGTGGAAGTGGGCGAAGGCCTGCTCGGCCGCGTCATCGACAGCGACGGCGTGCCGCTGGATGGCAAGGGCCCGATCCGCGCCGAAGGGCATGTCGGCATGGCCGGCGTCTCAATCAATCCGCTGGCGCGTGAACCGATCACCCAGCCACTGGACGTGGGCGTGCGCGCGATCAACGCGCTGCTGCCGATCGGCCGCGGCCAGCGTGTCGGCCTGTTCGCCGGTTCCGGCGTCGGCAAGTCGACGCTGCTGGGCATGATGACCCGCTACACCGCAGCCGACGTGATCGTGGTCGGCCTGATCGGTGAACGTGGCCGCGAAGTCCGCGATTTCGTCGAGACCACGCTGGGCGAGGAAGGCCTGCGCCGTGCCGTAGTGGTCGCCAGTCCCGCCGACCGGCCGCCGCTGGCACGCCTGCACGGCGCTTACCGTGCCACCGCCATCGCCGAGTGGTTCCGCGACCAGGGCCTGAACGTGCTGCTGCTGATGGACTCGCTGACCCGCTTTGCCCAGGCGCAGCGCGAGATCGGCCTGTCGGTCGGCGAACCGCCGACCACCCGCGGCTATCCGCCCTCGGTGTTCGCCAAGCTGCCGGCGCTGGTTGAACGCGCAGGCAATGGCGCCAAGGGCCGTGGCTCGATCACCGCGTTCTACACGGTGCTGACCGAAGGCGATGATCCGCAGGATCCGATCGCCGATGCAGCGCGCGCGATTCTCGACGGCCACATCCTGCTCTCGCGCCGCGTGGCCGACAGCGGCCTGTACCCGGCCATCGACGTCGAATCGTCGGTCAGCCGCGTGGTCACGGAAATCGCCGATGAACCGTGGCGCCTGCGCATCCGCAAGTTGAAGCGACTGGTCTCGGCCTACTCGGCCAACCGTGACCTGATCGCGATCGGTGCCTACCAGCGTGGTAACGACGCGGCCACCGACGAAGCCCTGGAACGCTGGCCGGAAATCATGGAGTTCCTCGGCCAGGACGTTGCCAAGGCCGCAGATCTCCCGCACAGCCAGGCGGCGCTGCAGCGTCTGGTGGAACAAGAGAGTTAAGCCATGAACCAGTCCAAGCGCATCGATCCCCTGCTCAAGCGGGCCCAGGAACACGAGGACGCGGTCGCCCGCGACCTGGCCGAACGCCAGCGCGTGCTCGACACCCATCTATCGCGACTGGACGAACTGCGCCGCTATGCCGAGGAGTACGCCAACGCACAGATGGCGGCGACCAGCCCGGCGCAGCTGCTGAACCGCCGCGCCTTCCTTGATCGCCTGGACAGTGCGGTCGAACAGCAGCAGGCCACAGTCAACGGCAACCGCGAAAAGGTAGAGGCCGAGCGCGCCCGCCTGATCCTGGCCAGCCGTGACAAGGCGGTGCTGGAGCAGCTGGCCGCCAGCTACCGCGCGCAGGAGAAGGTGGTGACCGACCGCCGCGACCAGCGCGAGATGGACGACATTGGTGCACGGCGCGCGCGCCTGGTGCAGGCCGAAGACCAGGACGGCGCCGAGCAGGGAGGCCGCTCGTGATGCCCGCCCCGCTCGCCAGCAGTGCCAACCCGGCCACGCCCGCGACCAGCAACAGTGCCGCGCGCGCCTCGCGCAGCGAAGGCGGAAAAGACTTCAGCCAGCTGCTGCAGGGCGGTGCGCCCTCCGCGCCGGCGCCTTCCAGCAGCGCCACGACGCCGACGCCCTCCACGCCTGGCCAGCCATCGACCACCGACAGCAATGGCCAGGCACCGGGCGAACGCAGTGCGGATGCTGAAGCGACAACCGCTGAAACGCCGCCACTGCCCCCCGTTGCCCTGACCCCGGCTGGGCCCGGCACCGACAAGGACAAGCCCGCCACGACCGAGGACGCCCCGTGGCCACCGCTCGGCCTGGCCGGCCTGGTGCTGGCGATGCCGACGCCTGCCGATCCGGCCGCCGCTCTGCCGGGCACCGCTGCACCATCACTGGCCAGCGACGGTTCGGCGCTGCCCACTACCTCCGCCGCGACCCCGACACTGCCTGCGGCCGCGCCGGCAGCGGCAACCGCAGCCCCGGTGGCGGCCGACGGCAAACCGGCGGCGCCCAGCGCTGACGACGCCACCGCACTGCCACTGCCGGAGATGATCCTGCCCGGCAAGCGCAGCGAGCGTGGCGAAGGCAGCGACGTGGCCGCCCTCGGCGACCGCGCCAGTGCGCCGCTGCTGCATGCACCGGCCGCGGCCGCCGTGCAGGACCTGAAGGCCGCGCTGGCCACCGGCAATGCGATCTTCAATGGCGAACCCACGCCGAGGCCGGTGCTGGGTGACGATGGCTTCGATCAGGCCATTGGTGCGCGCCTGGGCTGGCTGGCCGACCAGAAGATCGGCCACGCCCACATCCGCCTGAGCCCGGACGACATGGGACCGGTCGATGTGCGCCTGCAGTTGAACGGCGACAAGGTGCACGCCAGCTTCAGCAGCCCGCACGTGGACGTGCGCCAGGCACTGGAAAGCAGCCTGCCGCGCCTGCGCGAGCTGCTGGGCGAACAGGGCTTCCAGCTGGCCCACGCCGATGTTGGCCACCAGGCGCCCGGTGGTGACGGCAATGCGTCGGGCCAGGCCGGTGGCGGCGGCATGGCCGGTGACGGAGAACCGTCGCCGGGCGACGCCAGCGTGTCGTCCGCACAGTTGATCCGCCAGCGCGGGTTGCTGGACGCCTACGCCTGACAGGCGTGCCAACCAAGGTTGGCAGCTACCAGAGCGGGGCGGTCGGCACCCCGACGGAATTCCGTCGCCCCCCTCTGCCCCGCCTTCGGCACACCCCTTGCATATCCCGGTGAAGCAACCCTCAGGAGCTTCACCCCGTGGCCGCAGCCGCTGACAAAACCAAGAAGACCGCCGAGAAGGACAAGGCCGCCAAGCCGCGTAGTCCGATCCTGATCACCGCACTGGTGGCCGTACTGGCCGCCGCTGCCGCTGGTGGCGGCGTGTGGTTCTTCACCCAGTCCAAGCACGAAGAGAAGACCGCGCAGGTGCCGAAGAAGAGCGCCACCCCGGCCCCGGCACAGTACTTCGCGCTGGACCCGGCGTTCGTGGTCAACCTCAACGGCCCGGTCGACGGCCCGCGTTACCTGCAGCTGGAAGTGCAGCTGATGACCCGCGACCCGGCCGCGCTGGAAGCGATCAAGACCCATGCCCCGGCCATCCGCGCGCGCCTGCTGATGCTGTTCTCGCAGGTCAGCCCGGACCAGATCGCCGATGTGGCCGGCAAGCAGAAACTGCAGGCCGATTCGCTGGCCGAGGTGCAGAAAGTGCTCAAGGCCGAGACCGGCAGCAACGGCGCCGACGATCTGCTGTTCACCAGCTTCGTGACCCAGTAAGGGCCCACCGATGAATGATCTGCTGTCCCAGGACGAGATCGATGCCCTGCTCCACGGCGTGGACAGTGGCGCGGTCGAGACCGATGCGGAACCCCCGTCAGGCGAAGCGCGTTCGTACGACTTCGCCAGCCAGGACCGCATCATCCGTGGTCGCATGCCGACCCTGGAAATGGTCCACGAGCGCTTCGCGCGCCTGTGGCGGATCGGCCTGTTCAACCTGATCCGCCGCTCGGCCGAGCTGTCGGTACGCGGCATCGAGCTGATCAAGTTCAACGACTACATGCACTCGCTGTATGTACCGACCAACCTGAACCTGATCCGCTTCAAGCCACTGCGCGGCACCGGCCTGATCGTGTTCGAGCCGACCCTGGTGTTCGCCATCGTCGACAACTTCTTCGGCGGCGACGGGCGCTACCCCACCCGCATCGAAGGCCGCGAGTTCACCGCCACCGAAATGCGGGTGATCCACCTGCTGCTGAAGCAGACCTTCGCCGACCTGCGCGAAGCGTGGGCACCGGTGATGGACGTCGACTTCGAGTACATCAACTCGGAGATCAACCCGCATTTCGCCAACATCGTGACGCCGCGCGAGTACGTGGTGGTGTGCCGCCTGCACGTCGAGCTCGACGGCGGTGGCGGCGACATCCACGTCACCCTGCCTTACTCGATGCTGGAACCGATCCGCGAACTGCTCGACGCCGGCATCCAGAGCGACCGCAACGACCGCGACGAGAGCTGGGGCAAGACCCTGCGTGAACAGCTCAACATCGCCGAAGTCACCCTGTCCAGCGTACTGGCCAGCAAGCGCATGACCCTGCGCGACCTGACCCAGCTGAAGGTCGGCGACATCCTGCCGATCGACCTGAGCCCGCAGGTGCCGCTGTGCGTGGAGAACATCCCGGTATTCACCGGCGAGTTCGGCATCGCCAACGGCATGAACGCCGTGAAGATCACCGCTACCCATCCGCCGGGCACCCGCCCGCGCGTACCCGTCATCCAGGAAGACCCGCAATGAACGATATCGACGCCCTCGAACCGACCCCGGCCCAGTTCAGCAGCCTGCAGGCCGATGAGGCGAACGGTCCGGACCTGAACCTGGACGTGATCCTCGACGTGCCGGTGACCCTGTCGCTGGAAGTCGGTCGTGCCCGCCTGCCGATCCGCAACCTGCTGCAGCTCAACCAGGGCTCGGTGGTGGAACTGGAGCGCGGTGCCGGCGAATCGCTGGACGTATTCGTCAACGGCACCCTGATCGCCCACGGCGAAGTGGTGGTGATCAATGACCGCTTCGGCGTGCGCCTGACCGACGTGGTCAGCCCGAGCGAGCGGATCCGGAGACTGCGTTGAGCCTGCTGGCCTCCACCCTGCTGGCGGCCGGCAAGACCGCCGCGCCGATCGGCCCACAGGTCGGCCAGCACGCGGCCGCTGCACCCAGCCTGTTCGGTGCGGTGCTGGCGTTGCTGGCGGTGCTGGCGCTGGTGATCGGCCTGGGCTGGCTGCTCAAGCGCATGCCCGGTAGCGGCTTCCGCCCGGCCGAAGGCATGAAGCTGGTGGCCAGCCTCAGCGTCGGCGCCAAGGAGCGCGTGGTGGTGGTGGAGGTCAACGGCCAGCAACTGCTGCTGGGCGTCACCGCCGGCGGCATCAACACCCTGCATACCCTGCCCGAACCGTTGCCGCCACCGGCACCGGTGCGCGTGCCGGACTTCAAGAACCTGCCGAATTTCGCCCAGCTGCTGCAGCAGCGGCTGCGCAAGGATCCCTGACATGCGTGTCACCCGTACCCGTTTTGCCACCCTGATGCCGTGGCTGTTGTTGCTTGCCCTGTGCCTGTTGCCGGCGCTGGCATTCGCCGCGCCCGGCGCGCCGACCACCCCGCTGCCGGACATCAACGTTGGCAAGATCGGGGGTGCGCCGGTCAGCCTGCCGCTGCAGACCCTGCTGCTGATGACCGCGATCACCCTGATCCCGTCGATGCTGCTGGTGCTGACCTCGTTCACCCGCATCATCATCGTGCTGGGCCTGCTGCGCCAGGCACTGGGTACCGGCCAGACGCCGTCCAACCAGGTGCTGCTGGGCCTGGCCCTGTTCCTCACCGCGATGGTGATGATGCCGACCTGGGACAAGGCGTGGAGCACCGGCATGGCGCCCTATTCAACGGTGACATCGACTTCCAGACCGCCTGGACGTTGACCACGCAGCCACTACGCGGATTCATGCTGGCACAGATCCGCGAGACCGACCTGATGACCTTCGCCGGCATCGCCGGGCACGGCACCTACGCCAGCCCCGATGCGATCCCGTTCCCGGTGCTGGTTGCCTCGTTCGTCACCAGCGAACTGAAGACCGCTTTCGAGATCGGCTTCCTGATCTTCATCCCGTTCGTGATCATCGATCTGGTGGTGGCCAGCGTGCTGATGTCGATGGGCATGATGATGCTGTCGCCGATGCTGGTGTCGGCACCGTTCAAGATCCTGCTGTTCGTGCTGGTGGATGGCTGGGTGCTGACGGTCGGCACGTTGGCGGCCAGCTTCAATCCGGCCTGAGATCCCCCGTAAAGCACAGTCGAGCCTGGCTCGACTCTACATGAGCGTCGCCGGGCAGCGCCCGGCGCTACCGATGGAAAGACGATGTCTCCCGAACTTGCCTTGACCGAATTGCGTGGCGGCCTGATCACCGTGCTGTGGGTAGCCGGCCCGCTGCTGCTCACCGTGCTGGTGGTGGGCGTGGTGGTCGGTGTCGTGCAGGCCGCGACCCAGCTCAATGAACCGACCATCGCCTTCGTCGCCAAGGCGGCGGCGCTGACCGCGGTGCTGTTCGCGCTGGGCAGCCTGCTGATCGGCCACCTGGTTGAATTCACCACGCTGCTGTTCCAGCGCATTCCGCACCTGATCGGCTAGGACACGCGCTTCGATGGACGCCGCCACCCAGATGGCTGCCGACGGCCTGCAGGCCTTCGGCATGATCGGCACCGTGCTGTGGACCATGCTGCGCATCGGCGCGGTGGCCATGGCCATGCCCATGGTGGGGACCCGCGCGGTGCCGTCGCGGGTGCGCGTGGTACTGGCCGGTACCCTGGCCATCGCACTGGCGCCGCTGCTGCCGCCGGTACCGGACTGGACCGGCTTCGACGCTGCCACCGTACTGACCATCGCCCGTGAACTGGCCATCGGCGTATCCATCGGCTTCATGCTGCGGCTGGTGTTCGAAGCCGGTGCGATGGCCGGCGAACTGATCGCCCAGGGCACCGGCCTGGCCTTCGCGCAGATGAGCGATCCGCTGCGTGGTGGCACCTCGGGTGTGATCGGCCAGTGGTTCTACCTGCTGTTCGGCCTGCTGTTCTTCACCGCCAACGGCCACCTCGCATTGATCTCGCTACTGGTGGACAGCTACCGCGCACTGCCGATCGGCGCCCCGCTGCCGGACCCGCACGCCTTCTTCAGCATCGCCCCGACCTTCCTGCTGACCGTGCTGCGTGGCGCCCTGACGCTGGCCATTCCGCTGACCGTGGCGATGCTGGCAGTGAACCTGGCCTTCGGCGTGCTCGCCCGCGCCGCGCCGGCGCTGAATCCGATCCAGCTGGGCCTGCCGGTCTCGCTGCTGCTGGGCCTGTTCCTGCTGGCCCTGCTGGCCGGGGAAATGGGGCCGCCGGTACAGCGCCTGTTCGACGCCGCCTTCCAGGCTGCAGACGCGGTCACACACTGACCCGATCATCACGTATTGCCGCTTGAAGTCCCCCCCGGTCTGCGCGTTAGAGTGAATGCGTGGCGTCCAGGGGGGACGCCGCACCTGGCCGGCGCCGTTCCGCGTCGGCCTGCCTCATGCATGCCCCACCGTGGTTTCCGTCGACAGGCAGGTCCGGGAGACTGACGAATGCTGGTAGGCACGTACAACCCGTGGCTGGTGGCGATCTCGCTGCTGGTCGCCGTGATGGCTTCATACACCGCGCTGGCGATGGCCGGGCGCACGGTGACCGCCCCGGGCAGGGGCGCGGCCTGGTGGTGGCGCCTGGGGGGCGGCTTCGCCATGGGCCTGGGCATCTGGTCGATGCACTTCATCGGCATGCTGGCCTTCGACCTGCCCATTCCATTGGGCTACGACCTTCCCATCACCCTGCTCTCGCTTGCGCTTGCCATCGCCTCATCGGTGTTCGCGCTGTGGCTGGTCTCGCTGCGCACCCTGCCCCACCCGCGGCTGGCCGGCGGCGCCCTGCTGATGGGCACCGGCATCGCCGGCATGCATTACGTCGGCATGGCCGCCATGCGCATGCAGCCAGGCATCGACTACGACCCGGGTTGGCTGCTGTTCTCGCTGATGGTGGCGGTGGCCGCCTCCTGGACTGCGCTGTACGTGGCGTTCCGCCTGCGCGCGCAGCGCACCCGCATCGGTGATCGCCTGGCGGCGGCGGGCCTGCTCGGCCTGGCCATCGTCGGCATGCACTACACCGGTATGGCCGCCGCGCGCTTCCCGGAAGGCAGCATCTGCGGTGCGGCGGTCGGCGATGGCCTGCAGAACGAGTGGCTGGCAATGCTGGTGGTGGTGCTGACCGTGGCGATCCTGGCCGTGGTGCTGGTGGTCTCATGGCTGGACCAGCGCGTGGAGGCGCAACTGCTGCGGCTGCGCAATTCGATGCTGAGCACCTCGTTGACCGATGCCCAGCAGGAACTGACCCAGGCCGCGCTGCATGATCCGCTCACCCGCCTGCCCAACCGCCTGCTGCTGCAGCGGCGCATCGTGCAGGCGCTGGCCGAGGCCGAACAAGGCGGCAACCGCTTCGCGGTGTTGTTCATGGACCTGGACGGCTTCAAGCAGGTCAATGATGCCTATGGCCATCAGGCCGGTGATGCGCTGCTGGTGGCGGTGGCCGAACGCACCCGCCAGCTGCTGCGCCCGCACGACCTGCTGGCACGGCTGGGCGGCGACGAGTTCGTGCTGGTGGTGCGCATCGAGCACGACGAGGACCTGCCGACGCTGGCCCGTCGCATCCTGCAGGCCGTGGGCAGCGGCCCATTGCTGCCGGACAACGAACTGCAGGTGACCGCCAGCATCGGCGTGGCGATCTGCCCGGACCACGCCGCCAGCGAGCGGCAGCTGATGGCCTTCGCCGATGCAGCGATGTACCAGGCCAAGGAATCCGGACGCAACGCCTTCGTGCTGTTCGCCGACTGGATGAACGACAGTGCCGAGCAGCAGTTCCGGCTGCTGGCCGACCTGCGCCGCGCGATCGGCAGCGAACAGCTGTTCCTGCACTATCAACCGAAGATCCGCGTGGCCACGCAGAAGGTGGCGGGCGCCGAAGCCCTGATCCGTTGGCGCCATCCGGACCACGGCCTGATCCCGCCGGACCGCTTCATCCGCCTGGCCGAGCGCAGCGGCGCGATCAACGAGATCGGTCGCTGGGCGCTGGACCAGGCCTGCCAGCAGCTGCGGCGCTGGCACGACGCCGGGCACGACGGCTGGTCGATGTCGGTGAACCTGTCGCCGGTGCAGTTCAGCTCGCCACACCTGCTGCAGGATGTGCGCGAGGTGATCGAGCGCCATGGCATCCCCGCGCGCCACCTGGTGCTGGAGATCACCGAAAGCACGGTGATGCGTGACACCGATACCAGCCTGCGCCTGCTGCAGGCGCTGTCGGCGCTGGGCGTGGGCATCTCCATCGATGATTTCGGAACCGGCTATTCCAGCCTGCTGTACCTGAAGCGGCTGCCGGCCACCGAGATCAAGATCGACCACGCGTTCGTGCGCGACCTGGAACACAGCGCCGAGGACGTGGTGATCGTCTCGGCGATCGTGGCACTGGGCCATGCGCTGGACATGGACATCGTGGCCGAGGGTGTGGAGACCGCCGCCCAACGCGCCTACCTGGAGCGCCTGGGCTGCGACTTCCTGCAGGGATACCTGCTCGGCCGCCCGGTCGACGCGGCGCGCTTCATGCAGCTGCACGACCTGCCCCGGCCGCGGGTGGAGCTGGCGCAGAGCCCGCCGCCCAGCGACAGCGCCCCCCTGTAGCCGAGCCCGCGCCCGCCGGCCACGGCATAGCTACCGGTGCCTGCTCTGGTGGGTGCCAACCTTGGTTGGCACATGAACCCATCACGGAACACTTCTTGCACGCACCCTGGCATCCCCTGCCGCAGTGCCCGTGATGTCCGAGAACGAATCCGCCGGCGAAAAGACCGAACAACCTACCGAAAAACGCCTGCGCGATGCCCGTGAACAGGGCAACCTGCCGCGTTCGCGCGAACTTGGCACCGCCGCCGTGTTCGGCGCCGGCGTGCTGGCGGTGATGGCCATGAGCGGCTCGATCGGCCGTGGCGCCACGGCCTGGATGAAGCACGCGCTCAGCCCGGAACAGAGCCTGCGGCAGAACCCGAAGGAACTGTTCGGTCACTTCGGCGACCTGTTGCTGCAGTTCATGCTGGTGATCGCACCGCTGGTGCTGGTCTGCCTGCTGGCCAGCTTCGTCGCACCGCTGGTGATGGGTGGCCTGCGCTGGTCGCAGAAGGCGCTGCTGCCCGACATCAACCGCATGAACCCGATGAGCGGGCTCAAGCGCCTGTATGGCCCCGAGGCCATCGCTGAATTCACCAAATCGCTGCTGCGCGTGGCCTTCGTCGGTGTTGCCGCTGGCCTGGTGGTGTGGACCGGCTTCGATACCCTGCGCGGGCTGATCCACCACCCGCTGGAGACCGCCATTACCGACGGCCTCGGCTTCACCCTGCGCCTGCTGCTGGCCACCGCCGGCGCCATGCTGGTGCTGGCCGCCATCGATGCCCCGTACCAGCGCTGGAACTGGATGCGCAAGCTGAAGATGACCCGTGAAGAGCTGCGCCGGGAAATGAAGGAAAGCGAGGGCAGCCCCGAGGTGAAGGGCCGCATCCGCCAGCTGCAGCAGCAGATGGCCAACCGCCGGATGATGGAAGCGGTGCCCACCGCCGACGTGGTGGTGGTCAACCCCACCCACTATGCGGTAGCCCTGAAATACGAGGGCGGCGCCATGAACGCCCCCACCGTGGTCGCCCTGGGCGTGGACGAGACCGCCCTGCGCATCCGTGAAGTGGCCGACGGCAACAAAGTCGCGATCGTCTCTGCCCCGCCTTTGGCACGCGCCTTGTATCGGGAAGGCCAACTCGGAAAGGAAATCCCCGTGAGACTGTATTCGGCCGTCGCCCAGGTCCTGTCCTACGTCTACCAGCTGCGCGCCTGGCGCACTGGCCCGATGCCGGACGCCCCGCACATCCAGGTGGATGAATTCGGCAAGGGAGGCCGCCCGTGAGCGCCCAGCCCTCCGCCGGTTTCAACACCCGCCGCGCCCTGGAAATGATCCGTCAGGGCCTTGGCGCACCGCTGATCGTGCTGGCCCTGCTGGCCATGGTCGTGGTGCCGCTGGCCGCGCCGGTGCTCGATGCGCTGTTCACCTTCAACATCGCCATCTCGCTGATGGTGCTGCTGGCGGTGGTCTACGTGAAGCGCCCGCTGGACTTCACCATCTTCCCGATCGTGCTGCTGATCACCACCATGCTGCGGCTGGCGCTGAACGTGGCCTCCACCCGCGTGATTCTGCTGAACGGCCAGAACGGCCACGACGCCGCGGGCAAGGTCATCGCCGCGTTCGGCGAGTTCGTGATCGGCGGCAACTACGCGGTCGGCATCGTGGTGTTCGCGATCCTGACCATCATCAACTTCGTGGTCATCACCAAGGGCGCCGGCCGCGTCTCGGAAGTGACTGCGCGCTTCATCCTCGACGCGATGCCCGGCAAGCAGATGGCGATCGACGCCGACCTCAACGCCGGTTTGCTGACGCGTGAAGAAGCCAAGCTGCGCCGCGAAGAAGTCCGCGAGGAAGCCGACTTCTACGGTGCGATGGACGGTGCCAGCAAGTTCATCCGCGGCGACGCCATTGCCGGCATCCTGATCCTGTTCATCAACATGCTCGGCGGCCTGGCCGTGGGCGTGCTGCAGCATGGCATGCCATTTGGCGAAGCCGCTGCCACCTACACCCTGCTGTCGATCGGTGACGGTCTGGTGGCGCAGCTGCCGGCCCTGCTGGTCTCCAGCGCCGTGGCGATGCTGGTTACCCGCGCCTCGCGCTCGCAGGACATGGCCCAGGCCATGACCGGCCAGGTGTTCGGCCAGTACCGTGCGCTGGCGATCACCGCCGGCATCATCGGCGTGGTCGGCCTGGTGCCGGGCATGCCCAACGTCGCTTTCCTGACGCTGTCCGCGATCCTCGGTTTCATCGCCTGGAAGGTGTACCGCAAGGGCAAGGCCCCGGCTGCCGATGCGGCGGGCGCTGGCACCGATGCTGCCGCGCTCAACGCACTCGGCCGCCCAGCCGCACCCGCACCGACCGCCGAACTGAGCTGGGACGAACTGCGCCCGGTCGATCCGCTGGGCCTGGAGGTCGGCTACCGGCTGATTCCGCTGGTGGACAGCAACCAGGGCGGCGAACTGATGGCACGCATCAAGGGCGTGCGCCGCAAGCTGACCCAGGATGTCGGCTTCCTGATCCCGTCGGTGCACATCCGCGACAACCTGGAACTGCCGGCCAACGGCTACCGCGTGCTGGTGCACGGCGTGCCGGTGGCCACCGCCGAGATCCATCCTGATCGCGAACTGGCGCTGGACCCGGGCAGTGCGCTCGGCGCGCTGGAAGGCATCGCCGGCAAGGACCCCGCGTTCGGCCTGGATGCCACCTGGATCCAGCCGCACCAGCGCGCCCAGGCCGAAACGCTGGGCTACACCGTGGTCGATCCGGCCACTGTGGTCGCCACCCATCTGTCGCACCTGATCCGCGAGCACGCGCCGGAACTGCTCGGCCACGAAGAAGTGCAGCACCTGCTGGCCAACCTGGCCAAGAGCGCGCCGAAGCTCGTCGAAGATCTGACGCCGAAGGCGCTGCCGCTGTCGGCAGTGGTGCGCGTGCTGCAGAACCTGCTGGTCGAGCGCATTCCGATCCGCCAGCTGCGCAAGATCGCCGAAGCACTGGTCGAACACGCGCCCAGCAGCCAGGACCCGGCCGTGCTGACCGCCGCCGTGCGCACCGCGCTGGGCCGCTTCATCGTGCAGGAGATCGCCGGAATGTCGGCGGAGCTGCCGGTGTTCACCCTCAACCCGCAATTGGAACGTGTCTTGCAGGAGTCCACGCAGGGCAACGGCGCCGCGCTGGAACCCGGACTCGCTGAGCGACTGCACCAGAGCCTGGCCGAATGTGTCAGCAAGCAGGAAGCCCGCAACGAGCCCGCGGTCGTGCTGGTACCTGGCCCGGTGCGCGCCGCGCTGGCCCGCCTGGTCCGCCACAGCGTTCCGTCGCTGTCGGTCCTGGCCTACAGCGAGGTGCCGGAGGACAAGCGCCTGAAGCTGGTCGGAACGATCAGCTGACGCCGCCCTCCGATGCGCCAGAAAACAGACACCACTTTCGAACCAACGCAACAGACAGATACCAAGGGGAACCCGCACCGTGCAGACCACCGACCACCCGAGTTCTCCGACCGCCACCCCGCCGTCTTCGTCCCGTGACCACAGCATGAAAATCAAACGATTCGTCGCCGCCGACATGCGCTCGGCCATGAACCTGGTGCGCAAGGAACATGGTCCTGACGCCGTGATCCTGTCCAACCGCCGGATCGAGGAAGGTATCGAGATCGTCGCCGCCGCCAACTACGACGAGAGCGCCGTGCAGCGTGCACTGGAAGCCTCGCGCCGTGATGTCGCACCGCCGCCGGCCCCCAAGCCGCGCACCGCCGCCGACGCGGTGATCGCCGCCGTCACCCGCCGCCGCAGCAGCACCCCGGCGCCGGAACCGGTCGCCGCCACCACCTCGGCCGTCGCCGCCCTCGCCCGCGCCGCCGTCGGCGCCACCGGCCGCACCCTGGACAGCGCCGACGAGATCGTGCCGACCCGCGGCAGCACCGGCTTCGCCGCCACCCTGGCGCGTGCCGCCGTCAACGAACCGGCGCTGCCGGACCAGATCTTCGCCCCGTTCGCCGAAGCCATCGTCGCACCGGCCAACCGCGCCCGCTTCCAGATCGACCCGCCGCATGAGACGCATCACGAAAGCGCGGCGCCGGCCGTGCAGCCGCCGCCGCTGCCGACCGCTGTCGTGACCGATGCACAGCCAGATATCGCCGCCAGCGAACCGGCAGCGGTCGAAGCCGTCGTCGAGGCCAGCCCGGCCCCGATGCTGGCCCCGGCACCGACGCTGACCGTGGTCGCCCAGGACGACGCCGAGATCCGCCAGCTGCGCCAGGAAGTGGCCGGCATGCGCCAGGTGATCGAGCGCGAGATGAACCGCTTCACCGACGAGCGCCTGCGTGGCTGCCCGGTGCGCGCCACCGCGCTGGACCTGATGGACGAATACGGCTTCGATGCCGGCCTGGCCCGCGACGTGGCCATGCAGATCCCGCTGGAGACCGAGGCCCACCGCGGCCGCGGCCTGATGCTGGGGCTGATCTCGCGCAAGCTGCCGATCGCTCCGGTCGACCCGCTGGAAGAAGGTGGTGTGATCGCCCTGGTCGGACCGACCGGCGCCGGCAAGACCACCACCATCGCCAAGCTGGCCTCGCGCTTCGCCGAGAAGCACGCACCGCGCGACGTCGCCCTGGTCACCACCGACACCACCCGCATCGGTGCCCGTGAGCAGCTGTATGGCTACGGCCGCCAGCTCGGCATCGCCGTGCACGAGGCCAACAGCGGCACCGACCTGGACCAGCTGCTGGAACGCCTGAAGGACTACAAGCTGGTGCTGATCGACACCGCGGGCCTGGGCCCGCGCGACCGTGCCCTGGCCGCCCAGCTGCAGTGGCTGCGCGCCGCCCGCCAGGTCCGCACCCTGCTGGTGCTGCCGGCCAACACCAGCTTCGGCGACATGGACGAGGTGGTGCGCCGCTTCGGTGCGGCCAACCTGCAGGGGCTGGTGCTGAGCAAGCTGGACGAGACCGGCCGCTTCGGCAACGCCCTGTCGGTGGCCGTGGACCACGCCCTGCCGATCACCTGGGTGACCGATGGCCAGGACGTCCCGGAGGACCTGCACCGGGCCAGTGCAGCCAATCTTGTACTTCGCCTTGAAGATTTGCGCCGAGCGGCCGATATGCCCTGCAACCCGGAGTTGAACCATGCCGTCGCGTGAGTACGCCAAGCTGACCAAGACCTTCCCGCTGTCGGCCACCCGCAGCGAGCCGCTCGGCCCTGTGCGCACCATTGCCGTGACCGGCGGCAAGGGCGGCGTGGGCAAGACGAATGTGTCCGCCAACCTGGCCGTGGCGCTGGCCGGCATGGGCAAGCGCACGCTGCTGCTGGACGCCGACCTCGGCCTGGCCAACATCGACGTGATCCTGGGGCTGAACCCCACCTTTACGCTGGCCGACCTGGTTGCCGGCCGCTGCTCGCTGGACGACGTCATCGTCGAAGGCCCGAACGGCGTGCTGGTGGTCCCGGCCGCATCGGGCCGCCGGCACATGGCCGAACTGGCCCCGGCCGAGCATGTCGGCCTGGTCAACGTGTTCTCCGAACTGGAACGCGAGCTGGACATCATGGTGGTCGATACCGCCGCCGGCATCACCGACGGCGTGCTGACCTTCTGCCAGGCCGCGCAGGACACCGTAGTGGTGGTCTGCGATGAGCCGGCTTCAATCACCGACGCCTACGCACTGATCAAGGTGCTGTCGCGCGAACGTGGCGTGGACCGCATCCAGGTGGTGGCCAACATGGTGCGTGACCCGAACGAGGGCCGCGTGCTGTACGAGAAGCTGACCCGCGTCTGCGAGAAGTTCCTCGCCGATGTCTCGCTGAACTACCTGGGCTGCGTGCCGCAGGATGACTGGCTGCGCCTGTCGGTGCAGCGCCAGCAGCCGGTGGTGAAGGCCTATCCGTCCAGCCCTTCGGCGCTGGCGATCACCGAGATCGCGCGCCGCACCGCACGCTGGCAGGCACCGACCGAACCGCGTGGCGGTGTCGAGTTCTTCCTCGAACGCATTCTCAAGCAGCGCGGGGTGGCCGCATGAAAGGCGCAGCCCAGTACAGGGAAGTCCAGCGCTCGGCGGCCAACGAGGTCATCGCCCAGCACTCGGACCTGGTGCGGCGCATCGCCCACCACCTGGCCGCGCGCCTGCCGGCCAGCGTCGAAGTCGATGATCTGATCCAAGCCGGCATGATGGGCCTGATCGAAGCCTCGCGCAGCTATGACGCCGACCAGGGCGCGTCGTTCGAGACCTATGCCTCGATCCGCATCCGCGGCTCGATGATCGACGAGATCCGCCGTGGCGACTGGGTGCCGCGCTCGGTGCACCGCCGTGCCCGCGATGCCGCCGCCACCATCCGCCGCCTGGAACAGAGCACCGGCCGTGCCGCCAGCGCCACCGAAGTGGCCGCCGCGATGGAGATGCCGCTGCCCGAATACCTGCGGCTGATGGAAGACGCCGCACGTGGCCAGGTGCTGAGCCTGGAGTCGCGCATCGAAGACCAGGGCGAACTGGACACCGTCGCCCAGGGTGGCCCGACCCCGCAGCAGGTGCTGGAGCGCGGCGAGTTCGGCCGCGAGCTGGGCAAGGCCATCGGCCACCTGCCCGAGCGCGAACAACTGGTGCTCTCGCTCTACTACGAGCAGGAGCTGAACCTGAAGGAGATCGGCGCGGTGCTCGGCGTGAGCGAATCGCGGGTCTGCCAGATCCACGGCCAGGCCGTGCTGCGCCTGCGCGGCCGGCTGAAGATATTCGAGGCCGTCGACGCCGGCCTGGAAGAATGAACATCCCCGAGGCGGCTGCCCCCGGCCGCCCGGAATGAACAACAAAGGAACTCTGCTTTGAACAAGAACATGCGCATCCTGATCGTCGACGACTTCTCGACCATGCGTCGAATCGTCAAGAACCTGCTGGGCGATCTGGGCTTCACCAACACCGCCGAAGCCGAGGACGGGCATGCCGCGCTGTCGCTGCTGCAGAGCCAGCCGTTCGATTTCGTCGTCACCGACTGGAACATGCCGGTGATGACCGGCATCGAACTGCTCAAGGCGATCCGTGCCGATGCCAAGCTGAAGACCCTGCCGGTACTGATGGTCACCGCCGAAGCCAAGCGCGAGCAGATCATTGAAGCGGCCCAGAACGGCGTGAACGGTTACATCATCAAGCCGTTCACCGCGCAGACGCTGGAAGAAAAGCTCGGCAAGATCTTCGAACGCCTGGCGGCCAGCGCCTGATGGATACCACGGTCGACAAGAACGCCCTCGCCCTGCGCCTGCAGGAGGCCCTGGACGCACTGGAGTCCGGTGACGAAGCCGCGTGGCGGCAACGCATCGACGGACTGGTCGCGCTGCGCACGCAGCCGATGATGAGCGGCCTCTCGCGGCTCGCCCGCGAGCTGGGGCAGGCGCTGGGTGAACTGCCGACCGTGCCCAGCGAAGCCGGCGAACTGGACGATGCCTGCGCACGCCTGGACCACGTGGTGGCGATGACCGAACAGGCCACCCACCGTACCCTGGACCTGGCCGAGGAATGCCGCAGCCTGACCGAACAGCTGCGCGCCGAAGGCCTGCAGCCGGGCCAAGACGCGCAGCTCGAGCGCATCCGCCACAACCTCACCGAGATCGCCCTGACGCAGAGCTACCAGGACCTGACCGGGCAGATCATCCGTCGCGTAGTGGGCATCGTCCGCCGCGTGCACGAAGGCTTCGGCGCGCTCGGCCTGCCGCCGGAACAGCATCGCACCGACCCGGAACTGGCCGGGCCGGCACTGAAAGGACTGGACCGCCACGCGGTCTCGCAGAACGACGCCGACGACCTGTTGTCGGATCTGGGGCTGTAAGCATGAGCGCGGTATCCGACGACATCACTGCCGATTTCATCATCGAGGCACAGGAAATCCTGGATCGCCTCGGCGAACAGCTGGTGTCGCTGGAGCAGGCACCGCAGGACACCGAACAGCTCAACGCGGTGTTCCGCGGCTACCACACGCTCAAGGGCGGCGCCGGTTTCCTCGGTGTCACCGCCATGGTCGAGCTGTGCCACGCCGCTGAGGAAGCGTTGGGCGCTGCACGTGCCGGCCAGGCCGTGCTGCAGGCCCATCACTTCGACGCCGCCCAGCAATCGCTGGACTACCTGCAGTCGATGCTGGATGCCGTGTCTTCCGGCACCGAGCCGGGCTATGCACCGCCTGACCTGATCGCCCAGTTCGACGTGCATGGCGGTGCCGTGGCTGCACCCGCCGCCGCAGCAGCGCCCGCTGCGGGAGGCAGCGACCTGATCACCGACGACGAGTTCGAGGCCCTGCTCGACCAGCTGCACGGCGGCAACGCACCGACTGCGGTGGCGCCGGCAAAGAAGGCCGACGACGGGCTGATCAGCGAGGACGAGTTCGAAGCCCTGCTCGACCAGCTGCACGGTGGCGCCGCACCCGGCGCCAAGCCCGCGGCGGCGGCGGCACCGGCACCGATCGCCGCCCCGCGCCCGGCGGCCGCACCGGCACCGGCGGCCAAGCCCGCCGCCAAGCCGCTGGCCGAGGCCGAACACACCGTGCGCGTGGACACCAAGCGCCTGGACGCGATCGTCAACCTGATCGGCGAACTGGTGCTGTCGCGCAACCGGCTCAAGACCCTGCGTGCGCGCTTGCGCGACGAGGAGCTGGACCGCGCCGTGTCCACCCTGGACATCGCCACCGCGCGCCTGCAGTCGGCGGTGATGCGTACCCGCATGCAGCCGGTGGGCAAGGTATTCTCGCGCTTCCCCAAGGTCGCCCGCGACGTCGCCCGCTCTCTGAAGAAGGAAGTGGACCTGGAGCTGATCGGCGCCGAGACCGAGCTCGATCGCAACCTGGTCGAAGCGCTGGCCGACCCGCTGGTGCACCTGGTCCGCAACGCCATCGACCATGGCGTGGAAATGCCCGACCTGCGCGAAGCACAGGGCAAGCCGCGGATGGGCCATGTGCGGTTGTCGGCGCAACAGGAAGGTGACTACGTCAGCATCGAGGTGCAGGACGATGGCGCCGGCATCGACCCGGAAAGCTGCGCGCGAAGGCACGCGAGAAGGGCCTGATCGATCCGGAGGCCGCCGCCCGCCTGAGCAGCGAGGAGTGCCTGCACCTGGTGTTCCTGCCCGGCTTCTCGACCAAGCAGCAGGTCACGGATATTTCCGGCCGCGGCGTTGGCATGGACGTGGTGCAGTCGCGCATCCGCGAACTGAGCGGCCAGATCCAGATCCAGTCGGAGCTGGGCCGCGGCAGCCGCTTCCTGATCCGCGTGCCGCTCACCCTGGCGATCCTGCCGACCCTGCTGGTGCAGGCCGGCGAGGACGTCTATGCGCTGCCGCTGGCGCGCGTGATGGAAGTGCTGCACGCACCGCGCACCTCGCTGGGCTGGTTCGATGGCCGCGCCGTGCTCGACCGCCGTTCGCACACGCTGCCACTGGTCGATCTGCGCCAGTGGCTGGATGTGACGCCCGCCGCGTCGACCCTGCTGACCATCGTGGTGCTGCAGGCCGGCGAAGCGCGCTTCGGCCTGGTCGTGGACCAGGTGCGCGGGCGCGAGGAAGTGGTCATCAAGCCACTACCGAAAGCCCTGCGCGGCCTGCGCGGTTACGCCGGTGCAACCTTGATCGGCGATGGTCGCATGGCGCTGATCCTGGACGTGGACGGCCTGCGCAGCCCGCACGACTGACCCGCTTGCTGAACCCGTAAAACTGTGAAGTCGCACCAGTAGCCCGTACCGGTGTCTCAAGTCCCATTCATACAAGCCGATACCGGATCCATGGATAGACTCAGCCTCATTGGACTCTTTCTTGCCCTGGCCTCGCTGGTCGGTGGCAGCATCCTCAAGGGCGCCGGCCTGGCGTCGTTGTGGTCGCCTGCGGCGTTCGTGATCGTCATCGTCGGCACCGTGGCCGCGATCCTGCTGCATACCTCGCCGGCGGTGTTCAAGCATGCGTTCAAGATCGTGCGCTGGGTCGTGCGCCCACCGCACAGCGATCGTCGCGAGCTGATCCAGCAGATCGTCGAGTGGAGCAACATTGCCCGCCGCCAGGGCCTGCTGGGCCTGGAATCGCAGGTGGAAGCACAGCAGGACCCGTTCCTGCGCAAGGGCCTGCAGCTGCTGGTGGACGGTGTCGAGCCCGAATCGATGCGGCACATGCTGGAGATCGAACTGGGCAGCCAGGAACACCAGGACCAGGCCGGCGCCAAGGTGTTCGAGGCGATGGGCATCTATGCACCGACGCTCGGCATCATCGGTGCCGTGCTCGGCCTGATCGCGGTGATGAAGAACCTGGCCGACCCCAGCAAGCTCGGCCACGGCATCGCCGCTGCGTTCACCGCAACGATCTACGGCATCGCCTCGGCCAACCTGCTGTTCCTGCCGATCTCGGCCAAGCTCAAGAGTGTGATCTCGCACAACACGCGCGACCGCGAAATGGTCATCGAAGGCCTGATCTCGATCGCCCAGGGCGAGAACCCGCGCAACATCGAAACCAACCTCTCCGGCTTCCTGCACTGACATGGCCCGCCGCAAGCACCACGAAGAGCACGCCAACCACGAAGCATGGGCGATCCCCTATGCCGACCTGATGACGCTGCTGCTCGCCTTCTTCGTGGTCATGTACGCGATTTCCTCGGTCAACGAGGGCAAGTACCGGATCATGGCCGACGCGCTCACCGATGCCTTCGGCGGCGCACCGCGCACGATCAACCCGGTGCAGGTCGGCAACAAGCAGGTGCAGGGCGGCGGCTGGGACAGCCCGTCGGTGATCAAGTCCGGCACCAAGGTCGGCCCGTCCGCACCGGCGCCCTCGCACGACCCGACGCTGCTGCCGTCGATGGCCTCGCAGATGCGCATGCCGGTTTCGGTGCACAATCAGGAACAGATCGCGCGCGCCGAGCGCCAGCTCAACACCATCGCCGACCGCCTGACCGCCGCGCTGGCGCCGCTGATCGACCGCGGCATGATCAGCGTGCGCCGCACGGAACTGTGGATCGAAGTCGAGATCAACAGCGACATCCTGTTCCCGACCGGCTCGGCCGCGCTGGACGTGCACGCGCGGCAGACCCTGGCCAGCCTGGCCGAGGTGCTGCGCGACGTACCCAACAGCGTGCGCGTGGAAGGCCACACCGACAACGTGCCGATCGCCACTGCCACCTTCCCGTCCAACTGGGAGCTGTCGGCCGGACGCGCCGCCAGCGTGGTGCACCTGTTCGCCGACCAGGGCGTGCAGCCGTCGCGGCTGGCGATGGTCGGCTACGGCCAGTTCCGCCCCCGCGAAGAGAATGACAGCGCGCAGGGCCGCAACCGCAACCGCCGGGTCATGGTCATCATCCTGGCCGACACCTCGCACTCGGTGGATCCGCTGGGCCAACGCCTGAACGCGGCCACCGGCGCCACCGACAGCACCGCCACCGAACAGGCCGCAGCAACGCCGGCCAGCGCCCCCACCTCCCCCATCGCACCGGTGACGTTGCCGCCGGTGCCGGCTGGCAGCCGCGTCGGCGCCGCCGTCCCCCCGGCAATGAAGGAGTAATCCGATGCGCATCTGGGCAGTCGCCAACCAGAAGGGCGGAGTCGGCAAGACCACCACCACCCTCGCCCTCGGCCGTGGCCTGGCCGCGCTCGGCCATCGCGTGCTGCTGATCGACCTCGATCCGCATGCCTCGCTCAGCCGCGCCTTCGGCGTGCCGGTGGATCCGCCGCCGGCCGGCGTGCTGGAACTGTTCGGCGCACCGCCCGCCGACCTTGCCAGCCTGTGCCATGCCAGCAACATCCATGGCCTGGACTACGTCTGCGCGCAGTCGGCGCTGGCGACACTGGAACGCCGCAGCGCCAACCAGCCCGGTCTCGGCCTGGCCCTGCAGAACGCCCTGGCGCGCCACCAGGGCCAGCACGACTACATCCTGCTGGATTGCGCACCGACCCTCGGCCTGCTGATGATCAACGCGCTGGCCGCAGCCGATCGCCTGATCATCCCGACCCAGGCCGAGCCGCTGGCCCTGCACGGTCTGGATGGCATGGTCCGCACCGGCGAGATGGTCGAACGTTCGCGCCGCCGCCCGCTGCCGATCTCGATCCTGCCCACCCTGTTCGACCGCCGCACCCGCGCCGGCAACGAGTCGCTGCGCACCATGCAGGACCGTCATGGCAGCCGCGTGTGGGAAGACGCGATTCCGATCGACACCCGCATCAGCAACGCCGCCGGCCTGACCCTGCCGAGCGTCGGCGAGGACTACCCCGGCCGGGGCCTGGCCGCCTACCGCCGCGCCTTGAACTGGATCCTCGGGGAGGACGCCCGCGCCCTGGAGCAGGCCGCATGAACAGCACCGGCATCCTCGACGACTACCTGGACGAACTGCTGGGCGAGGCGATCGCCCCGGCCGCCGCTGCCGTGCCCGCGCCGATCAGCGCCGCCCCGGCCAAGGCGACCGAAGCCGCCGCCGAACGCGAGCCGACCTGGGATGACCTGCCGGCCGAGGTGATCTACGAAACCGAAACCGAGACCGTTGCCGCTACCCCTGCCGTGGACAACGCCGCACTGGAAGCCGCTTTCGATGCCGCCTCCGCGCCCGTCAGCGTGATCGATGCAGAACGCGAACCCACCTGGGACGATCTGCCGGCCGAAGTGATCTACGAAACGGATGCCGTCGTCGCGGCCCCGGTCGAGGATGAGGCAGCGCTGGAGGCGGCCTTCGAGGCCGCCGCCGCACCGGACAGCATCGCGACCGCCGAACGCGAGCCGACCTGGGATGACCTGCCCGACGAAGTCATCCACGAAACCGCGCCGGCACCCGCTGCAGCCGCTGCGAACACCGGCCCGGAACCCACCTGGGACGATCTGCCGGACGAAGTGATCTACGAGACCGATCCGGCGGACAGCCATCGTCTCGCCCACACCGACAGCCCTGGCCTGCAGGCCGCCTTCGAGGCGGCCGCCGGTGGCGAAGACGTTCCCACGCCGCCGCCCGCCGTGGTCGCAGCGCCAGTGGCACCACCGGCGGCACGCCCTGCACCGGCCCCGGCCGCACGCGCCGCCACACCGCCGCCGCGCGTCGCCGTCGATGCACCCGCAGGCAACCGCCCCGGCACCTGGCAGGAACTGCAGGCGCAGGCCCACCAACCGGCCCGCAGCCCGCATCCGCAGAACCGTCGCGCCGGCGAACGCACCTCGCGCTGGCTGCGCCTGCGCTGCGGCACCCAGGCCTATGCCCTGGAACTGCTGAAGGTCCAGGAGGTCGTGCTGCCGGTGCCGCTGCTGCCGTTGCGCGGCACCGCTGCCGCCATGCTGGGCATCATGAACCTGCGCGGCCAGGTGGTCCCGGTGATGGACCTGGGCCTGCACCTGGGCGCGGCCGCCGCCGAGGACGACGCCCAGACCCGCATCGTGGTGCTGGAAGAAGACGGCGAGACGATCGGCCTGCGCGTGTCGGCAGTGGAAGATGTCGCCAACCTCACCGATTCGCAGATCGAGCCGCCCGATACCGCACGCATCTGCCAGATCTCCAACGACCTGTTCCGAGGCGTGGCCCGGGTCAGCCAGCGCCCGATGATCCTGCTCGACGCCACCCGGCTGCTGAGCTGAGCCGCAACGAAAAAGGGGACGGAGGGGATTAAGTCGCAACTGGCTCGGCGGTTTGCGCGGTCGCTGTTGCTACTGGCAATCGCAGAGCGGCGCGGCCGTTTGCGACTTAATCCCCTCCGTCCCCTTTTCAAGGGCGACCCGAAAAGCACCGCATCGACGCACCGCGTCGATTCCCCTAAAGAACCCCACCGGGGTGCCGTTATGGATCACGGAACCGTTTGTCCGGAGCAACGATGAGCACTGTCGAACTGGGTGGGGATCTCGGCATCGAGAGCACTACCGAGCTCAAGAACCGCCTCGCCCCACTGGTGGAGCAGGAAGGCGAGCTGACCCTGGATGCCAGCCAGGTCGCCCGCATCCACACGGCCGCCGTGCAGGTGCTGTGTGCGTTCGTGCAGGCCCGCCGCGAGGCAGGCCTGGGCACCGGCTTCCACGGTTGCACCGCAACCTTCCGTGACGCCGCGCGCCTGCTGGGCGTCACCCAGGCCCTGGGCCTGGACGTAACCCATGACAACCTGAAATCTGTGGAGAACGCTGCATGAGCGCACGTATCTTGGTGGTGGACGATTCGGCGTCGATGCGCCAGATGGTGTCCTTCGCCCTCACCTCGGCCGGTTTTGCCGTCGAAGAAGCTGAAGACGGCGCGGTCGCGCTCGGTCGCGCCAAGGGCCAGCGCTTCAATGCGGTGGTCACCGACGTCAACATGCCGAACATGGATGGCATCGCGCTGATCCGCGAGCTGCGCCAGCTGCCGGACTACAAGTTCACCCCGCTGCTGATGCTGACCACCGAATCGGCCGCCGACAAGAAGTCCGAAGGCAAGGCCGCCGGTGCCACCGGTTGGCTGGTCAAGCCGTTCAATCCCGAACAGCTGGTCGCCACCGTGCAGAAAGTGCTGGGCTGATCGCCCGGCACCGCTCCCCCTCTTCGCTTCCGGACCACCACTGCCATGAGCATGGACCTGCAACGCTTCCACGCCACCTTCTTCGAGGAGAGCCGCGAAGGCCTCGACGCGATGGAGGCTGGCCTGCTGGCCCTGGAATCGGGGCAGCAGGACGCGGAGATCATCAATTCGGTGTTCCGCGCTGCCCACTCGATCAAGGGCGGCGCCGGCACCTTCGGCTTCGACGCGATCGCCGGCCTGACCCACGTGCTGGAGACGCTGCTCGATGAGCTGCGCGCCGGCAAGCGGGCACTGGAAGGCCACGCCGTCGACGCCATGCTGTCCTCGGTGGACGTGCTGCGCGCCCTGCTGCGCGAAGCCGAACACGGCCAGGCTGCCGATCCCGCTGCGGTTGCTGCGGTAAAGGCGCGCCTGGAAGCGGTTCTTTCCGGCCAGGCCGCAGCGAGCACCCCGGCGGCCGCCGCAGCCAAGGTGGACGATACGCCGGAAGCCTGGCAGATCGGCTTCACCCCCGCGCCGTCACTGTTCATGAGCGGCAACGACCCGCTGCGCATCATCCGCGAACTTGAGCACCTGGGTTCGCTGCAGGTCGCCGCGCGCATGGACCGCCTGCCGGGCTTCGCCCAGCTCGATCCGCTCGAAGCTCACCTGGCGTGGGACCTTGGTCTGGTCGGCAAGGTGCCGCGCAGCAAGATCGAAGACACCTTCGCCTGGGTGCTGGACGACTGCGAACTGGACATCCGTCCGGCCGCGCCGCCGAGCCTGGCCACCCAGGCACCGGCCGCTCCCGCTCCGGCGGCAGCAGCGCCGTCGGCTCCCGCCGCGCCCGCCGCCAGCGGTGGTGCCAGCCAGGAAGCGGAAACCTCCATCCGCGTCAGCGTCGACAAGGTCGATGCGCTGATCAATCTGGTCGGCGAACTGGTCATCACCCAGGCCATGCTCAAGCAGGTCTCGCACGCGCTGGACCCGGTCCACGCCGAGAGCCTGTTCGCCGGCCTGGACCAGCTTGAACGCAACACCCGCGACCTGCAGGAAGCGGTGATCGGCGTGCGCATGCTGCCGGTCGATGCGGTGTTCCGCCGCTTCCCGCGCCTGGTCCGCGACCTGTCCAGCCGCCTCGGCAAGCAGGTGCGCCTGCGCACCGTCGGCGAAGGCACCGAACTGGACAAGGGCCTGATCGAGAAGATCGCCGATCCGCTGGTGCACCTGGTGCGCAACTCGATCGACCACGGCCTGGAAATGCCCGACGTGCGTCGCGGTGCAGGCAAGGACGAGACCGGCACGATCACGCTGGCGGCCTCGCATCAGGGCGGCCATATCGTCATCGAAGTCAGCGACGACGGTCGCGGCCTGGACCGTGCCAAGATCCTGGCCAAGGCCCACGAACGCGGCCTGGCGGTGCCGGACAACCCGACCGATTCGCAGGTCTGGGACCTGATTTTCCAGCCCGGCTTCTCCACCGCCGATGCAGTCACCGACCTGTCCGGGCGTGGCGTCGGCATGGACGTGGTCCGCCGCAACATCCAGGCGCTGGGGGGCGAGGTGCAGATCGAGAGCAGCCTCGGTGCTGGTACGCGCACGCTGATCCGCCTGCCGTTGACCTTGGCCATCCTCGATGGCATGACCGTGGCGGTGGCTGGTGAAACCCTGATCCTGCCGTTGGCCTATGTGCTTGAGGCGTTGCAGCCGCAGGCCGAGGACATCCGCAGCATGGCCGGCGAAGGCCGCGTACTGCGCGTGCGTGGCGAGTACCTGCCGATCCTGTCGCTGAGCGAGTACTACGGCTACGGCAACCGTGCGCCGGGCAGCGAATCGCTGGTGGTGGTGGTCGAAGGCGATGGCCAGAAGATCGCACTGGAAGTGGACGAACTGGTCGGCCAGCAGCAGGTGGTGGTGAAGAACATCGAGAACAACTACCGCCGCATCGGCGGGGTGTCCGGTGCCACCATCCTCGGCGACGGCCGCGTCGCGCTGATCGTCGACATCGGCGGACTGGTGCGTTCGCTGCGGATGCCGCAGGCCGCCTGATCCACGCTGCAGGCGTGCACTGGACCGCCGCCCTTCGGGGCGGCGGTTTTTGTTTGTGCGCGCTCTGCCAAGGGGGTCAGATCCCTTTCCTGCGGAAAGGGATCTGACCCCAATCCACAGCGCCCCACATTTTGTGAACTCCGTCATCGCGATGGTTTCGTGCGCAACCACGCCACGCAAGCGAAAGCCCCGCCACTGCAGCACTTTCGCGCCGTCATCCCTACGCAACCGAATGTGATCTGCGTCCATAAAGTCCGCCCGGAACGCGCCGTTATTCCGCAATGACGGCCGTCACCGAACCCCACCGGGCACCACCGTTCGCGATGCAACCACCCCAGCCGGCGCACCGCCGCCGACACTCTGCCCACCTGGAGCACCCCGCATGAAGTGGTTCCAAGATCTGCCCATCGCCCGCAAGCTGGCCGTGGGGTTCACACTTACCACGCTGATGACCCTGGTCCTCGGCGCCTTCGCCCTGCTGCGCCTGAGCGAAGCCAACAGCCAGCTCCGCGAAATGGCCGGCAACGATATTCCCTCGGTCCAGCATTTGGGCGAAGCGCGCTCGCAGCTGGGCGAGTTCCGTACCTACGAACTGGCCCTGCTGAGCATGCTCGACCAGCCGGAAAAGGTGGCCGACTACAACAAGCGCATGGACGACACCGCCAAGGCCGTGCACGACGAGCTGGCTGCGTACACGGCGCTGCCGGCGCTGGACAAGGAGCGTGAACTCTATCGCGCCGCGAACGTGCAGCTGGAACGCTACTTCGCCGCCAACAAGGCCATGCGCGAAGCCGTGGCCGCTGGTGATGGCACCCTGGCGCAGCAGATCTCCGACGAACAGTCGCGCCCGGCGCGCCGGGATCTGTTCGCCGCGATGAAGACCCTCGGCACCCACATCGCCGGCCTGATGGACGGCAAGATCGCCGCCGCCAACGCCACCCACCGCACCAGCATGATCGCCATCATCGGCTGCATCGTGCTGCTGTCGCTGGTGGCCGCCGCGCTGGCCACGGTCATCTCACGCGCAGTGACGGGTCCGCTGGGCAAGGCCGTGCACGCCATCCAGGCGGTGGCCCGTGGCGACCTGAGCGTCAGCACCCAGGCCACCAGCAAGGACGAAGCCGGAAGGATGCTGGCCGCCACCGCCGAGATGACCGCGATGCTGCGCCGCTTCAGCGAGCAGACCCAGCTGATGGCACAGATGCACGCGGGCCCGGACATCAGCCATCGCATTCCGGAGGATTTCCCGGGTGTCTATGGCCAGCTGGCCGGCGGCATCAACACGGTGATCTTCGAGCACCTGGACGCCATCCGCGATGCCATCGACGTGCTCAACCAGTACGCCATCGGCAACCTCGCCCCGGACGCCCGCCGCCTGCCGGGCAGCCGCGCGATCCTGCACGAATCGATGGATGCAGCCAAGGCCAGCCTGCTGGCGATCAACTCGCAGATCCAGCAGCTGGCCGCAGCGGCCGCGGCCGGTGACTTCAGCCAGCGCGGCGACGCACAGCGTTTCCAGCACGACTTCAAGCTGATGATCGAGCACCTCAACACCATGATGCAGGTGGCCGACGGCAATCTCGGCCAGCTCTCGCAGCTGCTGCAGTCGATCGCCGCTGGCGACCTGACCGCGCGCATGGAAGGCCAGTTCAACGGCGTGTTCGCACGCATGCGTGACGACGCCAACACCACCGTCGCGCAGCTGACCCAGATCGTCGGCCAGATCCAGGCCAGCGCCTCCAGCATCACGCTGGCTGCCGGCGAGATCGCCTCCGGCAACAGCGACCTGTCGCGCCGTACCGAGCAGCAGGCTGCCAACCTGGAGGAAACCGCTGCCTCGATGGAGGAACTGACCTCCACCGTGCGCCAGAACGCCGAGCATGCCCGCCAGGCCAACCAGCTCGCCATCGGCGCGCATGGCGTCGCCTCGCAGGGCGGCGATGTGGTCGGCCAGGTGGTCACCACCATGTCGGCCATCGAAGCCTCGTCGAAGAAGATCGCCGAGATCATCAGCGTCATCGACGGCATTGCGTTCCAGACCAACATCCTGGCGCTGAATGCCGCCGTGGAAGCCGCCCGTGCCGGTGAACAGGGCCGTGGCTTCGCCGTGGTCGCCAGTGAAGTGCGTACCCTCGCCCAGCGTTCGGCCGCCGCCGCCAAGGAGATCAAGGGCCTGATCGACGACTCGGTCGGCAAGGTCGCCGAAGGCTCCAGCCTGGTCCACCAGGCCGGCAGCACCATGGGCGAGATCGTCGCCTCGGTGCAGCGCGTGACCGACATCATGGCCGAGATCTCCGCGGCCTCGCAGGAGCAGTCGGCGGGCATCGAGCAGGTCAACCAGACCGTGGTGCAGATGGACGAGACCACCCAGCAGAACGCCGCCCTGGTGGAAGAAGCCACGGCTGCGGCACGTGCGATGGAAGACCAGGCGGTACAGCTGGGTGAAGCCGTGGCCCGCTTCCGGCTCGCATCGCAGGGCACGACAGCCATTCCCGCACGCCCGCTGGCAGCACCGGTACCGCGCCAGGTCGCGGCCGCCGCACCTGCGGCAAAGCCGGCCCCCACGCGCCCGCTGCGCAGCTCGGCGGCGCAGCCGGCACTGGCCGCGGACGGCGACTGGCAGGAGTTCTGATGTAGCCGGGGTCGGCTCCCTCTTCTTCGGAAGAGGGATCCGACCCCACACGCATGGAAAGTGATGTAATTCTCACTTCATAATCCGGGGCAGAGGCCGATATCCCCATCGAGCCTCGCGCCAACGCGTGCTGGCGCCCGCCCCTGACCGTAGATTCCATGTCCGACGGCAACGACACTGCAGTGCATGATGTCCACGCGGCTGATGCCGCCGACGAACGATTCCTGGTCCGCAACCCGCGCCAGCTGCGCCAGCTGCTGCGCTCGCTGATCGACCAGCGTTCGCTGATCAACGCCCATATCGACGGCCGCGACCGCTCGTTCCCGACCGCCCTGCTCGACCTCGACGAAGACGAGGACTTCCTGCTGCTCGATGGCAGCCCGCAGGAGGCCTCCAACCGTGCCGCCGAACAGGCCGATCACCTGCTGTGCTTTGCCCAGCTCGAACGCGTGCTGGTGCGCTTCCGCCTGCACGAACTGCAGCGCGTGGACAACGACGGCCACGTCGCCTTCCGCGCCCCGCTGCCGGACGAACTGGTGCACCTGCAGCGCCGCGAGCTGTACCGGCTGGAAACCCCCGTCACCGACTCGCCGCAGCTGCTGCTGCCGCCCGGCGAAGCGCGAGCCGAAGCGCTGTCGATGCGGGTGGTGGACATCAGCGGCGGCGGCCTGGCCGTGGTGGTCCCAAGTGACTGTGCGGTGTTCGGCCTGCAGAAGCGCTATCCGGCGCAGCTGTCGCTGCCCGATGGCCCCGACCTGGATATCGAACTGGTGGTCTGCAACCTGCTGCCGCAGCGCCAGCCCAATGGCATCGAGGTCAAGCGCGTGGGCATGCGCTTTGAAAGCCTGCCGCGCGGCGCCGACAGCGCCATCCAGCGCTACATCTTCCGCATCGACCGCCAGCGCAAGGCCCGCCGCAACGGCGAGCTGTAAGGCCGTCCGACCGGCAGTGCCGGCCGCTGGCCGGCAACCCCGGAACGCATGCCGGGGTCAGATCCCTTTTCCCTGAAAAGGGATCTGACCCCATCCGCGCACCCTCCCTGGTAGATCCACACCAAGCGTGGATGCCTTCCCCCGGCACCTAAAGTCCCCTCCAACGGGGCCGATATCGAGCCTGACACCGGGACTTCCGGCAGAACCAGGACCCCTCGATGAACGACAAGACCAGCTCCGCCGCCAGCGCCGGTGGCGAATTCCTCAGCTTCACCCTTGGTGAAGAGCACTACGGCGTGGACATCCTCAAGGTGCAGGAAATCCGTGGCTACGACGCCGTCACCCGCGTACCGGATGCGCCGGACTACATCAAGGGCGTGATCAACCTGCGCGGCACCATCGTCCCGGTCATCGACCTGCGCCTGAAGCTGCGCCTGGACAACGCCCGCTACGACGCCTTCACCGTGATGATCGTGCTGAACGTGGAAGACCGCGTGGTCGGCATCGTCGTCGACAGCGTCTCCGACGTGATCCCGCTGTCGGCCGAGCAGATCCGCCCGACCCCGGAATTCGGTGCCGCCGTCGATACCCGCTTCATCTCCGGCATCGGTACCCACGACGATCGCATGCTGATCCTGCTGGACATCGAGACCCTGCTCGACAGCGCCGACATGGGCCAGGCCAGCCTCGCCGAAGACGTCGCCGCCTGAGCAAACGGAACTGCTTCACGTTCCAGTCACAAAACCCTTCAGTTCCCTCCGGCGATGCCGATAGGGGGACAGAAGCCGGTCGCGCAGGAGCGCGCAGGACCGGCCCGACCGTTACCATCCCCGGAGATACCCCTCGATGAAGTCCCTGCTTGCGTTCGTTTCGGCCGCTGTCCTGGCCACCACCGCCGCCTCCGCTTTTGCCCAGTCGGCCGACATGATCCCGCCGGAAATGGCACCGCGTTCGGTCGGCAAGGACGGCATGGTCTGTGGCAAGGTCGAAAAGGCCCGCTACGCAGAAGGTTCCGAAGGCCAGCCGACCTTCCTGTACATGGGCGGCGCCTTCCCGCGCCACACCTTCTCGGCCCGCATCGCCGGTGAGAACCGCGGCAAGTTCTCCTTCCCGCTGGAAACCCTGGAAGGCAAGACCGTCTGCGTGATCGGCAAGATCCAGCGCGACGCTTCGCGTGCGGAAATCGAAGTCAGCTCGCCGTCGGCACTGAAGCTGGCCAACATCAAGTAATCCGCTGTTCGTCGAGCCACGCCGGACCTGGTGCCGGCGTGGTTCCTGCTGCAACCGGGCCCGATGCCCGGGCGCGTCTGCCTTAGGAGCCTGCAACGCCCATGCCGTGGATCAACAACCTGAAACTGATGCCGAAGCTGATGCTGACCTTCGGCGTCATCCTGCTGGTGATGCTGCTGCAGGGCATCGTCGCCTATCGTGGCCTGCATTCGCTGAACAACGTCACCACCGAGCTGGCCGGTTCGCGCATGGAGAGCATCCGCATGGCCGGCGAGATGCGCGGCATGCTGGGCGAATACCGCAATGCCGCCTACCAGCAGTTGATCCGCGCCAGCGACGACGTCAAGTCCGATGCCCGCAAGCAGGCCGTCGAGCTGCGCGAGAGCATGGACAAGTCGATCAAGGGCTATCCGGCACTGGTCGACAACCCGCAGCAGAAGAAGCTGTTCGACACCTTCGCCAAGGAATGGAAGGACGCCCTGGCCTCCTATGACAGCGTCACCGAGATGCTGGAACTGGACCTGCCGGACGACGCCATCGATACCTTCGTCGGCGAAACCCGCACCAAGCACCGCAAGGCCGCCTCGGCGCTGGAAGCGCTGATCGCCGAAGACAACCGCCTCGCCCGCGCCTCGCGCGAAGAGGCCGAATCCACCTACTCCGCCTCGGCCGTGCTGACCGTGATCGCCCTGCTGGGCGGCGCCGCACTCGGCCTGGTGCTGGTCTGGCTGTTTGCCCGCGCCCTGGTCGGCAGCGTGCGCGGCGCCGTCTCGGTGGCCAACGAAGTGGCCGGCGGCAAGCTCGATGGCCACATCGACGTCAGCCGCCAGGACGAAGTGGGCGAACTGATGCAGGCGATGCAGCGCATGCAGCGCGACCTGCGCGAGCGCACCGAAACCGACCAGGCCATCGCCCGCGAGAACCTGCGCATCCGTACCGCACTGGATTACAGCTCGACCGGCGTGTACCTGACCGACACCAGCAACACCATCGTCTACAGCAACCGCGCCCTGCAGCAGACCCTGAGCCAGTACCAGGACGACGTGCGCCGCGACCTGCCGGACTTCGATGCGCAGGCGTCGCTGATCGGCAAGCCGGTCACCGTGCTTGAACACCGCGGCGAGATGGACCAGACCCTGCTGGGCAACCTGAAGGCACACGGCGTCGCCCGTCGCCCGATGCAGTACGGCGATGCGCAGTTCGCCCAGGTGGTCTCGACCATCCGCAATGAAGGCGGCGACACCGTCGGCTACGTGGTGGAGTGGCGTGACCGTACCCAGGAAGCGCAGGTCGAAGCCGAAGTGGCCCGCGTGATCGCCCAGGCTGCCGCCGGCGACCTGTCCGGCCGCATCGACGCCAGCGACAAGGAAGGCTTCTTCCTGCAGCTGGCCCAGCAGATCAACGGCCTGCTGGACGCCAACGCTGGCAGCATCGAACAGATCTCCGGCCTGCTCGCCGCGCTGTCGCAGGGTGACCTGACCGTGCGCATGCACGGCGACTACCAGGGCGTGTTCGCCCGCATGCGCGACGATGCCAACGCCACCGCCGCACAGCTGAGCGAGATCGTCACCCGCATCAAGCAGTCCAGCCGCGCGATCAGCTCGGCCGCCGGCGAGATCGCCTCCGGCAACAGCGACCTGTCGCGCCGCACCGAGCAGCAGGCTGCCAACCTCGAAGAAACCGCCGCCTCGATGGAGGAACTCACCTCCACCGTGCGCCAGAACGCCGAGCACGCCCGTCAGGCCAACCAGCTCGCCATCGGCGCGCATGGCGTCGCCTCGCAGGGCGGCGACGTCGTCGGCCAAGTGGTCACCACCATGTCGGCCATCGAAGCCTCGTCAAAGAAGATCGCCGAGATCATTTCGGTCATCGACGGCATCGCGTTCCAGACCAACATTCTGGCGCTGAACGCCGCGGTGGAAGCCGCGCGTGCCGGTGAACAGGGCCGCGGTTTCGCCGTGGTCGCCAGCGAGGTGCGTACTCTCGCCCAGCGCTCGGCCGCCGCCGCCAAGGAGATCAAGGGCCTGATCGACGACTCGGTCGGCAAGGTCAACGACGGCTCGGCGCTGGTGCACAAGGCCGGAGCCACCATGGGCGAGATCGTCGCCTCGGTGCAGCGCGTGACCGACATCATGGCCGAGATCTCCGCGGCCTCGCAGGAACAGTCGGCCGGCATCGAGCAGGTCAACCAGACCGTGGTGCAGATGGACGAAACCACCCAGCAGAACGCTGCGCTGGTGGAAGAAGCCACTGCCGCAGCACGTGCAATGGAAGAGCAGGCCGGTCACCTCAGCGAGGCCGTGTCGATCTTCGTAGTGGACGAAGCCGAGACCGTGGTTGCCCCGCGCATCGCCGCTGCCCCGGCCCCGCGTGCTGCTGCACCGGCCGCACCGGCCCCGGTCGCCCCGCCGGCCCGCCGCACCGCCGGTGGTCGTCCGATGGCCACCGAACTGGCCGACGGAGACTGGCAGGAGTTCTGATGCCTGCCTGACCTGACGTACGAGAACGCCCTGGCCCTGCGCCGGGGCGTTTTCGTTTACGGGGTATCTGGATATCCAGCCAACGGCGATGCCCCTCGGGGTGGTCGCGGAAGGCGGCGGATTTCCTTCGCTTGGGCCGGGAGGGTGGGTTGCGCAGGGGACGCTGCAAGTACGTCCATGTAAGCTCGGTCGCCGCATCCATGCGGCTCACGCCCCTGCGCAACCCACCCTCCCGGCCACGGACACTTTCCGTGCGCGTCCACCCCGGATCGAAGAAAGAAGAGCAAGAGCAACAGCAACAGCCGCACCGCGTCCGGGGTCAGATCCGTTTTCCGCAGGAAAACGGATCTGACCCCTCTTTCCACTTGGAAACCCAACGCTCTTGCCGTCCGCCGAAGTGAAGCCCTGGCGGGCCGGGTCGGGGTGGGCAGGCAGGACCGTTGGCGCCATGGATGGCGCCATCGAGCCCCCATGGGTGAGGGCGCTTTGCTTGCGAAGCACTGCTTCGCAAGCGCCCGAACGCACAGCCGCCAGCGGCTGGGCCGGACCCCGGAGGGGGGTTCACGGCGTGTCCTGCCTGCCCACCCCGATCCGGCCAACCCGTAGCAACCCATCGCCATGACCTGCCGTTGCCGTTGCCGTTGCCGTTGCCGTTGCTGTTGCTCCAAAAGCCTGCCGCAGGCAGCGCCGCAGCCGCCGCTGCAAGGAAACCTGAATACGTTCGGACACCGCACCTCAATCCCCCGCCCGCGCGGCCGATAACGGGGTTGTCACCGCTTGTCCCGCTGTGACCGGCACGGCGCCGCCCGCCCGCTTCGACCTGGTCCTGCTCGATGAATCTCCTGCATTGCTGGCAACACTACTTCAGCAATCTCTCCGTCCGGCGCAAGCTCAACCTGCTGACGCTGCTCATCGCGCTCGGCGTGATCGCGCTGTCGGTGATCGCCGCCCGCATGCAGTACCTGGACCTGACCGAGACCCGCAAGACCGCGCTGAAGACCCAGGTCGAACTGAGCTACGGCATCCTGCAGCACTACCACCGCCTGGCCGGTACCGGCGAGCTCAGCGAAGAGGCCGCCAAGAGCGCCGCGCTGCAGGCGCTGGAGGTCATGCGCGCCGAGAACGATACCTACTACTTCAACATCTACGACACCGGCTACCGCCTGCTGATGCACCCGTTCCGCAAGGACTTGGTCGGCAAGGACATGAAGGACTTCCGCACCGACGACGGCGTGCGGATCTACTACGACCAGGTCGAAGCGGCCCGCGCCGGCGGCGGCTTCGTCAACTACCGCTGGGCCAAGCCGGGCAGCAAGGGCGACGTCGAGAAGGTCGCCTATGCCGGCCTGTTCGCGCCCTGGAACTGGGTGGTCAGCAGCGGTGTCTACATGGACGACGTGCAGAAGCAGGCGCTGGTGTTCACCGCCATCATGGCGGTCTCCGGTGGCGTGCTGGTACTGATCGTGCTGGCCCTGAGCTGGGTCATCGGCAACCGCATCGCCGTACCGCTGAAGCAGGCCACCGCCGTGGCCGAAGGCATCGCCGGCGGCAAGCTGGACAGCCACATCGGCCCGCAGCCGCATGACGAGACCGGCCGCCTGCTGGAGGCCATGGCCGGCATGCAGCAGCAGCTGCATGCGGTCATCTCGGGCCAGCGCGAAATGGCGCGCCGCCACGACGGTGGCGAACTGAGCTATCGCATCGACGCCAGCGCCTTCCCCGGCGAGTACGGGCTGATGGTGCAGGAAACCAACGCCCTGGTCGGCGGCCACGTGCAGACCCTGCACGACGTGCTGGACGTGGTGCAGCAGTATGCTGTCGGCGATCTCAGCCGCGACATCGCGCGCTACCCGGGCGAGAAGGCCGCGATGACCACCACCGTCGACACGGTCAAGGCCAACCTCGGCCGCATCAACGCCGAGATCAAGCAGCTGGCCAGCGCCGCCGCTGCGGGTGACTTCAGCCGCCGTGGCGACGCCCAGCGTTTCGATCACGATTTCCGCCTGATGCTGGAAAACCTCAATGCGATGATGGCGGTCAGCGATGACAACCTCGGCAAGCTCTCGCAGCTGCTGTCGGCCATCGCCGAGGGTGACCTGACCGCGCGCATGCACGGCGACTACCAGGGCGTGTTCGCACGCATGCGTGACGACGCCAACACCACCGTCGCGCAGCTGACCCAGATCGTCGGCCAGATCCAGGCCAGCGCTTCCAGCATCACCCTGGCCGCCGGCGAGATCGCCTCCGGCAACAGCGACCTGTCGCGCCGCACCGAGCAGCAGGCTGCCAACCTGGAAGAAACCGCCGCCTCGATGGAGGAACTGACCTCCACCGTGCGCCAGAACGCCGAGCATGCCCGCCAGGCCAACCAGCTCGCCATCGGCGCGCATGGCGTCGCCTCGCAGGGCGGCGACGTCGTCGGCCAAGTGGTCACCACCATGTCGGCCATCGAAGCCTCGTCAAAGAAGATCGCCGAGATCATTTCGGTCATCGACGGCATCGCGTTCCAGACCAACATTCTGGCGCTGAACGCCGCGGTGGAAGCCGCGCGTGCCGGTGAACAGGGCCGCGGTTTCGCCGTGGTCGCCAGCGAGGTGCGTACTCTCGCCCAGCGCTCGGCCGCCGCCGCCAAGGAGATCAAGGGCCTGATCGACGACTCGGTCGGCAAGGTCGCCGAAGGTTCCAGCCTGGTCCACCAGGCCGGCAGCACCATGGGCGAGATCGTCGCCTCGGTGCAGCGCGTGACCGACATCATGGCCGAGATTTCCGCTGCCTCGCAGGAACAGTCGGCTGGCATCGAGCAGGTCAACCAGACCGTGGTGCAGATGGACGAAACCACCCAGCAGAATGCCGCGCTGGTGGAAGAAGCCACCGCCGCCGCACGCGCGATGGAAGACCAGGCCGGCCAGCTGGCCGACGCCGTGGCGATCTTCCGCCTCGACAACCAGGTCTCGGCCGCGATGCAGGCCGTGGCCGCGCATGTCGAGCCGGTGCGCGTCGCCGCCGTGGCACGCCCGCAGCCGAGCCGCACGCCCGCACCGGCACCGATACCGGCACGCCGTAGCAGCAACGCCAGCACCTTCGTCGCCAGCGACAGCGACTGGCAGGAATTCTGAGACCCACCCGCGGCGGCTGCGGCCGCCGCCTCTGCCGATGGACACGTCCCCCGTGCAAAGTCCTACTCCCATCGTTACCGGCCCGCGCGAATTCGAGTTCGCCGACCGTGATTTCCGCCGCGTCTGCGACCTGATCTACCAGCGCGTGGGCATCGCCCTCGCCCCGGCAAAGCGCGACATGGTCTATGGCCGCCTGTCGCGCCGCCTGCGCACGCTGGGCATGCGCAGCTTCCAGCAGTACCTGGACCATCTGGAGCAGGAAGACGGTGACGAGTGGCAGGCGTTCACCAACGCCCTGACCACCAACCTGACCTCGTTCTTCCGCGAACCGCACCACTTCGACAAGCTACGCGAGGAGCTGCAGCAGCGCTCCAGCCGCACGCCGTTGCTGCTGTGGTCGTGCGCGGCGTCCACCGGCGAAGAGCCCTACTCGATGGCGATCACCGCCTGCGAGGCCTTCGGCACGCTGAAGCCTCCGGTGCGCATCATCGCCACCGACGTCGATACCCAGGTGCTGGCCACCGCCGGCCGCGGTGTCTACAACATCGATCGCGTCACCAGCCTGGATCCGGACCTGCGCCGCCGCTACTTCCAGCGCGGCAGCGGCCCCAACGAGGGCCAGTGCCGCGTGTTGCCGGCGTTGCGCGAGTTGATCGAGTTCCGCCCGCTGAACCTGCTCGCCCCGCGCTACGACGTCGGCGGCCCGTTCGACGCGCTGTTCTGCCGCAACGTGATGATCTACTTCGACAAGCCGACCCAGCGCGCCATCCTCGGTCGCCTGGTGCAGCACCTGGCCGACGACGGCCTGCTCTACACCGGCCACTCGGAGAACTACCTGCACGCCGCCGACCTGATCCAGCCCTGCGGCCGCACCCTGTACCGCCGTGCGGCAAAGGCCGGCGCATGAATGCCTCGCTGCGTACCGACGATGTGATGCGCTACCAGGATGCGCGTTTCCAGACGATCGCCGCCAAGCTGCTGCCGACCCAGTACCTGGTGGTCGATGACACCACTGCGCTGACCACCACGCTGGGCTCCTGCGTGGCGGCCTGCCTGCGCGACCCGGTGCTGAAGATCGGCGGCATGAACCATTTCCTGCTGCCCGAGGGCAACGCCGGTGACGGCGCGCCTGCGCGCTATGGCAGCTATGCGATGGAACTGCTGATCAACGACATGCTCAAGCGCGGCGCACATCGCAAGCGCATCGAGGCCAAGGTGTTCGGTGGTGCCAACGTGCTGAAGGGCTTCACCAGCAATCCGGTCGGCACCCGCAACGCCGAATTCGTGCGCCAGTACCTGCAGGCCGAGCACATCCCGATCATTGCCGAGGACCTGTGCGGCATCCATCCGCGCAAGATCTGGTTCTTCGCCGATACCGGCCGCGTGGTGGTGCAGCGCCTGCCGCATGCCCATGAGGCCGAAGTGGCCGCGACCGAATCGGCGGTGCGTGCGCGCCTGTCCAAGGCCCCGGTCACCGGCGGCGTGGAGCTGTTCGAATGACCCTGACCGGCAACGCCCCCTGCCGGGTCCTGATCGTCGACGACTCCGCCGTCGTGCGCCAGATGCTCACCGAAATCCTGTCCAGCGATCCGTCCATCGACGTGGTCGGCACCGCCGCCGACCCGCTGCTGGCGCGCGAGAAGATCAAGCGTCTGGCCCCGGACGTGATCACCCTGGACGTGGAAATGCCGCGCATGGACGGGCTGGCGTTCCTGGAAAACCTGATGCGCCTGCACCCGCTGCCGGTGGTGATGATCTCCTCGCTGACCGAACGCGGCGCCGACACCACCCTGCAGGCGCTGGCGCTGGGCGCGGTGGACTTCGTGTCCAAGCCGAAGCTGGACGTGGCGCGCGGCCTGCAGGCCTACGCCGACGAGATCATCGCCAAGGTCAAGATGGCGGCGCGCTCGCGCGTCCGCCCGCTGGTGCGCGCCGCCGCACCGAAACTCCTGCTGGACGCCGCGCCTGCGATGCGCCCCGCTGCTCCGCAGTTCCGCACCACTGACCGCCTGATCGCGATCGGCTCGTCGGCCGGCGGCACCGAAGCGTTGCGCGTGGTGCTGGAAGGCATGCCGGCCGACGCGCCCGCCGTGGTGATGACCCAGCACCTGCCAGCCAGCTTCAGCAGTGCTTTCGCCGAGCGCCTGGACCGCCACTCGGCCATGGCCGTGCGCGAGGCCAGCGACGGCGAAGCTGTGCTGCCCGGCCACGCCTACCTGCCGCCAGGCGGCAAGCACCTGCGGATCATCCGCGACGGTGCGCGCTGGCGCTGCCGTGTCGATGATGGCCCGGCAGTGAACCGGCACAAGCCCGCGGTCGATGTGCTGTTCCGCTCGGTTGCGCAGAACGCCGGCGGTAATGCCATCGGCGCCATCCTCACCGGGATGGGCGATGACGGCGCACGCGGCCTGCTGGAAATGCGCCAGGCCGGCGCGCCGACACTGGTGCAGGACGAGGCCACCAGCGTGGTCTGGGGCATGCCGGGTGCAGCGTTCAAGCTCGGCGCCGCCGAAGAACAGGTGCCGCTGGAACGGATTGCCGAGCGGTTGCTGGCGCTGGCCCGCGCCTGATGGGGAGCTGTAGAGCCGAAGGCAACGGCAGGAGTCGTTGCCAACGTCGCTTGCGACGGCCCGAAGGGGGCCGGGCAAGGACGCCCGGCATAGCCCATGCTCGGCTCCGCATCGGCCAAACACACCGGCCAGACGTCGCATTCAGCTCGTTCGATCTGGCGGTACCGTCGGACACTGGCATTTCACTAGTGCTGCTTACGCACATGTGTGCCGCAATCACCTCGATTGCGCCGGCGGGCGGATCCTGGTCGATCCGCCACATTGGACGTGCTTTCCCTGCACCTGCAGCGTAAGGCTCCCTTCCACGGAGCCTCTCATTGCCTCTTCTCACCCATCACGATATCGGCACCGGCTTTCCCATCGTTCTTGGCGGCAGCTATCTCTGGGGCCGCGACATGTGGGCGCCACAGATCGAGGTGTTGTCGCGGCACTACCGCCTGATCCTTCCGGAGCTGCCCGGCCACGACAACGATCTGCCCCTGTCCGCCGCCTTCACCACACCGGCCTGCCTCGCACGCGAAGTCGGCCGTTTGCTGGATGCGCTGGACATCCGCCAGTACGCGGTGGCTGGCTTGTCGGTCGGCGGCATGTGGGCAGCGGAACTGGCGCTGCAGCGCCCCGAGCAGGTCCGCTCGCTGATCCTGATGGACACCTACCTCGGTGCGGAACCGGAGGCCTCACGGCAGCGCTACTTCGGCATGCTCGACAGGATCGAACAGCTGAGCTGCATCCCCGAAGCCATGGCCGAACAGATCGTGCCGCTGTTCTTCCGCCCAGGCATCGCCATCGACGATCCGATCCGGTTGCTGTTCCGGCAACGGCTGCTGTCCTGGCCTCGCGAGCGCCTGCTGAACGCGGTGGTTCCGCTGGGTCGCCTGATCTTCGGTCGCCCGGACCGGCTGGGCACCTTGATGGATCTGAACCGGGAAACAACGCTGATCCTGAGCGGCGAACAGGACCTGCCACGCCCCCTGAGCGAAGCGGAGCAGATGGCCAGGGTGATCGGTTGCCGCCTGCAATCGATACCCGGCGCGGGGCATATCTCGACCCTGGAGAATCCCACCTTCACCAGCGTGCAGCTGGATGCATGGTTGCGGCAGTCGCTGCACGTCGCCTGCTAGCAAGCGGCTGAACGCCGGGCGGCGTCCCACCGGACGCCACCGGCGCTGAACCTCGGCCTTGGAGCACAGCTGCACCGGGTCGTATAGTCAGACGTCGCAGAGCAATGGAACGCCGATGAACGATACGCCGCAACGCCCCGAGGCACCGGCATACAAGGATGAAGTGCCGGCGTGCCCCCAGCATGAAATGCGCAATCCGTCGCATTTGCCCCGAGGTGCCCTTCATGGTGTCGCCGCACCCCGCAAAACCTTGATCAGCGACGTGGACCGCTCATGCTGAAATCCGTCTCCTGCCTTGCTCATGTTGCGTTGATCGCATTGATCACACTGGCCATTCCAGGCTGCAACAAGGAACGCTCATATCCGGTCTACCGCGAGAATCCTGCGCCCAAGGATGCGCTGCCGATTGTGATTCGGGTCCACGATGCACCCGTGGATGTCCCCGTTCCTTCGGTCTTCGTCACGTATGAGATAGACCCACTCTGTCTCCCTCCGGTCAACAATTGGGAAGGGGTGCAGTACGAGCCGAATCAGCACAAGGTTGAGCTTCAGGCACAGCGCCTCAGTGCTACTGAATTCAGCAGTGTTGTATTCAACGACGGCATGGAAGTTGCCGACTATTACGGTCGGGGTCCGTGCACTTGGACACCTGCCCTCGTAGAAGCTTCGTTTTCCTTCATCACTGATGATCGCCCTATCCAAGCAACCGCATGGACTTCATTCACAAAGCTTGAAACCGAGAAACTCTCTACTACCTACGTACATCGCGCCTTACGCCCCATGACTTCAGGGGGATCGCCAGAGTGGACGCCTACCGAGCCTTCGACTTGGTACGAGAAGATGTCTCCAGATAAGCGAAAGAATTACTTCCCAATCGAAATCTCCACGCGGACTGAAGGAACAGCCCAATGAATCCTGGAGCAAATGCAGCCCTCTCAGATCATGTCTACAAGGATCCGCTCCCTGAGCCCAAGGCCATTGTTACCATTGCCGGGACGGAATATCGTGTACTGGCCAGCTTAAACTCCGCCACCGGCTACCAAGGCGTCATTTACCATAATCTCGAATCCAAAGAAGTAATCGTCACCCATCGCGGTACCGAGTTTGATCGCCAGCCTCTGATTGACGGCGGCATCGACGCCGCGATGGTCACCGCCAGGGTCAACGCACAACTCGGTGATGCCCTTGCCCTGACCAAGCAGGCCATCAAGCTGGCTGAAGAAAATGGGTATGGTCCGGTACACGTCACCGGCCACTCCCTCGGCGGCGCGCTCGCGCAGATCACCGCCCATCACTACAACCTCCCCGGCGATGCCTTCAATCCTTACGGTGCCGCCGGGCTGGCGTATCGCCTCCCTGAAGGCCAGCCGGCCAATGCGGCGCCCTTCACCAACCATGTGATGGCAGGCGACCTGGTCAGTGCGGGCGGCCCTCATTACGGCAAGGTCGAGATGTATGCGCTGCCCAGGGAACTGGAGGTTCTGCGCAACGCCGAGCAGGGCCAGCGCATCGCCTCGCTCGGAACGCTCGGGATGAAAAGCGGCCATGTCATGTCCGCCGCCGTCGCGGTCCAGTTGGGTGACTCTCATCGATTGGTTCATTTCCTTGATCGCATGACCGACAAGGGTCCCGTGCAGTCTGTACTGGACAATCCCCAGGCCCGGATCACGGATCCTGAAGACCTGCGCCGGATTGCCGATTACCGCAGTGATGTTCATCAGCTGCGCGCCGGAGCGACCGTGCTGGTCGGCGGCGGACCTGGCCTGCTGCGCGACGGGGTCAATTACCTGCGTGGTATTGAGGAGGCCGGTGCGTACGCCCGCCACGAAGCAGAAGCGGAGCAGCGGGCCCGCACTGCGCTCAAGCCTGGGAAGCACCTGATCCAGGATGCAACCGACCAGGGCTCGCCCTCTCTCGGCAATCCCGGCTTCTCTCCCAGGAACCCAGTGCAGGAGAGCATCGAATCCACCCTGGACAAGGCAGGCCTGGATCCCAGGAAGGAAGGCCACCCAGATCAACCTCTCTACCGGCAGATTCGCGACGGTGTATCCGCTGTGGATGCCAGGCACGGGCGCAGTTTCGATGAAACCAGCGAGCGGATGACGGCCAGCCTGCTTGCCGCGGCCAAGAGCAGCGGCCTAGAACGCGTCGATCATGTGGTCCTGGGCAACCCACCCAGCGATGGCACCGGCCCTCGCATGTTCGTTGTGCAGGGAGCGCTCGACAATCCGGCACACCTGCGGTCGTCGGTCGCGATCAGCGACGCCGTCAATACGCCCGTGGAGCAGTCGCTCGCGAAGGTTGAACAGATGTCGCAGGTACAGCAGGTTGCCCAGCAAGACCACGCCGTGGAGCAGACCCAGGAGCAGACCCGGACGGCGATGCGCATGGGCTAGGCCACCTGGCCCGGCGCACACAAAAAACCCCCGGCTTTCACCGGGGGTTCTTCGTTTCAACGGGCTACCGACCAGTGGCCGGCGTTACCGCATCAGGCAGCAACCGTCTTGGCCACGTCCTGGTATTCCTCGATCTGGTCGAAGTTCATGTAGCGGTAGATCTCCGCACCATTGGCGTTGATCACGCCGATGTCCGCCATGTACTCCTCCTTGGTCGGGATGCGGCCCAGGCGCGAGCAGATCGCGGCCAGTTCGGCCGAACCCAGGTACACGTTGGTGTTGCGGCCCAGGCGGTTCGGGAAGTTGCGGGTCGAGGTCGACATCGCGGTGGAGCCTTCGCGGATCTGCGCCTGGTTGCCCATGCACAGCGAGCAGCCCGGCATTTCCATGCGGGCGCCGGTGGCGCCGAAGGTGCCGTACACGCCTTCCTTGGTCAGCTCCGAGGCGTCCATCTTGGTCGGCGGGGCCACCCACAGACGGGTCGGCAGGTCACGCTTGCCTTCCAGCAGCTTGGCAGCCGCACGGAAGTGACCGATGTTGGTCATGCACGAACCGATGAACACTTCGTCGATCTTGGCGCCGGCGACTTCGGACAGGGTCTTCACGTCGTCCGGGTCGTTCGGGCAGGCCACGATCGGTTCGTGGATATCGGCCAGGTCGATCTCGATGACAGCCGCGTACTCGGCGTCGGCATCCGGCTCCAGCAGCTCCGGGTTGGCCAGCCACGCTTCCATCTTCTCGATACGGCGCTGCAGCGAGCGCGGATCCTGGTAACCCTCGGCAATCATCCACTTCAGCAGAGTGATGTTGCTGTTGAGGTACTCGATGATCGGCTCCTTGTTCAGGCGCACCGAGCAGCCGGCCGCCGAACGCTCGGCCGAGGCGTCGGACAGTTCGAACGCCTGTTCGACCTTCAGTTCCGGCAGGCCTTCGATTTCCAGGATGCGACCGGAGAAGATGTTCTTCTTGCCAGCCTTGGCCACGGTCAGCAGGCCCGACTTGATCGCGTACAGCGGGATCGCGTTGACCAGGTCACGCAGGGTCACGCCCGGCTGCATCTTGCCCTTGAAGCGCACCAGCACCGACTCCGGCATGTCCAGCGGCATGACGCCGGTGGCAGCAGCGAAGGCGACCAGGCCCGAACCGGCCGGGAACGAAATGCCCACCGGGAAACGGGTGTGCGAGTCACCACCGGTACCGACGGTGTCTGGCAGCAGCATGCGGTTGAGCCAGCTGTGGATCACGCCGTCGCCCGGGCGCAGCGAGACGCCGCCACGGGTGGAGATGAACTCCGGCAGGGTGTGGTGGGTCTTCACGTCCACCGGCTTCGGGTAGGCGGCGGTGTGGCAGAACGACTGCATCACCAGGTCGGCCGAGAAGCCCAGGCAGGCCAGGTCCTTCAGCTCGTCACGGGTCATCGGGCCGGTGGTGTCCTGCGAGCCGACCGAGGTCATCTTCGGTTCGCAGTAGGTGCCCGGGCGCATGCCCTGGCCTTCCGGCAGGCCACAGGCGCGGCCAACCATCTTCTGCGCCAGCGAGAAGCCCTTGCCGGTATCGACCGGCTGCACCGGCAGGCGGAACAGATCGGTCGGAGCCAGGCCCAGCGCTTCGCGCGCCTTGCCGGTCAGGCCACGGCCGATGATCAGCGGAATGCGGCCACCGGCACGCACTTCGTCGAACAGCACTTCGGACTTGACCTGGAACTCGGCGATCACTTCACCGTTCTTCAGCGCCTTGCCTTCGTACGGACGCAGCTCGACCACATCGCCGTGCTCCATCTTCGACACGTCCAGCTCGATCGGCAGTGCGCCGGCATCTTCCATGGTGTTGTAGAAGATCGGGGCGATCTTCGAACCCAGGCAGACGCCACCGGCGCGCTTGTTCGGGATGAACGGAATGTCATCGCCGGTCCACCACAGCACGCTGTTGGTGGCCGACTTGCGCGAGGAACCGGTGCCGACCACGTCGCCGACGTAGGCGACCAGGTGGCCCTTGTCCTTCAGGTCGAGGATCTGCTGGATCGGGCCGCGCTTGCCGTCTTCTTCCGGGGTGAACGGCGCGTCGTCGCGCTTGTTCTTCAGCATCGCCAGGGCGTGCATCGGGATGTCCGGGCGGGTGGTCGCGTCCGGTGCCGGCGACAGGTCGTCGGTGTTGGTCTCGCCCGGCACCTTGAACACGGTGACGGTCAGGCTCTGCGGCACTTCCGGGTTGCTGGTGAACCACTCGGCGTCGGCCCAGCTCTGCAGCACGGCCTGGGCGTTGGCGTTGCCCGCCTTGGCCTTTTCCTGCACATCGTGGAAGGCATCGAACACCAGCAGGGTCTTCTTCAGACCGTTGGCGGCGATGGTGCCGACGCTGGCGTCGTCCAGCAGCTGCACCAGCGGAGCGACGTTGTAGCCGCCGAGCATGGTGCCCAGCAGTTCGGTGGCGCGCTCACGGCTGATCAGCGGGTTCTGCTCGCTGCCCAGGGCGATCGCCGCCAGGTACGAGGCCTTGACCTTGGCTGCGTCATCGACGCCGGCCGGCACGCGGTGGGTCAGCAGGTCGAGCAGGAACTCGGCCTCGCCCTGCGGCGGGTTCTTCAGCAGCTCGATGACATCGGCCGTCTGCTGCGCGCTCAGCGGCAGCGGCGGGATGCCAAGCGCAGCGCGCTCGGCGACGTGGTGGCGGTAGGCTTCCAACATGACAACTCCCGGGTAATGCGTAGGTTGAAAAAAAGTGGGCTCAGGCTTGCGGCACGATCAGCTTCAGGCCCTTGAAGTAGTCGCGGTAAAACGTGTCGTTCCAGGTGATCAGGCCGTCGCACTGCAACAGTGCGTGGGCGCCGACCATGAATTCGTCCAGGCTGCGGCGACTGCCGCTGCGCTGGCGGTGGCGGCGGTGCATCTCGCCGGCGCGCAGCGCCGACTTGGCTTCCATCGGGTTGAAGTGCACGCCCATTTCTTCCAGCGCTTCGAGCACCTCGGCGCCGCCGCGCAGCGATGCGCAGACCTCGGCCAGGGTCGCGCCGCAGACCACTACGCGGCCACCGACCAGGCTCTGCCGGAGGATGGCTTCCACGGCATCGGCCTGCGGACCATTGCTGAGCAGCTCGACCAGCACCGGTGAATCGACGGCGATCATCACGGCTTATTCCTCGTCACGCACCGCGCGTACGGCCGCGTCGGACGATTCGAAGCCGTCCAGCGCGAACTTGCCGCGCGCCCGTGAAATGGCATCGTCAACACTCTTGCGCAGGATGATGCGGCTGCCGTCCAGCTCGACCTTCAGCAGCGTGCCCTTGGTCAGGCCGAGGGCATCACGCACCGCTTTGGGCAGGGTGATCTGTCCGCGTTCTGCAACAGTGGCTTCCATCAGTAGGCCCTCCAGAGTATGCACAAATTATACATACTTCCCCGGGCATACTTCCACCCTGAACAGGACCGGCACCCCGCCAGCCCTTGCCTCGCAAAGGATCGGCCACAAACGTGACATACGCCATACACCTTCCCCTGTAGTCTGGAACCGATGCCGCAGGCCGGAACCCGGCCCGGATGAATCCATTCAGTCTGGGGTTCATACTGGGACCACCGGGGCCGTCAGGCCCGCGGCGACCGCAAGCAGGTCCGCCCATGCGCGGGCCACTGCAAGCCATCCGCAAGAAGGAGTTACCCCGCATGAGCGATTCGTTCTCCACCCGCAGCCAGCTGAACGTCGGCGGCAAGACCTACGACTACTTCAGCCTGCCCACGCTGGGCCAGCGCTTCGATATCTCCCACCTGCCCTACTCGATGAAGATCCTGCTGGAAAACCTGCTCCGGCACGAGGACGGCGGCGTCACCGTCGGCAAGGACCACATCGAAGCCGTGGCCCGCTGGAACCCGGCGGCCGAGCCGGACACCGAGATCGCCTTCATGCCGGCGCGCGTGGTCCTGCAGGACTTCACCGGCGTGCCCTGCGTGGTCGACCTGGCCGCGATGCGCGACGCCGTGGTCAAGCTCGGCGGCTCGCCTGAGCAGATCAACCCGCAGATTCCTTCCGAACTGGTCATCGACCACTCGGTGCAGGTCGATGTGTTCGGCAAGCCCGACGCGCTGGACCTCAACGGCAAGATCGAATTCCAGCGCAACCAGGAACGTTACGGCTTCCTGCGCTGGGGCCAGAAGGCCTTCGACAACTTCAAGGTGGTGCCGCCGAACACCGGCATCGTCCACCAGGTGAACCTGGAGAACCTGGCCCGCGTGGTGATGACCGCGGACAAGGACGGCAAGGCCGTTGCTTACCCCGATACCGTGTTCGGTACCGACAGCCACACCACCATGATCAACGGCATCGGCGTGCTCGGCTGGGGCGTGGGTGGCATCGAAGCGGAGGCGGCCATGCTCGGCCAGCCGTCCTCGATGCTGATCCCGCAGGTGGTGGGCTTCAAGCTGACCGGCAAGCTGCCCGAGGGTGCCACCGCCACCGACCTGGTGCTGACCGTCACCCAGATGCTGCGCAAGCTGGGCGTGGTCGGCAAGTTCGTCGAGTTCTACGGTGACGGCCTGCAGCACCTGCCGCTGGCCGACCGTGCCACCATCGGCAACATGGCCCCGGAATACGGCGCCACCTGCGGCATCTTCCCGATCGACGCCGAGTCGCTGAACTACCTGCGCCTGTCCGGCCGCAGCGAAGAGCAGATCGACCTGGTCGAAGCCTATGCCAAGGCACAGGGCCTGTGGCACGAACCGGGCAGCCCGCATGCCCAGTACAGCACCACGCTGGAACTGGACATGGGCACAGTGAAGCCCTCGCTGGCCGGCCCGAAGCGCCCGCAGGACCGCGTGCTGCTGGAAGACGTGCAGAAGAACTACCGCGAAGCGCTGGTCGGCATGACCGCCAACCGTGACAAGCGCAGCGAGGATGTGTCCTCGTTCGTCAATGAAGGCGGTGGCGCCGCAGTCGGCAACGAGCAGCTGGCCAAGGGCTTCGCCGACATCGAGATCGAGAATCGCAAGGTGCGGCTGAAGGATGGCGCGGTGGTCATCGCCGCCATCACCTCGTGCACCAACACCTCCAACCCGGCGGTGATGATCGGCGCCGGCCTGCTGGCCCGCAACGCGGCCGCCAAGGGCCTGAACCGCCAGCCGTGGGTGAAGACCTCGCTCGGGCCGGGCTCGCGCGTGGTCACCGACTACCTGGAAAAGGCCGGCGTGCTGAAGGAGCTGGAGAAGATCGGCTTCTACGTGGTCGGCTACGGCTGCACCACCTGCATCGGCAACTCCGGCCCGCTGCCGACCGAAGTCAGTGCCGGCATCGCCACCGGCGACCTGGTGGTCACCTCGGTGCTGTCGGGCAACCGCAACTTCGAGGGCCGCGTGCACCCCGAAGTGAAGATGAACTACCTGGCCAGCCCGCCGCTGGTGGTGGCCTATGCCATCGCCGGCACCACCGACATCGACCTGACCACCCAGCCGCTGGGCACCGGCAGCGATGGCCAGCCGGTGTTCCTGCGCGACATCTGGCCGAGCAACAAGGAAATCGGCGATGTCATCGCCGCCACCATCGGCCCGGAGATGTTCAAGCAGAACTACGCCGACGTGTTCAAGGGTGACACCCGCTGGAACACCATCGCCTCGCCGGACGGCAACCTGTACGAATGGAGCGATGCCTCCACGTACATCAAGAACCCGCCGTACTTCGATGGCATGACCATGCAGACCGGCAGCATCGACGACGTGCACGGCGCGCGCGTGATGGGCCTGTTCGGCGATTCGATCACCACCGACCACATCTCCCCGGCCGGCAACATCAAGAAGGACTCGCCGGCAGGCCGCTTCCTGCAGGAACGCGGCGTGCAGCCGGCCGACTTCAACAGCTACGGCAGCCGCCGCGGCAACGATGACGTGATGGTCCGCGGCACCTTCGCCAACATCCGCATCAAGAACCTGATGTTCGGTGGCGAGGAAGGCGGCAACACCCTGTACTACCCCGCCGGTGGTGGCCAGCCGGAGAAACTGGCGATCTACGATGCGGCCATGAAGTACAAGGCCGACAAGGTGCCGCTGGTGGTGCTGGCCGGCAAGGAATACGGCACTGGCTCGTCGCGTGACTGGGCGGCCAAGGGCACCCTGCTGCTGGGGGTGAAGGCCGTCATCGCCGAAAGCTTCGAGCGCATCCACCGCTCCAACCTGGTTGGCATGGGCGTGCTGCCGCTGCAGTTCCGCAACGGCGAGAACGCGCAGAGCCTGGGCCTGGACGGCTCGGAAACGATCGACATCACCGGCCTGCAGGACGGTGCCAGCAAGCGTGCCACGGTCACCGCGACCAAGGCCGATGGCACGAAGAAGACCTTCGAGGTGTCGGTGATGCTGCTGACCCCGAAGGAAGTCGAGTACTTCCGCCACGGCGGCCTGCTGCAGTACGTGCTGCGCCAGCTGGCCAGCAAGTAACGCCGCACTCTCGGTAGAGTCGACTGCGGGTCGACTACCTAACAAAAGGGCCGGATCCTCGCGGATCCGGCCCTTTTCGTCTGCACACTGTCCCGCTCGCATCAGGTCACACGTCGACCCTCCCGATCATGGCCGCACGCCAAACAGATGCCACGACGTTTTCACTGCGGGGCCACTGGTATCCAACGACCATAGGCCTTCCTCCCACTCAAGATGCCCATCCGGCGCATCCTCGTTGAACACTGTCACCGACATCTCGCCGGCCGGATGCGGCGTGTCCTCGATGCGATAGCACACCGCACCGGCGTTTCCCTGGTAGACGTTTGAGAGGAAGCCCGGCGGGCAGCGCACATCCAGCACCCGGTAGCCGCTGCTCTCCTCGCTGGCATAGACGTTGGTGTGAATTGAATAGGTCACCAGCCCACCAGGATGCGGTGCCAGCTGCAGATTCAGTTCTGCCGTTTCACCCAGCGCGATCACTGGAAAGTTCGATTGCACCATCGCGTTCGGCACCGCATGGGCACTCATCGAAAGCGAGACCATCAACGCACAGCTCAGGATTCGGACCATGGCTCAACTCCGCAAAAGGAACGTTGAACGATGATTGCCGCGAACGACCCTGCATGTCTTTCAGAGCGCTACGAAATTGAGTAGGGCCGGATCCCTCGCGGATCCGGCCCTTTCGGTTTCTTCGCAGCCAGGCATGGCCTGGCTCTACTGCGTTACCGACGGCATCGGGATGGATGCCGGGTGCCCGATCACCGCCGCGGGGCGTCCGGGTCGGTGCGCAGCGCCTTCAGCAGGCCCCACATGTAGAACGCCAGGGTGAACGAGAACGGCAGGCCGCACAGCACCACCGCCGTCTGCATCGCACTGAAGTTGCCGGCCAGCAGCAGGCCGACGCTGGCCACGGTGATGCCAGCTGCCCAGAACACGCGCAGCCAGATCGGCGCGTCATGGCCATCCTCCACGCCATCGTCAACGCGACGGGTGCACAGGTTGGCGATCATCAGAGTGCCCGAGTCGACCGGGGTCAGGAACAGCACGAAGCCGATCACCACTGCGGCACCGGCCACGTAGGGCGCGGCGGGCAGGTACTCCAGCAGCTTGAACAGCGTCATCGCCGCATCGTGCTGGGCCACATCACCCAGGATCGCCTGGCCGTGATTGAGCACCAGGTCGATGGCGGTGTTGCCGAAGATCGACAGCCACGCCAGGGTGAAGCCGAGCGGAATCAGCAGCACGCCCATGATCACTTCGCGGATGGTGCGGCCACGCGAGATGCGCGCCACGAAAAGACCGACGAACGGCGCCCAGGCGATCCACCAGGCCCAGTAGAACAGCGTCCACGAGCCCATCCACTCACGGCCCTTCGGGTCGTTGAGGTACATGTCGAAGCTCTTGCGCACGAACGCGCCGAGGTAATCGCCAGTGTTCTGGATCAGGCCGTCGAACAGGTGCAGCGTCGGGCCGGTGACCAGCACGAACAGCAGCAGGCCACACAACAGGCGCACATTGAGGTTGGACAGCCAGGCAATGCCCTTCTCGACACCGGCGACCACGCCGATGGTGGCCACCACCATCATCACCAGCACGATCGCCACCAGCACCTGCGGCGTATCCGGGATGTGGAACAGGTAGACCAGGCCGGACTGCACAACCAGCGCGCCGATGCCGAGGTTGGTCACCATCGAGATCAGCGTGGCCAGGATGCCGAAGCCATCCACCATGTCGCCGATGCGGCCGTGGATGCGCTCACCGAAGATCGGGTACAGCGCCGAGCGCAGCGCCAGCGGCAGGTCGCGGCGGTAGGCGAAGTAGCCCAGGGCCACGCCGACCAGCGCGTACAGCGCCCAGCCGTGCAGGCCCCAGTGCAGGAAGGTCAGCACCATCGCTTCGCGGCCGGCGGCCACGGTCCCGCCGGGCTGCCCGGGCGGATTGAGGAAGTGATCCAGCGGCTCGTAGGCGCCGTAGTACAGCAGCGCGATGCCGATGCCGGCCGAGAACAGCATCGAGACCCAGGCGACGTAGCCGAAGGCCGGTGATTCCTCGTTGTGGCCCAGGCGGATGCGGCCATACGGCGAGAAAGCCAGCCACAGCACGAAGCCCAGGCACAGCACGATCAGCAGCATGTACCACCAGCCGAACGCAGCCGACACCTCGGCCTGCGCCCATTGCAGCCAGTGCTCGCTGCCTTCGGGATAGAGAACGGTGAGCAGCCCGAGGATGCCGATCGACACCGAGGAGCTGAAGAAGACAAAACGGTTCAAGCGCAGGGGCGAACGCTTGGGATGAGCCAGGGAAGACATGGGGTCGTCTCATCAAGTCCGAGGGAGCACATGGGCGGGGCCGGACCGGTAAACCGGGCCCATGGCGTGGGGCGCGAGCGCATCCTAGGGTTTATTGATTGAACGTTCAATCAATAAAAAGCATAATGGCCGGCAGCCCGATCCTTCGGGTCGCAATCCGTGGAGAGACAATGCCGAAGAAAGGCGTGGAACCGGTACGGCGCGAACAGCTGATCCGGGCCACTTTCCAGACCATCGACGAGATCGGCATGGCCGATGCGACCGTCGCCACCATCGCGAAGAAGGCAGGGCTGTCCAGCGGCATCGTCGCCCACTACTTCGGCGACAAGGACGGCCTGCTCAATGCTGCAATGCGGCAGATCCTGCGCGAGTTGAAGGACGCCGTTGCCCGCTACCGCGCCGAGGTCGGCGACGACCCGCGCGACCAATTGCGCGCCATCGTCGATGGCAACTTCGACGACAGCCAGATCAACGGCACCGCGATGCGCGTCTGGCTCACCTTCTGGGCCGCGAGCATGCACCAGCCGGAACTGGCCCGGCTGCAGCGCGCCAACGACCAGCGCCTGTTCTCCAACCTGTGCCACCAGTTCAACCGCCTGCTGCCCCATCCGCAGGCCCGCCTGGCCGCCCGCGGCCTGGCCGCGATGATCGACGGCCTGTGGCTGCGCGGCAGCCTGGTTGGCGGCCAGTTCAACGCCGAGAAGTCCCGGCGCATCGCTTACGGCTACATCGACTTCCAGTTGCAGGCTGTCGCGCTATAAGCGCTTCAGCACCCGCCCCCTTCCAAGGAGTACGCCCCATGACCACCCTGCCCGTCCAACAGCTCTACATCCACGGCCAGCGGGTCGATGCCACAAGCGGCAAGACCTTCAAATCCGTCAACCCGGCCACCGGTGAAGTGATCGCTGAAGTGCAGGTCGCCAGCCAGGCCGACGTCGAACGCGCCGTGCAGAGCGCGGCCGAAGGCCAGAAGGTGTGGGCCGCGATGACCGCCATGGAGCGTTCGCGCATCCTGCGCCGCGCCGTCGAGATCCTGCGCGAGCGCAACGACGAACTGGCACAACTGGAAACGCTGGACACCGGCAAGGCACTGGCCGAAACCACCACCGTGGACATCGTCACCGGTGCCGACGTGGTCGAGTACTACGCCGGCCTGGCCACCGCCATTGAAGGCATCCAGCTGCCACTGCGCGAATCGAGCTTCTTCTACACCCGCCGCGAGCCGCTGGGCGTGGTCGCCGGCATCGGCGCCTGGAACTACCCGATCCAGATCGCCATGTGGAAGTCGGCCCCGGCCCTGGCCGCCGGCAACGCGATGGTGTTCAAGCCGTCCGAAGTGACCCCGCTGACCGCGATCCGGCTGGCCGAGATCTACACCGAAGCGGGCGTGCCGGCCGGCGTGTTCAACGTCGTGCAGGGCCCGGGCCGCGAGATCGGCCAGTGGCTGACCGAGCACCCGGTGATCGAGAAGATCTCCTTCACCGGCGGCGTCGCCACCGGCAAGAAGGTGATGGCCAGCGCCGCGTCCTCGTCGCTGAAGGAAGTGACCATGGAGCTGGGCGGCAAGTCGCCGCTGGTGATCTGCGATGACGCCGACCTCGACCGTGCCGCCGACATCGCGGTGATGGCCAACTTCTTCAGCTCCGGCCAGGTCTGCACCAACGGCACCCGCGTGTTCGTGCCGCGCAGCATGCTGGCCGCGTTCGAAGCCGCCGTTGTCGAGCGCGTCAAGCGCATCCGCATCGGCGACCCCATGGCCGCCGAGACCAACTTCGGCCCGCTGACCAGCTTCCCGCACATGGAAAACGTGCTGCGCTACATCGAAAGCGGCAAGGCCGAAGGCGCCCGCCTGCTGACCGGCGGCGGCCGTGCCACCGAAGGCGCGCTGGCCAACGGCGCCTACGTGCTGCCGACCGTGTTCTCCGACTGCCGCGATGACATGACCATCGTCAAGGAAGAGATCTTCGGGCCGGTGATGAGCATCCTCGCCTACGACGACGAAGACGAAGTGGTGCGCCGCGCCAACGACACCACCTTCGGCCTCGCCGCCGGTGTGGTCAGCAAGGACGTCAGCCGCGCCCATCGCATCATCCACCGCCTGGAAGCCGGCATCTGCTGGATCAACACCTGGGGTGAATCGCCGGCCGAAATGCCGGTCGGTGGCTACAAGGAATCCGGCGTTGGCCGCGAGAACGGTATCTCCACCCTCGGCCACTACACCCGCATCAAGTCGGTGCAGGTCGAGCTGGGCGACTACGCCAGCGTGTTCTGACCGGCGCGCCGCGAGCACGCCCCATCGTCCGGCCACCGCGCCGATCCGACATCCCGCCGGGACGCCTGCATGCAGCGCGCCCCGGCCTGCAGGAGACACCCATGAGCACCCATAACGAGTACGACTACATCATCATCGGCGCCGGTTCGGCCGGCAACGTGCTGGCCACCCGCCTCACCGAAGATGCCGATGTCAGCGTGCTGCTGCTGGAAGCCGGTGGCCCGGACTACCGGCTCGACTTCCGTACCCAGATGCCGGCGGCACTGGCCTTCCCGCTGCAGGGCAAGCGCTACAACTGGGCGTACAAGACCGATCCCGAGCCCTTCATGAACAACCGCCGCATGGACTGCGGCCGCGGCAAGGGCCTGGGCGGCTCGTCGCTGATCAACGGCATGTGCTACATCCGCGGCAACGCGATGGACTATGACAACTGGGCCAGCATGCCGGGCCTGGAAGACTGGACCTACCTGGACTGCCTGCCGTACTTCCGCAAAGCCGAAACCCGCGACATCGGCCCCAATGACTACCACGGTGGCGACGGCCCTCTGCGCGTGACCACGCCGAAGGCCGGCAACAACGAGCTGTTCGCTGCAATGGTCGAAGCCGGCGTGCAGGCCGGCTACCCGCGCACCGACGACCTCAACGGCTACCAGCAGGAAGGTTTCGGCCCGATGGACCGCACGGTGACCCCCAAGGGCCGTCGCTCCAGCACCGCCCGCGGCTACCTGGACCTGGCCAAGCCGCGCCCGAACCTGACCATCGTCACCCACGCGCTGACCGACCGCATCCTGTTCTCGGGCAAGCGCGCGGTGGGCGTGCAGTGGCTGCACAACGAGCAGCCGCAGCGTGCCACCGCCCGCCGCGAAGTGCTGCTGTGCGGCGGCGCCATCGCCTCGCCGCAGATCCTGCAGCGCTCGGGCGTCGGCCCGGCCGACCTGCTGCGCAGCCTGGACATCGACCTGGTGCACCACCTGCCCGGCGTCGGCGCCAACCTGCAGGATCACCTCGAAATGTACCTGCAGTACGAATGCAAGAAGCCGGTGTCGCTGGCACCGGCACTGAAGCTGTACAACCAGCCGGCAATCGGTGCCGAGTGGCTGTTCCTGGGCACCGGCATCGGCGCCAGCAACCAGTTCGAGGCCGGTGGCTTCATCCGCAGCGACGCCGAGTTCGACTGGCCGAACCTGCAGTACCACTTCCTGCCGGTGGCGATCAATTACAACGGCTCCAACCCGATCAAGGCGCACAGCTTCCAGATGCACGTCGGTTCCATGCGCTCGCCCAGCCGCGGCCGCATCCATGTGCGTTCGAAGGACCCGCGCGAACATCCGAGCATCCTGTTCAACTACATGTCGCACGACCAGGACTGGCGCGAGTTCCGTGCGGCGATCCGCATCACCCGCGAGATCTTCGCGCAGCCGGCACTGGCGCCGTACAGCGGCCGCGAGATCTCGCCGGGCAGCGCGCTGCAGACCGATGCGCAGATCGATGCGTTCGTGCGCGAGCACGCCGAGACCGCCTACCATCCGTCGTGCTCGAACAAGATGGGCCATGCCGATGACCCGATGGCCGTGGTCGACGGCCAGGGCCGCGTGCACGGGCTGGAAGGCCTGCGCATCGTCGATGCCTCGATCATGCCGCAGGTGGTGACCGGCAACCTCAACGCGCCGACCATCATGATGGCCGAGAAGCTGGCCGACGTGATCCGCGGTCGCACCCCGCTGGCCCGCAGCACCGCGGCGTACTACAAGGCCAACGGCGCACCGGTGCGCAAGCAGGGCTGACGCAGGCGGCCTGCTTGGCGCCACGGTAGTGCCGGCCGCTGGCCGGCATCGCCCGACATCGCGGTTGCTGCAGATGCCGGCCAGCGGCCGGCACTACCAGGCAAAGAGGCCCTTCGGGGCCTCTTCGCGTTTTCCCTACGGCGGGGTATGCTGCAATGACCGGCCATTGTCGATACGCTCAGGGCCGGAACCTAATACATCACGATTCCTGGAGGGGGAATATGAGTCTGGATCGTCCCTGGCTGCAGAGCTATCCGAAAGGCGTTCCCGCCGAGATCGACGTCAACGAGTTCCATTCGGTAGCTTCGGTCTTCGACGCTTCCGTCGCGAAATTCCGCGACCGTCCCGCCTACTCCAGCTTCGGCAAGGTGCTCACCTATGGCGAGACCGACGCGCTGGTCGAACAGTTCGCGGCCTACCTGCTCGGTGAGCTCAAGCTCAAGAAGGGTGACCGCGTCGCCCTGATGATGCCCAACTGCCTGCAGTACCCGGTGGCCACCTTCGGCGTGCTGCGCGCCGGCCTGACCGTGGTCAACGTCAACCCGCTGTACACCGCCCGCGAGCTCAAGCACCAGCTGGTCGATGCCGGCGTGACCGCGCTGGTGGTGGTCGACAACTTCGGCGACACCGTCGAGCAGGTCATCGCCGATACGCCGGTCAAGCATGTGATCACCACCGGCCTCGGCGACCTGCTCGGCGGCAAGGGCGTGATCGTCAACTTCGTGCTGAAGTACATCAAGAAGATGGTGCCCAACTACCATCTCAAGGGCGCGGTGCGCTTCCGCCAGGCGCTCAAGCTCGGCAGCCGCCACAGCCTGCCCAAGGTCGAGATCGACCACGACGACATTGCGTTCCTGCAGTACACCGGCGGCACCACCGGCGTGGCCAAGGGCGCGATGCTGACCAACCGCAACCTGATCGCCAACATGCAGCAGGCCTCGGCCTGGATCAGTGCGTCGGGCATCGAGATGGGCAAGGAGTGGATCATCACCGCCCTGCCGCTGTACCACATCTTCGCGCTGACGGCGAACGGGCTGGTCTTCATGAAGTTCGGTGGCTGCAACCACCTGATCACCAACCCGCGCGACATGAAGGGCTTCGTCAAGGAGCTCAAGTCGGTGCGCTTCACCGCCATCACCGGCGTCAACACGCTGTTCAACGGCCTGCTCAACACCCCCGGTTTCGACACGGTCGACTTCTCGTCGCTGAAGGTCACCCTGGGCGGCGGCATGGCCGTGCAGCGCGCCGTGGCCGAGCGCTGGAAGAAGGTCACCGGCGTGACCCTGGTCGAGGCCTACGGCCTGACCGAAACCTCGCCGGCAGCCTGCATCAACCCGCTCACCCTGACCGAGTACAACGGCTCGATCGGACTGCCGATCCCCTCCACCGATGCCTGCATCAAGGACGACAACAGCGCCATCCTGCCGCTGGGCGAGGTCGGCGAACTCTGCATCAAGGGCCCGCAGGTGATGAAGGGCTATTGGCAGCGCCCGGAGGAAACCGCCAAGACCATCGACACCGACGGCTGGCTGCACACCGGCGACATGGCGAAGATGGACGAACAGGGCTTCTTCTACATCGTCGACCGCAAGAAGGACATGATCCTGGTGTCCGGCTTCAACGTGTACCCGAATGAAGTCGAGGACGTGATCGCGATGATGCCGGGCGTGCTGGAAGTGGCCGCGGTCGGCGTGCCGGACGAGAAGTCCGGTGAGGTGGTCAAGGTGGTCATCGTGAAGAAGGACCCGAACCTGACCGCCGAAATGGTCAAGGAGCACGCCCGGGCCAACCTGACCGGCTACAAGCACCCCAAAATCGTTGAATTCCGAAAGGAACTGCCGAAGACCAATGTCGGCAAGATCCTCCGTCGCGAACTCCGCGATACGCCCGCCCAGTAAGGGTTTTCGGCAATCTGGACAGTGCAGGGCCCGGGGCGGAAACGTCCCGGGCCCTTTCGCATGCGACGCCCCTGAGGCGGTGTAGCATCGCCGCGTGTGTGGACCGTTCGGCCCGCCGGCCACCCACCTGACACTGCGGGCCGCATGCCGAGGACCCTTCCATGAGTACCATCGAAAAGCTGCCCTCAAGCGGCTCGCCTTTTGCCACCATCCGTACCGAAGACAGTGCCGACGGCGCTGCCCACTGGCTGTTCATGCATGCCGATGCCGCCACCGGCATCCGTCCCTGCTGCCGCAAGGACATGCTCGACGAGATGTGGAGCTACATGGCCGCCATCACCCGCAGCCCTGCCGAGCGCCACAGCGGCACCCTGCGGCATTTCGTGCTGGCCTCGGACGCCGTCGCCTACAACCTGGGCGGTGACCTGGACCTGTTCACCCGCCTGATCCGCGAGGGCAACCGCGACCTCCTGCTGAACTACGCCCAGCGCTGCGTGGAGGGCGTGCACCACCTGCATACCGGGTTCGGCGGCGATGTCCGTTCGATCGCCCTGATCCAGGGCGACGCCCTCGGCGGCGGCCTGGAAATGGCGCTGGCCTGCCACACCATCGTCGCCGAAGAAGGCAGCGGCCTCGGCCTACCGGAGGTGCTGTTTGGCCTGTTCCCGGGCATGGGCGCCTATTCCTTCCTGTGCCGCCGGGTATCGCCGCACCTGGCCGAGAAGATCATCCTCGATGGCCGGGTCTACAGCGCCGAGGAAATGCATGCGATGGGCGTGGTCGACGTGCTGGTGAAGAAGGGCGAAGGTCGGGCGGCGGTCGAGGAACTGATCCGCCAGCAGCAGCGCACCCCACAGTCCTACCTGGCAATGAACGCCGCACGCAGCATTGCCCAGCCTGTCAGCTATGACGAACTGCTGGAGATCACCAAGGTATGGGTCGATTCCGCCCTGGCCCTCGGCGACCGCTCGCTGCGAACCATGGATCGCCTGATCAAGGCCCAGACCCGTCGCGCCAGCCTCGACGCGGCCTGATTCATCCCTCCCCCAGGATGGGTTCAAGCCCGGTTGGCCACCGGGCTTTTTTTAGGGGTGCAACACCTTCAGCTGGACCGGCCGGCAGTAGAACGAACCTCGGACCTATCCAGCACCCAAGATGAACACCGATAATCCCGCTGATGGCAATGGAGCCGTCGACGCTGCAAGAAGGGATCAATGTTCAGTTGCTTGTTCGGTGCTGGAATCCAGTGGATTCATCTCAGAAGTGATGCCCCTCGCCTCTTCGGCTTCCCGGAGTTTCTCTCTGGATTGGCGTTGCTCCTTCTGGTCTGGACCATATTCGACGTGAGGTATCGATTCCGCGTCGCAACCGCGAGAATTCACGTCGAGAAGTTCGCGATGATTGCGATGATCTCGGTGGGCTGCCTTACGCTCCTCACCGACTGGTGGCGCGCCACGTCCCGACCGGTCATCGCCGGATCATTGCTCACTCCGGAGACCTGGCAGGCCGCTCTTGCCGCCGTGTTCTTCGCCACATTGATCGCCTGGACAATCGCGGCGTTCTCATCATCGAATCGATTCAGTGCCGCCAACGCAAACCGCTTTTCTGAGGCCGCCCAGAAGATCATCGATCGCGGAAGGCCAGATGAAATTTCAGTACTGGTCGAGGAACTAGGTCGCTCCATGGGAGAGATCGCTCGCCACCTGCATGCACCGGAAACAGCGCCCAGCAACGAACGATCCGCGCACGCATGCGCAGAGCGAATCACCAATCGATTCAAGGATCGGAACGTCTGTCGCACCATCGTAGTTGAGTGCCCAACCGCCATTCCCGCATTCTTCAGGGAAATCCCATCCACTGATCGGCCACATCCCGCCGCTATCCGTTTTGCAGAGAATCTGGTTGCTGAAGCAATCAGACTCGATGGGTCGTTCCTCTACAACGAGGACTACTTCCCCGCAGATGACATCGCTGATGAGGCGCTCCCTCACCCGGCAACTGCCGCACTCGTCTGCAACCGCGCGCTACTCGACAACTCCTTATATCTGCTGGCCCCACGCGAGGGATCTGCAGTCAGACTGAGCCTCCCCCAGTGGCACGCCTATCTCGGCCTGGTATCCCTGGCGCACGCAGCATGGATGGAAAATCCGTCGCCGGAACCTCCCGACGCACTGCATTGGGCACGCTTCTTCATTGAACGCCAGACCTCCGACCTTGCACAGATCAGGGAGCCCGTAACGTTCCGGAGCGAGTCCTACAAAAGTGTCGAAAAGGAACTGCAGTTCATTGGCAGATTGATCGCCCAGCTTCCGGAGACGCCGCCTCCATCGACAGGACGATGGGAGCCGGCAATCGGCTATATCGAAGCCATGGCGTTCTCACTGATCGAGTCAGCCGCAGAGATGAAGGCCCCGCAGGCTTCGACCACAAAAATTCAGTTCTCGCTCATCTGGGAACACCTGTTCTCGCACTCCATTCGTGCGTCGGCAGCAGGAAGGCAGTTCCAGGAGCGCATCGCCGCACGCATGCTCGCAAAGATCCGCGAATGCCCGAGCCTGGATGCTGTCCACCTGCTCAGCTTCTGCATCAACGCTCTGGGCCTTTCGGCAACCACTGCCGAATCACGCTATGGAGAGCCCTGGCGCGCCTTCCACATGGATCTCCTGGCGTGGATGAAGACCCACCTCGGGCCCTTGCTGGAACGCTATCCACGCATGTCCGAGGCCTTCGTTGAAGGCATCGAGTACGACGCCCCAAACCACACCTTGATCCGCTGGTACGTAAAGAGGGGCCAGCGCCAGCCGCACCCGCAAACCCTCCTGCTGACGCACCGGGAATCGATACGTCAGCCGTCCGACTCCGATCAGAAGCCAAGGGGCGCATCAAACTCCCTCGCCTGGATACTGCGCGCAGCGGAATCAGCGGCACAGCGGATTCTCGAACTCGCGCGACGAACCAACAATCCCTAACGCGCCTCACCATCATCAGCAGCACCGCGCAGGCGGCGTTCGGCCCGTGCCTCCAGCGCACGCCGGCCTTCCTTGATCGCGTCCTGCAGGATGTCCAGGCGCGGACGCCATTCGGTCTTGAGCTGCCAGTCGGCCATCCGCATCAGCTCGCCGGCACGATTGGACGCGCGCATCAGGCCAAGGTTGCTGGCCACGCCCTTGATCGCGTGGGCCTGTTCGCGGAACACATCCCAGTGCGCAGCCTCGCCGGCCTGCTCGGCCTTGCCCATGCAGCTCGCCACATCCTCCAGGCACTGGCGGATGAACTCGCGCTCGAAGCCCTCGCCCATGCCCAGCGAGGCCAGTTCGTCCAGCACACTGCTGTCGAGCACCCCGTCCTGCAGCGCCGCCGGCCGCACCACCGGCGCAGCCATGGTCTTCAACTGGGCGTTGTTGGCGATCTCGGCCAGGGTATCGAGCAGGCGTACCGCCACCACGGGCTTGGCCAGGAAGGCATGCGCACCGGCCTGGGTGCAGCGCTGGATCGCGTCGGGCGTGACATCGGCGCTGAGCACCAGCACCGGTGTGCGCGGACCGCCGCCGGCCTGCATGACCCGCAACTCCTTGAGCATGTCCAGCCCGCTCATGCCTGGCATGTGCAGATCGACGATGACCGCGTCGAACTCGCTGTCGGCCAGCGCATCCAGCACCGCCTCACCGCCGTCCACGCACAGCACACGATGCCCGGCCTTCTGCAGCAGGCGCTGCAGGACCATGCGGTTGGCCTCATGGTCGTCGGCCACCAGGATCTGCATGCTGCGCACGCGGGCGCGATGGCGCAGGAACGGATCGGCAAAGGCGATCACGTTACCGCCCGGCCCGACGTCTTCGTCGCCGGTCAGGCTCGGCACCGCACCCGGCACCAGCGGCTGCGGCGGCGCGAACGGCAGCTCTACCCAGAAGTGGCTGCCGCGCGGCGGGTTTTCCAGATAGCCGATGTCACCGTCCATGGCTTCGACCAGGCCCTTGGCGATGGTCGTGCCAAGGCCGGTGCCCTCGTGGCGGCGCGCCATGCTGACGTCAGCCTGCTCGAAGGCATCGAACAGCCGCGCGCGCATGGCCGGCGCCACGCCGATGCCGGTATCGAGGATGTCGAAGCGCAACCGCACTGCGCCATTGGTATCCGCATGGACGACGCCGACACGGATCTCGACCCGGCCGTGGTCGGTGAACTTGACTGCATTGCCGGCCAGGTTCAACAGGATCTGCCGCAGATGCCCGACATCGCCGCGCACCCGTGGCGGCACACCGTCGGCGACCTTCACCCGGTAGTCCAGTCGCTTGGCCTTGGCCTGCGGCAGCAGGATCAGCCCGATCGCCTGGATCACATCGGTCACGGCGAAGTCTTCGGCCACCACGCGCAGCTTGCCGGCTTCGATGGCCGAGATGTCCAGCACTTCCTCCACCAGCGCCAGCAGGCTGCGCGATGATGCCTGGATGGTGTTGAGGCACTCGCGCTGCTCGTCGTCCAGGCGCGTGGTCGCCAGCACTTCGGTCATGCCGTTGAGACCGTTCAACGGGGTGCGGAACTCATGGCTCATGTTGGCCAGGAAACGACTCTTGGCCTCGCTGGCGCGGCGCGCCTCGGCCATCGCCTCGGTCAACTGCCGCAGCAGCGTCGAGAAGTACAGCGGCACCGCGGCCAGGCCGAGCCATAGGCCGATGGCCAGGCGGAAATTCTGCTGCCAGTACGGAGTCAGCAGCACGGTGCAACCGAAGCTCACCATCGCCATGGCCACCGCCACGTACAGATAGTGGTTGCCAAAGCGCATGCCGTTGCCGACCGTCACCCACATCACCACGATGTAGACCCAGGACAGCGGCTCGCCCATCTGCACCATGCCGGCAGCGATCAGGCCGTAGTCGGCCAGCATGCCCAGCACGCGGCGTGGATCCGAACGCGCGGGCCGCCACAGCAGCCAACCGAACAGCAGCAGCGACAGGCTCAGGCCGGTCAGCACGATCGCCAGCACGCCCACGTACTGCGTGTGCGGCAGATCGTGGCGTGGCGCAGGCAACAGCACGTAGGCCAGGATCAGGCTGATCAGGACAATGCGGACGATCTGCTGGCCGTGCTCACTGTCCTGGCGCTGGGACAGGCGCAGCCGCAGCTGCGACAACAGCCGTTTCACGCGCCCAGCCCCGGGCGCGCGGACGCCATCGAATGCTCGGCGCAGATCTGGTCCAGCTGCTCGCGGCCGCGCAGCAGCGCGTCCACGCATCGGGGGTCGAACAGGCGGCCACGCTGGGCGTAGAGATAAGCCAGGGTGGCTTCCATGGTCCATGCTTCCTTGTACGGACGGGGTGATATCAAGGCGTCGAAGACATCGGCGACGGCCACGATGCGCGCTTCCAGCGGAATCGCATCGCCGACCAGCCCATCGGGATAGCCACTGCCATCGTAGCGCTCATGATGACGCAGTGCGATCAACGCGCCAACCTGGATGAAGCGATTCTGGCTACCACTCAGCAGTTCATGGCCAATACGCGGGTGCCGGCGCATGATCGCCAGCTCTTCTTCGTTGAGCTTGCCCTGCTTGAGCAGCACCGCATCGGGGATGGCGATCTTGCCCATGTCGTGCAGCGGCGCAGCCATCTCGATCAGGCGCACTTCCTCTTCGGGCAGCCCGAGCTGGTCGGCGATCAGGCCAGCCACGCGCGCCATGCGCTCCAGGTAGGCGCTGGTACCGGCATCACGGAACTCGATCGCACGCGCCAGCCGCGACAGCGTCTCGCGCTCCCGCTCTTCGACTTCATGCATGCTGGCCAGCAGGCGCTGTTCCAGCGACAACGCCCGCTGCTTCACGTTCTCGGTCTGCTGCCGCAGCTGCAACAGGTTGTAGCAGCGCGCACGCAGTTCACGCGGGCGGATCGGCTTGACCAGGAAGTCGATGACACCCGCTTCCAGCGCGGCCTGCCGGATCGGCTCGTCGCCGACCACGGTGATCAGGATCACCGGAATGTCGCGGTGCTTCGGCAGGCGACGGAAACGACGGGCGAATTCCAGCCCGTCCATCTCCGGCATGCGGTAATCGAGCAGCAGCAGGTCGACCGGATGCGCCTCGCACCACGCCAATGCGGTCAGCGGATCGCCGAAGTCATACACGCTCAGTTCCGGCGCGATGTCCTCGATGACGTGACGCAGCATCGTCCGGGCGGAAGTCTGGTCGTCAACAATGACGATGTTCAACGCGTACTCTGCCTGGTTTTTCGACCATGCTGGATCATCAGCAGGCGAGGATACTCTGCCGCTGCGAACGCTCGCACCCTGCATCGGCCTGACTCCCGTGTCATGCGTCCCGGTTCATGATCGTCATCACATTGTGAAGCGGGCTCTCCACACTGTGCACTCCCCTTGGCGCCGATCAAGCCACAACAGGCGTCAAGGTAGTGCAATAACGATACGCCGAGTGCGGGAGGCGTCAATCGCGCCGTCTCGTTTCGGGACGGCGCGCACAATCAGGAGTCAAAAAGACGACTTACTGCTCCGGACGCATGTAAGGGAACAGCAGCACGTCACGGATCGAGCTGCTGCCGGTCAGCAGCATCACCAGGCGATCGACGCCGATGCCCAGGCCGCCGGTCGGGGCCATGCCGTACTCCAGCGCACGGATGTAGTCGGCGTCGTAATGCATGGCCTCGTCGTCCCCCCCTCCTTCGCGGCCACCTGGGCCTGGAAGCGCTGGGCCTGGTCTTCCGGATCGTTCAGCTCGGAGAAGCCATTGGCCAGCTCCTTGCCATTGACGAACAGCTCGAAACGGTCGGTGTAGCCCGGATCGTTGTCGTTGGCACGGGCCAGCGGCGAGACCTCCACCGGGTGATCGGTGATGAAGGTCGGCTGGATCAGGGTGTGCTCGACGGTGGCCTCGAAGATCTCCAGCAGCAGCTTGCCCCAGCCGTAAGACGGCTTGACGCGGATCTTCAAGCGCTCGCAATGGCGCAGCAGCGCGTCACGGTCGGTGCAGTCGGCGGCGGAGATTTCCGGGTTGTGGTGGCGGACCGCCTCGTCCATGCGCCAGCGGCGGAACGCCGGGCCCAGGTCGATCTTCGCGCCATCCCACTCCACCTCGGTGCCACCGTTGACCGTCGTGGCCACGTCACGGATCACGCCTTCGGTCAGGTCCATGATCTCGTTGTACGTGGCATAGGCCTCGTACAGTTCCATCATGGTGAATTCCGGGTTGTGGCGGGTGCTGACGCCTTCATTGCGGAAGTTGCGGTTGATCTCGTACACGCGCTCCAGGCCACCCACGGTCAGGCGCTTGAGGTACAGCTCCGGCGCCACGCGCAGGTACAGGTCCAGGTCCAGCGCATTGTGGTGGGTGGTGAACGGCTTGGCCGCCGCGCCGCCGGGGATGTAATGCATCATCGGCGTCTCGACTTCCAGGAAGTCGCGGTTGTCCAGCCACGCGCGCATGGCGCGGATGATCTTCGAGCGCTTGATGAACACCGCGCGCGACTCCGGGGTCACGATCAGGTCGACGTAACGCTGGCGGTAACGCTGCTCGACGTCGGCCAGGCCGTGCCACTTGTCCGGCAGCGGGCGCAGCGACTTCGTCAGCAGGCGGATCGATTCGGCCTTGACCGACAGCTCGCCGGTCTTGGTACGGGTCAGGCCGCCTTCGACGGCGATGATGTCGCCCACGTCCCAGCCCTTGAAGGCGGTGTAGGCATCGCCCAGCACCGCGCCCTGCAGGAACAGCTGGATGCGGCCGGACTCGTCCTGGATCTGCGCGAAGCTGGCCTTGCCCATGATGCGCTTGGCCATCAGGCGGCCCGCCATCTTCACCTGGCGGCCGTTGCCTTCCAGAGCCTCGGCGGTCCACTGTCCGGCATCGGCGAATTCTTCCTGCAGGCGGCCGGCGAAGTCCTCGCGACGGAAGTCGTTCGGGTACGCGATGCCCTGCCCACGCAGCGCTTTGAGTTTCTCACGGCGCTCGGCGATCAACTTGTTTTCGTCGACGGGGGGGGTATCGGTAGCTTCGCTCATGGATCTGCGGGAATCGTGTAGTGAGGGGGGATGCTGCGCCCGGCACAGCCGGTTGCCCAGCATACCAAAACCGCCCTGCCCCGGCCCCGGCCCGCCGCCCGGTAGCCGCCAACCCTGGTTGGCGCTCTGCGTGTCGACCAAGGTCGACACCTACCGGGCGGATCGGCCGGCCCTGCTCCGGCCTTACCTGTTTCCTGGGAACGCCTGGCGCAACTCGTCCACCAGCACCCGCTGGTTCTCCGAGTAATCGATCGGCACCGACACCAGGTGCACCCCGCCCTCGTTGAAGGCCGCTTCCAGGGTTGGGATGAACTGCTCGATGGCCGTCACCTCGTGACCCTTGCAGCCATAGGCCTCGGCATACTTCACGAAATCGGGGTTGCTGAAGGTCATGCCGTAGTCGGTGAAACCATCCACCGCCTGCTTCCAGCGGATCATCCCGTAGGCGCCGTCGTTGAGGATCAGCACCACCAGGTTCAGGCCCAGCCGGCGCGCCGTCTCCAGCTCCTGGCTGTTCATCATGAAACCGCCGTCACCGCAAACCGCCAGCACCCGCCGCTGTGGATACAGGATCGAGGCCATGATCGCCGACGGCAGGCCCGCGCCCATCGTCGCCAGCGCGTTGTCCAGCAGCAGCGTATTGGCCACCTGGGTGCGGTAGTTGCGCGCGAACCAGATCTTGTACATGCCGTTGTCCAGCGCCACGATGCCGTCCGGCGGCATTACCTGGCGCACGTCGTGCACCAGCCGCTGCGGGGTGAACCCGGCATCTTCGGCACGGTCGGCCAGGTGCTCAAGGATGGTCGGGCGCAGCGGCAGCAGCGCGGCGGCATTCGGCACCGCGCCCTCGATGCGGTCGGCCAGCTGGGTCAACGAACGGCCGATATCGCCGATCACCTCCACCTGCGGGAAGTACACCTGCTCCACCGCCGCCTGCGAGTAGCCAATGTGGATCACGGTCGGCCCACCCGGGCGCATCACGAACGGCGGCTTCTCGGTGACCTCGTGGCCGATGGTCACGATCACGTCGGCCTGGTCGATCGCCATGTGCACGTAGTCGCGCTCGGTCAGCGCCGCGGTGCCCATGTACAGGCCCGAACCGCCGGCCACCGCGCCCTTGCCCATCTGCGTGGTGAAGAACGGGATGCCGGCGCGCAGCACAAAGGCCGACAGCGCTTCGCTGGACTGCGGTCGCGACGCCGCTGAAGCGATCATCAGCAACGGCCGCTTGGCATTGCGGATGATCTCCGCCGCCCGGTCCAGCGCCTCCGGGCTGGCAATGGGACGGTCCACCGCGTGCGGCGGAATCAGCGCCACGCCCTCGACCTCATCGGCCGCGATGTCTTCGGGCAGCTCCAGCAACACCGGGCCCGGGCGCTCTTCCTGGGCGACACGGAACGCCTCGCGGACGATGGTCGGGATGGTGCGCGCCGAGACGATCTGCCGCGCCTGCTTGGTCAGCGGCTTCATCGTGCCGACGATGTCGACAATCTGGAAGCGCGCCTGCTTGCTGGCGACGATGCCCTTCTGGCCGGTGATCATGATCACCGGCCACGCACCCAGCAGCGCGTAAGCAGCGCCGGTGGTGAAGTTGAGCGCACCCGGGCCGAGCGTGGCCAGGCACACGCCGGGCTTGCCGGTCAGGCGCCCATAGGTGGCCGCCATGAACACCGCTGCCTGCTCGTGGCGGGTGATGACCAGCTCGATGCTGGAATGGCGCAGTGACTCGACCACGTCGAGGTTTTCTTCGCCGGGAATACCGAAAATGCGCTCAACGCCTTCGTTCTCAAGCGCGGCGACAAGCAGATCTGAACCCTTGGACATTGGAATGCCGTCCTTTTCGCTGGACTGATGGTGGATCGTTGCAGGAAGGATGAGAGCCGCGCGTCAACGCTTGTCGAACCATACCGTCTGCGCGTTGACGAACTCGCGGATGCCGAAGTGCGAGAGCTCGCGGCCGAAGCCGCTCTTCTTCACGCCGCCGATCGGCACGCGTGGGTCCGAGGCGGAGAAGCCGTTGACGAACACGCCGCCGGTCTGCAACCGGCGCGCCAGCTGCATGGCCCGCGCGCGGTCGCCGGTCCACAGGTTGCCGCTGAGGCCGAATTCACTCTGGTTGGCCAGCTCCACCGCATGGTCGGCGTCGCGGGCCCGGCTGATCGAGGCCACCGGCCCGAAGGTCTCGGTATCGAAGGCCTGCATGCCCGGCTCCACGCCGGCCAGCACGGTGGGCGCATAGAACGCGCCCGGGCGATCCAGCTGGTGGCCACCGACCAGCAGCTGCGCGCCGGCCTCCACCGAAGCGCGTACCTGCGCGTCGAGCTGTTCCAGCAGGTCCTGGCGCGCCATCGGGCCGATGCGGTTGCCCGCTTCACGACCATCGCCGATGGTCAGCGCCTGCACCTTCTGGCAGAACTGCGCCACGAAGCGGTCGTACACCGCGTCTTCAACGATGATGCGCTTGCCGGCGATGCAGACCTGCCCGGTGTTCTGGAAGCGCGAGGCCACCGCCGCATCGACGGCCGCATCGAGGTCGGCGTCGGCCAGCACGATGAACGGATCCGAGCCGCCCAGTTCCAGCACCACCTTTTTCAGCGCCTGGCCGGCCTGGGCGGCAATGCTGCGGCCGGCGGCCACGCTGCCGGTCAGGGTGACGGCGGCGATGCGGTCATCGGCGATCGCACGGCTGGTGCCCTCGCGGCTGATGTTGGCGGCGATGAAAGTGCCATCCGGCAGTCCGGCATCACGCCAGGCGGCATCAAGCAGCTGCGCGGTACCGACGATGTTCTCGGCCGGCTTCAGCAGGAAGCCGTTGCCGCCCATCAGGATCGGCACCGCCGCGCGCATCACCTGCCAGTACGGGAAATTCCACGGCATGATGCCCAGCACGACGCCGAGCGGCAGGTAGGACACGTAAGCCTTGTCATCAGGCACCTGGGTCGGTTCGTCGCGCAGGAACTGCGCGCCGTGGTCGGCGTACCAGTCGCACAGCACGGCACACTTCTCGATCTCGGCCAGCGATTCGGCCTGCACCTTGCCCATCTCGGCGGTGGCCAGCGCAGCCAGCTTGTCGCGGTCACGGCGCAGTACGCCCGCCATCGCGCGCAACACCTGCGCTCGCTGTTCGAGGCTGCTGGCGCTCCAGGCAGCGAAGCCGGCCTGGCCGCGATCGAGGATCGCATCCAGTTCGGCATCGGTGGCGAAGGGATGGCTGGCGATCTGCAGGCCGGTGGCCGGATCGCGGGAAATGGCGGTGGTGGGGGCAGCGGACATGCAGGTCTCCTGGTGTCTCGACAACGGGCGGCGGCCCGTCTCCTGCACAGGAATGTGGACCCGATGGGCGGGCACAACAAGGCGTCTGCTTATCCTGTGACCTGCACTTACCTGCCTGAATGGGTGGGTTGTCCTGGCAGGGCTGCGCCCTGCACCCGCAGAGGCTTCAAACCAAGGCAACGGCAACAGCGTGCATTCCGCGAGATGGCGGGGTGGGTCCGGTTGCGGGGGACGGCGTGACTACATCCATGTAGCCTCGGTCGCGCCATCCATGGCGCTCACGCCCCCGCAACCGGACCCACCCCGCCTTCGACGGTTTCCTGCGATCTGTCGGAAATACTCTTGGGGTCAGATCCGTTTTCCGTAGGAAAACGGATCTGACCCCGGAATTTCTTTCGATATCTGACAGATGCGTCGACCAAGGTCGACACCTACCAACAACCGCGCGAAATCTGTCTGAGGTGGGGTGGTGTGGGTTGGCAGGACCGTTGGCGCCATGGATGGCGCCATCGAGCCCCCATGGACGGGTTTACGGCGTGTCCTGCCAACCCACACCACCCCGCCATCCCTCGGATAGTCCGCTGTTGCTGTTGCTGTCGCTTCGGCGTCTGCAGGTGCAGGGCTGCAAGCCCTGCCGAACAACCTCCTACCTACGCGGCAGGTAGGTCACCAGTGACAGGTCGTGCCGGCTCTCCGGCACCAACGCCACGTACTGCAGGTCCAGCAACCCGCGCGTGGGATGGTTCAGCTTCTTCGCGCCTTCATCGAACCGACGCACGTCGTGCTCCGGCCACCATTGGCGGAACTCCTCGCTGTGCGCCGCGATGTCCTCGACCAGTGCCAGGAACGGGGCCTTGTCCGGCGCCTGCGCCATCGCCGCACGGAAGCCCGCCAGCAGGCCGCGGGTCATTTCTTCCCAGTTGAGGATCAGCGTGCGGTACGGCGGGTACAGGAACATCAACCGCAGCGTGTTGCGCTCATGCGGCGCCAGCTGGCTGTAGTCCACGAACAGATCGGCGATGGCCGGGTTCCAGGCCAGGATGTCGAAGCGGGTGTTGCGCACATAGGCCGGGATCGGCTGCATCGCGTCCACCAACTGGCGCAGGCCGTCGGTCACGCTCTCGTCCGGTGATTCCAGTGGCACACCATAGCCGGACAGCGCGAACGCGTAGGCGCGTTCGTCGTCGCTCATGCGCAGCACCTGCGCCAGCCGCTCCAGCACCTCGGGCGAGGCGCGCACTTCGCGGCCCTGCTCGATCCACGTGTACCAGCTGACGCTGACGCCGATCGCCAGTGCGACTTCCTCGCGCTTCAGGCCCGGGGTACGCCGGCGCCCGGCCGGGAGGCCGAGCGTGGCGGGGTCGACACGGGCGCGGCAGGCCTTGAGGAAGCCGCCGAGTTCCTTGCGTTCACTTTCGCTGCGCATCATCGCCCTCCATCACGGAGGGCGATGCTATCCGCGCAGGCGCGTCGATCAGGCATCGACGCGCTTGGAGCCCACGGCCAGGCCAGCCTTCAGGCTGGCCTCGACGAACTCGTCCAGGTCGCCGTCGAGCACCTTCTGCGTGTCCGAGCGTTCGATGCCGGTGCGCAGGTCCTTGATACGGCTCTGGTCCAGCACGTAGTTGCGGATCTGGCTGCCCCAGCCGATGTCGGACTTGGTGGCTTCCACCGCATCCTTCTCGGCGTTGCGCTTCTGGATCTCCAGCTCGTACAGCTTGGCGGCCAGCATCTTCATCGCGTTGTCGCGGTTCTGGTGCTGGCTGCGGCCGGTCTGGCAGGCCACGACGATGTTGGTCGGGATGTGGGTGATACGCACCGCCGACTCGGTCTTGTTGACGTGCTGGCCACCGGCACCGGACGAGCGGTACACGTCGGTGCGCAGGTCAGCCGGGTTGATGGTGATGTCGATGTTGTCATCGATCTCCGGCGACACGAACACCGAAGTGAAGCTGGTGTGGCGGCGGTTGTCCGAGTCGAACGGCGACTTGCGCACCAGGCGGTGCACGCCGGTCTCGGTCTTCAGCCAACCATAGGCATAGTCGCCTTCCACGCGCAGCGTGGCCGACTTGATGCCGGCGACGTCGCCACCGGACACTTCCATCAGTTCGGTCTTCCAGCCGCGCGACTCGCACCAGCGCAGGTACATGCGCAGCAGGATCTCGGCCCAGTCCTGGGCTTCGGTGCCGCCGGCACCGGCCTGGATGTCGACGAACGCGGCCGCATTGTCCATCTCGCCGGAGAACATGCGCTGGAACTCCAGCTTCTCCACGTGGGCCTGGTGCTTGTCCAGGTCGGCGACCACGGCCAGTGCGGTGTCCTCATCCTGCTCGGACTCGGCCAGCTCCAGCAGTTCGGTGGCGTCGTTCAGGCCATCGAGCACCGAGGCGATGCCGCCCACGGTCTTTTCCAGGCTGGAACGCTCGCGGCCCAGGTTCTGGGCGTACTCGGCGTTGTTCCAGACGTCGGGGCTTTCCAGCTCCCGCGTTACTTCTTCAAGACGCTCTTTCTTGGCGTCGTAGTCAAAGATACCCCCGAAGCGACAGCACGCGATCGGTCAGATCGGTGATGCGCTGGCGGACAGGATTCAGTTCGATCATGTCGGCGGTTATGCATTCAAAAGATGACTGGTAATGATACCGCAGGCCGCGGGTGCCCGGAATGAGGGCCTCACCCTGCCCCCAGCGCCTGCCGCAGCAGCGGCAGCTGGCGCCGGCTGCAGGGCACTTTGGCTCCGTCGGCCATGTGCAGCAGGGCCTCGCCACCGTCCAGCGGCTCGATCGAGCGCAGCTGGCCCCGATGGATCAGCCAGCTGCGGTGCGGGCGCAGGAACACGCCCGGGTCCAGCCGCTGCTCCAGTACCGCCATGGTGATCCGCAGCGGGTAGTCGTGGCCGCGTACCCGCAGGTTCACGTAGTTCCCCGCCGCCTGGGCGTACTCCACGTCTGCAGTGGCGACCAGGAACTCCTTGCCCAGCTTGCGCACAAGGAAGTGCTGGGGGCGCTCGACCGGCTCCACCGGCGGGCCGACGTCCGGCTCGGCCAGCAGGCTCGCCTCACCCTGCCGGCGCCGGCCGAACCAGCTGGCAAAGTGCTCCAGTGCCACGAACATCGCAAACGTGCGCACATCCTTCAGGTATTCGTACGCAAAACGCTCCAGCCAGCCGGCATCGTCCTGGTACCGATAGCCCAGCGCTGCATACGCCAGGTGCCGCAGCAGCATCATCCCCACCACGTGCAGCAGCGACCAGCCGACGCTGGCCAGAAGATACAGCGGCAACCGCTGCTTCCATGTATCGGCATGCAGCGGCCAGCGCTCGCAGCCCCACCACAGCAACGGCAGGGTCAACAGGATCAGGCCGAGGCTGCTGAACTCCCAGATCATCGGTTCCCACAGGCCGAGATCGGCGCCGCGGCGTCCGGCATCCATCACTTCCACCAGCGCATTGGTCACGGCTGAAGCGGACAGGATGGCCGCCCATACCAGCAGGCGGGTTGACGTGCGCCAGCGCGGTGGTCGGCCCTGGGTCATTGCTGCATCCATGTCGTTGCGGTGCTCCAGCCTGCCTCAAGGGACCAAGGGTAGCGGCTCCATTGGTCCCACCACCCCCGCCATTGGTCACCGCGCGGGTTCCGGCGGCCCCTTGGCGGTCGCTGCACGGACCGGGCGGCGTCACCTTGGCTCGACTCTCCGGCACACCACCCCCATGACCCGACGCCACGACATCGACGCCCTGCGCGTGTTCGCCTTCGCCCTGCTGATCCTCTACCACACCGCCATGGCCTATGTGGACGACTGGGGCTTCCACCTCAAGAGCGTGCACACGGCCGAATGGCTGCAATGGCCGATGGTGTTCGTCAATCGCTGGCGGATGTCACTGCTGTTCCTGATCTCGGGCATCGCCATCGCACTGATGCGACCCGAAGGCAGGTTGCTGCGCTTCGCCGGCCTGCGCACCTGGAAGCTGCTGTTGCCCCTGCTGTTCGGCATGTTCGTGATCGTACCCATCCAGCCTTACTGCGAAGGCGTGGCCAACGGCCATGTAGCGCCGGGCTTCGGCCACTTCCTGCTGCGCTACTGGCAGGTGCGGCCCTGGCCGGAAGGCAGCTTCGCGGGCTGGCAGTACGGCATCACCTGGAACCACCTGTGGTACCTGGCCTATCTGTGGAACTACACCCTGGCGCTGGCCCTGCTGATGCCATTGCTGGGAACCACAGGGGTGCGCAGCGCGATGGTACGCGTTGCAGCCTCACCCACGCTGCTGATCGGCATTCCGTTCGCCCTGCTGCTGGCCTGGGTGGTCTGGCTGGAGCCGATCTATCCGTCCACCAATGCCCTGCTCGGCGACTGGTACCAGCACGCGAAGTACGCCACGGCATTCCTGGCCGGCTACCTGCTGGGTCGCGAGCCACTGTTCTGGGAACGGGTGGTGGCCCTGCGCCGCACCACGCTGTGGCTGGCACTGGCGGCGGTCGGCTGGTACATGGGCCTGCGCATCCTTGGCCAGGTGCTGGCGGCCGATTCCCCCCTGCGGCAATGGCCCGAACCGTTCTGGGACCTGCAGGTCCGGACCAGCCAGTCGCTGTACGTATGGACCGCACTGCTGGCCATCCTGGGCTGGGGAAAGGTCTTCCTTGATCGTCCGTTCCGCTGGTTGCCGTACTGCACCGAAGCCATCTATCCCTGGTATATGCTGCACCAGAGCCTGATCATCGCCCTGCTGTTCTGGCTCAAGCCACTGCAACTGGGCCCGTGGATGGAACCGGCCCTGCTGCTGGCCGGTACCGTCGGTGGCTGCCTGCTGATCCACGAGCTGCTGATCCGACGCTCGCGCTGGCTGCGGCCGCTGTTTGGCCTGCGCGCCGATCCGCCTGCGGCGCAGATCGCACGCGCCGCGACAGCGCAGTTGTAGAGCCGAGCATGGGCTCGGCTCTACACGGGTGTCCGAACGGTCATTTCACCTCGAACTCGCCCACCAGCACGGTCTCGGCACGGTCCTTCAACCGCATCGTTACCATCTGGTCCTTCTGCTTCGGCGTGCCCCAGTGCGTGGTCAGGCGCAGCATCAGGGTCGTCGCACCGGTCACCAGCTGCTGGCGGCTGCCGAAATAGTTCGCCTCGACCTTGTACTTGCCCGGCTTGGCGTTACGCAGCGAGAACTGCTCGGGACCATAGCCGCCGGTAAAGTCCTGCGACATCCGCCCGCCCTGGTAGGTCTGGCGGTTGCCGTAGTACGCGCGCTCGCCATTCGGGTCGGTCACCCACAGGTCCATGTCGCTGTTGTCGGCGTCCCACGACAGCACCACGCGCAGGTCCAGCGGCATCGCCTGCAGCAGTCGCGGGTCGATGCTGCGGGTGTCCAGACGCGGCGTACTGCGCGCCACCAGGTTGGTCAGCTCATCCAATGCGATCAGGGCGATGCCATCGAAACGACTGTCCCACGGCCGCACCACCACCTGGTACAGCGGCGCCAGTGCCTGCTGCGGCTTGCCCGCTGCTGCCAGCGCCAGGCCCAGGTCGCGGAAGCTCTGCGGCTCCTCCTGACCCATCGCCAGCACCTGCTCGAACACCGGCACCGCCAGTGCCGGTGCATCGGCCTGCATCAGCCGGTAGCCGAGCACGCGCAGCAGGTGGCGGTTGTCCAAGTCCATCTCGGCAAGGTTCGACAGCACGCGCAGTGCCAGTTCGCGCTGGCCCTGCTCCAGCAGCAGGTCGGCCACGTCAAGGAAGAACGCGCTGCTGTCGGCGTGGGCATCGCGCTCGGCCAGATAGCGGTCATAGAGCTGCGACGGCGGACCCTGGCGCAGGCGACGGGCGATGGCCGAGTCCGGCTGCCAGGCCGCCAGCCGGATGCCGAGCTGGCCGTCGTTGGCGGCAGCAGATGCGTCGGCGAACCCACCGGTGACCGCGATCGCATCCAGCGTCTTGTTCGATGCAGGTGCTGAGCGGCGCGCGCGTGCGCTGCTGGCGTCCATGCGCTGCTCGGCAGCCGCTGCCATCGGTGAAGGCGCAGCCGGCGGGGCAGGCGCAGGGGCTGCCAGCATCGCCACGGGTGCGGATTCGGCTGCGTAGCCTGCGGATGCAACTTCCAGCGCCATTTCCTTGGCCTGCGGCGGCGCGCCCTTCGGCCAGCTGCGGTTCCACCACTGCTGGCGCTCCTTCCAGCGAGCGGCCACTTCATCCAGGCGCTGGCGATCGGCTGCGGCGCGATCACGTACCTGCACTGCAAACCTGGCGTCGTACTCGGCGCGCAGCGTGCCGGACGGACGGATCGCATAGCGCAGGTAGTCCTCCAGCGTCTCCAGCACGATCAGGGAGGTATCCGGCCCGACCAGGCCGAACTGCTGCGACAGCCGCTGCATGGCTTCGCGGTTGCCTCGACGGTCGGCGCCGAGTTGCTGCAGACGGGCCTGCGCCCACAAGCCGGCCACCAGTTCACCGTCGTCACTCTTCTGCGTTGCCGGCAGCGCTTGCCATTCACCGCCGCCCACGCGCACCCGCATCGGCACGCCGTCGGCCGCCAGTCGTGCATGCAGCCACAACCAGCCCTGGGCTTCACTGCGACGATCGATCACCACGTCCTGTACGCCGCGGCCCGCATCGACCTGCACGTCCAAGGGCGACGACAGTAGTTCGCGAGCGGCCGCATCAACATCATTACCCAGCGCGACGAAGCGTCCGCCATGCGCTTCGCTCCAGCCACGCAGTCGCGTGCTGTCAGTACGGGCGCCGGCGCTGCTGATCGCGAACAGGCGTTGATCCGGCGCGAGTGCTGGCAGTGCTTCCGGCCCATAGGTCAGCAGACCATCGCTGAGCAGCAGGTACTCCTTCACACTCGGCTGCGGCTGCCACTGCGCCAGCGCGCTGGCACCGTCCGGGCGCACGGCCTGCAGCGCAGCACGCAGCTCGTTCCAGTTGCCAGCGCGGACGCGGAAGCGCCGCACCGGTTCGGCGCGGTCGCGCAGCACGGTCAATGTCACCGTGCCGTCACCCATCGCGGCGAAGTAGCGATCCAGCAGCGCGAACTCACGCGTGCGATTGCGCTGCCCCGCCGAACCGGAACCATCCCACAGCAGGCCGATCTCGCTGGGCAGCGTGCGGGGCGTGCTGTTGGCCGCCACCGGCAGCTGCGCCAGCAGGTAGTGCCCATCCTGCCAGAGCGCCACCTCGACCTGCGCCTGACGTGCTGCGGGCAGGCGCCACTGCAGCTGCGTCGGCAGCTGCGCGCCCTTGCCCTGCCAGTGCAGCTGGCCCGCAGTGATGCGGAACGGCGCCATGCCAGCGGTGGACGCGCCCGGCGCCTGCAGCTTCAATTCAACCGAAGACGCACCGGCGGCGAACTGCAGCGGAAGCGTCCACTGCCAGCCTTGTCCGGCGAAGGCCAACGGCTCACGAATCACCAGCTGCACGCGGCGGCTGCCGCCGGCCGGCAGCGGATAGATGCGCAGGCGGAACTGGTTGCCGGCAGTCTGCTCCAGCAGGCCCGGGTCGACACCACGCCGGGCGATTTCTTCGAACACCTGACGGCCACGGTCCTTGGGCACCGGCACCGCGTCACGCAGTTCGCCGTTGATGTCCAGCGCGAAGCCGGTGATCTGCTGGCCATCGGCCAGCGGGAACTGCAGCTCGCCCTCCAGCACGCGCCGGTTCGGGTTGTGGAATTCCAGGGTGATCCGGGTCTGGGCGACGCCGGCCAGGACCTCGCCTTCGATGCGCGCACGCTGGAGCTGCACAGGCTGTTCGGCGGCGGGCGCAATCAAAAGCAGTGTGGCGGCTTGCGGCCGGGCAATGCGTGGCGACTGGGCGCCGGCGGGCCAGATTGCGAGGGCAAGCATCAACACGCTGCAGCAACGGGCGAAGACCATGACAGGGCTCCAGTGGGATCGTGGACCTTTGAACGCGCGAACAGCCGGAACGGGGTTGAACGCCGTGCAGCTTTTCATCGCCCCCACCAGCAGGCACCATGCCTCCCATTCCCTACGTGCAAGGATGCCGATGCGATCCCTCCTCCCCGCCGCCCTGCTGGCCCTGGCCTGCCCATTGAACGCCAGTGCCGCTGCCCCGGCCAAGAGCCTGTATTTCCAGCACCACGACTGGATCGTGGCCTGCGACAACACCCTGACCTGCCGCGCCGCTGGCTATGCCCCCGATGATGGCAGCACCCTGAGTGTGCTGCTCACCCGCAAGGGCGGCCCGGGCCAGGCCATCCAGGGCCGCCTGTCGCTGCAGCCGGAAGAAGGCCAGCCCCAGCCCAGGGGCGCACTGCATCTGCGCATCCAGCAGCAGGATCTGGGCGTTCTGGCACCCGCAAAGGGCGAAGGCACGCACAGCCTGAATGCCACGCAGACCAGCGCGCTACTGTCCGCGCTGGTACGCGACGGTGGAGTCAGTGTGACCGATGGCGCCGGCCATCGCTGGCCGTTGTCAGACAAGGGGGCGGCAGCGGTGCTGCTGAAGATCGACGAGTACCAGGGTCGCCTTGGCACACCCGGCGCCGTGATGCGCAAGGGCAGCACGCCTGAATCCAGCGTCCCCGCCGCACTGCCGGTGCCGGTGGTGCGCAAGGCCGCTACCGTTGATTCGACCCCGGATGATCCGGCGTTTGCGAAACTGGCCGCCTCACCCGCCCTGCGCGCGGCGCTGCGTGCCACGCTGAAAGAAGACAGCTGCGAAGGCCTTCAGGAAGCCGATGCCGATACTCCGCTGAGCAACTCGCCGCTGGAGGTCCGCCGCCTGGACGCACAGCACGTGCTGGTCAACGTGCCCTGCTGGCGAGCGGCCTATAACAGCGGCGATGGCTACTGGGTGGCCCGCCCACAGCCGCCGTTCCAGGCAAAGTGGGTGACCAGCGATGCCATCGACTACGACGATGGCCAGATCATTGCCGCGCAGAAGGGCCGCGGCCTGGGTGACTGCATCTCGCAGAACACCTGGACCTGGAATGGCACCGCCTTCATCGCCACCTCGGAAGTGGCAGCGGGCCTGTGCCGGGGTGTGCCCGGCGGCACCTGGGAGCTGCCGACACTGGTAACCGAAATCCGCTGACTTCCCGGAAAAGGGGACGGAGGGGATTAAGTCGCTTGTGCCTTGTTTGCCACTTGCGACTTAATCCCCTCCGTCCCCTTTTTCATGCGGGGAGGCTGTGCTCCACGATCAACTGGATGGCGCTGCCGCCGCGATAGTCGTCGCAGGCCAGCCGGTAGGCGAGATGCACACGGCGGCCCGGCGCGTTGCCGTGCCAGCCACCGAAGTGGATCGCGTTGATCGTGCCGGGTACGCCGGGCAGGCGCAGCTCCAGCTTCAGGTGGCGCTCCTTCAACACGCGCCAGTTGGCCACTTCGAAGTGGCCATCGAACAGCGGTTCGGGGAAGCCCTGGCCCCACGGTCCAGCCAGGCGCAACGCATCGGCGTGGCGATGATCCAGCTCGTCTGCGGCCAGTTCGCCGTCGCTGAGAACCTGCTGCTGCAATGCTGCGGGGTCGAGCATTTCCAGCACGACAGCCACGAAGGCCGCCTTGAAATCATCAACGTGGTCAAGCCGCAGGCTGAGGCCGGCCGCCATGGCGTGGCCACCGAAGCGTTCGATCAGCCCCGGATGCCGCGCATCGACCAGTGCCAGTGCGTCGCGGATGTGCAGGCCGGGAATCGAACGCGCCGAGCCGCGCAGGGTGTCGGCACCCGGTTCAGCCGGGGCGAAGGCAATCACCGGGCGATGCAGGCGATCCTTCATCTTCGACGCGACCAGGCCGACCACGCCCGGATGCCAATCGGCATCGAACAGGCAGGCCGCCACCGGGCGCTGGCCGGCCATGTCCAGCACTACGCGGGTCAACGCCTGCTCGGCGTCATCGGTCATCGATTGCTGCACCGCGCGCCGTTCCGAATTGATCTGCTCCAGCGTCTGCGCGATCTCGCGCGCCTGGCGCGGGTCTTCGGTCAGCAGCAGCGCGATGCCCAACGCCATGTCTTCCAGCCGGCCCGCCGCGTTCAGGCGCGGGCCGAGTGCGAAGCCGATGTCGGTGGCGGTCAGGCGCGCGGCATCACGGCCACTGGCTTCGATCAGCGCACGCAGGCCGACACAACCCTGCCCTGCGCGCAGACGGCGCAGGCCTGCGCTGACCAGCGCACGGTTGTTCGGGTCCAGCGCTACCAGGTCGGCAACGGTACCGACCGCCACCAGGTCCAGCAGCGTGGTCAGGTCCGGCCCCTTGCCATCGGCAAAAACGCCGGCCTCGCGCATCTGACGGCGCAGCGCCATCAGCACGTAGAAGATCACGCCGACACCGGCCAGCGACTTGCTGGGGAAGGCGTCGCCGTCCAGATTCGGATCAACGATCACGTCGGCCGGCGGCAACTGCGGGCCCGGCAGATGGTGGTCGGTGACCAGCACCTGCCAGCCACGCGCCTTGGCCGCGCTCACACCCGCGTGGCAGGCAATGCCGTGATCGACAGTAACCAGCAGGTCCGGTTTCAGCTCGGCCAGTTCCTCCACCAGTGAAGGTGACAGGCCATAGCCGTGCACCATGCGGTTCGGCACCGCGTGGAAGACGTGCTGCGCGCCGAGCATGCGCAGGCCTCGCACACCGACCGCACAGGCGGTAGCACCATCGCAGTCGAAATCGCCGACCACCAGGATGCGCTTATCGTTGGCGACGGCCTCGACCAGCAGTCCCACCGCATCGTCGATTCCGGTCAGCAGCTCGGGCGCATGCAGATTGCCCAGCTTCGGCTGCGCCAGTTCCGGTGTACCTGCGCCACGACTGGCGTAAAGCCGCGCCAGCAGCGGCAGCGTGCCCTCTGGCCAGCTGCCGGGCACGACCGCATCGCGGCGGCGGATCATCGGCGTATCAGAGGTGGGCTGCACGGCATCGGCGGCAAGGGACATCGGCATCGCCGGTTACGAAAGACAGAGGGATGATACCGCGCGTGGGAGAGGCTGGCGGGATTGCGCCCGGCAGCGGCGGTAGTGCCGGCCGCTGGCCGGCAACCCCGGCAAACATCTGGGGTCAGAGCCGTTTTCCGATGGAAAACGGATCCGACCCCGATCAATCGTGAAGCTGGCGCGGCTTCTTCCAGAACTGCCAGCGCTGGCCACGGTCCAGCTGGAACTGCAGGCCGTCCTCGAAATCCAGCACCAGCCGCTGCAGCTCGCCACGCTTCAACGCGGCCAGCAGCGGGCGGATCGCATCATTGCCGAGCTGCTGCAAAGAGCGCAGCTGGCGCAGGTCGACCAGTGCATCCACCGCCTGCTCACCATCCACGGCCACTCCGGCAGCCAGGGCCAGGCCCTGCAGCAGCGCATCGCGGCTGCGCACCTGTGCGTGCGGCGTACTGACCGACACCGGCATCACGCCGCCGCCCCAGAACCACAGCGAATTGATCGGCTGTTGTCCCTGCGCGGCGCGCTGCTGGTTCCAGGAATGGTTGTGCAGCAGCACCTGCGCCTCGGTCATCAGCGCCCGCCAGCGGCGGCCGCCCTCGCCTTCCGGCAGGTGCGAGAACAGGTCATCGCCCAGCACCTCGTCCGGACTGTCGAAGTCCGGCAGGGCCAGGTCGATCGGAAGCCGCAGGTACCAGCGCGAAGGATCCGGTGCGTCGAGCACGAACCCGGCATCGGCGAACAACGGCTGCAGCACCGGCAGCAGGGCCAGGCAGTCGGCCAGCGTCGGCCGCAGCGTTTCGCCGTAGGCCATCATCCGCGCGCCGTGCATGTCCGGCACCATGCAGGCCGGATCGGCACGCAGCCAACTGGCGCCCGCCGCATCGCCGACGTCGCGCTGGCGGGTCAACGCGGCCACCGGCCAGTGCGGCGCGGCGACCGTGAAATGGCGCGTCAGCTGCGCGCGTTCGCCCGGCGCGACCTGCACCGTCGTGGCGCGGCCGAGCGCACGCGCCACATCGTCCGGCAGCGCAGCCGCGGCAAAGCGGCTGCGCGCCGGCAACAGCAGGGTCGCCGTTGCCACTGGGTCAGTCCACGTAGCTGACGCTGACGATCTCGTACTCGCGCTGGCCGGCCGGGGCGTCGATCACGATCGAATCGCCTTCCAGCTTGCCGATCATCGCGCGTGCCACCGGCGAGGAAATCGCGATCAGGCCCAGCTTGATGTCCGCTTCCAGGTCACCGACGATCTGGTACTTCTTCTCTTCGTCGGTTTCCACGTCGGCCAGGGTCACGCTGGCACCGAACACCACCTTGGAGCCGGCGTTGAGCTTGCTCACGTCGATGATCTCGGCGTGCGACAGCTCGCCTTCCAGCTGCTTGATGCGGCCTTCGATGAAGCCCTGTTCCTCGCGCGCGGCGTGGTACTCGGCGTTCTCCTTCAGGTCGCCATGCTCACGCGCTTCGGCGATGGCGGCGATCACCTTCGGGCGCTTGACCGACTTCAGGTGATCCAGTTCGTCGCGCAGCTTCTGCGCGCCCTTCATCGTGATGGGGGCTCTCATGCATTCAACTCCTTGTGCAGCTCCTGCAGCGACCAGACGGGGCCGGTGCCACGGAATTCCAGTGAATCCACCAGCGCCTTGGCGCCGGCAATGGTGGTCGAGTAGGTGACGCGATGCTGCAGCGCCTCGCGACGGATCGAGAACGAGTCGTTGATCGCCGAACGACCTTCAGTCGTGTTGACGATGTAGACGATCTCACCGTTCTTGATCGAGTCGACGATGTGCGGACGGCCCTCGACCACCTTGTTGATGATCTCGCAGTCCATGCCGTGCTGCTGCAGCCATGCGGCGGTGCCACGGGTGGCGACCAGGCTGTAGCCACGCGCCAGCAGCGCCTTGGCCACCGGCAGCACGCGCTTCTTGTCCGGATCGCGGACCGAGACGAAGGCCTTGCCGACCGGCGGCGCCTTGATGCCACCGGCTTCCTGCGCACGCGCGAAGGCGGCGTTGAAAGTGCGACCGACGCCCATCACCTCACCGGTGGAGCGCATCTCCGGCCCGAGGATCGGGTCGACGCCCTGGAACTTGGCGAACGGGAAGATCGCTTCCTTCACCGAGTAGTAGTCCGGCACGATTTCCTTGGTCGCGCCCTGCTCGGCCAGCGTCTTGCCGGCCATGCAGCGGGCGGCGATCTTGGCCAGCGGCATGCCGGTGGCCTTGGACACGAACGGCACGGTGCGCGAGGCACGCGGGTTCACTTCCAGCAGGTAGATGGTGTCGGCACCTTCATCGCTGGTCTGGATCGCGAACTGGGTGTTCATCAGGCCGACCACGTTCAGGGCCTTGGCCAGTTCCACCACCTGGCGGCGCAGCTCGGCCTGGGTTTCAGCCGACAGCGAGTACGGCGGCAGCGAGCACGAGGAATCGCCCGAGTGCACGCCGGCTTCTTCGATGTGCTCCATTACGCCGCCGATCAGGACGTTGCCCTGCGCATCGGCAATGATGTCGACGTCGCACTCGACGGCGTTGTCGAGGAAGCGGTCCAGCAGCACCGGCGAATCGTTGGACACCTTCACCGCGTCGCGCACGTAGCGGGCCAGGTCGGCTTCGCCGTAGACGATCTCCATCGCACGGCCGCCCAGCACGTAGCTCGGGCGCACCACCAGCGGGTAGCCGATCTCGCGGGCCAGCAGCAGGGCTTCCTGGTCGTTGCGGGCGATGCGGTTCGGCGGCTGCTTCAGGCCCAGCTTGTCGACCAGCTGCTGGAAGCGCTCGCGGTCTTCGGCCAGGTCGATCGAGTCCGGGCTGGTGCCGATCACCGGCACGCCGTTGGCTTCCAGCGCGCGCGCCAGCTTCAGCGGGGTCTGGCCGCCGTACTGCACGATCACGCCCTTCGGCTGTTCCAGTTCGACGATTTCCAGCACGTCTTCCAGGGTCAGCGGTTCGAAGTACAGGCGGTCGGAGGTGTCGTAGTCGGTCGACACGGTTTCCGGGTTGCAGTTGACCATGATGGTTTCATAGCCATCCTCGCGCAGCGCCAGTGCCGCGTGCACGCAGCAGTAGTCGAACTCGATGCCCTGGCCGATGCGGTTCGGGCCACCGCCCAGGATCATGATCTTGTCGCGGTTGCTCGGCGCAGCCTCGCACTCGTCCTCGTAGGTCGAGTACAGGTAGGCGGTACCGGTGGAGAATTCACCGGCACAGGAGTCCACGCGCTTGTAGACCGGGCGCACCTTGTGCGCACGACGCAGCGCGCGGATGGCGGCTTCGTTGGTTCCGGTCAGCTGCGCCAGGCGCGCGTCGGAGAAGCCAGCGCGCTTCAGCTTGCGCAGGCGTGCGGCGTCCAGCGCGTCGATGCCACCGGCGGCGACGTCAGCTTCCGCAGCGATGATTTCCTCGATCTGGTCCAGGAACCAGTGATCGATGAACGACAGCGCGTAGATCTCTTCCACGCTCATGCCGGCGCGGAACGCATCGGCGACGAAGAACAGGCGCTCCGGGCCCGGCGCCTTCAGCTCGCGACGCAGGGTCTGCAGGTCTTCCTCGTTGCTCAGGTCCAGGCCGGTCGGGTCGAAGCCGACCTTGCCGGTTTCCAGGCCACGCAGCGCCTTCTGCACCGACTCCTGGAAGGTACGGCCCATTGCCATCACCTCGCCCACCGACTTCATCTGGGTGGTCAGGCGCGCATCGGCGGCCGGGAACTTCTCGAAGGCGAAGCGCGGGATCTTGGTGACGACGTAGTCGATCGACGGCTCGAACGAGGCCGGGGTCAGGCCACCGGTGATTTCATTCTTCAGTTCGTCCAGGGTGTAACCCACGGCCAGCTTGGCGGCGACCTTGGCAATCGGGAAGCCGGTGGCCTTGGAGGCCAGCGCCGAGGAACGCGACACGCGCGGGTTCATCTCGATGACGACCACGCGGCCGGTCTTCGGGTTGATGCCGAACTGCACGTTCGAGCCACCGGTATCGACGCCGATCTTGCGCAGCACGGCGATGGAGGCGTCGCGCAGGCGCTGGTATTCCTTGTCGGTCAGGGTCTGCGCCGGCGCCACGGTGATCGAGTCACCGGTGTGCACGCCCATCGGGTCCAGGTTTTCGATCGAGCAGACGATGATGCAGTTGTCCGCGGTATCGCGGACCACTTCCATCTCGAACTCCTTCCAGCCCAGCACCGACTCTTCCACCAGCACTTCGGTGGTCGGCGACAGTTCCAGGCCGCGGCTGACGATCTCGACCAGCTCTTCGCGGTTGTAGGCGATGCCACCACCGCTGCCGCCCAGGGTGAAGCTGGGGCGGATGATGGTCGGGTAGCCGACGCGGGTCTGGATTTCCAGCGCTTCGTCCAGCGTGTGGGCGACGGCGGCGGTCGGGCATTCCAGGCCGATCTCACCCATGGCGACGCGGAACAGCTCGCGGTCTTCGGCCATGCGGATCGCTTCGCGCTTGGCGCCGATCAGTTCGACGTTGTACTTCTCCAGCACGCCGTGGTCGGCCAGGTCCAGCGCGCAGTTCAGCGCGGTCTGGCCACCCATGGTCGGCAGCAGCGCATCGGGCTTCTCCTTGGCGATGATCTTCTCGACCGTCTGCCAGTTGATCGGCTCGATGTAGACGGCGTCGGCCATCTCCGGGTCGGTCATGATCGTGGCCGGGTTGCTGTTGACCAGCACCACGCGGTAACCCTCGTCACGCAGGGCCTTGCAGGCCTGGGCGCCGGAGTAGTCGAACTCGCAGGCCTGGCCGATGACGATCGGGCCAGCACCGATGATGAGGATGGTCTTGAGGTCAGTGCGCTTGGGCATTTTCTTCTCTAAGTCAGTACAGCGTGACAAGGGGGGTGATCGCACGCTGTCGATCAGGAATCTTGATCCGCAGCGCCGCGCCAGCGGCAGCAGCGATGCGGGGTTTACGGTCCATCGCGACGCCACCGGCGGGCCGGCGGCGTACTGATCACGCCTTGGCCTGCTCCATCAGCACCACGAAGCGGTCGAACAGCGGACCGACATCGGTCGGGCCGGGCGACGCTTCCGGATGGCCCTGGAACGAGAACGCTGGCACGTCGGTGCGGGCCACGCCCTGGTTGGTGCCGTCGAACAGCGAGCGGTGGGTCACGCGCAGGGTCGCCGGCAGGGTCGCTTCATCGATCGCGAAGCCGTGGTTCTGCGAGGTGATCATCACCCGGCCGCTGTCCAGGTCCTGCACCGGGTGGTTGGCACCGTGGTGGCCGTGGCCCATCTTCATGGTCTGTGCGCCCGAGGCCAGGCCCAGCAGCTGGTGGCCCAGGCAGATGCCGAAGGTCGGGATCTTCACGTCGATGAAGGTCTTGATCGCTTCGATCGCGTAGTCGCACGGTTCCGGGTCACCCGGGCCGTTGGACAGGAACACGCCGTCCGGCTTCAGCGCCAGCACTTCGGCGGCCGGGGTCTGCGCCGGCACCACGGTCACTTCGCAGCCGCGCTCGGCCAGCATGCGCAGGATGTTGGTCTTCACGCCGAAATCGTAGGCCACGACCTTGAACTTCGCCGGCACGCTGACAAAGGCATTGGCATCCAGGTCCAGCTGGCCCTCGGTCCAGGTGTAGGTCTTCTCGGTAGTGACGACCTTGGCCAGATCCATGCCCTTCAGCCCCGGGAACTTGCGGGCGGCTTCCAGTGCCTTTTCCACGTCGATGTCACCGGCCATCAGCGCACCGTTCTGCGCGCCCTTCTCGCGCAGGATGCGGGTCAGCTTGCGGGTGTCGATGCCAGCGATGGCGACCACGCCACGCTGGATCAGCCAGTCCTGCAGCGACACCTGGCTGCGCCAGTTGCTGGGACGGCGCGGAACGTCGCGCACGATGAGGCCGGCCGACCACACCTTGGACGCTTCATTGTCCTGGTCGGTCATGCCGGTGTTACCGATATGCGGATAGGTCAGCGTGACCATCTGCCGGGCGTAGGACGGGTCGGTCAGCACTTCCTGGTAGCCGGTCATGGCGGTGTTGAACACCACCTCACCGACGGACAGGCCGGGCGCGCCTACGGATTCGCCCTCGAATACGGTGCCGTCTTCGAGGACGAGGATTGCGGCTTGGGTCACGGGAATCTCACTTTGGCTACCGAGGGGGCTGCCGAAGTCACGCCTGCGCTTCACGGAAATCCGGTTGCAAAAAAGCGCGGACGTACGGTCTGGGACCGGTCCGGCTTTCGTGATTCGGCGAGTGCGAATTGTAGCGCTGCCGGGGCGCTCGCGCCAGCGGTTATCGCGCATTGTGAACAGGCGATTGCGCATTCATTTCAATCCGGCGGCGTATGCGGGCCGGAGGCGGGGTCGGATCCTTTCCCGGATGGGAAAGGCTCTGACCCCAGGCGCCCTCGGATGGGGTCAGAGCCCTTTCCGCTGGAAAGGGATCCGACCCCAGGAATCAGCCCGCCTTACTGCAGCAGGTCCCGCACCCGATAGCTGCCCGGGGCCCGGCCCTGCAGCTGGCGGGCGGCGAACAGGGCGCCGCGGGCGAAGATGTCGCGGTTGGTGGCCCGGTGCACCAGCTCGATGCGCTCGCCCGGGCCGGTGAACTGCACCAGATGCTCGCCGACAATGTCGCCGGCACGCAGGCTGGCGTAATGCGGCTCCGCCCCGCCCCGCTGCGCGGCCGCGCCCAGGGTCAGCGCGGTGCCCGACGGCGCGTCCTTCTTCTGCGTGTGGTGCGATTCGACGATGTCACAGTCCCAGCCGGCCAGCGCCTGCGCCGCACGCTCGACCAGCTCGTCCAGCACCGCCACGCCCAGGCTGAAATTCGACGCCCAGACCAACGGGATGGACGCCGCCGCTGCCTCCAGCGCCTGCCGCTGCGCGCTGGAGATGCCGGTGGTGCCCGACACCAGCCCTGCACCCCGCTCCACGCACAACGCCAGCAGCGGGTCGAAACCCTCCGGCAGGCTGAAGTCGATCGCCACGTCGAACACCGGCGCGCCGGACAGTTCGCTGGCACCGAAGAACGGCACGCCGTCGACCACGCGCTGCGCCGGCGCACAGCCGGTCACTGCGGCCACGATCTGCAGGGTTTCGGGATGTTCGGCGGCCAGCCGCAGCAGGGCCTGGCCCATGCGCCCGGAGGCACCGTGAATAAGCAATCGCAGGGGAGTCTGGTTCATGCCTGCAGGCTAGCGGCAGCACGCCTGCTCCGGCAAGCGCCATCACTGCTACGCTGCATGCCCTTTCATGCAATGGATGGCAGCCCCCTCATGCAGATCAGCGAACAGCTGGTGCTGGTCACCGGCGCCGGCCGCGGCCTCGGCCAGCACATCGCCCGCGCGTTCGCGGCGCAGGGCGCGCGCGTCATCGTCAACTATCACCGCAGCGAAGTCGCCGCACGTGCGCTGGCCGCCGAGCTGGGCGGCCAGGCGATCGCGCTGCCGGCCGACGTCACCGACCGCGGCCAGGTCGATGCGATGCTGCAGCAGGCGCTGGGGCACTTCGGCCAGGGCGTCACCACGGTGGTCAACAACGCGCTGGCCGCCTTCTCGTTCAATGGTGATGCCCGCGACGGCGCTGCTGCCATCGGCTGGCCGGCGTTCCAGGCGCAGTTCGAGGGCAGCGTGCGTGGCGCGCTGAACACCGTGCAGGCCGCCCTGCCCGGCATGCAGGCCCGTCGCTTCGGCCGGGTCATCAACATCGGCACCAACCTGTTCCAGAACCCGGTCGTGCCCTACCACGACTACACCGCCGCCAAGGCCGCACTGCTGTCGCTGACCCGCACCCTGGCCGGCGACCTCGGCCCGCATGGCATCACCGTGAACATGCTGTCCGGTGGCCTGCTGCGCACTACCGATGCCAGCGCCGCCACGCCGGAAGCGGTGTTCGACTACATCGCCGCAAACACGCCACTGCGCAGCGTCACCACCCCGGCCGAGTTCGCCGATGCCGCGCTGTTCTTCGCCAGCCCGTGGTCGCGCGCGGTGACCGGGCAGAACCTGGTGGTCGATGGCGGTCTGGTGCGGGACTGAGCCAATGCGCATTTCCGAGGTCAGCCGCCTGACCGGGGCCAGCGCCAAGGCCATCCGCCTGTACGAGGCGCGCGGACTGCTGCCACCGGTGCCACGACTGAACCGCTATCGCGACTACAGCGAACAGGATGTGGCCTGGGTGCAATTGATCCGCCAGGCGTTGGCGCTGGGCATCACCCTGGCCGCAGTATCCCGCCTGCAGGGCCGCGACGGACGGCTCGACTGGCCGGCGGTGCTGGCCTTGCTGGAACAGCAGCGCTGCCGCATTGCCAGCGAGCGGGCACGGCTGGCGCAGGTCGAGCTCCACCTGCAGCAGGTCAGCGACGAACTGCGGCAGTGGCTGCACTCCGGCAATGGTGACTGCACCCTGCAACCCAGCGGCTGCACCACTGGCGTTTGACTCTGCCCCAGGGGCATAGCCCAACCTCGCGCACATTCCATTGCCCGAGGTTGCCGTGTCCCGTTCCATCCTGATCCTGCTTGGCCATCCCGACCGCGACAGCCTGTGCGGCGCCCTCGCCCAGCGCTACGCCACGGCTGCCGAGAATGCCGGCCATCGGGTGCGCCTGATCGCATTGGGTGACCTCGAGTTCGATCCGGTGCTGCGCCATGGCTACCGCCAGATCCAGCCACTGGAAGCCGGCCTGCAGGACGCGGCGGATGCGATCGAGGCCTGCGATCATCTGGTGCTGGTCTATCCCACCTGGTGGGGTGCGATGCCGGCGCTGCTGAAGGGCTTCTTCGATCGCGTGCTGCTGCCGGGGTACGCTTTCCGCTACCGGCGCGATTCGGTGTGGTGGGACCGGTTGCTGGCTGGCCGCAGCGCGCGGGTGATCACCACGCTGGATACGCCGCCCTGGTATTACCGCTGGATCTACCGCGACCCGGGCATCACCCAGATCCGCGCCACCATCCTGGAATTCTGCGGCATCCGCCCGGTGCGGGTCAGCCGACTCGGTGCGGTACGCAGCAGCAGCCCGGCGCAGCGGGAACGATGGCTGGCGTTGGCAGCAGAGCTGGGTTCACGCGCCAGGTAGATCCACGCCATGCGTGGATGAAATACGGGCCACGTTCCAGTGTCGCGTTTGCCAATTGACCGCCAGGCACTGCGCCTCAAGGCTGTGGGCCCCGCTTCCGGCCCAGGCAAAGCCCATGAAATCCTCGACCGTCTTCAGCAAGTGCGCCCGGAAGACCGGCTTTGCCGGCACGTCGACGACCCGCTACCGCTTGCTGGATGCCGCCCTGCTTGTCGTGAATCACCAACGCGCCAGCGAAAGCCGGGGTTTCTATGTGAATGCCGGGCTCTACTTTCCAGAGCTGCTCGAGTACCCCCTCGCGCCTGACGATCTTGAAACGGCTTTCAGGTACCGCTCCAGCATCCCCACGCCCCATGTCGACTGGCGGATCGAAGAAACGCCGGGCCTGCGCCGGGCGTTCATCCAGCAGGACCTTGACGACCTGTTGGAGGCCGGAAACCGTGACGGACTGAAAGGCCTGCTGCTTGATGCCCTGGCCGACGTGGCGGGCTTCGCGGCAGCCCATGGAAACCGCGAATCGGTGCGGCGACTGAATCAGGACGGAAACTTCCGCGCGCTCATCCGCAGAGAGGTCTAGTAGATCCACGCCATGCGTGGATGCGGGAGCGTGCGAACCAAGGTTCGCACCTACCAAGGCAGAGTCAGTGCTGTTTGGGCGGCGTCGGTCCGCAGCTGTCGCAACCGCCACAGGCACCACCGCCGCCCGTGGCCGGCGGCGCGATTTTCCGCCCCAGCGCCTGCGCCCAGGCCGCGCGGCCCGGCTTCAGCAGGGCCAGCGCCAACGCCCCGCGCAGCTTGCGCACCGTGCCGGGGAACTGCTTCTTCAGCACCACCCAGGCACTGACCAGCACGGCCACCGCGATGATCAGGTACTGCAGCAGCAGTCCACGGTCCATCAGCCGCCTCCCAGCGCCCTGGTCACCTGGTAGGTGATCAGCGCAGCCACGTAGGCCGCAGCAAACAGGTAGAACGCCGAGAAGGCCATCGTCTTCCACGAATTGGTCTCGCGCTTGATGGTGGCCAGCGTCGAGATGCACATCGGGGCGTAGATGTACCAGACCAGCAGCGACAGCGCGGTGGCCAGCGACCAGCCGTCGCTGATCAACGGAGTCAGCGCCTGGCTGGCGGCATCGTCATCGGCCGCCGACAGCGCGTACACGGTCGCCAGCGAGGACACCGCCACTTCGCGCGCAGCCAGGCCCGGAATCAGTGCAATGCAGATCTGCCAGTTGAAGCCCAGCGGCGCGAAGAACACCGCCATCGCATGACCGATCTGGCCGGCGAAGCTGTAGTCGATCGCCGGCATCGTGGCGCCAGCCGGTGCCCCCGGGAACGACAGCAGTACCCACAACAGGATGGTCAGCGCCAGGATGATGCCGCCAACGCGCTTGAGGAAGATCATGCCGCGCTCGTACAGGCCGACCGCCAGGTCGCGCACGTGCGGCAGGCGGTACGACGGCAGCTCCAGCATCAGCGGATGCTCGCTCTTGTCGCGGCGCCACTTCTTCATGATCCACGACATCGCCAGCGCACTGAGAATGCCCGCCGCGTACAGGCCGAACAGCACCAGGCCCTGCTGGTTGAACACGCCCCACACCGTCTTCTGCGGAATGAACGCACCGATCAGCAGCGCGTACACCGGCAGGCGCGCCGAGCAGGTCATCAGCGGCGCGACCAGGATCGTGGCCAGGCGGTCACGCGGGTCCTGGATGCTGCGGGTGGACATGATGCCCGGCACCGCACAGGCGAAGCTGGACAGCAGCGGGATGAACGAACGGCCGGACAGGCCGGCGGCCGCCATCATGCGGTCGAGCAGGAATGCCGCACGCGGCAGGTAGCCGGATTCCTCCAGCACCAGGATGAAGAAGAACAGGATCAGGATCTGCGGCAGGAACACCACCACGCCACCGACGCCGGCGATGATGCCGTCGGTCAGCAGGCTGGCCAGCGGGCCTTCCGGCAGCACGCTGCCGACGAAAGTACCGAGCCAGGCGAAACCGGCCTCGATGCCGTCCATCACCGGCGTCGCCCAGGCGTACACCGCCTGGAAGATCAGGAACATCACCACGGCGAGGCTGACCAGGCCGAACACCGGGTGCAGCAGCCAGCGGTCCAGCGCGTCGTCGATCTTCGCGGTCCGCGCCGGCATGCGCACGGCGACCGACAGGATCTCGCGCACCTTGGCATGGTAGTCGATGCCACCCTCCGGGCCCGGCACCGGCGCATCCAGGTGCGGCACCATCGCATCGAGGCGCTCGACCAGGGCCTTGGCGCCCTGCTTGCGCACCGCCACGGTCTCCACCACCGGCACGCCCAGCTCGCGCTCCAGCGCAGCCACGTCCACCTGGATGCCGCGGCGCTGGGCCGCATCGACCATGTTCAGGGCCACCACCATCGGCTTGCCCAGCTCGCGCAGTTCCAGCGCGAAGCGCAGGTGCAGGCGCAGGTTGGTGGCGTCGATCACGCACAGCAGCACGTCCGGCGCGGCTTCGCCCGGGTAGAAGCCCCGGCACAGGTCACGGGTGATCGCCTCGTCCAGGCTGGCCGGCTGCAGGCTGTAGGCGCCCGGCAGGTCAAGCACGGCGAATTCACGGCCGGACGGCGCGCGCAGGCGGCCTTCCTTGCGCTCGACGGTGACGCCGGTGTAGTTGGCGACCTTCTGGCGGCTGCCGGTCAGCTGGTTGAACAGCGCGGTCTTGCCACTGTTGGGGTTACCGACCAGCGCGATGCGCAGGGGGGCGGTGGCGGTGGTAGCGGTCATGCACGTCGTTCCTGGCTGGCGGCGTCGACCACGACGCGCTTGGCTTCACTGATCCGCAGCGCGAACCGGGTGAACCCGACCTGCACCAGCAGCGGCTCGCCGCCCACCGGGCCCTTGGCCACCAGGCGCACTTCCTCGCCCTTCACGAAACCCAGCTCGCGCAGGCGACGGGCAATGGCATCGTTGGCATGCAGGTCCTGCACGGACTCGACCACGGCCGAGGTGTGCAGCGGCAGTTCGGACAGCGTCATCTAGCGTGTTCTCTGCTGGATGTAAATGGTTCTCGATTCTAACATTCCCGCGTCGCGTCATGGCCCATGACCAATGGCCCGCTATGATCCATACAGGTATGGAGTGACCCTGGAATCCCATGAACGATGCTTTGCAGATCGAGCGCAGCGGCGCCACCCTCACTCTCTGGCTGAACCGGCCGGAGCTGCACAACGCCTTTGACGCCAGCCTGATCGCCCGGCTGACCGCTGCGCTGGAGGCCGCCGGCCGCGATGATTCGGTCCGGGCCGTGGTGGTGGCCGGCCACGGCGCCTCCTTCTCGGCCGGTGCCGACATGCAGTGGATGCGCGGCATGGCCGCCGCCAGCGAAGCCGACAACCGCGAGGACTCGCTGGCGCTGGCGCGACTGATGCGCACCCTGGACGAGCTGCCCAAGCCGACCCTGGCCCGGGTCCATGGCGCGGCCTTCGGTGGCGGCGTCGGCCTGGTTGCCTGCTGCGACATCGCCATCGCCAGCACCTCGGCCCGCTTCGGCCTGACCGAAAGCCGCCTCGGCCTGCTGCCGGCGGTGATCTCGCCCTACGTAATCGAGGCCATCGGCCCGCGCCAGGCGCGGCGCTGGTTCGCCACCGGCGAGCACTTCGACGCCGATACCGCACTGCGCATCGGCCTGGTCCACCAGCTGGTCGAGCCCGAGCGCCTGGACGAGGCGCTGGAGCGGCAGCTGGCCCTGCTCGACAAGGCCGGCCCGATCGCCTCGTCCACCGCCAAGCAGCTGGTCCGGCAGGTCCGCGACAGCCATGACCGCGACGCGCTGGATCGGGATAATGCCGCCCTGATCGCGCGCCTGCGGGTGTCCGCCGAGGGCCAGGAAGGCCTGGGCGCCTTCCTCGACAAGCGCGCGCCCCACTGGGTCACGGAAGCCTGAACATGCTCGATCATCTTGGTTTGACCAGCGCCGACCTGGCGCGCAGCAAGACCTTCTTCCTGCAGGCACTGGCGCCGCTGCAGATCGGCGTGATGATGGAAGTGACCGCCGAACAGACCGGCGCGCACGACCACATCGGCTTCGGCAGCGACGGCAAGCCGTTCTTCTGGCTCGGCAATGGCGGCACCGCCAGCCACGGCGTGCACGTGGCCTTCGCCTGCACCAGCCGCGACCAGGTGGACGCCTTCCATGCCGCCGCCCTCGCCGCCGGCGGCCGCGACAACGGCGCGCCGGGCCTGCGCCCGTGGTACCACCCCGACTACTACGGCGCCTTCGTGCTCGACCCGGACGGCAACAACATCGAGGCGGTCTGCCATCGCCCCGTCAGCGAGGTGGCCGCATGAGCGACTACGTCCGCATCGTCGAGGTCGGCCCGCGTGACGGCCTGCAGAACGAAAAGCAGTCGGTGGCCACCGCCGACAAGATCGAACTGATCAACCGCCTGTCGGCCACCGGCCTGCGCAGCATCGAGGCGACCAGCTTCGTCAGCCCGAAGTGGATCCCGCAGTTGGCCGACGCCGCCGAGGTCTACGCCGGCATCCAGCGCCGGCCCGGCATCCACTACCCGGTGCTGGTACCGAACGAACAGGGCTACGACCGCGCCCGTGCGGTGGGCGTGGAGGAAGTGGCGGTGTTCACCGCCGCCTCCGAGGCATTCAACCGTACCAACACCAATGCCGGCATCGACGAATCGCTGGCCCGGTTCGAGCCGATCCTGCGCCGCGCCGCCGCCGATGGCGTGCGCGTGCGCGGCTACGTCTCCACCGTGCTCGGCTGCCCCTACCAGGGCGAGGTGCCACTGGCCGACGTGGTGCGGGTGGCGCGTGCCCTGCACCAGATGGGCTGTTACGAAATCTCGCTGGGCGACACCATCGGCGTCGGCACCCCGCGCAAGGCACGGGCGATGCTGCAGGCGGTTGCCGCCGAGATTCCGATGGCGGCACTGGCCGTGCACTTCCACGACACCTACGGCCAGGCCATCGCCAACATCGCCACCTGCCTGGAAGAAGGCGTGCGCGTGGTCGACAGCGCGGTGTCCGGCGCCGGTGGCTGCCCGTATGCCAAGGGCGCCAGCGGCAACGTCGCCAGCGAGGATGTGGTCTACCTGCTGCAGGGCCTGGGCCTGGACAGCGGCGTGGACCTGCCGGCACTGGCCGAGACCGGCCGCTGGCTGGCCGGCCTGCTCGGCCGCGCCACCGCCAGCCGCACCGGGCAGGCGCTGGCCGCCGCCGGCTGACCGTTGCGCTGCGCCGCCCCGTAAAGGCGGCGCAGTGCACAACAGCGGCGGTCGCGGCTTCCGTTAGAATCGGCGGTTCTCGAACCTGCAGGACCGTTCAATGCAGCTGTCTTCCGTACGTGCCGTGATCACTGGCGGCGTTTCCGGCCTCGGCCTGGCCGTGGCCCAGCACCTCGTCGCCCAGGGCGGCAAGGTGGCCCTGTTCGACCTCAACGACGACAAGGGCGCCTCCGCCGTTGCCGGGCTGGGTACCGACAAGGCCCGCTATTTCAACGTCAACGTCAGCGATGAAGCGGCCGTCTCGGCAGCCATCGACCAGGCCCACGATTTCCTCGGCGGCCTGAACGTGGCGATGAACTGCGCCGGCATTCTCGGCGCCGGTCGCGTGCTGGGCAAGGAAGGTCCGATGCCGCTGGCCGGCTTCCAGGGCACGGTGATGGTCAACCTGGTCGGCAGCTTCAACGTGGCCAAGGCCGCAGCCAACCGCATGCAGCACAACGAAGCCGGTACCGATGGCGAGCGCGGCGTGATCATCAACACCGCCAGCATCGCCGCCTATGAAGGCCAGATCGGCCAGGCCGCCTATGCCGCCAGCAAGGGCGGCGTGGTGTCGATGACGCTGCCGATGGCGCGCGAACTGTCGCGCTTCGGCATCCGCGTCAATACCATCGCCCCGGGCGTGTTCTGGACGCCGATGGTCGATGGCATGCCCGAGGCGGTGCAGCAGTCGCTGGCCGCCTCGATCCCGTTCCCGTCGCGCCTGGGCAAGCCGGAAGACTTCGCCAGCCTGGTCGGCTTCATCCTCGGCAACACCTACCTCAACGGCGAGACCATCCGCCTGGACGGCGCTACCCGCCTCGCTCCGAAGTGATTCCCCCCGGGCGCCGGGACGGCGCCCTCCCCCAACGACCTAGATCACCATGAAAGCCAACGACATCAAGAAGGGCAACGTCGTCGAGTACAACAACGGCGTGTACCAGATCCGCGACATCGAGCGCAGCTCGCCGCAGGGTCGCGGCGGCAACGTCCGCTTCCGCTTCATCATGTACAGCGTGCCGGGCGGCAACAAGCTCGATGCCAGCTTCGATGCCGACGACAACCTGGTCGAGGTCGAACTGCTGCGCCGCCAGTCCACCTATTCGTACAAGGATGGCGATGCGTTCGTGTTCCTCGATGACGAGGACTACACCCCGTACACCCTGGACGCGGACGTGATCGGCGACGACGCCGGCTACATCACCGACGGCCTGACCGGCATCTACGTGCAGGTGATCGACGAGCAGCCGGTGGCGATCCAGCTGCCGGCCTCGGTGGTGCTGGAAGTGATCGAAACCCCGCCGGAACTGAAGGGCGGCACCGCCACCAAGCGCCCGAAGCCGGCCAAGCTCAACGCCGGCATCGAGATCATGGTGCCGGAGTACATCGTCAACGGCGAACGCGTGCTGGTGAACACCGCCACCGGCGAATTCGCTGGCCGTGCCGACTAAGCGCCTTGCGCTGATCGGCTGCCTGTCCCTGCTTGCGGCGTGCTCGCCGCAGGCAGCGGACAACGCTGCCGACGCCACGCCGAAGGCCACTCCGGCCGTGACGGCCGCACCTGCGGTGGAGGCACCGGCCGCCGTCGAGGCCACCGCCAAAGCGGAGCCCGCTACCGACCTGACCTCAGGCGATGAAGAGCTGGACATGGCACGTGCGGCTGCCGGTTGCCCGGTCCCAGGCGATGTGTACGACGCCGATGACGTGCGCATCTACTGCGCGATGCCGGCCGACGTGCAGGCCTTCCTCGCGCGCGAGAACACCTGCCAGCATTTCGCCGGCGAAGAGCCGTACGACGACGAGCGTCGCCGCGAACTGGAAGAGGCCAGCGTGAAGTACTGCGAGGGCCGCGAGAAGATCTTCACCGATCTGGTCGCGCGTCATCGCGGTGACTGCGCTGTCCGCGCAGCGCTGATCGGAATCAACACACGCTATGACCTGGACTTCGATCTCGACCTGAAGCCCTGCGGGGGCTGACCCCTCGATGATGTAGAGCCGAGCGTGGGCTCGGCTCTACAGATGGCTTACGGCTGCTTCGCGCCGAAATTGCCACAACCGTGGTACTGGCGGGTGCCGATGGTCAGGTTCACCTTGGCATCGAATGCCTCGCCACTCATGTCGTCCTGGCAGGTGGTGCGCTGGAAGCTGAGCTTGACGTCGGTGCCATCAGACGCCTTGCCGCTCCAGCCGTCAGCGCCTTCGGTGGGTTTGGCCACATCGAAGCGACGCTCGCCATAATCGACTTCCACCTGCAGGCCCGGCGCATCGCCATCAACGACTGCAAGCCAGCCGGGTTCATTGCCGGTGGCACGGAACGCGGCATTGCCGGCGCTGCCATCGCCTTCGGTGGCTTCGACCGCATGGCACTCGCGATCGGCTTCGCCCTTCAGGCTCAACAGGCCGTCATCGCTGCCCTTGGTCCAGAAGCTGTTGCCCTTGCCATCGCCGTACTTGGCACCCGACGCCGCACGCTCGGAGGTCATGGCGAAGGTGCGTTCGCCAATCACCACCGTGGCCGCATCCTCGCCGTTGAAGGTCGCGCGCACGCTCAGATCACCACACTGGTAAGTGGTCTCGCTGCCGGTACCGGCGCCGGCGGCCGGTTCGGGCGCGGCCGGCGGCGCGGCATCATTGCCGCTCGCGGCGGGCGGCTGTGCCGGCTGGCACGCGGCCAGCACGAACCCGAGGGAGGCTGCCAAAAGACTGGGAACTACACGCATGGCTCGACTCCTTGTCGACACTACAGGGATCTTCGACCCTACCACCTGCCGGTGAGCGCGGCCTGAAAGCGGCCTGAGCGCGCTCATGCGGCCAGCACCGCCATCGACAACAGCTGCGCACCGCTGCCGCCGGAACTGCAGGTCCAGACCCGCAGCAGGCGCAGCTTCAGCTCATGCTCCCGGCCCTGCTGCCCCACGGACAATCGCACGTCGCTGGACAGCAACGCCAGACGGCCACACAGAAGCGTTTCCACCGCGTACGACTGCAGGCTGCGCACCTGCAGTCTCCCGGCCAGCCAGTCACCCAGCCATGGCAGATCGAGCATGCGCCCGCCCTGCCCGTCCATCATGAACAAGGCTGGCGATACCAGCGCGGTCAGCGCATCGTGATCATTCTCCAGCAGCGCCGCGCACAGGCGCTGCTCCAGCGCCAGCAACTGCCGCTCGTGCAGATCTTCAACGATGTCCCGTTCCATCCACGGATCCTTCCGGCATCGGCCGGCGCCTGCGCAGGCGCTGCGCGATCCACTGCCGCGCGCCCTGCACCACTACATAGAAGACCGGCACGAAGAACACCGCCAGCACGGTCGCACTGACCATGCCGCCGAACACGCCGGTTCCGATCGCCTGTTGTGTTTCCTTCGACGCACCCTGCGCCAGCATCAGCGGTACCACGCCCAGCGCGAACGCCAGTGAGGTCATCACGATCGGCCGCAGGCGCAGGCGCGCCGCCTCCAGTGCCGCCTCGACCAGTCCGCGCCCCTGCTGCTGCAGCTGCCGCGCGAACTCGACGATGAGGATCGCGTTCTTCGCCGACAGCCCGATCACGGTGATCATGCCGACCTTGAAGAACACGTCGTTGGGCATGCCGCGCAACAACACGGCCGCGACCGCGCCGAGCAGGCCCAACGGCACCACCAGCATCACCGCCAGCGGAATCGACCAGCTCTCGTACAGCGCCGCCAGCACCAGGAACACCACCAGCATCGACAACAGCAGCAGCCACGGCGCCTGCGCCCCCGACTCACGCTCCTGCAACGACTGGCTGGTCCACTGCAGGGCGAAGCCGGACGACAGCTTTTCGGCCAGCCGCTCCATCTCCGCCATGGCCTGGCCGGTCGACACGCCGGAGGCTGGGGCGCCGGACAGGTTCAGCGCCGGGAAGCCGAGATAGCGCTGCAGCTGCAACGGCGCCTCGGTCCAGTGCGGGGTCACCAGTTCGGACAGCGCCACCATGCCGCCCTCGCTGTTGCGCACGTACAGCTTCAGCACGTCCTCCAGTTCCATGCGATGCGGCGCATCGGCCTGCAGGATCACCTGCTGCAACCGGCCCTTGTTGGGGAAATCATTGACGTACTGCGAGCCCATTGCCGCCGACAGCGTGCTGCTGATGTGTTCGAAGCCCACGCCCATCGCCTCGGCCTTGGCCCGGTCGATGTCCAGCCGCACGCTGGTGCCGGCCGGCAGGCCATCGGCATGCACCTCCGACAGCAGCGGGCTGGCCTCGGCCAGCTTCAGCAGCTGCTGCAGGGCCGCACGCAGTTCGGCCTGGCTCTGCCCGGTACGCGCCTGCAGGGCCAGCGAGAACCCGGAGGAACGGCCCAGGCTGTCGATCGCCGGGGGCATCACACTCATCACCTCGCCCTCGGCAATCGCGGCCATCGCCTTCTGCGCGGCCTCCACCTCGCCGGCCGCGGTGGCGCCTGCGCGCTCGCCCCAGTCCTTGAGCATGGTGTAGGTCAGCGCCGCGCTGGGGCCGGAACCGGAGAAGCTGTAGCCGAGGATCGACTGGTTGGAGCCGATGCCCGGGCGCGAGGCCACATGCCGTTCGTAGGCTTCGACCACCGCCAGCGTGCGTTCGGCGGTGGCTTCGGCCGGCAGCTGGATCGAGGTCATGAAGTAGCCCTGGTCCTCTTCCGGCAGGAACGCGCCCGGCAGCCAGTGCAGGCCCAGCAGCAGCGCCGCCACCAGTGCGGCGAACACCCCCATCACCCGCCCGCTCCGTTGCAGCACCGAGGCCACGCCACGCTGGTAGCGCCCGGTCATCCTCTCGAAGCCACGATTGAAGGCACCGAACAGCCCACCACGACCATGGTGGCCATGGGTGTTCGGGCGCAGCAGGGTCGCGCACAGCGCCGGCGTCAGGCTCAACGCCAGCAGCGCCGAGAACAGGATCGACACCGCCATCGCCAGGGTGAACTGGCGGTAGATCGCGCCCACCGAGCCACTGGCCAACGCCATTGGAATGAACACCGCAGTCAGCACCAGGGTGATGCCGATCACCGCACCGGTCAGCTCGCGCATCGCCTTGATGGTGGCCTCGCGCGGCGGCAGGCCCTCCTCGGCCATGATCCGTTCCACGCCCTCGACCACCACGATTGCGTCGTCGACGATGATGCCGATCGCCAGCACCATGCCGAACATGGTCAGCACGTTGATCGAGAAGCCCAGCGCCAGCATCACCGCGAAGGTGCCGAGCAGCGCGATCGGTGCGACCAGCGCCGGAATCAGCGTGTAGCGCCAGTTCTGCAGGAACAGGTACATCACCGTGAACACCAGCAGCATGGCCTCCAGCAGCGTCTGCACCACCTTCTGGATCGAGATCTTGACGAACGGCGCGGTGTCGAACGGAATGCTCGATTCCACGCCGCGTGGCAGCAGCGGCGCCAGTTCGGCCATGCGCTCACGCACCGCCGACGCGGTACGCACCGCGTTCGCGCCGGGACGCAGCTGCACGCCGGCGGCGGTGGCCGGATGGCCGTCCTCGCGGGTGCCCCAGGCATAGCTCTGCGCGCCCAGTTCAACGCGGGCGACATCGCCCAGCACCACCCGTGAACCGTCGGCCCCGGCACGCAGCACGATGGCGGCGAACTGTTCCGGCGTGGACAACTGGCCCTCGGCGCTGAGCGGCACGGTGATGCGCTGGCCTGGAACACCCGGCGAATCACCAATGCGTCCCGGCGAGATCTCCAGGTTCTGCTGCTCGATGGCGGCGGCCACATCGCCCATGGTCAGGCCGTAGCCGGTCAACCGGGTCGGGTCCAGCCACACGCGCATCGCCTGCTCGGCACCGAACAACTGCACGCGGCCGACGCCATCGATGCGGCGCAGCTCTTCGATGATGTTGCGCGCCATGAAATCGCCCAGCGCCGCCTCGCTGACGCTGGCATCCGGCGAACGCAGGCCGACCAGCATCAGGAAGCCGGAATCGGCGGCCTCCACGAACAGGCCGTTCTGGCGCACGCTGCGCGGCAGGCGCGGCTCGATCGCCTTGATCCGGTTCTGCACGTCCACCTGCGCCAGCTCGGGGTTGGTACCGGGCTTGAACGTGGCGGTGATCGAGGCTTCACCGGAGGTGTCCACCGACGATTCGAAGTACAGCAGGTGCTTGACGCTGGACAGCTCGCGCTCGATCAGGCCGACCACCGCATCGTTCAGCGTCTGCGGGCTGGCACCCGGGTAGCTGGCATAGATGCTGACGCTCGGCGGCGCAACCGCCGGATAGCGCTCCACGGCGAGCTGCGGAATCGCCAACACGCCGGCCAGGATGATGAAGATCGCCAGCACCCAGGCGAACACCGGGCGATCGATGAAGAAACGTGCCATGTTGGATTTCCCTGGAGGGACCGGCCCGGGAAAGGCTCAGCCCTTGCTGCCGGCCTGCATCGCACCGGCGCTGGCGACCGGCCTCTGCCAGTCGCGCGCATCGACCACCACGCCTTCCTGCAGGCGCTCCTGGCCCTCGACCACCACCTTCTCGCCCGCCTTCAGGCCGGTACGCACCAGCCACTGGCGATCAACGCTGCCGTCCACCTCCAGCGTGCGGATCACCGCCTTGCCGTCGGCGCCGATCACCCAGGCGTAGGCCTGGCCGCCAGCACTGCGCAGCACGGCCTGCTGCGGCACGGTCAGTGCACTGGCCGGGGCACCGCGTGGCACCTTCGCGCGCACGTACATGCCGGGCAACAGCTGGCGCTGCGGGTTGTCGACCAGGATGCGCAGGATCACATCGCCGGTGCGTGCATCGACATTGATGCCGGAGAACAGCAGCTGGCCGCGCTCGGGCAGCGGCTTGCCGGCGGCACCGATGATCGTCACCGGCAGCTCGCCACCACCGGCGGCACTGCGCTGCAGCGACTCCAGCTGCGCCGCCGGCTGGCGCACGTCCACGTAGACCTGGTCGATCTGCTGCACCACCGCCATCGGCTCGGCATCGGCCACGCCCACCAGCGCACCTTCGGTGACCAATGCCTGATCGATACGGCCGGCAATCGGTGCGCTGACCGTCGCATAGCGCAGGTCGAGCTGGCGACGGGACAGGATCGCGCGCGCTTCATTCACCGCCGCGCGCGCCTGCTCGTACTCGGCACTGGCGTCGTCGCGATGCTGCTGGCTGACCGCCTGCGCGGCAGCCAGGGCGTGCAGGCGCTGCGACTGCACGCGACTGCGGCCCAGCGCCGCTTCACTGCGCTGCAGCGCGGCCAACGCCGAATCGACATCGGCGCGGAATGCCGCCGGATCGATCTGGAAAAGAGGCTGGCCGGCGGCCACTTCGGCGCCCTGTTCGAACAGGCGGCGCTGCACGATGCCCCCCACCTGCGCTCGGATCTGCGCGGTGCGCACGGCGGCCACGCGGCCAGGCAGTTCGTCGTCACGCTGCACCACCTGTGGGCCGACGGCGACTACGCTGACGCGGGGTGCGGCTTCCGGCGTGGCTTCGGGGGTGGAGCAGGCCGTCATGGCCAAGGCGAGGGCCGCGATCAACGCGACCGGAGTCCTGAAGGTTCTCATTGCTGTGCACAATGCCGCGCAGGCGGCTGAAAGGTTCTGAAGAACCCAGTGTGCGTGGCGATGATGGGGTTTCGATGGAGGAACTGTGGAGATACGATGGAGGCAAGCACCTTAAGGCCCCGCCCCTGCATGCATGCCTCCCCTGCCCTCGCCGCCCTCGTCCTGATCGTCGAGGATGAGGCCGAGATCGCCGATATTCTCACCGCCTATCTGGAACGCGAAGGACTGCGCACGCTGCGCGCCGCCGACGGCCACAGCGCCCTGGACCTGCACCGCAGCGCCCGCCCCGACCTGGTCCTGCTCGACGTGCAGCTGCCGCGCCTGGATGGCTGGAGCGTGCTGACCCAGCTGCGCCGAGCGCGGCGAAACGCCGGTGATCATGCTGACCGCGCTGGACCAGGACCTGGACAAGCTGACCGCACTGCGCATGGGCGCCGACGACTACGTGGTCAAACCGTTCAATCCGGCCGAAGTGGCGGCGCGCGTGCGCGCGGTGCTGCGGCGTACGCTGCGCGCCTCGCGCGTGGATGCACCCAGCGCGCTGCGCGTCGGCCCGCTGCTGATCGACTCGGCCACCCACGCCGTGCACGTGGAGGGTGAAGGCTACAGCCACGAAGTCCTGCTCACCCTCACCGAATTCAAGCTGCTGCACTGCATGGCGCTGGCGCCGACGCGCATCTTCAGCCGCAGTGAGCTGATGCACGAATGCCTGCCGGAAAGTGAAGCACTGGAACGCACCGTTGACAGCCATGTCAGCAAGCTGCGCCGCAAGCTGGATGAAGTGGGCATGCTCAATGTGCCCGCCAGCGTACGCGGTGTCGGTTACCGGTTGATGGCGGACCGCTCATGGCCCCTCTGCGCCGCTCCGGGCTCAGCCGGCACATCATCGTTTCGATGTCGCTGATGGTGATCGGCGTGATCGTGATGATGATCCTCTCGTCGTGGCTGCTGTACGCGGTGCTGGTCGAGTTCTTCCCCGGCAGCGCCGAAGAACCGGAGAGCTGGCTGCCGACCGGCCCGGAATAGCGTGGATGGTCGGGGTGATCCTGACCGGGCTGGCGCTGGCCATCGCCGCCTCGTTCCGCCTGGCGCACCGCATCCTGTCGCCGCTGAATTCGCTGGTCGACAGCGTACGCGCGCTTGCCGGCGGCGACCTGGGTGCGCGCGCCAGCGTCGAAGAGAACTCATCGGGCGCAGGCAGGCCAACCTGGTCGAAGACTTCAATGCGATGGCGCGCCGCCTGCAGCACATGGAGAGCGAGCGTTCGATGTGGCATGCGGCCATCGCCCATGAGCTGCGCACGCCGGTGACCATCCTGCGCGGCCGCCTGCAGGGACTGGCCGAGGGCGTGTTCCAGCCCGACGAATCCCAGTTCCGCAGCCTGCTGGCCCAGGTCGAAGGGCTGTCCCGCCTGATCGAGGACCTGCGCGTGCTGAGCCTGTCCGACAATGCGCGACTGGACGTGCGCCGCGCACGCACCGACGTGGTGGCCGAGGTGCATTCGGTGATGACCCTGGTCGACCCGCAGTTCCGCGCTGCAGGCTTCGTGCTGGAGCTGGAAACCAGCCGCGAGGAGCACAACGCGCACTGCGACCCGACCCGCCTGCGCCAGGCATTGCTGGCGCTGCTGGAGAACGCGCGACGCTATGCCAGTCCGGGCAAGGTGCGGATTGCGATGCATGACACGCCCGGCCACGTGCAGGTGGCAATCGAAGACGAGGGCCCGGGCATCGACCCGGAACTGCACGCGGACATCTTCACCCCGTTCATGCGTGCCGACGGTTCGCGTTCGCGCCAGGGCGGCGGTAGCGGGCTCGGCCTGGCGGTGGTCAAGGCCATTGCCGATGCGCACGGTGGCCGCGTCTACTGCATCCCGGGCAGTACCGGCGGAAGCCGCTTCGTCATCGAACTGCCGCGTCAATAACCGGACCGGCTGCCTGCGTGCGCAGATGTGCACCGAGTGCGGCCAGATTGGCGTCGATCGCATCCATTTCGTCGCGCTGCTTCACCGGCAGCTGCTGACGCAGCTGTACGCGCAGCGCCTGCCACGCCGGGACCGCCTGCGCACTGGCGGTGGCCACGGCCTCGGACAGCAGCGCCTGCTCGTCGCCGAGCGGCAATCCATAGCCGCCGTCGTGCAGCAGCGTCCCCGGGCGCAGCCACTGCCCGCTCTGCTCCAGCAACCCCCGCAGGCTGCGCGTTTCAGCGCTGTCCGGTGCGGCCAGCAGCTGCCGCTTGAGCACGTCACGCGCGCGCAGCTCGGCGCGCCGCTGCGCGGCCTGTTCCAGCAGCAGCAGGCCGGCACTGGCACGCAGGTCTCCCTTCAGCAGCCACGGCGCCCGTTGCCGTGCAGGCAGCTTCAACCAGCCGCGCACATCGCGTGCGGGCAATGGCAGCTGGGCTGCGGCCACGCCGAATAACTGCTGGTAGTGGTCGCGCGCCGAAGCAAAGTAATACCCCTGTGCCTGCGCTGCGTCGCGGTCCGTCAGTACCCCCTCGTCGAGCACGCCCAGCCGCACCAGTCGCCGCTTCAGGCCGCGCGGACTCAGCTGGGCCAGCCCGGCCTCGCCCAGCCGCGGCACGCCGGCCTGCAGCAGCTTGGCGGTTTCCACCGCGCAGTTGTTGCTGACGAAGTAATAGCGCCCGTCATAACTCCAGTGCACCTGTGCGGTACGCTCGAGCAGGCTGGCGATCTCGCTGCGTTCCAGCTGCAACGGCAGCGACTGCAATCCGCGCAGCTCGACCTTGGTGTACTCGTCCACCACCTGCTGCAATGGCAGCACGAACAAGCGCGACGGATAGCCACCGGTCAGCCCGCGCCAGTTGGATATCTGCACGTCACCAACGAAGGCGCGGAACGACAGCACGCGGTGGTACTCCAGGTCCAGGCGACAATCCGGCCCAGGTGCGCGCCCCGGCTTGCAGATCACCAGCCGCAGCATGCTGTGGCCCCAGCGACTCATCGGCTGCGCACTGCCTTCGGCGAACAGGTAGTCCACCGCGTAGACGCGCGCCGGGTCGAGGTGCAGCAGCGATGCAGCGCCTTCTTCCGATTCGGCCTGGAGCAAGGGCAGCGTCGTAGCGCACTGCGGCTGTGGCAGCGACGGCGGTGTTCCGAAGTGAGCCTGGTACCACTGCGCCAACGCGGGGCGCCGGCAGGCGAACTCGCCATCGAGCACGAAATGCTCGGCGTTCACTGCCAGGTACTCGGCCGGGTCCTTCAGCTCATAGGCATCCGGACTGCGGTCATGGAAGTCGTTGTCGCCACGGCCGAGATGCCAGGGCTTGCGCTGCCAGCCCGCGAGGTCACGCCAACGCATGCTCTGCGACCAGTCAGCACCACCACGGTCTGCAACGTGGGTCAGCTCGTGCACCAGCGCGCTGCGTCGCGCACGCCGGGCGCCAGGCATGCCGTCATCCAGCAGATCGCGGCGCAACGTGATGCGGCCACCGAACGTGCGGCCGTGCACCTTGGCAGGAAGGTCATCACTCCAGCGCACCTGCACCTGAGCCGGCAAAGCGCGCAGCAGGCCCTCCGGCAGCAGTGACTGCACGTCGGCCAGGGTCTGGCTGGCGAGCTGCTGCTGTGCAGGATCAAGACCAGACGGGTCGAGCTGCAGGCGATCAGCTGCATGCGCGACGTGGGCGATCAGCAGTAGAGCCACGCCATGCATGGCTGCGTTCCGTGCAGATGTCATGGCGTTGCCGGCCAGCGGCCGGCACTACCTGAAGGCGGGATCAACGCGCCAGCAGCGCGCGGGCCAGTTCCAGGTCGCTCTGCTGCTGTGCGGCGGTGCTCTGCTCGCGCAGGTGGACCAGCGCGGCCTGCAGGCGGGCGCCACGGATCTGGCCGTCGCTGGCGACGAACGCGGCGGCATCGTCGCGCGCAGCCAGTACCACCTTGTCATCGCCCGAGCTGCTGCCCGACGACCCGGAGGACGCACCGGTGGCCGAGCCGGCCGAGGTGCCAGCGAAGCTGGAAGCGAAGCCGGCCAGCGGCAGGGACAGCAGGGCAAGCAGCAGGAGCGGACGGGTCATCGGTTCGAAGCCGGTTGTTAGGAAGCGTGGAGCGTAACGGGTACGTGAAGGATTTGCCCGGCTCAGGCGTCGAACAGCTTGCCGGGATTCAGCCGCGCTTGGGGATCGAACGCGCGTTTGACCGCCTTCATCAGCGCGATCTCGGCCGGGCCGCGGGTGCTGTCCAGGTAGCCCTTCTTGACCAGGCCGATGCCGTGCTCGGCCGAGATGCTGCCATCGAAGCGCGCCAGCACCTGCGCCAGCAGCTTGGTCACCTGCTCGCACTGCGCCACGAAATCGGCGTCGCTTGTGTCGTCCGGCTTGAGCACGTTGATGTGCAGGTTGCCGTCGCCGATATGGCCGAACCAGACCACATCGAAGTGCGGGTAGGCCTGCCCGATCAGCGCCTGGGTCTCGGCCAGGAACGCCGGCATCGCCGAGATCCGCACCGAGACGTCATTCTTGTAGGGCGTGTAGCGCGCCAGCGATTCGGTGATGCCTTCGCGCAGGCGCCACAGCTGGGCGGCCTGGGCATCGCTGGCACTGATCACGCCGTCACTGACCCAGCCATTGCCCATGCAGTCCTCGAACGCGGCCATCGCCGCCGCTTCCTGGGCCTCGTCGCCGGCGGCGAACTCGGTGACCACGTAGTACGGATGCACCTCGTCGAACGGTGCCTGCGCGCCATGCGCCAGCACGTGCTCCAGCGCCCGGTCGGTGAAGAATTCGAAGGCCTGCAGCTGCAGGCGCGCGCGGAACGCGGCGAATACCTGCATCAGCACTTCAAAGCTCGGCACTGCCAGCAGCATCACGTTGCTGGCCGGCGGCGGATCGGTCAGCTTCACCGTGGCTTCGACGATCACGCCCAGCGTGCCCTCCGAGCCAATCAGCAGCTGGCGGAAGTCGTAGCCGCTGGAATTCTTGATCAGGCCCTTGTTGAGCTCCAGCAACTCGCCATCAGCCGTGACCACCTTCAGCCCTGCGATCCACTCGCGGGTGTTGCCGTAACGGATCACGCGGATGCCACCGGCATTGGTGGCGATGTTGCCGCCGATCGAGCAGGACCCGCGGGCGGCGAAATCCACCGGGTAGATCAGGCCATGGTCCAGCGCGGCATTGTGCACGGCCTCCAGCGGCATGCCGGGCTGCACCACCAGGGTGCGATCGACCGCGTCGTAGGCCAGCGCCTTGTTCATCCGTTCCAGGCTGAGCACCAGCTCGCCGTTGGCGGCCACCGCACCACCCGAGAGGCCGGTGCGGCCACCGGACGGCACCACGGCCACGCCCTCGCCTGCGCTCCAGCGCATCACCGCTTGTACTTCCTCGACCGTTGCCGGCAGTGCGATCGCCAGCGGCGCCGGCGTCCAGCGCCGGGTCCAGTCGCGCCCGTAATGCTCCAGGTCTGACGGGTCGGTCTTCAGCTTCAGGCCGGGACAGGCCTGCTGCAGCGAGGCAATGCGGGAATCGGTCATGACGGTCCAGCGCGGTGCGTGAAGAACGGGCAAGCGTGCCAGTGGCGCGCGCCAGCGTCCAGCCCCGCAGCCGTGTAGATAGCTACGGATGCAACCAATTGCGCACTGCACCATGGCCGCTGCGATCTGGCATAGTGGTCAGCCCCTGTCCCACTGGCCGTGTCGCCCCATGTCGCCGAAGAAGACCTCGTTCCCGAAGCAGGATATCCGCGTACTGTTGCTGGAGGGGGTCAGCCAGACCGCCGTGGAGGTGTTCAGCGCCGCCGGCTACAGCCAGATCGAAGCGCACACCAAGGCGCTGCCCGAGGACGAACTGAAGGCACGCATCGCCGAGGCGCACATCGTCGGCATCCGTTCGCGCACCCAGCTCAGCGCCGAAGTGCTGGCCGAGGCCAAGCGCCTGATCGCGGTGGGCTGCTTCTGCATCGGCACCAACCAGGTCGACCTGGACGCGGCCGAGCTGGCCGGCATCCCGGTGTTCAACGCGCCCTATTCCAACACCCGAAGCGTGGCCGAGCTGGTCATCGCCGAAGCGATCATGCTGACCCGTGGCATCCCTCAGAAGAATGCCGAATGCCATCGCGGCGGCTGGTCGAAGTCGGCCAGCGGCAGCCATGAAGTGCGCGGCAAGACGCTGGGCATCATCGGCTATGGTCACATCGGCACCCAGGTCGGCGTGCTGGCCGAATCGCTGGGCATGCAGGTGATCTTCCACGACGTGGAAACCAAGCTGGCACTGGGCAATGCCCGTGCGGCGGCCAGCCTGGACGACCTGCTGGCGCGCGCCGACATCGTCACCCTGCACGTGCCGGAGACCCCGTCCACGCAGTGGATGATCGGCAGCACCGAGCTGGCGAAGATGCGCAAGGGCGCGCACCTGATCAATGCCGCGCGCGGCACCGTGGTCGACATCGATGCGCTGGACGCGGCCCTGGCCAGCGGCCACGTCGGCGGCGCCGCGCTGGACGTGTTCCCGGTCGAACCGAAGGGCAATGGCGATATCTTCGAATCGCCGCTGACCCGCCACGACAACGTGATCCTGACCCCGCACGTGGGCGGCAGCACGCTGGAGGCGCAGGACAACATCGGCGTTGAAGTGGCCGCCAAGCTGGTGCGCTACAGCGACAACGGCAGCACCCTGTCGGCGGTCAACTTCCCGGAAGTGACCCTGCCCGAGCACGCCGACAGCCTGCGCCTGCTGCACATCCACCAGAACGTGCCGGGCGTGCTGTCCAAGGTCAACGAGATCTTCTCGCGCCACAACGTCACATCGACGGCCAGTTCCTGCGCACCGACCCGAAGGTGGGTTACGTGGTGATCGACATCACCGCCAGCGAGGAACAGGCCGCCGCCGTGCGCGACGAGCTGGCCGCGATCCCGGGCACGCTGCGCACGCGCATCCTGTACTGAAAAAAGGGGACGGAGGGGATTAAGTCGTTTGCGGCACATGCGCCATGAACGACTTAATCCCCTCCGTCCCTTTTACCTCAACGTGCCAGCCAGCGACGGGCCATGCGCTGCATGGACTCATCCGATTCCGGATCGGCCGCGACTTCGGTCACCGGCCGCCAGGCCAGGTCGAGTGACTCCTCGCTGAGCACGAAGGCTTCGCCACCCAGCGCCCGGATCACGAAACGCACGTCGTAGTGCCAGTGCCCCGGCACGTCCTTGCGCTCCGGAATCCAGTGCTTGTCCAGATCGAAGATGGCCGGGTCTTCCAGCACCAGGCCGCTCAGTCCCGATTCTTCCTCGGCCTCCTTCAGCGCCACCTGGGCCAAGTCACGGTCGCCGTCGGCGTGGCCGCCAGCTGCAGCCAGCGCTGCAGCTTGCGGTGGTGGGTCAGCAGCAGGCGCTGGCCATCGGCGCTGACCAGCCAGCAGCTGGCGGTGAAGTGGCCGGCCAGCCGTTCACGCCGGAACGGATCTTCCGGATCGTCCAGCAATGTGCCGAATTCGGCAGCCAGTGCGTCGTGGGCAAGGCTCACGGCGGGCGTAGTCCCGCGAGCAGGTCGCGCAGGCGATCGTCAAGCACGGCAAGGGTTTCGGCGGTCTGGCGCATGAATGGGGGCGGTCTGGAAAAATACTGCTCATTATCGCCGTTCATTGTTGCGATTGCGCTTGTGCGTTGGCTTCAGCTTTGGCTAAGGTACAGCGGGCCGTTCGCGCGGCCTTCACCATTCCAGGGTTGCCGGCAACGTATCGGTGGCCCACCCAATCCGATCACTAGGAAGTACTGCATGCTGAAAGCTCTGTTGAGGGTCAAGCCGGTTGAACCGGCCGGGCACGTCGATGCTGGCGAACCCATCGAAGGCAGCCTGGACGGCGAAGCCACGTTGAAACGGACCCTCACGGCTAAACACCTCATCCTGCTTGGCGTGGGTGCGGTGATCGGCGCTGGTATCTTCGTGCTGACCGGCCAGGCCGCGGCCAACCACGCCGGCCCGGCGGTCATGCTGTCGTTCGTGATCGCCGGCTTCGCCTGCGCCCTGGCGGGCCTGTGCTATGCCGAGTTCGCGGCGATGATGCCGGTCTCCGGCAGCGCCTACTCCTACTCCTACGCCACCCTCGGCGAAGGCATGGCCTGGTTCATCGGCTGGTGCCTGGTGCTGGAATACCTGTTCGCCTCGGCTTCGGTCGCGGTGGGCTGGTCGGCGTACCTGATCAGCTTCATCACCACCACCCTGCACATGCCGTTCCCGGATGCCCTGAGCGCGGCCCCGATTGCCTGGACCGGCAGCGAGTTCATCGCCTCGGGCAAGCTGTTCAACCTGCCGGCAGTGCTGATCGTGGCGGCGGTATCCGGCCTGCTGTACGTGGGCGTGACCCAGTCGGCCTTCGTCAACGCGATCATCGTGGCGATCAAGGTCACCGTCATCTGCCTGTTCATCGGTATCGGCGCAGCCCACATCGACCCGGCCAACTGGCAGCCGTTCATCCCGGAAAACACCGGTGTGCCGGGTGAGTTCGGCTGGAGCGGCGTGTTCCGTGCGGCCACCATCGTGTTCTTCGCCTACATCGGTTTCGATGCGGTCTCCACCGCCGCCGGCGAAACCAAAGACCCGCAGCGCAACATGCCGATCGGCCTGCTCGGCTCGCTGGCCGTGTGCACCATCGTCTACATCATCGTCTGTGCGGTGCTGACCGGCATGATGCCGTACCACCTGCTGGGCACCGACAAGCCGGTGGCCACCGCGCTGGAACCCTACCCGACCCTGTCGTGGCTGAAGACCCTGGTCCAGATCGGCGCCATCGCCGGCCTGTCCTCGGTGGTGCTGGTGATGATGATGGGCCAGACCCGCATCGCCTACACCATCTCCCGCGACGGCCTGCTGCCGAAATTCTTCGGCAAGGTCCACGCCCGCTTCCGCACCCCGTACGTCGCCACCATCGTGGTCGGCGTGATCGCCGCCGCACTGGCCGGCCTGGTACCGCTGAACGTGCTGGGCGAACTGGTCTCGATGGGCACCCTGCTGGCCTTCGCCACGGTCTGCATCGGCGTTCTGGTGCTGCGCTATACCAAGCCGGACATCCACCGCCCGTTCCGCGTGCCGGCGGTGTGGATATCTGCCCGCTCGGCGCGGCGACCTGCCTGTTCCTGTTCTGGCAGGCGTTCGTGGTGCACTGGCACCTGTTCGTCGGCTGGACGCTGCTTGGCCTGCTGATCTACCTGGGCTACGGCATCCGCAACAGCAAGCTGGCCAAGTCGCCCTGATCCGCCTACGGGCCGGCCTCGTGCCGGCCCGTCCGTTTTCCCTGCGCGCCCCTGACGGCGCGCTTCGACAAGACCACCACACATGTTCAAGCAACTGTGGGCCACCAAGCACCCGCATGCCGCCCATGAAGACGCCAACGGCCTGAGCCTGCGCCGCCACCTCGGCCCCTGGGGGCTGACTGCCCTGGGTATCGGCGCGGTGATCGGCGGCGGCATCTTCGTCATCACCGGCCAGGCCGCCGCCAACCACGCCGGCCCGGCGATCATGCTGTCCTTCGTGCTGGCCGCCATCTGCTGCGCCTTCTGCGCCCTGGCCTACGCCGAATTCGCCTCGATGGTGCCGGTTTCCGGCAGTGCCTACACCTACACCTACGCCACCTTCGGCGAGCTCTCGGCCTGGTTCATCGGCTGGATGCTGGTGCTCGAATACGGCGTCTCCGCCTCGGCGGTCGCGGTCAGCTGGACCGGCTACTTCCTCAGCCTGCTCAGCCAGTTCGACATCCATCTACCGGCGGCACTGGTCAGCGCACCACTCGACGCGCAGCTGCGTCCGACCGGCGCGATCGCCAACCTGCCGGCTGCTGCGCTCGTGCTGCTGCTGACCTGGCTGTGCTACGTCGGCATCAGCAAGTCCTCGGCGATGAACATGGCGATGGTCGTGCTCAAGACCGGCCTGATCGTGCTGGTCATCGTGGTCGGCTGGAAATACGTGGACACCAGCAACTGGACTCCGTTCATTCCGGCCAATGAAGGCCCGGGCAAGTACGGCATGGAAGGCGTGCTGCGTGGCGCGGCGATGGTGTTCTTCGCCTACATCGGTTTCGAGGCGGTGTCGGTGGCGGCGCAGGAATCGAAGAACCCGCAGCGCGACATGCCGTTCGGCATGATGCTGTCGCTGGTGATCTGCACCGTGCTGTACATCGCCATGGCCGCAGTGATGACCGGCCTGGTGCCGTTCCAGCTGCTGGGTACCGACGAGCCGGTGGTGACTGCCGTGGCTGCGCATCCGCAGCTGGGCTGGCTGCGCTGGGTGGTCGAGGTCGGCGCACTGGTCGGCCTGTCTTCGGTGGTGCTAGTGATGATCATCGGCCAGCCGCGCATCTTCATGATCATGGGGCGCGACGGCCTGCTGCCGCCGGTGTTCACCAAGATCCACCCGAAGTACCGCACCCCGCACATCAACACCGTGATCACCGGTATCGGCATCGCGCTGCTGGCGGCGCTGTTCCCGCTGGATATCCTCGGCGAGCTGACCTCGATGGGCACGCTGATCGCGTTCGCGGCAGTGTGCGCGGGCGTGCTGATCCTGCGCCGCACCCAGCCGGACCTGCCGCGTCCGTTCCGCATGCCGATGGCATGGCTGATCTGCAGCCTGGGCGTGCTGAGTTGCCTTGCCCTGCTGTCGGCGATGACGATGCACAACTGGATGCTGATGGGTGTCTGGACGTTCGTCGGATTCGTGATCTATTTCTGCTACGGGTTCAGGCACAGCCGCCTGCGGGTGAAGTAGGGTTTTTGCATTGCAGGGCCTGCGGCCCTGCACCCGCCTTTGAAGCCAGAGCAACGGCAATGGCAACAGCTGGGTTGAGGGTTTGGCGGGGCGGGTTGGGTTCGCGGGGGACGCCGTGAACCCGTCCCTGGGGGCTTGGCCGCGGCTTGCTCGCGTGCGCTGTCTTGCGCACACGGCAAGACCGGGGTTGGGCCTCCTGCCCAACCCGCCCGAGGCATGCCTCGGGCCCATGCCGCGGACACCCCCGCGCCCCCCCCCCCCCCCACCTCCGACAGTCCGCTGGCGCGTCCGGTAGATCCACGCCATGCGTGGATGAAGCGTTCCCGGAAGCGAATGTTCCGGAATGAATGTTTCTGTAGAGCGGAGCCATGCTCCGCTCCGAGCAAGCACAGCGAAGCGACCCGCTTTTGCCTTTCCTTCTTCACTCCGTGGCTGGCCGTACGCCGGAACCTGTCAGAGGCGGGGCGGGTGGGCCGTGCAGGGGCGTTGGCGCCATGGATGGCGCCATCGAGCTTACATGGACGTACTTGCAGCGTCCCCTGCACGGCCCACCCGCCCCGCCCCGCCCATGAACCGCTCTACACGACCCGCCACGAGGGGCTCAGCCGTTGGCCGAATCCAGTAAAATCGCCGGTATGACCACCCCCACCTTCCCCTACGACACCGCGCGCCTGAGCGAACTGGCCCAGCTGCTGATCGACAACGTCCGCGAACTGGCCCATGCCGGCTGGACCCCGGCCACCAGCAGCAACTTCTCCCACCGCCTGGACGACCGCCACGCCGCGATCACCGTCTCCGGCAAGGACAAAGGCCGCCTGATCGAGGACGACATCATGGTGGTGGACTTCGACGGCCTGGCCGTCGGCCGCCCGCTGCGCCCGTCCGCCGAGACACTGCTGCACACCCAGCTGTATCGCCGCTTCCCGGAGATCGGCTGCGTGCTGCACACCCACTCGCCGGTGCAGACCGTCGCCTCGCGCCTGTACGCGCCGCAGGGTCACATCCGCCTGGAAGGCTACGAGCTGCTGAAGGCCTTCGCCGGCAACAGCACCCACGAGATGGCCATCGACGTGCCGGTGTTCGCCAACACACAGGACATGAACGTGCTTTCGAAGCAGGTCGATGACCTGCTCGACCGGCAGAACCTGTGGGGCTACCTGATCGACGGCCACGGCCTGTATGCCTGGGGCCGCGACATGGCCGAGGCACGCCGCCACCTGGAAGCGTTCGAGTTCCTGTTCCACTGCGAGCTGGAACTGCGCAAGCTGCGCGGCTGAACCCGCACGCAGGTGCAGATGCCGATCCGGAATCTGCACCTCGTGCCCACCCTGCTACCCTGTCTTCCCCCCGAGACGTTCAAGCTGCCGCCATGAGCCGACTGCGCATCTACGACGACACCCGCCCCGAATCGCCGCTGCTGGACACCCAGGACGGCGCGGTCATCGCTGCCGAGCTGCAGAAGATCGGCGTCACCTTCGAGCGCTGGCAGGCCACCGCACCGGTCGCGCCGGGCGCCAGCCAGGAGGAAGTGTTCGCCGCCTACCGCGCCGACATCGACCGCCTGGTTGCCGAGCGCGGCTTCAAGAGCGTGGACGTGGCCTCGATCGCCCCGGACAACCCGAACCGCGCCGAGCTGCGCAAGAAGTTCCTCGACGAACACTTCCACAAGGAAGACGAGGTGCGCTTCTTCGTCGCAGGTTCCGGCCTGTTCACCCTGCACGTGGGTGACAAGGTCTATGAGATCGAGTGCGTGAAGGACGACCTGATCGCCGTACCCGATGGCACCACCCACTGGTTCGACATGGGCGACGAGCCCAGCTTCGTGGCGATCCGCTTCTTCACCGAGCCGGATGGCTGGGTCGGTCACTTCACCGGCACCGACATCGCGCAGAAGTTCCCCCGTTACGTACCCACCCAGGCGTCCTGATCCATGCAGCCCCGCGTCATCCTGACCGACATCGAAGGCACCACCAGCAGCATCTCGTTCGTCAAGAACGTGCTGTTCCCTTATGCGCGCAAGGCGTTGCCCGCGTTCGTCGCCGAGCATGGCCAGCAGCCGGAGGTCCGCCGCTGGCTGGATGCCGTGGCTACCGAGATCGGTGGCGCCTGCCAGGACAGCTTGGTGGCCGAGACGCTGCAGGGCTGGATCGACCAGGACCGCAAGCACACCGCACTGAAGGCACTGCAGGGGCTGATCTGGGACGAAGGCTACCGCCGTGGCGACTACACCGCGCACTTCTACCCGGAAGTAGCGCCGGTACTGAGCGGCTGGCACGCCTCCGGCCTGCCGCTGTACGTGTATTCCTCCGGCTCGGTGCCGGCGCAGAAGCTGTTCTTCGGCTTCAGCGATGCCGGTGACCTCAGCCCGCTGGTGTCGGGCTGGTTCGATACCGAGATCGGTGGCAAGCGTGAGGCCGACAGCTACCGCCGCATCGTGCAGGCCATCGGCGTACCGGCCGGCGAGATCCTGTTCCTGTCGGATGTGGTGGAAGAACTGGATGCTGCCCGCGAAGCCGGCCTGCAGACCCGGCTGATCGATCGCCTGGACGACTACCCGCTGCCGCGCACCGGCCAGGCCGCCAACGGCCACGAGCGGGTCGAGAATTTCCAGCAGATCCAGCTGTAAGCAAGAAAAAGGGGACGGAGGGGATTAAGTCGTTTGTGGCACACATGGGCCACAAACGACTTAATCCCCTCCGTCCCCTTTTTGCTCAACGGTCGTTGAGGGTCTTCACCTTCAGCGCTTCGCGCAGGGTAACCAGATCCACCGGGCCGCGCACCGCGATATCGCGGGTTTCGCCCGGCAGCAGGTCCAGCAGGTTGTCTTCGACCTGCACGTCCAGCGCACCGAAATCGATCCACGTCGCGCGCACATACGCCGCGCTTTCCAGCCGCAGGCGATAGTGGTCGCCCTCGATGCTCAGGGCAGCCTTCAGCGTCTGTCGCGGCAATACCTGGTCCTTCGCCTCGACGAAACCAACCACCTGGCGCGCACGGACCTTGCCATCCTGCAGCAGCTCGAACACCGCCATGGTGCGCTTCGGGTCGGCACCGGCCAACAATTCGGCATCGCGGAAATCACCGATCGAGGTCACTCCGGCCGCCGCCAGCGTCACCGCTTCCTCACGACGGCGCAGCACCTTCCCTTCCACGTCCATCACCCGCAGCCGCCAGCGTGCATCCAGTGCGGCACCGTCGTTGAGCAGCCTCACCCGCGTGCTGCCCTCGTCGCGCAGCGCGGCCACCGTCACTGGCGCAAAGAAGCGCCGCGCGGCGAAGTGCAGCGCCTTCCAGCGGCCGAAGTAATCCACGCTGGACCACGAGGCGCCCGGCCAGACATCGTTGAGCTGCCAGTACAGCGAGCCCATCGTGTATGGCCGCGAGGCGCGATGATGCAGCGCCGCCAGTGCGATGCCATCGGCCTGCATCACCTGGCTGAGGTAGACGAAGTCCTCGAAGTCCTTCGGCGTGCCATAGCCCAGTTCAATGTAATGCAGCAGGCGGCTGTTGCCCTCGCCGGCCATGAACTTCTGGTGCGCGCGGATCACCGGGCTGTCGATGCGCTGCTCGGCGTGGGTGGCGATCTGGTCCACCGTCGCCACCGACGGCCACGCCTGCAGCCCGTACTCGGACATGAAGCGCGGGGTCTCGCGCAGATAGGCCTGCACCGGCAACGCCGGATTGCCCCAGACCTGCCAGTAGTGCTTGTCGCCACGCATTGAATCGTTGGCCTTCTCGTCAAGGTCGTTGCTGGGCGAGCTGGACCAGTACGGCACGCCCAGCCCTTCCTCGCCCACCACCTGGCGCAGGTCGTTGCCGAACAGGTCGACGTAGCCCTGCCAGACCTTCGCCGCAAATGCCGGGTCGGCCGCCTTCAGGTCGCGGCCGTGCCCCCAGTCCTTCCAGGCGGTTTCTTCCTCGTTGTTGCCACACCACAGCACGATGCTGGGGTGATGGCGCAGCCGGCGCACGTTGTCGCGTGCTTCGGCCACCACGCTTGCCCGGAAGGCCGGATCGTAGCCCGGCTGCATGCCGCCGCCGAACATGAAGTCCTGCCAGACCAGCAGGCCCATCTCATCGGCGATGTCGAAGAACGCATCGTCCTCGTAGTAGCCGCCGCCCCAGTTGCGCAGCATGTTCATGTTGGCGTCGCGCGCGGCGGTCAGCACCTGGCGCAGGCGTGCGGCATCGACGCGTGCGGGGAAGACATCGAACGGAATGACGTTGGCGCCCTTGGCGAAGATCTCCACGCCGTTGATGACGAAGGCAAAGCCCTGCCCCCCCTTGCGGTCTTCCTCGCGGCGCAGTTCGACCGTGCGCAGGCCGATGCGCTGCTCGCGCGCCAGTGCTGCATCGGCGCCATCATCCAGGCGAGCCCGCACGGTATAGCGATCCTGCGCACCCTGGCCCACCGGCCACCAGCGCCGCGGCGTGGCCAGCTCAACCGGCAGCTCAACCGTGTTCTGGCCGGGCTTCAGCAACACCGTGCGTTGCACCTGGGCCACGTTGCGGCCTTCCGGATCACGCACATCCACATTCACCAAGGCCGAACCCGCAGCAGCACCCTGCTCCACCTGCAGCAGCACCGCCAGCTTCGCCTGCTCTGCACTCAATGCATCGGTTCGCACGGCAAGATCGGTCAGACGGTGCGCGTCCCAGGCCTGCAGGTCGACCCCGCGCCAGACCCCGGCGGTGACATAACGCGGGCCCCAGTCCCAGCCGAAGTGGTAGGCCGGCTTGCGCGCGAAGTTGCCGACCATCGCGTCCTTCGGCTCATCGCCATACGGCGACGGATAATTGCCAGCGATCTTGTGCGGCATTGCCTGCACACCCGGCAGCAGGGTGCGGATCGGCGAACGGAACACGATCTGCAGTTCATTGTCCCTGGCACGCAACCGCCCGTCCACGCGTGCACGCCAGGTACGGTGTGCATTGTCCGCACGCAGCAGCGGCTTGCCGTTGAGGCTGACCTCGGCATACGTATCCAGCCCGTCGAAGCGTAGCTCGGCATTCGGCTTGGCCAGCGTCGTGGCGTCCACGTCGAAGCGGGCACGGTACTCCCAGTCGGCGAGGCCGATCCATTGCAGCTCGGCCTCGGGTGCACCGACATACGGATCGCGGATCAGCCCATGCGCCAACAGGTCGGTGTGCACGCTGCCCGGCACCTTGGCGGCACGCCATTGCTGCAGGCCCGGATGGGCTGCGCCTTCGGCGTCGCCGGGCAGCATGCGGAACTGCCACTGTGCCTGCAGCGGCGCTGCGGTTGCCGGGAAGGCGGAGGCTGCGATCAGCAGCAGGAGCAGACGGACAACGAGGGAAAGACGATGCACGCGGAGCTCCTGTTTTTCCGCCGGACGTGATCCGGCGCTACCGATTTCGGATCGCCAGGCATGGCCTGGCACTACTGCATTCGAACGATCTTCAACGCACCACGTTCAACACTTCGTAGCACGCGCCCATGGTGTGGTAATCCACCTTCCCGGCCGGGCTCTTCTCGTCGCTGTACTTGCGGTTGTCGGCATCGAGGATGCGGAACCAGGCGCCGTACTGGTGGTCGACGAAGTGCTCCCACGAATACGCCCAGATGCGCTCGTACCACTGCCAGTAGTGGTCGTCGCCGGTGCGCTTGGCCATCAGCGCGGCGGTCGCCAGCGTTTCGGCCTGCACCCAGAAGTACTTGTCGTCGTCGCAGACGAAGCTGTCGCCGCCGATCGGGGCGCCGTCCATGCCGGGCTGCCGGCGCGATTCCGGTGCGAAGCCGTAGTACAGGCCGCCCCGGGCGTCGTCCCAGCTGCACGCGATGGCCACGTCGAACAGGTGCTGCGCGGTCGGCACCAGCCAGTCGGCCTGCACGTGGCGATCGAGGATCAACAGCAGCTTGGCCCACTCGGTCTGGTGGCCAGGCTGGAAGCCCCACGGGCGGAACAGATGCTTGGGATCGTCCAGGTTGTAGTCCCAGTCGATCTCCCAGTTGGAATCGTAATGTTCCCAGACCAGGCCACCAGCCTTGGCGGCCTGGCGGCGGGTCATGTTGTCGGCCAGCTGCAGCGCACGCTCGACATAGCGCTGCTCGCCACTGGCTTCGAACGCGGCCAGCATCGCCTCGCACATGTGCATGTTGGCGTTCTGGCCGCGGTAGCCGGTGAAGTTCCACTGGCCGTCAGCCTCGTCCTTGTACAGGCCGTGCTGCGGCTCCCAGAAGCGCGCTTCCAGCAGCTGCCAGGTCTCGTCCATCCAGTCGCGCGCCTGCTGGATGCCGGCTTTCAGCGCACAACTGTAGGCCAGCAGCACGAAGGCCACGCCGTAGCAGTGGTTCATGTCATCCTCGACCTTGCCGTCGCGCAGGGTCCAGGCATAGCCGCCGGTGGCCGGGTTGCGGTGCACCTCCCGCAGGTAGCGCACGCCGTGCTCGACCGCCTCGCGGTACTCGGCGTTGCCGAATTCGCGGTAGGCCATCGCATAGTTGAAGACGAAGCGGGTGCTGCTTACCAGGTGGCGATGGCTGGCATCGTAGATGCTGCCGTCATCGCGGAAGTAGTGGAAAAAGCCGCCGTCCGGATCGATGCAGCGCGGATGGTAGAACGCCATCGTATCGGCGATATGCGCGCGCAGGAACGCGGGCGAACGGAAATCGGGCGAGGTGCTCATGCGGTAATGTCCTGTGCCTGCAGCAGCTGCTGCACTTCATCGAGCGAGGGCATCGCGGCGAACGCGCCCTTGCGGGTAACAGCCAGCGCACCGACCGCAGCACCGAAGCGCAGCGTCGCGGTGATCGCCTCCCGGTCCTGGCAGAACGCAGCGAAACCAGCGCCTGCCCCACCCCGCTCCAGCAGGCCCACCAGCACGCCACCGACGAAGGCATCGCCAGCGGCCGTGGTATCGACCGTGGCCACGCGGAAACTGGTTACCGTGCCGTGGTTGTCGCGGGTGTACCAGTGCAGCGTGGCTGCACCGTCGGTGACGATCACCCAGCGTGCCTGCGCGGCCAGCAGGCGCCGCAGCACCGCCGCCTCGCCATCGGCGCCCATCGGCGCGGCCAGGTAATCCAGTTCCTCGCGTGACAGCTTGACCAGGTCGGCGCGCTCCAGCGCCTGCCACAGGCGCGGCGTCGGATCGACGTCGGCGGGCCACAGTGCCGGGCGCAGATTCAGATCGAGGCTGACCACCGCACCGGCCGCGCGCGCGCGGTCCATGCCGGCGAAGGTCGCCTCGGCGATGGCCGGCTCGGTCAGGCTGTTGGAGCAGACGTGGAAGCACTGCGCGCTGTCGAGGCACTCCGCCTGGAAGTCACTGTCACGGAACAGCAGGTCAGCCGCCGGCGGACGGTAGAAACTGAAGCTGCGCTCGCCACTGGCATCCAGCGCGACGAAGGCCAGCGCGGTCTTGGCGGCGTCGGTGCGCACGATGTAATCCGTGCCCACGCCGTGCTCGACCAGGCTGTCGGCCAGGAAGTCACCGAACATGTCGCGGCCGAGCATGCCGACGAACTGGGTCTTCGCACCCAGCCGCGCAGCCGCCACCGCGACGTTGGCCGGCGCACCGCCGGCGTACTGCAGGAACGCGCGCGGGGTGTCGGCCGAGGCCGGCGGCTGCGCTAGTAGATCGATCAAAATTTCGCCGAAGCAAACGATGGCACCCATTGCGGACTCAGCCTCCCTGCGTTGCGGAGGCCGGCGTACGCGCGCCGACCAGTCCGTAGAAAATGATGTAGCCGTAGCACAGCAGCGGCAGGATGAAGCTGGCCTGCACACCGATGTGGTCGGCCAGCACGCCCTGCAGGTACGGCACCACGGCACCGCCGACGATGGCCATGATCAGCAGGCTGGACCCCTTGTTGGTCAGCGGGCCGAGGCGCTCGATGCTCAGCGCGAAGATGGTCGGGAACATGATCGAGTTGAACAGGCCGATGGCCACCACCGAGTACAGCGCGACGTTGCCGGAGCTCAGCATGGTCGTGACCAGCAGCCCCACGTTGACCAGCGCGAAGATCGCCAGCAGGCGGCTGGGCGAGAAGCGTGCCAGCAGCGCCGAACCGGCGAAGCGGCCGATCATCGCCATCGTCCAGTAGGCCGACACGTAATGCGTGGCCTGCTGCTCGCTGAAGCCGCCGATGTTCGGCATCGACAGGTAGTTGACCAGGAAGCTGCCGATCGACACTTCGGCGCCGACATAGAAGAAGATGCCCAGCACGCCCAGCAGCAGGTGGCGCTTGCGCAGCGCATCCAGGTAGCTGTGGTGGTGGCCCTGGTCGGCCTGCTCGGTGGCATCACTCAGCGCCGGCAGGCGGAACAGGAACACGAACAGCGCCAGCAGCACCAGCGCAACGGCCAGGCCCACGTATGGGCCCTGCACGGCCTGCGCCTCGGCGGCCCGGTAGGCCAGCTGCTCGGCGGCCGGCAGCGCCGCGATGTCATCGGCACTCTTGACCGTGTTGGACAGGATCAGCATGCCGCCGAAGATCGGCGCGATGGCCGTGCCCAGCGAGTTCAGCGCCTGTGCCAGGGTCAGGCGGCTGGAACTGGTCTGCTCCGGACCCAGCAGCGCCACGTAAGGATTGGCAGCGACCTGCAGCACGGTGATGCCGCTGGCCAGCACGAACAGCGCACCGAGGAAGGCGCCATACACGCGCAGCTCGGCCGCCGGCCAGAAGCCGAGCGCACCGATGCCGGCGATCACCAGGCCGGCCACGATGCCCTTCTTGTAGCCCAGCGCCGCCACCAGCCGACCCGCCGGCAGCGACATCAGGAAATAGGTGCCGAAGAAGGTGAACTGCACCAGCATCGCCTTGGCGTAGTTCAGCTCGAACACCGCCTTCAGGTGCGGGATCAGGATGTCATTGAGGCAGGTCAGGAAGCCCCACATGAAGAAGATCGTAGTGACGACAGCGAGCGCCTTGCCGTTGGTGACGGCGGGTGCGTTGCCCGAAGAACCCGATGGACGGGGCGTTGCGGAGATCGGCATGCGGTACGCGCCTCGATGCGCGGAAGGTCGTTGTTGCGTGGAAGGGGTGTATGGAAGGAATCAGTTCGGACGTGCGGCACTGCTTTCGCGGATGCGCAGCTGCACCGGCGCGACCGTGCGCCGTGGCGGCGCGTCCGGTTCATCCAGTCGTTGCAGCAGCAGCGCGGCAGCTTGCCGGCCCCGCTCGCGCGGGTCGGCGGTGAGCGTGGTCAACGGCGGCACCGCGACCGACGCCTCGGAAATGTCATCGAAACCGGTAACGGCGAAGTCGCCACCCGGGCGGATGCCACGCGAGTTCAAGCCCAGCATCAGGCCCAGCGCGACGGTGTCGTTGTAGCAGACTGCCGCACTCGGACGATGGCCATCGGCAAACAGCTCATCGGTGCGCGCCGCGGCTTCCAGGCGGTTCGGTGCCGACTCGATCATCCAGCCCGGCGGCAGCGACAGACCCGCCTCGGCCAGCGCCTGCTGGAACCCGGCACGGCGTTGGTGGCACGAACTGGACGCGGCGTGGCCACCGAAGAAGGCGATCTGGCGATGACCACGCTCGATCAGGTGACGCGTGGCCAGATAGGCGCCGTGCTGGTTGTCCAGGGTCAGGAAGTCCCAGTCGGCCCCTTCCAGTTCACGGTTGAACAGCAGCACGTTGGCATTGGCGCCCAGCGCCTGCCGCAGCAGCGCGGTGTCACTGCCCTCGGCTGGCGACAGGATCAGGCCGGCGGGCGTGTGCTCCATCAACGTGGACAGCACCGCTTGCTGTCGCTCCGGCGATTCGCCGGTACTGCCGAGCAGGGTCACGTAACCGCGTCCGCCCAGCGCCTCGTCCACGCCCGATGCGAATTCGGCGAAGAACGGGTTGGACAGATCGTTGATCACCAGCGCGATGCTCGACGAGGTCCGCCGGCGCAGGTTGGCCGCCGCGCGGTTGTAGACATAGCGCTGGCGACGCAGCTCGGCCTCGACCTTGGCGCGGGTATCGACGTTGACCAGCGGGCTGCCGCGCAGCACCAGCGACACGGTTGCCCGTGACACGCCGATGGCACGCGCGATGTCGGTCACCGTCACCGCCTTGCCGGCGCGCTTGCTGGGACTGCTGCCGTTGTCGTTCATCGTCTTCCCGGACTCCGCTGGAGGCTCAAGCCTAATGGATCAGGGCCGTGTCGTGCCGTGCCGTTCGCTGGGTCACCGCGAACGGCACAGTCCGGCTCAGCGCAGCTGGCTGCCCGGTGCCGCGCACCAGGATACCGGCAGGTCCTTCACCGCCGTGCCCCAGCCCTGCTCCGGCGCCTTCGCGTCGAGCGCGAACTGCAGGCGCGGGCCCTGCTGCAGCTGGTTCCAGTCCAGCCACACCGGCGCATGCGCCTGGCCATCGACCTTCACTCCCTGCACGTACTGCAGGCGGCGGCCATCGGCGCCCGGCGCGTCGATGCGCAGCGTGCGGCCATTGCCCAGGTCCACTTCCACCTTGCTGAAGCGTGGCGTATGCAGCAGGAACTGGCCGCTGCCCGGCACCGCCGGGTACACGCCGATGGCGCTGAACAGGTACCAGGCCGACATCGTGCCGAGGTCATCGTTGCCGGTCACGCCGTTCGGCGCATTGGTGAACAACTGCTGCGCGGCACGCACCACCGCTGCGGTCTTCCACGGCTGGCCGATCAGCGTGTACAGCCACGGCGAGTGCAGGTCCGGCTCGTTGTTCGGGTTGTAGCGGAACTGGTTGTAGTAGCTGTACGGCCCGACCACCCACTCCTTGCGGGCGGCATTGAGCAGATCGGCCTGCAGCGCGTCCATCGCGAAGAACGCATCGAGGCGGCGACCGGCCTGCTCGCGGCCATCCATCGCTTCGACCAGGCCCGGCACGTCCTGCTGCGCCAGCCACTGGTACTGCCACGCCGTACCCTCATGGAAACCATGGTGCGAGCGTGGGCTGTAGTGGCCATCGGCCGGCGTGTACCACTGGCCGTCCTCGGTACGCGGGCGCGGGAAGCCGGTGAAGCCAGTCTCTGCGTCGCGCACCTGCGGGTCCCACACCTTGCGCCAGTTGCGGCCGCGCTCACGCAGCGTCGCCGCGTCCTGCGCGTGGCCCAGGCCATCGGCCATCTGCGAAAGCGCACAGTCGGCCAGCGCATACTCCAGCGTCGCCGAACCACCGTGGTGCGGATCAACGTCCATGCCCTTGGATGGGAACGCACGGTCGTAGACCACGTAGCCCTTGTCCAGGTAGGTCGGGTTGCCGGAACGGCCGGCCATCCGCGAGTTCAGCGGCGGCGTACCGAACGCATTGCGGCGCAGCGCATCCCACGCCTGCGATTCACGGCCCTTGAGCGCGCCGAAGCGCCACAGGTCGACCATGAACGGCGTGACCGGATCGCCGGTCATGATGTTGGTCTCGAAGTTGGCATAGCCCCAGCGCGGCAGCCAGCCACCCTGCTCGTCGATCGCCAGCAGGGTGCGGCCGATGTCACGCGCCACGTCCGGACGGGTCAGCGCCAGCCACTGGTTCTGCGCGCGATAGGTATCCCACAGCGAGAAGTACTCGTAGTACGTCCAGCCATCAGCACGGTGGATGCCATCGTCATAGCCGCGGTAGCGGCCGTCGGCGTCGTTGCCGGTCATCGGCTGCAGCAGCGCGTGGTAGACCGCGCTGTAGAACACGGTGCGGTCGTCGGCGTTGCCACCCTGCACGCGGACACGGCCCAGCTGCTCACGCCAGGACTGCTGCGACAGCGCACGCATGCGGTCGAAACCGAGCAGCGACCCACCCTGCATGCCCTCGGCGCGCAGGTTGGTGCGCGCGCCTTCGGCATCCACGTGCGAGATCGCACTGACCGCCGTCACCGACTGGCCCTTGGCCAGGTCGAAGCTGAGCCAGGCACCGTTCGGCTTCTGCTCGCCTTCCATGCTGTGGCGCGCACCCGGCAGGCCACCGCCCTCGCCCCAGGTGCCATGCGCCTTGAACGGACGGTCGAACTCGATACGGAACCAGGTGGTGTACTGATGACCGCCACAGAAGCTCTTGGTGACCAGCTTGCCTTCGACCACGCGGTCGCCGACCACATCCACCACGCTGCCGATCACCGAGTGGCGCTCGTTGGCCTGGCCGACATTGACCAGCACGTGGCCCTCGCCCTGGCGCTGGCTGAAGGTGTAGCGCTCGGCCGCGGCACGCGTACGCGCGGTCGCCTCGGCGTCGATGCCACCGTAACTGGTCAGCCGCACCTTGTAATAGCCGGCCTGGCCGACCTCGCCGTCGTGGGTGTAGGACGCGGCATAGGCCTTGTGATCGAACTGCTTGGCGTTGCCGGTATCGAAATCGCCGCCCGGGCCGATCGAGCCCGTGACCGGCAGCACCGACACCTGGCCGCCCTGTTCCCAGCAGCCGGCGCCGGAGATGAAGGAGTGGCCGAAGCCGCGGATCTTGTCGTCGTCGTAGCGCCAGCCCGAATAGTGGCTGCCGATCGGGCTGACCTGGATCAGGCCGAACGGTGCCGACGCGCCCGGGAACGTATTGCCGTCGTCCTTGCTGCCGATGAAGGTGTTGACCTCGCGCTCCAGCGCAGCCGGCGCCGCCTGCAGCAGCATCGGCATCGCCGACAGCGCGAGCAGGCAGGCCAGGCGCGGCAGCGGGCGCGGAGACAATGGGACGGCGGGAGCGGACGGCACTGGACGCATGTCGGGTTCCTGTAGTCGATGACGCGGAGGCAGGCGGCCGGGGCCATCCGGCACCGTTCCGCTGAGCCCCGCCTCGACTGGCAGAGAGCTCCCCCTGGAATGACGCCCGACCCACCAGACCGTGAATTTAGATCGATTCAAGTAGAGCATGCAGGTTCAGCCGAATGCATTCTGCGGCGCAGCATGAGAGGGGGTGTTCGGCAGGGCTGCGCCCTGCACCTGCCGAAGCCGAAGCAACAGCAAAAGCCGGTTTCCTGTGGGGAGTCGGGGTGGGTCCGGTTGCGGGGGACGCCGTAAATACGTCCATGTAGGCTCGGTCGCGCCATCCATGGCGCTCACGCCCCCGCAACCGGACCCATCCCGCCTTCGACAGATTTCCGCGATCTGTGAATCCACGCCATGCGTGGATGAATCTCTGTCAGATAACGAAATCAATTGGGGTCAGATCCGTTTTCCAAAGGAAAACGGATCTGACCCCATGACCCCGCGTAATTCCAGGACCTATCCAACCGTCACCGGGAAACTGTCAAAGGCGGGGCGGTGTCGGATTGCGGGGTGTCCGCGGCATGGATGCCGCGGCCAAGCCCCCATGGACGGGTTTACGGCGTCCCCGCAATCCGACACCGCCCCGCCCAACACACAGACAACCCAGAGCCGCTTTGGCTTTGGCTTTGGCCGTTGCCCTGGCTTCGGCAGGTGCAGGGCGCAGCCCTGCCGACCCACCCTCCCCTGCGCACGAAAACGATTTCACTGATTTCAGCAAACCGTCATCCCTTCGCCACGCCAGTACCATATTGCGGAGCAGCATGCGCCCACGGGCGACCCATGCTAAAAATCGCCCGCCCATCGCTTAGATCGATCCAAGACGACGCTGCGATGGCCGGGAGTTGGGGGAGCAGCAACAGGACGTACCAGGCCACGTGCGCGGTGCTACTGCCACTGCATGGCGACAGCGACAAAGTCACTTCAAATTAGATCGATTCAAGTTGTCCGTGCCACGTCACCGGATCAATCCAGGAGAGAGGGAGAGATGGGAATGAAGCATTCAACACGTACGCACGGCCAGGACGCATTGTCACTGGCCATCGCGCTGGCCCTGGTCGCCGCCGTCATTCCGGCTGGCGCCGCCGCGCAGCAGGCCACCTCCACCGGCTCGCAGGAGGCCACCAACCTGGACAGCGTCCAGGTCACCGGCTACCGCTACGCCATTGAGAAGAGCCTGTCACAGAAGCGCGATGCCAACGCGGTGGTCGAAGTGATCACCGCCGAGGACGTCGGCAAGTTCCCCGACAAGAACGTCGCCGACGCACTGCAGCGCGTGCCCGGCGTGGTCATCACCCGCAGCGGTGGCGAAGGCAAGAGTGTCAGCGTGCGCGGCCTTGCGCCGGACCTGACCCTGACCCAGTTGAACGGCAACTACGTGGCCACGTCGGAAACCAACGACGAAGCCACCCGTTCGTTCAACTACACCCTGCTGCCGTCGAACATGCTGTCCAGCGCCGAGCTGTTCAAGTCGCCGGAAGCACGCATCGACGAAGGCGGCATCGGCGGCACGGTCATCCTGCACACCCGCCGTCCGCTGGACATGGAGGCCAATTCGGGCTTCGTCACGCTCGAGGGCACCTCCTCCGATACCCATCACGATATCGACCCACAGGCGTCGGCGCTGTATTCGTGGCACAGCAAGGATGAGCGTTTCGGCGTACTGGTCGGCGTGACCCAGCAGAAGCGCACCACCCGCACCATGGAAGCCAGCACCGAGGACTACCAGTGGTACGGCGCCGGCAAGGCGCGCGATGCCTATGGCAACGTGCAGGCGCAGGATGGCATCCACTACTGGTGGGGCAAGTCCGGCTTCAACAACCAGACCGGCGGCAACTACAGCGATTTCTTCATGCCGACCTCGGTCAACTTCGCGGTCAAGGAAGAAAAGCGCGAGCGCAAGGGCGGCCAGCTGACCTTCCAGTTCAAGCCGGTCGACAACGTCACGATGACGGCCAACTACTTCCGCTTCGAGCTGCAGGGTGACTACACCCAGAACATGCTGAAGATTCCGGAATGGAGCATGGCGCGCTTCAACGGCGACGGAAACTGGGCGGGCGGCCGCCTGCTCAATGGCCTGGATTTCGACCCCAGCGGCAACACCGTCACCGGCGCCCAGTTCGAAAAGCTCGCTGGAAAGACCTACTACTGCAGCGAAGACCAGGCCAAGGCTGCCGGCCTCCAGCCCGGCGGCTGGGGCCCGGACGACTGCACCGTTCCGACGCCGCAGCTGACTGGTGGCTACAGCAAGGAAAAGGCGCTGTCGCAGACCGCTGACCTGACCATCGACTGGGACATCAGCCCGCTGTGGAAGGCTTCGTTCACCGGCGGCCGCACCTGGTCCGAAGGTGGTCCGTCGATGAACTTCCGGATGTCGGCCAAGCCGCGCCGCAAGGTCGGCAACGACTACCTGCCGGGCAATCTCTACAGCGCCTGGGACCTGACCGGCACGCCCTCGGCCACCTTCTCGCCCGACCTGCAGCAGCAGCTGATGAACGGCATCGCCGAAGTCGACACCGGCTCGACCGATTCGTCGTGGAAGCGCACGGAGGTCAAGCAGAACTACTTCCAGGCCGACGTCACCAAGCTGTTTGAATCGGGCTGGCTGGACTCGATCCAGTTCGGCGCCAAGTACCGTGATGGCAAGGTCCACCGCAACACCGGCAACACCTACTGGGTGTGCCCGGGCCGCGACCCGGCCGACTATGACAACAGCCGCTACCAGAGTGGCTGCGATCCGACTGCAGGCGACGCGCAGCCGGGCTTCTTCCTGTCCAATCCGATCAGCAACATCGCGGGCGGCTTCAATGCCAACGTGTTCCCGGGCATCAACTACCCGGCCTACATCGATTACCTGAACAAGACCTACGGCGGTTCGCACAACCGTACCGAGGAAGACTTCGTCTACAACGTCAACGAGAAGATCTACTCGGGCTACTTCCAGGCCAACTTCCGCACCGAGCGCGTGCGCGGCAATGTCGGCGTGCGCGTGGTGCGCACCAAGCAGTTCGCGCAGTCCTCCGACTCGATCGAGAAGTTCAACGACTACTTCCTGGACAACGCGTCCGGCGCACCGATGGCGTGCACCGACCCCGCCGCTGCGGCCTACCCGACCTACAGCTGCGAGAGCGGCTTCGTGCGCCTGCCGCACGACCTGGCGCAGAGCAAGACGTACGACCTGATCGGCGTGGACCGTACCTACACCGACGTGCTGCCGAGCTTCAACATCGCCTGGGACATCACCGATACGCTGGTGCTGCGTGGTGCCGCATCGAAGGTGATCGCCCGCCCCGGTTACACCGACATCGCAGCGCCGGGCGCACTGAGCTACTACAGCGAAGAGTATGTCAATGATCGCCGCGTTGCCGGTGGCGCATCGACGGCAGGCTGGGTCGGCCAGGGCAGCAACAAGCAGCTGGAACCGTTCAAGGCCACCCAGTTCGACCTGGGCCTGGAATGGTACTTCCAGCCGGGCGCGGTCGCCGGTGTCAGCCTGTTCCGCAAGAACGTGGACAACTTCACCCTGCCGGTGGTGCGCGACACGCCGATGGTCATCGGTGGTGAAGCCGTGAACGTGCAGCGCTACGAAACCCAGGCCAACGGCCGCGATGGCGTGTCGCAGGGCGTCGAGCTGTATGGCCAGTACACCTTCGGTTTCGGCTTCGGTGTGCAGGCCAACTACACCTACAACGACACCAACCTGGCTTCCATTGTTCTGGACGGCCAGGAAATCGGCTCCTCGCCGCTGGTCGGCAGTGCCAAGAACCAGGCCAATGTCACGGTGTTCTACGAGAACGACAAGTTCCTCGCGCGCGCCTCGTTCAACCGTCGCGGCCAGGTGGTCGGTGGGCTCAACAATGGCCTCACCGTCTACACCGAGCCGTATGACCAGCTGGACCTGAACGTGGCCTACAACCTGACCCCGGACTGGACGCTGACCGCCTCGGTGATCAACGCCACCAAGTCCGAGCAGCGCGTGCACCTGGGCAATGACACCAAGGCTCGTCTCGTTTCCAACACCTACGCAGGCCGCCAACTGTACTTCGGCGCGACCTGGAAGTTCTAAGCCCGTACCGGGTTGCCCGGGCCCGCCCCCGGCGCAACCCACGCCCCGCCCCGGCGGGGACGTTCCTCCACGGCAGCCGCGCTGGTACAGGTGGCTGCCGTTTTCATTGGTACGCGCTCATTGGTGCATGTTCATTGGTGCGTTGTCATTCAGTCCAGCGCTTGACCCTGCCATCGTTGGAAGGTGCACACTGGTCCCATCCCAAGAGCACCGAAGGAGCTACAGATGGAATTCCATGTCGACGGCATGACCTGCGGCGGCTGCGCACGCAGCGTGACCCGCGCGATCCAGCAGATCGATCCGAACGCCAGCGTGGTGGCCGATCCTCCGACCGGCCTGGTCAAGGTGCAGACCACCGCCACGCAGGAACAGGTGTTCGCCGCGGTGAACGATGCCGGTTTCCCGCCGCGCACGGCCTGATTCCCTACCCTGCGTCCACAACGAAGCCCGCCCCGTGCGCTGTCACAGGGCGGGCTTTTTCATTCAAGTGGCATGGGCTCAGTGCTTCTGCGCGCGTCGCCGCACCGCGCCGGTCTTCGCGGCAACGACCGACATCGGAGCCTCCTCGTCTTCGCCCAACCGCTCCAGGATCGGGCATTCCGGGCGCTCATCGCCCGCGCAGCAGTTGATCAACGACTTCAGCGTATCGGCCATCTGCCGCATCTGCTCGATGCGCTGTTCCAGATCGGCGATGTGCTGTTCGGCCAGGTGCTTGACGTCGGCGCTGTGGCGCGAGGTGTCGTTCCACAGGCCCAGCAGATCGGTGATCTCGGCCACCTGGAAGCCGAGATCGCGCGCGCGACGGATGAAGCGCAGGCGGTGGATGTCCGCCTGCGAGTACGCCCGGTAGCCCGACTCGGTGCGATCAGCCGCAGGAATCAGGCCGATCTGTTCGTAGTAGCGGATCATTTTCGCCGACACGCTGGAGGCCTTGGCGGCTTCACCGATGTTCATGCGGTTCTCCTTCAATGGGTCGCGGCGGGGGCTTCCGCCATCGGCGGCTGGAAGCGGCGCAGGCGCAGCGCGTTGCCCAGCACGAACACGCTGGACAGCGCCATCGCACCGGCAGCGAATACCGGCGACAGCAGCACGCCCCAGGCCGGGTACAGCACGCCGGCCGCTACCGGAATCAACGCGGTGTTGTAGGCGAAGGCCCAGAACAGGTTCTGCCGGATGTTGCCCAGCGTTGCCTTCGACAGCGCGATGGCATTCGGCACGCCCTGCAGGTTGCCCGACATCAGCACCACATCGGCCGACTCCACCGCGATATCGGTGCCGGTGCCGATGGCCAGGCCGACATCGGCCTCGGCCAGTGCCGGCGCATCGTTGATGCCGTCACCAACGAAGGCGACGTGGCCGTGCGTGGCCTTCAGGCGGCGCACCGCTTCGACCTTGCCTTCCGGCAGCACCTCGGCCACGACCTCATCAATGCCGAGCTGGCGTGCGATCGCCTGCGCGGTGCCGGCATTGTCACCGGTGATCATCGCCACTTTCAGGCCCAGCTGATGCAGTGCGGCGATCGCCGCCGGCGTGCTCGGCTTGATCGGGTCGGACACCGCGATGATCGCGGCCAGGCGTCCATCGATGGCGGCGTACAACGGCGACTTGCCCTGCGCGCCGAGTTCGGCCGCCAACGCCGCAAACACGGTGATATCCACATCAAGGTCGCGCATGAAACGATCGGCGCCGACCTCCACCCGTGCGCCGTCTAAGCTGGCGCGCACGCCCATGCCGGTGACCGACTCGAAATCAATCATCGACGGCAGCGCGAGACCCTGCTCGGTGGCTGCATCGACAATGGCGCGGGCGATCGGATGCTCCGAACGTGATTCCACGGTGGCGACGGCGGCCAGCACTGTGGCGCGATCAAAGCCGTCGGCGATCTCCAGGTCGGTCAGGCGCGGGCGCCCTTCGGTCAGCGTGCCGGTCTTGTCCACCGCCACCACCTGCGCGTCCTTCAGCAGCTGCAGTGCTTCACCCTTGCGGAACAGCACGCCCATTTCGGCGCCACGACCGGTTCCGACCATGATCGAGGTCGGCGTGGCCAAGCCCATCGCGCAGGGGCAGGCAATGATCAGCACCGCCACCGCATTGACCAGCGCGAAGCTCAGCGCCGGCGATGGACCGAAGATCAACCAGACGGCGAAGGTCGCCAGTGCGGCCAGCATCACTGCCGGCACGAACCACAGGGTGACCTTGTCGACCACCGCCTGGATCGGCAGCTTGGAACCCTGGGCCTGTTCGACCATGCGGATGATCTGCGCCAGCATGGTCTGCGCGCCCACCGCCGTCGCACGTACCGTCAGCGCGCCCTTCTGGTTGACCGTGCCGCCGACCACGCTGCTGCCCGGCTGCTTCTCCACCGGAATCGGTTCGCCGCTGATCATCGACTCATCGATGTAGCTGCGACCTTCGACCACCTCGCCATCGACCGGCACGCGCTCGCCCGGGCGCACTTCCACCACATCGCCGCTCAGAACGTCATTGACCGGAACATCAATGCTGCGGCCGTCACGGACCACGTGGGCAACCTTGGCCTGCAGGTTGACCAAGCGCTTGATCGCCTCGGAGGTGCGGCCCTTCGCGCGCGCCTCAAGGAAGCGGCCGAGCAGGATCAGCGCGACGATCACCGCCGCTGCTTCGTAGTAGACGTTCACCGTGCCCGCCGGCAACAGCTTCGGCAGGAAGGTCGCCACCACCGAGTAGCCAAATGCTGCAGCAGTACCCACCGCCACCAGTGAGTTCATGTCCGGTGCCAGCCGCAGCAGCGCGGGGATGCCCTTCTGGTAGAAGCGGCGGCCGGGAATGGCCAGCACCAGCGCGGTCAGCACGAACTGCAGGTACCAGCTGGCCTGCATGCCGATGGTGGACATCACCCATTCGTGCATGCCGGGAATCAGGTGCGAGCCCATCTCCAGCACGAACACCGGCAGTGCCAGCGCGGTGGCCACGATCAGGTCGCGCTTCAGTTCGGCGCGCTCGGCATCCTTTTTTTCCGCGGCCTCGTCATCGGGCTGCACCCCCGTCTCGATCACGCGTGCGTCATAGCCGGCCTTGTCGATGGCGGCGACCAGCACTGCAACGTCGGCCACGCCACGCACCGTGGCGCGCTCGGTGGCAAGGTTGACGCTGGCCTGGCTGACGCCTGGCACGGCCAACAGTGCACGTTCGACGCGACCAACGCAGGACGCGCAGGTCATGCCTTCCACCGCCAGCTCAATGGTGGCGGCGGGCACGTCGTAGCCCACCCGCTCCACCGCCTGGATCAGCGCGGCGCGATCGACCGGACCCGACGCACGGATGTCCGCCCGTTCGGTGGCCAGGTTGACCGAAACACTGCCCACGCCCTCGACCTTGGACAGCGCCGCTTCGACACGGCCGACGCAGCTGGCACAGGTCATGCCCTCGATGGGCAGGCTGATGGTGGAGGGACTGGCGGGGATTGCGGCGACGCGGGGCGTGTTCATGATCGGATTCCCGGGGATTCCTTCTGGATGCGGACAGGCTAAACCTTGCCATCGTGGGAAGGTCAAATCCAGCCTGTCCGCATTTCCTGAATGGGCATCCAGGTGTCCGCATCCACGCATGGCGTGGATCTACTGATGATGGGCTGTCTCGTTAGAAGGTGAACACATACTCCAACGCGAATTCGCGGCCGACCGCACCCAGCAACCGGGTCGGGGCGAAGTCGTAGTCCAGCTTGTACGGGTCCTTGTGGTTCCAGCTGGCCGAATTGAACACGTTGTTGACGTAGACATTGACCTTGGCGTGCTCGGTCACCTGGTAGCCCACGTTGAAGTTCCAGGTGATGAACGGCCCGACGCGGCCGAAGTAGCGCGAGGTCTGCTGGCCGGCATTGGGGTTCGGGTTCACCGAACCATCCGGCAGCCGTGCCGGCTCCAGGCAGTTCAGCGACGGGCTGTCACTGGGCACGTAGCCATCGGCGAACGGCAGGCAGCCACCGGGGTTGTCCAGGCGGTCGGTACCCCAGTGGTAACGCACGCCCGGCACCGAACCGATGCGGTCGGCATAGACATTGGCATTCCAGTTGCCGCGTTGCCAGGCCAGGCTTGCGCGCAGCTTGCTGCGCAGGTCGCGGTCGCGTCGTTCAGGGTTCGGGTCGGCGGCGTAGCGCTGTTCCTTGGTCGAGATCTGGTTGGTGTAGTTCACCCCCAGCTGGAAGCTGCCCCACTGCGCGGTCTCCAGCCGGTAGCGCGCGGTCAGGTCGATACCGCGCACTTCGCGGCTGGCCAGGTTGAACGGGCCGCGCTCGATCGACACCAGTCGACCGTTGCTGTCACGGTTCACGCGGGCCAGGATGCCGGCGCAGTACTCGCCGCCAGCCGGATTGGCCCACGGCGTGCCGTCCATGTTCTTGCCGGTCAGGCAACCCGCTTCGCTCGCCAGCACCTCGTCGGCGCCGACGTCGACGATCATGTCTTCCAGCTTGATCGCCCAGTAGTCGGCGCTGACCGACAGATTGGGCATCACGTCCCAGACGAAACCCACCGTCCACGAATCACCGGTCTCCGAACGCAGCAACGGCGTGCCACGCCGGTTCACGTCGAACGTGTACCAGACATCGGTGTTGCCCACGCCACAGTTGTTGACCAGGTAGGCACCACTCTGGATGCAGCGCAGACGGTCATACGTCTGTACTTCCGAACTGCTCGGCTGGCCCAACAGGTAGTGCATGTCCGGCGCATGGAAGCTGGTGGCATAGGAGCCGCGCACCAGCAGCGCTTCGATCGGACGCCATTCCAGACCGACATTCCAGGTGGTTTCCTTCTGGCTGCCGATGTCCAGCGCTTCGCTGCTGTCGTCGGCCTTGTAATTGCCATAGCGGTCATAGCGCGCGGCCGCGGTGGCGATCACGCTCTCCAGCAGCGGAATCTTGAACTCGACGCCGGCCGAATAGCGGGTGCGCTCGCCGCCGCCCCGATCGACGTTCTGCAGGTCGAAGTCGATGCCGGCGCGCGGGTCGGGGCTGAGGTGATAGCCCTGCTGCGCGACTTCGGCCACGGCGGCGAACGAGATCGGACCGGCCCAACCCTGGAACAGTTCGCCGGTGATATCCGCCGAGGCCTGGTTGACCCAGGACGTTGCGCGATTCTTCGCGACGGTGCCCATCTGCCAGTACTGGTCCGGCGTCAGCGGATTCCACCAGCGCGATTCGTTCAGTGCATAGATCGCCTCGCCATCGGCGGTGGTGCCCAGCTTCGGTCCCAGGAAGTAGTCGTACGACTTCTGCTTGTCGACCACGTTCTGCCGTTCCTCCACCCGGTAATACGAGCGCCCCACCGTAGCGCTCCAGTCAAAGCGGTCGGCGAGGCGGCCACGCAGGCCGGCGCTCCAGTCCCAGGACAGTTCGCGGTTGGTGTTGCGCAGCGTATCCAGGCCGCCGACTTCGTTCGGGGTGAACTGGCGCACGCCGAGGATCGGGCGGTTGCGGTTGGCATCCCAGTAGTAGCCGTTGTCATCGTCGATCAGCGACACGCTGGGCGGATTGGTGCCCCAGATCGCTTCAGAGCGGTACACCGCCAGGTTGGTCCAGGCCTGCAGGTCATTGCTGAAATCGAAGGTGGCATACAGGTTGCCGGACACGTTCTCGGCACCGCCGGTGAGCAGCCAGTTGGTGTAGTCGGCGCTCATGCCACACAGGCGGCCGGTGTTGGTGATGGTGTTGGCGGCGTAGTTGTAGACCAGTCGATCAGCGGTGTAGTACTCGCCGTTGAACTTCTCGCAGGTGCCGGCGGGTGGCGCCAGGCGCTGGCCGGTGGTCGGATCGATCAGCGCCAGGCCTGCAGTGGGACGGAAGCCGACCTTGCGCTGCTCCATGTTCCAGGACGCGTACGGTGCATCGTCGGCATCGTCCATCTGCGGGCGATCACGCCCGAACAGCGGATCGCGCTTGGTGTACTGCAGCGCGTAGGTCACGCTCCAGTTGTCGCCGGTCTTGCCGCCGGCCCAGGACAGGTCCCAGGTATCGCGCCCACCCTCGGTGGAGGTACCACCACGCACGCGCACTTCGTCGCCGTCGTAGTTGGTTTTCAGGATGACGTTGACCACGCCGGCGATCGCATCGGAGCCATAGATGGCCGAGGCACCACCGGTCAGCACTTCGATGCGTTCCACCGCCGCGGCCGGAATGTTGCCGTAGTTGGAGAAGTTGGTTTCGCCGCCATAGGGCAGCGGGTAGTCGGCCACGCGACGGCCGTTGACCAGCAGCAGCGAGCGGTTCGGGCCCATCCCGCGCAGGTTCAGGCCGCTGGCATTGGGGGTGTGCGAGCCCCATTGCGAAGCAGCTTCGACGGTGCCGGTCGCTTCGGTGAGGGTCTTCAGCGCGTCGTACACGCTGACGAAGCCCTCCTTCTGGATCTGCGCGGCGGTGATCACGTTGACCGGTGCCGGGCCTTCGACGCCGGCGCGCTTGATGCGCGAGCCGGTGACGGTGACCGCGTCGAGATCCTTGGTGGACGAACGGGTGGCTTCCTGCGCGCTGGCCGCCAGGGGCAACAGGGCCAGGAGCAGGGCCTGGGACAGCAGGTGACGACGCTTGCGGACGATCTGAGCCATGGGTGGTTGCTCTTCGAAAGTGTGGACGCACGGGATGGATGGTGGCGCGGCACTACGACGGATCCCGGCGCCTGGATCGGTTCAGGACCGATGCGGCACCTCCCCTGTGGATCGATCCAAACTAAAGCACAGCTGAACTACGCCCGGCATGCGGCAACGCAGCAACGTCCGGCGGAACGCCGCTATCGGCTGCCGGCATCCAGAACAATCAAAGGGTTGCGAAACATCGCTGAGAGAACAGCGCACGAAGTGATGACACGATTGCGACAGACGCGCGCGGAACGGTTTTGTCCGTTGCGGGCCTGCGTCCTGGTCGGATCCAAACCGCGCAGCACCGGTTTCCGGAACTGCATGCAAAGGCTTTCCAACGTCCACCCGAAAAGCAGCCCATCGCGCCACTGCATGCACATCGCATCGAGATGTCATGCACTCTATCAAGGCAGGTCATTTGTTTACCGCACCAAGCACGATCACCGGTGATCGATGGAAGACGCCTCAGCGCCGACAACTGCAGCAATCAACGAGGTGAAGAATGCCAGCATTATCAGAGTTCTCAAATGTAACGAGCACTGCAATCAATGTAGTGATTAAAAAGGGGTATCGGGTATGGTTCATGAAAGAGACCGAGACCTATTGCGCCGAGAAGGATGGCTGGGATTTCATGGCCGACTCACCCTGTTCTTTGCTCGGCATCATCAGCATCTACGAGTTCAAGAACCCAAGCAGATACGAGGAGTACTGGTGGCTCGAGGAAGGCATTTCAGAATCCCAGCTAAGCTCTGCACCGCCTCGGTACACCTCGGTTGTGGATCGGCAACCATAGCTGGGCACTCGTCCGGCTCGCCGTAAGCGATGTGACACGACCACGTCACACGTGCGCTGAATGATATTCAGCGGTCAACAATGCGTCGTTGCAGAGCCGAGCACGGGCTCGGCTCTACATAAGCGGGTTACTCCACGCCGTCCAGCGCTTGCCGCAGGGCGGCCACGGTCGCGGTGGCGGTCTGGTTCCAGTCCGGGTCCAGGCCGCGCAGCGCCGGGTTCTGGAACTGCATCGCCGAGCGGCGCAGGCCCTTGGCCGAGGCGTGCAGTTCGGTGCAGCCGGTATGCCGTGCGACGGTTGCGATGTTGCCCGGGGCCAATCCGGCGCCGGCCATCACCGCGATACGCCCCGCCGCCTGGCTGACCAGGCGTGCCAGCACATCGGCACCGGCCTCGGCGCTGACCTGGCCGCCCGAGGTCAGCACGCGCTGGCAACCCAGCCCGATCACCTGCTCGAGCGCCGCCGGCAGATCGCGGGCGGCATCGAAGGCACGGTGGAAGGTCACCTGCAACGGCCCGGCAGCCTGCACCAGCTCGCGGCACAGCGCCAGATCGATCCCGCCCTGCACATCCAGCGCGCCGATCACCACGCCATCGCAGCCCAGCGCGCGGCACTGCGCGATGTCACGCAGCATCAGTTCGGTTTCCAGCGCGTCGTAGTGGAAGTCGCCCGGGCGCGGCCGCACCAGCACGAACAGCGGAATCGACAGGCGTTCGCGGGCCATCGCGATGCTGGCGAAGGACGGCGTGGTGCCGCCCTCGGCCAGGTTGTCGAACAGCTCGATGCGGTCGGCGCCGCCGGCCTGCGCGGCCAGCGCCGAGGCCAGCGAGTTGCTGGCGACCTCCAGGGTCAGCCGCGTGCTCACGCCTGGGTGCTCGTGTAGATCGACGGCGAGTCGCGCAGGTCATCCTGGCGCTGCCCATCGCACACGGCGTAGACGAAGCCGCGATGCAGCGCGTAGGCGCCCACCTCGCCCTGCTTGTTCATGGCCAGGAAGCACACCTGCAGTGTCTTGCTCGCTTCGGGGCGCTTGCGCACCACGCGATCGATCGCTTCGCGGCAGGCCTGCGCCGGCGAGCGGCCCTGGCGCATCAGCTCGACCACCAGGAACGAGGCGGCGTTGCGGATCATCTCCTCGCCCACGCCCGAAGCAGTGGCCGCGCCGACGTCGTTGTCGACGTACAGGCCGGCACCGATGATCGGACTGTCGCCAACGCGACCGTGCAGTTTCCACGCCATGCCGCTGGTGGTGCAGGCACCGGCCAGATGGCCCTTGGCATCCAGTGCCAGCATGCCGATAGTGTCGTGGTTGTCGCTGTTGCCGGGAATACCACGGCGCTCGGCGTTGATCTGCGGCTGGTACTTCTCGGTCTTCAGCCACTCGCGCCAGGCGGCTTCAGCCTGCGGCGTCAGCAGGTGCCTGCGCTCGAAACCCTGCTGCACCGCGAACTGCTGCGCGCCCTCGCCCACCAGCAGCACGTGCGGACTGTTCTCCATCACTTTGCGGGCCACCGACACCGGATGCAGGATGTCGACCAGCGCGGCCACTGCACCACAACGGCCATCGCCGTCCATGATGCTCGCGTCCAGGCTCAGCACGCCGTCGCGATCCGGGTTGCCGCAATGGCCGACGGTGGGGTTGCACAGCTCGCTCTCGGCCCAGCGTGCACCCGCCTCCACCGCATCCAGCGCGCTGCCACCCTGTGCCAGCACCTTCCATGCGGCCTGGTTGGCCGGTACGCCGAAGTCCCAGGTGGAGACCACCCGGGCCCCACCCTGCGTGCGCGCCTGCACGCCCGGCAATGCCGCCATGCCTGCGGCCAGTGCACTGGCCTGCAGGAACTGCCTGCGATCCACCATCTTCCCCTCCCAGTCTGCAATGCACGGCCGGCCCGATGCCGGCCCTGCCGATCAGTCGTGCGTGGGTTGCCGTGCGGCGTGCCAGACCGCTGCACCGAGCACGCCCAGCTGGCCATGCTCAACGCGCCACACCGGCACCTGGCGCAGCACCTCGGTCAGCACGCCCTTGTTGAGGAAGCGCTCACGGAAGCGGCCATCGGCCAGGAAATCCTGCACATGCGCGGAAATGCCACCGGCCAGGTACACCGAGCGCGCGCCGACGGCGATCGCCGCGTCGCCAGCCAGGCTGCCCAGCCAGGCACAGAAGACCTGCAGCGTTTCCACCGCCAGTGCATCCTCGCCGCCGCGCGCGGCGCCGATCAGCGCCTCCGTACTGGTCCACACCGGGGCGACGCCGCGCAATTCGCACAGGCACGGATACAGGTTCATCAGGCCGCTGCCGGACAGCACGCGCTCGTTGTCCACGTGCGCCCAGCGCTGCAGCAACTTGCCCAGCACCTGCAGTTCCAGCGCGTTGCCTGCGCCGAGCGCGGCATGGCCGATCTCGCTGGCCAGCACCGGACGCTCGCCATCGGCGAAGCGCAGCGCGGCACCCAGGCCGGTACCTGCACCCAGCACCAGCGCCGGGAAGGCCTGCGCCGGATCGGCGTCGCCGTTCAGTGGCACCAGGGTTTCCGGCTGCAGGTACGGGATGGCCAGCGCCACCGCTTCGAAATCATTGATCAGCTGCAGCTCGTGCAGCCCGGACTGCGCGCGGGTGGCCGACAGCGAAACCGTCCACGGAAGGTTCGAGTTGATCAGCACATCGCCATCGAGCAGACCGGCGATGGCGACCACCGCGGTCTGCACCGGCTGGCCGAGGCCGGCAGTGAAATCGGCCAGGATCGCGGCCAGGCTGGAATGCTCGGCACAGGCATAGGTGCGATGGCTGCCCAGCAGCGGCGCATGGCCAGGTCGGGTTTCTGCCAGCGCGAGGCGGGCAAAGGTGCCGCCGACATCGGCGACGACCAGACGGCGCGGAAGACCGCCGCGGGCGGAGTCGGAGGAAACCGGGGACGCTGCTGCGATGGTCACGCTGGCCTGCTTGGATCGATTGAATCGCCCCGATTCTCAGGCATCGGGGCGGCTTTGCCTAGCGCGCCGATGGTTCAGGTTGGCCTACATGCCTTCCTGTTCGGCCACCTGCACCCCATCCACCAGCACGCGCAGGCGCTGCGGGCGGAAGCCGGCGAACAACAGCGGCCGGGTGCGCTCGACCAGCACTTCGTGGCCGGCGATGTGGCGCAGCCACGACTGTACCAGCGAGAACGAGAAGTGGGTGCCCGGATGCAACGGGTGCTGCACCCAGACCTTCTCGGTGGCGCTCTGCAGCAGCATCGCGCCGGTGAACCAGTGGCGGCTGAGGGTCACCGGCGTGGTGCCGGCCATGAAGCGGATATCCATGCGGGGTCCTTTCGCTGGAGCGCTGGTGCGCGGGGTCAGGGCTGGGCAGTCTGCAGGCTGTAGCTGGTGGTGGCGGTGAACACTGCACCATCAGGCTGGGTGGAGCGTACTTCGACCTTGTGGCTGCCTGTTGCCAGGTCGGTCGGCAGCGCGCCACGCCACAGGTGCGGCGACGCGGTGGCCTCCGGCGAACGGTCGTAGCCGCGCAGGCTGTCAGCCAGATCGTCGGCCACGTTCTCCACCATCAGGCGCGGGTCCGGCTGGCTGACCTGCTTCATCGGCTGCCAGGCGCCGCCATCAACGCGGTACTCGACCACGCTGGAATCCTCACCCATGTAGACGTTGGCGTAGACACCCCACGCCGGATAGGCCCCCTGGCGCAGTACCTTCGGCGCATGCAGGCCGATCTGCTCGCTGGCCGGCTTGCCGGCCACGCGGTACTGCAGGCGATAGCTGCCGTTGCCGGCCACGTCGAGCAATGCGTAGCCCTTCGGCGTGCCGTCGCTCATGGTGCTGTCCGGCACGCCAGCGGCATTCTTCACGCCCGACCAGAACGCACCGCAGTTGGCACCGACGTTGTATTCGTGCAGCGGCTTGTCGCCGTTCCAGCCCTCGGCCTTGCCGTGGTAGACGTGCTGCTGGGTGTGGCTGTGGCCGCTGAGCACCAGCACGTTGCGGAAGTCCTTCAGCAGGTCGAACAGGCGCTGGCGGTCGGCATGGCGGAAGGTCTCGCGCCCCGGCGCGGCGTCGAACAGCGGGATGTGCATGCCCAGCACCAGCAGGCGGTCCTTGTGCAGGCCCTTCAGGTAGCTGGCGAGAAAAGCGAACTGGTCTTCGCGCAGGCCACCGACGTACTTCGGCTTGGCCTTGGGGCCGTACACCACGTCGTCCAGGAACACGAAACTGGCGCCGCCCTCCTCCACCGCGTAGGTGTCCGGGCCGTAGATGTTGCGCCAGCTGTCGAGCGAATGCTCATCGCTGGCCGCATCGAAGTCGAGGTCGTGGTTGCCCGGCACGTGGAACCACGGCACGCCAAGCTGGGTAGTGACCTTGTTGATCGCCGGGTACAGGGCCAGGTCGTCGTTGACGATGTCGCCCAGGGTGGTGCCCATGCGCGCCTTGGTCTGGCCGACCAGCGGCGCCACGATCGACTGCTGGTAGTAGCCGATGTCCTTCAGGCTGGCGGTCTGCGAATCGGTGAACACCAGCATCTGGAAACCACGGCGGCTGTCATGGCGGTCCGCCTGCAGCGCAAAATCCCAGTTGCGGGTGATATCGCTGGTGGCGGCGATGCCACCGTACTTCAACGCCGGCGAGCCGTTCGGGCTGTAGTGGCGCCAGAACGACGGCAGGCCGTCGGTCGCCTTCGGGAAGGCGTAGGCATCGGGCTTGATCACGAACACGGTCTGGCCGTCGCGCACCGGCAGGCTGTAGCTGCCGTCGGCGGCAGTCTTGACGATGGTCTCGCCGTTGGAAACCTGCACCCCGGCCAGGCCCGGATCGGTCGCACCGCGCCCGGGCCGGCCGTCGCGCTCCAGATAGACCTTGCCGCTGACCACGGTGTCCGCGGCCCAGGCCGGCGAGGTCAGCAACAGGCAGCACAGCCAGGCGGCAGGCAGTTTCATGGGCGGTCCGGGAAAGAAGAAGACCCCCTATTGTAGAGCCGAGCCATGCTCGGCTGCATTGCAGAGGTGGGTGCGGACCGTTGGTCCGCACGCCTTCCTCAACGATGACGCTTTTCCAGCACCGCCCGCGCATCATCCAGCGACAGCCCGCGCGCGCGCAGCAGCACCAGCAGGTGGTACAGCAGGTCCGAAGCCTCGCCGAGCAGCGCCTCATCATCCTGCGCCACGGCGGCCAATGCGGTCTCCACGCCCTCCTCGCCCACCTTCTGCGCGATGCGGCGGATGCCGCCCTCGAACAGGCTGGTGGTGTAGCTGCCCGGCGGGCGCTGCGCTTCGCGCATCGCCACCAGCTGGCCCAGCCCGCCCAGGAAGTCCTTCGGTGCCTGGTCGAAACAGCTCTCGGCACCGGTGTGGCAGGTTGGCCCCGCCGGGCGTGCCATCACCAGCAGCGTATCGGCATCGCAGTCGACGCTGATCGACTGCACCACCAGCACGTTGCCGGACTGCTCGCCCTTGGTCCACAACCGCTGCTTGCTGCGGCTGAAGAAGGTCATGTGGCCGATGGCCAGCGTGGCGGCCAGCGATTCGGCGCTGACATAGCCCAGCATCAGCACCTGCAGGGTATCGGCGTCCTGCACCACGGCCGGCAGCAGGCCGTCGCCCTTGCCCCAGTCCAGCGCCTGCAGCGCATCCAGCGACGGCCTGACTTCAATAGACATCCCGCACCTCGATCTGCTGTTCGCGCAGGTAGCGCTTCAATTCCGGAATGGCGATGGCGCCGCTGTGGAACACGCTGGCCGCCAACGCGCCGTCGACGTCGGCCTGGTCGAAGGCCTCGGCGAAGTGTTCCATTGCACCGGCACCGCCCGAGGCGATCAGCGGCACCTGGCACAGGGCCCGCGCCTGCTGCAGCTGCACGACATCGTAGCCACGGCGCACCCCGTCGCTGTCCATGCAGTTCAGCACGATCTCGCCAGCGCCACGCCGTTGCGCTTCGACGATCCAGTCCAGGGTCCGCAGCGGTACCGCCTGGGTCTTGTCCGGGTCGCCACTGAAACGGCGTACCCGCCACTGGCCGTCCGCTTCACGTACCGAGTCCACACCCACCACCACGCACTGCACGCCAAACTCATCTGCCAGCTCAGTGATCAGCTCCGGGCGGCCGAGCGCCGGCGAGTTGATCGACACCTTGTCGGCACCGGCGAACAGCACGCGGCGCGCGGTTTGCACGCTGTCGATGCCACCTGCCACGCAGAACGGAATATCGATCAGGCGTGCGATGCGCTCGATCCAGGCCACGTCCACCGAACGTGCCTCAGGGCTGGCGCCGATGTCATAGAACACCAGCTCGTCGGCGCCCTGGTCACGGTAGCGCTGCGCCAACTCGGCGATGTCGCCCATGTCGACGTGATCGCGGAAGCGCACGCCCTTGACCACGCGGCCCTCGCGCACGTCCAGGCACGGAATGATGCGGCGGCTCAACATGCCAGCGCCTCGCCCAGGTCCATGCGCTGCTCCAGCAGGGCCTTGCCGAGGATGGCACCGCCGCAGCCGGCAGCACGCGCCTCGGCCACATCGGCCACGTCACGGATGCCACCGGAGGCCTGCACTGCCACGCCCGGCAGCAGCGCCGACAGGTGCTGGTAGAGGCTGATGTTGGGCCCGGCCAGCATGCCGTCGCGGGCGATGTCGGTGCACAACAGGTGGCGCATGCCGGCACGCGCATAACGCTGGGCCAGGTCATCCAGGGTCACGCCGGCATTCTCGGTCCAGCCGTGCACCGGCAGCTGCCATTGGCCCCGGGCATCCTGGCGGGCATCCAGCGCGATGGTGATGCGCTCGGCGCCGAACTCTTCCAGCCAGCCGACCGCTTCGTCAGGGCGGCGTACTGCCAGCGAACCCACCACCACGCGGCCGGCGCCGGCGTCGAGGATGCGCGCCACGTCGTCGCGGCCGCGCACGCCACCACCGGTCTGCACCTGCAGCGGGGTCTGCGCACGAATGGATGCCAACAGCGGCGCCAGCGTGTAGCCACCTGCGCGTGCAGCATCCAGGTCAACCAGATGCATCCACTGCGCGCCCTGCGCGGCAAAGGCCTGTGCGCGCGGCAGCGGATCGTCGCCATACGAGGTTTCCTGCGCGTAGTCGCCCTGGCGCAGCCGCACCACGCGGCCGTCGCGGATATCCAGCGCGGGATAGACGATGAAACTCATGCAGCAGTGCCCTCGAGGAAGTTGCGCAGCATCAGCGAGCCGGTCTCGCCGGAGCGCTCGGGATGGAACTGTGCGCCGTAGTAGCGCCCCTGCTCCACCACCGCGGTGAACAGGCCACCGTGGTCGCAGGCAGCGACGGTGTGGGTATTGAGTGGCGCCGCATAGCTGTGCACGAAGTAGGCGCTGGCGCGCTCCGGCACACCGCGCAGCAGCAGCGATTCACGCAGCGGGAGCAGGCGGTTCCAGCCCATGTGTGGCACGCGGATGCCGCATGCCGGCACCAGCTTGCGCACGACGCCGGGAATCAAGCCCAGTGTCTCGACGCCGGCCTCCTCGGAGCGCTCGAACAGCAGCTGCATGCCCAGGCAGATGCCCATCAGCGGCACTTCCAGTCGTTGCAACGGCTCCACCAGGCCCTGTGCGTGCAGGCGCTGCATGCCGGGACCGGCGGCGCCGACGCCGGGCAGGATCACCCGCTGCGCACCGACCAGACCATCCGCATCGCGCACCAGCCGCACCGTCGCGCCCAGGCGCTCCAATGCGTAGCGCACCGAGCCCAGGTTGGCACCGCCGGCATCGATCAGCGCAACGTCGCTCACAACGCCCCCTTGGTACTCGGCAGTGCCGTGCCCTGGCGGGCCAATGCCGGGCGCAGCGCGCGCGCCAGTGCCTTGAAGCAGGCCTCGACCTTGTGGTGGTCGTTGTCGCCCCGTACCTGCAGGTTGAGGTTCAAACCGCTGGCATCGCACAGCGAACGGAAGAAGTGCGGCACCAGCTCGGTCGGCATGTCACCCACCCGCTCGCGCTTGAACTCGCCCTCGAACACGAAATAGGGGCGGCCGCTGAAGTCCAGCGCAGCGCTGGCCAGGGTCTCGTCCATCGGCAGGGTGAAGCCGTAGCGGCCGATGCCGCGCTTGTCGCCCAGCGCCTCGCGCAGGGCCTGACCCAGCGCCAGCCCGGTGTCCTCGATGGTGTGGTGCTCGTCGATGTGCAGGTCGCCCTCGGCCTGGATGTCCAGCGCGAACCCGCCGTGCTTGCCGATCTGTTCCAGCATGTGGTCGAAGAACGGCAGTCCGGTGGCGATGCACGCATCGCCGGCACGGTCCAGATCGAGTTCAACGCGGATCTTCGTCTCCTTGGTGTTGCGCTGGACCACGGCGGTACGCGGCGCATCGGCCAGCGCGTGGGCGATGCCCGGCCAGTCCCACTCGCCACCGAACTGTTCGGTGCGCAGCTGGAAGCCACGGATGTTGAGGTTGTCGGCGAACTGCAGGTCGGTGATGCGGTCGCCGACCATGCCCGAGCGCGCCCAGTCGATGCTGCGGTCCTGCAGGTAGGCGGTCATCAGGCCAATGCCCGGTTTGCGGGTCGGCGCATTGTCCTGCGGCCAGCTGCAGTCGATCAGCACGTCACGGAAGGTGATGCCCTGGCTCTCGAAGATCTGCAGCATCAGGTCGTTGGGGCCATCGAAGCTGGCGCGCGGGTAGCGGTCGCTGCCGAGGCCATCCTGGTTGGTGACGATCACGAACTGGTAGCCGGCATCACGCAGCTTCAGCAGCGCCGGGATCACCTGCGGCACGAAGCGCAGCTTCTCGTAGGCGTCGATCTGGAAATCGGACGGCTCCTCGATGAGGGTGCCGTCGCGGTCGATGAACAGGATCGGGGTCATGCTGCGGCCCTCCGCGCCGACAGGGCCGCAAGCACGCGGTCATTCTCTTCGGGGCTGCCGATACTGATGCGCAGTGCATCACCCAGCTGCGGCGCGGCGCGCTGGTCGCGCACCACCACGCCCGCAGCCAGCAGCGTATCGAACGCGGCCTGGGCATCGGCGAAGCGGACCAGCAGGTAGTTGCCGGACGAGCGGTACACGCGGCGAACGCCGGGCAGGCCCGGCAGCGCCGCGAACAGGCGTTCGCGCTCGGCGATGACCGTGGCCACGCGCTCGGTGGTGCGTGCCAGCGCGGCCGGCTGCAGTGCCTGCACGGCCAGTTCCGCGCACGGCGTCGGCACCGGGTACGGCGCCTGGCAGCGACGCAGCACGGCAATCAGCTCCGGGGCAGCGATCAGGGTGCCAACGCGGGCGGCCGCGAGCGCGTGCGCCTTCGACAGCGTGCGCAGCACCGCCAGGTTGGCGTGTGCGGCCAGCAACGTGGTCGCCGACGGGCGCTGCGCGTACTCGACATAGGCCTCGTCCACCACCACCAGCGCTTGCCCGCGCAACGCAACCGCTACGCGTTCGACCTCGTCCAGGGCGATGTCACTGCCAGCCGGGTTCGACGGTGCACACAGGAACACCAGCGTGGCATTGCGCGCCCTGGCGGCGTCGATCACCGCATCCAGATCGGCGCGCAGGCCATCTTCGCTGTCCACCAGGGGCACCTCAATCAGTGCGGCACCCTGCAGGCGTGCGCAGACCGCGTACATGCCGAACACCGGCGGCGTGACCAGCACACCATCGCGGCCCGGCACGCACAGGGCGCGCACCAGCAGATCGATGGCTTCGTCGCTGCCGCGGCCGATCAGCAGCTGCTGCGGCGTCACGCCGTACAGCGCCGCCAGGCCCTCACGCAACGCCAACGGCTGCGGTTCCGGATAGCGCCGGCTGTTGCCCGCCACGTCAGCCGGATTGGCCCAGGCCGACTCGTTGGCGTTCAGCCAGACCTCGCCCTGCACCGCCGCGCTGCGCGCCGAACTGTAGCCGGCGAAGGCCTGCAGGTCCCGGCGCACCAGTGCGAGCACCTCATTGATAGACGCGTTCATGCCGCCGCCTCCATGCGCAGGGCCACTGCACGCTCGTGCGCATCCAGGCCTTCGGCGCGGGCGATGATGCGTGCGCAGCCGCCGATTGCCGCCAATCCTGCAGCACTGGCACTCTGCACGCTGATCAGGTTCTGGAAGCTCGCCACGCTCACGCCACTGTAGGCACGCGCGGCACCGGCGGTGGGCAGTACGTGGTTGGTGCCGCTGCAATAGTCACCCAGTGCCTCGGGCGTGTAGTCGCCGAGGAACACCGAGCCGGCTGCCTGCACCTCTCCCAGCCACGCGCGCGGATCGCGCAGGGCCAGGATCAGGTGCTCGGGCGCGTAGCGGTTGCTGATCGCGAAGGCCTCGGCCAGCGAATCGACCTGGATCAGGCGCGACGCCGACAGCGCCTGGCGCGCGATCTGCTGGCGCGGCAGCAGGGCCACCTGGCGCTCCACCTCGGCTTCAACCGCCGCCAGCATCGCGGCATCATCGGTCAGCAGCAGCACCTGCGAATCCGGACCGTGCTCGGCCTGCGACAGCAGGTCGGCGGCGACGAAGGCCGGATTGGCGCCGGCATCGGCGATCACCAGTACTTCGGAGGGACCAGCCGGCATGTCGATGGCGGCGGCGCCGTCCTGTGCGACCTGCTGCTTGGCTTCGGTGACGAAGCTGTTGCCGGGCCCGAACAGCTTGTCGCAGGCCGGAATGCTGGCCGTGCCATAGGCCATCGCGGCGATCGCCTGCGCGCCGCCCAGCTTGAACACGCGCTGCACGCCGGTCAGCCGCGCGGCTACCAGCACTGCCGGATCGGCGCTGCCGTCGGCGCGCGGCGGCGTGCACAGCACCACCTGCGGGCAACCGGCCAACTGCGCCGGAACGCCCAGCATCAATGCGGTGGACGGCAGTGGCGCGCTGCCAGCCGGAACGTACAGGCCCACCCGGCCGATCGGACGCAGCATGCGTTCGCAGACCACGCCCGGGGCGGTTTCAACCGCATAGCCTCTGCCCATGCCGGCGGCGTGGAAGCGCGCGATGCGTTCGGCGGCGTCCACCATCGCCTGGCGCAGCTCGGCGGGCACGGCCGCTTCAGCAGCGGCGAATTCGGCTTCGGAAACTTCAAACGAGGCCAGCTCGACACCATCGAAGCGCGCGGTGATCGCACGCAGCGCATCGTCGCCCTGTGCACGCACCTGCGCGATCAGCGCGGCCACGGCATCGCGGGTCTGCTGCGCCACGGTCTGCACCGGGCGGGTCAATGCCGCGCTGCGCGCAGCCTCATCAAGTCGGGACCAGATCAGACGGTTCATGCCAGCGACCGCTCCACGCTCAACACCATCAGGCCCTGCGCACCGGCGCGCTCGAGTTCTTCCATGCGCTGCCAGCTCAGCGGGCCGGGACACATGGTCTGCAGGCGCAGCGCGCCGCCATCGGCCGGCAACCGCACCAGCGGCTCGGCATCGGCCAGCAGCTGCGCCAGCGCGTCGACGCGATCTTCGCTGGCACGGAACATCAGGAGCTTGCGGTCCTGCCGCTGCACCACGCCGTCGAGGCGGCGCAGCAGCATCGCGCGCAGCGATGCACGTGCGTCATCCGGCACGCGCACCGCGCCGGCCAGCACCGCCTCGCTGTCGAGCAGGTTGTGCACCGGGGTCAACTGGTTGGCGCGCAGCGTGGCGCCGCTGGAAACAAGGTCACAGATCAGGTCGGCGGTGCCCAGGCGCGGGGCGATTTCCACCGAACCGGACAGCTCGACCACCTGTGCATCCACGCCCTGCTCGGCCAGCCACTGCTTGAGGATGGCCGGGTAGCTGGTGGCGATGCGGGTGCCGGCCAGCTGCGCCGGACCCTGCCACTGCCATTCCTCGGGCACCGCCAGCATCAGCCGGCACTGGCCGAAGCCCAGCCCGCGCAGCGCCTGGTAGGCGTCAGGCAGGCCGATCTGACGGCGTGCCGCGGCCTGTTCGTCCAGCTCGTTGCGGCCGACGATGCCGAGGTCGCAGACGCCGTCGGCGATCAGGCCAGGGATGTCGTCGTCGCGCACCAGCAGCAGGTCTACCGGCAGCGATTCGCCGTAGCAGAACAGCTTGTCGCGGCTCTCGCGCCAGCTCAGGCCGCAGGCGCTGAGCAGGTTGCGGGCGGGTTCGGCCAGCCGGCCACTCTTCTGGATGGCTATACGCAGCCGGTCTCGTGCCGGCGCTGCCTGGGTTGCACTCATGGGGGCGGTCTCGAAGTTCGGAACGGGGCGCGGATCAGCGCGAAGCAAGGCGGTCGATGGCGGCGGCATAGCCTCGATGGCCATGCTCGAGCGTGCGTGCCACCCGTCCGGTGGTGGTCACGCTGACGCCCGTGCGCTCGTGGATCTCGCGGTACGGCACGCCCTGCTGCAGCAGCGGCACCACCTTCCAGCGGTCAGCCATGGCTTCCAGCTCGGCCGGGGTGCACAGGTCACGCAGGAAGGCCTCCACCTGTTCCGGCTCGCGCAGGGCGGCAAAGGCCCGGGCCAGGGCTTCCAGGTCGGCCTTCGGGTCTTTGGCGGCAATCTCGGGGCGGGCTTTCACGGGGTCGTATCCATGCATCAATGTAATAGCGCGTTAGTACATTAACGCATTCTTGCGCAGTGCGTCAAATCGAGGATTAAGGGGACGGCAGGGCTGCTGCCCTGCACCCGCCAAGAGCCAGGGCAAAAGCAAATGCTGATTTCCTGAGCGTTGGCGGGGAGGGTCCGGAGGCAGGGGACGCCGTAAACCCATCCATGGGGGCTTGGTCGCGGCATCCATGCCGCTCACACCCCTGCCACCGAACCCTCCCCGCCTTCGACAGTTGGCCGCGATCTGCTGGATCTCGCTGGGAAAGTGATCGAGAACGGCTTTCGTAGAGTCGAGCCATGCTCTACTGCACTTCGTCCAGAAACGCAGAACGCCCACCAAGGGGCGGGCGTTCTGCTTTCAAATCAACGACCTGGCCCGACTCAGGGCGGACAGCGCACCTCGGCCTGCAACGCCCCGCGCCGCAGGCATTCGCCGAACAGGCTGCCCTGCCGACTCGGCAGGGACTGGATGTTCTGCAACGCCCCTGCGCCCGCCGGGCACTTCCGCAAAGCCAAGGCCTGCAGGTCAGCCTCAAGCTGCGCACGGTCGATCACGTGGCAGCGGTCAACCTGCAGCCGGTACTGTGCCGGGCCCATCCGGGCACTGCGCAGCACAGGGTCACTCTGGCAGCCCGCCAGCAGGAGCACGGTAAGTACCCCTGCGGCAGCAGGCTTCACACCATCGCCCTGGACTGCTCCAGCTCCACCAGCAGGGTGCTGGCCAGCTCGTCGCGCGACACTTCGAACTGCTGTTCGCGCAGCAGGTCCTTCACCGCCACCACGCCGCGCGCCAGCTCGTCTTCACCGGCCAGCACCACGAAGCGGATACCGGCCTTGGCCGCGTACTGGAACTGCTTGCCGATCTTCTTCGGCTCCATCTGCACTTCGGTGTTGATGCCACCGGCGCGCAGGCGGCGCGCGATGTCCAGCGACTGCGGCATGCCCTGCTCGTCCATCAGCGCCACCAGCGCCTGCACGCTGCTGGCTTCGATGCCGTCGATCAGGCCGGCCTCGCGCAGCTGCCAGAACAGGCGCGACAGGCCGATGGAGATACCCACACCCGGCAGCTTCGACTTGCTGTAATGGCTGGCCAGGTCTTCGTAACGGCCGCCCGAGCAGATCGACCCGATCTGCGGGTGGTCGGTCAGCGTGGTCTCGTAGACGGTGCCGGTGTAGTAGTCCAGGCCGCGCGCAATGGAGAAGTTCAGGCAGTACGCGGTTTCCGGCACGCCCAGCGCCTGCACCAGCTGCAGCACTTCGCGCAGTTCGGCGACGCCGGTACGCAGGATCTCCGAAGAACCGGCGTCGGCTTCCAGCGTGGCCAGCTGCGCCAGCGCATCGGCATGGCCCTGCGAACGCACGGCGACGAACGCCAGGATCTTCTCGACCTGTTCGGCCGGGATGTTGAAGCCCTCGCCCACCAGCGTCTCGCGCACGTAATCGGCGCCGCGCTTGTCCAGCTTGTCCACTTCGCGCAGCACCGCCAGCTGGCGCTCGCCTTCGGCCACGCCCAGGCTCTCGAAGAAGCCGCGCATCAGCTTGCGGTTGTTCAACTGGATGCTGAAGTCACCGATGCGCAGTTCCGAGAACACCGCGTGGATGACCGCCAGCACTTCGGCGTCGTACCGCACGCTCAGGCTGTCCTTGCCGATCACGTCGATGTCGCACTGGTAGAACTCGCGGAAACGGCCGCGCTGGGCACGCTCGCCACGGTAGACGCGCTGCATCTGGTAACGGCGGAACGGGAAGGTCAGTTCGTGTTCGTGCTCGGCCACGTAGCGTGCCAGCGGCACGGTCAGGTCGAAGCGCAGCGCCATTTCCGGCAGCGAACGGTCGCCCGATTCGGCCGCGTTCGCCAGCGCGCCGGTGGACTGTACGAAGTACACCTGGCGCTCGGTCTCGCCGCCGGACTTGGTCAGCAGCACGTCGGACAGCTCGAACACCGGCGTCTCCACCGGCAGGAACCCGAAGCGCTCGTAGTTGCGGCGGATGACGTCCAGCATGCGCTGGAACGCAATCTGCTCGCGCGGCAGCAGTTCAAGGGTGCCGGGCGGGGTACGGGGCTTGATCACGGGCGGAACTCCTGCTGGAACGGGACGTGGGAGGGGGCGACATTCTAGCGCCCCCGCCTCGGGCAGGGTCGAACGGCCGCTTGAAGTATCATAAGGCCCTCCCCGCCCGCGATACGCCCCCCGCAACATGTCACGGCCTTCCGGCGCTCCGCCCGCCACCAACGATCCCGCCTCGCCGTCCTGCACCACGCTGGACTGCCTGCACTGCTCGGTTCGCCACCTTGCGGTGTGCTCGGCGCTGTCGCCCGATGAAGTGCAGGCGCTGGAACAGGTCACCGTCTCGCAGCAGGTCAGCATGGGCAGCACGCTGGCCCGCACCGGCGAAGAGCGTGACCATGTCTATACATTGACTGCCGGCGCACTGCGCCTGGTGCGCACCCTGGCCGACGGCCGCCGCCAGATCAACGGCTTCGTGCTGCCCGGCGACTACCTGGGCCTGAGCGGCAGCGACCACCACCGCTACGACATCGAGGCCATCGCCGACAGCCGCGTATGCCGCGTCGCGCTGCCACAGATGAAGGCCCTGCGCAGCCGTTTCCCGCACCTGGAGCGCAAGCTGCTGCAGCGCGCCTGCCAGGAACTGGATGCCGCACAGGATGCTGCGCTGGCACTGGCTCGCCTGCAGCCGGCCGAGAAGCTGGCCGATTTCCTGTTGCGCCTGGCCGCGCGCGAGGCCAAGCTGGGTGGCGACGGCCTGCGCGTATCGCTGCCGATGGGCCGCGGCGATATCGCCGACCATCTGGGCCTGACCATGGAAACGGTCAGCCGCACCTTCACCAAGCTGCGCCAGCAGGGGCTGATCGCCCTGCCCCACCTGAACGTGGTGGAGATCCTCGACGAGGACGGGCTGCGCACGTTGGCCGGTGAAGGATTGATCTGACCGCATCGCGGTCCGTGGGGTTGCCGGCCAGCGGCCGGCACTACCCGAATGCATATCCCTGGTAGTGCCGGCCGCTGGCCGGCAACCGCGTCCCTCTCCGATCAACGCAGCAGCACGTCGCGCAGCGCCGCATAGTCAGCCGCCAACGGTTCGGCGTGCGCCGGCCGCTGCAGCAACGCATCCAGCGCAGGCGGCACCGCCACCGCTTCGCCGATCAGCGGCTCGACCACGGCCTCGAACTTGGCCGGATGCGCCGTGGCCACCACTGCCCAGTCGCCCTTGGCACCGCGCGCACGCAGGTCCTGCAGCACCTTCACCGCCGTCGCCGTATGCGGGCAGAACAGCTCGTCGCGGCTGGCATGCGCTGCCGCAATCGTCGCGCGGATGGTCACGTCATCCACCGCGAACGCACGGAACGCAGCACGCAGTTCCGCGTCGTCGCCGTGGTAGAGCCAGCGCAGTCGCTCGAAGTTGCTCGGCGCACCCACGTCCATTGCATTGGCCACCGTCGCCACACTGGCCTGCGGCTGGTAGTCGCCACCATTGAAGTACGCCGGCAGCACCGCGTTGGCATTGGTGGCCAGCACGATCTGGCCGATCGGTACGCCCAGCGCGCGCGCCAGCACCGCTGCCATCGCATTGCCCAGGTTGCCGGTCGGCACCACCAGATTGAGCCGGCGACGATACGCGGCGTAGTGGGCCAACGCTGCATGGGCGTAGTAGCTCATCTGCGGCAGCAGTCGGCCCAGGCTGATGCTGTTGGCCGAGCTCAACGGCACCTGCGCCTGCAGTTCGCGGTCAGCCAGCGCCTGCTTGACCATCGCCTGGCAATCGTCGAACGCACCCGCCACACACAGGGCCTGGATGTTGTCGCCGAAACAACCGAGCTGGTGCGCCTGGCGCGGAGATACGCGGCCATCCGGATACAGCACCACCACGCGCACGCCGGGCTGGCGATGGAACGCCGCCGCAACGGCGGCACCGGTATCGCCGGACGTGGCGACGACGATCGTCAGATCGCGGTCCTTGCCGGCCTGCAGCCGCGACAGCGTACCGGCCAGGAAGCGCGCGCCGATATCCTTGAACGCCGCCGTCGGCCCATGAAACAGCTCCAGCACGTGGACACCGTCACCGAGCGCACGCAGCGGCACCGGGAAGTCGAACGCTTCGCGGCAGATCGCCGGAAGCGCGGTCTCAAGCGCGTCGCCAGCAAAGAACGGTGACAGCAGATCGGCGGCGGTATCGGCCAGGCTCACCCCGGCCTGCAGTTCGCGGGCGGCCGGCAGAAGCGCGGGGACATACAGCCCGCCATCGGGCGCCAATCCGGCGGCGATCGCCGCGCTGAGGCCGACGGCCGGAGACTGGCCGCGGGTCGAAACAAATTGCATGGCTTCGGTATCCAGTAATGGGGAAGGATTCAGCACAAGCGGGCTCCCGGTGCATCCAGCGGCGATACCCAGACGTCACTGTCGAAGCCGGCCGCAGCGAACGCTGCCTGCACCGGCGCCGCAGCGGCACGCGCCTGGTCGGCATCCTCGAACCAGGCGAACACGCTGGGTCCGGCACCTGAGATGCCCGCGCCCATTGCATGGGACGACAGCGCCGCATCACGGGCGGCTTCGAAGCCGGCAATCAATCCGGCCCGTCGCGGTTCGACCAGCACATCGCGCAGGCCCGCGCGTACCAGCGCCGCGTCACTGCGATGGCAGCCACTGAGCACCAGCGCGAGGTTCGCGCTCTGTGCCACGAACTCGCCCAGCGCATAGCTGCCTTGCAGGGCCTGGCGGGCACGGCGCGTTTCCAGCACCGCGTGCGGATGCACCAGCAGGCTGTGCCAGCTGGCAGGCACCGGGATCGGCAACAGGCGATCGGCCGTACACAACGCCAGGCCACCCAACAGCAGCGGGCCGACGTTGTCACCGTGACGGCCACCACTGGCCACCGCCTCGCCGTCCAGCGCGTACGGGTACAGCGCCTCGCGCGGCAGCGGGGCCTGCAGCAGCGCATTGGCGGCGACCAGCGCCGCGACACTCGACGCGGCCGAACCGCCCATGCCGGAACCGAACGGAATGCCCTTGTCGATCTCGACCGCGAAACCGAAATCCAGGCCCAGGCCTTCGCGCAGCGACATCAGCGCGGCCCCCGCGGTGTTGCCGGCGGCGTCCAGCGGCAGCGCGACCGCACTGCCACGGATCGCATCGATCCGCACCACCGGCTCTTCGATGCGGCGCACGCTCACGGTATCGCCGATACCGGCAATGGCATGGCCGAGAATATCGAAGCCCACTGCCACGTTTGCCACCGAGGCGGGCGCGAACGCACGTGCGATCACAGCCGCGCTCCTTCACCGGCGGCGACCCGCAGCAGGTCCGCGAACACACCCGCTGCCGTCACTTCCGGACCCGCACCCGGCCCCTGCACCACCAACGGGTTGTCGCAGTAGCGACGGGTGCGGAACTGCACCACGTTGTCGGTCAGCCGCAGGTTGGCGAAGGCATGATCGGCCGGCAGTTCCTGCAGGCCGACCGAGGCGCCATCGGCACCCAGCCGTGCCACATAGCGCAGCACCGCCCCCTGCGCCCGCGCGTCCTGCAGGCGTTGCCGCAGGCTGGCGTCGGACTCACCCAGCCGCGCCATGAAGTCATCCACGCCACCCTCGCGCAGCAGCGCAGGCACCAGGCTTTCCACGTCCACCTGCTCAAGGCTGAGCGCGTGGCCGGCTTCGCGGGCCAGGATCACCAGCTTGCGCGCCACGTCCACGCCCGAAAGATCATCGCGCGGGTCCGGTTCGGTGTAGCCCATCGACCGCGCCTGCGCGACCAGCTGCGAGAACGGCTGGCTGCCATCGAAGCGGTTGAACAGCCAGGCCAGCGTGCCGGAGAAGATGCCTTCGATGGCCAGCACCTCGTCACCGGTGTCGACCAGGTCACGCAGCGTGGTGATCACCGGCAGGCCCGCGCCCACGGTGGCCTCGTAGCGGAAGCGCGCACCACTGGCCGCCGCAGCCGCGCGGATGCGCTGGTAGCGCGGCAGCGGCCCGGCACCAGCCTGTTTGTTCGGGGTCACCACGTGGATGCCGGCCGCCAGCCAGCCCTCATAGCGCCCGGCCACCTCGGCACTGCCACTGCAGTCGATCACCACCGCATGCGGCAGGTGCGCGGCCAGAAGGTGCTCGGTGAAGCGATCCAGATCGCTGGACTCGCCCGCTTGCTGAAGGGCTTCGCGCCAGTCGGCGTGCAGCCCATCCGCATCCAGGCGCATGCGCGAACGCGAGGCCAGTGCGCGCAGGCGCAGGTCGACATTGGCCTTGGCCAGCAGCTGCGGGCGCGCAGCCAGCAACTGATCCAGCAGCGCGGCACCGACGTTGCCCGGCCCGATCACACCCACCGCGAAGGTCTGCGGCGACAGCCAGAACCCAGCATGGGCAGCGCGCAGCGCGCGGGTGGCATCGGCACTGTCCACCGCCACCGAGATGTTGCGTTCGGACGAACCCTGCGCGATCGCCAGGATGTTCACCTGCGCACGGCCCAGTGCCTCGAACAGGCGCGCCGCCACACCCGGTTGACCGGCCATGCCGTCACCCACCGCCGCCAGTACGCTGACGCCCTCGCTGACCTGCACGCGCTGCACCTGGCCCACCGACAGCTCATGCGCGAACGCATGCAGCAGTGCCTCGCGGCCACGCGCGGCTTCGGCGGCGCGTACCACGCAGCAGATCGAATGTTCCGACGAACCCTGCGAGATCATCACCACCGACACCTGCGCCTGCCGCAGGGCGGCGAATACGCGCTCTGCAGTGCCCGGCACGCCGATCAGACCGGTGCCTTCCAGGTTCAACAGGGCCAAGCCGGGGCTCAGGGTCAGGCCCTTCACCGGCCCGCGCGGCGAGCGCTCGGCACTGATGCGCGTACCCGGATGCGCCGGCTGGAACGTATTGCGGATGAAGATCGGCAGGCCGAGCCGGATCGCCGGCGACATCGTCTGCGGGTGCACCACCTTGGCGCCGAAGTAGGCCAGTTCGCAGGCCTCGTCGTAGCTGAGCGATTCGAGCTGCACGGCTTCGGGCACCAGCCGCGGGTCGGCTGACAGCACGCCGTCGACGTCGGTCCAGATATGCAGTTCATCGGCGTTGAACAGCGCGGCGAAGATCGCACCGGAGTAGTCGCTGCCGTTGCGGCCCAGGGTGGTGATGCGGTCATCGCGATCACGCGCGACGAAACCGGTGGCGACCAGGCGCGGCTGCGGATGCTGCAGCCGCCACTTGGCGAGGCGGTCGGCGCTGGCTTCCCAGTCGACATCGACGCCCAGTTCGCCATGCCCGACCACCAGCACCTCGCGCGCATCGAGCACAGCGCAGTCTTCGCCCAAGGCACGCAGGTGGGTGCCTAACAGCTGTGCGGAGAACACTTCGCCCAAGCCCTGCACGCGGTCCAGCACCTCGCGCGGCAGCTCGCCGATCACCGCCAGCGCCGCCAATACTTCGGCCAGCTGATCGAAGCGGGCGTCGATCCACTCGACGGTCTCGCCCACCTGCTCGCCCAGCAGCGCCACGGCGGCGCCGCGATGGCGCGCGCGCAGCGCATGCCAGGCCTCGCGCCAGCCTTCATCACCCTTGGCCGCCAGCTGCGCCAGCTCGATCAACGCATCGGTGACCCCCTTCATCGCGGAGACAACAGTGACCTGCAGCGATTCGGGGCGGGCCAGCAGCAGGCCGGCAACATGGCGATAGCGTTCGGCATCGGCCACCGAGGTGCCGCCGAACTTGTGCACGACAGTGGACGGCGCAGCCAGATCGGCCGGGGCAACGGGATGGGCGGGGGCGTGGGAAGACATGCAGACCTCGGTAGGAGGCCCCGTCGCATGCAGGTGTCGAGTTTCCCCGCCACCTGGATGGTGCGGGGCCGTGGTTTTCGGGAGTTACACGAAGACGACGGGCCGCACCAGGGCAGTGGTGACGGTGGTGGTGGTAATGGTGGTGGTGGCGACCGGCGCAGTCGAACGGCCCGCGGTGGCGGGGGCGATCAGGCTGGCGTGGGCGGCATCAAGGACCATGACGCACAGAAAACACCGTGCGCCGGGCCGCTGTCAAGTGCTGCGATGCAAAAAATCGTTGCCGCGATCATCGGCCAACGTGCCGGCATTTGGTTGCATCTGAGACCAAGCGGCCATCAGTACGCTTGACGGCCGCATTCAGCCGGCATGTTCGGCGATCGCCCGTGGCGTGCGATGCGCATGCGCGCACAGCATCACGCCGGCCACCAGGAACACGATCGCCAGCGCTTCCAGCAGCGAGGGCCACCGCCGCTGCCAGGCAAAGGCATACAGCAGCGCGAACAGGGTTTCGAACACGATCATCTGCCCGGTCAGGGTCAACGGCAGCAGGCGGCTGGCGCGGTTCCAGAACGCGTTGCCGAGGATCGAGGCCACCACAGCCACGCCCGCGCTGATCGCCCAGAAGCCCCCCCACTGCGCCGCCGTGTGGGTGCCGCTGTGGCCGATGAAGGCCATCGGCACCAGCAGCAGGGCCAGGCCGCCGGTGGTGACGCCGGTCAGCAACGACCAGTCGTGGCTGGACAGGTCCGGTCGGCGTGCCAGCCAACGACTGTTGCCGATCGAGTACAGCGCCCACGAAAACAGCGCACCGAATGCACAGAGCAGGCCGATCAGGCGCTGCCGCCACGGTGTTGCCAGATGCTCGGACATCAGGGCTTCCCAGCCCACCAGCGCCACGCCGAGCACGCACAGGCCCAGCGCCGGCAGCAGCTGCTTCAACGGCACCGCGCCCTGCTCGCGCACGCCGACCAGGGTGACCACCACCGGAATCAGGCCGACGATCAGCGATGCCGCCGCGCCACCGGCCCACTGCACGGCCGTGGCCAGCAGCAGGAAATACACCAGGTTGCCGGCCAGGCTCAGCCACAGCAGCCCGAACCATTCGGCACGGCCCAGCCGCGGTGCCAACCGCTTCCAGCGCGGCAGCAACAGAGCGACGGCAATCAGGCCATAGACCAGGTAGCGACCGGCCGACAGTTGCAACGCATTGAACGACTGCAGCACGGCGGGCGCGAGAAAGACCACGCCCCACAGCGCGCCAGCGGCAACGCCATTGGCGATGCCCAGGGCCATCGGGTTGTTGCGCATTCGGGTTCTTCGGGGGGAGAGAACAGGCCGCGCAGTGTAAGCGCTCGCCGGTGGGGCGCTCTTGACCGAGGCTACTGCCCTCCCGCCTTTGTAGAGTCGAGCCATGCTCGACTGCCGTTCGCGAGGTGGTCGGTGCAGAAGCAGTCGAGCGTGGCTCGACGCTACAGTCCGGCGCTCCTGCGCCAGGCGGCCGGCGTCTGCCCGCACTCACGACGCAGCGCGCGGGTCAGTGCACTCTGCTCGGAATAGCCTGCGGCCAGCGCGATATCGCTGATCGGCGCCGCACTGGTGCGCAGCTGGTGCTTGGCCCAACGCAACCGGCTGGCACTGAGCCAGGCCTGAGGACTCAGCCCGAACTCGCGTTGGAACAGCGCATGCAACCGGCTCTCGCTGACACCGACGAAGGCGGCCATGCGTGCTACCGGCCATGCCTGGCCCGGATCGACCTGCACCGCCGCGCACAGGCCCTGCATGCGCGCACCACTGCCCGCCGGTGCAAACACCTGGAGCAGCTGCGGCAGCAGGGGCGGCAACGGTTGACCCTCACGCACCTGCGCCAGGCGCTGCCGCAGCGCCAGTGGCAGATGCAGCCAGCGCTGGCGGCACAGGTGCTGCTGGGTATCGTCATCGAGCACACCGGGCGCGCAATCGACAATCACGAAACCATTGGGACCGTCGGCCATCTGGTCATGCGCTTCGCCGGCTGCAACGAACGCCCCCTGCAGCAGGTCCAAGCGCCCACCGCGCCCCTCCATCTCGAACTGCAGCTCGCCCTGCAGCGGCAGCACCCACTGCGCATAGTCGTGGCGGTCCAGGCCGGTGGCCTGGCCGTAGTGCCGCAGGTGGAAGATCGCGCCCATATGACGAGTGTGCGCGTGCTGACATTTCCCTGCAACGCGGCCCCGGCGCCGGCCATGCTATGTTCCAGACGGTTCCAGACGCAGGGATGGCAGGATGAACAGCATGATCCGATTGCTTCCGCTGGCACTGGCCAGCGTCTTTCCCCTGGCCGCCCAGGCCCAGGCCCCGGCCACGCCACCGGCCGCCGAGCGCATCGCACCCGCACCGCACTGCCTGGACGCACGTGACGTACGCCAGGTCGAGCAGGAGACGCCGACCGCCATCGCGGTCCGTGACGGCAAGGGCCAGGCCTACCGCATCGATTTCAACGCAGCCTGCCCGGGCGTCAACGAAGCCAGCGCACTGCGGCTGGAGGCACCTTCAGGCTGGGCCTGCGGCCGTCCCAGCGAACAGGTGATGGTGGATGGCCGCCGCTGCGGCGTCGGCAGTGTCACCCCCATCGACAACCGGGAATTCGCCAGCACCGCACGCCAGAGCAGCCGCCTGTACGCGGCCACCCTGCCGCGGGTGAACGTGACCGCCACGGGCAAAACCAGCCGTGGCGACAGCAGCCCGCGCCATACCTTCCAGGCCTCGCCTGCATTCTGCTTCGCCACCCGCCATGTGCGCAGCTGGAACGAGGATCCCCAGGGCGTGGTGGTGGAGACCAATCCGCGCCGCAATGGCGGCAACCGGTACTACCGCGTCGAACTTGCCGGCAGCTGCTCGATCCTGGCCGGGGCCACCTCGGTGGAATTCCAGTCCGGGTTCCAGAACGGCCTGATCTGTGGCAACCCGGGCGATCGCATCGTGGAGACGCCGTCCGGGATCCCCGGCGACATGCGCGCCAGCACGCCGCGCTTCGCCCGCCCGGGCTGCAGCGTGCTGGCGGTCTATCCGAAGGACGTGCCGGACCAGGCCGCGCGCTAGCCGTCGATGCCGAGGAAGGCGAACGGTGCACTGGGTACGAAGTGGCCCAGTGCATCGCCGGCGAACGTATTGCGCTGGTCCTTCCCAAGGTCGAGCTTGAGCACCTGGCCGCCGAAATCGACCTTGTTCAGATCGACCCAGAAGGTGTTGGGGGTCAGCGCCGATTCGAAGAAGTACAACCGCCGCTTGTGGTCGGCCACCGTGCGCCAGCGCGTCGATGAGATGTTCGGCTCGCCCGGCGTGGTGATGCCGTACGGCACCGACGCATTGCGGATCACGCTGAACACGCTGGCCAGCGCTTCCACCGGATCCTCGGCCTTGGGAATGGCGTTGATGTAGAACGACGCACGCGCGAATCGGTCGGACGAGCGGTTGGTACCCGGCAGCATCACCGTGCCACCGATCTGCTGCCAGTAGCTGTTGAGTGCCAGCTGCTGCTCGAAGATCGGCGAGTTGGTCATCACCTGGTAGCGGCGGTCATGGTGGATCACCTGGCGCCCGCCGATGTACTCGACGATGGCACTGTCGCCGGTCGCATCGGACAGCGACAGGTGCAGCGTTGCCTGGCGGTCCTCGCCCGGCACCTTGTCGGTGACGATCGAGTACGGCTCACGCTTCAGCGCCGCCACCGCCTCGTCCACGGTCGCGAAATTGTCCAGCACATACTGCGCCCACAGCGAGATCGCCAGGCCCGGCTTGTTGCCGCGCTGCTGCGGATACTCCGATTCGACCAGCCACAGCAGGTTGGCCACCAGGCCTTTCTCGTTCATACCATCGGTGGTCGATACGTCGTAGCCAGTGGCCACCACCGAACCGTAGCGTGCCGTCCAGGCCAGCGACTTCGGCCCGGCCTGGCCGGTGCGCGCGATGCCGCGCGGCAGTACATAGAGGTTGGTCGCCACGTCGACCTTCCAGTCCATCGAGCGCGCGGTGATCACATCGCCGTTGTCGCCCAGGTACACCGCGCGCGTGCAGGCCAGCGCCGGTGCCACCGCAGCGGCCAGTGCGACCGCCAGCATTGCCCTGCCCGTCCACTTCATCCGAACCATGTCGTTGCGCTCCTTTCCCCGTGAACCCTGGATCTGACCGCACGCAGGGTGACACAGGGGTGAAGCCTCAACGGACGACGCGATCGTGCAGCCAGAAACCTGCAAGCATCGCAGGCACGAACCACAGTGCTTCACGCGATGCGACTGCCAGCCCGGCGATGGCCGGTCCCGGGCAGTAGCCCGCCCATCCCCAGCCGATACCGAACAGTGCGGCACCCAGCAGCAGGCGGGCATCGACATCACGCGCACTGGGCAGCTGGAATCGCACCGCGAACCACGGCTGCGCGCGGCGCAGCGCCCAGCGCTGCCCGACCGCACTGACCAGCATCGCCGAGCCCAGCACCCACATCAGGGTGGGATCGAAATCACCCGCGATGTCGAGGAAGCCGATTACACGGCGCGCATCGGTCATCCCCGAAAGCGCCAACCCCGCGCCGAACAGCGCACCTGCCGCTGCCGCGGCCCCTGTCGCGCGGCTCATGCCAGGCCTCCGCCGTGGCGGATGAGGAAGGTGGTGAGCATCGCGCAGGCCATGAACACCAGCACCGCCAGCAGCGAGCGCTTCGAGCCGCGCGCCATGCCACAGACGCCGTGGCCACTGGTACAGCCACTGCCCAAGCGGGTGCCGAAGCCCACCAGCAGGCCGGCGCCGATCAACTGCCAGGCAGGCAAGGCGTCGCGCAGCAGTACCCGCGGCGACGCGTCGGGCAGCGATTGCCACCACAGCACCAGCCCGGCCGCTGCAAGCAGGCCGGACAGGAAGGCCCAGCGCCATCCGCGCTCGCCATTCGCTGCGCGCAGGATGCCTGCGGCGATCCCGCTGATACCGGCCACGCGGCCGAGGGTGGCGAGCAACAGCACCGCGGCGGCGCCGATCAGCGCCCCGCCAGCCACCGCAGTCCAAGGCAGGTTCATGCCCTGCCCTCATTCACGCCATTCATGGGATTGCCCTTTTATTTAGATTTATCTAAATTAGACGCTTCTAAACAAAAAGGTCAACCATGCCCGGCACCCCGCTCGACAGCGCCGCGATGGCCGAGCACGCCGCACAGGCTGCTGCGCTGCTCAAGCGCCTGGCCCATCCTGCCCGCCTGCGCGTGCTGTGCCGCCTGGTCGAAGGCGAAGCCCCGGTACCGGAACTGCAGGCGCTGACCGGATTGAGCGCATCCGCGCTGTCGCAGCACCTGGCCGTGCTGCGCGAACTGGACATCGTGGCGACCCGGCGCGAAGCGCAGGCCATCCACTACCGCATGCAGGAAGGGCCCGCATTGGGCGTGCTGCAGGCGCTGCATGCCGCCTATTGCGGCGGCGGTACCTGGCGCTGACGCTCAGCCGGCGTGCAGCGCTGGCTGCACAACGTTGTCGAGCAGATCCACCGGCGTCGGTGCGGAGCGATCGCCCTGCAGGGTACGGGTAAAACCCGACCAGTCACTGGATGACAGCTGGCGCAACAGCGCCTCCTCCACCGGCAGCGCGCGCATCGACCAGTACGGAAACTGGCGCTGTCCCAGGCGGCCGCGCGCCAGTTCAATGATGTCGATATGGCTGCCGGCCTGCAGGATGCGTTCGTAGACCGAGTCGATGCCATCCGGCGGCCCTTCAATGTACTGCAGGAAACGCCTGCCGTCGTGCAGCAGCACGCCGGTCACCCCGGCCATCTTGTTGAAGCGGGCCGCATCGTCCACCAGCGCCTGCAGCCGTCCAGCGGAGAGATCCGGCAGCGCCCGGCTGACATAGGCGATCGCACGCAGTGGCATGGTGCTTCCTTGGCAATATGTACCGCAACGGTAGCAGTTGCGGACGAGCCCGTCTCAGATCCACGCCACGCTTGCTGAAGAATTCAGCTTGCCGCGGTTCCCGGGCTTTCAGAGCGCCGTGGCAGCGTCGCCTCGAACACCACCTGCCCGGCCTCGTTGCGCGCGCCGATGCGGCCGCCGTGGGCGCGGACGAACTGATCAACGATGTACAGGCCCAGCCCCAGGCCATTGCTGGGGTGGAAACTGGCCTTGAACGGCTCGAACAATCGCGGCAGCAGCGCGTCGTCGATCCGCCCGGCGTTGCTCACCCGCAGCAGCACGCTGCGCGGATCGCGGCCGTCCACCTCCACCCTCGCCTCGCTGCCATGGGTGAGCGCATTGCCGACCAGGTTCGCGGCGACCTGGCCGAGCCGATCCAGATCACCCTGCAGGCGGGTATCGCCCTGCATGTCGAGATGGACCCGCGCGTGGCCGTGGGCGCTGCCCGCTTCGGCCACCACTGCACGCGTCACCTCCGCAAGATCGCAGGCACTGGCCTGCAGGCGCAGTCCGCCGCTGCGGATCCGCGAAAAGTCCAGCAGCTGCTCGACCATCCGCGCCATGCGCAGGGTGCTGGCTTCCAGGTACTTCAGGGTCTGCTGCGCACCGGCATTGTCCCCGGGAAGCTCCAGCGCCAGCTTGTCGGCACACAGCAGGATCGCCGACAGCGGCGTGCGCAGGTCATGGGTAAGCACGGCCGCCATCGTCTCGTTGAGCTTGAGCGAACGTTCCAGCGCCTCGTTGCGCGCTTTCAGCAGCTGGCGCTGCTGGTAGAGCTCGATGAAGACGTTGACCTTGCTCAGGATCACCTGCGGGGCGACTGGCTTGTGCAGGAAATCGACCGCGCCGGTTTCGTAGCCCTTGAAGGCACGCACCGGGTCATCCGGCGAGGCGGTCAGGAAGATGATCGGCACATCGCGGCTGCGGTGCGAACCGCGCATCAGCTCGGCCAGGGTGAAGCCGTCGATCTCCGGCATGTGCACGTCCAGCAATGCCAACGCCACCTCGTGCTCCAGCAGCAGCTCCAGCGCCTGCGCACCGGAGCCCGCAAGCAGCAGGTTCACGCCCTCGCGCTGCAGCAGCGCCTGCATGGCTACCAGGTTCTGCGGCACGTCATCGACGATCAGCAGGTTGACCGGGGTCTGCGACTGCGCAGGGTCCGGTGGCAGCAGGTTCATGCAAACAACTCCTTCAGGCGACGGCACATCAGTTCAAGGGGCAGCACGGCATCAGCGCCAGCGTGCTGCAGGGCGGAGGCCGGCATCATCGATGCCTCGGCCTCCTCGGGACATTGCAGCCAGGCGCGGCCGCCAGCGGCGCGCACGGCGGCCACCCCTTCGCTGCCGTCACTGCTGGCACCGGTCAGCAGCAGGGCCAGCACCTGCACACCGAACACCGCCGCTGCCGACTCGAACAGCGGATCGATGGCCGGGCGCGAAAACAGCACCGGGGCGTCGACCGACAACGCCAGCGAACCGGCGTCTTCCACCAGCAGGTGATAGTCCGGTGGCGCGAAGGTCACCGTGCCGGGCTGCAGCGGCTGCTTGTCCTCGGCCTCGCGAACCGGCAGCGCGCAGTACGGCGCCAGCACTTCGGCGATGCGGCTGCTGCGGTCGCGTGGCAGGTGCAGCACGGCCAGCACCGGCGCGGGCAGCGCCGCCGGCAGCGCGCCGAGCACCGCCTGCAGAGCCGCGACCCCACCGGCAGAGGCGCCGATCACCAGCACGGCCGGGCGTGTCAGCGACGCCATCAGGCGACCTTCCGGTACAGGCGATGCTCGCGCGAGCAGACCTCGAACGCACCGTGGTGGCGACCGAACTGCAGCGATTCCTTGCTGCCCAGGCCAAGGAAGCCGCGATGCACCAGTGCTTCGCGGAACAGGCCCACCGCGCGATCCTGCAGGTCGCGGTTGAAATAGATCAGCACATTGCGGCACGACACCAGGTGCACTTCGGAGAACACAGTGTCGGTGGCCAGGCTGTGGTCGGCGAACACCACGTTGCGGCGCAGCTGGCGGTCGAACACCGCGCCATCGTAGGCCGTGGCGTAGTAGTCGGAGAGCGAAGCGGTACCGCTGGCCGCCAGGTAGTTGCGGCTGAACTGGGCCATGCGGTCGATGCCATAGGCACCGGCTTCGGCGGTGGCCAGCGCTGCCGGATTGATGTCGGTGGCATAGACGATGCTGCGCTCGAGCAGGCCTTCCTCGTGCAGCAGGATCGCCAGCGACCACACTTCTTCGCCCGTACTGCAACCGGCCACCCACAGCTTCACCGACGGATAGGTGCGCAGCACCGGCACCACCTGCTCGCGCAGCTCGCGGAAATAGGCCGGGTCACGGAACATCTCCGACACCTGCACGGTGAAGAACTGCATCGCCTGCGCGAACAGGTCCGGCTCGTGCAGCAGGCGGTGCTGCAGGTCGGCCAGCCGCTCGCACTCGTAGCGCTGCATCGCCTGGCGGATGCGCCGCCGCAGCGACGACACCGCGTAGCTGCGGAAGTCGTAGTGGTAGCGCTGGTACAGCGCTTCCAGCAGCACTTTCAACTCCAGGTCGAACAGGGCCTGCTCGTTCATTGCCGCGAGCACCAGACCCGGCACAGCGAGACCAGCTTGTCGACATCGATGGGCTTGGCGATGTAATCGTTGGCACCGGCCTGCAGGCAACGCTCACGGTCGTCCGGCATCGCCTTGGCGGTCAGCGCGATGATCGGCAGGTCCTGCAGGTGGCGCTGCGCGCGGATCTCGCGCATCGCGGCCAGGCCGTCCTTCTCCGGCATCATGATGTCCATCAGCACCAGATCGACTTCGCGCTCGGCCAGGCGATCGACCGCTTCCTGGCCATTGCGCGCGATCTCCAGCGTCACGCCGAGGGGTTCGAGCACGCTGGACAGCGCGAAGATGTTGCGGACATCGTCTTCTGCCAGCAACACGGTACGGCCGTCGAGCACGGTGTCGCGCCGGCGCGCCTCGCGCAGCAGGCGCTGCTGGTCGGTCGGCAGGCTGGCCTCGACGCTGTGCAGGAACAGGGTCACCTCGTCCAGCAGGCGTTCGGGCGAGCGCGCGCCCTTGATGATGATGCTCTTGGAATAGCGACGCAGGCGCTGCTCTTCCTCGCGGCTGAGCGCGCGGCCGGTGTAGACGATCACCGGCGGGAAGCCGACGTCATCGTTGCCGGCCATGTGCTCGAGCAGGTCGTAGCCACTGCCATCCGGCAGCGACAGGTCCATCACCATGCAGTCGAAGGTAACCGTGCTGAGCTGTTCCAGCGCGCCGGCCAGGGTACCCACTGCAACGATCTGCAGCTGATCGCGGCCCAGCAGCAGTTCCAGGTTGTGGCGCAGCTCGCTGTCGTCCTCGACGATCAACAGGCGCCGCATGTCGCGCTGGCTGGTCTGTTCCAGCTGCTCGATGGCCGTCACCAACCGCTCGCGCGTGGTCGGCTTGATCGCGAAGCCGATCGCACCCAGCTCGCGTGCGACCTGGCCGCGCTCCATCGCCGAAACCACGTGGACCGGGATGTGGCGGGTGTCCGGATTTCGCTTCAGGCGCTCCAGCACGCTCAGGCCGGACACATCGGGCAGGCCGATATCGAGCAGGATGCCGTTCGGGCGCAGCTCGCTGGCCAGTGCCAGCGCTTCTTCCGCCGTGCTGGCCACCACGCAGTCGAAGTCCAGCTCGTGGGCCAGCACCACCAGCGCTTCGGCGAAGGTGGCATCGTCTTCCACGGCCAGGATCAGCCGGCCTGCGCGCTGGCGCCGGCCACGGTCGTCGGCCACGCTGGCCTCCGCCGTGACCGCGCCGGATGCAATCACCGGCGCAGCGGGCGCGGGTACATGCACAGGCGCAACCGCTGGCGCCGCGACGGCAGCAGCGGGCGCCGCATCCGCTTCAAGCGCAGGCGCCCCCTGCAGCGGCAGCTCCAGGATGAAGCAGCTGCCGCGGCCAGGCTCACTGTCGACCTGGATGGTGCCGCCCATGCGTTCGGCCAGATCGCGCGAGATCGACAGGCCCAGGCCGGTGCCACCGTAGCGACGCCGGGTGCTGCCGTCGGCCTGGCGGAAGGCCTCGAAGATCACCTGCAGCTGCTCGTGGGCGATGCCGATACCGGTATCGCAGACTTCGAAGCGGACACGGCCATTACCCCCTGCACGGACCTGCAGGCTGACCTTGCCGTGTTCGGTGAACTTCAGCGCATTGGCAAGCAGGTTCTTCAGGATCTGCTGCAGGCGCTGGTTGTCGGCCACCAGCTGGCTTGGCGCCAGCGCATCGGCCTCGATCTGCAGGGCCAGGCCCTTCTGCCGCGCCATCGGCTCGAACGTCTCGCGCAGGCGCTGCAGCACGCTGTCCACCACCACGACTTCGTCGGCCAGCTCGACATGGCCGGCCTCGATGCGCGACAGGTCCAGGATGTCGTTGATCAACGCCAGCAGGTCGTTGTTGGACGACAGGATCGCGCGTGCGTACTTCACCTGCTCTGCGGTGAGCGTGCCGTCCTTGTTGTCGGCCAGCAGCTTGGCCAGGATCAACGAACTGTTCAGCGGCGTGCGCAGCTCGTGCGACATGTTGGCCAGGAACTCGGACTTGTAGCGCGAGGTGGCAGCCAGCTCGTTGCTGTTGCGTACCAGCTGGCTCTGCGCGACCAGCAGTGCCTGCTTCTGCGCTTCCAGCTCGTGGGTGCGCTCTTCCAGCTGCACGTTGCTCTGTTCCAGCTCGGCCTGCTGCTGCTCCAGGTGTCCCTGCGACTGCATCAGGCTGCGGCTCTGCTCTTCCAGTTCCTCGTTGGCCACGCGCAGTTCTTCCTGCTGGGCCTGCAGCTCCTCGCCCTGGCGCTGCGATTCCTCCAGCAGCACCACCAGCTGCGCGCGCAGCAGCGAGGCGCGCAGCGCCATGCCGATCGTTTCGGCGCAGCGCTCCAGCAGTTCGTCGTCGAGGTCGCGCTGCCCGCCGATGCGTGCGCGGCCCAGTTCGATCACGCCGACCACGGCGCCGTCGCTGCTGATCGGCGCCAGGATCCGCTCGCGCACCGGCACACGCCCGAGGCTGGTCTGCAGGTCGAGTACCGCGGCGTCATCGCCATACAGGTGGCGGATCCGCTCGTCACGCGCCACCTGCCCGGCCAGGCCTTCCTGCAGGGCCAGCGACGCTGGCGTGCCAGAAGGCAGCGCCATGCCACCGGTCAACTGCAGCCGCCCACCTTCCAGGCGATAGACCGCGCCCACGTCGGCATCCAACTGGCCGGCCAGGTGCGTTGCCGCCGCTTCTGCGATCTGCTCCGGCCCGAGGTCGCCGCGCAGGCTCATCGCCACCGCGTTCTCGGCTTCCTGCAACCAGAGGGCGCGCATCGCCTGGCGCCGGGCCTGGATCGCGCGCGAGACGATCAGCGCGATCATCAGGAAGGCGCAGCCACCAATGGTGCGGTTGACGAACGAGAACGACGAGTTGTTGCTGGCTGGCGCCACGTTGAAGCCGATCACCAGCAGGGCGCAGGCGATCATCGCGACCACGAACGGCGCGCGCGCACTGCGCTGGAACACCGTGACGCCCACGGCCAGGAAATAGGCCAGCCAGACCGCGTATCCCAGCGGCACCACCAGTTCCAGCGCGATGGTCGCCGCCAGCAGCACGGCAGAGGTCATCCAGATCCAGCGGTCACGCGTAGTCGCACCAGGACGCATGCAGGTCGGTTCCAGAAGACAAAGGGTGGGTGATGGTACTCCCTGTCGCATTCAGCCGCACAGGACCAATGGCACGTGCCTGCCGTGCACGCATCCTTCACACTGCACTGCCTAGCTTCACGTCCCTCTCAGGGGTAACACTTATTTCCACGTGGACGCTGCCGCTTCTACGACGTCCGTGCTGACGGACCCTTCCCGACAACTGCGACTGTTGATCGACAGCGTGCGCGACCATGCGCTGTACCTGCTCGATCCCGAAGGCATCGTCTGCAGCTGGAACCCGGGCGCGGAGCGCATCAAGGGCTATTCAGCCGATGAAGTGGTGGGTACGCACTTCGGTCGTTTCTACCTGGCCACCGACCGCGAGGCCGGCGAACCGCAGCGCCTGCTCCGCCTCGCGGCGCAGCAGGGCCATGTTGCCAGTGAAGGCTGGCGGGTACGCCGTGATGGCTCGTCGTTCCGTGCCAGCGTGGTCATCGAGCCGGTCGTCGAAGCCGGCGAACTGCTTGGCTTCGTCAAGATCACCCGCGACATCACCGAGCAATGGCAGGCACAGCGACTGCTGCGGGATGCCCAGCGCGCGCTGCGCAACACCCAGCAGTTCGAGACGGTTGGCCGGCTCAGCCGCGGCCTGTCGCACGAGTTCAACAACCTGCTGACCACCATCGGCAACGCACTGGACCTGCTGTCGCTGCGCGTCAGCGGTGACGATGCCCGCGCCGCCGAGCTGCTGGACGCTGCGCAGGCGGCCACCGACCGCGGCGCCCTGCTGACTCGCCAGCTGCTGGCCTTCAGCACGGGCCAGACCTTGATCCGCGAACCGCTGGACATCAACACGCTGGTACGGCAATGGCTGCCGGGCCTGCAGCGCGCCTGCCCGCCCACGGTGACGCTGGACGCCTGCCTCACGCCGGGCCTGCCGCAGGTGTGCACCGACGCGATGCAGCTGCAGGCTGCCCTGGCCAATCTGGTGGCAAATGCCGTGGAGGCCACCATCGATGGCGGGCGCATCCTGATCGGAACCGCGCTGGAACATCGGCTCGACCCGGATGCGGACACTACGCTGCAACGCGGCTATGTCACCCTCAGCGTCTGTGACGAAGGCCATGGCATGGCCGCTGACATCGCCGAGCGCGCCAGCGAACCCTTCTTCACCACCAAGGACATCGGCAAGGGCAGCGGCCTGGGCCTGAGCCAGGTGTTCGGATTCACTACCCAGAGCGGCGGCTTCGTCGATGTGTCCACCACGCCCGGTGTCGGCACCACGGTCAGCCTGCTGCTACCCGCAACGGAGGACCCAGCCCATGACCGATGAACCGATCCGCGTACTGATGGTGGAGGACCAGAACGATCTGCGCGAGATGATCGGCCTGGCCCTGCGCGATTTCGGCATCGAGGTGGCCACCACCGCCGATGGCCACGAGGCGGCGGAGCTGCTCAAGGGCGAAGCGCGCTTCGACGTGGTGTTCAGCGATATCAGCATGCCCAACGGCATGTCCGGCATCGAACTGAGCGAGCACGTCGCCCGAGAGCAGCCGCAGGCACGCATGATCCTGTCTTCCGGCTATGCGCGCTCGCAGCTGCCGCCGCTGCCGGAGCAGGTGGAGTTCCTGCCCAAGCCCTATCGCCTGCGCCAGCTGGTCGAGCTGTTGAAGCAGGACTGACGGCTCGCCGGGCATCGCCCGGCGGTGCGGTTCCTGTAGAGCCGAGCCTGCGCTCGGCTGCTTTCCTCAATACCGCCCCACCAGGTTCAGGTACCAGCCGCGGTGGGTGTAGTCGAATTTCGTCAGGTCATCGCTGAAGTCGGTGAAGTTGTAGCCCACGCCGACGCGGAAATTGCGCCCGATATCGCGGTCGACACCGGCCAGCCACCCCTGCCGGGCGCCGCCGTCACGCACATCCAGCAGGCGGTACTCCAGCAGGCCATGCCACTGGTAGGACAGGTCGTAGCGCAGCTGCCCCGCAGCGAAGTTCGTGGCTGAATCGAACCACGGTCCGCTGCCGCGCCCGTAGCGCACCTCGCCTTCGCGGCGTGCCAGCTTGCCGGCCACTTCCCAGCGCAGGTCGATGCGGTAGACGCCTTCCAGCGAAAGCACCTGGGTGCGCTGGTCATAGTCCACGCCGTTGACCTGGCCCATGCTCGACAGGTCATACAGATAGCTGTAGCGGCCGAACAACGCCCAGCGATCGTTGTCCCACGGACGGTAGGCGAAGCCCAGGTTGCCCTCGATGAAACGCGCGCCGGCCACCGGATTGATCGCATCATCGGTGTCGGCATAGTTGAAGCGCGCGGCAATACGCCAGCTGTCGTTGAGCCGATGACTCAGGCGATTGGTACTCACCCACTGCGTGCGCCGCTCCGCGCCGGTATCGCGACGCCACTCCAGCTTGCTCTGCCACTCAGTGCCCGGCGAGGTGCGACCACCGGACAGGCTCACCGCCTTGCGGTCGACCTGGCCACTGCTGGCGTCGAGCTTGCCGTTGCTCAGCGTGAAGCCGGCATTCCAGCCCACCGCCGGATAGAAGTCCATGCCGAAGGTGTGCGCCAGCCCGGAGTCCTGCCCGGATTTGAGGAACTGGCTTTCATTGAACACGTTGACCTGGTCGGACAGGCGCCAGCGCTGGCCCAGCGTCCACCCATCCTGCGCATTGGGGCTGAACAGAGGGTCGTACTCGCTGCGGTCGGTGGACTGGGTGAACGCACCATAGAAGCTGTGCTGTGGGGTCAGCCGGTACTCGGCATTGACCTGTGCGGCACTGCCGCGATCGCCGTCACTGACTTCGGCGCCGATCGTGGACAGATTGGCGAAGGTCCAGGTGCCACCCGCCACCACCGCGTCATTGTCGGCATAGCGGCCATGGTCGTCATCCACCGTCAGCTGGCCTCCACCGTACACATCCAGCGAGGTTCCGATGCGATGGGTATAGCGTGCAGCAGCCAGTACACCTGCGACGTTGCTACCGCTGCCCCGGTCCTCCTGCACCCGACGCAGTTCGGCTGACAGGCGATCGTTCTCGCCGATCCGCCATTCGGCGGTGGCCTGCGCCTGGATCAGCGACTCCGCGCCCCGCCGTGCCTCGCTGTAGCGGGCATACACACTGAAATCGTCGGTCATATAGCCGAGCAGTTCGGCACCCTGCTCGCGCACGCGTTGGCCGGTGTCGAAACGCCCGACCGAATAGCCGCCATCAACCTGGCGCCACCAGGCACCGGCACTCCAGTCACGCCGGGTCCAGCCCAGCTCGCGCAGATTGACGCGGGCCTCGACGGCGGTCGCCTCGCCTTCGCGCGGGCCTTCAGGATTGAGGCGACTGAAGCTGAGGCCGCCGTTGTCGGAGAAGAACACGGGCGCACTGGTGGCCTCGCTGCGGCTGTGCTCGACCTTCAGGTAGGTGCCTCGCCCGGCCTGCAGGGTCAGGTCCGCCCCCTTCAGCGAGTAGTCCTGGCCGGCGCGCTGCTCGTCCACATAGGTCGCACCCACTGCCACGTGATCACCGAACCAGTGCTTGCCACGTACGCCTGCAGTGATGTCGTCGCTGTCGAACCCGGTTGGCACCCATTCGTAGTCGACGATCAGGCGCTGCTCGTAACCGTCCAGTGGCACGTCGCGACTGATCCGGCGCAGGTTCTCGCGACTGAGCTGGGCCAGCGGCCGGGTCAGCAGGATGCGGCCCTGCAATGCGTCGATCTCGTAGTCGGCGCCGCGCACCATCGGCACGCGCTGCTCGACGCGGCCGGTGGTACGGTCACGGATCTCCAGCACCACCTGGTCCGAGCCACTGAGGATGCTGGCATGGCGCAGGTAGTACAGGCTGCCGCCGGTACCGATGAACTCGCTATGGCCGGGCGCGGTTTCGGCCTGCGAACCGAACAGGCGCAGCTCGCTGCGCGCATCGCCCCAGGCATTGGCACCACGGGATCGCCACGACAATGCCGCCCCGTACAGCGAACGCACGTACTGCGCGTACTCGGTGCCGCTCAGGCCGGTGTTGTAGTTGCCCCACAGCGCCTGGTTCTTGTCCCAATCCATGCGCAGGTAGAAGCGCCCCATGCTGTCGACATCACGCTGGGTCAGCGAATCATCGCCATAGGTCGGGTAATACAGGTCCGGGTCGAGGCTGCGGAACAGATCGCGCGGATCGGCGGTGGTGAAACCAGTAAACAGGTCGTCCAGCGGACGGTTCTGGGTGTCGGCCTGCGCGGTCAGCAGGTAGCGGCCAAGGGTCTTGGCCTTCAGGTAGAAAGCCAGGCGGCCGTCACTGAGCACGTCATCGTTGCGCCCCCCCCTGGCCAGGTCCTGCCCTGCCCCACTGGCCTTGTTCTGGTACACGGTGATATCGGCCAGGCCGACACCGAACAGGTACTGGCCACTGACATCCACCTCCAGCGTGCGCGCGATGGCCGGTGCATCCGGTCGTTCAACGCGCACATCGAAGGCGTGGCGGCCGATCGGCATCAGGTACTCGGCGGCGAACTTGCGGTCCTGGTCCAGCGGATAGCTGTCGCCGTTGATCTTCAGCGCCGCGCCCAGCGGCAGGTCACGTCCGCGCAGGCGCACGCGTGAACCGTACACCGGGATGTTCTGCTGGCGCAGGCCATTGCTGTCGAACACCTGCTGCAGCAGCGACAACGACGCTGCCTGGTTGGCATCCACCGCGGTCCCGCGGCGGTCCTCCAGCGCGTCACGCAACTGCTGGTTGCCGCGCTCGAACTCCGCCGGGGTCACCAGCTGCATCGACTGCTCGGTGGTTTCATCGACATTGCCCTCCGCATCGAAGGCACGCAGCACGTAGACCAGGCGGTCGCCGCGACGCAGTGGCGTCGATGCCGGCAGCGTGCCATCCCAGCTGCCCTGCGCGACCGCAGCCACCGGCAACTCGAACTGCGCCAGTGGCGCGACCCGGTCGGTATCGCTGCCACGGTAGAGGCTCACTTCCAGGCGCTTGATGAAGGCGGTGTAATTGCCACGCACGTAGAACTCGACCGGCCGCACGATCCGGCCTTCGTCAAAGGCAACCATGCCCGGCGCCGACACCGACAGCTCGGGCTCGCCCATCGCCGGGTCTTCAGTGGCCCAGATCGCGCCCCCTTCCGGCAGGCGGATCATGAACTCGCCGCGGACCGTCGCTTTGCCGGGTTCATCGATCGCCAGGCTGACCCGGCGGTCCGGCTGCAGCACCTGCGACGACGACCGCGTCGAGGTGCCTTCGGTCACCGGCTCGTCGTAGCTGCGCGAACGCAGGCGGAACAGCAGTTCGCCTTCAGCGTTGCACTGGCTGCCATCGCAGCGGATCGGTGCCGGCTCGGCGGCAGGCGGCGCGGCCTGGACGGCGCCGGCAAGCCCGAGCAGCATTGCCTGGTACAGGGCCGCACGCGGCAGGCAGGCCGCACGGCGGGCAGCGGTGTGATGCGCGCTCATCGGCGGGCCTCCTGTTGGCGGGCCGCCGCACGGGTGGCGGCGCTCTCCTCGTTGCGGACGCGCAGGCGCTGCTGCACGGCGGGGCTGAGCTGGCTGCGCAATGCCTCGAACACGGCATCGGCACGACGCAGGCCCAGCGCCTGGTTGTAGGCATGGCTGCCGCGCACATCGGTGTGCCCGACCAGGCTGACCTGGCCACCACCCATCTTCTCCAGGCGCGCAGCGATCGCCGCCAGCAGCGGCTTGAATTCCTCACGCACGATCGCCTTGTCGGTGTCGAACAACACGTTGCCCAGCAGCGCGCCACCGGCATCAACACCCGCCAGCAGGGAATGCGGGTCCTGCACATCGGTGCGCAGCTGCACGGTCAGGCCAGCGCGTGCACGCTCGGTCACCTCGGCCTGCAGGGCATCGCGCACCACTGCGGCGCGGGCAAAGGCCAGCACCTGGCTTTCGCCATTGGCGGCAATCACCACGTCACCGCCCTGGTAGCGGTCCACCACTTCGGCCATCTTCACCAGCACCGGGCGATAACTGGCGCGCAGCTCGCTGCTGCCCGGGGCAAACAGCACCTCGCCCAATGCCAGTTCCATGCGTTCGGCCGCTGCCTGTGGCGATGGCGGCAGGCGCACGCCGAAGCTGAAGCGCGTCGGCACACCCTGGGTCACCCGCCGCAACAGCGGATTCTCGGTGGTCAGCTCGGCACCGGCCGGTATCGTGGCCGGGTCCAGCTTGATGATGAAGTTGCGGCCCAGCCGCGCATCGCCGCCGTGCACGTCGGCCAGGTGGTAGCGGCCGAACGGATCGGTCTCCACCAGCAGGCCTTCCACCGTGGCCAGGCGTACCCCGGGAATGCCCTGCTCCTGGATGCCCTCGTTGCCGATCACATAGGCCACCTCGTAGCCGTCGGCCACGCGTGCGACCTCACGGCGCACGGTCGGCGCGGCGGCGGTCAGGCCCTTGCCGGCATCGCCACTGCGCTGCACCCGCGTGGCGCCCTGCGCATCCATCCGCAGGCGATGCCCCTGCGCGCTTTCCAGCACGAAGTCATCGCTGAAGGCCAGCTCGCGCAGGCGCTGGCGCAACACCACCTGGTGCGCTTCGGTGGTATCGGAGGTCGACGCACGTCCATGCACCACGCCGATCTGCACGCCGTGCAGCAGGGGCGCACTGGCATCGGCCAGCGGTTGCGGGCCATCGCCCCGATCCAGCGTGGTCGAGCCCGCCACATATACGGAGGCCGCGAAACCGCCCTGCGCGCGTACACCGGTCAGCTCGGCGCTGTCCTGCCAACCGTCACCATCGCGGTCATCGAACACGGTGCCGAACACCAGGCTGTCTTCCAGCAGCGGGTCGGCATCCATCGCCACTTCGGCAGTCGCCACGTTCGACAACGGGCTGCCGTCATCGGCCGTCGCCACCGCCTGGTTCACATGGTTGCCGGCGCGCACGCCGGCGCCAACCCGCAGCAGGTAGGTGATGGTGGCACTGCGGCCAACCGCGATATCCACCGCACCGATGCGCAGCGGCGACTGGCTGCTGGCCAGCGCGAACGCACCGTCATCGTCGGCCACGCGCATCGAGCCATCCACGTAACTGAAGCCCGGCGGCGGCGTATCGACCACCACGCCATCGCGCCAGTGACTGCCCCCCACGTTCTCCACCACCAGCTGGTAGCGCACCAGGTCGCCCACCTTCACCCGGCGCGGGCTGGCGGTCTTGGTGATGCGCAGCGAGAAATCAGAGATCACCTTGTGGTGCGTTTCGCAGGTCGTGCACTCCGGTGGCGGCGAACCGTCCGGGTACTGACCGCGCAGGCGGTTCAGCACCTGGGTACGCGCCTCCTGGTTGACGATCGCCTGGTAGACATACTCGTGGCGGCCAACTGCGGTACCTGCCGGCACCGTGCATACGATGTCAGTGCCCTGCTGCATGCACCCGGCAGGCAGGCTTTCGATGCTCAACCCTGCATCCGGTGTATCCACCAGCTGCAGCGGCTGCCGCAGGGCGGCGCGTTCAACGGTCGCAACCAGGGTGTAGCGCAGGCGGTCGCCCGGGCGCACGTCGGTGCCGCTGGCCGGGCCGGACTGCTTCTCCAGCACCACGCGCGGGTCGGCCAACGCATGTTCGGTGCTGCAGTCGCCGCTGCAGGTGGGCGTATCACCGCCACTGCCGAGCACCGCATTGCGCACGCTGCCAGTGGCCTGTGCATTGACCCGCGCGCGATAGCCCAGCGTATAGGTGCCCGGCACGGTACCGGCCGGCAGCGTGCACACCAGCGGATTGCTGCTGTTGCAGGTGAACGGACCGGGCTGGGTGATCGACTGCAGGTCCAGGCCGCGGCCCAGGGTGTCGGTCAGGGTCACCACATCCAGCGTCTGCGAATTGGCGACCGTCACCTCGACGGTGTAGTCCACTGCATCGCCGATATCGATCGGCGCCGCCGTGCTGGACTGCTTGTGGTAGGTCACCACCGCCGACAGCACCGGCGTGGTGGTACCGCAGTTGCTGGTACAGGTATTGGTGCCGGTGCCACTGCCCAGCACCGCGTTGCTGACACTGCCCTTGGCCTGTGCGTTCACCTTCGCGGTGTAATCCACCGTATAGGTGCCCGGCGCGGTACCGGCCGGCAAAGTACACACCAGCGGGTTGGCCGCATTGCAGCTGAAACCCTGGCTGGCAGTCACCGCGCCGAAGTCCAGGCCCGGGCCCATGGTATCGGTCAGCGTGAGCACCGCAGTGCTGCGCGACCGGCTGACCACGGCAGTCAGCGTGTAGGCGATGCTGTCACCCACTTTCACCGCACCGGCCGCGGCCGAGGTTTTCCGGTAGTCGATCTCACTGCCGGCTACCGGCGTGGTGGTATCGCAGTTGGCCGCGCACGACGGATTGTCACCACCGCTGCCCAGCACCGCGTTGGTGACCTGGCCACTGGCCTGCGCGTTCACCACGGCGGTGTAGGACAGGCTGTAGCTGCCCGGCACGGTGCCGGCAGGCAAGGTGCATACCAGCGGGTTGGCGGCATTGCAGCTGTAGGCACCAGCGCTGGTCACCGCGCCGAAGTCCAGCCCGGTACCCAGGGTGTCGGTCAACGTCACCACGGCGGTGGTGCGCGAATTGGCCACCACCGTGGTCAGGGTATAGGTCAGTCGATCGCCCACGGAAACCGGACCGGTGCTGCTCACCGATTTGGCATAGCTCACCCCCGGCGTTGCGACCGGCGTGGTGGTATCGCAGTTCACGCTGCACGACGGGGTGTCGGTGCCGCTGCCGAGCACCGCATTGCGCACGCTGCCACTGGCCTGTGCGTTGACGGTGGCGCCGTAGGTGAGGCTGTAGGTACCCGGCACGGTGCCCGCTGGCAGCGTGCAGACCAGCGGATTGGCGGCATTGCAGGTGAAGGCTCCCGCACTGCTCACGCCCGCAAAGTCGAGGCCGTTGCCCAGGGTATCGGTGAGGGTGACCACGCCGGTGGTACGCGCACGGCTCACGGTTACGCTCAGTGTGTAATCGATGCGGTCGCCGACCCGCACCGGGCCGCCGGTGGATGCCTGCTTGGCATACACCACCTGCGGCGCCGCCATCGGCGTCGTGGTATCGCAGCTGCCCACGCAGGACGGGTTGTCGGTGCCACTCGGCACCACCGCATTGCGCACCTGGCCGCTGGCCTGCGCATTGACGATGCCGGTATAGGAGAACGCATAGCTGCCCGGCACGGTGCCCGCCGGCAGCGTACACACCAGCGGATTGCCCGGCGTGCAGGTGAACCCACCCGCGTTGGTCACGCTGCCGAAATCCAGGCCGGTGCCCAGCGTATCGGTCAGCGTGGTCACCGCCCGGGTACGCGCATCGGCCACCACCACGGTAACGGTATAGGCGACGCTGTCGCCCACCGCGACCGGACCGGTCGTACTGCTTGCCTTGGATACCGAGATCTTCGGCGCCGCCACCGGCGTGGTGGTGGTGCAGGTGCTGCTGCAGGTCGGCGTATCGGTGCCGGTGCCAACCACGGTGTTGACCACCTGGCCGCTGGCCTGGGCGTTGACGGTAGCCGCATAGCTCAGGCTGTAGGTGCCCGGCACGGTGCCGGCCGGCAGCGTGCACACCAGCGGATTGGCGGCGTTGCAGGTGAACGAACCGGCGTTGCTGACACTGGCGAAATCCAGGCCGGTACCCAGCGTATCGGTCAGGGTCAGCACAGCGCGGGTATTGCCATCGGCCACGGTGACGTCGACGGTGTAGCTCACCGTGGCACCCACCGCGACCGGGCCAGCCGTATTGGAACGCTTGGCATAGCTGACGCGCGTCACCGGCACGGTCACGTCACTGCGCGTGCAGTGGTCGGCGTCGGTGCAGCTGCTGCCCGGCGTCGGCGGCGTGCCGTTGTTGAACGGATCGTGGCCACCGCCCACGCTGGCGTGGTTGGTCAGCACGCCCGACGCCGAGGCGGTCACGGTGACCGGCAGCGTGAACACCGAGCTCGAACCGGCACTGCCCGCCGCGGCCAGCACCTGGTTGCTGGTGCAGGTGATGTCCTGGCCGCTTGCCGTGCAGCTCCAGTTGCCGCTCACATGCGCGCCCGTCCAGTTCGGCACGATACCCGCCGGCAGCTGGTCGCGCACGATGATCGGGCCGGCGGGCACATTCGGTGGATTGCCGGTCGGCACATCGCTGGTGTTGCTCACCGTCAGCGTGTACTCGGTGCCGGCCTGACCGTAGTTCCAGACACCCCCGGTGGCGTTGTTGGTCTTCACCACCTTCAGTGCGGGTGCGGTGATGGTGATGCGGTGATCTTCCACTTCGCCGTCGTCGGCCACGCCGGTCGGGCTCTGGATCTGCGTCGCGTTGGTGGCGTAGCGCAGCCGCACATAGCTGGTACCTGCGCTGACCGAAGTGGGCACGGTCCAAGCCAGGTTGGCCTGGCCACCACTGCAGGCAGCGGTCGTGCTGCGTTCGCTGGCGTCGAACGTGCCATTGCGGTTGAAGTCGATCCAGCCCGCCACGCTGCCATTGCCCACGCAGGCCACCGGCTGGTTGATCTGGGTACCGGCCTGCATCACCGTCAACCGGTAGCTGGTCGGCCACGCATCTTCTTCGCGGCTTCCCACCTGCGGGAAGTTGTCATCGCCCAGTGCATCAGCGCTGTAGCTGCTTTTCTGCTCGGTATCCGGGCCCAGGCTGCCGAGGAAATCGGTCAGCGGCGGCGCCAGGCCACCCGGCGTATAGGCGGCGGTGTTGATGTTGAAGTTGCTGCTGCCCTGCGGAATACCGTCGGAGCGGAACTGCAGATCGTCCACCACGTGCATGGCGTCGCCGTAGCTCTGCGGTGCATCGCCGAAGTCGGCATACGGCACCAGCAGGCCGATGGCGATGGCGGTGGTGCCGCCGCCGCGCATCGAAAAGCCCATGTTCACTGCCAGGTTGCCTGGCGCATGCGCGGCGTTGTCAAAACTGAGGAAGGTAACCGCGGCCGTGTTGTCGTCGTTGCCCGGACCGAAGCGGATGACCTGGTTGCCGCCGCTGGTCGACTTGTTCACCAGGTAGGGAGTGCTGTTGGCCAGGTTCTTGCGGACCTCCACCACGTTCCACGTGCCCTGCGCGCTGGCTTCGACGAACTCGCCGCTGTTGTTGATCGACTCGGCGTCGGCCATCACCACGCCACGCAGGCGGTACGGCGCACCGCCCATGGTCGAGGTGCAGGTGATGCTGAAGCTGGACGTGCCGGCCGTGCGCGCGATGCCCGCGATCAGCTGGTTGGCGGTGCCGGTGCCACCGATGTTGTACAGGTCGTCGAGGCTGTCGCCACGCCAGTTGCCCGGGCGATAGCTGCGCAGCACGTTGGTCTCGGCGGTATTCAACCGGCAGTCCACGCGCAGGTTCACCCCGGCAGCGATCGGCATGTCGATGGACGAGGTGGCACCGTCGTTGAGCACGATGTTGTCGACGCCATTCGCGCCGCCGCCCCAGGTCAGCCACAGCACCGTATTGCGGTAGGGGCTGCTGCCGCCGGTCGCATAGGCCGCCGCCGACGCCAGCGATGGCAGTGCCATCGCCAGCAGCATCAGCACGACGATCGCCATCCAGCGGCGAGGGTGCAGGTGCTGCAGGTTTTTTTCAGGATGAACGCATCCACCGCCCGCGCGAATGCGCGACGTCGTCGACTGCCACATGGTGATTTCCCCGGTCGGCCCGCACGGGGCCGCAGTTCGGTGGGTAACCTGGGACGAACTCATGCGCCTGGCGACACGCGCGAACGCGCGTTCTGCCGGCTCCATGGCCACTACAACCGTCCCTGTACCCCGTTGGTCAGGTGTAAAGTTCTACGATTACGATACCGCACTGCAACAATAGCGTGATGAACGTCTCATTTAGTTTTGCAAAATCGAGCACGCTTTCACGACCACAGTTGTAGCAACCCGATGGCGGCACGCAGTGCACCATTCCGGCAGTACGAATGCCCTTTCCGGCAAGACGCCACGCAAATTCGGCGCACGTTGCAGTGCCCATCCATCACGACGCGATACGCGCCGCGGGCATCGCACTCAGGCCTTCATCGCCCCATGACGGAACGACGCCAGCAACGTTGATGCCGCCATCGCCGGTGCCAGCCGACCGCGCGCCAGTGACCAGGTGATGCCGTAGAAACAGGTCCAGTAGAAGTCCGCCAGCCACACTGCACTGAATCCGACGTTGAACACGCCAGCGTGCTGGCCGCGCAGGAAAAACGCCTCGAAACGCTCGCCGATCGGCGCCCAGCGCTCGGGCAACAGGTGCAGGTCGCCCTGCCGCTGCTGCTCTTCCATCATGCGCGCGAACAGCAGCGTCACCAGTTCCCAGTCCGCCAGCAGGGCGTGGGTGACCTGCTCCAGCACCTGCATCGCATCGGCATCCCCGTCGAACCACGTGGCTGCGGCTTCCAGGCGCTCGAAGCCCGCAGCAAACAACGCCTCGTCGATCGCTTCGCGGGTGGGTGCGAAGCGATACAGCGTGGCCCGGCTGATACCGGCGCCACTGGCCAGCTCGCTGAGTGTGCAGCGCGGATGGCTGACCAGGGTGGCAGCAAGGGCGTGGTGCAGGTCGCGGCGTGTACGTGCTGCGGCAGGTCGCATGGAGGGGCCTGGAGGCGGGGTCCACTCACGCTAGCATGAATCATCAATTAATAAACTGAATCACAAATGATTCATCCGAATCATGGATGCGCTACAACGAAGGCGCGTCCGGTGCACCCGGGTCGGTGCATGGCAGGGAACGCGTCACAGGCATCGAAGGAGACAACGCCATGCTGCATCCACTACGCGACATCGCTGTGCTGTTCGATGCCAGCGACACCGGGGAGCGCGTACTGAACATCGCCGCCCATCTGGCGCAGGCCCAGCAGGCGCACCTGGTTGCAGTATCCACCGCCCAGCACCCCACCGACATCGCCAACGGTTTCGCCCGCGGCGCAGGCATCGCCGCCGCACTCGACCACGAAGCACGCACCGACGCCGCCTGCACCGCGCAGCTCATGCAGAACCTGCGCGCGGCCTGCGAGCCACTGCAGATCAGCACCGAACTGCGCATCGTTTCGGACTATCTCGGTGGCGCCGATCTGGCCCTGCAATCGCTGTACTGCGACCTGATCATCGCCGGCTATCCGCACACGCCCGGCGCGCCCTCCGGCTGGCGTCCGCTGGGCACGCTGCGCCAGACCGGCGTGCCGATGCTGCTGGTGCCGCCACACTGGCAAGGCGAACAGGTCGGCCGGCGCATCGTGGTGGCCTGGAATGCCAGCAAACAGGCCCGTCGCGCCGTGGCCGATGCCCTGCCGTTGCTGGCGCGCGCGCAGGCGGTTCACCTGCTGATGGTCGACACGCCCAAGGCCGAGGCCACGCCCGGTGCCGAGATGGCCCAGCACCTGGCCCGGCACGGTGTCGAAGTCGAGATCCAGGCGATCAGTTCCACACAGGGCGGTGTTGCCGCAACCATCCGCCAGCATGTCCTCGATGCCGAGGCCGACCTGCTGGTGCTGGGCCCCTACAGTCGCAGCCGGGTGGTCGAGCGCGTGCTCGGCGGGGTTACCGAGGATCTGCTGTCCGAAGTTCCGGCACCGCTGTTCGTATCCCACTAGCACCGCCCTGCCCCGCACGGCGGTAGCCGGTCAGCGACTGCCCGGTGTGCCGCCGGAAGTAGCGGCACAGGTAGGACGCATCCTCGAAGCACAACCGCTCGGCGATGCGCCCGATCGGCAGCTCGCTGTAGCTCAGCAGCGCCTTGATCTCCAATACCACCTGGCGGTCGATCAACGCCTTGGGCGTTTCATCGAAGCACTCGCGGGTGAGCTGGGAAAGATAGAACGGCGTGATGCACAACGCGTCGGCGTAGGACTGCACGTCGCGCTGGCGGGTGCTGCGCTGGCCGACCAGCTCCCAGAAACTCCAGGCCAGGCGCTCGCGCCGGCTGACCGGCGCTGCCGCCACTTTCTGCACTGGCAGCAGCGTGGCGAACTTCAGGAAAAACGTCTGCAACAGGTTGCGCAGCATCACGTGCCGATAGCGGCCACCCGTGTGCTGCGCATCCATCAGCTGCTGCAGCCAGCCCTGCAGCAGCGGCACCTCCAGCGGCGACGGCACGCAATGCGGATGCTCGTGCAGGAACTTGAACAGTGCGTTGGGCAGCACATAGGCCACCTCCGACGCCAGCGCCTTCGGCATCAGGCAGACCACCGCCAGGAAGCCGCGCGATCGCTGCCGCAGCAGCGCCAGCGTGTCCTCGGCCAGCACCAGCACGTCGTGCCGCTGCACCGCCACCTCACGGAAGTTCAGTGCGAAGCGCGCACGCCCGGACACGCACACCAGAACCGCCAGATACGCGTGCCCGAATGACAGCGGAATGCCCTGCCCCTCGGCCAGCGTGCTGACCTCCAGGCGCATCGATTCGTCCTGATCCAGAAGCTGGGGTATGCGGTCCATGGGCCGATCCGGCTGGATTCCGGGGCACAGCATACCCGCGCCAACGAGGCAGTTGTGAAAAGTACCGAAAGCATCAAGGTCCCGCCCTGTGCCCTTCGCCCGGCGCGGCCTAGCCTGTGCGCTCTCTTCCTGCCCCTGAATGGCCATGCCCCTGCACACCGAACGCCTGATCCTGCGCCCCTGGCGCGACACCGACGCCGCCGACCTGTACGAATACGCCCGCGACCCGCGCGTCGGGCCCATCGCCGGATGGCCGGTGCACACCAGCGTAGAGGAAAGTGCCCACATCATCGGCACCGTCTTCAACCGGCCCGAGGTCTACGCGATGCAGAGCCGCGAGGACGGCCACGCCATCGGCTGCGTCGGTATCCTGATCGGTGCCGACAGCAACTTCGAGATCGGCGAGCGCGAAGGTGAGATCGCCTACTGGATCGGCGTGCCGTACTGGGGCCGCGGCCTGGTACCCGAAGCGGTGCGCGAAGTGATGCAGCATGCCTTCCTCGACCTGCACCTGGACGCACTGTGGTGCGGCTACTTCGCCGACAACCTGCAATCACTGAGCGCACAGAGCAAATGCGGTTTCCAGCATCACCATACCGACGTGAACAAGTTCAACAGCTTCCTCGGCGACTACCGCACCGAACACATCAGCCGCATCACCCGCGAGCAATGGCAGGCGCAACAGGCTGCCGTGCTGCGCGCGTGATCACGACTCAGCCGGCACGGCGCTGCATGAACAGAAGTTCCGGCGTCGAAGCGTCTTCCATCGCCTGGAAGCCCAGGTCGCGGTACAGGGTCACCGCGGCGACGTTGTCACGATAGACACGCAGGGTCAGCCGCTCCACCCCGGCCGACTGCAACGCCTGCGCCATCAGCGCCTGCATCAGTACACGTCCCAGTCCACGCCCGCGTGCCTGCGGCGAAACGATGATGCGGCCCAGGTGCAGCGTGCCGGCGGTCGTTGGCCAGTACTGGCCAAAACCAACGCACTGGTCACGCGCATCCAGCAGCACACACCCCGGGCGCTGCGACAGCTGCAGCGCCTGCGCGAACGCCTCCGGCGCGAGCGGATACGCCACGCCGGGACCGGCCCAGCGCTGGGTTGCGCTGGCCGAATCCAGCCACGCGCCGATGGCGGCGTAGTGCGGAGGCTGCACGGGGCGAAGGAACTCAGTCATGGCGTGCGCGCAAGGAAGGATGGCCGCCATGGTGCGCGATCCTCGCGGCCGAATCACGCTGCAGGGCAGCGCTTGAATTTTGTCCTAGGACAATAAACAATGCCGATCGTCCACGGTCGCCACACCTGGCGATCTCTCTTTTCCTTCTGCCCTCGAGGTTCGCCATGATTCACGGCCTGAGCGCCTTTCCTCTTACGCCGATGACCGAATCGAGCATCGACCTGCGCGCCTTCGCCGGGCTGGTCGAGCGCCTCGCAGCGGCCGGCGTGGACTCCATGGGCGTGCTCGGCTCCACCGGCAGCTACGCCTACCTGGAAAAAGCCGAGCGCATGCGTGTCCTGCGCGAAGCCTTGGCCCACGCAGGCACCGTCCCGGTCATCGTCGGTATCGGAGCGCTGCGCACTCGCGATGTGCTGGCTCTGGCAAAGGATGCCGAGGATGCCGGTGCGGCCGGCCTGCTGCTGGCACCCGTGTCCTACCAGCCATTGAAGGACCATGAGGTCTTCACGCTCTTCGAATCGGTGTGCATGGCAGTGCACACCCCGATCTGCGTCTACGACAATCCCGGCACCACCCACTTCCGGTTCAGCGATGAACTGCATGGGCGGATCGCCGCCCTGCCCAACATCGCCTCGATCAAGCTTCCACGCCTGTCCGACCATCCTGCCGAAGCCGCAGCGCGCGTCGCGGCACTGCGTGCCCATCTTCCTGCGCATGTCACGCTGGGCATCAGCGGCGACGCGGCCGCCGTACATGGACTGGCCGCCGGCTGCGATGGCTGGTATTCGGTAACCGGCGGGCTGTTCCCGGAGGCGGTGCAGCAGATCACCTGCGCGGCCGGCAACGGCGACATGGCGACGGCCCAGGCCATGTCGGCGAGGCTGGCGCCGCTCTGGGCGCTGTACGACCGCTTCGGCGGCATCCGCGTGATGGCATGCGCGGCGGCGCTGATGGGCCTGTGTGCCGAGGACTGCCTGCCACGGCCGCTGCTTGGGCTGCACGGTGAAGAGCGGGCGCGTGTGGCGGAGGTGCTGCGCGGCCTGGAGCTGCTGTAGTCGTCCTGGAGCGAACAGCCTTTCACGCGAGAAACCCGAGAATGTCCCGGTGCCTTCTGGAACCCACCGGGTCTGAACCCTTCTGGTTCTGCGTCGCTCTCCAGTTCAGTAGAGTGGACCCCGGCCAACCGCGCTCAGGTCTGGATGAGCGCAGGCTTGCCAAGCAAAGTGTGACCCGGAATGTCCCCACTTTGCGGCGCATTTGAACACGGCCCTTGATCACTGGTCCAAAGGAGGACGCATGATGTCAATCCTGGGTGTTCTTGCGCTTGGCGTGATGGTGCTATGCATCTGCCTCCCCTTCGCCGCGACGGCGATACAGCTGTTCCGCCTCGTCTGGTTCCTGACGGGCGAGAAGAAAGAACGCGGCAAGCGGCCGCGCTTTACCGGCCTCGTGCTGGCGATGCTTTTCAGCTCACTCGCTGCGACTGAAATCCTGGACGTCGAGCCATTCCTGTCGTTGCGCTACCTCAATCCAGTGCCGCCCGAGCACAGGGACGCGTTCGTGATCGGCATGCTTGTGCTTGCGCTGGTGGCTTGGATATCGGGCGGATTGCTATGGAAGATTGCGCGCCGGCAGCCCGGAGCCTGAGCTGATCGTGCCTCCAGGCGCAGGCCATCTCCAGTTGTACAGGCATTTGTGTCCGGAAGATGGACACTGCGCTTGCCTGTGCGGGGCCCCCGCAGGTCGCCCTCTCGGCGACGCAACTACTTTCCTGCGGTGCGTCCTCAATGTGCGGACAGCGGTAGGTGGCGGAGATCATGGCCGGAAGAGGACGCCCAGGCGTCTCAATAACTGCAAACCTCCCGAATACCGGCCTTAGCTGCTCAGAATCAGCCACGTGACGCACCTTGCGTCGCGCCATAGGGCTTCTCCTACAGCCATCGTGGTGGTTTTCCGATTGCATCACTGCAGGACTGTTGCGACCGTGCGCGGGCAGTGCAGCACTACCCTACTCATGGAGAGACGGAAGTGAACTCAATGCAAAACGACTGCAGGACTGCCCGCTCAACCCCTCGTCGCCTGATGTTGGGCATGTCACTTGCTCTGTTGTCAGCCGGCTTCGCCCAGAGCGCCTTCGCCGGCCAATGGGTGCCGACGGGCCGCGTGCTTTGGGTGGATTCGGAAACCATCCAGCCTTACCCAGTGGCCTATACCAACTTCTGCCAGGGCGGCGTGGATGGGCCAAGCGGTGTCTACCTGTACGGCGACTGGGGTTCGGAAGGGCTGGGCTCGTGCCCCACCGACGCATACACCGGTTTTCAAGAGATGAAGGGCTCTGGCGGTAACTGCAGACCGGATCCCCAAGGCGTTGGTGGCGGCTATTCCTGCGAGGAGAACCACCACACTTTCAGCGGTCAGACCTACCAGGGCCCAATGCCGGCGACCTGCAGCTCACCAGGCGTGTATGGCGTCAGCCACCTCTACCGTAGAGAGCTGGTGTACTTCGGCTCCGGCCACATGCCCGATGACTTCTACGACCGATTCTACGAAAGCTCTGCTGAGTACGTTTGCCAGTAATCGGCAACCGAATACCAAGTTCTCATGCGCTGGACTTGAAGCGCTTTTGATCCGCACCTCATGACGAGCACGAACGTCCCCGCGCGAGCGGGGACACTACTTCATGTCGCCCCCGGATTCTTTCTGCTCATTGAGGTAGCGGGCCTGGAGCCGTAGCCATGGCGGCGGCGATCTCTTCGCCGCTGCCTTTCAGCAATTTCCATCAGTTCTGACCGAGCAGATCGGCGAAGTCCAGGGACGCCAGACCACTTTGCAGAACCGGCGCGTCGCTGCTCACGCGCCCAGGGTTGAGCTGCCTGCGATCCCGTATCCGGAACGCCACGACGCGCACGAAGACCGAGTAGCGAGCCGGCGACCCTGCCCGACCTGTTGGTGCAGGCGACTGGTTCAAGGACGATGCAACGTCGGCAGGGCTGGGTGGAAGTCTTCACCGCCTGGGGCGCATGTTCTGCGCCCATCCATGTCATGGCCGGAGTGCTGTTGCGTCAAGTACAGATCCTGGCCGGGCACGCGATTTACGCCACCGCAGAGAAGTTCTACGTCCATCTGACGCCCAAGCGCGACGACGGCGCCCAGGGGGCGGGCTAACTTATTGATTCGCCATTGTGACCACTGTGACCAAAGCATTGAGAAATGCTGAGAAATACAGAAAACCAGTGTGTCGCGATTCGGCGTAAGTATCTGATTTATGGTGACCCCGGCCCGATTCGAACGGGCGACCTTCCCCTTAGGAGGGGGGCGATCTCCTTATACGTACCAACGGTCAAGGGGCAACTTGTGCCAAAGCTGTGCCAAACGGGGCGAGCCTGACGGCTGCAGCCACTCCAAGCAGTAGCTTGGGAAGCTCGTCAGGAATACATATGTTTCAATGACTTACCCCTGCTTTCCGCTCCGCAATGTGCCGCGTTGCGGGTTCATTTTTACCTAGAGAAACGCAGTATCCGCAGCAATTGCGGAGCGCGCTCGGGCCTCTCAGACGCCGCGCTGCAGCTGCTGAAGCCCTGCCCTCACCCACGACTTACGGGCGTCCTTCGGGCGGGGCTTGGTCGCCGGCGGCTTGGTCGGCTCCAACGCTTCCTTGACCCGCGCTGTGGCGATGGCCGTTGCCTCGGCCAGGCGCCGGGCCTGATCCTGCTGCTCGCGGGTCGGTCGCAGGCCGGGCAGCGGTTCGAGCGGCTCCGCTGGTGTCGCATCCAGTAGCCGGGCCACAGCCGCGCGCAGGCGCATCTCCGGGTAGAATCTGGCCGCGCACCAGCGCTCGGCGTAGCGCTTGCCCTGGGCAATGCTGGCGGCGCGCACGTCCTTGGTATCCCACATCTTCCGAGCATTGAGGCGGACGCGGACGCCCCCATCTTTGGCTGGCGAGACGTTGACTATCTGCGAGCCGTTCCACCACAGCACCCAGGTATCGCCCAGCTGGACCCAGCCAGTAGGGATCGGGGCGGCGCGGAAGCCTTGGTAGCCGTGGGAGGGAAGCATGGCCGGAAGGATACGGCTGGCTGTCGCACAGGCTGCGAACGCGGCAGCGACCTCCCTGAACCGTTCCGCCTTGGTACTTCCGCGATGCATCCAGACTCACTGCCAGAACGTATGTGGGATGTCTGCGCACCGCAGGCAACCTATCAAGGAACGCACAGTGAACACTCTTAAGCGCATTGCCACCGCAGTGAGTCTCGCCGTACTCGTTTCAGCAGCTTCGTCCAGCTTCGCCGCTAGCACAGTCATGGTCGGTGGGGCGGAGATGTACCCGACCAAGACGATCGTCGAGAACGCCATCAACTCCAAGGACCACACCACACTGGTCGCTGCGGTCAAGGCAGCAGGCCTGGTTGACACCCTCAACGGAGCCGGCCCCTTCACCGTTTTCGCCCCGACCAACGCGGCGTTCAACAAGCTACCGGCAGGCACTGTGGATATGCTGGCAAAGCCTGAGAACAAAGCTCAGCTGACCAAGATCCTGACCTACCATGTGGTCCCAGGCAGCTACAGCTCCGCCCAGCTTATGGCGGACGCCAAGAAGCATGGCGGCAAAGCCACGTTGAAGACTGTTCAGGGCGAACCCCTCATCGTCGCGCTTCGTGATGGGAAGCTGTGGGTAGTCGACGCCAAGGGAGGCAAGGCTGCGATCAGCATCGCCGACGTTGGCCAATCGAATGGCGTCATCCATGTGATCGACACGGTCTTGATGCCGAAGTAACCCAGCGCAGGTCGTAGGCACCTCAATGGTGCCTACGCTTGCGACGCAGGCGAGCAAACTGGCACAAATATCTTGTCAAGCTCCACGTTCTTAACTATTCATGATGTATGGTTGACGCATCTGGCTCCTCTCAGGCGCGAAATCCTTCGCCCCCGTGTCTAGCCCCTTACAGGCACGACACATGACACCCCCCAACGCTTTCCGGATCCTTCGGATCCGTCCTTTGCTGCACCTCAATGGAACGATCGAACAAGTTCAATCGTTGCAAGCCAAGTGCGGGGCCTGTGGAGACGAGTCGCGTATGGCCCTGGGAGCCGGACTTGCCAACGTAGAAAGCGGTGTCGAGCTCACCTGTCGCAGTTGCAAGGTGACAGGGATCTTGACCACTGAGCAAGCGTGGATTCTATGGGGTGAGCAGATGAGGAAGGATCGAATCCTGGCTCTTGCTGGGCTGACGCCGGAAGACTTAGATAGGTCCTAAGTCCTGTGTCACCGCCTGTCCCTCCCGGAGCACTGTAGCCAAAAGCCGGCCTCCGGCCACCTGGCGCCCCACCCGCTTGTTGAGCCATGCCGCCTGGATCTTGCCAGCTGCGAGTACATCGGCTGGGGCAAAGCTGTCTGGCCTGCCGGCCAAGGGCTCGCCAGGCGAAGCTAAGCCCCCCTCCAACGTTTGCACTGTCGCTTCCTTCGAGTTTTCGCTCTTGGCATAGGCCGTGGCCATCATTCGATTACGCTTCGGAGACCACCCGCCTAGCACCAGCTCGATCCCAAGCCCCTTAACCGGCAAGTTGGCCTCCGCAGCCGCCCTCACGTAATCCGGCCACAGTTGATCCACTACCAGCCCCAGCTCTGCGGATAGCTGCTCCATCGTGAAGTCGGCACGGAAGCTTGCCTGGAGTACGAGCTCGTAGATGCGAAGAAAGAACTGAGTGGACCCGCGTGCCGCCAACACCAAATTGTGCTGCGGGATCAGCAACACCTTTGCACCGGACGAATGGGCTCCGGTTCGGGCGTCCTCCGCGAGAGTATCAACCGCAACAAGGAGCTGGTCAGGACGCAGCAGAACGTTGAGGATGCTCATTTAGAAAGCACGGGGAAGTTCCGGGAAATATGGCAGCTTGAGTGCTTCGAGTCCAATCGCCGTGAGGCTTACGCGAGTGAGCGCAAGCGTCCACTTGAGCTTGGTGTGATGTGATGCTCACATCATGGAGTAGACACTGCAATCTAGTGGCTCTTCTCCGGTGCAAAATCCTTTGCTCCCGTGTCCAGCCCCACAACGGCACGGCTATGCACCCTCCCAATGCCTTCAGGATTCATTCGATCCTGCCCCAGCTTGCGCTCAATGGCGCGATCATCCACCTAAAGCAGGTACGCTCAACCTGCAAGAGCTGTGGACTCAGGTCGTCAATGACTAAAGACGCAGGCTTTCAAACCGATTCGAAGGGAACCACCCTCACCTGCCCAGCTTGCGCAGCCACAGGTTTGATGGACGAAATGGAGATCTGGCATCACTGGCTCGAGCAGTGCCGTCGTGAGCGTCTGCTTGCGCTATTCGACCCAAAGCCCGACGATCCGTTCGATACCGAGGCCCCTAAATGAACGATGGCATCTCCGAACTGCTGGACCGGCTTCATTCCTGCGAAGTCGCGATCGAAGTCCATCGCGGTTATCTGAAAGCAATGGAGTATGGGCTGCGCATGGCCGTCGCGACCCATCCCGCGCGCGAGCACCTGTCCGATGTGTGGCTCCAGTTGCTGCCAAAGATCGCGGCAAAGCACCGAGACGATGGCGGCGAGCTCTTCGTCGCCGCCTTTGAGCAGGCCCTTACAGTTCTAACGGAGCAAATAGGCGAACCAGCTAGCCCTTCATAAGCTGCGACCACACTCTCGGAGATGGTGGCTTGCCGCTTAGGCAGCGCTCCTCAACAGCCTGGATAGGCACAAGGGAGCATTCGGGGCTGCAGGGAATCCACAAGACGATGGTCCTTCAGCCTTGGAAGCGGCGCCGCTCAGCCATCGGCTGGGTGCCTTCCAGCCAAACTCCCCATCGTAAAGGCATACCCGGCTTCTTCCAGAAGTGCTCTCATGCGCAGCTCCACACGACGGGGGGAGCGCAGTCCATTTGGTGCATAGAGAGCATATACGTATCCAGCGCCGTCAATAATTTCGCGGCGGACTGCGCACTCGGTTGATTCCGTAGCTTCGCACCAGACAGACATTAGCCTAGCCGGGCTGATCGACTGCCCATTGCGAAGTCGGAAGAAAAGCCAACGCACGCCTGGCGGTTGGGCTGGATCTACTCTAGCCATTGCGAGCCCCGGATTCGTCTGGATAGATCACTGAGAACTTCAGGATCCAGGCGAGGGCGCTCATCTTTCGAGGAACTTGGCAGATCTATGCGCTCACTACCGTTGACTAGAGCGGGGAGATCTGACTGCAGATCAATCCACCACTCGGAAGGAAGCCGGAGCCCAGTACCCGTTCGATCGTAGATGCATATCGGGAAATTCATAGCGTTGCTCCTAGATGTACCGAGCATACGCTTGCGCAATGTCAGGCCGGAATGCGACTGCTACAAGGCTGACGCATCAACTCTCTTTGCACATATGAACACGTGTGCTTCGTCTCGCTGAACTTTCAGGAACGACTCAAGCCAGCAAAGAGCAGCGCCTCTATTCGCAATCACCCTTCCCAACTTTTCAGTCAAACACCGCGCACACTCCATTCCACCAGGGCTTTGCCCTTGGCACGTCCTGCACTGAGCCATCGTCGTCGTGGTCGCCGGGCGAGATTGATACATGATCTTCGTCATCAAGTTCACAGCTTGAGCGTGGGACGACATTTCAGCGATCCTGTTGATACGGAAGGAGCCGCGCTCGGCGCGGCCACCCCTTATGCATCAACGACGATTGTCGCGATCGATACCGACCTTTTGGGCCTGGCCGGGGCTTGGCTGGCCAGGCTCAGTGCCGTTCGGCTGCTGCTGTTGCTGCCCTTGCTTTCCGGCCAAGTCCTCACCACCGAGATCCTTCCCGTCTGTTTGGCCTTGCTGACCCGGCTGCTTCTTATCGGCATCCGAGTTGCGACTGTCGTTCTGGTTCTGGGAAGTGTTGTTCATGTCTTACTCCGATGCAGCCATCTGCTGCCACCCCACAATGGCCCCCAGCGTGTTACGCAGCCGTGCCCGATTGGCGCCAGTATGAACAAGCGCCATGAACAGGCCGCCGATTCTAAGGGTGTACAGTGCAGCTCTAACAGGAGAAGAACATGGAACGCAAGAGGAACAAGGATTTCGTTGACGTCGAACGTGAACTCACGCATTGGGGATTGGCATTCAACTCTGGTGCGCTACCGGCCATTAGCTTCCGCCATGAAGTTGACCCGGTCATCCGGCTCGCATGTGACATCTACATCAGAGACCCGCACGGAACGCGCGCAGAATGGCTGGGTGACCTCGAGGGCAGACTTGCGGCCCGATCCAGTCTGCGCGGTCACCCTGGCGCAGCGGAGATCGCAGGTCAATGCTGGTCGCGCCTCTCTTGCTCCTAGGAGTTTTCTTCGCGCGAGGCTGCGTTGTTCCCTTCTCGCATGAGCTGATCATTCAGCACGTGAACGATGGACATGACCGCATCGGCGAGCGCTCTTGAGTCGCTGATTGACCCGTAAAAGTAGATCTTGCAGCCTTCAACCCGGACTTCTGCCAAGGAGAGCTGAGACGCCAGGGCCTCGCACTTCCTCACGAAGAGTTCAGTCCAGCGGGCACCCGGCGCAAGATCCAACAACGCAATGATGGCCTCATCAGTAGAGGAATCGACGCGCTCATGTAGCTGCGGCACATCGAAACCGACAATTCTCGGAAGCATGGAAGCGCTCAACGGTTGATCCTCTTGCTTATAGTCGGTTTGATTGTCCTCCACGATACTCGGATCCACCATCTGGCAAAGCCCCACAGCCTTACGCCAAACCCGCTCCCGTGTCTCAATAGCCGGCCATATCTAAGATGGCCCATGCCGTCCTAAGGGAGGCGGCGGTGATCCGGGCGGGATAGCACATGGATGCCATCTGGCCGCAGCGGCTGTTGGGGCGATGTAACGGGCTGGGACTCCCCAAACCCCAGTGGCACCTCGGTCAGGTCCACGATGAAGATCGCAGCTCTCTGAAGCACCGAATCGTCCCCGCAATCTGACAGCGGATTCCAACTGACCAAGGCCAGTCCCTTAGCCGGCCAAATCGGGCTCCACCTTAGGCTGCGAGGCCACGCCTGCTGCTGGCTGCAGGTTCGCAAGATAGACGGTGTCTGTCGCCGCCTTGATCATCGCCATCAACGAAACTCTCTTCGCCGGTCACCGGGTTGGTAATGACGTAGGTTTTTGCCAACAGGTCACTGATCGTTGTGGGGAGGACGCCCAGAAAGGTGCGCTCCAACACCGTGCTGTCTGCCTGGGAATCGTTCGGAACCCGTCTCGGCACTGCGCTGCTTAGCGATGGTGCCAAGCAATTGACTGAACTTGGTCAACAAGTTAGCCAGACAAGCCAGGGCAGCGACCCTGCAATCAGACCTACGCGCAGGGCATCTACGGCGTATCAGTTTGCTGCGAAAAGTTCGACTTCAGTGCGGATGCATCGATTGCAGCCGATTCACCATCACGGAATGGCATTCACTGACCTTGGGGATCATCCGCGCAACCTCCCTCTTCACGTCCTGAGATAGGTCCGGATCATTGAGAACTTCGTTGAATGTCTGAACGAGACGCTCTTCAGACTTCTCCAACTGTTTCACATATTGGTACTGGGTCTCGCCAAACGCCGCGAGCATCTTCCCATAGTACTGATGCATTGCACCCACGAATGTGCCCCGCTCTGCGGGGCGACCACCACTTGTGTAAACAATTTTACTGATCTCTTCGACCAGCTCGCCTTTAACCCCTGCAATGCCCATGAAGAGATCGGAAAGCTCCGAGCTCTCTATTCGATCCGAGGCTTCCTCATAGAACGCCTTCCCGTCTCGCGATATCTCTATCAAGTCATTGAGGCGACTCTCAATTCTAGACTGCATGGTTTGAAGGCCCATGGCACTTCTCCCTAATTGGTTCAATCTCAAATTTCAAAGCCATTTCAGTCACGCTGCCGACTTGCAGGCGGAGGAGAAAAAAGCTATTTGGATGCAGCCTTCCTCGCATATCGAAGGACAGTCTCTTCATCCTGGATAGCGATCTTTACTGAGGAAAGCCATCTAATTGCAGCCCCCGAGTTCTCAATCAGAACAGCGAGGTCGTCGCATAGACAATTGGCACATAGATAGCCGCCAGGACTTGGCCTTCGGCACCTCTTACATGGCAGCAACGTGGTCTCAGACGGGCTCCGAAGCTGATATGCCACCCGCACCATCAAAGCCTCTGCGTCTGTGCTCCTGTCTCTCAACCTGTTCACGCACTTCGCTCCTTCTACAGAAAGGGGCAGCGCACACCTGCGCCACCCTCTTTCAACTACTCACAGTCGATCTTACTTACTTGTTCGACTTATGAGCTCCGCCTTCATTGGCATTACGCTCTTTGGACTCCTTGTCCTGGCGCTCTTGCTCCTGTTGCTGCTGCTTCTGCTTCCCTGCATCCGGTTCCGCCACAGCGGGCTTGTTGGTATTGGATGCATCACGTTTGAAGTCATTCATAGCTTTACTCCATCGCGGTGGATTCACCGCACCGGAAGCATGCGCGCCCCCCCGTTAGCTGCTGGTCGCTTTCCAAGAGAAGACTGAACCAAGTACATGAATGAGCCCATTCCAACAACAGGCGTACACTGACCTTGGTGCATTCGAGGAAATTGCCATGAGCAAGGATACAAGTTTCGTTGATGTCGAACGAGAGATCATCTATTGGCGCATGCACTTCGGCTCCGGCGCATTTCCTGGAGCCAGCTTCGGCCTAGATATCCAACCCATCATCAAAATCGCATGTGACATCTACACAAGAGATCCACATGGAAGCCGTGAAGCCTGGCTTGACGATCTAGTGAAGAGGCTCGAGATGCGATCAGGCGGCATGAGCAATGAGATCGCCGCCAGAGAATTTGCTTCTCGTTGCTGGGACCACCTGCTTCACTGATGAAGGCCCCGATTTCGCTCACACGGCATCTCTCAAGCAAGAGCGCGCCAAGCCGCCTGCGAGCAAATATAATGATGATGGACGGCGTATTTCTACGCCGCCCATTCAAGTTTTACGCTAATTGCTCCCGCTTGCATTTATGAAACTTCAGCAATCTAGATCATGTCCCACTAGACTCGCGCACGGGCCTCACTGAACATCCTGAGCTGGATTTGCTGCTCGCAGGAAAGCAGCCTCAATGGAACGGTCGCTTCTGCGCCGAGCATGTACCCGTATCGCTTGAAGCCTTTCACTCCGATACTTGACCCGTATCCATATCGCTCGCAGCCCTTCAAGTTGGTGCTGGATGCGTACCTGTAGCCCTCGACGTCGCTCATACATAAATCACTCCATCGCGATGAATTCACCGCCTGAAGATGGTGCACGCTTTCCCGTTACTACCCTGCGATACGGCATGAGAAAAATGAACGAACAGCGTAGCAAGCCGCCGGCGATGGAGGCCTACCAAGTCAGCCGCGCTGTGAACACGCCGCGGAGAAACTGCGAAGACCTGCCGCAGCAGGTCACTTAGAGGGCAACGGATGGGCTGCCCGTATCCAGCGGCAGCTCCGCCTTCTCCGGCCAGGCGAACGCCTCCGGTTGCGGCAACAGCGCGCGCACCTGCTCCCAGTTCTCGATCCCCGCCGGCAGTGCCAGCACCAGCTGTTCCAGCCTCTGATTCACTGCATCGCGCCAGGCGACCAGCGCGCGCGCCTCCAGTCGGTATCGAGTAACGCTGCTGTTGTAGTAGCTGGCGCAGTTCGGAATGTCGTCGTAGCCACGCGCCCTGACTTCGGCATCCATCCACGCGAAGGCGGCATCCCGGATCGCGCGAAAGTGTTGCGGGGAGTACAACGCATAGGGCGGGTTTGCCGGATCGGGTACGCCGCCTGCAGCCAGCCATTCTCTGTATTCCTGTGCTTCGGAGCTGGTCGCCGTGACGTTGATAAATGTGTCCGATTGGCAATGCCGAACGACAGACGGGCTGATGGTAAGTTGATAAATGCTCACAGTTCGGCCTCAAAGAGAACGCGATAGGGTTGTGCTCCCGAGCCCAGGTAGCCAGACGCGCTCCCGGTCGTGGCTTGGTTGGCGGTAGCGACCAGGGCCACCGTACGCTTCGAGACGGGGATATAGCTTTGGCCGACAATGGATGCACCACCCGACATTCCCACGCCGGTCAGCGTCGGCGGCGCCCCAACACTCCTCGCTGTCGGGATGGTGCGCATGTCAGTCGGGGCTTCGAGGAACGCCAGCACCTGGGAATTTCCGAGGCCGTGGCAAAGCACGAATGCGTTGCCCGTGGTCACCTCGTAGGCGTAGCAGTAACGCTGGCACAGCAGCCTTTCGAGTGCTTCCGGGCGCTGCTGGAACGACGTAGCCGTAGACCCACGCTCGATCTTCACCTCAGTGAAATGGACGTCGCCCGCCTGCGCGCCCAGGCCATCGTTACGAGCGTTCCAGTTGCTGCCTGCTGATGCCCAAAATGCGAATCCGAGGGAGTTGTTGGCACCGAAGGTCTTTCCAGCAACCGATGGAAGCTGGACCGTATGCGTGATGGTGTTCAGACCTGCGGCAAGTGCGAACTTCTTCGACCCTATTCCATTTAGGCTAGCGCTCCCACCCGAACCGAAGTTCTGGCGCAGCTCCAATGCGATTTCCCTACCGGCCTGACCACTGTTGTAGACCTTGAAGCTGATCGTCACCGCTTCTCCGGCATAAGTCCCCGCGTCCTCAATCAGCTGCTCATACACAACGAAGTGGCCGGCTGGATCGGTAACCGCGCCATAGCTCACTCGCGCGAATGCTGGGGCGCGGATGCTGGCGAACTGGCCAGGAGAGATCGGGTTGCGGATTACGTTGGGTGACGCGACCCCGCCGGCGTTGAAATACCATCGATCAGCGGTATAGGCCGGTGCGACGAAGGATGTGCCGCGCTCCCAGAATCGGAAGTCTCCGTTGAGGAAAGCGTTGTCCCCGACAATGCGCCATCCCAGTGCATCGGCTTGTGCCTGACGCGCGGCCTGCTCCGCCTCGATCCGCTGTCCCAATGTGTCGTCTCCCAGCAGCCGGGCGTCCCCTTCCTGCTGCAGTCCAGTCTTCAGGTTTTCCACGTCCTGGCCAACGGCTTCCAGCGTTGCAAGGCGCTGCTCGGCATCGTGAAAGTTGTCGTTGCAGGTAGCGAACGCGGTGAACGCGTCGTCGCCTGGCTTGCCATTCGGCTGGATGGTCGTCTGATCGATGAATTTCTGCGCCATGTGTGTTCCTTGCATTTGGATTGCCCACGGCAAAGCGGGCCGGACATGCCGGCCCGTGCTGGGAGCTGTTTCAGTTCTCGACCGAGATGATCGACAGGCTCTGCGTGATGGACTGCTGTTGGAACGAGCCGGACTCGTGTCTAACGTCCTGTTCGGTGAAGCTGGTGATCACCCCGCGGTAGGTCATCGTCTGCGCGCTGGTGCTGGTGTCATTCACGGTGAATGATCCACCCCACGTCGAGGTCGCGCTGTCAGGGCCATCCGGCTCATTGAAGATCATTACCGAACCGCTGACATTCAGGACCTGCCACAGCGATTCAGCGCCCTCGCCCACCCGTCGGTAGATCTCCACGCGCGCCGTGTTCTGCCCAGCTCCTGCGACGAAGCCGTCGCTGCCATAGGTGGTTTTGGTCCGGATATGCCTGCGGGAGAAGCTGACAGTCACGCTCCGCACGCGACCGTTGGTGGCGAACGGGCCGTTGACCAGCTCGACACCCACGGTTTGCGTGGTCGTGGTCTGGACAGCGTTGCGCAAAATGCCCGCCGACAGTTGCCCGCCGAAGTAGGCGCTGCCGTTGGCGTCCATCCACATTACGGCGTTGGCCTTCGATGCTGCACCGGCCCCGACGTTGGGGCCGAAGTAGTCGACCAGGTTGTCGCCGGCACTGCCAAAGTTCGTGCCAATGATGCGCTGAGCAGATCCTTTCCAGACGCGGAGGAAGCCACCGCGCCATTCCATCCCCTCACTGGCCCCGGGCGAGATGACCTCGAACGTGTTGCTGGAGAAGCGGGTGTTGATGACCTGACCGTTGTTCTCGATGACCATGCCACCGATCAGCGGTCCACCACCACTGTTCGCAATGACGTTGAGGAACGCCCGCGCCAGTACCTGAGTAAGGCCGTTCTCGTTCTGGACCACGCGGGCCTCCATGCCCTGGACCACCTGCGCACTGGCCTTGCCGTCAACCTCGGCTTTCACCGATGCCAATTGGCCCGTGAACGCCTCGATGCCCTGCTCGGTCACATTGACCCGGGCGCTGATCTCCTCGACGTAGTCGGATGACGCTTTCCCGTCCAGCTCGACGCCCAGGTGCTGGATCTGCACCGCCTGGGCGCCCTGCTCCGTGGCGATAACCTCGATGGACCGCGTAGCCGTGGCCTCGAACTCCCCCAGCTCGGCGCGAACCGATTCCACCTGTTTGGCGACAGCGCGGTCGCCTTGGGCGATCACGGACTGCCAGGTCTTCACGCCGGCGCGCACGTCGCGGTCCCCGGCGTTCCAGTCCCGGTCGCCTGCGTGCTTGTACGTCACCTGCGCTTCCAGCGACGACGTTCTGTCGCCGACTGCCCGGACGCCCTCCTCCGTTTCTTCCAAACGGGTGGAGACGGCATCCAGCGCTTCCGCAGAGGCCACCTTGCCACCGCCCGCGGGCATCCTCGCGGACACCCGCTCGATCGCCTCAGCGTTGGCGCTGTCGCCGTCTGCGCGCGCCTGGCGCTCCTCGGTGACGCTGGCCTCCGTGGCCACCTTGCCGTCGCCCGTGGGCATCCTTGCCTGGATCACCTCGATGGCGCTGGCATTGGCCTCGTCGGCCGTTACCCGCGCATCGCGCTCGGCCGCGAACAGGCCGCTGGGGACTTGGGACAGGTCGCTACCCTCGTAATCGCCCCGCAACTGCACGGCCAGCGTCTCGCGCTTGCTCGCCTCGGCCACGTCCGCCGCCACCCGGGCGCGGGCCTCCTCCTGGACCAGTGCCACGCCGGCGCCGGGCGTGGGACGCCCGATCGCCACCCAGTCGGTCATGAAGTAGCTGGAGACGGCCTGGACCGCGCCGAACTGCAGCCGGATGGCGTCGACTTCACCCGGCCACCAGGGGATATCGGCCACATCAACCGTGCCGATGCCATTGTCGTCCCACCGCGGCTCCGGGACCGTAGCCCGCTTGTCCACGTCCCAAGCCTGGTCGGCCAGCGTGATCCACTGCAGGGATCCGTCCCAGGTGGCATCACCAACGCGCTTCACCCTCAGCTTCACGAAGCGGTAGGCGCTGCCGTCGACGCCCAGCCCTGCGGGCGATTGGACATACGGGTTCTCGGTGCCGTTGGCCGGCCGCAGCCAGCCATCGACCACCGTCGGCAGTGATCCGTTCCCGGTCCACTCCTCCACGGTGGTGTCGAAGTACCAGATCTGCCGGCTGTCGAACTGGGTCCCGCTGCCGGCCGACACCTCGGACAGTGCGCGCGACAGCGATTCCACATCGCTCTGCCGGGTTTGGGTCTCCAACGTGATGGCAGCCTCGCGCTCGAGGCGTTCGTTCAGCAGCCCATCGGCGCGCGCCTGCGCCTCCTGAGTGATCGCTTCCATTGCGCCGGCCACGCCGCGCTGCCGCAGATCCGCTTCGGCCAGAAGATCCCGGGCAGCGGCCGCCAGGCCATCCGCCCGCGCGGAGGCTTCTGCCGCGTCTGCCTCGATGCGGTCGGCGATCTCCTTGGTGATCCGCTCCGTCTGCTTGATCAGCTCGGCCGTGGTCGGCGGAGGGGTAGCCTCCACGACCGAACCCGAGCCAGGCCGGCCGCGCACGGTCGGCGTGATCTTGAACCACCATTTGGTGCCGGTGTTGTCGCTGTAGAAGTAGCGCGTGTCCGTGGTCCGGTAGATCTCGGTCCACGGCCCCTCCGGAGAGGGGCCACGCTCCACCACGTACACGACGCCGGCCAGATCGACCGCCGGCCATTCCAGGAGCACACCGTCGGCCACCGGGTTGGGGGTCACCCCATCCACCGGTAGCACCTCGGGTGGCCGGTGCACGACCGGGAACCAGTTCGAGTAGCGCGGCGCCGCCGGAGACGCGGACGGCAGCCCGCCCACGCCGATTTCCACGAGCGTGAGTTTCCTTGCTTGCATTGCGGATTACCTCGCGTTGAGTGCCTGGCGCAGCGCGTTGCTGCTGGAGGCGCGGACGCCCTGGGTAGTGGTGGACAGCAGCTCGCGCAGCAGCTGGTTCTGCTCGGTGAGCAGCGCATTGCCTTCCTGCACCGCTGCCGTGGTCTTGGACTGCGACTCGTTGTTCACCACCAGGTCGAACACCGCCCGGCTGAAGTTATCCGGCAGCGCCTCGATCGCGTCAGCCAGCTGTCCCATGCTGGTGCCGTCCTCGGTGTTGAGGTCGCCAACCTTCATGCCGTCGATGAGGCCGGTCACCTGGTCGTAGAGTCCGTTGTAGTCCTTGCCGCTGGCGTACAGGTTCCGGCCGAAGCCAAGCGCGGCCTGTGCTGCCGCCTGTGCCGCGCTGGTGTCTCCACCGGCCACCGCCCGCTCCAGCTCCTTCATGGCCTCGCCGAGCTTCTGCTGGTCCGTCAGCGGCGACAGGTCACTGATCGAAAGGCCGTACTGCATGGCCTTCTTGTCCTTGTCGATCTGCGCCTGCAGCTTGCCCATGTTCATCGCGCGCAGCGCTTCGATCTTGGCCAGATCCTCCGCGCGAGCACCGGACAGGCCCAGGGCCTTGGCGTAGTCGTTGGCCGACTTCACCTGCTGCCGGTAGGTCCGCTCGATGCTCAGCGCCTGCTGCTGGTAGCTCGACAGGTCTCCGGTCATCAGCTGCGTGGAAACGTCAGCCATCAGCGTGGCGTAGTTCCCTAGCAACCCGGTCACCTTCTCGATCTGGGTGGCCAGGTCCGTGCCGGCGACGCTGGCCAGGTCCTGGAAGTAGTCCACCGCCTTGTTGACCTTGTCGACCTCCATCCCGTTGAGGGCGCGGCCCAGCTCGTCGGCATTACCCACCGCCAATGCAATCGACGCGCTCAGCGCGTTGAACACGTCTGACGCCTCGAAGTAGCCATCCAGCTGGCCGCCGAAGCCGGCAGCCTTCACCGCCTCGGTGAACAGCCGGTCGGTCATGTCACCAAGGTATGCCTCCAGCTGCGACTTCGCCTCAGCAGAATCGGCCGACAACTGCAGCTTACCCAGGCTCACCCGTACACCACCCAGCTGTTGGGTCAGGTCGACACCGAGCTGCTTGGCAAGGCCCGTTGCTGCACCCCGAACCTGGCGAGCGGCCATGTCGAACGTGCGATCGATGCCCGGGTCAACGGCGCCGTACTGCGTCCACTTCTTGTCGGAGCGGAACAACCCTCCCTTCTGCTTGATATCGGCGTAGGTCTGGCCGTCGAAGCCGCCGAACCCATACGAGCCGGTCAGGCCCTGTCCGGTCACCTTCGGCGCGCCGCGGCCGAACAGCTTGGCGTGGATGCTCGACCCCGACAGGATCGATGCAACCTTGTCGTTGAAGCCGAGCCCTCGGAACGTCTTGTCGGCCAGGCCCACCGCGCCGGCGGTGGCGATCTTGCCGGCCCAGCTCTCCCCATTGGCGATGTTCCAGCCCTGATCGAACAGCTGAGCGTTCTTCATCATGCCCGCCACGATCCAGCCGATGATCGGCACTGCCGCCGCGGCAGAGCCTGCAGCACCAGCTGCGCCAGCACCAGCGCCGGCGCTACCGCCGCCAACCAAGCCTGAGAAGCTGGAGCCGGTCATTCCGGCCATGCTTGTCACGTCGCCGAAGCCGGTCATGGTGCCAGCCGCGGCGCCCGCCGAGCGACCGAAGCCGAACAGGCCCTGCCCCTTGGAGAGCAGACCGGCCACCGAGCTAAGGTTCTGGCCGCCCGCCGCCGAGCCGTTGCCACCGAACACGCCCATGATGCTCTGCAGACTCAGACCGCCGCCCTGCCCGTTGAGCCCGTTGAGGATCTGCGTCTGGATGGGGATCACGATCTTCTGCTCCAGGAACTCGCGGGCCAGGTCGCGCAGCCCGCGCTTGGCGGCATCTTTCAAGTCGTCCCACAGGTTGTCGAAGTCGCGCATGCCGCCGGCAACGAAGTCGGCCATGGCGTCGGCGGCATCGCCCACACCGTTGATGACCACGCCCGCCCACGCCTCAACGTTGGCGGCAGCCTCCTCCACGCGCAGCGACAGATCGGCCGACGCCCGAGCTGCGGCGAGCATGGACTGCTCGTATTGCTCGTAGCTCGCCGCCCCTTTGGACAGTGCCAGCGCTTCCTTGCCGCCAGCGGCCTCCACCGCCTTCTGCAGCTCCTGCCGCATGTCGCGCTCGTTCATCATCTCGCGTCGCGACAGTTCACGTGCACGCCCAACCTTGCCGAGCATCGAGACCTCGGCATCCATGGTCGCAAGGAGCGCCTCGGGGCCGGCCATGGCCTTTTCCACATCAGCCGCAACCTTTGAGTACTCAAGGGCGCTCTGAGCCATCAGCACATTGGCGTCGGCTTGGGCAATGTTCCCCTTCGCGAGCAAGCTGTTGTACTCGGACATGTTGCCGAGGTGCTTACCCATGGCCTCAGCCAATGGGCCATCCATAGCCCCGGCCGCTTCCTGCGCCTGGCGATGGTATCGGGCAATCTCCTCAGCTCGCTGCTTGGCATCACGATCCGCTCTTTCGCGTTCCGCCTTGCCAATGTTTCCGGTTGACCGATAGCCCACAGAATCTGGCTTCAGCGCTGATTCCGGCAATGGCTGCCCGTTGTCGATCACAACGACGCTGTCAGCCAAGTCCTTCATGCGACGTCGTTTTAGGGCAGCGTCCACACGTTCAAGCTCGGCCTCCCGGTCACGGACGTACTTGTCCCATGACTTCGCGTTCGCTTCGCTGTTGGTGTTCTGGAATAGCCCTCCCTCCCACCATAATGCGTTCCCGGATCGGGCCCTGGCGGCAACGTCCTTTGCTCCAGCGATCTGTTCCTCGATCCGCATGCGCTCCTGGATCAGACCGGCATAGCTTTTATCGGGAACAGACTTGAATCCTTGTGCTATCAACGATGACAGATTCCCAATCATCGACGCAGCTTCCGCGGCCTTGGTCGTTACTGTGGCCAAGCCTTGGACGATTACCCCGAACCCTTGTCGAAAATCAGGGTCGTTCAGAAGCTCAGAGAAGTCCGACAGTGCCGGAATGATCTCCTCTGCCACGCTTACCTTTAGCCCCTTGAACGCCAGATCGGCTTCAAGCGTGACCTTGCGGAGGCGTTCGGTCGCCTTGTTGGTCTTTCCATCGATGATGGCCCCTGCCGCTTGAGCTGCATTACCCCACTGCTGGAACCCAGCGCTATTGTTGCGTAGCAGCGGGATAAGCGCCGATGCGTCGCTGGCAATAGCCTCCATGTAGAAGGTCAATTCCGTCTGCGACAGGTTCGCCCGTTCAAGACTCTTGAAATAGAGCCCCAACGCATCAGGCCCCGACAGCTTGCGCATTTGCTCGGCGGTGACACCCGTTCGCTTGGCGATATTGTCGAAGAAATCTGCAAGGGCTCCACTCCCAGTCTGGACGTAATCGCCTATCTTGTCCTGAACGTCCTTGAAGATATCCGCTAGTTTCTCGTGGCTCATGCCAACAGTGTTCGCGCCTGCCGCCATGCGCTGAAACTGCTCCGAGGTCGTCCCAGAAAGCTTGCCGAGCTTGTCGTACTCCACGCCAAGATCGGCGACCTGGCGCGTCCACTGAACCATGGCGGCGCCACCCGCCGTCACGCCCGCGGAGATTGCCAGGCCGATCGCTGTACCGGCGCGCCGCGCGGATGCCTGCATGCTCTGCATTCGCTGATCAAATTGGCGCGCAGCCTTGCCACCGTCGCGCTCAAATGATCCCGTCTTAAGCAGAAGATCAACGGTAAGTGTGTAGAGGCTCATCGCGTAATCCAAAGAAAAGGCCCGCACTTGGCGGGCCCTGGGCTCAATGTTATGGGTGGTGGCGAATCTGGGTTCCCGACGGACGGATGGGCCTATCGATCAGGCCGGAATCTCCTCGAACTCCAGGTATCCGGTGAAGTACTGCCGGCTGATGTTCTCCGCCGACGGCAGCTGCGTCGGATAGCCGTAGAGCGCCGACCGCGCTGCGAGTGCAGGATCGAATGCCTTGCTGGCCATGTCCCTGTACTGGGGAACAACGCAGGAGCGCCGGCGACCCGCGATCGCTGCCGCAACCGTCTCCCAATCAGTCCCGCCCAGTCCACCACCGCGCACTGCAGCAGTCGCTCGGCCAGACAAGGTGCAGGTCAGCCTACGGTACAGACCCCCGGGAACCGTGTTTACCTGGGCGCCCTTGGTTCGAGTGTGGACGCTGGTGTCGATCGTGGCCACCGCCCAGCCGTCGCTGATGCCAACCTCGACTGCCCGGAAAACCGCGATCTCGCCCACGTCCACATTTGTGGCAGTTGTGGCGATCTCAACGGACACTGTCGAGACCAGGGCGCTGGTCTGCGGAAACAGCCATGCGCAGACACTGCCGTCGGGCAGTCGCACCGTGGTGCCGCTGGCGCCGGCAGCGCTCACCTGCACGCCGGATGGGATGTTGAGGCCGAGAATCGCGATGATTCCCGGCACAACAGCCTCGGCCAGGGTGATCGTGATCGCCAGCGAACTGGTGCGCCGCATCCGGGACGCTCGCCCCGGCTTACCATCGAAGAGCGCCGAGCCCTGGTCCGCAGACAACCACGTTCCACCGGTCAGGGTGACCGTTTCCACCGCCGGCATGCCATATCCAATCAACATGTCATCATCCCCACAGGGTAAGCACCACGTTCGCCGTGGCAGGGTTGCGCTCCACGCGCCGCACCAACACCGGCTTGCCGTCGGCCAGGCCATAACGGCTGTAAGTCAGCCGGCCAATCTGTCCAGGAAGCGGGGCCAGCTGCTGATCGCCGCGGATGGCGACCTGGTAGAAGAACCGCTGCCGCTGATACATCGCCACGACGCGGTTGATCTCGGCCTGCGCGTCGGCGGCGTGCCAGAACAGCGAGAGGACCGGATCGGCGGCATCGGCGCGGCGATAGTGCGCATCCAGTGCCCCCGCAGCGTACACCTGGCCTCGGTAGAGGCCCGTCAGTTCGTCGCGGCGGCTCTGCGGTAGATCGATCACGTCCGTGACCAGGTCGGAGGCACCGAGAGCCTGTGCATTGGGCCGGTAGGCCATGCGCCGGGTCAGGTTGGGGGCGTCGTCCGGGACGCCGACCAGGTCGCTGGTCATGTCCGCTTCCAAGATCTCAAACGCCAGCTGCCCCTGATAGCTCTCTGGCGCGACCACCTGGACGAAGCGCAGCACACCGGTAGGATCCTGGTAGCACCCGACACCGTAGCTGGGCAGCATCGCGTTCAAGGCATCCCTGCCCGTGATGGCCGCTCCGGCGTAGTAGCCGATACCGGCATAGCCAGTTGCAGCGTCCACGGCTGCGCAGTCTGCTGCCGACCACGCCCCAGCCCTGAGACGGGCCATCACGTCGCCCACGGCCTGCTCCAGGCGCGCTGGGGCCATGCTGGGGCCGATGCTCGATCCGTCCACCACCACAGGGGTGACGGGAGGAGACTTCAGCAGCAGCTGCTGCCCATCCGGCGCCGTGCTGAAGGTGCCGTCTTCCATCAGGTCGCCGCGGTCCATCACTGCGTCGACGTGCATTGGGCTATCGGCCAGGAACATCGCTGTCGCATCCGAGTTCGCGCCTGCTGCCGGGACACTGGCAACCGCACCGATCACCACCGGCTGCGGCTTCCAGGCCAGTGACGTGATGTTGGGCAGGAACACGCCCCGGTTGATGGTCTGGCCAAGGTAGTCGTGCGCATCGCGCAGGTGCAGGGTCTTCCTGCCGTCGTCGTTCACCTCGATCTGATCGATGACGCAGCGGAATACCGGGGCGGCGTCGGCCAGCATGCCGCCGTCGTCCACCTGAAGGATGCGCACCGCAGCGCCCGAGGCACCGGACAATGCGAGGCCATCAAGCAGTCCATCGGCATCGGCGACCATGCATTCCGCCGCTGCAGTCTGCGACACCGGATCGCCACCCCATGGCCAGAAACTTAGCTCCTGGACGAGGTTGACGCCCTCGGCGACAAGTCCTTCGTACCGGGCATTGGCCGGGCTGTCGCCCGGGGCGGAAAGCCAGTCATCGTCAGCCAGTCGCGTCGTCGGCGCTTGGGCCTCGTCCAGCTTCCAACCGGCGCCCGCCGCATCGCTGCGGGCGCCCCACTGCCCAGCGTTCACGGCCAGGCACAGCCCGCCGGCCTTCGTCGCAGCCAGTGCGGCGGCGAAGTGCAGCGGGCCGGCCAGCAGCAGGTCACGCTGGTGGACCAGCGCGCCGTTGAGGTACAGGTGGAGTCGGGAGGGGCTGCCGAAGGAGACCCGCATCCCGACGATATCGCCCAACGCGACGACGGGCAGGCCAGTGGCGATCGCGCCAATGCCTTGGATCAGGCGGCCGGTGGCCAGTTCCCAACCGATACCCTCCCCGTTCGCGCCCGGGGCCTGGTTGAGGGGTGCTGCCGCGGTGACAAAGCCCACGACAGCAGACAGGTCGTCATCGCCCCACAGCGCAAACTCGACGCCGACAACGCCGGTGCCTAGGGCAAAGTCGGACAGGGCGCAGCGGTTGAGGTCGGCGGCGGCCGTTGTAGCAAGGGTGAGCCCACCGTCGCGTGCAGCGAGCAGCGGGCCGATCGGTAGGGCGGCGAAGCGCCCAAAGGTGTCGGTCATGGTCATCCCAGTCGGTCGAACCAGTCCTGCGCCTCGTCCTCCTCGGAACGCGGAACGAGGGTGTCCAGGTACTCCTGAAAGGAGCGCTTGGTGCCGCCCTGGCTGTGTGAGGCGGTGATGTACGCGGCGAAGGCAGCGGGCTTGATGTGCAGGCTTACGGGGTCGATGGGGTTCCGCTTATGGAACTCCCACCATTCCAGGAACTCCCGGCGCGACATGCTCGCCTGCAGCTCCGACACCGTGCGATGCAGGTGGCCGGCGAGGACCTTCCAGAACCAGTCCTCGCCACGCTGCCTTAGACGTTTCCCGCGTCGGCCTGGGCTTGGGCAGCATCCTCGCCGAAGCCGGAGTGCTTCATGGCCACGCGCTGCAGCTCCGCAGCCACCAACGGCTTGAGCTGGGCGGCCTGCGCCACGTCCATGACGGGCTTGCCGTCCTCGTCGCAGATGGTCGCTGCGATCAGCTTGGCGCGGTCGCCTTCGCCCCAAAGCTTGCGGAACTCCGCATCGGGCAGCTCACGCACGTGGAACTGCGCCTTGGCACCGTTGGGCAGCGTAATCGTGTCCGCATGCACGTCCTTCGAGGCGAACATGCCCAGGTTGGTGAACGACTGCAGGAGGCTCACCGGTTGCTGCGGCTGGGCGTCGTTGGTTTCGTTAGTCTTGCTCATTGGCCGTTTCCTTGAATGGCGACAGGGCGCGCGGGCCGCGCACGGCTAACACGCGGAGGATCCGCGCGCCCCGTCAAAGAGATGCCCCGCCGGAGCGGGCCTGGGTGTGCGCCGTTGCCGCAGTCTTACGGCGTCGGGCGGTGCGTGGTGACTGCGCCTGAGCCGCGAATGGTGATCGTCGCCTTCCAGACATCGTTGTCTTGGCTGGTCACCGCGAAGTTCTGCACGAAGCCGTCGAACTGCTTGGACAGCACGGTGTCCGGCGGGGTGATCTTGCCGGCAGCGGCGGTCGGCTTCGCCACGCCCTCGGTTTCCGACAGCGGCGCGGTCACCAGCCAGTTCACGACAGCACCCGTCTCGTGCAGCTCTTCGAGCTTCTCGTGGTCGACGCTGTCGTAGATGATCTCGATGCTGGTGCTGCCGGTCTGCTTGCGGCCGGCAACGAACTGATCCCAGTCATCGTCGTAGTCGGAGATATCGATCTCCGACGCCTGGCCATCGGGGAAGCCGACCGAACGCAGGCGGGTCACCTTGATGACCTCGGCCGCGGCGATGGCGACGAACAGCTGCGAGTGCTTGGACTTGATTACATTACCCATAAAGAAATCTCCTTAACGGTCGCTAGGTGGTATTGGATGAGGGCGAGCCCCCCGAAGAGCTAGGAATCTACGAATGAGCCGTAAGTGGATTGATTACATTGCAGGCACCAGCGCAGTACTGGCCTTGCTTTTCTATGTACTAGGTGTCGCGCTTCACGCGAGCGAATTGCTCCCGAAAGAATCACTTTGGGCAAACTTGCTTGTGGGCTACCCAGTAGGATTTTTTGGCGCCCTGTTTCTACAAGGATTCTGCGATCTGGCTAAGGGTCAGCCGTCGGCTGTTGCTTGGATCATTAGAATTTTCGGCACCGATTTCTGGGGGCGCTTCTTCGGGATAGTGATCGGACTAACTGCAGTGGCCGTTGGCTTTGCGCTGATTCTTGCACCGGTTCTCGGGAACGCCGAAAAGCCAACTCTTGTTGCAGTTCTCGTCGGAACGGTTTTGTATAGCGAGTTCGCTTCCCCCTCGTATCGCTTGTATGAGGCTGAACTTAGCGCTACCTAATGACTAGTAGCCGCGCGTCGAAAGAAATGCCTATTGCATCCGTGCCGTCGCTGTCAGGCGTGGGGTTGTAGGACTCGATACTGCCAACGCGTTCGATCGCGTCGCGGATGGCGACGGCCGCACCGTTGGCCTGTGTCAGGACCTCGCCCCATACGGTCATGCGGACTCGCCAGCCGTCAGCCGGCGGCGGATCGGACAGCATCGCTGTTGGCGAGCCGTTGACTACCTCCCATGTCGCGTAGGGGAGTGGCGTGTTCTGAGGCGCACTACCCAGGAACAGACGGACAGGGTCGCCGAGCACCTGCCGGACGGTCGCATCGCTTTCCAGCAGGGATTGGATCAAAGGAACCATCATCGCCAGCCATCCTTTTTCAGCTGCTTGTCGAGCGCCGCCCAGGTTTCATTGATGATCACCTGTGCCGCTTCCGGTCCTTTCGTCTCACCGGCGGGTGTGAGGAAGGGAGAGGCCCGCATGTTCTTGGTCCCGAACTCCACGAACCGCCAGTAATAGGCCCACCCAGACTCCTCGTAGACCTTCCCGACGCGGCCGCGGCGGCGGTTGCGCTTGGTATTGGCGTACTTGCGGCGGCGACCGGTCTTAACCCCGACCGTGAAGTACTCGCCGCCTTGGCCTACACCTGCGCGCTGCCGGCTTTTGGTGTTGGCCCGGCGGGTGACGATCTGTGAGGCCATGAACCCCGATGCTCTCGGGGCCCGGCGCCGAGCGTCATCGCGGATGACGTTGCCACCCTTGCGCATACCGGCTTGCACGGCTCGCCCCTGGATCGCCTTGGGGACCTCTCGTAGCGAGCGCAAAAGGCCATCCAGCCCTTCAACTGTCACCTGCTCAGCCATTGCTTAACCCCGCTACGGCGATGATCGCCATCTCGCTACCGTCGTTGCTTGGGGCGATGCTCTTGATCGCATACGGCTTGCCCCGCTCCACAATGCGCCAGGTGGGCTCGACATGGCGCGGGATCAGGTCCCAGCGGACTTGCTCTCGATAGCGCTCAGCGCCAGCCGCGATCGCCTCTGCCGTGGCACTGAGCTGGTTCGTCTTCTTCGCCCAGGCTTCGGCAACGAGCTCCCACCCCTTCTTGGCCGGTCCACCCAACGGATCCCGTACGTCGACCGGCCGCTCGAAGCGGATCAGGTGGCGGCGCTGCCCTGCTGAAGTGGCCATCAGAATCGTTTCCTGTACCAAAGAAGCCTGGACACGCCGAGCGCGATTTCCGAGGTCAACTCACCGACCGCGCTGCGGTTTTCCGCCCAATTGCCGACCATCAGCAGCACGGCCTGACGCACATCGGCGGTCAGTGCCATTTCGCCCTCGCTGGAAGGGTCACCCTCGACCAAGGTGCGATCGCAGTGCATCTGCACATGGGCCAGGGCAGCGTCAACGTATGACTGCAGCAACGCGTCGCTGATCTCGTCAACGATCCGGCACTGCTCGCGCACCAGTGGAAGATCGAGGGTGATAGCCATTACTCCGACTTCCCGCTCTTCTGGGCGTCCGCCAGTACCTCTGCCAGGCGCTGCGCGCCCCAGCGACGATCGAAGGTGACGCCTGCCGCCTCCAGCTGCTGGATCAGCTGCTGCTTTTCATCTGCGCCGCCCGCATCAGCGACACCATCGGTGCCCGCGTCGGCAGCAGCGGTCGGCTGGGTAGCGGCGATGGCATCGCCACTGGCCGTCTGCGCGCCACCGGCGTCGGCCACCGCATTCGCCTGGGTATCCGGAGCTGCCGCCGCGGAGGTGTCGCCATCGCCGGCCTTGAATTCACTCGGCTGGGCCGGCTTCGTCTCCTCGGGCGCTGCGCCTTCATGCAACTGCACCACCAGGCCCTTGCCGACCAGCACGTGCCCATATTCCGGATCCACGTCTTCGAACACCTGACCTGCCTTCACATCGGCAGATTCTGCATTGAGCTTCAGGGCGTCGCCCCGGAAGCCCCATTTAGCTTTGATCTTCATCTTCCTGCTCCGTATAGAAAGAGAGAGGCCGGCGCGCGGCCGGCCTCGTTCGGGATCAGCTCGCTATCACGCCTGCGGCTTGAAGCGGCCCTTCACGAATGCCTGGACGCGGCGCTTGGCCAGGCCCAGGCGCTCTTCCACCAGCAACACGCGCTGGTTCTTCACGAAGTCGTCGTTGATCAGGCCGACCTTGAACAAGAAGCTCATGCGGTCGTAGATCGTGGCGCCGCGCTGGAAGTTGGCGACCAGGAACTCACCACCGGTGGTGGTGCCGTCGCCTTCGTCCATGCTGTCCGAGGCAACCACCGGGCGGCCCCACAGGATCGGGGTCACGAAGCCCTGCAGGTTTGCAAACAGGTAGCGGTTCTGGCTGTCCTTCTCCAGCTCGATGTTCATCCAGTCCAGCTCGGTCATCACCGTGGCGTCGGCCGACAGCTTCGACTGCTTGCGCACCTGGTAGATCGCGCGGCGGACAGTGTCGATCGAGGTGTCGCTTCCCTTCGAAAGGGCGTCATCGAACACCGTGGCGTCAGTCATCAGGCCGGGCAAGTTGTTGCCCAGACCGTCGCCCTTCAGAATCTGGACTTCTTCTTCCAGCTTCAGGTCGTAACGCAGCAACTGCTGCAGGTAGCCGTACATCTGCGGCACGTCGTCCAGAGCTTCGTCGGTGACCGGGATCCAGACCGCCAGCTTCTTCACCAGGTCGGTCTTCTGCTCGAAGGTAACGTTGCTCTGCGGCTTGGCCCCGCCTTCGCCGACCGGGCCGGCGCCGCGGGTGTGCAGCTTCTCGCGGAAGTAGGTGTAGCTCTGGCCGGTGACGGAGATCGACGGGATCAGGTCGCGGATACGCAGTTCCTGGCGGATGCCCGGCTGGATGGTCGGGTCATAGTTCGGCACGACGATGCCGGCGCTGGTGACCGCCTTGGTTTCCTGCATGGACGCCAGTTCGTCCTTCTTGATCTCGATCTCCGCGGCCGACTTCTCGCGGCCGATCAGCGACTTGTACTCGTCGTTGCCCTTGATGAAGTCGATGAAGCCCTTCTTCGTGCCGGGCTGGGTGCCGAGACCGATACCCTTTTCTTCCAGCTTCAGGACCTTGTCGACCACCTTCTGAATTTCATCGGTGGCGGTCTGGATCTGCTTCTTCAGGTCGGTGGTGACCTGATTGCCCTTTTCGATCTCGGCCGAGGCGCTGTCGTACTTCTTCTGCAGGCCGGCGAAGCCGTCCTTCAGCTGCTTTTCCAGGCCTTCGCGGACCTCAATGATATTGTCCGGCATTAGTTCATTCCTTCAAAGATGGATTGGATGGAGTTGCCGAGTTTCTGCAGCTGCTTCACGGTCTCCGTGTCCCCGATGCCACCGTCACGGTGGATCGCGGGAAAGCCGAGCGAGGCGACGGCCGCCGCCTCTTTCTGGGACAGCCCCATGCGTTCGCGCAGGGCTGATTCGAAGGCGCGAACGTCGGACTTGACGCTCATCACCTGTGCTTCCGGGTTCATGCCAAAGGGGACGACCGACGCCTCCCACAATTCGGCCTTCTTGATGACGCGTACCCGCCGTCCCTCGCGGGTTTCAATCGAGTCCTCCAACGTGTTGAAGCCGACTGACATTTCGTCCAAGGTGCCGGCCTTCATCAGCTCGTAGGCGTCCTTGGCGTAGCTGACGTTGAGGTTGACCTTCCCTTTCAGGTGCAGGCCGTTGTCGTCCTGCTTGAACTCGGCATCGCCTATCAACCGTGTCAGGTTGTGGTACAGCGCCAGGCGTAGTCGGCCAGTGCGGGTCGTCTTCACCTTGACGAAGGCGCCCGGGACGATCAGGTCCTCGCCGAGATCCACGTTGTTGAACACCGAGGCATAGCCCTCGAAGTTGCCGGAATCGTCTGCCGCCTTAACCTCGAACGGGCAGGAATACTTGCTAAGCATTGGCGGGATCTCCCGTTGGGTCGTCGCTACTGGAATCTGGCTTGTTGCTGGTCCACCGGGTGACCTGGTTGTATTGCTCGCCCTCCAGTACGTGAAGGTTCTCTTTCACCCGGACCTCGTTGATCGCCATCCAGCCAGAGCCACCAGAGCCGCCCAAGGCGGTCTTGTAGTAGTTGGCCCGGGCACCGCTGTCGGCGCGCAGCAGCCCCTCTACGACCGCCTCAACGAACATGTCGCCATCAGCGAACAGCTTGTCGTTGATCTCGCTCTCGATCGCATCGAGGTAAGGCTTGAGGCCGAAGGTGACGAAGCCGCTGGTTTGCTGCTCCAGATTGGAGCCCAGCACAGACGTGGAGCGAGCGCGGTTGGTCAGGTACAGCGGTACGCCCCAGATGCCGGCCAGCGCCTCCTCATGGAACTGCTGCGATTCGATGAACTGGCTGTCCTTCTGCGTCAGGCCAGCCGGCGTGATCGTCGGACCGCCCTGAAGGATGGCCATCTTGCCCAGATCGTCCACGTCGCCCTGCCGGATATCCGGCAACTTCGCCTTGATCTGCGCCTGCTGCTCCTTGGTCAGGAAGCCCGGATAGATGATGTATCCACCGGTGAAGCCACCCTTTCGCATGAACCGGGCAGACCAGTCCTGCGCAGCGCGCGCCAGACCGATGGTCTCAGCCTGGTACTCCACCGGTGACAGGCCAGCGATACCGTCGGAACTGAACAGCTTGAAGTGCAGCATGTTCTCCGGGGACACCGGGGTTTCGCTGCCGTTGATGTTCGCCCAGTAGACCAAGCCGTCATCGGTGTCGATTCTGACGTTGTCCACCGCCACCGGGATCAGGCCGATCCACTCCCCGCTTTCATCGCGTCGAATGATGATGAAGGCGTTGCCCCGCAAGGCCATGTTCACCACGACCGCCTTGATCAGGTCCAGCCACTTGATGAAGGGGTTGGGCTTGCTCAGCAGGCGCAGCAGCCGCCGGCGCTGCGGACTGGTTCCCTTGACCAGCGCTCGCACGCCGCTCTTGTCCTCATACAGTTTCCAAGGCAGCCCCGCAGCGGACTCGGACAGCACCTTCACGCACGACCAGACGATGCTGACTGTCAGCGCCTTCTTGAGCGTCACCCGGACGCCCGCCTTGGTGCCTCGGCCACCAGTGGATAGGTCGACCTCAACGTAGTTGCCCGTGGCAGGGTCGTCGTACCCGAAGAACCGCCAGCTCAGCGGGTTGTACCAGCGAAAGGTAGTCATCCGATCAGTCCAAAGAAGCCGTTTTCCAGGTAGTCGTCTATGCCGCCGGTGTCCGGTGGCATGGCGTGTGCCGCGCCGATGGCCATGCAAAGGGCCACCGCGGCGTCGATCTTGTTTGCCGACCTGGCCTTCGACAGCCAGCTGTTGCCCCACCGGTCCGATTCGATGACGGCGGACATGATTGCGGACACCAGAACGGGGTTCCGGCGCAGGCGCAGGCGCCCCTCCAGCAGCGCCTCCTCCAGCAGGCGTAGCGATCCGGGCATCCACATTCCCTCCGGCACCGGCTGCCCCGACTGCTCCGCAGCTTCGACCGCCGCATCCAGCGGTTTGCCTTTCTTACAGCCGCCCTGCGGGTGCTCGGCGAAGGTCACCGACAAGCCAATGTCGTTGACCTCTTCTTCGAACCTGCGGAACGCGTAGCGGTCGTATGCGACCAGCTGCACGTCATAGCGGTTGTCGTACTCGGCCATGACCTGGGCCACATGCCGGAAGTTGATGGCCTGCCCTTGCGGCGCATGCAGGAAGCCGCCGTTGACCCAGGTCCGATAGGGCAGCTTGTCCTGCAGCTGCCGCGCGTCCAGCGTGTCTCCAGGTGTCCAAGCCTCGATCCAAGCGTCGAATGTCGGCTTTTCGATGACCAACTTCTCGCCCTCGACTTCCACCTCAACCTGGACAGTGCCGGTCTCCAGCACCGCCGCCATCGCGGTGATATCGCGAACCTGCGACAGGTCGAGGCCGAGGTAAACCTTGCGTCCCTCATGCACGCGCGGGTCGAAGTCGGCCAGCGCCGGTTCCAGCGTTGGGCGCGTCATCCAGGCGGTCTCCGCGTCGGTCCACACGCAGAAGTGCAGACGAAGAATGCCGTTCAGCGACCCGGGGATGGCTTTGGCTTGCGCCACCACGTCCGCCAGGTACTGCTCGGTAATAGTTACCCCCAACAGGGGATTGGCCTTTGCCCAGCAGCTCGGGTCCTCAAGCGGGTCGTCCCCGTCGTCCAAGCTGCACACGTAGCTGAAGGTGCGGTCATCAATCACGTCGCCGACGAAGGTCGGATCGTTCACCGCCTCGGTGTGGCCGGCGGCGACTTTGACCGCATGCTCGTGTTCCTCCCAGCACACCGAAGTTCGGTCGCTGCCGGAGTTGGTGATCATGAAGAGCAGCGGCTCGCGGCGGAACTTGAAGCCGCGCTCCAGCATTTCGATGATTCGTCGGTCGGGAAGCTCGTGCACCTCATCGACCAGCACGAAGAACGGTCGAGGACCGGAGCCGGTGCGTCCCGTATCGCGCGAAACCGGGCGGAAGAAGCTCGCGCTGGCGTGGTGCGCCATGCTGAACTCCCGACCCTCACCGCCAGCGAACTCGATGCGCTTGGCCAGGAGCGGCGACTTCTTGACCATCTTCACCGCGTCGGCGAACAGGATGCCGGCCTGGTCCTTCTTCGCCGCCGCCGAGTAGATCTGTGCGCCAGCCTCGCCTGCGGCCGTCATCCCCAGCAGGCCCAGCCCACCGGCCAGCGGGCTCTTTCCGTTGCCCTTTCCCTGCTCGATGTACGCGCGACGGAACCTGCGAAGCCCGTCGGCGCCCTTCCAGCCGAAGAGCGAGCCGATGATGAACGCCTGCGAGGGGTGCAGCTCGAACTTGCGGCCCTCGAACTGACCCTCGGAGAGCATCAGGACGTTCTCGAAGTAGCGGAACGCGTACTCGGCAGCCTCGTGGTCAAAGTAAAGGCCCCGTTCGGGGCCTTCGATCAGATCCTGCAGGTGGCGCCGGCAGGCGTTGCGGACATGGGGTCCGGCCACGATCCGGCCAGCCACCACATCCAGCGCATACGCCTTAGTGCGGTCGGCCTGAGCTGGGGCCACCGAAGAATTCTTCGCCCTGGTCGTCTTCGTCACCGCCATGCGAGACCTTCGATTCATCCACAGGTGTGGCACCCAGCTTCGATAGGATCGAGCTGAGCGCCTGGGTTGCTGAAACGCCGAATTCGGCTTTTGGGTCTTCCATCCGCGCCGTCCAGAGGCACGCCAGGCGGAGAAGCACCCGGTGGCTGGAATTGAGCCATGGCATTTCCGATGCGAATTCCTTCCACGCACGCTTTTCGGCCGCTGTCATGGTTTTGAACGGCTCGCCCAAGGCGCGCGTACCTTTTGGCGTCTTCCTACCGGCATGCCGGCCTGGATTCTTGATGGCGGCGCCGCTTGTCGCAGCCTTTGCGACGGGCAGTCGGGGCCTTGGCATGAATTCCTCGAGAAAATGCGGGTTTTCTTGGCTGGAATGGCCCGTTCGAGGGTCGTCCCGTGAATTGTGGATACGCGTGTTTGGGGGGGCGCTCGGTCTAGGAGCCGGCAAACGCCATAAATTCGCTCCCCCCTACCCCGTTGGTGTGGAACCATGAACCGTGGAACCTTCAGTGACCGATCGGCCAACCGTCGGTGTCACACCCACGGACCTGCGCGGCGCCTCGCTCGAGTCGGGCCTGGTCGCTGCTATGGCAGTTGGCACATTGGCTGTCGAATGGGCCTGTCCAGAACATCTCCTCCGTCTCTCCGGCAGGGTGGCCGTTGGTGTGGTTGCACACCGTGGCGACCGTGACGTGGCCTCTGGCCTTGCACCTCCTGCACAGCGGCTCACGCTCCAACTGCGCCTTGCGCGTGCGTTGCCAGCGCGCGGTGCAATACAGGTGTGCGAAGGCGCTGCCGCCTGTCTGCCGCGTCCTGCCCCGGCGCTGGGTCGGGCCCGCCGCCATCAGTAGGGCTTCCCGTCCAGGTCAAGGCGCGCAGGCTCGGCACCTTCTTCCTGCACCGGTGCGCCGGCTTCCTCACCCAGCAGCTGCGCCACCGATTGCACCAGCAGCCCCACGTGCATGGCCAGTTCTGCGATCTGCTTGCCCTGCTGTTCAATTGCGGTGACCAGCCGTTCAATACGCTCGTCCATCAGAACTCCTCCACTTCCCAGCCACCGCCGTCACGCTTGCGCCGCACCTTCACCGCAATGAAGCGAAACGGGTACATGGCAGCGGCAATCTTGATCTTGGCCCTGGCATCGTCCTGCCAGTGACCCTTCACCTCGTGGCACTCCATGACGCCGTCGGCGGCCATGACCGCAAAGTCCGGCGTGTAGAACGTGTTGTCGGCCAGGCGCAGCTTCATGCCCTCGAACCGGTGCCACTGGATCCCGCCTGCGGCCTGCAGCGCGCGCAGCCGCTCGGCATACGCGGCCTCAGTCTTGTTCATCTCGCCGGTCTTCAGCCGGCCAAGCGCCAGCAACCGACGGTTCATCGCCCGGCCTGCATGCGGTCAGCGGCAATCACTGCTTGGCAGGCTCGGACCTGGTCGTCGGCATCGCGCCCGATCTGAACAAGATCTCCCGCGACCGCTGCTCGTAGTTGGGCATGCGCATCACGTTCGACGGCGCCGGCGACGGCTTCGGACAGGCGAGCGGTATTGCAGGTTGCGAGGTCGTCGCGCAGCTGGAGACGACCAGCGCGCAGGTCAGCCACAACAGCAGCAGGGACCGTCGCGGCCGCAGTGCGGTCTTCTTCATGCTTGGATCCGATGGTGGCCAGGCTGTCGGCCTGGCGGTGTTCGACGGCGCGGGTCTGGTTCATCTGGTCTGCCACTGCCTCGGCGCCGGCGGCGCGCCGGGTGGCTTCCGTGCCCTCTGCCCGATCACCACGCCAGGCCCATCCGGCCCCAAACATGGCACCGGACCACAGGGCGAAGGCGGCAACTGCGATGGCGATGCGGTTCACTCCGAACCCCCCGCCCTGATCGTGTCGCTGTCAGGGTCAAACGGCGGCGGCTCCAAGCTGGCCGCGCGCATCAGCCCTTCAAGCCGGTAGATGTGGCGGATGAGCCGCAACTCCCTGGCCTCCATGCGGCCAACCCGTTCGCCCAGCCGGGTAACTTCCTCGCGCATCAGCTGGATCACGTTGACCTCGGCCCCTTCCCTGGCTGTCTCTACGAACTGCTTGCGCCACCACAGCGCGACACCACCAGCGCCGACCATCAGGCCGCCAACGGCCGTGCCAATCGCCTGCCAGTCCACGTCGACCCCGATCACGGCGCCACCGTCCCGCCGGCATTGCGGTACACGGCCAACAGGTCGGCAAGCGCATGTTCGTGCTGGCCGTAACCAGCACCCGGCAGGCTCGCCCAGATGTTGCTGACCGCCTTGATGGCCTCGGGGACCTTGCCCGCCTGGATCAGCGGCAGCGCGCTGCGCTCCCTGATCTGCTGCAGCGCGATCAGGTCCTGGCTCAGGGGCGCGAAGTCCTTCAGGCCCAGCGTCTTCTTGTAGGCGTCGTAGTAGCGGCGCAGCAGTTGGTAGCGGCCGGCTGCCGTGGACTGAATCTTCAGCTTCGGCAGATCCACCAGCACGCGCGGATGGTCGGCATAGCTCTTGAACAACTGACCGCCGACGATCACGTCATAGCCGCGGTCCTTGGTGGCCTGCTTGCCGTTGTCCGTACCTTCGGACCAGGCCAGCATGTCGAGGAAGGCCACGGCGTTCACGCCGCCTGCCTGTTGGGGTGCGATCTGCGCCATGGCGCCTCCGAAAAAGAGAACGCCCCGGTCAAAGTGGGGCGTGGAATTCATGGAATCTCTGCAGCTTTTCTTTGTGCTTGTGCTGCCCATGGCGCACGATGGGCACTCATTCAGAACGGACCATTGGGCATGACCGCCGACGATTTCACCTACTTCGCCACTTACACCATCCGCCTTGCTCACATCAGTGCAATCAGCGACGTGGTTGATAGCGGACCGCAAGCTGGCAGCAGTCGCTATCAGGTCAACATCATTGTCGCCGGCGTCACGCTGTCGGAGGCCTATCCTTCTGAGAAAACCGCCCTGCAAGCTCGTTCTGAGATCTTTGACGCGCTGGAGATCTGCTAAAGCTCTCTGCAACGAAAAAGCCCCGGCTGGGCCGGGGCTTGCGTTTGGATGGTGGTCAATTTGCCCGTCAATCTGCGGACCCTGCAAGTCCTCACTAAGCGGCGCGATTCAGCGCCCGCGAAAACTGCTCCGCAGCAACATGCTCCGCACTACGCATGCGCTCCAGCATCCACTCATAGACCGGGCGCCAGAACCGGCGGTACGCCGCATCGTCCGCACCAATCGCCACCCCGCGCTTGCGCCCGCTGAGCTGCTCCAAGCCCATACCTCCACATGCCTCACATTCAACGACGCCGCTGCCCGTCGGTGCAGCTTGGACCCGCGTGCCATCGCAGGACTTGCAGCGGCCACAGCTGGCCATCTCCGCAATGACTGCGCCGGCCAGCACCCCAAGCTGCTCCATGGTGTTGTTCGGCCAGGCCGCAGCGCGCGCCTCATCCAGCGCGCTCTCGGTCCTCAGTAGTTCGCGCCGCTGCGCATCCGTCACCTGGCCGCCACCCCACCCCATGCACGCCTTGGCGATGCCGAACTCAGTTCGTGCGGTAGCGAGACCGTGCATCTGCCGGATGAACTCCGGGGCCACCAGCCCGATTACCGCTTTGCGCAGGTGCTCGCGGCGGCGAGAAGCGCTCTCTGGCCACCACAGCGCCTCCATCAGCTCCCGGCCAAGACCGTCCTGCACGTACGCCATGGCAGCGGCAATGTCCTGCGTCGTCAGCTCGGGGCGTCCGCCGCCGCATGCGTCGAACCTCTGCGTGGCCGGCCCCATGCGACTTGCCAGCAGTTCGCGTGCCTTATTCATTTCCATGCGCCTACCCCTTGGTGGTTTGCCCGTGCAGCGCGCGATCGCGCCTGGTGGTCGTTCGGTGCGGCACCGGTCACGCCGCGCGGTCCCAGCTGGCCGTGAGGTGCTGCACCTGGCCTCCACGTGCCTTGAACTCCTCCACCGTCTCGGCTGGGCCACGGAAGGCGGTTCCTGACTTCACCCGCTTAGGTCGGGAAACCGTGTTGTGGTCCATGCGCCGCTCGCGAGGCGCACGCTGGGGGTTGATCCTCGGCGCCATGGCCTTCGTCTTCTTCATGCTGCCGCCCTCAGTTCGTTGATGTAGGTCTGGTTTGCAATCAGCTCGTCGTCGGAGCCGTACGTCTCGTGGAAGGTCCGCGAGCCATCCATCAGGCTCGGACCGAAGATCTGGCGCATCGTCGCGAAGGTGTTCCCCTCCATCGGATGCCGCATGTGGTGCCACTTGCAGAGCGCGAAGCCGAACATGTGGCCGCGCCGCAGGTTCCCGCTCTTGGCGTGGTTGTAGTCGCAGCCATAGACCACCAGCTCCGGCTCCAGCAGCTTCTGCATCTGCAGCGCCAGGCAGGCCATGCACGGGCCGGTCTTGGCCAGCTCGATGCGGGCCGCCTCTTCCCTGGTCGGCGGCGGTGCGTTCGACCACATCAGCGCAGCTCCGGGATCGGCCCGGCATAGCGGGTGATCGGGATCTGGCGCATGCCATCGCGCCACACCGTCATCCCGCGCGAGGCGTACATCACCATCGGCTTCACCCCGTAGCCATAGACCACATACCAGCCCGCGTCGGCGACCGGCTCGCTCACCGGGCGCACTTCGACGTTGAAGTGATCCGGGCTCATGCGGCTTTGCCCTCCAGCAGCGCCACAATCTCGGCCAGGCGCCTACGGGTTCGGTCGTCCGCTGTCGGCGACGCCTCAACCGTTCCGACCATCAGCGCCACCGGGTTGAAGGCGGGAGTGGCTGGCGGCAGTGCCAGATAATCAGCCACCTGCTCCTCCAACAGCTGGCCCGCAGCCACTGCCTCTCGCAGGACGCCATCCCGACCGGACACGTCGCCGCCAAGGGACAGCTGGTAGCTGGCCATCCGGTGTGCAGCGCGCGCTTCCTTCACCAGCCGGGTGTAGACCTCCAGGAATGCCGGGCGGGCAGCGATCTTGTCGCCCGCCTGCACCAGCGGCAGCGCCGCCGCCCACGCGTCGCGGGTCTGCTCCGTCCACACCACGGTCGCGCCTTCGTCGGCGGCGCGGATCGCGTTGGCCCATGCCTCATTCGGCGCCGGGTGGCCATCCTCGATGCGTTCGAGGATCGCGGCCAACGACAACCGCGCCTTCAGCTCCCGGCGGCACGACGCCAGCGCGCGCTCCAACATCGGAAGCGGGTACTGCGCCAGATCCGAAACCATGTAGGCGGCGGCGTTCGGGCTGAGCTGGTCGCCAATCACCTCGGCGGTGGCCACCAGTAGATCGACCAGCCGATCCTGCTCCTGATTACCGAGCATGTGCCGCCCTCCGCTGTGCCAGCAGAGCCTTGGCCGCGTCGGCGGCGCCGAGGTTGGTCTGCGTCTTGTCGGTCTGCCGCGCGGCCTCTTCGGTGACCTGACGGCCGGTGGCCCACTGCGTGCGGTATGCCTCGCACTTCGCCAGCAACGCGCCCAGGTCGTGCATGTTCTGCACCACGTAGCGCTCGTTGACGGCCAGGAACCACGCGGCCACCAGCGGGGCCTCGGCGTGGCCGAGGCGCTGCACGATCTGCCGGACGTTGCTGTTCACCTTGGCGTTGCGCACCGGTGCCACACCGTGGCGGTCACGGTAGGCACTGGCGTAGGCCGCCCAGGTAGCACGGCACGCAGCCTGTAGGTCTGTCTCGGAAACCACCGCCAGCGGCGCGGCCGGGAGGCCCGCCGGAGATGATGGTTCTTCTGACGGTTCATTGAGGGTTATATGACGGTTAGGCGGCACGGGGCGCACCTCCAGACCTGCGCCCGGTGCATCCCCTCCTGCAGCGGGCGCATCCCCACCTGCACCGGGCGCACCCCCTGCACGGGGCGCACCCCCTGCGCCCGGTGCAGTACCGTTTTTCCCCGTCTTGCGGGTGCCCTTGGACGGCGCAGCGGCAGCGTTGAATTTGGCCGGCGTAACCGAATAGACCGTACTGCTGTTGAACCGGCGATCACGCGCCAGCAGGCCAACGGCCTCCAGATGGTCCATGGCGCTACGTACAGCGCGCGCCGACATGCAGCAGCGCGCGGCGATGGTGCCGACCGCTGGCCAGCACACGCCGTCGTCGTTCGCCTGGTCAGCCAACGAGATCAGCACAGCCTTCTGCGTGACGCTCAGGCCCTGCAGCGGCCAGCACTGCGACATGATGATGGTCGACATGTCAGAGCCCCAGCGTCATGTTCTGGCCCGGCGCAACCGGCCACCAGGTGCAGGCGCTACGGCCCGACACCGCGCAGGTCTTCTTCGGGCCGCGCCATACGCGGCCGGTTTCCGCCAGCTCAGGAAGACGGCGAGCCAGCACGTAACGACACATGCCGGTTTCTTGGGCCAGCTCGTTGCTGGTCAGGCCGGGATGGCGCTTCACAGCGACGGCGGCAGCGGCCTGCTGATCGCCTTGCATGCCTGATTCAACGACGTAGCGGGCAGCCTCGTGGCTGGTGCTGAGATCAGTTGCGCGAGCCGGGTGGTTCATCGGCGTGCCCTCCCCTTCGCTGCAGCGCGCGACACGTTGCGGATCAGCCGATGCGCCATGGTGATCAGCGAGTTGGCCTCCTCCACCATCAACTTCGCCTCGTCGCTGTCGATCTGGCGATCCGCCATCGCCTCCACGGCGGTGCCGGACAAGCGGCCCACCCTCGTGGTGATCTCCAGCAGCTTCGTCTGGATGGCGCCGACCTCGTCCGACCAGCCGCCCTCCGGCGGCGGCGGAATGGTGGCGACCGCCATTCCGAACTGCCCGGCCAGGGCCTGCATCCAGTCCAAGGCGTACTCGCTGCCGCCAGCCTTCTCCTGCATCCACTCGGTCAGCAGTTCGGCAATCTCCATCGTCACGGACTCACCCTCCAGCCCGCGCAACTTCGCGCGCAGCGTCTCCGGGTGCATGGACTTGCCGCGGCGGTCGGCCAAGAATGCGGCCGCATCCGCAACACCGCCGGGCGTTTTGCGCACGGAGTTGTAGAGAACGTCGAGCCAGTTAATTGCGGAGGTACGGCAGGTCATGGGTCACCTTGGGGTGGACTGCGTTTCAAGGTTTCGGGCTGAGCCCGGGTGGCGCACGATCGGCGCCATGGAGATCAACAACTCACGGACGACGGGCGTCGCCCTCCTTGCGCTACGCTGGATGTGCCAACAACACAGCCCGCAAGGAGGGCGACATGAAGGACGAGCTGCTGGAGAACATCCAGACGTTGCTGCTGAGCCAGCGTGCGAGAGAAATCCGCATCAACACCAGCAGGGCCGAGTTTCCGGAGGACGTGGAGGAAATCGAGTTCGAGGGGAAGCTTGTCGAAGTGCTGACAAAACCAGCTGCGCTACGGTTGGCACTCAAGGAGCTGCAGGAGGCGAAGCGACTCATTGCGGAGTTCTCCGCCGGATAAGCGAGCCATCCGGGGCGGTACGCAAGTACTCGCGGATCGCCCTCTTTCGCTCATTCGCCAACAGGCGTTCCTGCGTCGTACGGATTTCACCAATCTCCGGCACTAGCCATTTGCGCAGCGCTTCACGAAGCCATCGCATATCAGGCCACCTCCATAGGGGCGATGCGCTCGGCATCGGGGTCTTCGTTCGCCGGCTGCGCCGGCTCCTGCTGCTCGGGGTGCCCAAGCAGCTTCATCACCTGCGGCAGCGCCGGGACCACGTCCTCATCCGCCCATGCCTCGACCTGCTCGACCGGGAGCTGCAGCAAAGTGGCCAGGTGCTTATCGCTGTCCATACCGAGCTTGGCGCGCAGCGCGCGCTTGGTGATGCGGCTGTCGATCTCTGCGCGCAACTGCACGACTTCCTCCTCTTGGGATCCCGCCGGGTCTGGCCCAAACACGTCTGGGCGGAGCTGGTGACGGGAGACCCCAGTCGCCAGCTCGATTGCGATGCAACGTTCTGCTGGAACGCGACAGCGGTCGTACCAACCGGATACCGACGGCGGCCTGATGCCAAGAAGCTGAGCAAGAGCCTGCTGGCTACCTGCCGACTGAACTGCTCTATCGAGGGCTGACATGTCCATGTCGTCCATTAGTCCACAGCTAACAGCTTATTGCAAGCTGACAGCTGCACGAATTCGATTAGTTACTAGCTAACCTGCCGTGATGGACATTCGAGAGATCCGCAGCCGCAACTTTCGCCACCTGATCGACGCCCTTGAAATGAAGGGCATCAAGGGGCGCCGGGATCAAGGCGCCCAGTTGGGGGGCTTCTTGTCCGCGTCGTACGTGTCCCAGCTACTCGGCGGGAAGTACATCGGCGACGACGTGGCCAAGAAGATCAGCAGCGCCCTGGGGAAGGACCATGGTTGGATGGACCGGCCCCAGTGGAGTGAAGACGGACAGGCGTCCGTCTCACCAATCCCGGAGAATGAGACGCCACCCGGCTATGTTCGCTTCGACTTGTTTGAAGGGGGTGCGGGAATGGGCGCAGGGATGGTCAACCAGGACTACCCAGAGGTGGTGAAGACCATCGAGGTCGCAGAATGGGAAGTCCGCAGGAAGCTCGGTTACCTACCCAAGCCTGGTCGCATCCAGATTATCACCGGCCGCGGGCCGTCGATGCGGCCCAAGCTTGAGGACGGCGACATTGTCTGGATCGACACCAGCTGTGACTACTTCGACGGTGACGACTACTACCTGATCAACATCGGTGGCGAGACGCAGATCAAGATGCTGCAGAAGCGCGGCGACGGTCTCTACGTCGTAAGCGTCAACACCGACTTCCCCGCCTACCGTCCGGATCCGGGCGACGTGAGCATCCTGGGGAAGGCACTGATCCACGCAGGACTGCGGAAGTTCTAGGGCAAACCCAGCTCGCCGCAACAGTAAAGGCCCCGTTTTAGCGGGGCCTTCTTTTTATCTGGGATCAGGCGCGATCAGCTTGTCGAATGGCGGCGCGAATGGTCGCCAAGGCGCCCTTGGGCTCCGGGGCCGCCTCGGTAGTTGCTACGGGCGGCACCGCTACACCACTAGGAGCGCGCGCCTCCGCGAGCGCATTGGCCCTGCGAAGCTCGGTGAGAATGCTCTGCAGCAAGGGCTTCATCCCGAAGATCGCGAATGGAACCAATATCCACAGCACAGCCAGTACTAGGCCCAGAACCCCGAAAAAGAGCGTAACCCCTGTAAAAGCCCACTCCATAGCCGTGCGCCCCTCCCAAGTTGATGCGGAACCGTAGCATGCGGGATGTCACACAACACCGCATTCATAAAAAACGTTAGCTAATAGCTGTTGACTAACGATTAGTTCATGACTAACGTATTCTCCAGTCGCCCAACATCACCCCATCCCGGGGCCGGGCGAAGGAGATCACGCATGGCCACCCTTTCCTTGGGCTGCCGATCGGCAGAGATGAAAGTCACCGCTGACCCCGTCAGCGAGCGCGTCGTCGCAGACATGGGCGCTGCCCGCCTGCACCTCACCGCCGACGAGGCGGAGCAACACGCGTGCCAGCTACTGGCAGCGGCCAAGCAGCTGCGCGCAGCGCAGCAGGGCGCCGCCGCATGAACGCCTCCCATGCCCACCACTCCGATGCACAGCGCGCGGCCGCCGCCGCAGGCATCGTCGCCCGAGCTGCCCGCCGTTGGGGTCTTCTCCCCGACCAGGTCGTCGTCGCCGCCAGCACCGCAGCGAACGCCGTTCTACGACATGGCCAGAGTGCAGCGGGTGCTGTCGCCGCCGCTCGCCGCGCAGCGCGCGGATCCCACCGCTCACGCCCTCGCCCCTGATCCCCTGCCCTGCGCTCGCCCCCTGTAGCGCAGGGAACCCGCGCCGGCCGGGTTCCAACAGCCGGCAACCCATTCCAGGAGTCCAGCGTGCGTAACCAGCTAGACATCTTCGATCACGACCCAGCCCGCATGGCAGCGGCCAACCGCGCCGCCGCCGAGCGCGCCCTCACTGACGTGCAGTTCACCGCCACCGTTCGGCAGGAACGCCACGAGTACTACCTGGGCGAAGCCGAACGCTGGGAACACCTCGCCGCGCACAGCGCGCGCTCCACCAACAGCAAGGACATGCAGGCATGAGCAACGACAACAAGACCCTGGCGGACGTGCAGCCCGGTGGGAGGGTGAGGCTGGGGGATCAGCTGCCGCCGCTGCCGTGCACGGACTACAGCGCGTATAGCGACGGATCCGAGCCGCTGTTCAACGCCGAGCAGATGCGGGACTACGCACGGGCCGCCCTCTCCGCCCAGCCCACCCCGGGTGGTCAGGGGGATGCGCTGAAGGCTCTGGATGATCTGGCTGCATTCTGTAGCGACGACACAGAAACGGTGGACCGCCATGTAGCCGTGATTCGTGACGACCTCGCCGCCCGCCAGCCGGTGGACGAGAATTACGAAGTGTGGGCACAGAACGCCGAGAACGTCGCGGCGGAGCTGACCGATGAGCGTGCCATCAAGGCATTGCGGTTCGCCGCCCGTGGCATCCGCAGTGCGGCCCGCCATCAGGTTCGCATCTACGGCTGCTGCGCCCAGCCGGAAGGTGAACTGCACACCGCTGAATGCCCGAACATGCGGCACCTCGCCGCCCGCCAGCCGGTGGGGGAATCCGATGCCTGCCTGCTGCCACAGATCGCCACCGAACCCATGCTCGATGCTGGTTGGCCTTGCGGTGAGATGATCGACCGCACGTTCGACCGGCAGGGTGCTTACGCAGACCTGGTGGCGGCGGCTTCCGCAAGCGCCCGCCAGTAGGTGGGACGCAGCTTCCAGGCTGGCGTGGCCGAATGGATGGGCCAGTGCTTCCTGCCGTCGCTCTACAGCAACATGACCGAGCGCGGCGACCGACTTCTGGAGGAGGTGCTGGAGCTGCTGCAGGCTCACGGCTACGACAAGGCGCGCGTGCCCACCCTGGTCGACTACGTGTTCGGTCGCCCGGTCGGCGATCCCTCGCAGGAAGTCGGCGGAGTCATGGTCACCCTGGCCGGCTACTGCTGGGTGGCTGGGCTGGACATGCATGCTGCTGGCGATACCGAGCTGGCCCGTATCAGCCAGCCCAAGGTAATGGCGAAGATCCGGGCCAAGCAGGAGGCAAAGAACGCCCTGCACTTCGACACGCCGCTGCCGGGCAGCTCCGATGCACCCGTGCCCGCGCAGGCCGTGGACCTGGGGGACTTCAAGGCCCTGTATCGAGCCTACGTGCGCCTGCTGGAGTCTGGCCGGGATCGCATCCGGGATCTTGGCGGCACCTGCGATCCGGTCGATGTGATGGAAACCAACGACGTAGATCTACAGGCTGCGCGTCGCGTCCTCGACAGCCAGGCGGTGGGCAATGGATAGGTTGCTACGCCCATCGCGATCAAGGGGAGTCATCCTTGCTGGCTGCGGCACCGCCGTGTTTGGAACTCAGCTCGTTATCAATCCCCGACTCAATGATCTCATCGCGGCAAGCAGCGCTTATCAGTCCAAGATCAATGATCATTGCGTCCAGCACCAAGCAAATAGCAGCACGATGAAGAATCAGATTCTGTTCATTCGGCTGGCCAATTCCGTTCTCGTACTCCTTGTTCAACGACTCGATCATGCCTACGGACCTAGCCAATGCTGGACCTTCGGCGTCACCCAAGTAGTGAAGTCGGTCGACCAAGCGGTCAGCCGTCGGAAATTCGATGGTAGCCAGACCTTTGATCACATCCGAACGGAAAATGTAGTCGTCCACGAACTTTTTCGATCCAACCGGATCTCCAATGGTCTGTCTAAGATCGCGGGCAATATTCTGATTTCGGCTCACTTCACCGTTCAGCTGCAAAAGCACAAGAACCCTTTCTTTCCGGTCCCTACTTCCCTGTCGATCTGCTTCACTCTTCGCAATCGATACGGCGAGGTTGCTTGCACGATTCGCTTCTGCGCCCAAGCGCCAAACAAAGTACGCAGACCCCGTTGTGACTCCGATTCCAATCCAAGCCACCGCGATCCCGACCGACGCCACAACTACTGCTGCCCAAGTTCCGCCCGCGGCCCAGGCATCCCACCAAACGACGCAGTCGCCCTGCCCGGGCGTCATGCAAGGGCTAAATCCGCTCCAGAGCGTCGTCAGAAAGCGCCAATCTACGAGATAGAAAATGATCAAGCCCATATCACACCGCCCCTAAATATCGGTGGGCATTCTGCCACGTTGCACGTGCGTATTGAGTTTGCCCATGGCTGACCAGCTTCTCACCGCTGCACAGGCCAAGCACACAGCGCGCGTGCTGATGACCGAGTGCCGGGCACGCCGGCATGGCCACGGCTTCTGGTTCGCCTTCCACGCTGCACAGCGCGCCCGCATCCGCGCCACTGCCTCCGTCCTGCTGCCGGCACCGCCGCGCGCACCGGCACTGCCGGCCCAACTGGACCTGTTCGCATGACCGCACCACTGCCCGTTTCCCCCACCACCGTTGTCGAGGCCACCAAGGCATCGTCGCCTGTCGCCGCGGTCATCGCTGCCATGCGGCGCGTCGATCCTGCCGGCGGAGCTGTTGCCGCCGACCAGGTGCGTGCTTGGGCCGACACCCTGATGACGGCGCTCTATACCGCGCATCCAGTGCGCTGGGAGTACCGCCACAAGGACGATCACGCGCCGGGCTGCTGGATGCAGGCAGACGCCGGCCACGTCTACGGCGGGCACCAGCGCGGCCTTGTCGTCCGCGCCCTGTTCGAGACCCCGCGCGTAATCCAGCCCGAGAAGGTCCACGACTTCCAGGGCAGGGTCTGCGTTCGCTGCGGCGACAGTGAGGACTGGGCCGGTCCCGATTGCTCCCCGCTGGTCAAGAAAGTCGACCCGCGCACCCTGCTCCCGTTCGATCCGAAATGGTTGGTCGAGCCGCTGGAATGGCTCAGGGATGCCCGCGCGAACCTCAACCCGTACGAACGCCGCAGGAGGGCGGAACAAGCCGCCTTCCTGCTGGGAAAGCTGGACGCCCACATCGAGGAGTGCAACAAGCCATGACCCAGGAACATATCAGCCACCCGGAAGGGTTGCCGAACTGCGCCGCCGGCCACCGCGCGCGGCACATCCACGACAAGCGCTGTGCGTCCGCCGGCGGCGGCCACCTGGTCGAGTGCGCCTGCAGGTCGACCAGCAAGCATGCCGACCCCGATGCAGCCATTGCTGCATGGCGCCGGCTCAACCGCCCGCCGCGTATCGCGCGGGCGCCAGCCCTGCCGGCCGTCGCCGACAACGTCGTGCAGTTCAACCTCAGCCTCGCCGAGCAGGCGCCGGCCAGGAGGAAAGCCGCGGGAGGGGCCAATGGGCGCCGCTGAAAGGCTCGATCTATCAGGGAAGGATTGGCTAACCGTTGAGGAGGCCGCCCATTACTGCGGCGTCTCAAACAGCCAGTTCAGGAAGAACGCCATGGGCTACGGGCTGACGCCCCGCCGCTTCATGGGAAAGCAGTTGTATGAAAAGGCGGCTCTCTATGCCGCGATCGAAGGTGCAGAGGAATGGCAAAGGTTCGACTCTACTGGCGCGGCAGCAAGGCCTACCTCGACTGGGCGGAAGGCGGCGAGCGCTTTCGCAGGTCCATTGGGCAACCTGACGCCCGTGAGGCGGAGAGAATACGTGCCGCGAAAGAAACAGAACTGACTCATGGGGTCCGGATCTTGGCGCGCCTGCCCAAGGTCCGCGACTACCTGGAGTGGTATCTGGACTGGTACGAGGCCGAGCACCCGACCACGATTTCGAAGGCTAGGAGCGAGGTGAAGCGATTCATCGAGCGCTTCGGCCACCGGCCGATCGACAGCATCCGAGCGGTCGAGGTGGAGCAGTACAAGCGCGCTAGGCTGCTGGACGACAAGGCGGCGAAGGAAACTGTGGGGAAGGAGATTCGACGGCTGAAGGCGGCGTTCAACCGCGGCGTCGAATGGAAAGAGCTGGACATGAACCCGCTAGCCTCAGTGAAAGCACCTCGCGGCGTGCGAAGCGTGGCAGTCAAGTTCTATGACCGGACGGCGATGCGCCGGCTGTATCGGGCGAACCTTGGGCGGGCGCCCCTGTGGCTCTTCATGGCCCACACTGGGCTGCGCCGGGGCGAGATCATCGGCCTGGAGAAAAGCTCAGTCGTGGCCGGCCGCCTCCTAGTTGAGAGCGACCCGGACGAGAGCGGTCAAGGTCGGACGAAGTCAGGGAAATGGCGGGAGGTCCCCCTCAACCGCTATGCCAGGTGGGCGTTGCGCCACCTGCCGGACCCCATTGTCACGGTGCACAAGGACACCGTGTCGGACTGGTTCAAGAAAGATTCGGAAACTGCTGGTGTGGGCGGTCATCTGCACAGGTTGCGCCACACGTTCTGCGCGCACATGGTGATGAGCGGTGTGCCTTTGCGACGTGTCCAAGTCCTAGCTGGACACGCAGACTACGCAACTACCGAGAAGTACTATGCCCACCTCACACCGGAAGGCGATGATCGCGCTGTATCAAAACTAAAATTCTGAAGCTATCGGTATGACGCAACAGACCGACTGAGTTCCACGCCAGAGTAGCCAAGAGTAGCGAGAAGGCGCGTCAACGCGTCCTCCCCGACGATTGCTCTAGGACCAATAACAACTTCCTTAACAGCATTCCGAGAAATCGGAACATCCAAATAGCAGATCGGAACAGACCCTCGCATTGTAAAATCCAGCTTGGGTTCACGCCCATCCGGCCAACTACTTGGCCCCTTGACCGGAACCAGTTCAACTCGATGGTTGTCATTCACCACTGCGTAGTGAACCAACCGGACTTCTGACTCCTCTGAAAACGCCGGATTCTTGAAAGCCACCAGATCAAGAGTGAGGAACCTAACCGCTAACGAAAAGCGATCGATCTGCGCACGCAGAAGGGGCTCCCAGCCACTCCCGTCATCTTGAAGCTGCTCTTCGGTCAATGACTCTTCCAGAGCCGGCTCAGGCTCCCCAATCAGCTGATGCAATTCGCGGAGATAGTCCACGCCATCAGCGATGCGTTCCGCCTGGAGCTGTCGGTCGTAGCAAACCTCTAACAGGGTTACCGGCATCGTCTGTAGCACGTACGGATCGAGGCCAATTGCGAATCCAGCACCGTTCTCAGCATACGCGCGCCACTGGCTGAGCACATCGCTTTGCGTCGAAAAGCAGGAGGCTAGGCAGACAGCACTGTTCATGGAACGCAACACAGCGGCGTCCATGAAGTCCATAAACTCTTCTGGCGCGTATTCCCGCTGCCGCTCCAACTCCTGAGCCAGTGCTTCGTGACCCCAATGGCGCTCCATGGAATCGTTCATCTGACTCACATCGCCCAATCGAAGTGAACTAGTCTTAAGAACCGCAAGGAGAGTCGCAGGCGAGCAGTAGTGATACAGCAGCCCGCCTTCGGTGGGGACATAAGCGGCAATGTTGTGCACTTTGAAGGATCCCTTAGTCCGTTGAGGGGGTGTGCCAACTGTGCCAAAAGACCGTCAAAGTGCGGCGAGTTATGGCAGCCACACCAAGTCACCATCAATCTAAGTCATTGATTTATGGTGACCCCGGCCCGATTCGAACGGGCGACCTTCCCCTTAGGAGGGGGACGCTCTATCCAGCTGAGCTACGGGGCCATGCAGCCGGGAAGTTTACAGGCAACGTGCCCTGCCCTCCAAGCATTCATGTCCGGCCCGGCTCCACTGGCATGTCCGGCCCGGCTCCGCTGGCGCGTTGCACCATGGCCGGACAGGGCGCTCTGCTACCATCGGCGATTCAGTTCATCGCGTCCCCCACCTGCCCGCGATGGCGCCAAACAACGTAACGAAACACAGGAGTCTGCATGTCTTCCGAGCTGCTCAAGTCCCTTGGCCTGGACGCGATCAACGCTGGCACGTACCTGGGCAACGGGGAGTGGTCGAGCGCGACCAGCGGTGAGCTGATCACCCCGGTCAACCCGACCACCGGCGAGCCGATCGCGCAGGTCCGCGCGACCACCGAGGCCGAGTACGAGACCGTCGTCGCCCGCGCCCAGGAAGCCTTCAAGGTCTGGCGCACCACGCCGGCCCCGCGCCGCGGTGAAGCCGTCCGCCTGTGCGGCGAAGCGCTGCGCAGGCACAAGGACGCCCTGGGTTCGCTGGTTGCCCTGGAAATGGGCAAGAGCAAGCCGGAAGGCGATGGCGAAGTGCAGGAGATGATCGACATCGCCGATTTCGCCGTCGGCCAGAGCCGCATGCTGTACGGCTACACCATGCATTCCGAGCGCCCCGGCCACCGCATGTACGAGCAGTACCACCCGCTGGGCCTGGTCGGCATCATCTCGGCCTTCAACTTCCCGGTTGCGGTGTGGAGCTGGAACTCGTTCCTGGCCGCCATCTGCGGCGACGTGTGCATCTGGAAGCCCTCCAACAAGACGCCGCTGACCGCCATCGCCTCGCTGAAGATCTGCAACGACGCCCTGCGCGAAGCCGGCTTCCCGGACATCTTCTTCCTGATCAACGATGCCGGCACCGCGCTGTCGGAAAAGATGGTCGATGACCGTCGCGTGCCGCTGATCAGCTTCACCGGCTCGACCCAGGTCGGCCGCACCGTCAACGAGAAGGTCGCGCGCCGCCTCGGCCGCTGCCTGCTGGAACTGGGCGGCAACAACGCCATCATCCTGGACGAAACCGCCGACCTGAAGCTGGCCGTGCCGGGCATCGTGTTCGGCGCCGTCGGCACCGCCGGCCAGCGCTGCACCACCACCCGCCGCCTGATCGTGCACCGCTCGATCTACGCCGACGTGCTGGCCACCCTGGTCAAGGCCTACAAGCAGGTGGAAGGCAAGATCGGCGACCCGACCGATGCCGCCAACCTGATGGGCCCGCTCAACAGCGACGGCGCCGTGCAGCAGTTCCTCGATGCGATCGCCCAGGCCAAGGCCGCCGGCGGCACCATCGAAACCGGCGGCACCCGCATCGACCGCGCCGGCAACTTCGTGCTGCCGGCGATCGTCTCCGGCCTGAAGAACAGCGACGCCGTGGTCCAGCACGAAACCTTCGCGCCGATCCTGTACGTGATGCCGTACGACAGCATCGACGAAGCCATCGACATGCAGAACGGCGTGCCGCAGGGCCTGTCGTCCTCGATCTTCACCCAGAACCTCAAGACTGCCGAGAAGTTCCTGTCGGCCGCCGGCAGCGACTGCGGCATCGCCAACATCAACATCGGCACGTCCGGTGCGGAGATCGGTGGTGCCTTCGGTGGCGAGAAGGACACCGGCGGTGGCCGCGAGTCCGGCTCGGATGCATGGAAGGTCTACATGCGCCGCCAGACCAACACCATCAACTATTCGGATTCGCTGCCGCTGGCCCAGGGCATCAAGTTCGACCTGTGATGGCAAACGACGCGGACACGTCCATGGGTCAGAGCCCCTCCGGGGCTCCGACCCTCGATTTCACCGGCCGCCGCGTGCTGATCGCCGGCGGCAGCAAGGGCATTGGCCGTGAAATGGCGCTGGCGTTTGCCGGCGCCGGTGCGCAGGTCTCGGTCTGCGCGCGCGGCCAGGCCGGTCTGGATGCCCTGCGCGCCGATGCACGGACGCAGGGCTTCGAACTGCACGCGTTCTCCGCCGATCTGGCCGACCCCGGCCAGATCCAGGCCTGGCTGCATGCCGCTGCCGACGCGCTCGGTGGCATCGACGTGCTGGTCAACAACGCCACCGGCTATGGCATGGCCGACGACGAGGACGGCTGGGCCGCCAGCCTGCAGATCGACCTGATGGCCGCCGTGCGCGCCTCGCGCCTGGCACTGCCGTGGCTGCGTGCCTCCAGCGACGCCTGCATCCTCAACCTGTCTTCGATTGCCGCGCAGCAGCCGCGTCCCGGTGGCGCGCCCTATGCCGCCGCCAAGGCCGCGCTTTCGCACTACACCACCTCGCAGGCGCTGGCGCTGGCCAAGGACCGGATCCGGGTGAATGCGATCGCGCCGGGCTCGATCGAGTTCGATGACGGCCTCTGGGACCGCCGCCGCACCGATGACCCCGCGCTGTACCACGGCACCCTGGCGAAGATTCCGTTCGGCCGCTTCGGCCACCCGCGCGAGATCGCCGACGCCGCCCTGTTCCTGTGCTCGCCGCTGGCGCGCTGGGTCACCGGCAGCGTGCTCAACGTGGATGGCGGCCAGGTGTTGATGGGCTGACACCGGCACCCGGTAGCTGCCAACCTTGGTTGGCATGCCTTTCGTCGACCCAGGTCGACGCCTGCCATCATGTCCGCCGGGCATGGGATTGCCGGGGCAGACACACTATCATGTGCACACTGCCAAGGAGGACCCCGATGAGCGTGGCACCCCGACAGACAAGCGCCCTGGCCGTGGTCAGCCTGGTCATGGGCATCGCCAGCTGGACCGTCCTGCCCTTCGTGGCCAGCATCGTCGCCATCATCACCGGCCACATGGCCCGCGCCGAAATCCGCCGCCGCCCGCACGAACTGGAAGGCGATGGCCTGGCCGTTACCGGCCTGGTACTCGGCTGGGTGATGGTCGGCGCCGTGATCGCCGCCATCCTGGTCTTCATCCTGTTCTTCGGCGGCCTGGCCTGGCTGGCGGCGGTGTCGAACTGACGCCATGACCACTTCCGACAGCACCGAACGCTTCAGCAGCCGCGTCGCCGACTACGTCCGCTACCGGCCCGACTACCCACCCGCGCTGCTGGAGTGGCTGCATGGCCCGATGGGTGTCAGCCAGCAGGCGCCTGTCGCCGACATCGGCGCCGGTACCGGTATTTCCAGCCGCCTGTTCCTGGCCAGCGGCCATCCCGTCGTCGCGGTTGAGCCCAATGCGGCCATGCGGGGCGCGGCCGAAGAATGGCTGGCACCGCAGTACCCGCAGTTCCGTGCGGTGGACGGCCGCGCCGAGGCCACCACACTGGACGATGCCAGCGTCGATCTGGTCAGCGTCGCGCAGGCCTTCCACTGGTTCGACACCGTGGCGGTGCGCGCCGAGTGGGAGCGCATCCTGCGTCCCGGCGGCCAGGCCCTGATCTACTGGAACTCGCGCCTGCTCGATGCCAGTCCGTTCCTGATCGGCTACGAACAGCTGCTGCTGGACTACGGCACCGACTATTCCGCCGTGGCCGAGCGCTACCAGGACGACGCCACCATGCAGGCCTGGTTCGGCGCAGGCCTGCGCGGCATGGTGGAGTTGCCCAACGTGCAGCACCTGGACTTCGATGCCCTGCGCGGGCGCCTGCTGTCCTCCTCCTACGCGCCCCAATCCGGTCATCCGCGCCACGCGCCGATGATCGACGCTCTGCAGCACCTGTTCGCCGCCCACGCGGTCGACGACCAGGTTGCTTTTGAATATCGAACCCGAGCCTTCCTCGGCACGCTGGACTGAACCGACGCATGTATTCGCTTGCCCGCCCCTTCCTGTTCTCGCTCGACGCCGAGCGCGCCCACGGCCTCGGCCTGTCCGCACTGGACCTGGCCTATCGCACCGGCACCACGCCGCTGCTGGCCGCACGCATCGCGCCGATGCCCAGCACGGTGTTCGGGCTGACGTTCCCCAACCCGGTCGGCCTGGCCGCCGGCCTGGACAAGAACGGCGAGCACATCGATGCATTGTTCGCGCTCGGCTTCGGCTTCGTCGAAATCGGCACCATCACCCCGCGCCCGCAGGCCGGCAATCCGCAGCCGCGCCTGTTCCGCCTGCCGGAACACAACGCGATCATCAACCGCATGGGCTTCAACAATGCGGGCGTGGACGCACTGGTGCGCAACGTGGAGCGCGCGCGCAATCGCCGCGGCCTGCTCGGCATCAACATCGGCAAGAACAAGGACACCCCGAACGAACAGGCCGTGGACGATTACATCGCCTGCCTGGACAAGGTGTACCCGCTGGCCGACTACATCACTGTCAACATTTCCTCGCCCAACACCGCAGGCCTGCGTGAACTGCAGGAAGAAACCGCGCTGCGCCAGCTGGTCAGCCAGCTGCGCGACCGCCAGGAAGACCTCGCGGCCCAGCATGGCCGCCGCGTGCCGATGCTGGTGAAGGTGGCGCCGGACCTCAGCGAACGCGACATCGATGCCGCCGCCCGCGTGCTGGGCGAACTGCAGGTGGACGGCGTGATCGCCACCAACACCACCATCGACCACAGCAAGGTGGCCGGCGACCCGTTGGCCAACGAGGCCGGTGGCCTGTCCGGTGCGCCGGTGCTGGAGCAGTCCACGCTGGTGCTGCGCCGCCTGCGTTCGCGCCTGCCCGAATCGGTGCCGCTGATCGGCGTCGGCGGCATCCTGTCCGGCGCCGATGCCGTGGCCAAGATGGCCGCAGGCGCGGCACTGGTGCAGTGCTACAGCGGCCTGATCTTCCGTGGCCCGGCACTGGTTTCCGAATGCGTGGAGGCGATCCGTCGCCGCCGCGAAGCGCCCAGCCGCGGCGCGGTGGCGCCGCTGTGAGCGCGCCCATGGACACCGTCGACGGCAACGCCCCCCTGCGCTGGACGCTCACCCGTAACGCGCCGCTGCAGGCACTGAATACCTTCCACGTGCAGGCCAGCGCCGCGCAGCTGCTGGAACTGCACGATGCCGCGCTGCTGCCGGAGGTGCTGGCACTGCCCGAGGTGGCCAACGGCTCGCTGCTGGTGCTGGGTGCCGGCAGCAACGTGCTGATCGCCGAGGACCTGCCGGGCACTGTGCTGGTGTTCGGCAACCGTGACATCAGTTTCCTTGAACACCGCGCCGACCACGCGGTGGTCCGCGCCGGTGCCGGTGTGCCGTGGCACGGCCTGGTGATGTGGTCGCTGCAGGAAGGCCTGTCCGGCCTGGAAAACCTGGCCCTTATTCCCGGTACGGCCGGTGCCGCGCCGATCCAGAACATCGGCGCCTATGGCGCGCAGGTCGGTGAGTTCATCCAGGCGGTCGAAGCCTGGGACTGCCAGGAGCAGGCCTGGGTGCGGCTGGACAACGAACAGTGTGGCTTCGCCTACCGCGACAGCGTGTTCAAGCAGCAGATGGACCGCTACCTGATCACCGCCATCGAACTGAAGCTGCCGCTGCTGCACGATCTGCGCATGGACTACGCCGGCATCCGCGACGAACTGCAGGCGCAGGGCGTGGAGCTGCCCGGTGCGGTGGACGTGGCCAATGCAGTGATCGCGATCCGCCGCCGCAAGCTGCCCGACCCGGATGTACTCGGCAACGCCGGCAGTTTCTTCAAGAACCCGGTGCTGCCGCTGGAACAGGTCGACGTGCTGCTGCAGCACTTCCCCGACCTGCCGGTGTTCCCCGCCGAGCAGGACGACAAGCGCAAGGTCTCTGCGGCCTGGATGATCGAATCCTGCGGCTGGAAGGGCTTCCGCGACGGCGATGCCGGCGTGGCCCCCAGCCATGCACTGGTGCTGGTCAACCACGGCAACGCCACCGGCGCTGAACTGCTGGCACTGGCGCGCCGCATTTCGGCCTCGGTGCTGGAAAAATTCGGCGTACCGATTGAACCGGAGCCCCGCCTGCTCGGCGCACAGTGGTGAACAGCCCCGCCCTTTCCCCCAGCGCCACCCCGATGCGGGCGGCGCTGCTGATGCTCGGCAGCACGATGGCGTTCGGCCTGATGGCGGTGGCGATCCGCTATGCCACACGCTACGTGCCAACCCAGGAAGTGGCGTTCTTCCGCAATGCCTTCGGCCTGCTGGCGCTGCTGCCGATGCTGCTGCGGCCCGGCCGTGCGCCCTTGAAGACGCAGCAGCTGCCACGCTATTTCGTGCGCAGTGCGATCGGCCTGGGCTCGATGCTGTGCGCGTTCTGGGCGCTGGGCCATCTACCGTTGGCGCAGGCGGTTTCGCTCTCGTACTCCACGCCGCTGTTCGTCACCATTGCCGCCGTGCTGTGGCTGGGTGAAACCGTGCGCGTGCGCCGCTGGGCCGCGGTCGTGGTCGGCTTCATCGGCGTGCTGGTGATCGTGCGCCCCGGCACGGCCGGCTTCACCGCCGGCAGTCTGGTGGCCGTGGGCGCGGCCGTGCTCAGCTCGTTGGTGGCGATCCAGATCAAGCAGCTCACCCGCGTCGACAGTGCCGATACCGTGGTGCTCTATACCTACGTGTTCTGGGTGCCGCTGTCGCTGGTCCCGGCGTTGTTCGTCTGGGTCTGGCCGACCGGGTCGGCCTGGCTGTGGCTGCTGGCCACCGGCGTGCTCGGCACCGTCGGCCAGCTGCTGTGGACCCGCGCGCTACGGCTGGGCGAAGTCTCCGCCCTGACTCCGATCAGCTTCCTGCAGCTGCCGCTGGTGACGCTGTTCGGCTGGCTGCTGTTCAACGAAAGCGTGGACCGCTGGACGATCATCGGTGCCGGCATCATCCTCGCCGCCAACGCCTACATCGCCCATCGCGAAGCCGTGCTGTCGCGCCGCGCCGCGAGCGCGGCCGCCTCTGCAGCGGCCAAGCCCGCCGAGTAGAGCCACGCCCTGCGTGGATGATCCCTGCACCTGATCAACGATGGCGGCCCGAAGAGCCGCCGAGCGCAACTGTAGAGTCGAGCCATGCTCGACTCATCGCGCGCAGCGCGACGCTTCATCGATGGAAGGTGACGAGCATTTACAGCGCGCGATACACCCGCTCTGCCGCGTCGAACACGTTACCCGGTGCGAACTGTTCGCTGAGGAAATGCAGCGACTGCCGGCGCAGCTGCGGCGAACGATCCTCGCCATCGCTGCCCAGCAGAACCTGCTGGAACTCGATCAGGTCCTGCAGGATGCGCCAGTGCCGGTACCAGGCAATCCAGCGCGGGTCGCCGTGGTCGCTGCCATAGCCCTCCTCGAAACCCAGCGGATTCTCGCGGCCCCAGCGCCCGCCCACCGCGGCGCCGATGAACATCAGGTCGCGCTCGCGCGGTGCCAGCGACAGGCCATCCCAGTCGATCAGGTGCAGGCCGCCGTCGTTGCCCATCAGCAGATTGCCGGCATGCAGGTCGGTATGGCACAGGTGCAGCGCCACCGGGACCTCCTGCAACGCCGCGTGCAGCTGCACTGCCTGTGCGTGCAGCGCCGCGATGCGCGCGTGCTGCTGGTCCCATACGGAAACGAAGGCACGGCCCAACCCATCCCTGGCGGCGGCCAGGCCCTCGCCGGCCAACCATTGTCCGACCGTATCAAGCGCCGCGGTTTCCATCCGCAGGCTCGGCAGTGCCTCCTGCAGCGCCGGCGGCGGGCGCGCCTCGTGCAGGCGCCGCAGCACCTCGCCCAATCGTTGCCACTGCGTGCGACTCAACGCGGCCTCGAAGCCGGACTGGCCTTCCACGTACGGAAACAGGGTGAACTGCAGGCCCCAGCGCTGCACCGACGCTCCACCGGTCAGGGCCGGCCAGGGCGCGACGATTTCCTCGATACCCAGCGTGCCGCGCAGCCAATGCAGGGTGTCCCAGACGGCGGGGGCAACCTGGTAACTGCGGCATTTCAACCACCATTGCCCGCGCCGTGCATCGATGCGATACACGCTGGCGTTGGCATCGGCGCCAACCGGGCGTGGCACCACGGCGTTGGCGGTGATGCCATAGGACTGCTGAAGGACTTCGCCGAGATGCTGCGCCGAAGCGGATGACATGGATGCAAGCGGAAAGTATTACCTGCCACCACTATCGCAGATGCGCGGGCCGCGACACAGACATGTCCGTCACAACATCGTGCCTGCGCGACCAATGTGCTAGCCGGCAATGCGCCGCATCACCGCTTCCAGCGGCCCCCGCGCGAACCGCCAGGACCACAGCCACGCTGCGCCCGTGGCCAGCATCAGGAACAACAACGCCCACAACAGCACGGCCGGCAGCGAAGCACTGCCATCGAGCAGGCCCAGCCATTCCAGCGTCCCCATTCCCAGCAGGATGTGGCCGACGTACAGGGTCAGGGTCATGCGCCCTGCCGCAGTGAGCGGCCCCAGCCAGTCCCCCGGATACCGGCGGCTGACCCACAGGCACATGGCAATCGCGCTGCAGGCCGCGCCTGCGCCGGTCAGCACGTAGGCCGGTCCCGGCGGCATCGGTTGCGTCCCCAGCCACGCCTGCCAGGGCGTGCCGTGCGCCAGGTGCTGCACCCCCTGGCCCGCGCCGAGCAGCAGCACGCCCAGCAGCAACAACGCATGCTGCACCCGCGGCTGCGACAGCTGCAGGCGTGCCAGCAGCATGCCCAGCAGGAAGAAGCACATCCAGGGCAGCAGGGGATGGAAGCCGTTGAACAGCAGGTTGCGCACGGCACCCGGCCAGTGCCAGAGACCGGCGTATTCCAGCGTCTGCCAGTTCCAGCCCTGGCTGTAGTCCCACTGCAGCAGTGCCCAGAACGAACCGGCCGCGAGGCCGGCGATGCTGGCCAGCAACACCTGCGGCGACGCGCGCAACCACAGCACCGCCAGCGCGAAATACACCGCGTAGTAATGCAGGATGTCGGCCGGGAACAGGGTCAGATTGAGCAGGCCCAGCACAAGCAGGAACAGCGCGCGCCGCCAGGTCTGCACGCTGGCCTGCATCCAGCCAGAGCGCTGCGTGGCCAGTACCAGGCCAAGTCCGGCCAGGGTGACGAAGGTCGCCGAGGCCTTGCCTTCCAGAAGACGGAAGAAGCCTGCCAAGCCACCCGTGCGCTCGGCAGGCACGGCCATCGCCAGGCGGAAATTGATCAGCACCATGCCTGCCAGCGCCAGATACCGCGCCAGATCCAAGCCGTGCAGCCGCCGGTCATCGGCGCTCATGCACGTGATCCCAGCAGCCGTACCAGCAATTCGAGGTCCAGCGCAGCGTCCTCCACGCTGCCGGCCTCAGCCAGGCCCTGACGCAGCGCATCGCTTTCGATGGCATCCAGCAACACCTGCGCCTGCAGTGCCGGGGCCAGCGCAGGGCGCCGCCGCTCGCGCCGCGCAATGCCCTGCAGCGCATCGCCCAGCACCTGTTGAAGCTGCCTGCGGTTGGCCGCGAAGGCCTCGGCCACGGCGCGGTTGCGTGCACTCTCGGCCAGCACCTCGACCGCGAGCGTTGCCCACTCCGGTTGCCGGCACAACGCGTGGAAGTCCTGCAGGAATACCAGTACCTGCGCGCGCTCGCCGTCGGCCGCCGCCAGCCGCTGCAGCATCGGGGCCAATTCCTCGCTTTCGGCCAGCGCCACCGCAAGGATGATCGCCTCCTTGCCCGGGAAGTGGTTGTAGAGATTGCCCAGGCTGACACCGGCCGCTTGTGCGATGTCGCGCATGCTGGTCTGGTGGAAGCCCTTGGCGAGGAAGCACTGCAGGGCCGCCTGCAGGATCAGGGTCACGCGCTGCTCATTGCGGTCGATTCGGCTCATGCCTCAAATAGTGAACGAACGTTCGTCCATTTTGAAGAATGGAGAGGTCCGCCAGCAGGGCAGCGTTCAGCCCCGCCCCAAGCCGGCCTGCGCGGCTTCAGAAGAACTCGTCGAGCAGACGGTAGAACGCCAGCCGTCGTTCGTCGGCCACAACGCCATAGCGGCGGAACAGCGGTGCGACCCACCGGGTGTCGCCGAAGTTGTGGACCAGGCTGCGCGCGGCCAACGCCAGATCCTGGTAGCGATCGGCCACGCCCAGCCGGCCACAGTCAATGAAACCGCTGAAGCGGCCCTCGGCTGCCAGCAGGTTCGGCAGGCAGGCGTCGCCATGGCTGACCACCAGATCCTCGTGATCGGGCCGGGTGGCGCGCAGTTCGGCGAACACCTGCTGCGCGCTCTGCCCCAGGCGTTCGTCATCGAAGTCATCGGCGTCGACCAGGCCCGCCTCGACACGTGTCTGTGCGGCCTGCAGGCGCGAGGCCAGCCGCTGGTCGAACGGACAGCTCGCCACCGGCAGGGCATGCAGGCCCCGCAGCGCGTCGGCCAGCAGTTCCACCAGGTGCTGGGGCGCGAGCGCCGGCGACGAGGCCAGATCGTGGCCAGGCAACGCACTCATCAGCAGCCAGCGCCGCCCCCCCTCCTCGGCGGTGGCGATCACCGTCGGCGCCGGCTGGCCCTGCGCCTGCAGCCAGCGCAGGCGCGCGATCTCATCGCCGAGCTCACTGAAGGTGTCGATCACTTCCCACTTCAGGAAGGCATCGGCCTGCCCTGGACGATGCACGCGGGCAACGTCCGCACGCGATACACCGATCGACTGCCGTTCAATACGCGCGTCGGCCAGCGCTTCCTGCCAGGCATGCGGCAGGGGCATGCCATCCATGCGTGCGTGGGTTGCTTCCATGCCGGGGGACGCCTGTTGCCGATGACTGCACGGATTCTCGCTCATCCGGCATGCCCCCCGTCAACAGCACCCATGATGGAGCTGTGCCTGGCGCGCTGAACATTCCCGTTACGGAACGGCATGCATGGATGGACGAACGGCCACGCGCCGTCCACATTGTCGCCGACTGCCACGGGCCCTGCTGCGTGCTGTCCAACGATGCGGTGGCGATGCTGGACGAGGCCGGACTGGCGGCGCAGCAGCTCGCTGCCGGCTACCCCGAATGGAAGGCGTCCGGCCTGCAGGTGGATCTGCCCCGGCACTGAGCGAGACCACTGTCATGGATGATGCGTTTGCCCCGATGATCGATGCCGTCTGGCGGCGCATCTGCGCGGGTGAGCGCATGCTGCAGGACGATCCCCTGCTGTACCTGGCCTGCAGCGATGATTTCGACGAGGGTGAGGACGGCATGCTGCTGCAACCGCTTGCTGGTCCTGCGCGCGCGGTGCTGCGCCCAGTCCTGGCGGAACGCCTGCAACTGCACGCACGCGCGCATTGGACACTCGCACAGCTGCGGCAGCGGCTGATCGACGTCGGCCAGCGCACGCATGGCGCCGACCGCCTCTTCTATTTCCCTGCTGCAGAACTTGCGGCACTGGCCGAGCACCCTGCACCGCCCCACATCCGCCGCCTCGCTCCAGCCGACACTGCTGTGTTCAGTGCGTTCCAGGCCAGCGCCAGCAAGGAGGATCTCGATGCCGCCTGGGTCGAGCTCGACCACTGGCAGGTGTTCGGTGCCTTCGACGGCGAGCAGCTGGTCGCGGCCGGCAGCCTGTACCCGTGGAGCCTGGATCCGGCACTCGCCGACATGGGCGTGCTGACACTGCCCGAAGCCCGTGGCCGTGGTCATGCACGCCGGCTCGTGCAGACGATGGCCATATCCGCCCAGGCCTCCGGGTTGCAGCCGCAGTACCGATGCCAGCTCGACAACACGGCCTCCATCACCACTGCCGAACGCAGCGGCCTGCGCGCGTTCGGCAACTGGGACCTCATCCTGGCGACACACTGATGCCGCCACTGCACAACCAGGGAAGCAACATGAAATTGATGATCATCGGCGCCAGCAGGGGCCTGGGACGCGCGTTCGTGGAAGGCCTCTGTGCCTCGGGTGACACTGTGATTGGTGTCTCGCGCACCCGCCCGCGCGGCATCGCCTGCCCTGACGGCGTCACCCTGCAATGGATCGAAGCAGACCTGTCCCGGCCCACCGCAGCGGCCGACCACATCGCAGCACAGGCACCGGCCGATATCGATGTGCTGATCCACAACCTGGGTATCTGGGAAGACAAGGCCTTCAGCGACGAGTACGCCTTCCTCGATGAAAGCGATGCGGCACTCATGCAACTGGTCGACGTCAACATCACCGCGACCCTGGTCCTGCTGCAGCGCCTGCTGCCCCGCGTACTGGGCGCAGCGCGCCCGCAGCTGGTGCTGACCGGCTCGACCTCGGCCCTGCCGCGCAGTGGCCGCCCGGAAGTGGCGTTCGGCGCCTCGAAGTTCGCCCTCAACGGCATCGCCGATGCGCTGCGCGAGGGCTTCCGCGATCGCCGCCTGGCGGTGACCAGCCTGCAGCTGGGCTACCTCAACACCGACGATGCGCTGTCGGTGCCGGTTGCAGAGGCCGCAGCGCGCGGCGACGGTGAGCTGGTGCCGGTCCATGATGTCGTGGCGATGGTGCGCGCACTGCTGCAGCTGTCACCGTCCGGCTTCGTGCGCGAACTGGTACTGCCGGCCATTGCCGACCCGCGCTACTGACCCAGGTGGGCGACGCCGGGTAGCATCAGTGGCCGCGCGCGCGGCCGTGGTTTACCCTGCTCGTCACTGGCCGTCGGTCACAGGCGGGAACCTGCTATGGATGCGCTTTCACGGGTCTCGGCCCAGGTCCTGGACAGCGCCCTGCCCAGCCTGCCGCTGTACCTGCTGCAGGCCACGGCGGTGATCGGCATGATCGGCGTGCTGCTGATCGCCACCCGTCGCGCCGGGCACGCCATTGAAGGCCGTCGCCTGTATGTCGGCGTGGCACTGGGCCTGATCTACCTGTTCAATTCCTGGTTCGTGGCCCGTTACACCCAGGGCGTGGTCAAGCTGCACCTCGGCTTCGACATCCTGCTGGTCAGTGGCCTGCTCGGCGGATGGCGTGGCGGCCTGGCCTGCCTGGCCGCCGCCCTGCTGGCCCGCTACCAGTTCGTCGGCACCCAGTTCTTCCTGCCTGCCAGCCTTGAGGCCGCGTTGCAGATGATGGCCGGTGTCTGGCTGCGCAGGCGCCTGCACCCACGCATGCTCAACGAGCTCTCGCCCCGCATGATCCTGCAGGCGTGGTCCGTGCGCATCGGGATGACCGCTCTGGGCCTGGCACTGGGTGTGGCGATCATTGGCGCCGACCAGCTGCCGGTGGCCGAACTGGCGATCCAGCGCCTGTTGGCACTGCCGGTCTCACTGCTGATGCTCGGCGCAGTGTTCGCGCTGGTCTACAACGATGCCCAGATCGATGCGCAGCGCCAGCGCGAACAGGCCTGGCTGCGCGTCGACCCGATCAGCGGCCTGCCCAACATGCGGGCGCTGGGCGAACGGCTGCAGCATTTCTGGCGCGACAACGACGGCCTCGGCAAAGCCTGCCTGGTGGTGGTCGAAATGGGCAACCAGCGCGATCTGCGCCTGCGCTACGGCCCGCTACAGGACAACGGACTATGGCATCGCGATACGCCGGCGGAGGTCCACCGGTTGCTGCCATCGCTTCCAGTGGACGATGTGGAGGTCTATCAGTTCGGCGACGCCGCGCTGGCGATCCTGGTACGCGGCATGTCCTTGACCGAGCTGCGCATCCAGGCCCATATCACCGAGCTGGCCTGCAATCTTGCCGACCGCGTCGGCCGCGACTGGCCGGGCTTCCGACCACTGTTCCGCTGCGCGGTGGTCGAACTGAAACCACCGACCGCCACCGATGAAGGTCACCTGCCGTTCCGTGCGATTACCCTCGCACTGAGCGCGATCGAGTCGGGCGTGGTGTTCTTCGATGACCCGATCCAGCGTGACAGCGAGATCGATGCGCTGATCGAGGTCGCGCTCGAGCGCTGGCTGCGGCAGGGTGACGCCCCGCTGTGCTACCAGCCCAAGCATCGCCTGCACGATCGCCAGCTGGTTGGCGCCGAAGCACTGCTGCGCATGCGCGATGGCGAAGGCCGGCCGATTGCACCCATGCGGGTGATCTCGCTGCTGCGTCGGCAGGGCCGGCTGGCAGACCTGGAATGGGCAACGCTGCAGTCGGCGGTGCACTTCCTGCAGCACTGCCGGCAGGACGGCGCGGCGCTGACCATCGCAGTCAATGTGTCAGCCGAATCCCTGCGCCTGCCCGACTTCGGTCTGCGCCTGCAGGAGCTGCTGCAGCTGCACGACATCCCCGGTGCGATGCTGCGGCTGGAAATCGTCGAGTGGACCGAGATCGTCGAGCGCGACGTGGTCGATGCCAACATCGCACAGCTGCTGGCAGCCGGGGTCACCCTGTCGCTGGATGATTTCGGCGCGGGCTATTCGACCCTGATCCTGCTTTCGCAGCTGGCCATCGCCGAGGTCAAGATCGAGCAGGCGTTGATCGCCACGCTGTCCGACGCCAAGTCGCAGTCGATCGTGCGCTTCATCGTCGAAGTCGCGCACCGCTGCGGTGCGATCGTGGTGGCCGAGGGCACTGAAACCCTGGCGCAGGAACAGCAACTGCGCGCACTTGGGGTGGATGTCGGCCAAGGCTATCTGTACTCGGCAGCGCTACCGGCCGACGAGTTCCGTCGCTTCGCCGCCAACTAGACGGCGTAGAAACCCAGGAACATGGCCACCGCCGATTCGGCGACGCGTGCGCGTTCCTGTGCGTTCAACGGCGGCTGCCCCATCGTCACCTGCGGCCAGAACGCGAAGCTCTTCACCAGCCCATGCAGCTGGTGGCCGGCGAACTCCGGATCGACCTTGCGCAGCCGGCCATCGGCGATTGCGGCGCGGATCCATGCGCTCTCGCCACTTTCCTTCTCGCCCATGCGGCAGACGATGGCCTGCGCCCGTTCCGGTGAGTGGATGATCTCGGCCATCGCGACCCGCGCCAGGTCGATGAAATTCCCGTCGCTGAGCAGGTCCAGCTTCTGGCCCAGCAACTGCAGCAGCTGCGCCTGCAACGGCTGGTCCGCGCGATACGGCAGTGCGTCGCTGGCCACGCTGCGCTCCCACAGCTCCTCCAGGATCATCGAGAACAGCGCTTCCTTGCTCGGGAAGTGGTTGTAGACGGTGCGCTTGGAGACCCCGGCCACCTCGGCGATGCGGTCCATGCTGGTCGCCTCGTAGCCCGATGCACGGAACTCCTCCACCGCTGCGCGCACGATGGCTTCGCGTTTGCGGTCGGTCAGGCGTTGCGGGGCACGGGACATGGCGGGAACCGGGTAGCTGAACGGACGCCACCATTTTACACCCGACAGTGTACTTTTGAAAAACACGAAACTACACTGTGCAGTGTACCCTGCGGACGTCACCCATGAAGCGCCTGCTCCTTGTCCTCCTGCTCGGAATCCTCGCCGTGACCGCCTACACCTTCTGCAAGTCCTGGTCCCTCCCCGACTTCCCCGATTCGCCGCAATACCGCGACGGCAAGTTCCGCAATGCCCTGCCGCGTCCTGCGATGGGCCTGCGCGATGGTGCGGAGATCTGGTGGACGTTCCTGTTCAACAAGCCCAAGGGCACCGTCCCGGCGCACCCCATTCCGGTGCTGCCGCTGGACCGCGCCACCCTGGACGCCGCGCCGGATCGCAGCCTGTTCCGGCTGGGACACTCCACGATCCTGCTGAAGCTGCGTGGCCAGTACTGGCTGACCGATCCGGTGTTCTCCGAGCGCGCCTCGCCGGTGCAGTGGATGGGCCCGGCCCGCTTCCATGCACCGCCGATCAGCATCGACGACCTGCCGCCGATCGCCGGCGTGATCCTCTCGCACAACCACTACGATCATCTCGACCATGCCGCGGTGATGCAGTTGGCCGGCAAGACCGCGCGCTTCATCGCACCGCTGGGTGTGGGCGATCAGTTGATTGCCTGGGGCGTGGACGCCAGCAAGGTGGAACAGCTGGACTGGTGGCAGTCGACCGAAGCCAGCGGCCTGCGCCTGACCGCCACCCCGGGGCAGCATTTCTCCGGCCGCGGGCTGGGCGACAGTGACCGCAGCCTGTGGGCGTCATGGGTGATTCAGGACGGCGACTTCCGCATCTTCTTCAGCGGCGACACCGGCTACTTCGACGGCTTCAAGGCCATCGGCGAGAAGTACGGCCCGTTCGATCTGACCATGATCGAGACCGGTGCCTACGATCCACGCTGGGCGTTCGTGCACATGCAGCCCGAACAGACCCTGCAGGCGCACCTGGACCTGCGCGGCAGGTGGCTGCTGCCGATCCACAACGGCACCTTCGACCTGGCCCTGCATGAATGGCAGCAGCCATTCGAGCGCATCACCGCCCTGGCGGCCGCGAAGAATGTTCCGGTGGCCACGCCGATGATGGGCGAAGCGCTGGACATGCAGGCGCCGCAGGCGGGTACGCGCTGGTGGGAGATGGTGGAGCTGTAACAGCGGGTGCGCGTGACCTGCCGGAAACCATGTAGAGCCGAGCCATGCTCGGCTGCTTCCGAAGAATGTGCCGTGGACGTCAAACAGGCTCAGCTCTTGAGCCACCGCAAGTGGAGGCGCTGGCAGGATTGCTGACATCGACATGCACGGTTATCAATTTGGCTTCCGGTACCGCACTCTGAACCTGCACGCATGCGGCACGCGCGACATCGTCTGCGGCTGTGCCCTCTCGCTGGAATCGCAACGCCAACACGCCTGGCGAACCACTGCCCAGCAGCGCATCGTCGCATCCCACCTCTGCAAGAGCTCGCTCAAATGCACTGAGATCTTTTCCGGTATCAGGCACTCGGTACATCAGCGTGAAACTGAATTCCATCATCAATCCATTTCAGATCGGTGGTCGTTGCCAGTCAGGATAGGGGCCAACCGGCAGCCGTCCAGAGCCACATCCGTCAGCCAACCATCGATGGTGATCGCGCCTTGAACCGGTGAACGAGGCTGCCGGCCCAGTATCCGCGACCTATTGCAGTGCGTCATGTAACCGATTACATCCCTTGCTAGCGTAGCGCTCGCCCGATTCCGGCCGAACCTGCGAGGCTGTCCGTAATGACGTTGCGCGCCGAACGCTCCAAGGTCTCCACGCCGCCTTTTCCGTTGCACCCTGCCGCTGCCCTGCTGTTGGCCGCGCTGGCCTTCAGCGCACAGGCACAGACCCTCCCCTCGCGCAGCCAATGGCAGGCCAGCGCTTCCTCGCAGCAGGTACCGGCGATGGCGATCAGCCACCTGATCGACGGCGACCCGAAGACCGTCACCGGCGGTGCCTTCAGTCCGGGCCACTGGTTCCAGATCGATCTGGGCGCACCGACGCTGCTGGCGGGCGCACGGCTTACCTGGGATGTCTCCAATCCAGAGGGCTATTCACTGCAGACCTCGCTGGACGGAACGCAGTGGCAGACCGCGTACACGATGGCCGATTCGCTGGGCGACGTGGAAACGCTGTACTTCGCGCCGCGACAGGCGCGCTACCTGCGGCTGGCCAGCCCGCAGCGCACGTCCGACTGGGGCGTGTCGATCTTCGAGATGGAGCCGCTGGACAGCACGCTCAGCGCACGCATCAGCGGTGTCGATGCAACGCAGGCAGCGGCGCTCTGGCAAGGCGGCGGCACCGTCGCGGTTCCAGCCGGAAAAGGTGGATCCCATACGCTCGAGATCATGCTGCCTCGCGTCCAGTCCACAGCCGGTCTCGCGGTCGACTGGGCCGACGGCGGGCGCGGCGCCGCCCGCTTGCAGGCGCAGGACGCACAGGGCCGCTGGCAGGATCTCGCACACGATGCACAGGCGGCCAGCCATCGGCAGAGTTGGCTAGCCGCTGATACGGCACAACCTCTACGTGCATTCCGCCTGAGCGTGGACGGTGCAGCCCCGCAGATCGCGCGCCTGCGCCTACTTGGCCCGAAAGCCGTGATGACACCGATGAAGCGCTACCAGATCGCCGCCAGCGGCGCGCAGCGTGCGCTGTTCCCGGCGTCGCTGCAGATGCAGCAGACCTACTGGACCGCCGTTGGCGTGCACGCAGGGCGGCAGAAATCCATCTTCGACGAATACGGCAACCTGGAAGCATTCAAGGGTGCGCCGCTGGTACAGCCACTCTGGCGAAGCGCCGACGGGCGCGCTGCAGGTGCCGCCGGGCAGCCCGTACAGCACGCCCTGCGTGATGGCTGGAAGCCTATGCCTTCGGCCACCTGGTCGCCGCAGCCCGGGCTGGAGCTGCGCAGTGAGGTGTTCGCCATAGAGCGCGATGGCCAGCCGGTGACCTTCCTCCGCCATCGACTGCACAACACCGGCAGTACCCGGATCGACGGCACGCTCAGCCTGGTCGTCCGCCCCATGCAGATGAATCCGCCGTGGCAGAACGGCGGGCTGTCGCCGATCCGCGAGGTGCGCATCGACGGACAGGCCGTGCGCATCAATGGCCGCACGCTGCTGCACTCGCTCACGCCGGTGGCTGCGTCCGGCGTGGCGCCGTTCGGGAAGGACGGCGCAACGGAGATCACCGCGGACATCGCTGCCGGCGAACTGCCTTCCTCGCAGCAGGCACGTGATGACCAGGGTCTTGCCGCCGCCGCGCTCAACTACCGCGTGTCGCTGGCGCCGGGAGCCAGCGATGCCATCGTGGTCGCGTTCCCGCTGGGCACCGCCGCCACCGATGCCAACGGCGTGCTGCCCGAAGCGCCTGCGCTTGGCCTGGCCACGCTGCCCCGTGATGCCAATGCGGCGTTCGATACGCTGGCCACGCAGGCGTCCGCAGATTGGCAGGCGCGGCTGGGCCAGGTCGGCCTGCGCCTGCCCGATCCCTCGCTGGTCGACATGCTGCGCGCACAGGCTGCCTACATGCTGATCAACCAGACCGGCCCGGCCATGCAACCGGGCCCGCGCAACTACAACCGCTCCTTCATCCGCGATGGCATGGCCACGTCGGCGGTGCTGCTGCGCATGGGTGAAGCCCGCGTCGCGCGTGATTACCTGGCCTGGTACAGCGCGCACGGCGTGCATGCCAATGGCCTGGTTTCGCCGATCCTCAACGACGATGGCAGCGTCAACACCGGCTTCGGTTCGGATATCGAGTACGACAGCCAGGGCCAGTATGTGGCGCTGGTTGCCGACGTTGCACGCCTGGATGGTGGGCCCGAGTCGGTGCGTGACTACCTGCCGAAAGTGAAGGCCGCACTGCGCTTCCTGCAGGAACTGCGCGAGCGCACGCTGGTGCCCGGTTACAAGGCCGACCAGCCCGCGCCGGAGCGATTCGCGGGCATTCTTGCGCCGTCGATCAGCCATGAAGGCTATCCGTCGCCCACCCACAGCTACTGGGATGACTACTGGGGCCTGAAGGGGTGGCACGACGGAGCGTGGCTGGCCGAGTCGCTGGGTGACCACGAGACCGCCACCTGGGCACGTCAGCAGTACAAAGCGCTGTACGACGCATTGCACGCCTCGATCCGCGCCACGATGGCGTGGAAGGGCATCGACTTCATCCCGTCCTCGGCAGATCTGGGCGATGGCGATCCCACGGGCGTGTCGATCGCACTGGACCCGACCGGCGCGCAGAACGTGTTGCCGGCGGATGCGTTGCGGACCACCTTCGCCCGCTACCTGGAAGACGTGCGAAAGCGCAGCCAGCCCGGTGCGCTGTACGCCTACACGCCGTACGAGATCCGCAACGTGCTGAGCTATGTGCATCTTGGCCAGCCGGACGTGGCTGACGAGCTGTTGCAGGGCCTGCTTCACGACCGGCGCCCGCGTGAATGGCAGGTGCTGGCCGAAGTAGTGCATTCACGGCTGCGCTTCCCGCGCTACCTCGGCGACATGCCGCATACCTGGATCGGTGCCGAATACGGCCGCACGCTGTTCGGCATGCTGATGCGCGAGGACGATGACGCACTGTCGCTGCTGCCGGGCACACCGCCCTCTTGGGTGGCGGGGGAAGGGTTGGCGGTGGAGCGCTTGCCGACCGCGTATGGCACGTTGCAGATGCAGGCGCGGCAGCGCGACGGGGTGCTGACGGTGGCGCTTGGCGAGGGGCTGCGCAAGGACACCGCCGTGCGCATGTGGTGGCCGAACCGGACCGCGCCGAAGTCTGTGCGCGTGGATGGACGCAGCGTTTCCGACTTCGATGCCGAAGGTGTTCGGCTGGCAAAGCCGTTCAAAACGCTGGAGGCGCGTTGGTAGAGCAGCCGAGCATGGCTCGGCTCTACAAAATGCACACTCCGCGAGTAGATCCACGCCATGCGTGGATGCTCTTGTAGAGTCGAGCCATGCTCGACTCACCGCGCACCGCGCGAACTGCAGCCGAGCATGGCTCGGCTCTACAAAAGCAGCGGTAGCGCCGGGCCATGCCCGGCGTCAGAGCGTCGGTAACCCTGGCGGGTTGGTCTGCGACTGCGGCACGGCCTCCTCGGCCACGTTCCAGCGCGCCAATGCCTGCGCATAGGTACCGCTGCTGATCTGGGTGTTCAATGCCTGCGTCACCGCGTCGGCCAGGCCGCTGCCCTTGCGCGTGGTCACCGAGATCGCTGCGGCGTTCGGCCAGCCTCCGGGGAACAGGCCCACACGCCGCACCTTGCCGTCCCGCGCCGAATAGGCACCAGTAGCATTGGGCTCGAACGAGACATCGGCTCGGCCGGTGATCACCGCCAGCCGCCCAACCACGGCGTCATCGAAGTACTGGTACTCCACCGGCTTCAAGCCGGCCGCAATGTTCTGCTGGTCCCACTGCCGCAGGATCTGGTCCTGGTTGGTGCTGGCACCGACCACCACCTTCAGCCCGGCAACGTCGGCCGGCTTTTCGATCTTCTGGATCGGCCCATCAGTGCGCGTGTAGATTCCCAGCAGATCATAACGGTAGCTGGAGAAATCGAACTTCTTCTTGCGCTCTTCGGTAACCGTTACGTTCGACAGCACCGCATCGTACTTGCCTGATTCCAACCCCAACGGCCAGTCCGCCCACGCCACCGGCACGATCACCAGTTTCAGGCCCAGCCCATCGGCGATCAGCCGTGCGATGTCCGGCTCGATACCGACCACGTCCTTGCTGTCGGCGCCGTAGTCGGCCAGCGGCAGCTGCCCCGGATGCGTGGCCACGGTGAACGTGCCGGGCGTGACGAAGCGGTAGCCGGCGGGAATCAATGCCTGCGCCTTCGGATCGAAGGTGCCCTTGAGCACCGCCGTGTTCGCACCGGCCAGGCTGGTCGCGGCCACGGTGCTCGCGTCCGGTGCCTGCCGCACGCGCGAGTAGACGATGCCGGCGATGCCGATGACCAGCACACCCACGATCAACAGGGTGCTGCGCGAGGGGCGACGCGGTGCTGCAGGGCTCATGGTGTTCCTTTCGCAGTTACAGGGTCTTGGCCAGGAAATCGGCGGTGCGTTGCTGGCGCGGACGTTCGAACAGCGCCTCGGGCGTGCCCTGCTCGATCACCCGCCCCTGGTCCATCATCACCACGTGGTCGGCCACGCGGCGGGCGAAGCTCAGCTCATGGGTGACGATCACCAGCGTGGTACCGGAGCTGGCCAGCTCCTCGATCACGCTCAGCACCTCGGCCACCAGTTCCGGGTCCAGCGCCGAAGTGGGTTCGTCGAACAGCAGTACCTTGGGTTGCAGCGCCAGCGCGCGGGCAATCGCGATGCGCTGCTGCTGGCCGCCGGACAGCTGGCGCGGGAAGGCATCGGCCTTGTCGGCCAGGCCAACCCGTTCCAGCAGCGTGCGCGCCTGCTGCTCGGCCTGCGCGCGGTGCACGCCGCGCACCGCGATCGGCGCCTCGATGATGTTCTCCAGCGCGGTCAGGTGCGGGAACAGGTTGAAGCCCTGGAACGCCATGCCCACTTCCGCACGACGGCGGCGGATCTCGCGCTCCGGCAGCTCGTACAGGGTGTCGCCGTCGCGGCGGTAGCCGATCAGCTGGCCGCCCACGGTCACGTAACCGCTGTCGGCACGTTCCAGGTGGTTGATCAGCCGGAGCAGCGTGGACTTGCCGGCACCGGACGGGCCGATCAGCACGGTCACGCTGCCCGCGCGCAGGTCAAGGTTCACGTCTTCCAGCACCGGCTGGTCGCCGAACACCTTGCCTACACCATGCAGCGACACCGATGCCCCCTCACCCGCTTCAACCTGCGCGGCGATGCGCGGGCGATTGACCACGCGCGGTGCAGCCTCACCTGTGGCGAACGTCGGTGACGAGACACGCGATACCGAGCGCTCGCGCTGCAGTTGGCCGCGCGCAAAGCGCTGCTCCACGCGTCGCTGCAGCAGCGACAGCACGGTGAGGATCACCAGGTACCAGACCGTGGCCACCATCAGCAGCGGCACCACTTCCAGGTTCCGCCGGTAGATCACCTGCACCGTGTAGAACAGCTCCGGCAGCGCCAGCACGTAGACCACCGAGGTGCTCTTGGCCAGGCCGATCACATCGTTGAACGCTGCCGGCAGGATCGAGCGCATCGCCTGCGGCAGGATGATGCGGCGCACCTGGCGGCCACGTGGCAGGCCAAGCGCGGCCGCAGCCTCGTACTGGCCGTGGTCGACCGACAGAATGCCACCGCGGATCACCTCGGCCGAGAACGCGGCCTGGTTCAAGGTGAGGCCCAGCACTGCGGCGGTGAACACACCGATCAGCTGCGTGGTCGGGTACGAGAACAGGCTGATGCCGGTGAACGGCACGCCCATTTCGATGGTGCTGTACAGGTAGCCCAGGTTGTTCAGCAGCAGCAACAGCACCAGCAGCGGGATCGAACGGAACAACCATACATAGCCCCACGACACCGCCGACAGCAGTGGTGAGCCGGACACCCGGGCCAGCGCCAGCAAGGTGCCCAGCGCAAAGCCAAGACCGGTACCGAGCGCGGTCAGCAGCAGCGTGCGGCCCAGGCCTTCCAGCACCGGGCGTGCAAAGAACCACTCGGCGAATGTGCCCCAACCCCAGCGCGGGTTGCCCAGCACCGATTGCAGCCCGATCAGGATCAGCGCCAACGCCAGAAGGGTTCCGACCACCTGCAGTGGATGCCGGGCCGGCACGATCTTCAACGCCGGTGCTGGCGCCGGGCGTGCGGCAATGCCATCCAGCGCGGTCGAAGGCGTACTCATGCGTGCGCTCCATGCAGCACGGCCTGTTCTGGCACAACGACCGGCGCCGATACGCTCAGGTGCTTCTCGAACGGCAGATGCGCGATGGTTTCCGGGTCGGCCTGCAGGTCGAACAGCGCGGTGTAGCCGTGGCTGAGGTACAGGCCGACGGCTTCAGGCTGACGGAAGCCGGTCGTCAGGAACACCCGCCGGTACCCTTGCCGCGCCGCCTGGTCTTCCAGCTCCTGCAGCACGCGACGCGCGATGCCCTGGCGGCGCAGCCCCGGCAGCGTCCAGATGCGCTTGAATTCGGCGGTATCCGGATCGCGGTGCGGCATGAAGGCACCGCCGGAGATCGCCACACCCTCGCGCAGCAGCAGCACGAACGCCCCTACCGGCGCCGCGAACGCCTGCGCCGGGTAGCGCTGCAGCTCCTCGCGGGCACTGCCGCCGATGCGCCGGCGCACGTCGGCGTAGCGGCTGTCGTACTCCTGTTCCAGCCCATCGAACAGAGGCCGCGCCAGTGGATCGTCCACCGAGGTATAGAGGAAGCGTTCGTTGCTGCTCATGCCACGTCCTTCACCAGATAGTCTTCGGCCAGCCGCGCCCACAGGCTGGCGGCCGGTGCGATGGCGGCGTCGTTGAACACATAGCGCGGGCTGTGCAACGGTGCGCTGTCGCCGTTGCCGACGAACACGAAACTCCCGGGCCGCGCCTGCAGCAGGAAGGCGAAGTCTTCGCTGGCCGTGCGCGGCGCGAACTCCGGCACCACCTGTTCGCTGCCGAAGCCCTGTACGGCCACGTCGCGGATGTAGGCGGTCTGCCGTGGATGGTTGATCACGCTGGGGAAGCCACGCGGAAACGCGATCTCGGCGCGCGCGCCGAAGGCGGCCGCGGTCTGCTCGGCGATCTCGGTGACCCGGCGCCGCAGCGTGTCGCGCACTTCCGGCAGATAGGCGCGCACGGTCAGCTTCAGCTCGACCACGTCCGGAATCACATTGGCGGCCTGCCCGCCGTGGATCGAACCGACGGTGACCACGCCCATCTGCCGCGGATCGACGTTGCGCGACACCACGCTCTGCAGCGCGGTGACGATGTGCGCCGCCGCCAGGATCGGGTCGACGCTGCCCTGTGGCTCGGCACCGTGGCCGCCCTTGCCGATCACCTTCAGCCGCGCCCAGTCCACCGATGCCATCGCCGGACCGTCGACGAAGCCGAAGTGCCCCACCGGCACACCCGGCCAGTTGTGCAGCCCATAGATCGCATCCACCGGGAAGCGCTCGAACAGGCCATCGGCGATCATCTTCGAAGCACCCGAACCGGTTTCCTCAGCGGGCTGGAACACCAGCTGCAGGGTGCCGTCGATGCGGCCGTGATGGGCCAGGTAGTGCGCCGCGGACAGCAGGATGGCGGTGTGCCCATCGTGGCCGCAGGCATGCATCAACCCCTCGGTCTGGCTGGCGTACGCCAATCCGGAATCCTCGTGGATCGGCAGTGCATCGATGTCGGCGCGCAGGCCGAGGCGACGGCTGCCCTGCCCGCGTTGCAGCGTGCCGACCACGCCGGTGCCGCCGAGGCCGGCGGTGACCTCATAACCCCACTGCTGCAACAGCTCGGCCACGCGTGCGCTGGTGCGGTGTTCCTCGAAGGCCAGCTCCGGGTGCCGGTGCAGGTCATGGCGGATCGCGATGGCCGCCTCGGCGCGCGCCGCGATGTCGGGCAATATGCCCGTCGTTCGGGAATTCCGCTGTGCATGGCCCGGTGCTACCGCGCTTTCTCCGCTCATCGCCTTACCCTGCCTTCCGCGCCGGCTCGGCGTCGGTCGAATGGCGGCTGGCCTTGTACGGCAGGCCCAGATGCGCGCGCAGCGTCTGCCCTTCCAGCTCACGCTGGTGGTAGCCGCGCACCTGGAGGATCGGCAGCACCTGGGTCACGAAATCGTCCAGGCCTTCGCGCTGTGCCGCGAAACCGAGGATGAAGCCGTCGCTGGCACCGGCATCGAACCACCGGATCAACTCGTCGGCCACATGTTCCGGCGTGCCGATGAAATTCGGTCGCGGGCTCACCGCTTCCAGTGCCACCTGGCGCAGGCTCAGGCCCTTCTCGCGCGCGTCCTGCTTGATGCGATCGGTGGTGGAACGGAACGAGTTGCTGCCGATGTCACCCAGCTCCGGGAACGGTGCGTCCGGATCGTACTGGCTGAAATCGTGGTGGTCGAAGAAGCGCCCCAGGTACGCCAGCGCATCCTCCAGCGTGGCCAGCGCGGCGATCGCCTGGTACTTGGCTTCAGCCTCCTCCGCGGTGCGGCCGACGATGGGACCGATGCCCGGGAAGATCTTCACGTCGTTGCCGCTGCGGCCGTGCGCGATCGCCGAGTTCTTCACCTTCTGGGTGAACGCGCGGGTTTCTTCCAGCGACGGCGAATGGGTAAACACCGCATCGGCATACTTGCCGGCCAGCGCGATGCCATCGTCGGACGAACCGGCCTGGAAGATCACCGGCTGGCCCTGCGGCGAACGCTGGATGTTGAGCGGCCCTTCCACCTGGAAAAAGCGTCCCTTGTGGTCGAGGCGGCGGAATTTTTCCGGCGCGAAGAACGTGCCGGTGTCGCGCTCACGCACGAAGGCATCGTCATCCCAGGAATCCCACAGCCCCTGCACCACCTCCAGGTACTCGTCGGCGATCTGGTAGCGCAGCGCATGCTCGGGGTGGGGGCGGCCGTAATTGCGCCCCGACCCCTCCAACGGCGACGTCACCACGTTCCAGCCGGCGCGACCGCCGCTGAGCAGGTCCAGCGAAGCGAACTGGCGGGCCACGGTGAACGGGTCGCTGTAGGAGGTCGACAGCGTGCCGGCCAGGCCAATCTTCTTCGTCGCCGTGGCCAGCGCCGACAGCAGCGAGATCGGCTCGAAGCGGTTGAGGAAGTGCGGGATCGACTTCTCGTTGATGTACAGGCCGTCGGCCACGAAGCCGAAGGCGATGCCGTTGTCCTCGGCGGTGCGCGCGATGTCGATGTAGAACTGCAGGTTGACGCTGGCATCCGCTGGATTGGACGGGTGCTTCCAGGCATGCATGTGGCTGCCGGGGCCCTGCAGCATGATGCCGAACGGAATGTGGCGCGGGGTCGTGCTCATGGGAATCGCTCCTGCAGGTCAGGCCACCGCCGCGCGTGGCGCGGGCGACAGCAGTTCAAGGGATGTCAGGCGTGCGTCCAGGTCGGCCACCGGTGCATCGAGGATGAATTCGCCCACGCCGAAACGCCGGTGCAGTGCGTCCAGTTCGTCACGCACGTGCTGCGCATCACCGGACAGCACGCTGGGGCGCGTTTCTTCGATGCGGAAGTCGGCCACGCCCACCTGGCGCGCGTACTCGGCAGCTGCTTCGGAGCTGGGCAGATTCACCGTCTGCCCGGGACCGAGGTGCAGCTTGTAGACGCGCAGCGCACCGATATGACGCGCCGCGGCTTCGGCGGTCGGCGCGGCGAAGGCCACCGTGGCCAGCAGCGGTGGCTGCGTGGAAGCGCTGCGGTAGGCATCGAACGCGGCCTCGATATGCTTTGGGTCACCATCGAAGTGCGCGGCGTAGACGAAGCGCCAGCCGAGCTCGGCCGCCTGGTTTGCGCTCTGCGGGCTGGCGCCGAGCAGGAAACGTTCCGGCACCTGCTGTGGAACCGGCCGTGCCTGTGCCTCGGTTTCGGCGCCGGACAGATAGCCTTCCAGGTCGCGCAGTTGCTGGTCGAAGTCGGCGAACGCCGGGCGCCCGGCCGCCAGCGCGGCGGTCGAGGCCGGCAGGCCACCGGGGGCCTTGCCCACACCCAGATCGACGCGCCCTGGCGCCAACGCTGCCAGCAGGTTGAAGTTCTCCGCCACTTTGTAGGGTGCGTAGTGGCGCAGCATGACCCCACCACTACCGATGCGGATGCGCCGGGTCTGTGCCAGTACCCACGCAGCCAGCACTTCCGGTGCCGGGCTGGCCAGCGTCGGCGCAGCATGGTGCTCGGCAAACCAGTAGCGGTGGTAGCCCAGCTGCTCGGCGCGCTGCGCCAGCTGCAGGCTGTTGCGCAGCGCCTGCTCCGGCGAGGCACCTTCGGCGACCGGGCTCTTGTCCAGCACGCTGATCTGATAACTCATGGTCGCGTCCTCGCTCAGGGGTGGGCCACGGGAATGCCAAGCAAGCCGTTCAGCGCGGCCAGGATCGGCTCGGCACCGGAGATGTACTGGCGGTCCTGGTGCGCGCCACTGGCCAGTTCGCTGCGCACGCCTTGAGGCAGCACCAGCTTCGGCAGCGACTGGTCCTGCTCGCCGATCTCGGCGATCACCTCCCGGCGCGGCCGGGCAAAGCCGATGCGGCGTACGTCCAGCTGCGCGTCCAGGCCATCGATGCTCGACAGCGCGCCCTCCAGCAACAGGCTGTGCCGGCAGAAGAAGCGCTGGCCGGGAATCTGGCCGTCCTCGAACTCACGGTCGAGCAGGAACAGGATGGGTTTGCTTGCTGCGTCGAAAGTCACTGGGGTCGTCCTCATCGGGGCCGGCAATGCGATGCCGCTTCGATATCGATGCTAGAGATGTCGGCGGCCGCGGCAGCGATGCCTGGCGACAATCGGCGGTCAGATCCGGCCATGCAAATGCGGCGTGGCCATAAGCAAAGCGCTGCCGGTTATGGCGTCAGGCGATGCGTCGCAGCGGCGCCGCCACGGCCAGCGCCTGCGTAGCCAGATGGCCGGCTGCGCGCTCGGTCGCCAGCGCGATGCGTGCCTGCAAGGCTGCACTGTTGATGCGCTCGCCCTCGAAGTCGGCGGGCGTGGCATACACGCCGATCGGCAGCGTGTGCGCCTGCAGGAAACTGAACAACGGCCGCAGCTGGTGGTCGATCACCAGCGCATGGCGCTCGCTGCCACCGGTCGCTGCCAGCAGCACCGGCGTATCCACCAGCGCCTCCAGCCCGATGAAGTCGACCAGGTGCTTGAACAACCCAGGATACGAGCCGCGATACACCGGCGCGGCCACCACCAGCAGCTCTGCCGCCTCGATAGCCTGCAGTGCCTGCTCCACTGCCGGCCCCGCCTCATCGCGCGACAACGACTGGCCCAGTGAACGCGCGATCGGCGCCAGCTCCACCAGCTCCACGCTGGCGTGCACCCGCTGCTGCAGCGACGCCAGCAGATGCCGCACCAGCAACAACGTGCGCGACGTCGCCGAGCTGGTCGGTGACCCCACCAATGCAACCACCTTCAATGCAGAAGACATGAACTGCTCCTCGATGATGCCGAACTACGTCCGGCTGCCTTTCGCTTTTGTAGAGTCGAGCCATGCTCGACTGCTCCAGATCAGAACCGGTAACTGACCCGCCCATACCAGTACGCACCCACATTGCTCAGCACATCGCCGCTGTCCCAGGTGGTCTCGATACTCGCCACATCGGTGGCACTACGCGCGTACTCCGGCACCTTGCGCGTGCGCTTGTCGAACACGTTGTTGATGCCCAGCGCCGCGCTCCAGCCCCCACCCAGCTCCACGCCGCCGGACAGGTTGGTCACCAGCACCGGCGGCTGCTTGTATTCCACGCCGTTGTTCAGCCGCTTGATCGGGCCGTAGTAGGTGAAGTCCAGGTTCGAGCGCCAGCGCCCGTTCTGCCAGCCCAGTCCCGCCACCTGCGTATAGCTGGGCGTGCGGAAGCGCAGCGCGTACTCGCTGGATTTGGTCAGCAGGTTGATGTTCGGCAGGCCCTGCAGTGCCACCGGAATGTCGCTGACCTTCTGGATCGTGGTACGGCCGACATTGGCCGCGTAGCTCCAGCGCAGCTTGCCCCACGCGGTTTCCTGGTTCGCTTCCAGGGTCAGCTCCACACCGCGTGTACGGGTATTGCCCACGTTGGTGAAATAGCTGGCGTAGAACGCATCGCCCGGCAGGATGCTGATGCCCGCCGAACCCAGCAGCGCGTCGATCGTATTCTTCTGCGCCGTACTCAGCACCGTGCCGCTGTTGTCGGTGACACGCGCCGGATCCTGCGCGTTGTAGCCGATCTGGCTGGACTGCCCCAGCTGGCCGCGAATGTCGATCTGATAGGCATCCACTGCCAGGTGGAAGGCCGGGCTCGGGTCCCAGGTCACGCCCAGGCTGTAGTTGGTGGCCTTCTCCGGCTTCAGCGGCGTTGCCCCCAGCGCGAGAGCTGCCGGCGAAGACACCTGCGCCACCAGCGTGGTGCCGCACGGGCAGCTGCCGGTGGCCTGGTAGTACTGGGCGCCCAGGCTTGGCGCATGGAAACCGTTGCTGACCGTGGCGCGCACACCCAGCGCGTCGGTGAAATCGAAGCGCGTGGTCAGGCGGCCGGTGGAAACGCTGCCGAAATCGGAATGGTCTTCCCAGCGCGCGGCAGCATCCAGGTACCAGCGCGAGGTGATGTTGGTGGCGGCACCCACGTACACCGCCTTGCTGTTGCGGGTCGCCTTCACCGCGTCGGCGGTGGAATAGCCGACGAAGGCTGCAGCGCCGAAGCCGGTATACGACTCCCACTGCCCCGCCCCGCGCTCGTACTGCTCGTGCTGATACTCGGCGCCTGCGCTCACTTCCAGCGGCGAAGCAAACGCCGCCACCTCGAAGCCACGCCGCAGGTCCAGGTTGGCGATGCCCTGCTGGTAGTCCAGCTTGCCGTCATAGAAATCAGTGGGTGAACCGAGATACGGCAGCGAGTAGTTCACCGAATTACGGGTATAGGTGCGCACCGTGCTGCGGTTGCCGGTCAGGCTGGCGTCGTAGTCCCAACCCGCGATCTGGCCTTTCACACCGGCCGTACCGGTGTACTGCTTCTCCTTGGTTTCCAGCACCGGCAGGAAGCCATCGGGAAACACGCTCAGCACGCCGGGGGCCTTGTAAGTAGTGAAGATCGTCGCCGGCAGGCGGAAATTCTGGATCGCCTGCGCGGTGCGGTCACTGGCCGTGGCGTTGGCGTAGAACTGCGCGCTCTCACCCAGACCATGGCCCACGTTCACCGCGAAGGCCTTCAACGCATACGACGGCGAGCTGAGGATGGTATTGGCTTCGGCATTGCGGCTGGCCTCGGCCGGGTTCGGCGCAGCACCTGCTGGCAATCGATTGTTCGGCCGCAGCGCCACCAGATTGCCGCTGCCGTCCACCGCCGGGTAGCTCAGGTAGCCATCGATGTAGCGGCGGGTGCGGATCGCATGGTGCTGGCGGGTGGTCTCACCGGACAGGTTGATGAAGCCATCCTCGCCCCACGGCAGGCCGACGTTGGCGCGCACGCTGGTACGCGAACCATCACCATCGATGCTCTGCCCGCTCTCCACCGACACATCACCACCGTGTGCCTGCGATTTCAGGATCACGTTGACCACGCCGGTGATCGCATCCGAACCGTAGATGGCCGAAGCGCCATCGCGCAGTACTTCCACATGGTCGATGGCCGAGACCGGAATCAACGCCAGGTCCGCCCAGGCATGGCCGGGGAAGCCGCCCCCATTGGCACCGCTCACATAGGCACTGGCATTGCGGCGCTTGCCGTTGACCAGTACCAGTGTGTAGCCCGGCGACAGGTTGCGCAGCTGATAGCCGCGGATGAGGCTTTCCTGATCACTCTGGTAGCCACCGATCTGGCTCAGCGACGGCAGGCTGCGCTGCAGCGCTTCCAGCAGGTTGCCCTGCCCGGTAGCAGAGAGGTCCTCGGCGGAGATCACGTCGATCGGTGTGGAACTGTTCTTTACCGTGCGCGTGCTGGTGCGTGAGCCGGTCACCACCACCGCATCCAGCGTGGATGCAGCAACATTGGCCGTCGCCGCGATGGTGGCAGGATCCGCATCGGCTTCCGCGGCATGGCTGGGCGTCGCAGCGAGGGCGGCTGCGATCAGGACGGCAAGAGTGCTCAGGACTGGGGCGTAGGCGGCAGGCATGGGGGCTCGTGGGGGTGGGCCGGAAACACGCTTCCATTCAAGGGCCTGTTCACCCACCGCGACAGGCGGGATCGCGTCACCCAGCCGTAACATCCGGCCACCCACATGACCGCTGGTAATGACGTTAGGCGGCCTGCACACACGGGGTTGGATCCCTTTCCAAAGGAAAGGGCTCCGACCCCAGGCACGCATCCCTTCACGGGGTCAGAGCCCTTCCTGCGGAAGGGATCCGACCCCAGCCTCCATATGCCCTCCCAGCATCACCTCATGCCCGCGCACCACTCAGCGCCCCGCACCGCCGCCGTAGCATCAAGCCATGCCCAGCCCACCCGCCGATCCCACCGCGCCGCTCGTCGCCATCGTTGCCTGCCACGGCCAGGGGCTGTTCGAGTTCGGCTGTGCGGTGGGCCTGTTCGCGCCGATAAGGCCCGAGCTGGGCGTCGCCTGGTACCGCACCCAGCTGTGCGCAGGCGAGCCCGGCGCACTGCGCATGCTCGGCAGCACCCAGGTGCAGCTGCCCTACGATCTCGGTAGCGTCGATGACGCCGACATCATCGTCATCCCCGGTTGGCGCGAACCCAGCGAACGTCCACCGCAGGCCCTGCTCGATGCACTCATCCGCGCCCACGCTCGTGGCGCGCGCATCGCCTCGATCTGCTCCGGTGCCTTCGTGCTGGCCTGGGCCGGCCTGCTCGATGGCCGCCAGGCCACCACCCACTGGCGCCTCACCGAAGCGCTCGCGCGCGAGTTCCCGCGCATCGACGTGCGCGAGGACGTGCTGTACGTGGACACCGGCAGCATCATCACTTCGGCCGGCTCGGCCACCGGCATGGACATGATGCTGCACATGGTGCGCAAGGATTACGGCGCACGCGTGGCCAACCTGGTGGCCGAACGACTGGTGTTGGCACCCTGGCGTGATGCCGGACGCAGCCAGCGTGTCAGCCGCGCCATTCCCCATGGCGAGCCCTCGCGCCTGGCAAAACTGATGGAATGGATGCGCCGCAACCTGCGCGAACCACACTCGCTTGGCAGCCTCGCCGAGCAGGCCGCACTCAGCCAGCGCACCCTGCAACGGCAGTTCCTGGAAGCGACCGGCCTGTCACCCATCGACTGGCTGATCCGCGAGCGCGTGGCCTTCGCCCGTGAGCTGCTGGAAACCACCGACCGGCCCTTGCAGTGGATTGCCGAGCAGGCCGGTTTTGGTTCTCAGGAATCATTCCGTCGGCATTTCCGCAGCCAGGCCGACGCCAGCCCGACCGAATACCGCAGCCAGCATCGCAATGGCATCGGTGTCGACCGCCTGGTTGGCTGCTGAGCGCCCTCGTTCCCGACTTTCCACGCCATCACCACCGCTGCACTATAGGGGCATGCCCCACACTGCCGATGGAACGGTGATGACCAACAGCTCGTACCGGAATTACCGCGTTGGCATCGGCGTGTCGCTGCTGCTGGCCGCGCTGATCGCCACGCTCTCGCTGATCGCGGTGGCTACCCCCAACCTGGGCTGGGGCGTCGTGGCGCTGGCCACCGTCGCGATCTGGGTCGGCCTCCCGCTGCTGCTGGTCCTGCTGCTGGTGTGGCTGCGCTACATGGTGCGGCAGCGCGGGCGCATGCCCGGCCGTGTACACGCGTTGATGTTCGCGCCGACCACCGCGGCCCTGCTCATCGTCCCCGTGTGGCTCTCCCTGCAACGCAGTTGGGACAGCGTTGCAGGTGGCTCGCGTGCGCCCATCGCGGAGATGCATATCAACCTCAGCGGGCACCCCCTGTGGCTGGACACCTCACCGTACGCGTCCACCGGCTCCGGCGCTGGCCCGGATCTGCCCATGCAGGGCGACACGCCCGAGCGCTTCATGGCCTTCCACCGCTACCCCAACACGCAGTCCGACGCAGACCGCGCGTTCCCGTACGAAGACGCACGCCTGAAGCGCTCCGTTGACCACTACCGCTACGCCACGCCGTCCGGAGATCGCGCCGTCACCGATGTGCCACTGGTCCGCCAGGCGTATCCGGACACCACGCCGTTCAACACCGGATGGCGCCGCACGGGCACACCAGAGCTCGTGCACCTCTATTACCACTACAGCGATCATGTGGAGGTCGCACCCACGCTGGCACGTCTCAGCGGTCTCACCGCCGACGAGCTGGAGCGCAGCCGCTTCGAAGGCCTGGTGCTGTTCAAGATCCACAACTACGGCAGCGCGCCGATCGTGCGGATGGAAGTCAATGGCACCGCACTGGATATCGGCGACAGGGCCATTGCGAGCATCCCGGTCGCGCCCGTCGATTGCACCGCCTACGGCTTTCCTGCCGGTGTCGCGCTGATGTCGCTCGACCTGCCGCTGCAGGTGCGCTGGCAGACCGTCGCTGCGCCCACGCAATGGCACAGCGCGCGCGTGCAGGTGCCCACCTTCCGGCAACCGCAGCCACTGCAGGGTCAATCAACCTTGCAGCGCGTTCTGCTGTACGTGCTGCCCGATGATGCGATGGCCGCAGAGCGCTACGCCGAGGTGTTTGACGGCGATTCGCGGCGCGGCATCAAAGCCACCGGCCTGCCGGCCAATGCTGCGGCCCACGCGCGATGTGGCAGCGCCCGCGCCACCTACGGCGAAGGCGCCGACACCGTGCTGGCTGACTGACGCCCGGCGGCGGCGCTGTCAACCACGCGCGCGTACGCTGCGCTCATGAATCATCCAGCACTGCGCCAGAAAGCCGATCGCAAACACCACCGCACACCCCAGCAGCGTCTGCTGTATCACGGACGCCAGCGGTGCGGCGGCAACAGGGTGGCCCACCGGCAAGCGGGTCAGCGTTTCGTTCACACCCGGCACCAGCGACAGCAGGAAACTGAAGGACAGCGCGAACGTCGACAGATAGCGCGCCGAGCGTCCCAGCCAGCGTAGGCGTGCCGCCAGAACACCGCCGAACGCCACCAGCAGCACGATCACGCCGAAGGCATGGCCTGGATTGAGCCCGCCTGTGCTGGAGACGGTGAACGAGGTCGCCACCGACAGCACCAGGCCAATCAGATAAACCTTGCCCGAGCGCGTGCCGGGATCGATTGCCCGGTGGCGGATGAAGCCGTACAGGCCGGCCAGGATCGGCGCCAGGCTGATGGCGGTATGGATCGCTCCGAGAAGGGAAAGGGGATGTGCCATGGAAATCTCCATTGATGAAATAAACCTACTAGTAGGCAGGCATTGAGGGCAAAAAGAAGGCCCGCGCTGCCGCAGGCCAGTACACATCACCTCAGGCGGTCGCACTCACGCGCGCGATCGCCAACCGCGCCAGCGCCGAGAACGTCGCCGCATCACCCAAACCACGGGCCGCCAGCATCGCACCGTGCACCGACGACATGAACGCCTTGGCCTCGTCTACAGCCGAACCCTGCAACTGCAGTTGACCCATGGCAGCGCCCTTCTCCAGGGTCACCGCCAGCCAGCCGCTCAGGTCCTCGAAATGGCCGCGCACTTCCTCGGCGATCTCTGCCGGAATCATCGGCGCTTCGGCGGCCAACATCGCGCAGATGCAGAACGACGACGTGCCACCTGCGATGCAGCTGGACCAGTAATCCACATAGGCGTTGAGCTCCTGCAGCGGGTCATCCAGCTGCCGGTCCAGCAGCGCCAGGCCTTCGCGCGCCTCGGCTCGGTAAAGCTCAACCACCGTGCGCACCAGGTCCGCCTTGCTGGGGAAATGGTGATGGATGCTGGCCTTGCTGATGTTCACCCGTGCCGACACGTCGGCATAGCTGAAACCGTTGTAACCACCGGCTTCCAGCAGCGATCGGGCATGCGCCAGGATCTCCTGGGCCTTTGGCGAGAGCGACTCTTTCATGAGTCTTAACCTACTAGTAGGTAGGCCTCCTGTCAACCACTCAGATTCCCTGGTAGTGCCGGCCGCTGGCCGGCATGTCGAGAACGCCGGGGAAACCCCGGCGGCCACTCAATGCGAAGACACGTACAGCGCATCCGCTGGTGGCGGTGGCAGCGCAAAACTCCGCCGCATCCGCGCCACCTCGGCCGCCGGCGGCAACGCGAACAGACGCTTGAACTCGCGGTTGAACTGGGACGGGCTGGCATACCCCACCGCCAGCGATGCAGCCTCGGCGGTCATCGCCTGCCGCAGCATCAGCAGCCGCGCCTGGTGCAGGCGGGTGGACTTCACGTACTGCATCGGCGACGTACCGGTAATCGCGCGGAAGTGGTCGTGGAAGGTCGCCACGCTCATGCCCGCCTCGGCCGCCAGCCGGCCCACGTCCAACGCAGTGGCATATGAGGCGTGGATCGTACGCAGCACCCTGCCGATGCTGCCGAAGCGGCCGCGCATGGCCAGCGCCTCGCGCATCGCGCCGCCCTGTGCCCCGGTCAGCACGCGGAAGTACACCTCACGCACCAACGCCGGCCCGAGCACGGCAGCCTCCAACGGGTCAGCCAGTGCCTCCAGCAGGCGTAGCACCGTGGCCTGCATCGGCGCCTGCATCGGGCTGGACATCATGCTCTGTGCCGGTGCCTCCGATGTGTCCACCTGTTCCCCCAGTTCAATCAGCAGGTCTGCCGCCAACTGCAGATCCAGATGCAGGTAGATCGCCAGCAGCGGCGCCTCTGCAGAAGCATCGGTTTCCATCGTGAACGGGACCGGCACCGAAACTGCCAGGTAGTGCTGCGCGTCGTACTGGTAGACCTGCTCGCCCAGGTAGCCGCGCTTCACGCCCTGGCAGACGATCACGATGCCGGGGTCATACAGCACCGGCGTGCGTGCCAGAGGCCGGTCGGAGCGCAGCAGCCGCACCCCCGGCAGCGGCGTGAGCGTATAGCCCTCCTCCACCGCCAAAGTCTGCAGCAGGCCGACCATGCGCGCCTGCATCTGCCGTCGCAGGGAATCGACCACCGGCACAGGCACCCCAGAGAAATAGGCAAGAATGGCCGAATCCTAGGCCTGTGGTGGGCACCGTTCAAGCACTAACGTGCAAGCCCTGTCCACCATGAGCGCCTCCCCATGTCCCCGTTCCGCCTTCTCCTCATCACCGGCGTCAGCAGCGGCTTCGGCCGTGCCCTCGCCCAGCAGGCACTGCTGGCCGGCCATCGCGTAGTCGGCACCGTGCGCAACGAATCCGACCGCCAGGCGTTCGAAACGCTGGCGCCCGGCCGCGCATTCGGCCGCCTGCTGGACGTCACCGATGCCGATGCCATCAATGCGCTCGTCACCGATATCGAAACCAACGTTGGCAGCATCGACGTGCTCGTCAACAACGCAGGCTACGGACACGAAGGCATCCTCGAAGAATCGACGCTGGCCGAGCTGCGGCACCAGTTCGAGGTGAACGTGTTCGGCCCGGCCGCGCTGATCAAGGCCGTGCTGCCGCACATGCGCGCGCGCCGCCGTGGCCACATCCTCAACATCACCTCCATGGGCGGCTTCATCACGATGCCCGGTATCGCCTGGTACTGCGGCAGCAAGTTTGCACTGGAAGGCATCAGCGAAGTGCTTGGCAAGGAGGTTGCGCCGTTCGGTATCCATGTCACCGCCGTCGCGCCGGGCTCCTTCCGCACCGACTGGGCAGGCCGTTCGATGGCGCGGGCACCGCGCAGCATTGAAGACTACGACGCGCTGTTCGATCCCATCCGCAGCGCGCGTGAGGCAAAGAGCGGCCACCAGCTCGGTGATCCGGTGAAGGCTGCGCAGGCCATGCTGCAGGTCATCGACAGCGACGCGCCGCCCAGCCACCTGCTGCTGGGCAGTGATGCACTGCAGCTGGTACGGGCGAAGCTGGCGTCGATGGCCGGCAGCATCGATACCTGGGAACATCTGAGCCGTTCGACCGACGGCGCGGTTTGAGGCCCGGAGGCAGCTGATGTCTTCATCAACTGCCTTCATTCCACCCGCTCAGTCCTCCTGCACCAGCTTGAACTCGCGAAGCAGGCCACCGATCTGGGTCTTGTCCAGATTGTTCATCAGCAGGTTGCGCAGGAACGCCGGGCCAGGAATATCCAGCTCCTTGCCATCGCGCAGGCGACCGGTCGCCGCCAGCAACGAGCGCACGTCATAGGTGGAATTGAACACCTCCGGCACGCCGCGTTCGATCCCCAGCAGGGTGTACACCGCTTCCATCGGTGTGCGCACCGAATACTCGGTGGTGAAGATGCAGTCGCGCTGCTTCGATTCGGCAAACTGGCCGATGAAGGCGAAGTTCACCGCCCCCTCCGGCACCACGTCCGGGCGGTCACCGGCCTGGCGCGGCATGAAGAACGCGGTGATGTACGGCATCATCACCGGCACCGTCTTCGCGCCGGTCGCCGCCAGTTCATCGATTTCTTCCACCGGCACGCCGAGGTGATACAGCCACTCGCGGGTGATCTCCTCGCCGGTGCAGTCCTGCATCGGCTTCTTTACGTAATCGCCAGGCGTATCGACGAACAGTGAGTACACCCAGACCACGATCTGGTCCTTGGGCTGATTCTTGAAATGCGGCTGGCGGTTCACTGTCCAACTCATCAGCCAGCGCGAATCGCGCACGCTGACGATGCCGCCGGTCACCACCCTGCCACTGAACGGGTCGCGCTTGGCGATCTTCTGGATGTAGGCCGGAATGCGTGCATCCAGCGTGGTGACCGTCGCCGACTCCCACTTGGTCTGCGGAATGTGCGCACCGAACACGTCCGGGCGCCCGAACGCTGGATCCCTGGCAGCAATGCGACGCCACAGGTCCCAGGCAGGCGCCGGCCCCTCATTCAATCGCGCAGCCGTGTGGTGATCGCCATTGTCCGAGTTCTCGGTCAACGAACCGATCGTCATGAACACAAGGTCATCCGCGCCCAGATCCACGTCACCGGCTACACCGTCACGCGTCCAGTGGATGCGCGTGGCCTGCTTGCGGCCGGCCGCCAGATCGAAGTCGACATCGGTCACCTCGGTCCCGTACTGGAACACCACGCCCTGGTCCTGCAACCACTTCACCAGCGGCAGCACCAGCGATTCGTACTGGTTGTACTTGGTGAACTTCAGCGCCGAGAAATCCGGCAGGCCACCGATGTGGTGGATGAAGCGATGCAGGTACAGCTTCATCTCCAACGCCGAATGCCACTCCTCGAACGCGAACATGGTGCGCCAGTACAGCCAGAAGTTGCTGTCCAGGAAATCACGGCCCAGCACCTCGTCGATGCGCTTGTTCTCCATCTCCTGCCGGGTGGCCAGGAACAGCGCGATGATGTCCTTCTGCGCCTGCTCGGTCAGGGTGAACAGGCCGTCGGTGTGCGCATCCTCGCCGCGATTGATCGTGGCGCGCTGCAGGGAGTAGTTCGGGTCGTCCTTGTTCAACCAGTAGAACTCGTCCAGCACGCTGGCATCTTCAATCTCCAGCGACGGAATCGAGCGGAACAGATCCCACAGGCACTCGAAATGGTCTTCCATCTCGCGGCCGCCGCGGATCACGAAGCCCTTTTCCGGCACCTTCAGGCCATCCAGCGCGCCGCCGGCTATCTGCTGCTGCTCAAGGACAGTGATGTGCTCACCGGCCATGCGGCCATCGCGCACCAGGAACGCGGCGCCGGCCAGCGAGGCCAGGCCCGAACCGACGAACCATGCGCGCTTGCCGTCGACACCGGCGGGCTTGCGCGGACGCGCGAAGGCTTCGTAGTTGCCACTGCTGTAGTACATGCGTTGCTCCTTCCTGGAGGGGGTCATCAGGAACCCGCAGTGGAATGACACAGCCATCCGATGCAGGTCATGGCCCTACTCTAGCGCCGAACCGATGTACCGTTTCCTGCACGCACGCTGCGACCGAATGACGCAGCCACTTCAGAGCTGTCGCCCCAGCAGCATGCCCGGCCAGCCATCCACGTTGAAAGGCGCGATGCGCGTATAGCCGCAGGACTCATAGAAGCGCACCAGATCACCGTTGCCACCGCCGTAGCAGTCCACGCGCAGATGGTCGAGCCCGGCAGCGCGCGCCTGCTCATCGGCAAAGGCCATCAGGCGCCGGCCGATGCCACGCACGCGCACGTCACGCGATGCCACCAGTACCCGCACATACAGTTCCGGGCCGGTGGGCGCAGGCACATAGGGCATCGACTCGCCCAGCGCCAGGAATGCGCGCACCACGCCGTGCTCGTTCCGGGCAACCCATGCACCGGGCAGCGCGCAGGCTTCGGTCACCTGGGTGATCCGGCGCGGCATCATCGACCACGGCTCACTGCCCCATTGCTGCAGGTTGCCGATCGACACGAACCATTCGATTACCTCATCGAACAGCGCCAGCACCGCGGGGGCATCGGCCTCGCTGGCACGGTGGATGTTCAAGATGTCCTTTCCAGCTTCAGTCATGCATGCACTCCCTGACGTTCCGTAGATCCAGTAGTGCCAGGCCATGCCTGGCAGGTGCCCAGTGTATTGATCCAGTCCACCGTTCACCGGATTTGCCATGCAGGTATTTACCTGCATATAGTCCAATCAAGGGCGGCGCCTGCCGGCCCATCGCGAGGAACCCGCAGTGGTGGATATCGCACACAGGGTCGGCATCAAGGCCCCCGCAAGCCAGGTGTACCAGGCCCTGGCAACCCCCCAAGGCGTCGCCGCCTGGTGGGCCGAAGACACCCAGGGCGACCGCGAGGTCGGCGGCACGGTCAAGGCGCGCTTCACGAACAACGGCCAGGAAATCGGCGCGATGGAAATGAAGCTGGAACAGCTCATTCCAGGCGAGCTCGTGCTCTGGCGGTTCCTCGCCGGTCCCGCCGAATGGATCGGCACCCACGCGCGCTTCGTGCTGAAGCAGGAGGGCGACTATTGCATCGTCCTGTTCACCCACGAGGGCTGGAAAGAGCGCGTCGAGTTCACCTCCCACTGCAGCACCAAGTGGGCGGTGTTCCTGATGAGCCTGAAGGCCCTGCTGGAAACCGGCAAGGGCCAGCCCAATCCACACGACGTCAGGATCGACAACTGGAACTGAAGACATCCCCATGGCGGTAGACAACGTGCGCGACGCAGACAAGGTCTTCAAGGCACTGGCCGATCCCACGCGCCGGACGCTGCTGGACCTGCTCTGCGAGCACAACGGCCAGACCCTGGGCCAGCTGTGCGACCACCTGGACATGGCCCGGCAATCGGTCACCCAGCACCTGGGCCTGCTGGAAGACGCCAATCTGATCAGCACCGTGCGCCGTGGCCGCGAGAAGCTGCACTTCATCAACCCGGTGCCCCTGCATGAAGTCTACGAGCGCTGGGTACGCAAGTTCGAGCAGCAGCGCCTGAGCCTGCTGCATGACCTGAAACGAGAACTGGAAGGAGAATGACGATGTCCGCAGAGTCCACCCGCTTCATCCACGTGATCTACATCGCTTCCACCCCGCAGAAGGTGTTCGAGGCCATCACCCGCCCCGAGATCGCCAGCCGTTACTGGGGCCACGAAAACGTCTCGGACTGGAAACCCGGCTCGCGCTGGCAGCATGTACGTGCCAACGAAACACGCTCGGTCGAACTGGTGGGAGAAGTGGTGGAAAGCACTCCACCCTCGCGGCTGGTCATCACCTGGGCCGCCGCCTCGCAGGCCGAGAACCCGGACGCCTACAGCCGCGTCACCTTCGATATCGTGCCCTACCAGGACATGGTGCGCCTGACCGTCACCCACGACGAACTGGAACCGGGCAGCGGCATGGATACCGGCATCCGCCAGGGCTGGCCGATCGTGCTTTCCAGCCTGAAGTCGCTGCTGGAGACGGGCAAGGGCTTGGATGTGTTTGCGAAGCCAGCGTAGTCGTCGGGATGGTTGGCCCGCGCGAGCGGCACCGGGCAGATGGCCCCCCGGTCGCCGCCGCCGCACAATACCAAATCGCTCCCACAAATTGCATTTCATGGAACAATAGGGAGCACATGGTTCTCGAGTTCCGATATGTCCCCCGCGTTGCTAACTGTCGAACAGGCTGCCCAGCAGCTCAGCCTGCACCCCAAAACCGTCCTGCGGCATATCCGTAGCGGCCAACTGCGCGCGACCCGCATCGGTAAGTCCTATCGCATCACCGCTGAAGACCTCGACGTGTTCACCGGCACCGTGCGTGAGCCCTCCGCTGCGCGCCCACAGCTGACCACGGTAGTGGATATTCCCGGATGCGGTGCGGCACGTGCCGCCGACTTGGTCCGTGCCCTGCATGCGCGCGTCACCGGCCGCGAGGCCGACGATGAGCCGCTGCGCATGGAGACGATCTATTCGCCTGAGCACGATGTGCTCAAGCTGATCGTGATCGGTGGCCTGGCAGGTTCCACGGCGCTGCTGGTCAGCCTGCAGCGTCTGCTGCAGGACCACAGCGCATGAAGCGGCAGCGCCCCGGCATTCCCACGCAGCGCGTACTTGCCGCCTACCGCCAGGTGCTTTCGGACTGGCCGGTACCACACGAATCGCACCATCTCGCCACCCGCGCCGGTTCGACATTTGTGGTCAGCTGCGGCTCCGAACACGGCCCTGCCCTGGTGCTGCTGCATGGCACCCTCAGCAATGCCGCCAGCTGGATGTTCGATGCCGCACGTTGGAGCGAGTACTACCGCGTGCATGCCGTCGACATCATTGGCGAACCAGGTCTCAGCGAAGGCACGCAACCAGCGCTGGACAGCGATGCGCATGCGCAATGGCTGGATGATGTCCTCGACGCACTCGGCGTGCAAAGCGCTGCATTCGTGGGCCTGTCGTTCGGCGGTTTCCTGGCAATGGATTACGCGTTGCGAAGGCCTGCCCGGGTCAACGCACTGGTCCTGGTCAGCCCCTCGGGTATCGGGCGCCAGCGTGCATTCCTGCTCAAGGCGCTCCCATTGTTGCTGCTTGGCCGATGGGGGCGCGAGCGCCTGCGCCGTGCGGTCATGGGCCCCGCGCCACTGCATGCACCTGCACGTGCGCAGCCGCTGCTCGACCTGCTGGCATTGATCCGTGCCGAGGTCCGGCCACGTCCGCTGCGCATTCCCCGCATCAGCGACGAGCGCTTGGCTACGTTGCATCCACCGGCAGCCCTTGTCATGGGCGCGCGTGATGCCCTCATCGACACCCCTGCCGCCGCCGAACGCATGAAACGGCTCGTCCCGACGGCGGACGTCACCCTGCTGGCAGACGCCTACCACTACATCCCCGGCCTGCGCGAAGACATCCTCGCCCGGCTGCGTCGACTGCAGAGCCTCCAGCATGAATGATTCCATTGAGTACATCGGCACCACCCGTATCCTGCGCACCGAGACGCAGGGCCCCGCACTGGACGGCAACGGCCTGCGTGATCTGGTCGGCGACGCCCTCGGGCACCAGGCCGAGTGGATTGCCGTGCCGGTGCAGCGCCTATCGCCGGACTTCTTCGAACTGCGCTCCGGCATGGCCGGTCAGTGGCTGCAGATGCTGGTGAACTACCGCCTGTGCTTCGCCGTGCTGGGCGATGTCAGTGCCTACCGCGCGCAGAGCGAGTCGCTGGACGCATGGATCACCGAGTGCAACCGCGGCCACAACGGCTGCTTCGTTGCCCACTGGGATGCCCTGCTGGCTCGCCTTTCGGCCCCCGCCAGCGCGGGCTGAATGTCAGCCCCACACTCACCCTCGCCGAACCCGTTTCCGACCGCACTCCGACGCCGCCCGCCACAGCATCACCCGCAGGCTCCCTAGGCGACGTTCGATGAGTGCTTCAGACGCAGATTCCCTGCACAGCAAAGTGGCGGCGGTTACCCTCGGCTTCTGGGTGATGAAGATCGCCGCCACCACCCTCGGCGAGACCGCGGGCGACCTGCTGTCGATGACGCTCAACCTGGGCTACGTGGTCAGCTCGGCCATCCTGCTGGCGATGTTCGCCGTCCTGCTGGCCGTGCAATTGTCCGCGCGGCGCTTCCATCCGGTGCTGTTCTGGTCGGTAGTGCTGGCCACCAGCACCGCCGGCACGACGATGTCCGACCTGATCGACCGCACGCTGGGGCTGGGCTACGCCACTGGCGCCAGCCTGCTCGCCGGCTGCCTGGCGCTGGTGCTGCTGGCCTGGCGCCTGTCTGAAAAGTCGATCTCGGTCAGCAACATCGCATCGCGCCGCGCCGAAGGCTTCTACTGGACCGCCGTGCTGTTCTCCAACACGCTCGGCACCGCCTTGGGCGATTTCCTCGCTGACGATTCCGGGCTGGGCTTCACCGGCGGCGCGCTACTGATCGGCAGCCTCATCGCGCTCACCGCGCTGGCCACCCGCATCAAAGGCATCAACCGGGTCATCCTGTTCTGGATCGCCTTCGTGCTCACCCGCCCGTTCGGTGCCACCTTCGGCGACCTGCTCACCAAGCCGCTGGAAAAGGGCGGCCTCGGCTTCGGCACGGTGGGCTCGTCGCTGGTGCTGTTCACCATTCTCGCCACGCTGGTCGCGCTGCCGATGCTGCAGCGGCGCGCGCAACCCGCCAATTAGCGGGCCGTCCAGCCCCCATCCACCGGCAGCGCCGCGCCGGTGATCTGGGCCGCAGCATCCGAGGCCAGGAACACCACCATCTCGCCCAGTTGCTCGGGCGTCACGAACTGCAGCGAGGGCTGTTTCTCAGCCAGCAGCGCGCGCGCGGCGGTCTCTTGATCCGTACCCTCGCGCTCGGCCAACGCAGTGATCTGCTGCTCGACCAGCGCGGTCCGCACCCAGCCCGGGCAGATCGCATTGGCGGTGATGCCGGTGCCCGCGTTCTCCAGCGCGGTCACCTTGGTGAACCCCACCACGCCGTGCTTGGCCGCCACATAGGCCGACTTGTTCACCGAACCCACCAGCCCATGCACCGACGCGATGTTGATGATGCGGCCGGCGCCCTGCTGCTTCATATGGGGCAAGGCCGCCGCCGTCGCATGGAACACCGCCGAGAGATTCAGCGCCAGGATCGCATCCCACTTCTCTACGGGAAACTCGTCGATCGACGCGGTGTGCTGGATACCCGCGTTGTTCACCAGGATGTCGATGCGCCCCATCGTCGAAACGGCGTGGGCGATCATTCCGCGCACTGCCTCGCCCCGGGACAGGTCTGCGCCATCATGCGCCACCCGCACGCCGAACTCGGCTTCCAACCGGGAACGGAGGCGTTCAATCTCCGCCGCATCGCCAAAGCCATTCAGCACGATGTCGGCACCCTGCCGCGCCAGCGCCGTGGCGATGCCAAGACCGATACCGCTGGTGGAGCCAGTGACCACCGCAACCTTTCCACTGAACATGGGCAAGCTCCCATCGGGCGTAGGCAGCCAGTGTAACGTCACCGGCCCCCGCACCCACGTTCTACGCGTCCACGCCCAATGAATACGCCAACAGGAACTCCCTGGCGTACTCATTCCCACCCTGCGCCGAAGCGCGGATCAGGTACACCGCACGTGGCACGTCCCTGGCCACACCCTTGCCATGGAACAGCGCCAGGCCAAACTCGTACATGGCCGACGGATACCCGGCCTCCGATGCCCGCTCAAAATGCGCGGCCGCCCGCGTGACGTCCTGCTCAACGCCGTCACCCATCAGCAGGCATAGCCCCATCGAGTAGATGGCCGGGATGTAACCCTTCTCTGCGGCTCGCTTGAGGGTCGCCAAGCTGTCCGCCTCGGCGTGTGCGTCGTCCTTGCCAGCAGGTATCGAAGAAGAAAGGAACAACGCTTCGGCACAGCCACGCGCAAGAGGCGGAGCGAGCAGCCGCCGCGCCGCCGCAATGTCACCACGGTCGAGCACCGCATCGAAGTCAGTCGTGAGCTGGGTGGGCATGTTCGTCATGGCGCAGGCTTCCTTCCTGTTTGCGGGCATCCATTCGCCCCATTGGGATTATGCATGCGCAATGCCGTGCATTCCTCCAGCCCACGAGGAATGGCGACCCAATGATCTGACTCGTGGGCCAAATCGACACAACCCATTTGCCTATACGTTGTCGCAAATAGCATTGGACCCACCAAGGCATGTGGGGATATTCTCGAATCTACGTGGATCTGCCCAAAAGGTGACAATCTTGACCCTTTCCTCTCCGCCCGTTCCAGCCAAACTCCGGGAAATGCTCAAGGACTATCCGGAACATATCGAACGACTGCAGGAAGTACTGAATCGATCAGCCGAACGATCACGACAGATTCCTTTAATGCCGTTCGACGACGCGATCTCTGCATTGGAAGGCAGGCTCGGAACGTTCATCATGGAGGCACGGAGTGAGCTTGCCGCTGCCGAAGCGGCTGGGAATCCCCAGGATATTGCCAATGCACTTGAAAAAGAACGGTTAATGCTTAGGGCGCGCCTACAAAGCCAATGGATAGGAGATGAGTCGATGTATTCCTATTTTCAGGAGCTAGAGCGTTGAGTTCAGCCGATTGGAGCCTCGCGCCCCAGGCGCATGCGCAGGTGTTTGCGGACAAGGTGCTTCCCCATAGTGGTCTGGACAGTACCACTCCTCAGGAGCACCCCAAGGCAATTGTACTCGCTGGACAGCCAGGCGCAGGTAAGAGCGGGGTTGCCGGTGCTGCGATTCGAGAGCTTGCTGGTGATGCCATTCCCATCGATCCCGACGCGCTGCGGGAGATGCACCGTGACGCTCCGCAGCTTGTCCAGCAGCACCCATACACCTGGTCAGGGCATACTCACAGCGATGCCAGCCAATGGGCCAAAGAGCTGCGATCCCTGGCAGTCGAGGGCCACAGGAATCTCATCCTCGATACGACACTAGGAAATGGCGACGCCGCAGTTAATCTGATCAAGAATCTCCAGGCCAAGGGCTACGAAGTGGAGATTCGGGGAGTTGTCGCACATCGGTTGGAAAGCGAGCTTGGTGTCGACCGAAGGTTTACTGACAAGCTGGACGACGAAGGCTTCGGCCGCTACGTCCCCGAAGACGTGCGCAAACACGTTTACGAAGCCTTGCCCGGAAATCTGGACAAAGTCCAGGCCGAGACCGGCATCCAGATTCGACTCTACAGTCGCGAAGGCGCTCAGGTTTATGACAGCCATAGCGATACCCGCCTACCGGGCGCAGCGCTGGAAGCCGAACGCGAAGCTCGACTGAAAGACCCTCGAATCACCCAATCATTGCGCGATGGCTGGCGCGCACAAGGCCGCTGGCACGCCGAGCTTGGGGATACCCTGCCCCACAACACAAAGGTCAGCCCACCAACCGCGGCAGCCGTTCTCGATGAGCGCGCAACGCTCAAGGTTGTTGAAGGCATAACGCCCAACATCCAGGAAGCCCGCGGCATCGACCACACCATCCGCGTGCGTCCAAACATGGTGCGGGGTGCCGTCATCGGTGGCGCCGCAGCGACGGTCCTTGAAGCCGCCACGGAAGGAACAAAGATTGCCGACCTGTACGCGCGCGACAACCGGACGGGCGCGGAATCCGCGCTGCTGGACTTCGGTGCACGCAGTGTCGGCGGCTGGACCGGCGCGGCGGTGGGCGCCAAGGTCGGTACGCTGCTGGGCATCGAGTCCGGCCCTGGCGCCATTGTCACCGGCATCATCGGTGCAGGGTTTGGCGCCTGGGGAGCCAGCGAGGTCGTTGATTGGATCGAGAAGTACCAGATCAACAACCAGGCCGACAGCACCGGCAAGATCTGGACGTTTGATCCGGCGAACCCTGAAAAGGGCTGGACACACAGCGAGCGGGAGATCATAGGCACCGTCGGCACTCTGGCCGATCGCCCGATCTACGGCGCAACCACGTTGCTCACGGCCGATGCCGAATTGACCCAGCAACTGAACTACCAGGCCTCAAGCCGGGCCGTCGGGCTGCGGCTGTCCGAGCCTGATCAACCTATCAATCCCTTCAGCATTGCCGGCGACGCCAGCGATACACCCAGCGCCCTTCCGCGTTCCTGGGAGCGCAACCCAGAGAATGGCGAATGGCGGCGCGAGGTCGTCCATCAGGTCCTCGAGCACGGCATCAAGAACACCACAGTAGAAGTGGCCGACGCCACCAAGGCTGCCCAGCTTGATGAAGCCGCACAGGGCATCATGGCCTTCAACGCCGCCCGAAGCTCAGCCGCCTTCGCCAAGCAGTACGAACAGGCCTACATCGCACAGGGCTGGTCTCGATATGGAGCGATTCCGGACGAAGTGATCTGGGCCCAAGACCATCCCGATCACGTACTGGCATCCGATGGACGCACATATCAGCGCCAAGGCGATGGCGAGTGGCTGCATGACGGCTGGATCTACGATTCACTGCCCGAGGGCAACGTCCGCGACGAGTTGAACAGCACCTACCCACAGATTCGCGCCATTCAACAAATGGAGGCGCCCGTACCCAGTGCCCACGAGCGTCGTATCGAGGCACTGACCGTCAATGAGCGCGATGCCCACGACCAGGCCATGCAGGAAGCCAATCGACTGGGTGTCGCTGCACCGCAGGCGCAGCAGGTGGCCGCCGCTGCCGTGGCTGAGGTTCGCGGCGAGCACGCCGAAGAGCGCCTGACCCCGCAAGCGGTGATCGATGCACGCACCGATGGGCAGGCGGTACTGTCGCCCAGCGCGCCGCCTCTGGCGCAGGAACATCGCTCCCCTACGCCTGCAGCGCCAATGCCATCGGATCGTGCGGAACCCGTAGAGGAACCGGCTCGCCGCGAAGCGCCACGGCCGGAGCCGACCGCAGTCGCAACGCCGCCGGCATCGAAAGAGTCAAGCGAGCGGCAAGCACATACCGAGGCAAATCCTCCTGCGCACCCGATGCCGGCTGCCCCTCTGCCGTCACCCGGCATTCCCTCCGCTGAGCGATCTCCCGCACAGCCAGAAGTGAGTGCATTACCTACGTCGGATGTCGGGCATCCCGCTCCTGCGCAGGAGCCCGTTGCGACTCACGCCCACTCCCCCGCCCCGTCGATCCAGGCCGAAGTGGCTGACGCCGCGCCAGTTACTGCTCGCCTCCAAGAGGCCGAAGCAACGCCTGAGCCAATCCAGCTTGAGTCAGACGTTCCAGCCAACCTTGCAGCAGCCGAGCCCGCTGCACCCGCGCTGGTAACAGACGCCGCGCCCAAGGACTCTGAGCACGAGCCTCCCTACACGCCACCTCCAGCGGAAGCGCCGATAGCACCGATAGCACCGCCCCCAAGCGTAACGGCCCAGCAAGAGCCCGAAGCGCCGCCCGCGCCCCTGCTGCCTACCCAGCCCGAGCATCCCGATCATGCCCTCTACCAGCAGGTGCGCGAAGGCGTAGCCACGTTGGATGCAAAGCACGGCCGTACGTTCGACGAAGCCAGCGAGCGCATGACTGCCAGTTTGCTGGTGCTGGCAAAGGACAATGACCTCGACCGCGTCGACCACGTGCTGCTGAGTAACGCCACGGCAGACAAACCGGCCGGTCACACCCTGTTCGTGGTCCAGGGCGAGCCCAGCGATCCCGCCCACCAGCGCGCCGCGATGCCGACCGAACTGGCTGCGCAGACCACGGTGGAAGAATCCATGCAGCAGTTCGACGCCGTCAGCCGCGAAGCGCAGCAGCGCGCCATCGCCAACCAGCTTGAGCAGCAACTGGAAGATCAGCGCGTGCAGCAGGATATCCAGATCCGCGCCGCCAGCATGGGCTGAGTGGGTGAGACACGTGCGAGATCATTCACAACAACCCGCCATCCTGGCCCCTCTGTCTACCCATCGGCGCTGCCGATATTGTCGCAGGATCAGAAGAACAGACTCGCCTGATCGACGGTCGCCAGTGGGTTGGCCTTTCGCACCGCCTCCAGAAAGAGCAGGAAATCGCGGTTGAACAGCGTCAGGTTGTTGGTGAACGTCACGCATTTTCGGCCCGATGCTTTGCTGAAGCACACCTGCCAGACATAGCGCCCGTAGATCCTGTCAGACGTTCGTGTGACTGAGGTGATCTGCGAAAGCGGAACCGCCGTAGGCACCGGCCCACGCCGCAGGTAAAAGGACGCCGCGTCAAAGAAGTAGTGCTCCCGATCCTCTTTGCCATCCACCATTACCAAGGTCATCGATGTACCGGAGATCCGGCGAGGGGGATCCAAACGCAGCCCCGTTGTCACGGACGAGCGAGCAGTTGCTGACATTCGCCGAAGGGTGACCCAGAGGATCACCAACGGAAGTGCCGCGAGGACAATGAAGCCTACGGCCTTCAAAGCAGTTTCCAGCGTGCTGGGCACACAGATCTCCAGGATGAACTTTCAGGCGATACCCAAGTAGATCCACGTCAGCGTGGATGGCTCTCCCTCAACGCCTTTTCACTTCCAATGATCCGGCCCCAAAAACGGCAGGCTCAACACAAACACCGGAACCGCCACAGGAATCAACGCCGCGCCCAGCACCTTCCCGGCCGCCGTCCCAACACCCGGCTTGTCCTCCCGCTCCGGCAGGATCCGTTGCGCCCGCGCACTGATCGGCTGTGCCAGCTTCCCCTTCTCCGCCAACGCAGCAGCATCCGGCAACTTCACCCGCTCGCCATCGCCCTCGAACAGCGCACTGTAATAGCTGCCGCCCTTCTTTGATAGATTGCAGGCCCGATCAAACGCCAGCGCATAACGGCTCCGATCCTGCGGCAGGTAGTAGCGCGCACGCTCATCCACATACTTCGCCTCGCGCGGGAGCACCTCAATCCGCTCCAGCTTGAACTGCGCGGCCTGTTCCGCCGTCACCTGCTCCGGCCGCAGCAGCAGCGCATAGCTGCCGTGCACCTTGGCCTTGTTGGCCGGGTCGCGCCAATCCTCATGGAAGTACATCTGCGCGCAGGCCACCGCCTCGCGCAGCGGGCTGTCCATCAGCGCGCGGTACTCGCGTAACGGCGCGGCATTGAAACGCATCGGCTCTTCAAAGCGCGGCAGCAGGTACAGCTGGCCGTCGTCGGCCACGAACGCACCCGTGATCTCGCGGCTTGAGGCGTGCTCCTCCGGGCCACTGGCGCAACCAGACAGCAGGCCAAGGCACAGGGCGGAGAGAATGAAAAAAGACGTTCGCATGTCGTGTTCGAGGGCTTCCCTGGGAAAACGGCCCCGCCCGGAAGGACGAGGCCAGCCCATCATGGTGCCATGGCACCGCATGCGATGCAGAACCCGCCCTACTTCAAGCGCTCAACCAACCGCTGCCCCACCTCCAGCGCCGAAGCCGGGTTCTGCCCGGTAATCAGCTCGCGGTCCACCACCACATGCCCGGTCCACGGCGTGGTGTTGCTGCTGAACGTCGCACCCGCCCGCTCCAACGCAGTCTGCGGGTAGAACTTCATCTCACCGCCACCCAGCAGCGGCTTGGCCTGCTCCTCTTCCTGGTTGCTGATCACCGTCATCTGGTAGCCGCTGTAGATCCACCTCGGCGTAGCCGGCATCGCACCGGCTTCCAGCTTCGCCACGAAACCCGCAGCATCCGGCAGCGTGGACAGCAACGCGATCGGCCCGTGGCAGACCAGCGCGGTGGTCTTGTTGCGCTGGTGGAAGTCGGCCAGCAGCCGGCCCAGCGCCGGGCTCTTCAGCAGGTCCTGCATCGGCGCGTGGCCACCGGGAATGTAGACCGCATCGAAACGCGCGTAGCCCTGCTGCTCGACGCGCGCCAGGCTGACCACCGGCGAAGCGGCCGGCGAGGTCAGCGCCAGTTTCTCCAGCAGGTCCTTGTGCAGCTTCAGCTGCGCCGCATCGTTGCCGAAGTACGCAGGCGTCACCGAGGACGCATCCACCGTCGGCGCCCGCCCCTGCGGCGTGGCAAAGGTCACCTCGTGGCCCGCGTCCAGCAGCAGCTTGACCGGCTGCATCAGCTCGTTGAGGTAGAAGCCGGTGGACAGCACCCTGCCGTCCTTCAGGTCCAGGTGGTTTTCGTCGGACAGCACCACCAGCACGTTGGCGGCATGCGCGCCGGTCGCGGCCAGGGTCAGGGCCAGCGCTGCGGCCAGCCGGGTCTTCAGGTTCATGGGGTAGCTCCTATCGGGGAATGGCGGCCACTTTATTCATCGCCCCAACGGCGATAAATTGGCCACATCGCAAAACATCTGTTCCCCGGAGAGCCAAATGAGCCGCAAGTTCGACTACCTAGGCGATGTGGAGGTATTCCTGGCGGTGGTGGAGCACGGCTCGTTCACGGCTGGCGCGGTGGCGCTGTCCACCACGCCCTCGGTGCTGAGCCGCGCCGTCACCCGGCTGGAAGCGCGGCTGGGCCGGCAGCTCCTACAGCGGACCACCCGCCGCGTGGGCCTGACCGACGCCGGGCGGCTTTATCTGGAACAGGTGCGCACCGCCTTCGGCCTGCTGGACGACGCCGAGCGCGACGTACTGGCCCAGGACGGCGCGCTGGCCGGCCGCGTGCGCCTGAGCGTGCCCACCACCTATGGCCACTATCGGCTGCCGCCCGTGCTGGCGCGCTTTGCGCAGCAGTACCCGCAGGTGCAGGTGGAACTGAACATCACCAACCGCAACGTGGACCTGGTGGCCGAAGGCTTCGACCTGGCCATCCGCCTGGGCCAGCTGCCGGACAGCGGGCTGGTGGCGCGAAAGCTGGAAGATGCCCCACTGCTGCTGGTGGCTGCGCCGGACTATCTGCAGCGCTGCGGCACGCCGCAAACGCTGGACGACCTGCAGCAGCACCTGTGCCTGCCGTTCGTGATGCCGCGCACTGGGCGGCTGGCGCCTTGGATCTTCCGCGACGACGGGCGCGACGTGGACTGGCTGCCGCGTTCGTCCATCGAGACCTCCGACGATGTGCTGGGCGTGGTGTCGCTGGCCGAACAGGGCATCGGCATCTGCCAGAGCTATGAGTTCATCGTGCGCGAGCGGTTGCAGCGCGGGCAGCTGGTGGAAGTGCTGCCGCAGCTGCGGGGGAGATCGCGGCCGTTCTCGGTGATCTATGCGCCGCATCGGCGGCAGTCGGCGGCGGCGCGGGCGATGATTGAGTTGTTGGTGGGGAATGCGGGTGAGGATCGCTCTGGTTGAAGCCGCGAGGCTCGCTGGTGGTGTCGTGTTTGAACCGCTTTTCGGGATGGGCGGCTGATCGCGTGCCGTTGCTTGGCGAGGCGGACTAAGAACTGTTGCAAAGAAGGCCGTCGCGCAATTCCCTTGTAGCGTGGGCGATTGCGCCAGCTTGGTTCGCTATCAACAGAGCGGCTGCGCGAATGCGGCTGTTGGCGTCGCGTGTTGCACGATTGGTGCGTGCAACAATAGTTCTTCGCTCTCGAATTCCGCGATTCCTTCGCGAATTTCTATTGGCATTCGAAGCACCCGCGTAAACACCATGGCGCGCCACCGATACCGGGTGGCCGGGCGTGCAAACCCGAGACGCAGAGTGAATACGCTTGCCAGTCGGCACCGTCCCTGAGGCGGTGCCGACTGGCAATCCGTCGGCCTATATGGCGGACGGTGCGTGGGGGTCTTCGGGCCCGCCGGTCACTCCTCTGCGTCCCGGTTTGCAACCCGCACCGTCCGCCACCCTCTTCGCGGTGGCGCTGTTAAGCATAGCCACGGAAGCCGACGCAATGAACGAATCCGACACTTTCTCTTCGTACACCGTTGTTGAGCCCATCAACGACGACACTCCCCTGCCCGACCTGAACTCCCTGCTCGGCATCCTCAAGCGCATGCGGGGCTGCGAGGGTGCAGATGGGCACCCCTGGCCGGAGAACGACGTGTCACCCGGCCGCCGCGTGAGCCTGGCGAGGACTGAGCGCGCTTTGGTCGGGCTGCTAACGGTGCTGGAGGTGCTGCATTCGGCTGACCGCTGCCGGGTGGCAGCGGAGCCAGAGCGGCATCTGGATGAGGGAACTGTTGATGGGTTGTTTCTGGCTTGCCGGGGGTTGGCTGAGTGGGCTTGCCGGGAGGTCAGGCCAGAGTGATCTACTTGCCGGAGCATACTCACGGCAGACTTCGCCGAGCGCCGCATCGAATGGCGTCCGCTTCCGGCCAGAAGCAGACATCCAAGAACTCTCGACCTAAGCGATCACTTCGGCCAGATCACTAGAGCTATTGGCTAGCTTGAGGCACGGGTAATAGCTTCGGGATTTAGAACAAAGCCTGCACTTCGTAGCCGGTCAACGAGCTTTGGGACGACCTCTTTAACATGGTCATTGAAGGCAATGTAAAGAATTCCTTGTGCGTCGGAAGGAACTTCAAGGTGTTGCTTCTTCAAGATGGCAACATTCCTACGCCCAAGCGCCGAAATCAACATACCCATTTCGAGGACAACATTCTGACGAGCACGAGGTTGTGCCTCTTTGTCCCCTGCAGCCTTGGCGTATCCAACGTCGTCAGGTGTAAGTAAAACAATGCCAAATTTTGCAGAACCAGCATGCGTGCCAATCTCAGCCTCAAGGGCCTCAATGATCGTCAGGCCACCACCACCGGTATTTTGCAGGACGTATGGATCTAGACCAAGCTTGTGAATGACAAGCTCAAGCTGCTCGCGGGCAACCGAATCATGTCCATGCACGATGAACACCTTACTCGCTGCTGGAGCAGAGGCCGGTGGTGCAACGGCAAAACTCGCACTTTCCGCCGCTGTACTTGGGGCGGTGCCAGTGTACTTGCAAAGATCTGCTTGTAACTTCTGCTTTGCCTCCCTTCCCCCCTGGAACTGAACAGTTCCTGTCGATTCATACCAATTGACGACTGCCCCATCTGAGGTCTTAATTTGGTGAGCCGTCCCAGACATCCCGCTTTGAACAATGTCTCGCCCAATTGCACGAACCATAGTCTTGAGGTCTTCAAAGGTTCCCTTGTGCTTCATCGATCCTCCATTGAAAAGCTAAATCTAGCGCTAACGCGATTCGAAAAATGCGTAGTTCTGAATGAATTACCCGCCCTTGGATGAGGCTGTCATCGCATCCAAGAGCTGCTCTGCCTTGAGGATTAGAACTTCCTGGGCTTTCATCAGCTCAACAAATTCCGGATTGTTTGAATGCCCGGTACCGACCCAAGCCATGTTTGCAGTGCGCTTGGCTATCGCGTCTAGGCTCTCACTGATCTTTTGGTTGCGAAGGACAAACTCTTCGTAGGTCATAATTTTCTCGAAATTTCCAAATGTTTCTAGCCGGACCCAAAGACTGACAATAGGACGCCAACACGCAGGTGATGGTCTACTCGCTTGGCGTAGCTGAATCTTAATGCGACTCGGTTCGGCCAACAAGGTTGCCTACAACCGGACCCAACGGCAGCCTTGACAAACGACTACAGGCTTGCACCGATAGGCCTGCAGATGTCCGATTTGGGTCGAGAGCGGACTCTTTCACTCATGGTCGCGTTGCCCTGGCGCTGGCGCGTCTGCTTTCGGCCAAAAGCGGACTTCAGAGCCTGAGTTAAAGCGGGACGCGAAGGAGCGTCGGTTTGCAAGAATTTTTAGGCTTGCTCCGTTTATCCGATCCGCGCGATCTGCTCTTTGTTAACATAGAACGCCTGCCACCTATTGTTATGCTCGTCCATAGGACGTCCCTCGTAATCCGTGGGCGACCAGTAAACAAGGTACTCATAAGTGCCAGGCCCATAGTCGACCACGATGCCTGTCATGCCGATTTTGGAATGCTCCGTGATCCATGAACGGTTCTCTGGAACCCTCATGAGCTTGACCCGATCACCCGGCACAAACGCCTTCGATTTAGGCGCGTAGTAGTGTCGGTAAACATCAGCTTTCTGCTGCTCTAGTGCCTCAACCTTTTCGGCGAAGCCGCGAGCCTTTTGCTCAAGATGCTTTACCTCATCGTCTAGCGTCACGTACCTAGCGAAGGCGGCCTCCACCCTCTTTGAGCGGGCGCCATAGTAGATCGACAGCGCAATTCCCAACACACCCAAAAGCAAACCTACTATTTCCATGCTGTATTAGTCGAATTGATGTTTGATTCAAGGCCTAGCGCTTGAGTTAGCCCAGGCCGCGAAGCAGCTTCGTCTTAAACGAACTGTTAGAGTCCACTGTACTTAGCCTCTGTCTCGCGAAGTGACTGCGCTAGCTCTCGTTCGATCATCGCCTCGTCAACGCCGAAGCGCTCCCAAAGCGCCAAGTAAATTGGAGTAACCAGCGCATCAGCTTGTTGAAAGAGTTCAATCATGGAGCTCAGCTCGCCTATTACAATCCTCTGCCCAACCGGATGAGTGGCGTTTTCGGCGTGCTCCCGGAAGAAGCGGTGAATCAGCCGATTGCGCTCAGCCAGCGCATTGGCGAGTGCAGAATCCACGCTTGCCGGAACTACTGTCAGCGAGCGAGTTGCACCTAACAGCTGGCCAAGTGTCTTTGCTTCAAAGTGATCGAACGCAAAGTCAAAATCTTGGCGAGTTGCGCCATTGATTCCCCCTAGATGCAGAGCGACCATCCAGTTAATTAGGCTCGACTCAAGGAGATTCGCTCCATAGACAGCGAGCCCAAAGAAGGCATACATCTCCTTAGGATCTTCGAAGTCTGGAGTCGGAGTATCTGGCATGGTGGGTGTGGCCTCTAACTACCTAACAGCCGGATTCCGGGGTCCAGCCATACACATCGGATGGCGGGATTTTGCCTAGATATAAGGGTGGATGGGTTTCCAACAAGCTGATCCAGAGGCCGGCTTGGTGCCGGCCAGAGCTCGTAGCTATACGAGCATGTACAATGAAAAATCCTAGCACTCAATCCAGATGCTTAATCAATCCAGATGCCACAGGCATTCATCATGCCCCCCCGAAGAGAGCTCGGAATAAGTGAATTGTTAACGCTTACACTGCCATATATACACAACACCCTTCTCTGTTGCTCCAACGGTTGACTTGGCGACTGTTACAAGCTCCGTCCTTAGCCTACGCGACCAACCGCCGAATGTTGCTTGCGGAACGCGGTCGCCAAAGTCAGGGAAATGAGTATTCAGGTCAGAATTGCTCAAGAAGGAAATTGGCTTAATCAAGTCACGACTGAGTAATGAAGAAAAAGCACGTCGCGCTAATTCTTTATTATTTGCCGATGGGTGAGGAGTGTCAAAGAGCTTTTTAATCGCTGCCGAAGTTCCACCAATAACGAGAAAGTTTGCGCAGAGATTGCTTGTCTGTGCGAAAGCGACTCTAACTGCATCTTCGACTATGGCTTGCCTAATTTGCTTAACGTCAAAGTTGGAGCCAGGCCATTTCATCTCTACGGCTCCATACCACCCTTGGGCACCGGAGCGCCGCCCCAGAACAGCAACATCGATTCTCTTTTTTGTTGTGGCCGGCCAATTGGTTGGCCTTTGCGCCGTCTCCGGCACGTAGGCTCGTTGCGCACTAATCATTCGAACAAGTTCAACCCGGGCCGCATCTTCACCGACTTGGTGTTCCAGGTTCTGTGCGGCCAACTGCTGGAACCAGCCTGCAAGGCCTGAAGCAATACTCTCAGCAAATGCAATTCTTGTCATAAGCGTTAGCTTCCTAACAGACGGCCCTCTAGGGTCCGGTTATACAATAATTACCCAGAAAGCACCATTTAGCGGATCTCCCCTTGCTAACACTCGATAATAGGGCGGCGGAGTCCGGCTAGCAAACGACACGTAGCCGTATCCAGCGTTGGACCCCGGACTGCCCCAATGTCCGCTATGGATCGAAAGGGAAAACCAAGAAAAGGCTTTTCGCTAGCCCTGCTGTACTGGATAAACCAGAAGCTGCCACCTGATCTGCCCGTTGGCGGGATTGTGCTGCCGATGGTTTTGAGGCGGAAGTGTGTGACCACCTGCGATTGCAATCTCGTCTCCACAAGATGTGCAGCGGTATATCCCTGGGTGCGGCGCGCCCGTACCCGGCGTGTGCGTTGCATCGAATGCCGCGTCCTGCGACTGGGTCAAACGGTTCGCGTATTTGTAGAGAGCCATAGCACACCTCCTGTGTTGATTGAAAGATCACACCCATCTAATGAACTAGCGCATGGTTCCCGCGAAATGCCGAGTTCAAAGCGCACCTAACGGCGGGATCGGTCCTTGATACCGATTGATCTTAGTGCGTCATTGTGCGGCTAACAACTCGGCATGTAACAATATCTGGAGAGGCTTGGTCACCGACCAAAGCTCCAGTCAACATCCGTTCGAGTGGAGAAGGCCTCTGCCTCGCAACCAGTATCCTGGCGACTCAATGCCGAAGAGCCGCTCACCCAGTAGCCAACACCCCAAGATGCTCACTGAGAAATCGATTGAGTACCAGGTCAGCTAATCCGTCAAGCCGGGTCCTGGCTTGTATCCGGCCGGCCACGCACGCGATGCGACCTTTGGCAAGACCACTGCCCCGCCAGCTGCTATTTACCTGATTGATAGCGGACACCACAAACAGCAAGGGCGCCTCTCGGCGCCCTCGTTCTTTCAACTCATTCCCACTCAATGGTTGCCGGCGGCTTCCCCGAGATGTCATAAACAACCCTCGACACCCCCCGCAACTCATTGATGATCCGGTTGCTCACCGTCCCCAGGAACTCATACGGCAGATGCGCCCAATGCGCCGTCATGAAGTCGATCGTCTCCACAGCCCTTAGCGCAATCACCCACTCATAAGCCCGCGCATCGCCCACCACGCCCACCGACTTCACCGGCAGGAACACGGCAAACGCCTGGCTGGTCTTGTCGTACAGGTCCGCCTTGCGCAGCTCATCGATGAAGATGGCATCGGCCTTGGCCAGCAGTTCGGCGTATTCGCGCTTCACTTCGCCCAGGATACGCACGCCCAGGCCCGGGCCCGGGAAAGGATGGCGGTAGACCATGGTGCGCGGCAGGCCCAGCTCAACGCCCAGGCGGCGCACTTCGTCCTTGAACAGCTCGCGCAGCGGCTCCACCAGGCCCAGCTTCATGTGCTCCGGCAGGCCGCCCACGTTGTGGTGGCTCTTGATCACATGCGCCTTGCCGGTCTTGCTGCCGGCCGACTCGATCACGTCCGGGTAGATGGTGCCCTGCGCCAGCCACTTGGCGTTGCTCAGCTTGTTCGACTCTTCGTCGAAGATCTCAACGAACAGGTTGCCGATGATCTTGCGCTTGGCTTCCGGGTCGCTCACGCCTTCCAGCGCGGCGAAGTAGCGGTCGGCGGCATTCACGCGCACCACCTTCACGCCCATGTGCTCGGCAAACATCGCCATCACCTGGTCGCCTTCCTGCCAGCGCAGCAGGCCGGTATCCACGAACACGCAGGTCAGCTTGTCGCCGATCGCCTTGTGCAGCAGCGCGGCCACCACGGACGAATCCACACCGCCGGACAGGCCCAGGATCACTTCGTCATCGCCCACCTGTTCGCGCACGCGGGCGATCTGGTCGTCGATGATATTGGCGGCAGTCCACAGGGTCTGGCAGCCGCACACGTCCACCACGAAGCGGCGCAGCAGCGCCTGGCCCTGCAGGGTGTGGGTCACTTCCGGGTGGAACTGCACGCCGTACCAGCGCTTTTCTTCGTTGGCCATGGCGGCCACCGGAATGCGGTCGGTGGTGGCGGTGATGGTGAAGCCCGGCGGTGCAACGGAGACGTGGTCGCCGTGGCTCATCCAGACATTCAGCTTCGGCTCGCCGCCGTGGTCGCTCAGGCCCTTGAACAGTGCATCCGGGTTGATCACGTTCACTTCGGCGTGGCCGAACTCGCGCTGGTCAGCGGCTTCGGTGGCACCGCCCAGCTGCGCGGCCAGGGTCTGCATGCCGTAGCAGATGCCGAAGATCGGCAGGCCGCTGTCGAACACTTCCTGCGGCGCGGCCGGGGCACCCGGCAGCGTGGTCGATTCCGGGCCACCGGACAGGATGATGCCCTTGGCGCCAAACGCAGCGATCTCGGCCGGGTTGTGGTCCCACGCCCAGATTTCGCAGTAGACGCCCAGCTCGCGGATGCGGCGGGCGATCAGCTGCGTGTACTGCGCGCCGAAATCGAGGATGAGGATCTTGTCGTTATGGATGTTGGTCATGGTGCCGTTCCAGTGGTGTTTTTCGCAGCGCCCGGCGCTTCAAGGCTCTGCGTCAGCGTGGCGATGAACGCCTCGCGTTGTTGAATATGTGAGGGGTCTTCCTCGTCCCAGCGCAGCATCAGCAGGCCATGCGGTGCGTTGGGGTTGGAGCGGTCGGCGCGCGGCAGCTCGGCGATTTCCTGCACTTCGGTGCCGGGCACGATGCGCCGTTGCAGCGCCGCCATCGAGAAGCCCGAATCCGCAGCGCCCCAGGACGCCCAGCGCACGCTCATCCGTGCGGGCTCCAGCGCGCCTAGTACCGGCGTCAGCACCGGATCATCCGGCCCGTGCAGCAGTTCGGTAATGCACTGCAGGGTGACCTGCAGCGGGCGCTCACCGGTGCCTTTCAGCAGCCAGCGCTGCTCGCCAGCGGCCTGCACCTGCCAGCCCTTCGGCAGCGAGAACGCGTTCTGGCACGCCTGCACGTCCTGCAATTGCGAAACCGCCGCGCCCGGAGACCCGGAGCGCGGCGGCGGTTCGGACAACGAACAGCCTGCCATCAGCAGGCTGCCCGTAATCGCAAGAGCAGTTCGCAAGCGCATCAGGCGCGGTAGTTCGGCGGCTCTTTGGTGATCGTCACGTCGTGGACGTGGCTCTCACGCTGGCCGGCGCCGCTGATCTTCACGAACTTGGGCTTGCTGCGCATGTCTTCGATGGTGGCGCAGCCCACGTAGCCCATGGTGGCGCGCAGGCCGCCCATCAGCTGGTGGATGATGCCGCCCACCGGGCCGCGGTACGGCACGCGACCTTCGATGCCTTCCGGCACCAGCTTGTCGGCGGTGGCGGCGTCCTGGAAGTAACGGTCCTTCGACCCCTTCTCCATGGCAGCCAGCGAACCCATGCCGCGGTAGCTCTTGTACGAACGGCCCTGGTACAGCTCGGTCTCACCCGGCGATTCCTCGGTACCGGCCAGCAAGCCGCCGACCATGATGGTCGAGGCACCGGCGGCCAGCGCCTTGCCGATGTCGCCCGAGTAGCGGATGCCACCGTCGGCGATCAGCGGGATGCGGTCCTGCAGCGCTTCGGCCACCAGGTCGATGGCGGTGACCTGCGGCACGCCGACGCCGGCGACAACGCGGGTGGTGCAGATCGAGCCCGGGCCGATGCCGACCTTGACGGCGTCCGCGCCGCTGTCCAGCAGCGCCAGTGCGGCTTCGCCGGTGCAGATGTTGCCACCGATGACCTGCACGTTCGGGAAGTTCTTCTTGACCCAGCTGACGCGGTCCAGCACGCCCTGCGAGTGGCCGTGCGCGGTATCGACCACGATCACGTCCACGCCGGCGGCGACCAGCGCTTCCACGCGGCGATCGGTATCGCCACCCACGCCGACGGCAGCGCCGACCAGCAGGCGGGTCGACAGATCCTTGGCAGCGTTCGGGAAGTCGGTGTTCTTCTGGATGTCCTTGACGGTGATCAGGCCACGCAGTTCGAACGAATCATTGACCACCAGCACCTTTTCGATGCGGTTGCGGTGCAGCAGCTGCAGCACTTCATCAGACGCGGCGCCTTCCTTGACCGTGATCAGGCGATCCTTCTTGGTCATGATGTGGCGGACCGGATCGTCCAGCTCGGTCTCGAAGCGCATGTCGCGGTGGGTCACGATGCCGGCCAGCAGGCCGTCGCTGCCCACCACCGGCACGCCGGAGATGTTGTGCGCCTGGGTCAGGGCCAGCACGTCGCGGATGGTGGTTTCCGGGCCGACGGTGATCGGGTCGCGGATGACGCCGGCCTCGAACTTCTTGACCTTGGCCACTTCCGCGGCCTGCTGTTCCAGGCTGAGATTCTTGTGGATGATGCCCATGCCGCCGAGCTGGGCCATGGCGATGGCCAGGCGGGCTTCGGTGACGGTATCCATGGCTGCGGACAGGATCGGAAGCTTCAGCTTCAGGTCTCGGGTCAACCGCGTTTCGAGGTTGACGTCCTTGGGCAGGATGGTCGAGTGGGCGGGGACGAGCGAGACGTCGTCGTAAGTGAGTGCTTCAGCCTGGATGCGCAGCATCGGCATACCCGAGATGTGGGGAAGCGCGACATTTTACCCTGTTTTCGCGCCGTGTGGCAGGGGGTAGATGCGACGCAGTGTCGCGCGGGCGGCGATTGGTTCAGGGGGGCTGCAACCTGCTCTCAGGGTCTGGAACCTACCCTCGGTGGGTGCGGACCGTTGGTCCGCACTGGAACCGCCTTTGGTAGGTGCCAACCTTGGTTGGCACAAACAGGGAGAGGCCTTCACCCCATCTGGAGTCCAGCGCCGGACGGATCGTGCCAACCAAGGTTGGCACCTACCAACAGCCGGTCGTCGGCCTGCCTGTGGTGGGTGCGGACCGTTGGTCCGCACTCTCTCTCAGACACCAGTGCCCCAGCAGGAGCCCCAGCCCTCTGGCATTGTGCCGACCAACGGTCGGCACCCACCAGCAGCCCATCTCGCGAGCAGACCCAAGGGCCAGATCCAGCCGCTTTAGGTGGGTGCGGACCGTTGGTCCGCACTATCCCTCAGACATCTGAGACCAGCCCCAGCCGCCGTCAGCTAAGCGCTTCCGCCGCTTCCAACGTGTTCTGCATCAACGTGGCCACGGTCATCGGGCCCACGCCACCCGGCACCGGGGTGATCCAGCTGGCCCGCTGGGCCGCCGCTTCAAACCCGACATCGCCCACCAACCGGCCGTCATCCAACCGGTTGATACCCACGTCGATCACCACCGCGCCCGGCTTCACCCACTCGCCCGGCACGATGCCCGGACGGCCCACCGCCACCACCAGGATGTCGGCGTTGCGCACGGCCTGCTCCAGCACGTCCTTGGGGGTGAACTTGTGGCAGCTGGTCACGGTGCAGCCGGCAATCAGCAGTTCCAGGCCCATCGGGCGGCCGACGTGGTTGCTCACGCCCACGATGGTGGCGTTGCGGCCACGCACCGGCTGGTCGGTGTGGCCCAGCAGCGTGGTGATGCCGCGCGGGGTGCACGGGCGCAGGCCGAACTCGCGCAGGGCCAGGTGGCCGACGTTTTCCGGGTGGAAGCCGTCCACGTCCTTGCGCGGGTCGATGCGCTGGATCAGCCGGCGCGCGTCGGGGATGCCCGGCAGCGGCAGCTGGATCAGGATGCCGTTGATCTTCGGATCGGCATTGAGCTGGTCGATCAGGTCGAGCAGCTCGGCCTCGGTGGTACCGGCCGGCAGGTCGTAGTCATGTGCTTCGATGCCGACCTTCTCGGCGGCACGGCGCTTGTTGCGCACGTACACGGTCGAGGCCGGGTCGCCACCGACCAGCACCACGGCCAGGCCCGGACGGCTGCCACCGGCAGCCACGCGCGCGTCGACGCGCACCTTCAGGCTGTCGAGCAGGTCCTCGGCGATGCGGCGGCCATCAAGGATGCGGGCAGGAAGCTGGGGGGCGGAATCGGTCATCGGGAGCAGGCGTGGGGCGGCGGGGACGCTATTGTCCCCGATTCAGGCCCCCTCGCCCACCGCCACGGCTTGGGTAATTCCCCACCTGGTAGTGCCGGCCGCTGGCCGGCAACCTCATGACGTCGGAACGTTCCCGTATCTGCCGGCCAGCGGCCGGCACTACCGGGCTTTATTCTTCCTCTTCCGGCACATCCTGCGGGTTCAGCGTCTTGCTCTCCCGCTTCGGCGCGGTGAACGGCGTCGGCGTCGGCACGCCCTGCGGGCTGTTGCCGTAGATCATCCGCGCGCCGGCATTCAGACCACCACCGGCAATCTCCAGCTCGAAGCGCTCAGCATCGCGGCGACGGATCTGCTCGGCAATCTCCACCGCGTCGTCCTCATCCGCCCCCAGTTCCACCAGCGCGGCCTGGCCAAACAGCACTGCCGATTCAAAGGTCTCGCGAATCTGGAAATCGACACCGGCATGGATCAGCCGCAGCGAATGCTCGCGGTCGAACGAGCGCACCATCAACTTGGCCTGCGGGAATTCATGCGCCACCAGTTCAACGATGCGGTCGGCCGCCTCGGCCTTGTCCACGCACACCGCAATCGCACGCGCGGTCGCGGCGCCCGAGGCATGCAGCACATCCAGACGCGTGCCATCACCGTAATAGATCTTGAAACCGAACCGCGCCGCGCTCTGGATCATCTCCACATCGTTGTCGATGATGGTCACGTCCACGTCGCGCGCCAGCAGCGACTGGCTGGCGACCTGGCCGAAGCGACCGAAACCGATCAGCAGCACGCTGCCGGACAGGCCGTCGGCCTCGTCCACGCCGTCCATGTTCACCGTCGGCTTCGGCGCGATGCGCTTGTAGACCAGCACCACCAGCGGAGTCAGTGCCATCGACAACACCACCACGGCGGTGAAGTTGGCATTGATCTCCAGGTCGATCACGCCGGCCGATGCGGCGGCGGAGAACAACACGAAGGCGAACTCGCCGCCCTGCGCCATCAGCACGCCACGGTCCAGCGCCTGCGCGTGGTCGCTGCCCATCACGCGCGCCACCACGTAGATGCACAGCGCCTTGGCCGCCATCAGCGCCAGCACCAGGCCTAGGATCAGCTGCCAGTGCGCGGCCACCACGCTCAGGTCCAGCGCCATGCCCACGCTGAGGAAGAACAGGCCGAGCAGGATGCCGCGGAACGGTTCAATGTCCGCCTCGATCTGGTGGCGGAAGGTCGACTCGCTCAGCAGCACGCCGGCCAGGAACGCGCCCATCGCCATCGACAGGCCGGACAGCTGCATCAGCAGCGCCGCACCCAGCACCACCAGCAGCGCGGCGGCAGTCATCACCTCGCGCGCCTTCGATTCGGCCAGCACGCGGAACAGCGGGTTGAGCAGGAAGCGGCCGACCAGCACCAGGCCGACGATGGCACCCACACCGATCGCCACCGACAGCCAGCGCGAACCCTCGCCATCGGCGCTGCCCGCACTCGGACCCATCCACGCCACCAGCGCCAGCAACGGCACGATCAACAGGTCTTCGAACAGCAGGATGGAGACGATCTTCTGCCCCGACGGCAGCGCGATGTCACCGCGCTCGGCCAGCAGCTGCATCACCACCGCAGTGGAGGTCAGCACGAAGCCGGTGGCGCCGATGAAGGCCACCTGCCACGGCAGGCCGAACAGTTTGGCGATGCTGGTCAGCACCACCGCGCAGGTGACGATCTGCAGCGTGCCCAGCCCGAAGATTTCCTTGCGCAGGCTCCACAGGTGCGAGGGCCGCATCTCCAGGCCGATCACGAACAGGAACATCACCACGCCGAGCTCGGCGGTATGCAGGATCGCCTGGGGGTCGGAGAACCAGCCCAGCCCGAACGGTCCGATCGCCAGGCCGGCAGCGAAGTAGCCCAGCACCGAGCCCAGGCCGGCCCGGCGGAACAAAGGCACCATCACCACCGCCGCGCCCAACAGGGCGACGACCTTGACCAGCTCGCTGGTCGCTGCTTCTACCGCCATGCGGTGTTTTCCCCAAGATCCAGAATCGGGTTCAACAATAGAGCAATGCCGATGACGGCAATAGCACGCATGTTGCGCCGGATTGTCTTGGATGTGGAACGATGCTGGGAGCGACCCCCAGCATCATCCCGAAACCCGATACATCCATCCACGCATGGCGTGGATCTACCGACGCATTAGTAGATCCACGCCATGCGTGGATGACGCCCGGCTAGGCTCATCCACCCCGACAGAACGCGGCGTAATCGATATACCCCGGGAACGGCACGCCCGGCGCGCACACCGGGCAGTACGGGTCCGGCCGGATGCCGGTCTCGCGGAAGCGCATGCCCAGCGCATCGAAGCGCAGCAGGCGCCCCACCAGCGGCTCGCCGATGCCCAGCAGCAGCTTCAGCACCTCGGTGGCCTGCAGCACACCAGCCAGGCCCGGCAGCACACCCAGCACACCCGCCTCGGAACAGTTCGGCGCGAACTCCGGCGGCGGCGGCTCCGGGAACAGGCAGCGGTAGCACGGCGCCACGCCACGCTGGCGGCCGGCGTCAAACACGCTTACCTGGCCGTCAAAGCGCTCGATGGCGGCATACACCAGTGGCTTGGCGTGCTTGATGCAGGCGTCGTTGAGCAGGTAGCGCAGCGGGAAGTTGTCCGACCCATCCAGCACCACGTCCACGCCCTCCAGCAGCACATCCACGTTCTCGGACGTGACCCGTTCCGGCACCGCCTCGACCTCGATCGACGGGTTCAGCGCCAGCAGCCGCTCGCGCGCGGAATCGACCTTGAGCTGGCCGACGCTGGCCTCGGTATGCACGATCTGCCGGTGCAGGTTGCTGCGTTCCACGCGGTCATGGTCGGCGAAGCGCAGATGCCCTACCCCGGCCGCGGCCAGATAGAAGCCCGCCGGCGCGCCCAGGCCACCTGCACCCAGCACCAGCACGCGCGACTGCTGCAGCCGGCGCTGGCCGGCCTCGCCCACCTGTGGCAGCAGCAGGTGGCGCGAATAGCGATCGTAGAAGTCGCGGTCGGCAGCGCTGGCCAGGGGCTGTACCAGCGGCAGCGACTGCTCGCGCCAGGCCACGGTGCCGCCCATCACGGAAGCGACGCGGGTGTAGCCGGCCTCCAGCAGGAACTGCGCGGCATCGGCCGAGCGCTTGCCGCTCTGGCAGATCAGCAGGATTTCCTGGTCGTGCCGCGGCAGATGCGCGGCCGGGTCGGCCTGCAGCTCGCCCTTGGCCACGCCATGCGCGCCTTCGGCCATGCCCCCGGCCCGTTCGTGCGCCTCGCGCACATCGATCAGCACCGCGCCATGGGCCAGGCGCTCGCGTGCCTGCGCGGGGAAAGCTCTTGGATGCTCATGGCCGCATTATCACGCAGGCCGCTCTGCCTTGCCTTGACCAATGCCCGGCGCTACCCGGACTACCCGCGCCCGCCGTGCTGTTCCTGAAGAAGACCGATCAGCGCTTTCAGCCCGGGCGGCACATGCCGATGGCCCGGGTAGTACAGCGAAAGACCGGGAAACTCGGGACACCAGTCCTCGAGCAGCCGCAGCAGGCGGCCATCGGCCAATGGCTCCAGTGCCAGATGCTCGGGAACGAAGGCAATGCCGATACCTTCAATGGCCGCGTCGACCATCAACGGCTGGTCCGTCAGCGTGATCGGCCCGGAGACGTTCACCCGCTCGGTGGTGCCTTGATGCTCGAACTCCCACCGGTAGATCGCCCCACTTTCGAAGCGGAAACGGATGCAGTCGTGCTGATGCAGATCCAGCGGCCGCAGTGGCCGCCCACGCGCCTGCAGGTACGCCGGCGAGGCAACCGCCGCGAACCGCATGGGCGCGGTCACTGCAATCGCGACCATGTCCTGGGGCACGGCTTCGGTCAGGCGGATACCCGCATCGAATCCCTCCGAAACGATATCGCCCAACCGGCCGTCACTGACGATATCCAGGTGGATCTGCGGGTACTGGCGCAGGAACCGCGCAAGCACGGGCTTCAGCACGAGCCGTATGGCGCCTTCACTGGCGTTGATGCGGACCGTACCGCGCGGCGTGCCAGCCTCAGTATCCACCGACTGCAGGGCCTCTTCGATCGAGGCCATGGCCGGACGCAGTTTTTCCGCCAGCCGCTCCCCGGCGTCGGTCAGCGAGACGCTGCGCGTGGTGCGATTGAACAGGCGCGCACCCAGCCGCTGCTCGAGCGCCTTGATCGCATGACTGATCGCCGACGGCGTGATGTTCAACTCCGCCGCCGCGCTGCGGAAGCTCCGATGCGCTGCCACCGCCAGGAACGCAGTGAAGGCGGCCAGATCACCTCCGCCGGATTGTTGAATACTACTCACCATGTCGTTAAATATTGAAGCGATTGTCTTGATAGTCAACCGATTCTACGCTCCGGGGTGTCCGCGGGCACACGCCCTCGGCGCTCACCCACCGGGACAGGATCAAGACGATGAAAACGATGAAAGCGGTTGTGATGACCGGGCCGAATGCGCCGTGGCAGGTACAGGACGTCCCGATGCCCGTGATCGAACCGGGCCAGGTGCTGGTCAAGGTCCACGCATCAGGCATGTGCTACACGGACGTGTGGGCAACCCAGGGCTATGGCGGCGACATCTACCCGCAGACACCAGGGCATGAAGTGGTCGGCGAGGTCGTGGAAGTGGGCGCGGGCGTGCACACGCGCCGGGTGGGCGATCGCGTGGGCACCTCATGGGTCCAATCCGCATGCGGCCGATGCCCCTACTGCCGCGAGAGCCGCCCCTTGTCCGGGCAGACCGCGATGAACTGCGATGCACCCCGCACCACCGGCTTCGCCGCGCAGGGTGGACACGCACAGTACATCGCCATCTCCGCCGAAGGCACGGTACTGCTGCCTGACGGCCTTTCCTACGTGGACGCGGCGCCGATGATGTGTGCCGGCTACACCACCTGGAGCGGGCTGCGTGATGCGGCGCCCCAGCCACGGGAGAAGATCGCGGTACTGGGTATCGGTGGCCTGGGCCACGTCGCCCTGCAGCTGTCCAAGGCCTGCGGCTTCGAGACCATCGCCATCACCCATTCCGCAGACAAGCATGCGCTCGCCCAGCAGCTGGGCGCTGACCAGGTCGTGGCCAACGGCAAGGAGCTGAAGGCCATCGGTGGCGCCGACGTACTGCTGGTGACCACCAATGAATTCAGCTCGGCCGAAGAAGCGATGACCGGCCTGCGTGTCGACGGGCGCGTTGTGCTGTGCGGCCTGGACTTCAGCCAGCCCTTCTCGATCTCGTCCGAAGGCGTGCCATTCCACATGATGCGCCAGCGCGTGATCGGCGCCACCCATGGTGGCCAGCACTATCTCAGCGAAGTGCTGCAGCTTGCCGCCGCCGGCAAGGTGAAGCCGATGGTCGAGACCTTTGACCTGGACCGCGCGACCGAGGCGTATGACCGCCTGTCGTCGGGACAGATGAGGTTCCGTGGCGTGCTGTTGCCGTGGGGCCACGCCTGAGCAAGGCGGCCGCCCATGCACCACAACGAAAAAGGCGGCCCTGCGGCCGCCTTCTTCTGCATCACTTGCCCTTGACGTGCTTCATCAAGCGCCGCTTGGCCTTGACCTGCCGCTCGGTGAGGACGTTCTTCTTGCCCTCGTACGGGTTGGTACCCTCGCGGAAGATGAAGCTCACCGGCGTGCCGATCAGCTTGAAGCGCTTGCGGAAGAAGTTCTCCAGGTAGCGCTTGTACGATTCCTGCAGCTCCTTCAGGCGCGTGCCGTGCACGATGAAGGTCGGCGGGTTGGCCCCGGCCGGATGCACATAACGCAGCTTGGAGACGTGGCCGCGGATGGTCGGCGGCGGGTTGGTCTCGTACGCCACTTCCAGCGCCTTGTTCACTTCGCTGGTGGTGAAGGTCTTGTTCGCCGATTCGTGGGCGCGGTGCACCGCACGGAACAGCTCGCGCAGGCCCGAGCCATGCTTGGCCGAGATGCGCACGGACTCGGCCCACGGCACGAAGCCCAGCTTCAGCGACAGCATGGTTTCAGCCTGCTCGCGCTGGTACTCGGTCAGGCCATCCCACTTGTTGATGGCGATCACCAGCGCACGGCCGGCGTCGAGCACGGCACCGAGCACGGTGGCGTCCTGGTCGGTCACGCCTTCGGTGGCATCGAGCATCAGCACGGCCACCTGGCACTGCTCGATCGACTGCATGGTCTTGACCACCGAGAACTTCTCGACGACCTCGTCCACGCGCGAACGACGGCGCAGGCCGGCGGTATCGATCAGCCGGTATTCGCGGCCATCACGCTCCAGGTCCACGGCGATCGAATCGCGGGTGGTGCCCGGCACGTCGGAGGCGATCATGCGCTCCTCGCCGAGGATGCGATTGACCAGGGTCGACTTGCCCACGTTCGGGCGGCCGACGAAGGCGATGCGGATGCGGTTCGGATCGTTGTCCAGCTCTTCGCCGCTGCCTTCTTCCGGCAGGCGCTGGATCACTTCGTCCAGCAGGTCGTCCAGACCCTGGCGATGCGCGGCCGACACGGTCAGCATCTCGCCGAAGCCGTAACGGGCGAACTCCGAACGCACGGTGTCCTCGTCGGTGCCGTCGATCTTGTTGATCAGCAGCAGCGTCGGGCGCGACAGCTTGCGCAGCCAGGCCAGGATCTCGTCGTCCATCGCCGACGTTCCCTCACGGGCATCGACCACGAACAGGATCAGGTCGGCTTCCGCCGCAGCGGCGCGGGCCTGGCGGGTGGTAGCCCCTGCCAGTCCCTCTTCCTCTTCCGCGATACCGCCGGTGTCGACGACGAGGAAATGATTGTCCTCGTCCAGACGACAGACACCGTAATTGCGGTCGCGGGTGACGCCGGGCTGGTCATGGACCAGCGCGTCACGGGTGCGCGTAAGCGCATTGAAAATAGTCGACTTGCCGACATTCGGCCGTCCAACCAGGGCGACCAAAGGCAGCATCGCGATTACTCCAATTTTTAATTTGCCAACCGGAAGGCGGTCAGCTTGCCATCAACGTTCTGCACCAGCAGCACCCCGTCTGCGACGACCGGCTGGGCCAGCAGGGCGTCGCCGCCACTTTTTGCCCGTGCCGCCATCGCACCATCGGACGCCTGCAACCAGTGCACGTATCCCTTGTAGTCGCCGACCACCACGTAGTCGCCGTGCAGCGCCGGGCCGGTCAGCGAACGACGGGCCAGCGCGGTCTGCGACCACATGGCAGCGCCGCTGGCCTTGTCCAGGCCGAACACGCCGCCCTTGTTGTCGGTGACGAACACATTGCCCGACGACACCGCCACGCCACCGGCACCGCCATGGTCGCGCGCCCACAGCGGGCGACCGGTCGGGCCTTCGATGGCCATGGTCTGGTTCTTGAAGCTGCTCACGTAGAGGGTGTTGCCCTCCAGCACCGGAGCACCGTCAACGTCCGCCATGCGCTCCAGCTCGGTGCGGCCTTCGCCGTTGCCGAGGTTCTGTTCCCACAGGGTGCGGCCATCCTGCTGGGCCAGGGCCGCAACCGCGCCCTCGTCCTTGCCGATGAACAGCACGCCCGGGCCGGTCACCACCGGCGCGTTGCCGCGCACGGTCAGCGCCGGCAGTTCGCTCGGGTTGAACCACTTCTGGGTGCCGTTGCCGGCATCGAAGCCGGTGACGCGGCCGTCGTTGCTGCGCACGTAGACCATGCCCTGGGCAACGGCCGGCGCGGCGATGACTTCACCCGGAACACGGGCCCGCCACTTTTCGCTGCCATCGTTGATGTCCAGCGCGATGACCTGGCCATCCAGCGTGCCGATCACGACCAGGTTCTCACCGACACCCGGGCCGCCGGACAGGCGCAGCTTGGCCTTCTTCTTTTCCTTCTTCGGCTCCCAGGTCCAGACCTTCTTGCCGGTCTGCAGGTCGATGGCGTGCACGCCACCGGTGATCGCCGCAGCGAACACGTGGCCGTTGGCCACTGCCGGGCCCTGGCGCACGCCGATGCGGCGCTCGCCCTTGCCGAGGTTGACCGACCAGGCCTTGCTGACCTTCAGGGTCGGCTCGAACTTGACCAGCTCAGCCGGTTCCTGTGCCTTCTTCGCGGCCGCGTCCTTGCCAGCGAACCAGCCCTTCATGGTGCTGCAGCCGGTCAGGGCCATGCCCATCAGGAGCACGGTGGCGACGCGGGTGATCATGACCTTCTGACTCATCAAACCGACTCCGCAGGGGCGGCGACGGTGCCGCCGGCGTCCATAACCTTGGTTTCCAGCAGGCGCCGCTGCGGCGCTGCCACGTCCAGCGTCTTCAGCGCCTTCTCGTACTGTGCACGGGCGTCATCGCGCTTGCCCTGCGCCATCAGCGCATCGCCATGGATTTCCAGGCTGCTGCTGTCGGTGGCGCTGCCCAGCAGCTTGATCGCCTCGTCGCTCTTGCCGGTAGCCACCAGCAGGCGGGCCACACGCTGGTCGACCACGCGCTGCAGGTCACCCTCGACCTTCACATTGCGCAGGGTGGCCAGTGCTTCTTCGTTCTTGCCGGCGTCGACCTGGGCCTTGGCCAGCTGCAGCGCCGCGAGGTCGCCGTAGATGCTGGACGGGCCCGCTTCGAGCGCCTTGACCGCCTTGGCGGCGTCGTCAAGCTTGTTCTGCTGCAGGCCCTGCAGGGCCTTCTGGTACTCGACATTGGCCGAGGCCAGCTTGCCGCCCTGATCCTTCTGGTACCACTGCCAGCCGGCAATGGCACCGATGGCGATGACTACGCCACCGAGGATGCTGGCGCCATTCTTCCGCAGCCAGCTGCGGACGCGTTCACTTTGTTCGTGCTCGTCGAGCAGATCGTCGATCGCCATGCGTACTCTCGCCCCGCCCGTCGGGAGGGACCATTGGGATTAATCGAAGGTGGTGAAACCGCGCCTCAGTGCGAAACCGGGACTACGGAGCCTTCAGAGGATACCTGAAAGCGTGCCACGTTGGCTCGCTGGTAGGGGGTCAGATCGACGATAGCGCCGTTCTGCTGAACCTGGACCGCCGAGGCGTTGCCCAGGGTCACCCGGGTCACCTGGCCCGGCGTGAAGCTGCGGGTCTCGCCGGACTTGATCAGCGCCTTCTCGACGGTGCTGCCGTCCGGGCCGCCGATGTCGACCCAGCTGTCGCCGCTGAACTGCATTTCCAGCGCGTTGCCGGCCGCCGCAGGTGCCGGCGCCGGGCGCGGCACCGGGGCCAGCGAGGCCACGTACGGGGTCGCCGCCGGCTTGCTGGCCGGGGCAGTGGTCGCTTCGGCCGGCGCGACAGCCTCGGCACCGGCCGCGGACGGGGTGACCGGCACGGCGGCCGGGATCACGTCCAGCGAGGCGGTGCTCGGCGACGGGGTCGCGCTGCCGTCGAAGTGACCACGGGTGGCGAACCACACCGGCACCGCCAGCACGGCGGTGATGCCGACGTACAGCACGCGCCGGCCGAGGTTCTCGGCGATGCGGCGCGCACGCGGGGTATGGGTATGGCTGACCAGGGTGGGCGGAACCACCGGGCCGACCTGGGCCTGTTCCAGCAGCTGGCCCACGTCCACGTCCAGCAGGCGCGCGTAGCTGCGCAGCTGGCCGCGCACGAACACCGGCGCCCCCAGCTTCTGCCATTGTTCCTCTTCCAGCGACTTGACCACCTGGACCGGCATGCGCAGGCGCGAGCCGACATCTTCGAGGGTCAGTCCGGCCGCTTCGCGGGCCTGGCGCAGGCGGGTGCCGCAGCCGGCCGCAGTCTCGAGAGCGCTCACAGTCTGGTCATCAATCACAATGCATCAACCCTGGAGTTAGGAGCCCGCTTCCTGCGGAAATTCCTGTCGAATCCGCTGCAGATAACGATCAGATGCCGCCCGATCGCCCAGCCTCGCTTCGATTTGAGACGCAAGTTGTAACACGGAACGTGTTGCGGGTGCAGCCGCAATCCTACGTTCGGCGAAGGCCCGGGCCTCCATGAAGCGGCCCTGGCGGAAGCTCAGCTGGGCCATCGACTCCAGCGCGACCGGGTTGGCAGGCGCCGCGACGAGGGCCGCACGCAGGTCGCGTTCGGCACGTTCGAGCTGGCCCGCGTCCAGGGCGCAGCTGCCGGCATTGGCCTGCGCCTCGCCTGGGGTGGCATAGCCCGGCGCCTGCAGCGCCCGGTCGAACCAGGCCAGCGATTCGGCCGACTGGCCCTGCTGGCACAGCCAAGCCCCGTAGTTGTTGAGCACGTCTCCGCGCTGCGGCGCCAGTTCGGCGGCCTTGCGGAAATTCTCGCCCGCCTGGCGGGTGCGGCCACGACGGTCATCGATGCCGGCCTGCAGCACCAGCGCATCCGGAGCCTCGGGCGCCAGCTTCAGTGCTTCGCGCACCTTGCGCTCGGCAGCGTCGAGATTGCCGACCTGCATGTCGCGGGTCGCCAGGGTCAACAGATCGCGCCAACGCACTTCGCGCCGCACGCTTTCCGGATCACCCACCGAATAGACCGGCGCCTGGCTCGGCCCGAGCTTGGCCTTGGGATGGGATTTGCAGCCGCCGACCGCAACGGCCAGCACGCCTGCGAGAAGGACCAGCCAGAGGCGGTCAGGCCGCGGCATCGCTCCCCTTCCCCGCCTGCAGCGTCTTGTTGAACTCCGCCTGGCGGCGGGTGCGGTCCATCACCTGGCCCTTGAGCTGGCCACAGGCGGCGTCGATGTCGTCGCCACGGGTGCGGCGGACCATGGTCAGCACGTTGCTGTCGAGCAGGATCTTCTGGAAGGCACGGATGTGCGCCTCTTCCGAACGCTCGTAGCGGGTGCCCGGGAACGGGTTGAACGGGATCAGGTTGACCTTGCCCGAATCCTTGGCCTGCACCGCGTTGTCGAACTGGCGCATCAGGCGGGCCAGCTCGCGAGCATGCTCGGGCTTGTCGTTGATGCCCTTCATCAGGGTGTATTCGAAGGTGACCGATTCGCGGCGCTTGTTGGCGCGCAGGTAGCGTGCGCACGAGGCCATCAGCTCGGCGATCGGGTACTTCTTGTTGAGCGGCACCAGGGTCTCGCGCAGCGCATCGTTCGGCGCGTGCAGCGACACCGCCAGCGACACGTCGCTTTCGGCGGACAGGCGATCGATCTGCGGCACCAGGCCGGAGGTCGACAGGGTCACGCGCTTGTTGGCCAGGCCGTAGCCCAGGTCGTCGCGCATCACGCTCATGGCGCGCACGACGTTATCGAAATTCATCAGCGGCTCGCCCATGCCCATCATCACCACGTTGGTGAGGCGGCGCATCTGGTGCGGCACGTTGCCCAGGTGGCGTGCGGCAACCCACACCTGGCCGATGATCTCGGCAGTGGTCAGGTTGCGGTTGAAGCCCTGGGTGGCGGTGGAGCAGAACGTGCAGTTCAGGCCGCAACCGACCTGCGAAGACACGCACAGCGTGCCACGGGTTTTGTCCGGGATGTACACGGTCTCGATGGCGTTCTTGCCATCCACGCCCATCGCCAGCAGCCACTTGTGGGTGCCGTCGGCGGAGGGCTTGTCGAACACGATGTTCGGAACCAGCACCTCGGCATGGGCCTGCAGCTTGGCGCGCAGGACCTTGCCGAGGTCGGTCATTTCATCGAAGTCGGTGACGTAGCGATGGTGGATCCACTTCATCACCTGATGGGCACGGAACTTCTTTTCGCCAAGAACCTCGACGAAGAACTTCTCCAGGCCCGCGCGATCGAGGTCGAGCAGGTTCTGCTTGCCAGCCGTGGGTGCCGACTTCGGCAGCGGCTGGATGGCGGGGGACTGTACGACCTCGTTCACGGCATTACTCTCAGCGCGAAACGACTTCGGTGGCGGCGAAGAAGTAGGCGATTTCAATCGCGGCATTCTCGACCGAGTCCGAGCCGTGGGCGGCGTTGGCATCGATGGATTCGGCGAAGTCGGCGCGGATGGTGCCCGCAGCGGCTTCCTTCGGGTTGGTGGCGCCCAGCAGGTCGCGGTGGGCCAGGACGGCGTTCTCGCCTTCCAGGGCCTGGATCATCACCGGGCCGGAGATCATGAACTCGACCAGCGCGTTGAAGAACGGACGCTCGCGGTGCACGGCGTAGAAGCCTTCGGCTTCACGGCGCGACAGCTGCTTGTACTTGGCGGCCACGACCTTCAGGCCGGCCTTCTCGAAGCGGGCGTAGATTTCGCCGATGACGTTCTTGGCAACGGCGTCCGGCTTGATGATCGAAAGGGTGCGCTCCAGCGCCATGGGATGTCTCCAATGGAATCGGGCCGCTGATGGCCCGAAGGGTAACATGAAAAAAACCCGCGTCGGGACGCGGGCTTAGCCTGATAAACGTAGGCGAATTGTAAAAGATCCCGTGCAGTAGTGCCAGCCCATGGCTGGCAGGCAGGATGCGGGATATCGAGCGCCGGAGCCTGCCCATTCAGGATCATGCGTTGCCAGCCATGGGCTGGCACTACTGAATCCCTTGTAACCGGGCGACAGGATTTTGCTGCACTGCAAAATGCCATACGGTACCGTCTGGTCCTAGTATCAAACAATCGTTTGATTAAGGTCTGCCCGCCGATGGCCAAACCCGCCCACTTCTCGACCAAGGACCGCATTCTCGGCGCGGCCGAGGAGCTGTTCGCACAGCACGGCTTCGCCGGCACGTCGCTGCGCCAGGTGACCAGCCAGGCCGACGTCAACATCGCTGCGGTCAACTACCACTTCGGCTCCAAGGAAAACCTGGTCAACGAGGTGTTCCGCCGCCGCATGGACGAGATGACCGGCGCCCGCCTGTCACAGCTCGAACGTGCCCGCAGCGAACACCCCGGGCAGCTGCGCCCGGTGCTGGCCGCTTTCGTCGAGCCGGCCCTGGCGCTGGCCCAGGACCGCCAGAACGGCGGCGCCTTCGTGCGCGTGATCGCCCGCGCCTACGCCGAGAAGAACGACAACCTGCGCAAGTTCCTGTCCGACCACTACGGCCACGTGCTGCGCGCGTTCGGCAAAGCCATCGGCGAGTGCGTGCCCGACCTGAGCAAGGAAGAGCTGTACTGGCGCCTGGACTTCCTGGCCGGCTCGCTCACCTATGCCATGGCCGACTTCGGGCTGATCAAGCGTCCCGCCGGTGTCACCGAAGCGGCGCATCGTGCCCATGCCGCCCACGAACTGATCCATTTCGCCGAAGCCGGGTTCCGCGCCGCCGCTCGCGCCAGCGCCCTGCCCGCTTCCCTTTGATTCCACCCAGTAACTGCTGACCAACAAAGGCCCTACACCATGTCCAATTCCCTGCTAGTCCGCCGCGCCGCCGTGCTGGGTGCCGGCGTCATGGGTGCCCAGATCGCCGCCCACCTCACCAACGCTGGCGTCGACACCGTGCTGTTCGACCTGCCCGCCAAGGAAGGTCCGGCCGACGGCATCGTGCTGAAGGCGATCGCCAACCTGGGCAAGCTGAGCCCGGCACCGCTGGCCAGCAAGTCGCTGGCCGAAGCCATCACCCCGGCCAACTACGAGTCCGGCCTGGAGCAGCTGAAGGACTGCGACCTGATCATCGAGGCCATCGCCGAGCGCATGGACTGGAAGCAGGACCTGTACAAGAAGATCGCGCCGTTCGTGGCCGACCACGCGGTGCTGGCCTCCAACACCTCGGGCCTGGGCATCAACAAGCTGGCCGACGTGCTGCCCGAGCAGCTGCGCCACCGCTTCTGCGGCGTGCACTTCTTCAACCCGCCGCGCTACATGCACCTGGCCGAGCTGATCCCGGCCACCACCACCGACGCCGCCGTGCTGGAAGGCCTGGAAGAATTCCTGGTCACCACCCTGGGCAAGGGCGTGGTGTACGCCAAGGACACCCCGAACTTCATCGGCAACCGCATCGGCGTGTTCTCGATCCTGTCCACCATCCACCACACCCAGCAGTTCGGCCTGGGCTTCGATGAAGTGGACGGCCTGACCGGCCCGCTGGTCGGCCGCCCGAAGTCGGCCACCTACCGCACCTCCGACGTGGTCGGCCTGGACACCATGGCCCACGTCATCAAGACCATGGGCGACACCCTGCCGAATGACCCGTGGCATGAATTCTTCAAGTCGCCGAAGTGGCTGGACGCGCTGATTTCCAAGGGCGCGCTGGGCCAGAAGACCGGCGCCGGCATCTTCCGCAAGGTCGGCAAGGACATCGTGGTGCTGGACCTGGAGAAGCAGGACTACCGCCCGGCCGACCGCGCCGCTGCACCGGAAGTGGTCGAGATCCTGAAGATCAGGAACCCGGCCGAGAAGTTCGCCAAGCTGCGCGAGAGCCAGCACCCGCAGGCGCAGTTCCTGTGGGCGACCTTCCGCGACCTGTTCCACTACAGCGCCTATCACCTGGCCGACATCGCCGAGACCGCGCGCGACGTCGACCTGGCCATCCGCTGGGGCTACGGCTGGTCGCTGGGCCCGTTCGAAACCTGGCAGGCCGCCGGCTGGAAGCAGGTCGCGCAGTGGATCGCCGATGACATCGTCGCCGGCAAGAGCATGAGCAACGCCCCGCTGCCGGACTGGGTGTTCGATGGCCGCGACGGCGTGCATGCTGCCGAAGGCAGCTACAGCCCGTCGCGCAACGCCAAGCTGCCGCGCTCGTCGCTGCCGGTGTACCAGCGCCAGCGTTTCCCGGATCCGCTGCTGGGCGAAAAGTTCGCACCGGGCGAGACCGTGTTCGAGAACGACGGCCTGCGCATGTGGCACGACGGTGATGGCATCGCCGTGGTCAGCTTCAAGACCAAGATGAACACCGTGTCCGACCACGTGCTGGATGGCCTGCAGGAATGCGTCAGCCGCGCCGAGAAGGACTTCCAGGGCCTGGTGATCTGGCAGCAGAAGGAACCCTTCTCCGCCGGCGCCGACCTGGCCGGCGCGCTGGGCCTGCTGCAGGCCGGCAAGGTCGACCAGTTCGAAGAAATGGTTGCCAACTTCCAGCGCACCAGCCAGCGCATCAAGTACTCGCTGGTGCCGGTGGTGGCTGCCGTGCGCGGCCTGGCCCTGGGTGGCGGCTGTGAGTTCCAGATGCACAGCGCCAAGACCGTGGCCTTCCTGGAAAGCTACATCGGCCTGGTCGAAGCTGGCGTCGGCCTGCTGCCGGCCGGTGGTGGCCTGAAGGAACTGGCCGTGCGCGCCTCGCAGGCCGCGGGCCCGGGCGGCGACGTGTTTGCCGAACTGAAGAAGACCTTCGAGACCGTGGCGATGGCCAAGGTGTCCAACTCGGCGGTCAACGCCAAGGAACTGGGCCTGCTGCGCAGCACCGACAAGGTGGTATTCAACAGCTACGAGGCCCTGCACATCGCCAAGGCCGAAGCGCGCGCCCTGGCCGAAGCGGGCTACCGTCCGCCGCTGCCGGCACGCCGCATCCAGGTCGCCGGTGACGTCGGTATTGCCACCTTCAAGATGATGCTGGTCAACATGCTGGAAGGCCGTTTCATCAGCCCGTACGACTACGAGATCGCCGAGCGCATCGCCACCGTGCTGTGCGGCGGCAAGGTCGACCGCGGCACCCTGGTCGACGAAGAGTGGCTGCTGACCCTGGAGCGCAAGCACTTCGTCGAACTGGCCCAGCAGGAAAAGACCCAGGCCCGCATCGCGCACATGCTGAAGACCGGCAAGCCGCTGCGTAACTGATTGATGGCGGGTGCCGACCCTTGGTCGGCACTCCTCTGCCTCTGGTGGGTGCCGACCGTTGGTCGGCACTCCGGCTAAAAAATTCGAGAGATCACTGCAATGACCAAGCAAATCCAGGACGCCTACATCGTCGCCGCCACCCGTACCCCGGTCGGCAAGGCGCCCAAGGGCATGTTCCGCAACACCCGCCCCGACGACATGCTTGCGCACGTGCTGCGCAGCGTCGTCGCCCAGGCCCCGGGCGTGGACGTCAACCGCATCGATGACGCGATCATCGGCTGCGCCATGCCGGAAGCCGAGCAGGGCATGAACGTGGCGCGCATCGGCGTGCTGCTGGCCGGCCTGCCGAACACCATCGCGGCGCAGACCGTGAACCGCTTCTGCTCTTCCGGCCTGCAGGCCGTGGCGCAGGCCGCCGACGCGATCCGCCTGGGCAACGCCGACCTGATGCTGGCCGGTGGCACCGAGTCGATGTCGATGGTGCCGATGATGGGCAACAAGATCGCCATGGCGCCGAGCGTGTTCGACAATGACCACGTCGCCATCGCCTACGGCATGGGCATCACCGCCGAGAAGGTGGCTGAAGAGTGGAAGGTCTCGCGCGAAGACCAGGACGCCTTCGCCCTGGCCTCGCACCAGAAGGCCATGGCCGCGATCCAGAACGGCGAGTTCAAGGACGAGATCAGCCCGTACGAAATCGTCTCGCACCTGCCGGACCTGGCCGACGGCCAGCGCATCATCACCCGCAACAAGATCGCCGACACCGACGAAGGCCCCCGCCCGGATTCTTCGGCTGAAGGCCTGGCCAAGCTGCGCCCGGTGTTCCGCAACGGGCAGTTCGGCGGCACCGTCACCGCCGGCAACTCCTCGCAGATGAGCGATGGCGCCGGCGCCGTGCTGCTGGCCTCGGAACAGGCGATCAAGGATTACGGCCTGACCCCGCTGGCCCGTTTCGTCAGCTTCTCGGTGGCCGGCGTGCGCCCGGAAGTGATGGGCATCGGCCCGATTGCCGCGATTCCGAAGGCACTGAAGCAGGCCGGGCTGACCCAGGACCAGCTGGATTGGATTGAACTGAACGAAGCGTTCGCCGCGCAGTCGCTGGCCGTGATCCGCGATTGCGGCCTGGACCCGGGCAAGGTGAACCCGCTGGGCGGCGCGATTGCCCTGGGCCACCCGCTGGGCGCGACCGGCGCAATCCGTACCGCGACCCTGCTGCACGGCCTGCGTCGTCGCCAGCAGAAGTACGGCATGGTGACGATGTGCATCGGCACCGGCATGGGCGCGGCGGGTATTTTCGAAGCGCTGTAAGGTTCAAGGCTTTGCCGGCTGATTGCTGGTTGGCTGTGGGGCCCGGGTGGGTGAGGCTGCCCGGGATACGCCGTGAACCCGTCCCTGGGGGCTTGGCAGCGGCATCCATGCCGCTGACAGTCCCGGTCAGCCTCACCCCCACCCGCGCCATCCATCATTCCGCGCGGCGGAGGGGTGAGCAAAGGCAGGATCAAGAGCTGGGGTCAGAGCCCTTTGCTACGCAAAGGGATCCGACCCCGACTCGACGCTCGCGGAAACAAAAAAGGCAGCCACCGGCTGCCTTTTTGCTTTTGCTCTTGACCTTGATTCCGCCCTTCCCGTCCGCGCCCGCAGGAAACTGTCGAGAGGCGTGGGCAGGCCGCTGCAGGACCGTTGGCGCCATGGATGGCGCCATCGAGCCCCCATGGGTGAGGGCGCTTTGCTTGCGAAGCACTGCTTCGCAAGCGCCCGAACGCACAGCCGCCAGCGGCTGGGCCGGACCCCGGAGGGGGGTTTACGGCGTGTCCTGCAGCGGCCTGCCCGCGCCTCCCCCACTTTGGCAGGAAGGCGCTGGCGGAGCGCTTGATAAACCTTACTCCGCCAACATCGCCGCCAGCTTCTCCCGCGCCGGGCCCGCCAGCTTCGGGTTGTCCAGCGCGAAGCGGATCGTCGCCTCCACCAGCCCCAGATGCGTGCCGCAGTCGAAGCGGGTGCCCTCGAAGCGGTAGGCATCGACCTCTTCGGTCTTCAGCAGCTGCGCGATCGCATCGGTCAACTGGATCTCGCCGCCGGCACCGCTGCCGGTCTGCTCCAGCAGCTCGAAGATCTTCGGGCTGAGCACGTAACGGCCGACCACGGCCAGGTCGCTCGGCGCGTCCTCCGGCTTCGGCTTCTCGACGATCTGCGAAATACGGCCCTTGCGGCCATCGAATGCCTCGGTGGCGACGATGCCGTAGCTGGCAGTCTTCTCGTGCGGCACGTCTTCAACCGCGATCACGCTGGCGCCACTGGCTTCGTTGAGGTCGGCCATCTGCTTCAGCGCGCCGGCACCGCGGTTCCAGATCAGGTCGTCGGGCAGCAGCACGGCGAAGGGCTCGTCGCCGATCACCGCCTTGGCACACAGCACCGCGTGCCCCAGGCCCAGGGCCTCGGCCTGCGTGACAAAGATCGCGCGGACGCCGTTGGGCAGCACGTGCCGGATCAACTCCAGCTGTTCCTGCTTGCCAGCGCGCTCGAGCTTCTGCTCCAGCTCGTAGGCCTTGTCGAAATAGTCGGCGACCGCGTGCTTGTAGCGGTTGGTGATGAACACCAGCGTGTCGCAGCCGGCTTCGATCGCCTCATCCACGGCGTACTGGATCAGCGGCCGATCAATGATCGGCAGCATCTCCTTCGGCACAGTCTTGGTTGCTGGCAAAAAACGCGTCCCCAGCCCTGCCACCGGGAAAACTGCTTTGCGAATTCGCTTGCTCATTGGTGCCTGTTGGCCTCACGTGCCGGAAAAGGCACGACTTTAGCGGATGAAATGTAAGCATCCTGTTCGATTGGCGAGAACTCCGGCATCGTCGCAAACAGGATTTCCTGGATGCTGGCGGTGTCGTAGCTGGCAATCGCCTCACGCAGGCGTGGGACGTTGCCCAGCACCATATCCCGAGAGAATGTACGCACGCCGGCCTCGAGAATCTTCGGGTGCGCGGTCGAGCGGTAGTCTTCGTCCGAATAGAACAGCGTCTCGTGCAGCTTCTCGCCCGGACGCAGGCCGGTATAGATGATCTGGATATCCTTGTACGGCTGCTTGCCGGTCAGGCGGATCATCTGTTCGGCCAGCACGCGGATCGGCACCGGCTCGCCCATGTCGAGGGTGTAGATCGCGCCATGCGACGCCGAGGCGGCCGCCTGCAGAATCAGCTGACAGGCCTCGGGGATGGTCATGAAGTAACGGCTGACTTCCGGGTCGGTGACAGTGACCGGCCCGCCACGCAGGATCTGCTCGCGGAACAGCGGCACCACGCTGCCAGCCGACGCCAGCACGTTGCCGAAGCGCACCGTGACGAAACGGGTATGCGTGGACTTCTGGTCCAGGCTCTGGCAGATCATCTCGGCGTAGCGCTTGCTGGCACCCAGCGCATTGACCGGGTCGACCGCCTTGTCGGTGGAGATGAACACGAAATGCTCCACGCGCGCTTCCAGGCAGGCGCGGGCCACATTCTCGGTCGCCAGGATGTTGTTGCGCACCGCTTCGCGCAGCTGGCGCTCCAGCACCGGTACATGCTTGTAGGCGGCCGCATGGAAAGCCGTATCGACCGGGTGCAGCGACAGCGCATGGCGGATCACCGCCGGGTCACCACAATCGCCCAGCACTGCCTCGATCTCGACATCGGGGAAGCTGCGACGCAGCTCGCCTTCGATGGTCAGCAACAGCAGTTCACTGATCTCCAGCAGGATGATGCGACCGGCGCCATGCCGCGCGCACTGGCGACACAGCTCCGAGCCGATCGAACCACCGGCACCGGTGACCATCACGGTGCGCCCGCCCAACCAGCCGCGGATCAGGTTCCAGTCCGGCATGATCGGCTTGCGGCCCAGCAGATCCTCGATCGCCACTTCCTTCAACTGGCCCGGCAGCGACTGGCCCTGCAGGATGTCACTGAGCTTGGGCACGGTACGGAACGGCACGCCGGTGCTTTCGCAAATCGCGACGACACGCTGCATGCCCGCGGCGTCCAGCGACGGCATGGCAATGACCAGCAGCTTTGCAGCAGTCTCGCGGACCACCGTCGGCGCGTCATCCAGGGTGCCGAGGATCGGCAGGCCCTGCAGCTTGGCACCACGCAGGTGCGGTGCATCGTCGAGCAGGCCGACCGGCTCGAAGTTGCCGGAACGGCGCAGGTCGCGCACCAGGGTTTCGGCAGCCTGGCCGGCGCCGAGGATCAGCACGCGGCGGGCGCTGGAATCGGACTGCAGTGCCTGGTAGTCCTTCCAGGCGCGGTACAGCAGGCGCGGCGCGCCGAGCAGTGCCGACAGCGCGAACGGATAGATCACCAGCACCGACATCGGCACGCCGTCGAAGCGCTTCCACATCAGCACCAGGACGATCGCCACCATGCCGATGAAGCTGGCCTTGAAGATGTTCAGCAGGTCGCTGACGCTGGCGAACCGCCACAGGCCGCGGTACAGGCCCACGCGCCAGAACACCAGGCCCTGCAGCAACAGGACCAGGGTGGTATCGACGTTCCACAGGGGCAGTGCCGGGGCGTTGGGCAGGATCGAGTAGCGCCCTGCATGGAGCAACTGCCAGCATGCCCAGACCATGAAGAGGTCGTGGCAGACGATGGCCGAACGCGGCATCAGGCCGAGGATTCTGTCCCGCCAGGGTGAAGCCATAAGTCAGGTATTTCCTTGTCGGTGGCGCATTCCATTGCGCAGGAGGAGCCAGAGGACGCTCAACGCGATGAACCACGTGATCGCCACGGCAGCCTCCCACCTCGGCTGCAAATTGGAGCAGACATTGAACACTGTAATACTGAACAGGCCCAAAGCAAAGTACATCCCTGTCACCTGGGGGTGACTGGCTCCTGCCTGCACCGCGCGCTGGTAGACGTGCTGGGTATGGGGTTCCATCCAGCGTTGTCCGGAAATGATGCGCGCCAGCAGTGTGAAGCCGGCGTCCACGAGGAACGGCGAAACCGGCACCAGCAGCAGGATCCAGTTGATATCGGTGCGCACGCTGGCGAGCGCCAGCACGGCGGCGACCGCATACCCCAGCGCGCCGCTTCCGACATCGCCCATGAAGATCCGGGCCCGAGGGAAGTTGAACGGCAGGAATCCAAGGCAGGCCAGGCCCAGGGCCACGGCGGCCAGCGAGTACGGCCACGGCAGCACCGGCGCCAGCCCCAGCATCGCCACGACGGCCTGGCTGGCAGCAATGCCATTGATGCCGTCCATGAAATTCCAGATGTTGATCAGCGAGGCGGTGAACAGCAGCACCAGCACCGCCAGCAGCCAGCTGCCACCATTCATCTTGACCAGGCCGGCCAGCAGCGCTGCGGCGATGAAATGCACCAGCAGGCGACGCATCGCCGGCAGGGGCCTGTGATCGTCCCACCAGCCGATGCCGGCCACCAGCACCAGCCCAAGGCTGGCCACCAGCACCGTCGGCGTGCTTTCGGGCCAGGCCCAGATGGCCACGCCGGCAGTCACCAGCAGGCTGATGACGATGGCGATGCCGCCACCGCGTGGGGTGGCGACGCTATGGCTGCGGCGTTCGCCGGGCTGGTCCATCAACTGCTGGCGCAGCGCATAGCCGCGTGCAGCCCAGGTCAGCAACGCACTCAGCAGGGCGAGCCCCAGCAGCGCGCCCATTACAAGCCAGGGCATGGATCAGAGCACCGCGTAGTTCAGCAGCGGCTTGACCGTCCCCCACTCCTTGCAGCTCGGACACTGCCAGTGGTGGGTACGCGCACCGAAGCCGCAGCGCGTGCAGCGATAGGCCGGGTTGCGCACCAGCAGCTGGTCGGTGATGTGCTTGAGGTCATGCAGGGTGGCGGTGGAATCGGCTCCCTCGGCGAGGGTCAGGTCGATCAGCGCGGATTCGCCACGGACCGACGGGCGATCCTTGAGCTGGCGGCCGAGGTAGGCACGGGCCGGCGCCACGCCTTCCTGCTCTTCCATCAGCCGGGTCAGCGCCAGTACCGGGGCGATTCCGCGGTAGTGCTCGGTCATCTCCGACAGGAACGCGCGTGCGCCTGCCAGATCGCCAACCTTGCGATAGTTCTGCATCAGCGCCGGCAGCAGTTCCGGCAGGTATTCGGGGTCGTTGCGCGCGGCACGCTCGAAGGCGCGGACGGCGGCCTCGGGATTGCCCGCGTCGGTTTCCAGCCGGCCCTCGATGATGCCGGCGCGCACCGACATCGCGTCGGCCTGGTAGGCCCGGGCGATCGCCGCCCTCGCCTCTTCCAGCTTGCCGGCGCCACGGAAACGTTCGGCCAGTTCGCATTCGAACTGCCCGATCAGCTTGCCCATCGGCTCGCCGGTGACGTCCTCGAAACGGGTCGCGTTGTCGATCGCCTTTTCCCAGTCGCGTTCGGCCTGATAGATGCCGATCAGGTGCTTGAGCGCCTGCGGTGCACGCTGATCCAGCTGCGCCAGCTCGGTGAACACGGTCTCGGCGCGATCCAGCAGGCCGGACTTCATGTAGTCCTCGCCCAGGGCCAGCAGGGCCTGTACGCGCTGCGCATCACTCAGGTCATGGCGATTGACCAGCCCCTGGTGCAGGCGGATGGCGCGGTCGACTTCACCACGGCGGCGGAACAGATGGCCCAGCGCGACCTGGGTCTCGAAGGTTTCCTTGTCCAGCTCGGCGATGTGCAGGAACAGTTCGATGGCCTTGTCCGGCTGCTCGTTGAGCAGGTAGTTCAGGCCACGGAAATAGGTGCTCGACAGGCGGCTGACCTGGCTGTCACCGTGGCGTTGACCACCACGCCGTCCGATCACCCACCCGGCCAGGGCGGCCAGCGGAACGAACAGGAAGAACCAGAACCACTCGGTGACGAAATCCATCTTCGATCAACGTCCATCAAAAGATTGGGGGGAAGCAACCGGTGCCGGCGAGGCGACAGCGGACTTGTTGGCGCGGCGCAGCTGGCCATAGAGCGGAATGACCACGCTCACCAGCACCAGCCCGGCACCGACCACGACACCGACCAGCAGCGCGGCGATCAGGGCCACGCCCACCGAGGTGTGCAGTTGGGTAAACAGCAGGTTGATCGACATCGCGGTCATGTTGACCGCACCGATGATCAATCCAAGGATCAGCACCGCCAGCAGGACCAGCAGACGAAAAACCTTCATGCAACAGCTCCAGTGGCAGGAGTCCGTAGCTTATCCGACTCGCGGCTGGATTCGCACGCGGTGGCGCGACGGAAGGCTCAGGCCGGATCGGCGTCCAGCGGCAGCACACTGCTGACCCGCTCGCGCAGTTCCTTGCCCGGCTTGAAATGGGGGACATGCTTGCCCGGCAGGGCAACCGATTCGCCGGTCTTCGGGTTGCGGCCCAGGCGCGGCGGACGATAGTGCAGCGAGAAGCTGCCAAAACCGCGGATTTCGATGCGATCCCCGGCGGCCAGCGATCCGCCCATCATTTCCAGCAACGACTTCACCGCCAGATCGACATCATCGGCCTTCAGGTGCGCCTGGCGGCGCGCAAGGATTTCGATCAGTTCGGATTTGGTCATTACCGGCTCACATCAGGGGCATCTCAGCCTGAAACGGCCCGGGCAATGCCCGGGCCGTCCAGGAAACAACGAACAGCGTAAGGCCGATTACTCGGACTTGTTGCCGTTCAGCTGTGCACGCAGCAGCGCGCCCAGCTGGGTGGTGCCGCTGGAAGCCGAAGAGGACTGGTATTCCTCCAGCACTTCGCGCATTTCCGCGTCGTCCTTGGCCTTGATCGACAGCTGCAGGGTACGGCCCTTGCGGTCCATGCCCACGAACTTGGCTTCGACCTTGTCGCCGACCTTCAGGTGCTGGGTGGCGTCGTCAACGCGCTCGTTGGCGATGTCGCGGGCCGAGACGTAACCTTCGATGCCGTCAGCCAGCTCGATGATCGCGCCCTTGGCGTCGACTTCCTTCACCACGCCTTCAACCTTGGAGCCCTTCGGATTGGCAGCCATGTACTGGCCGAACGGATCCTGCTCCAGCTGCTTCACGCCCAGGGAGATGCGCTCGCGCTCCGGATCGACAGCCAGGACGACGGCGTCCAGGGTATCGCCCTTCTTGAAGTTGCGAACGACGTCTTCGCCGGTGGTGTTCCAGCTGATGTCGGACAGGTGGACCAGGCCGTCGATGCCGCCGTCCAGGCCGATGAAGATGCCGAAGTCGGTGATCGACTTGATCTGGCCCGACACCTTGTCACCCTTCTTGTGGGTGGCAGCGAAGGTTTCCCACGGATTGGCGGCAACCTGCTTCATGCCCAGCGAGATACGGCGACGCTCTTCATCGACGTCCAGCACCATCACTTCGACTTCATCACCAACCTGGACAACCTTGGACGGGTTGACGTTCTTGTTGGTCCAATCCATCTCGGAGACGTGCACCAGGCCTTCGACGCCCGGCTCGATCTCAACGAACGCACCGTAATCGGTGACGTTGGAGACCTTGCCGAAGACGCGGCTGTTGGCCGGGTAACGACGGCCGATGTTGTCCCACGGATCCTCGCCCAGCTGCTTCAGGCCCAGCGAAACGCGGTTGCGCTCGCGGTCGAACTTCAGCACGCGGACGTCCAGCTCGTCGCCGACGTTCACGACTTCCGACGGGTGACGCACGCGCTTCCACGCCATGTCGGTGATGTGCAGCAGGCCGTCGATACCGCCCAGGTCCACGAATGCACCGTAGTCGGTCAGGTTCTTGACGACACCCTTCAGGATCGCGCCTTCCTGCAGCTTGTCCATCAGCTGCTCGCGCTCTTCCGAGTGCTCGCTTTCGACGACAGCGCGGCGCGAGACCACGACGTTGTTACGCTTGCGGTCCAGCTTGATGAGCTTGAACTCGAGTTCCTTGCCTTCCAGGTAGGCCGGATCGCGCACCGGGCGCACATCGACCAGGGAACCCGGCAGGAAGGCGCGGACATCCTTGATGTCCACGGTGAAACCACCCTTGACCTTGCCGCTGATGCGGCCGGTGATGGTTTCGTTCTTTTCCAACGCTTCTTCCAGCTCGTCCCACACCATCGCGCGCTTGGCCTTCTCGCGCGACAGGACGGTTTCGCCGAAGCCGTTCTCGATCGAGTCGAGGGCGACCTTGACGATGTCGCCTTCGGCGACGTCGATTTCGCCAGCGTCGTTACGGAACTGTTCGATCGGCACGATGCCTTCGGACTTCAGGCCAGCGTTGATCACCACGACGTCGCCGCGGACTTCAACAACGGTACCGCTGACGATGGCGCCCGGCTTCAGCTTGGCCAGGTTGGCCTGGCTGGCTTCAAACAGTTCGGCAAATGATTCGGTCATTAGATTTACTCTGTTGGACACATGGGTCGGTGGCGTCCCCTTCAGGGGAATGGCGACCGCCCGCCTGTTGGTCGACCCCGGAAAAGCAGGTCGTGTGTAGTAGGAAAACCGCCACGCATCATTGCGCGACGGAGCTGGTACAGCACTGCTATGCGCGACCACCGCCGATGCTGCTGGCAGCGCTCCCGCGCGAACGGATCAGGCAGCCGGAACCGGAAGCAGATCCATCACTCTGGCAACGACATCATCGATGCCGATGCCTGTGGTGTCGATGAGGACAGCATCGTCTGCCGGCTTCAGGGGCGCCACGGTACGCTGAGCATCACGGGCGTCGCGGGCCATGATCTCGCGCAGGAGGTCATCAAAGTTAACAGAAACCCCCTTGTCTTTCAACTGCTTATGCCGGCGCTCGGCGCGCTCCTCGGCACTGGCGGTCAGGAAGACCTTGTAGGAGGCGTCCGGGAAGATCACCGTGCCCATGTCGCGGCCATCGGCAACCAGCCCCGGCAGCTCCCTGAATGCGCGCTGGCGCTCCTTCAGGGCAGCCCGGACCTCCGGAATGGCAGCAATGGCCGAGGCCAGCGCACCGGTGGTCTCCAGGCGCAGTTCGTCGGTGGCATCGGTGCCGTTGACCATGACCCGCATGGCATCACCCTGCTCGACAAACTGAACGTGGGTGTCGAAGGTGCAGCGGACCAGCGCCGAGGCGTCGGAGGTATCGATGTCGGCCCAGCTTGCGGCGACGCCCACTGCCCGGTACAGCGCGCCCGAATCCAGGTAATGCCAGCCCATCCTGCGCGCGATGATGCGGCTGATGGTACCCTTGCCGGCCCCGGATGGGCCGTCGATGGTCAGGACGGGAGCGAGTGGATTCATGGGGGTCCCAGAGCGTGTGAAGAGGCCATTCTAGCCCCTGCCAGACGCCCCCAGCGGGATCTTTTGTGCAACCACTTGAAACCATGAGGAAAAGCCCGGTAGAATGGCGGGCTTGAACGAGCGTCAACTGCCGATTGTCTTTCGCATATCGCGGCCACGCTCCACCCGAACAACTACTGTTTACGCCGAGGTATGCCATGAAAGTCCTGTCCTCCCTGAAGTCGGCGAAGGCCCGTCACCGTGACTGCAAGGTCGTGCGTCGTCGTGGCAAGATCTTCGTCATCTGCAAGTCGAACCCGCGTTTCAAGGCGCGTCAGCGCTAAGCCTCACAGCCTTCCGGCTGCGGCTGGCCCTACGCGGGGCCGACCCGATGCAAGAAACCGCCTTCGGGCGGTTTTTTGTTTATGCGGCTTTTTCCTGCCGTTTTTGCTGTAATCGCCTTTCTTGACCACTGGGGAGTAGATCGAGATGAAGCGTTACCTGTCCGCCCTGGCCATGATGGCCACCCTGGCCGCCGCCACACCGGCACTGGCCGATACCCTGCTTGTCGATCGTGCCCGCGAGAAGCCGGCCGGTGCCGTGCCCGTGCGCGGCCAGAGCATGCAGCAGGTGCAGGCGCAGTTCGGCGCGCCCAACGAGCAGCTGCAGCCGCGTGGCGGGCAGAAGCGGCAGTGGCCGACCATCAACCGCTGGGTGTACCCGCAGTTCACCGTCTACTTCGAGAAGCAGAAGGTGATCAACGTGGTGGCCAACCAGGCGGACCCGAACGAAATCGGCCCGAAACCGCCGATCCGTTGATCCCTTTACCCGCCGTGGGCGGGCCTGTGTAGCGAGACCATGAACCAGACCCTTCGTTTTCCTGCCGAGTGGGAAGCCCAGAGCGGCGTCCTGATTGCCTGGCCCACCGCCGACACCGACTGGGCCGACCGCCTGGGCCAGGTGGAAGAGACCTACATCGCCCTGGTCGCGGCCATCACCCGCTTCCAGCCGGTGCTGATCTGCGTGGCCGACGATGATGTGGAGACCTATGCGGAGATGCGGCTGCGTTCCAACCGCATCGACATGGACAAGGTCCACTTCACCACGGCGGCCTACGACGATACCTGGCTGCGCGACTCCGGCCCGATCACCCTGCGCCGTGCCGACGGCGGTTTCCAGCTGCTGGATTTCCGCTTCACCGGCTGGGGCGGCAAGTTCGATGCCACCCTGGATGACCAGCTGGTGGGCGTGCTCGACCAGGCCGGCGTGTTCAATGACGCACCGGTGCGCAGCATTCCGTTCGCGCTGGAAGGCGGCGGCATCGAGACCGACGGCGAAGGCACCCTGCTGACCACCTGGAAGTGCCTGCACGAGCGCCACCCGGACCGCGACCGCGCCAGCCTGAGCGCCGACCTGGCCGACTGGCTGCAGCAGGACCGCGTGCTGTGGCTGGACCACGGCTACCTGGAAGGCGACGACACCGACGCCCACATCGATACCCTCGCCCGCTTCGCCTCGGCTGACAGCATCGTCTACCAGGCCTGCGACGACGAGAGCGACTCGCACTACGCCGAACTGCAGGCGATGGGCAATGAGCTGGCCGCGCTGCGCACCAAGGATGGCCAGCCGTACCGCCTGTTCCCGCTACCGTGGGCACAGCCGGTGATCGACGAAGGCCGCCGGCTGGCTGCGTCGTACGCCAACTACCTGATCGTCAATGGCGCGGTGCTGATGCCGGCCTACGGCGACCCGGCCGACGACCTGGCCCGCGATGTACTGGCCCAGGCACACCCGGGCCGCGAGATCGTGCAGGTACCCTGCCGCTCGCTGATCTGGCAGAACGGCAGCCTGCACTGCATCACCATGCAGCTGCCGGCCGGGCTGTTGAAGGCGTAAGCGGTAGTGCCGGCCGCTGGCCGGCAACCATGCAATGCCTGATGGATCCACGGGATTGCCGGCCAGCGGCCGGCACTACCAGCACCCATTCAGCGCGCAACACGCCGTCGCCGTCCATCCGCGCTAACATGCAGGTTTTCCCCCGCAGGAACGCCCCGCATGAACTCGCGCAGCCCCCTTACCGTCGCCCTGATCCAGGAGCGCAACCACGGTGATGCCGCCGCCAACCTGGCGGTGATCGAAGCACGCGTGGCCGAGGCGGCTGCCCAGGGTGCCAAGCTGGTGCTGCTGCAGGAACTGCACAACGGCCCGTACTTCTGCCAGCACGAGTCGGTGGACGAGTTCGACCTGGCCGAGCCGATTCCGGGCCCGAGCACCGAGCGCCTGGGCGCGCTGGCGAAGAAGCATGGCGTGGTGCTGGTCGGCTCGCTGTTCGAGCGCCGCGCTGCCGGCCTGTACCACAACACCGCCGTGGTGTTCGAGAAGGACGGTACCCTGCTCGGCAAGTACCGCAAGATGCACATCCCGGATGATCCGGGCTTCTACGAGAAGTTCTACTTCACCCCGGGCGACATCGGCTTCACGCCGATCGATACGTCGGTGGGCCGCCTTGGCGTGCTGGTGTGCTGGGACCAGTGGTACCCGGAAGCGGCACGCCTGATGGCGCTGGCCGGTGCCGAACTGCTGCTGTACCCGACCGCGATCGGCTGGGACCCGGACGATGTGCAGGACGAGAAGACCCGCCAGCGCGACGCCTGGGTGCTGAGCCACCGTGGCCACGCCGTGGCCAACGGCCTGCCGGTGCTGAGCTGCAACCGCGTCGGCCACGAAGCCTCGCCGCTGGGCGCGTCGGGCATCCAGTTCTGGGGCAACAGCCACGTGCTGGGCCCGCAGGGCGAATTCCTGGCCGAGGCCGGCACCGACGCCACCGTGCTGCTGTGCGACGTCGACCTGCAGCGCAGCGAGCATGTGCGCCGCATCTGGCCGTTCCTGCGTGATCGCCGCATCGATGCCTACGGCGACCTGCTCAAGCGCTACATCGACTGAGCCGGAGCCCGCGCATGGCCGTCCTCATCCGTGATGCCGGCCCGGCCGACATCGACGCGATCACCGCGATCTATGCGGTGGAAGTGACCGACTTCGTCAACACCTACGAGTACGACATCCCGGACGCGACCGAGATGCTGCGCCGCATGCGCGACATCGTCGATCGCGGCTTCCCCTACCTGGTCGCCGAGATCGACGGCCAGGTCGCCGGCTATGCCTACGCCAATACCTACCGCACCCGCGTCGCCTACCAGTGGACCGTGGAGAACTCGGTCTACGTCGATGCCGCATTCCAAGGCAAAGGCGTCGGCACTGGCCTGCTGCAGGCCTTGATTGATGCCTGCGTGACGCGTGGCTACCGGCAGATGGTGGCGGTGATCGGCGAACCGACCAACACCGCGTCGATCAAGCTGCACGAACGCTTCGGCTTCGAGCTGGTGGGCGTGTTCCGTGGCCTTGGCCGCAAGCACGGCCGCTGGCTGGATACCGTGCAGATGCAGCGCGCGCTCGGCGATGGCGCCGACACCGCACCTTCCAATGAATGAACCCATGACTGAAACCCTTCCCGAAACCGGCGACGACCTGTTCGCCGGCCAGCCGGTGCGCGTCGTCGAACGCGACGGCGTGCGTTACACCCTGCTGGGCACCGCCCACGTCTCACGCGCCAGCGTCGAGGCCGTTGAAAAGGCCATCGACAGCGGCCGCTTCGATGCGGTGGCCGTCGAGCTGGATCCGCAGCGCCTGCAGGCGCTGAGCGACCCGGACACACTGGCCAAGCTCGACCTGGTCGAGGTGATCCGCAAGGGCCGCGTCGCCCTGTTCGCCGCCAACCTGGCTCTGTCCGCCTACCAGCGCCGCCTGGCCGAGCAGCTCGACATCGAGCCCGGTGCCGAACTGAAGCGTGCGGTGGAACTGGCGCGCGAGCGCAACCTGCCCGTGCACCTGATCGACCGCGAGGTCGGCCTGACCTTCCGCCGTGCCTCGCAGCGGCTGGGGTTCTTCGGCAAGCTGAAGCTGGTCGCCGGGCTTGGCGCCGGCCTGTTCTCGTCCGAGGAAGTGGGCGAGAACGAGATCGAGAAGCTCAAGCAGGGCGACATGCTGGAATCGAGCTTCGGCGAGTTCGCCAGCGAGAGCCCGGCGCTGTACGAGACCATCATCGGCGAGCGTGACCGCTACATGGCCACGCGCCTGCGCGAAGAACACGATCCGCAGCAGCGTGAGGTGTTGGCGGTGGTCGGTGCCGGTCACCTGGCCGGGCTGGCCCGCTACCTGGAAACCGACACCGAGGCGCCGGCGCCGCTGCGTGCCGAGCTGGAGGCGGTGCCGAAGAAGCGCAACATTCCGTGGTTCACGCTAGGCATCCTGGCGATCGTAGCGACCGGCATCGGCGTGGGCTTCTACCGCGGCGGCCTGGGCGTGGGCACCGAACTGCTGGCAACCTGGGCGATGTATACCGGCGGCCTGGCGGGCCTGGGCTGCCTGCTGGCCGGCGGCCATCCCCTGAGCATCCTCACCGCGATCGCGGTGGCCCCGTTCAAGCCGTTCCGCCTGAGCATCCCGACCGGCGCGTTCTCAGCACTGGTGGAAGCGCGGCTGCGCAAGCCAGCGTATGAGGACTTCCTGAAGCTGCGCGACGATGCGCAGAGCCTGAAGGGCTGGTACCGCAACCGTGTCACCCGCGTGGTGCTGACCTTCATGCTGACCAACCTGGGCAGCATGCTGGGCCTGTGGCTGACCACGTTCAAGGTCTGGGGCAAGGTGGCGGGCTGATGGTCCCCCCGGGCATGGCCCGGCGAAAAAAAAGGGGGAGGCCGCCCCACTACGACCGGCCTCCCCCACACCACAACACGTTGTCGCGCATTACAGCCGGGCAGCGCCCGGCGCTACCATTTCCAGGCCGCGCGCACGGCGGATCAGCCGCGTCACGGCAGTGCGCAGGTCATCGAGCACCGCGTAGATCGTCGGCAGGAACAGCAGGCTGACCACCGTCGAGAACGCCAGGCCGCCGGCAATCGCACGCGCCATCGGCGAATACTCCGGGCCATTGCCGAACATCTGCGTATCGGTCAGCGAGATCGGGATCATCGCCAGGATTGCCGTGCCCATGGTCATCATGATCGGGCGCAGGCGTTCGCGTGAGCCTTCCACCAACGCCTGGGTGCGGCCCATGCCGCTGCGCCGCAGGTTGTTGATGTGCTCGATCATCACGATTCCGTTGTTCACCACCACGCCCATCAGCACCAGGATGCCGATGAAGGACATGATCCCGAACGAGGTACCGGTGATCCAGAACAGCCAGAACACGCCGAAGATCGAGAACAGCACGCCGCTCATGATCGCCGCCGGGAACAGCAGCGACTCGAACACCGCCGCCATCACCACGTAGATCATCACCAGCGCGATCAGCAGGTTGAACACCATCTGCTGCATGGCTTCGTCATCATTGCCGTAGTCGCCACCGTCGAAGGTGAAACCATAACCAGCCGGGAAGTTCATCGGCTTGAGCACGGCTTCGATCGCCTTGCGCCCGTCCGGTGCGGTGACCTTCTCGGCCAGGTTGGCCTTGATGGTCAGCGTGGTCTGGCGGTTGGTGCGTCCGATCTGGGTGGCCGACGAACCGACGTCCACGGTGACCAGACTCAGCAGCGGCACGCTGCGGCCATCGCCGGTGCGCACGCTGAAACCGGCCAGGTCTTCCGGGCTACTCTGCTCGGCGCCGGCGAAGCGCACCCACACCGGCACTTCATTGTCACCGCGGCGGAACTCGCGCATCGGTGCGCCGCGCAGCGCCAACCCGACGAAGCTGGCCACCTGCTCGGCGTTGAAGCCGAATGCCGCGGCGCGCTCGCGGTCGACACGCACCTTCAGCTCGCCGCCCTTCTCGCCGTTGTCGATGCGCACGTCGCGCAGTTCGGCACGCTGCGCCAGCAACGGCACCACTTCCTGGCCGATCTCCTGCAGCATCGAGCTGGAATCACCCACCAGCTGCACCTGCACGCCCTGGTTGCTGCCGCCGCCATCGCCGCCCTGGTTGCCGACGAAGTAATCGGTGCGGGCCGACTTCGGCAGGCCCTTGCGCAGTTCCTCCTGCAGCGCCTTGATGTCCTTGGCGTGCTTTTTGTCCAGGGTGACGACCGTGGAGCTGCCTTCCTGCTCGCTGTACCAGGAGTACACCTGCTTCACGTGCAGGCGTTCGCGGTTCTGGTCGATCCAGTTCTCCACCCGCGCCACTTCCTCGGACATCTGGCGGTAGGTGTAGGCACCCTTCCACATGTAGCCGATGAAGATGTCCTTGCCACCCTCGCCACCGAACATGTCGATCTTGGTCAGCTTCATCGGCACCAGGCTGACCAGCACCACCAGCAGGATGCCGAACAGGCTCCAACCGCGGTGATGCAGCGACCAGTCCAGCAGCTGCGCGTAGCGCCGCTGCAGGCGCGCGATCAGGCCGGTCTGCGAGTGCACCAGCTTGGGCGTGGCCATGCGTGCGGACAGCATCGGGATCAGGCTGACCGCCACCAGCCACGAGGCCAGCAGCGAGACCGAGATGGTGATCGCGATCTGCGCCATGAAAATGCTGATGTTGTTGGTCTCGCCGAACAGGTTCGGCACGAACACGATGCAGTGGCACAGCGTACCGGCGCTGAGCGCGATGGCCACGTTGCGGGTGCCGATGATCGAGGCCAGCCGTGGCTGCCCCGGCATGCGCTCGCGCTCCTGGTAGATGCTCTCCACCACCACCACGGCATTGTCGACCAGCATGCCCACCGCCAGCAGCAGGCCCATCATGGTCAGGATGTTCAGTGTCACCCCGACGAAGTACATGAAGCCGAGGGTGATGGTGAAGCAGATCGGAATGGCCAGGGTCACCATCAGCGTCGACGGCCAATGGCGCAGGAAGAAGAACAGCACCGTGATCGACAGGATCAGGCCAACCGCGCCGGCCTCGGCCAGCTCCAGCAGCGAGGACGTCACCGCCTTGCCCTGGTTGTCGATCACCTTGATCTGCACGTCGCGCATGGACGGCTGCGCGCGGATCGCCTCGACTTCGGCCAGCGCCGCACGCGAGACGTCCACCAGGTTGGCACTGCGCTCCTTGAAGATATCCAGGCCCACCGCCGGGTTGCCGTCCAGGCGGCGCCCGTAGTTCATCCTCGCCGGCTTCAGGCGGACATCGGCGATATCGCCCAGGCGCAGGCCCTTGGCGTTGATCACCAGGTCGCGCATTTCCTGCAGGTCGGTGATCTCGCCCACCGGCTGCACGCGCACGCGCTGGCCGTTGTCGTCGATCTGCCCGGCCGAGATCGAGAAATTCAGCGTGCGCAGGCGCTCGCTCAGCTCGTTGATGCTCAACCCATGCGCGTTGAGCCGGTTCGGATCGATGGCGATCTCGACCTCGTTCGGCGGCGCACCGGTGATGTCGACCCTTGCCACACCCGGGATGCGCTCGATGCGCCGCTTGAACTCACGGTCGAGCATGTCATAGGCGGTGGTCAGGTCGGTGGTGCTGGCCAGGCGCACCTTCAACACGGGCTGGTCACTGCTGGACCACTTGAACACGTTGTAGCGCTGCAGGTCGTCGGGCAGGTCGCTGCGGATCGCGTCGATACGCTCGCGCGCGTCGGACGCGGCAATGGCGATGTCGCGGTCCCAGTCGCTGAACTCGATGTAGATCAGCGCCGCCTCGGAGGTGGCCGACGAGCGCATGCGCTTGATGCCGGTCATCGTCGCCAGCGATTCCTCGACCGGGCGGATGATGGTCCGTTCCACTTCTTCCGGGGTCGAGCCGGTGTACGGAATCTGCACGAACAGGAACGGCGCGGAGATGTCCGGCAGCGCCTCCAGCGGCAGCCGGAACGAAGCGATCAGGCCGATCACCACCAGCGACACGAAGCACATGATGGTGGTGACCGGGCGGCGGATGGAGAACTCGGCAACACTCATGCCGGTTCCTCCACACCCGCCGTGCCGCCCTCGTCGCCGTGCAGGCCCTCACCGGCGTGCTTGCGGCCGCGCTCACGGTAGTAGGCGTCGCCGCGACGATCCATCAGGTCGTACACCACCGGGATCACCAGCAGGGTCAGCAGCGTCGACACCAGCAGGCCACCGATCACGGTGATCGCCATCGGTGCACGCACCTCGGCGCCCTCGCCCATTGCCACCGCCAGCGGCAGGAAGCCGAACAGCGTGCACAGGGTGGTCATGATGATCGGCCGCAGGCGCGAGCGCGCACCTTCCACCAGTGCCTCGTGCTTGGCCACGCCGGCCTCGCGCAGCTGGTTGACCTTGTCGATCAGGATGATCGCGTTCTTGGTCACCAGGCCGACCAGCAGGATCAGGCCGATGAACACCACCACCGAGATGGGCTTGCCGGTCAGCATCAGCGCCAGGATCGCGCCGACCAGCGCCAGCGGGATGGTGAACAGGATCACGAACGGGTGCAGCAGCGATTCGAACTGCGAGGCCATCACCAGGTAGACCAGGAAGATCGCCAGGCCGAAGGCGAAGATCAGCGACTTCGCCGCCTGCGCCAGCTCTTCGCCCTGGCCGCCGATATGCAGGCCGACGCCCGCGCCCAGCGGCTGCTCGGCCACCATCTGCTGCACTTCACGCATGGCCGCGCCGAGGTCGATGTCGCGCAGGTTGGCCGACACCACCGCCACCCGGGTCTGGTCGGCCCGGTGGATCTCGCTGGGGCCAGTGGTGGCGACCACGTCGGCTACCGCGTCCAACGTGACCGGGCGGGTGCTGCCCGGGTTGACGATCAGCCGGCGGATGCTCTCCACGCTGGCGCGGTCGCCTTCCTGCGCACGCACCAGCACGTCGATCTTGCGGTCGCGGAAGCTGTAGCGGGTGGCGACGTCGCCGCGCACCTTCTTCACCACCACGTCGGCGATCTGGCGGGTGGTCAGGCCCAGCGCACCGGCACGCTCCTGGTCGAAGCGGATCTGGATTTCCGGGAAGCCCTCTTCCACCGTCGACTTCACGTCGGCGTAGTGGGCATTGCCGCGCAGCATCGCTGCCAGGCGCTGGCCGGCCACTTCCAGGGTGGCCATGTCCTGCCCGCGCAGCTCGATTTCCAGCGGCGTGGAGAAACTGAACAATGCCGGCCGCGCGAAGTCGACCTGGGCACCCGGGTGCTGGCTCATGGTACCGCGCAGGCGCTCGGTGATCGCCGCTTCCGTGTGCGCATTGCCGCCGCCTTCCATCACCACGGTCAGCTTGCCGATGTTCTCACCGCTTTCGGTCGGGCTGGCATCCAGCCGGGTGCCGCTGCCGCTTACGCCATACAGCGAGGCCACGCCTTCGCCCTTGCCGTGTGCCAGCTGCAGCTCGCGCACCAGCGCATCGGTCTGCTTGAGCGGCGTGCCGGCCGGCAGCTTCACCGTCATTTCGAAACGGTCCTGCGCCAGCTGCGGGATCAGGTCCGCACCAAGCATCGGCACCAGCGCCATGGTCGCTACGAAAATGATGGCGGCCACGCCCAGCACCTTGCCCGGATGCGCGAGCGCACTCGGCAGCAGGCGCAGGTAGCCACGCTCGGCGCCGGCATAGGGCTTCATCGCCAGGTCGCTGGCCTTGCGCATCACCGGGCCGATCACCGCGACCACGCCGCGCCACAGGCGCACCACCAGCCAGGCCAGCGCATAGAAGCTCCAGCGCACGCTGGCGACCACGCCACGGCGACCCAGCGCCACCGGCTTCTGCCAGCGCTTCTGCGGCTGCCACGCTGCGTTCGGCGCTTCTTCCGGGAACGCCAGCGGCGGCCGTCCCTTCAGCGAGCTCAACATCGGGATCAGGGTCATCGACACCAGCAGCGAGATCGCGATGGCGATCGCGACGGTCAGCGCCTGGTCGCGGAACAACTGCCCGGCGATGCCGTCGACGAACACCAGCGGCAGGAACACCGCGATGGTGGTCAGGGTCGAGGCGACCACGGCCATGCTCACTTCGCGGGTGCCGGCAATCGCCGCCTGCAGGATGCCCAGGCCACGCTCGCGGGCCTTGGCGATGCTCTCCAGCACCACGATCGAGTCATCCACGACCAGGCCGGTGGCCAATGCCAGGCCACCCAGCGACATCACGTTCAAGCTGAGGCCGAGCTGGCCCATGAAGAAGAACGTGGCGATGATCGAGACCGGCAACGACAGGCTGATCACGAACGTGCTCCAGCCATCGCGCAGGAACAGGAAGATGATCAGGATCGCCAGCAGGCCACCGATCACGGCATCCTTCTTGACGTCGGCGATGGCGTGCTCGATGAAGCGCGACTGGTCCTCGATGGTTGTCAGCTCGACGTCCGACGGGAACGTGCCCTTGATCTGCTCCAGGCGCTTGCGCAGCGCTTCGGCGGTGGACACGGTGTTGGCGTCGCCTTCCTTGTAGATGGCCAGCTCGACCGATTCCTTGCCGCCCAGGCGGATGATCGCTTCACGCTCCTTGTAGCCCTGGCGCACCGTGGCCACGTCCTTCAGGCGCACCGGCACGCCGTTGGCAACCACGCTGGAGCCACCACCGGACGATGCGCTCTGTGCCGCCGACGCCGCCGCGATGGCGGCCGCCGAACCGGTCGACGCGGCGATGTTGAACATCTGCTGCAGCGCCGAATCCGCCGCGCTGCCATTGGCGGCCTGGGTGGTCACCAGCAGGTTGCGGATTTCCTCCAGGTCGGCGAACTGATTGACGGTACGCACCAGGAAGCGCTGCGAACCCTCCTCCAGGCGGCCACCGGAAATATTGATGTTCTCGTCCTTCAGGCGCTTGATGACGGTGTCGATCGGCAGGTTCAGCTGGGCCAGCTTCTGCTGGTCGATGTCGACCTGGATCTCGTCCTCCAGGCCACCGCCGACCTTCACTGCTGCCACGCCAGTGACCGGCTCCAGTTTCTTCTTCAGGTCTTCATCGGCATAGCGGCGCAGGCCGGTCAGCTCGCGCACCGCATCGGCATCGCTGGTCGGCGCCGCCTTGTTCGACAACACCAGGCGCATGATCGGCTCGGTGGACGGATTGAAGCGCAGCAGCACCGGGGCCTTGGCCTCCAGCGGCAGGTTCAGCGCTTCCATCTTGTCGCGCACCTCCAGGCTGGCCTGGTCCATGTTGGTGCCCCAGGCGAATTCCAGCACCACATCGCTCTGGCCGGTGCGCGAGACCGACTTCAGCTTGCGCAGGTTCTTGACCACGCCAACCGCCTCTTCGACCGGCTGGGTGATCAGGGTTTCGATTTCAGTCGGCGCTGCACCGGTGTATTCGGTGCGCACGGTCAGCGTCGGATAGCTCAGGTCGGGCAGCAGGTTGACCTTGAGGTTGCCCAGCGCGATCAGGCCGAACAGCAGCAGCGTGACCGTGCACATGGCGATGGTCACGCGGCGGCGGGTGGCGAATTCCACCAGGCCGCCGCGCATGCTGGCGGCGGCGCCGTCGCTCGCCGGCGAGGCACCGTGGTCGTGGCCCGGCGCGGTCATTGCTTGCTCCCGGCCTTGTCTGCCGGCTTGGCGGCCGCAGCGACCGTCTTCGCCTTCGGGTCGGCAATCACCTGCACCGTGGTGCCGTCGCGCAGGGCGACCTTGCCGGCGGTGACCACCTGATCACCGGCCGCCAGGCCATCACGGATCTCCACCCACGGGCCCTCGGCGTAACCCAGCTTGACCGGAACGCGTGCGACCTTGCCTTCGCGCACGCGGAACACCGCCGGCTCACCGTCGTCGAGCAACGCCAGGCGCGGTACGACCAGCGCATCGGCACGCTGGTCGTAGTCGATGCGGATGCGACCGAACATGCCGGGCTGCAGCGCGTGTGCGGCGCCGTCGAAGGCGCTGACCACGCGAAACGTGCCGCTGCCCGAATCCACCACCGGCGCGATGCGATCGACGGTGCCGGTGAAACTCTGCCCCGGCAGCGCATCGGCCGCCAGCGTCACCGGCTGGCCGGCGCGCAGGGTGGCCAGCTCGCGCTCGGGTACGTTGAGGGTGGCTTCCAGCCGCGAGTTGTCGACGATGCGGAAGATCGGCGTGTTGATCTGCACGAAGTTGCCGGTCTTGATCGAGCGCGAAGCGATCACGCCGGAGATCGGCGCCACCACCGTGGTGTAGGACAGCTCCAGCGTGGCCAGGCGGTACTGCGCGCGGACGTTTTCCAGGTCGTAGCGCAGCTGGTCGACATCGGCGGCGCTGACCATCTGCTGGCCAACCAGCTTCTGTGCGCGCTGGTAGTTGTTTTCCAGCTTGCGCATCTGCGCTTCGCTCTGTGCCACGGCCAGGCGCGCGCGGTCCGGGTCCAACCGCACCAGCGGCTGGCCGGCGGTGACCCGCTGCCCTTCCTCGACCAGCACCGCCAGGGCTACGCCGGAGGTCTTGGCGACCACCTGCGACTCGGCGCGTGGCTCCAGCGCCGCAGTACCGGTGTAGCTGGCCGCGACGGCACGATGGCTGGCCACCGCGACTTCGACCGGGACGGCGTCGACCTTCTTCTCCTCCTTGGTCTCGGCAGCCTTGGCTTCGGAATTGGGCCCTGCGGCGCAACCGCCCAGCAGCAGGGAGGTGGAGATCAGCAGTGCGGCAGCGCAGATTCCGCTGCGACGGCCGGACAGGAAGGTTGGGTGCGACATCGTCAGATCCCTGGAGGATGCGTGGACAGGTGTGGTAGCAAAGTAATGCACCACTTCACGGCAACACCATATCCCAAAGGTCATGGTGTCTTCACGCCGCTGGTCGGCCCACCCCCATTTCAGCTAGATGAAACCTGAGGCTATACTCGGGGCGTTCCGTACCCCACGCCGGAACGACCAGACCCGAATCCCCGGAAACGACACCATGCGCCCGCAGCCGCTCGCCGCTTGTCTCGCTCTGGCCGTCCTCCTGCCCCTTGGGGCCGCCGCACAGCCCGCTCCTGCTCCTGCCACACCCTCCCCGGCCCCGGCTCCCGCCGCTGCGCCGGCGCCCGTCGCACCCACCGGCAACTTCGACAATGGCCGCGTGCTGGCCTACACCTGCCAGGGCTGCCACGGCATCACCGGCTACAAGAACGCCTACCCCAGTTACCGGGTGCCGAAGATCGGCGGCCAGACCCAGCAGTACCTGGCCCAGGCCCTGACCGAGTACCGCCAGGGCAAGCGCCGGCATCCGACGATGCAGGCGCAGTCGATGAGTTTCAGCGAACAGGAGATCGCCGATCTCTCTGTTTACCTGTCCACCGTCAAGTAAGGCCCGCCCATGTCGAAAGCCGCGCATCCGATGCGTCACGCCATCGCCCTGTCCGTTGCCCTGCTGCTGGCGGCCTGTTCACAGTCGCAGGTGGAAAACAGCGAGAAATCCGCCGCCGACCCGGGCCATGCCAGCGGCGAACACGGTTCTTCGTCCTCCGCTGGCCTGCCGGCAGGCCGCGAAGCCGCCGGTGAAGCCCGCGCCAAGGTGAAGGGCAAGGCCACCAACCAGAGCTGCATCGACTGCCACGGGGCCGACGGCAATGCGCCGATCGATCCGACCTATCCGAAACTGGGTGGCCAGTACGGCGATTATCTGGCGCATGCGCTGCAGGCCTACCGCGCCGGTGACCGCCAGCATGCGCTGATGACGCCGCAGGCGAAGGACCTGAGTGATCAGGACATCGCCGATCTGGCCGCGTATTTCGGCAGCCGGCCGAGCCAGCTGCGGGATCTGCACGGGGTCAAATGACCGCTCTGCGCGGATCATGACTGCTGCAATCTGATGCGTTCATGGGCGTTACTTTTCTTGATGACGCACATCCTTGTGCGTCACCCTGCGGGCCGGCTATGCCGTTCCACCCTGCTCCTGCAGTGCGGTGCGCGCAAAGAAAAGTAACCAAAAGAAACGCTCCGCCGCCCGCGAGCCGATGCTACGCACCGGTACCCTGCGCTCCTCGGCCCACCGAGGGACGCCGCGGGAACTCGCTGCGCTCAGACACCCGCGCCTCTTCGCCCTCGCCGGACCTGCGGTGCTCGGCTCGCTTCAAGGCGGAATCAGATCAAAAGCCACAGCCGCCCGCCGGGCGAGACGGCCGTGGCAGACGCTCAGCCTTCCAGTTCTTCCCAGCGCGCGTACGCGGCATCCAGCTCGGCCTGCACCTTGGCCAGCTGCTGGGTGTGCGCGGTCACTTCGGCACTGCTGCGGGTGTAGAACGACGGGTCGTTCATCGCCGAGGTCAGCCCTTCGACATCGCCTTCCAGCTTCTCGATGGTCTTCGGCAGCTGCTCCAGTTCGCGCGCTTCCTTGTAGGCCAGCTTGCGCTTGGGCGCAGCCGGAGCAGCGGCCGTGGCGGCCGGTGCAGCAGCCGCCGGCTTGGCTGCCGGGGCCGCGGCAGGCGCAGCCACGCTGGCTGCATAGCGCTGCCAGTCGCTGTAGCCACCGACGTACTCACCGATCACGCCGTCGCCTTCCATCACCAGCGTGGACGTCACCACGTTGTCGATGAAGTCACGGTCGTGGCTGACCAGCAGCAGGGTGCCGGTGTACTCGCCCAGCAGCTCTTCCAGCAGCTCCAGGGTTTCCACGTCGAGGTCGTTGGTCGGTTCGTCCATCACCAGCAGGTTGGACGGCTGCGCGAACAGCTTGGCCAGCAGCAGGCGGTTGCGCTCGCCGCCGGACAGGCGGGTGATCGGCGCGCGCGCGCGCTCGGGGGTGAACATGAAGTCCTGCAGGTAGGCATGCACGTGCTTGCGCTTGCCGTTGAACTCGAGGAAATCACGGCCTTCGGCGACGTTCTCGATCGCGCTCCAGTCTTCGCGCAGCACCGCGCGGTACTGATCGAAATACGCGATTTGCAGGTTGGTACCGGCGTTGACCTCACCCTTGGCCGGCTGCAGTTCGCCCAGCAGCAGCTTCAGCAGCGTGGTCTTGCCACTGCCGTTGGGACCGATCAGGCCGATGCGGTCGCCACGCAGGATGGTGGTAGTGAAATCGCGGACCATGGTGCGCTCGCCGAAGGCGAACGAAATGTCCTTGACGTCGATGACCTTCTTGCCGGAGCTGACGCCCTGCGCGGCTTCCATCTTGACGTTGCCGCTGAGGTCACGGCGCTGCGAACGTTCAGTGCGCATCGCCTTCAGGCGACGTACGCGGCCTTCGTCGCGGGTACGGCGCGCCTTGATGCCCTGGCGGATCCAGACTTCTTCCTGCGCCAGCAGCTTGTCGAAGCGGGCGTTTTCCTGCGCCTGCGCATTGAGGCGTTCCTCGCGACGGCGCTCGTAGTTGGCCCAGTCGCCCGGCCAGCTGGTGACCTGGCCGCGGTCGATCTCGACGATGCGGGTGGCCAGTGCACGCAGGAAGCGACGGTCATGGGTGACGAACACCACGCTGCCGCTCCAGCCCTTCAGGAACGCTTCCAGCCAGTCGATGGCTTCGATGTCCAGGTGGTTGGTCGGTTCGTCCAGCAGCAACACATCCGGGCTGGACACCAGCGCACGAGCCAGCAGCACGCGGCGCTTCATGCCGCCGGACAGGCGGCCGAACTCGGCCTCGCCGTCGAGGTCGAGCTTGGTCAGGGTTTCGCTGACGCGCTGGTCCAGGCCCCAGCCGTTGGCGGCGTCGATCTTGGCCTGCACGTTGCCGAGCGCTTCGCCGTCGAAGACCTCGGCATGGCTGAGGTGGTGGAACTCGGCCAGCCACTGGCCCAGTTCGCCGAGGCCATCGGCGACGACGTCGAACACCGAGCCGGCGGCGCCGTGTGGCACTTCCTGCTCCAGGCGGGTGACGCGCACGCCCTGCTGCACGCGGACTTCGCCGTCATCGGGCTTGTGGTCGCCGGACAGCAGCTTGAGCAGGGTGGATTTGCCGGCGCCGTTGCGGCCGATCAGGGCGATGCGTTCGCCCGGCTCGATCGACAGTTCGGCCTTTTCCAGCAACAACGGGCCGCCGACGCTGAAGTCGACGTTCTGCAGAGTAATCAGAGGCATCCGGATATTGTACGGGTTGGGGGCGTCGGCCGGGTTGCACCCGGCACCCGCGGTAGTGCCGGCCGCTGGCCGGCAACCTCAACGGCAACGGCAGAAGCTGGTCTGTCGGAACGGCATTCTGCTCTGGTGGGTGGCGACCTTGGTCGACACGGTAGATCCACGCCATGCGTGGATGAGCGCTACAAGAAGGGTCGATGGAGGGAATCGACTGGGAATCTGATGGCTTACCCCACCTCCCCCAGCAACGCCTGCAACCCCGGCAGCCATTGCTTGCCGGGGTGGCGTACCAGCCACAGGGTGCGCTGCAGGGCGGGCAGCGGGGTCTCCAACACGCGCAGGCGGCCGAGGGCCAGGGGCTCTTCCAGCGCGTGGCGGGAGAGGCAGGCCAGGCCGAGGCCGGCGATGGCGGCCTGCTTGATCGCTTCGGTATTGCCCAGCTGCAGGGTCTGCGCGAAGCCGCGCAGGTGCGGCAACAGCGCCTGCTCCACGGCTTCGCGGGTGCCGGAGCCGGGCTCGCGCAGCAGCCAGCGGGCGCGGCGCAGTTCGTCCAGCGACCAGCGCGCGGCAGCGTCGGCGGCGCCGACGATCACCAGAGGATCCTGCTGCCAGGCGGTCACCTGCAGGCCACGTTCATGGCACGGGCCTTCGATCAGGCCGGCGTCGACGTCCAGGCGCTGCACGGCGGCAACCACGCCGGCACTGTTGTCGATGCGCAGGTCGACTTCGGCCTGCGGCGCCTGCCGCAGCAGATCGGCGATGCGCGGCGGCAACAGGTAGTTGCCGATGGTGGTACTGGCCGCCAGCACCAGCCGCAGCGGTGCACCCTGCGACGGGTCGCCGCCAGCGGCCAGCTGCCGCTCCAGGTCGGCAGCATTGACCAGCAACGTGCGCGCCGGTTCCAGCAGCGCGCGGCCGTGGCCGTTCAGGGCCAGGCGGCGACCGATGCGGTCGAACAACGGCGTGCCGAAGTGCGCTTCCAGCTCCTGCAGGGCGGCGCTGCTGGCCGACTGCGAAAGTGCGATGGCCTGACCGGCGGCAGTGGTGCTGCCGTGGTCGGCGATAGCGACGAAGACCTGCAACTGGCGCAAGGTCAGGCGCATGGCGCTTACCTTCTTGATGGGTAGGTTTCACCCATATTATTCGTTTTACAGGTCATCGTCCCAGGTGCACGCTTGCCCTATCACTCCAGCCCTACCCTTGCCATGAACGCCCCCGCTCTCTCCTCCTGGTCCCTGCCCGCCCTGCGCCAACGCTGGCAGCCGCGCCTGCCCGGCCTGCTGCTGGTGGGCCTGATCGCCGCGGCGTCGCTGTACCTGGCCGAGCTTCCCTGGCTTCAGGCGCACGGCCTGAGCGCGCTGACCGTGGCCATCGTCGCCGGCATCGTGGTCGGCAACACCTTCTACCCGCGGCTGGCACCGAGCAGCGCGGCCGGTGTCGGCTTCTCCAAGCACTGGCTGCTGCGCGCCGGCATCGTGCTGTACGGCCTGCGCCTGACCTTCCAGGACATCGGCCATGTCGGCGTCACAGGCGTGCTGATGGACGTATTGGTGGTCGCCAGCACCTTCGGCCTGGCCTGCTGGCTGGGCATGCGCGTGTTCAAGATGGAGCGCGAAGCGGCCATGCTGATCGGCGCCGGCAGTGCGATCTGCGGCGCGGCGGCGGTGATGGCCGCCGAACCGGTGGTGCGCGGCCGCGCTGCGCAGGTCACCGTCGCGGTCTCTACGGTAGTGGTGTTCGGCACGCTGGCGATGTTCCTGTACCCCGCCTTGTATGCGCTGGTGCAATCGCACGGCTGGCTGGCGATGGACGCGCAGCAGTACGGCCTGTTCACCGGTGCGACGGTGCATGAAGTGGCACAGGTGGTGGCGGCCGGCCGCGCGGTCAACGAAACGGCGGCCGATACCGCGGTGATCACCAAGATGGTGCGGGTGATGCTGCTGGCGCCGTTCCTGGTCGCGCTGTCGCTGTGGCTGGCGCGTGGCGGCAAGGCCAGTGCCGATGGCAGCAAGGCGCGCATCGTGGTGCCGTGGTTCGCGTTCGGTTTCGTGGCGGTGGCCGGGTTCAACTCGCTGCACCTGCTGCCGGCCGGCCTGCAGGCGGGGCTGGTGCAGCTGGATACCGTGCTGCTGGCGATGGCGATGGCCGCGCTGGGCCTGACCACCCACGTCTCGGCGCTGCGCCAGGCCGGGCTGAAGCCGCTGCTGCTGGCGCTGATCCTGTTCGCCTGGCTGCTGTTCGGTGGCCTGGCGATCCATCAGGGTGTGTTGGCGGTGCTTGGCTGATCGCCACTCCCCGCTTGCCGAATCCATCCGCAGATCGTAAAAGAACGCACCCTGCGCTGGTCGACACGGACGACATGACCATCCATCACCTTCCGAGCTTCCGTTACCATCCGGACCCGGTTGCGACGGGCAACGTGGCGCCCTCCACTACCACCTGCAGGGTCTGCCAGCAGGCGCGTGGGTATGTGTATCTGCACGATGCCATCCACGCAGGGCGCGTAGATTACTCAGAGCAGATCTGCCCTTGGTGCATTGCCGATGGCCGCGCCGCGTCGGCGTTGCATGTGGCGTTTGCCTGCCGCCTGGATATCGACGAAAGCGTCCCTGAAGCCGCGCTGGAAGAGCTGTCCCTGCGCACGCCGGGCTATGCCAGTTTCCAGGGGGAAACGTGGCTGGCACATTGCAGCGATGTCTGCCGATTCCTGGGCGACGCCACCCTGGAGCAGGTGACTCAGGCCTCGGCAGCGAGCATCGCGGCATGGTGCGCGATCAACGACGCCGACGAGGCGGCCTGGTGGGATCTGGCCAGCGACTACACGCCCGGTGCAGATATCGGCTTCTATATGTTCGAGTGCCTGCACTGTGGCCTGGTTCAGTTCCATGTTGACTCGGCCTGAACCTTCTCCTGCGCAGGCCCGACATGGGCCGCTAGACTTGAGGCATGCCCGCCTCCGCCGCCCTGCTGCAGATCCCCTTGCGCCTGCTGGATGACCGCTACGGGCCAGGCAATGTCGATGAAGCCGAAGACATGCTGATCGGGATCGTGCAGGCGGAGATGGGCGAGCAGGCAACCTGTTCGTTCGACTTCGACACGCGGCACGCCAACCCGTGGTTCCATCAGCTGCTGCTGGAACCCCGGGTCGCCGGAAAACCGGCCACCCAGGAGCAGCTGCAGGCGATGGCCGTACGGCTGGTGGCCCTCGGGCTGCACTGAAGGATGGACAGTGTCATCCACGCATGGCGTGGATCTACTGGATCGCACGCCCTGAGCGGGTGAAAAAGGCCGAGGGGACCAGCCTTCCGGACGGGTACAATGCGCCATGACTGACTTCTCGACCCTGCCGCTGAGCCCGGCCCTGCAGCCCGGCCTGGATGCCCTCGGCTACACCACCCTCACCCCCGTGCAGGCGCAGAGCCTGCCGGCCATCCTCGATGGCCGCGATGTGATCGCACAGGCGCCGACCGGCAGCGGCAAGACCGCCGCCTTCGGCTTGGGCCTGCTGCAGGCCATCGACCCCAGCCTGATCCGCGTGCAGGCGCTGGTGCTGTGCCCGACCCGCGAACTGGCCGACCAGGTCGGCAAGCAGATCCGCAAGCTGGCCACCGGCATTCCCAACCTGAAGCTGCTGCTGCTGGTTGGCGGCGTACCGCTGGTACCGCAGCTGGCATCGCTGGAAGGCCACGATCCGCATGTGGTGGTCGGCACGCCCGGCCGCGTGCAGGAACTGGCACGCAAGCGTGCGCTGAACCTGGGCGCGGTGCGCACGCTGGTGCTGGATGAGGCCGACCGCATGCTCGACATGGGCTTCGAGGAGCCGATCCGCGAGATCGCCGGCCGCACCCACAAGGATCGCCAGAGCCTGCTGTTCTCCGCCACCTTCCCCGACAGCATCCGCACCATGGCGCGTGACCTGCTGCGCGACGCAGTGGAAGTGACCGTGGAAGGTGCCGACCAGGCCCCTGCCATCCGCCACCTGTTCTGCGAGGTGGAACCGGCGCACCGCCAGAAGGCGCTGGCTGGCCTACTGCTGAAGTACACGCCGGAATCGGCAGTGGTGTTCTGCAACACCCGCAAGGACGTGGACGAAGTAGCCAACTCGCTGCAGCAGTTCGGCTTCTCGGCACTGGCCCTGCATGGCGACATGGAACAGCGCGACCGCGAGGAAGTGCTGTTGCTGCTGGCCAACCGCAGCTGCAACGTGCTGGTGGCCAGCGACGTGGCCGCACGCGGCCTGGACGTGGAAGAGCTGGCGGCGGTGATCAACTACGAGCTGCCGACCGACGTGGAGAGCTACCAGCACCGCGTCGGCCGTACCGGTCGTGCCGGTGCCAGTGGCCTGGCGATCAGCCTGGTGGCCGGCCGCGAGAAGACCCGCGCCGAAGCCATCGAAGCGCAGATGGGGCAGCCGCTGGACTGGCAGAAGACGCCGCTGGCGACCTCGCGCCCGGCCGAGCTGCCGCAGGCGGCGATGCGCACCCTGCGCATCGACGGCGGCAAGACCGACAAGCTGCGCCCGGGCGACATCCTCGGCGCACTGACCGGCGACGCCGGGCTGTCGAGCAAGTTCATCGGCAAGATCGCGATCTTCCCGACCCGCTCCTATGTGGCGATCGCGCGTGAGCAGGCCAACAAGGCCGTGGCCAAGCTGGAAGCCGGCAAGATCAAGGGCCGTCGTTTCCGCGTGCGGATGATGTGATTGAAGCAGCGTTGCCAACCACGGTTGGCAACGACATGACCTGGTAGCGGCCAACCTTGGTTGGCCCGTCCATGGCGTCGGTTGCGAAAGGCGATGCCAACCAAGGTTGGCAACTACCGGCTCCAGGCCATTCGCTCTGGTAGATGCCAACCTTGGTTGGCACCCGCCCTTCGATCAGAACACCAGTTCGGTGTGCAGCGGCAGGTCCGATTCCCAGCGGGCGCGACCACCGAGGCCGTCCAGTTCGACCAGTACGCCGGCACCGACCACGTCAACGCCCAGGCGGCGCACCAGCGAAAGCGCAGCGACCAGCGTGCCGCCGGTGGCCAGCACGTCATCGATGATCGCCACGCGGGCGCCGGCCGGCAGCGCATCGGCATGCACTTCGATGCAGTCGCTGCGGTATTCCAGCGTGTATTCCTCGCGCAGCACCTGGCCCGGCAGCTTGCCCGGCTTGCGCACCGGTACGAAGCCGACGCCCAGCTCCAGCGCCATCGCGGCACCGAGGATGAACCCACGCGATTCGATGCCGACCACTGCGTCCAGCTTCTGGTCGCGCCAGCGGTCGGCCATCGCGGTGATCGCGCCGCGGAAGTCCTGGCCGTGGGCGAGCAGCGGCATGATGTCCTTGAACAGGATGCCGGGCTTGGGGAAGTCGGCGATGTCGCGCAGGCGGGAGGCCCACTGCGGAGCGACGATGGCGTCGGTCATGTCACATTGGCTATCTGATGGCGGCATAGGGTACCTGTTCCGGGCGCCGCCTGCCTGATGGGGGTGTCGGCCGGGCTGCGCCCGGCACCTGCAGAGGCCACCGCGCAAGCAAAGGCGAAAGCAAAAGCCGCATTCCGAGGGATGGCGGGGTGGGTCCGGTTGCGGGGGACGCCGTAAATACATCCATGTAGGCTCGGTCGCCGCATCCATGCGGCTCACGCCCCCGCAACCGGACCCACCCCGCCTTCGACAGTTTTCTGCGATCTGTCGTAGATCCACGCCATGCGTGGATGGGTCTCTATCGAAATCAAATATTTCGAGAATTGAACGAAAAGCATCCACGCATGGCGTGGATCTACCGTGTCGACCAAGGTCGACACCCACCCACAGCAGCGGGAATCTGTCGGAGGTGGGGTGGTGTCGGAGTGCGGGGTGTCAGCCGCATGGATGCGGCTGCCAAGCCTACAGGGACGTACTTGCGGCGTCCCCGCACTCCGACACCGCCCCGCCAAACCACGGAATCCAGCTTTTGCTCTGGTCGTTGACCTGGCCTCTGCGGGTGCAGGGCGCAGCCCTGCCGAAACCCACCCTCAGGAGCTGCAGGACAGCATCGAGCAACCGGCCCGATTGTCCGCCCACGCCGGGCGCTTGCCGGCGAAGTGCTCCAGCCCGGCGCGCTCGGTGTACGGGTCGCGCAGCACGTCCTGCAGTGCGTGAACGCCATCGAGGTCGCCCTGCTCTGCACGATCGATGGCTTCCTGCGCCAGCCAGTTGCGCAACACATACAGCGGATTGGCCGCGGCCATCTTCGCCTGGCGTTCGCTGGCCGACAGCGGATCGCGGCGCAGGCGCGCCGCGTAATCCTGCAGCCAGTGCTGCAACGGCGCCTGCACCGCCTGCTGGCGCGCCTGGTCGTAGTACACCGCGTCCAGCAGCGCCGCATCCGGTGCCGCCGGATCGATACGCATCAGCGCGCGCCAGGCCAGGGTCATGTCCATGGCACCGTCCTGCATCAGCTGCTGCCAGCGCAGGTAGAGCTGCAGGTCGTCATCGTCGGCCGCGGCCAGGCCCAGCTTGGCTGCGGCATCGCGGCGCGTGCAGGCCACGAAGGTGGACTGGTACGCCGCCAGGCCCGCCTGCAGCGGTGCCACATCGGCAAACAATGGCGACAACGCCTGCGCCAGTCGGCTCAGGTTCCAGTACGCCACCTGCGGCTGGGTACCGAAGCGGTAGCGACGACCTTGTGCGTCGGTGGTGTTCGGTGTCCAGTCCGGATCGAAGTCCTCGACCCAGCCATAGGGGCCGTAATCCAGCGTCAGGCCGAGCACGGACAGGTTGTCGGTGTTCATCACGCCATGCACGAAGCCGACGCGCATCCAGTGCGCGATCATCTCGGCGGTGCGCACCGCGACCTGCGCAAACCAGTCGCCGTACAGCGCCTCGCCCTGACCCTCCAGCTCGGGGAAATCACGGGCGATGCAGGTGTCCACCAGCTGTTGCAGCAGGGCGGTTTCACCGCGCGAGGCCGGCAGTTCAAACGAACCGAAACGCAGGAACGACGGCGAGACCCGGCACACGATGGCACCAGGCTCGGCACGCGGGTGGCCGTCATAGAACATGTCACGCACGACGTCCTCGCCGGTACCGACCAGCGACAACGCGCGGGTTGTTGGCACACCCAGGTGGTGCATCGCCTCGCTGCACAGGAATTCGCGGATCGACGAGCGCAGCACTGCGCGCCCATCGGCGCCGCGTGAATACGGCGTCGGTCCGGCCCCCTTCAGCTGCAGCTCCCAGTGGCGGCCATCCGGTGCGACCAGCTCGCCCAGCGAGATCGCGCGGCCGTCGCCGAGCTGCCCGGCCCAGTGGCCGAACTGATGGCCACCGTAGTTGGCGGCCCATGGCTGCATGCCTGCATACAGTGCGTTGCCACCGAATACACGCGCGAAACCTTCGCTTTCGACGTCAGCGGCATCGAAACCCAGCAGCGTGGCCACCTCCGGCGACCAGGCCAGCAGCGTGGGCGCCGCCACCGGGGTCGGCATCACCGGTGACCAGGCCGCGCCCAGCACGTCGCGGCGACGCGGGCCGGACTCGGGGTCGCCCGGGAGGGTATGCAGCAGGCGGTTGTCGAAACGGGGGCTGTCGGTATCCATGGTGCTGAAGATGGGGGCGACGGCCGCCCGCCTCAATTGCCGCTGAGCGCCTGCAGGTGGCCGCCGTGGGCCTCGGCACGCTGGTAGGCCGGGCGCTCACCGATACGCTTGAGGAAGCCGCGCAGCGCCGGCTTGTCGTCGAGACCACCGCCACGCGCGGCAGCGGCCTGGATCGGGAAGCTCATCTGGATGTCGGCCGCACTGAAGCGCTCGCCGGCGAACCACGGGCTTTCGGCCAGACGGCGCTCCATCCACTCCAGGTGCAGCCGCCGCTGTGGACCGATGAAGCCGCGCTCGGCCTTGTCGGCAATGCTGCGTGCGATCGGGCGCGCGAAGAACGGCATCGGCGCGTTGCGGATGCGGCCCATCACCAGGGTCAGCAGCAACGGCGGCATCGCCGAGCCTTCGGCGTAGTGCAGCCAGTAACGGTAAGCGATGCGTTCGGCCCCGTCGGCCGGCATCGGTGACGGCGACAGCTGGCGTTGCGTGTCGTAACGGTCAGCGAGGTAGTCGAGGATCGCGCCGGACTCGGCCAGTACCAGCTCACCATCCTGCAGTACCGGCGACTTGCCGAGCGGATGCACGTTGCGCAGTTCCGGCGGCGCCAGCAGCGTCTTCGGATCGCGCGGATAGCGGCGCAGTTCGTAGTCCAACCCCAGCTCCTCCAGCATCCACAGCACGCGCAGCGAACGGGAGTTTTCCAGGTGGTGGACGATGCGCATGGGGGGTGATCCCTTGGGGAGACGCGCATCGTACCGCGCCGGCTGCATGTCCTTTGTAGAGTCACGCCATGCTCGACTCTACAGAACGGCGGGCAATAAAAAACGCCGGAAGCTTTCGCTTCCGGCGTTCTGGCTACCCAACGGTAGCAGACGGATTAGACCGCCTGCACCTGGTCAGCCTGCATACCCTTCTGACCCTGGACGGCGATGAAGGTAACCTTCTGGCCTTCCTGCAGGGTCTTGAAGCCGGTGCCCTGGATCGCGCGGAAGTGCACGAACAGGTCCGGGCCGCTTTCCGGGGTGATGAAGCCGAAGCCCTTGGCGTCGTTGAACCACTTGACGGTGCCGGTCTGACGTTCAGACATTTTACTAACTCCTGAAACACATGTTGAAAAAAATCGCAGCCACCGGGTATCGGGGCCGAGACTGAGTTGCAGGCGTTGGTAAAGCGGATCGATGAGCGGATCGTGAGATCAACTGCACCAGGCCACGATTCACGGTGACCCTAGCAAACACAGTGGGTCGCACGATACGCGTGTTTTCTGCAAAAAGCGATAGTCCCGACGTTCATGGGAATACGTCACCCGCTAGGCGTGACAAGGGTTGGCAGCCTTTCGCGCCTAACTCCGAGTCCCCATTCAGGTTTTTCCTACCCTACACTGGGTAAATGACTGAAGCTGAAACCCCCGCTGAACACGCCTCCCCCCGCATCTGGGTGGATGCCGACGCCTGTCCCACCGTCATTCGCGACATCCTGTTCCGCGCAGCTGAACGGGTCGGGATCGAACTGACCCTGGTCGCCAACCAGTGGATCCGTACCCCGCCCTCGCGCTGGCTGCGCTCGATCCAGGTGCCGCAGGGGCTGGACGTGGCCGACAGCGCCATCGTCGAGCGGGTCGCCGCGGGCGACCTGGTGGTCACCCAGGACATCCCGCTGGCCGCGCTGGTGCTGGAGAAGAATGCCGTCGCGCTGAACCCGCGCGGCCAGTTGTACACACCTAACAACATGGCCGAGCGGCTGTCGATGCGTAATTTCATGGAGGAACTGCGCGGCGCCGGGGTCCAGACCGGTGGACCGCCGCCGCTGGGACCCCGTGACCGGCAGCTGTTCGCCGCCGAGCTGGACCGCTGGCTGGCGCGACGCCCGGCCCGCTGAACGCCTAGCCGCCCCCGGTCGGCAGGCTCAGGCTGCGGCCGCTGCTGAACACCCGTCGTTCGCCGCTCAATGGGTCGTCGAAGGCCAGGGCCCGCGCCAGCAGCTGCAGCGGCGCCTCGGCGACGTTCGGCGGACGCTGCCGAAGCTGCGGGTACAGATCGTCACCCACGATCGGCGCCCCCAGCATCGCCAAGTGCACGCGCAACTGATGCTTGCGGCCGGTCTCCGGCAGCAGCCGGTAGCGCCAGATCGGCCCTTCGGCCTCGATCAGCTCGATCCGGCTGCGCGCATTGGGCTCGCCGGACACTTCGGCCATGCGGAAGAACGGCTCGCCCGGCACCAGGCGGCTGTCCCGCTGCAACGGGAACTCCCGCGCGGGCAGCGCTGGTGCCAGGGCCTCATAGGTCTTTTCGATGCGCCGCTCACGGAACAGGCGCTGGTAAGCATCGCGCGACGCACGCTGGGTCGAGAACAGCACCAACCCGGCCGTCAGCCGATCCAGCCGGTGCAGCGGCACCAGATCGGCATTGCCGGTGCGGGCGACCAGCCGCGCCAGCAGCGTCTCGCGCACATGCCCACCCGCGGGTGTCACCGGCAGGAAGTGCGGCTTGTCGGCGACCAGCAGGTGCGCATCCAGATGGACGAGGGTTTCGGTGAAGGGGATCACCGGCTCGTCGGCCACCTCGCGGAAGTACTGGATTTCCAGCCCCACCTGCCAGGGCATGTCCGGCGCCAGTGCCCTGCCCTGCGCATCCTGCACGCGGCCACGGGCGAAACGGTCCTGCCATTGCACGCGGTCGATGCGCGGGAAACGCGCGCACAAGCCATCGAGCAGGCTGGGCCAGTGGCCGGGCGGCAGCTGCAGGCGGCTGGGCAAGGTCATGGCGTCCACTCCGGCCACGGAAAAGAGCGCAAGAGTGCCACCGTTGACGCTGTGCAGACAGCCCGGCAACGGACACCCCTGGAGCAAACCTCTATCATTGTCGTCTTTAGTCCACGGATCCCCCATGGCTCTTACCGCCACCATCCGCAAGGCCGAACTGCAGATCAGCGACATGGATCGCGGCTACTACGCGACCCACAACCTGACCCTGGCCCAGCATCCGTCCGAGACCGACGAGCGCCTGATGGTGCGCCTGCTCGCCTTCGCGCTGAACGCCGGCGACCGCCTGGAGTTCGGCCGCGGCCTGAGCACCGATGACGAACCCGATCTGTGGGAACACGACTACACCGGCGACATCCTGCAGTGGATCGACCTGGGCCATCCGGACGAATCGCGCATCCGCAAGGCCAGCAACCGCAGCCGCCAGGTGCAGGTGGTCAACTACGGCGGCAACGCCTCGGAGATCTGGTGGGGCAAGCAGGGCAAGGGCCTGGCGCGCTTCGACAATCTCTCGGTGGTCGACCTCGACGGTGCCTTCGTTGAACAGTGGGGCCAGCAGATCCAGCGTGCCATGCGCTGGAGCGTGCTGATCCAGGACGGCGAAGTGCAGCTGCTCAACGACCAGATCCAGCTCGACGTGATCCCGAACTGGCGCAAGCGCGCCAAGGCATGAGCACCATCCGCTGCGATGTGGTGGTCATTGGTGCCGGCGCGGCCGGGCTGATGACCGCGATCACTGCCGGCCAGCGCGGCCGCCAGGTGCAGGTGATCGACCATGCCAACAAGGTCGGCAAGAAGATCCTGATGTCCGGCGGTGGCCGCTGCAATTTCACCAACACCGGCACCACCCCGGCCAACTTCCTGTCGGCCAACCCGCACTTCTGCAAGTCGGCGCTGGCCCGCTACACGCCCTGGCACTTCATCGAGCTGGTGCACAAGCACGGCATCGCCTATCACGAAAAGGAACTGGGGCAGCTGTTCTGCGATGTCTCGTCCAAGCAGATCGTGAAGATGCTGGTGGACGAATGCCAGGCGGCGGGCGTGCAGATCCGTACCGACTGCAGCGTGCAGCGCATCGAGCACGGCAGCGATGGTTTCCGGGTGCACACCACGCAGGGCCAGTTCCATTGCGCCTCGCTGGTGGTTGCCAGCGGTGGCCTGTCGATTCCCAGCATGGGTGCCAGCGGCTTTGGCTATGAAGTGGCCCGCCAGTTCGGCCACCAGGTCCTGCCGACCCGCGCCGGCCTGGTGCCGCTGACCCTCAGCGGCAAGCACCAGGAGCGGCTGGCCGACCTCAGCGGCGTCGCACTGCCGATCGAGGCGCGCTGCAACGGAAAGAGTTTCCAGAACTTCATGCTGCTGACCCACCGTGGCGTGAGCGGCCCGGCCATCCTGCAGATCTCTTCGTTCTGGCAGCCCGGCGATGCGCTGGAGCTGGACCTGCTGCCGGGCCAGGATGCGGGCGAGTGGCTGCGCCAGATGAAGCGCGACCGGCCCGCCGCCGAGCTGCGCACGGTACTGGGCGAGGTACTGCCGAAGCGGCTGGCGCAGCGCCTGTGCGAGCACTGGCTGCCCGACCGCCCGGTGCGCCAGCTGGACGAGCCGGTGCTGCGCCAGGCCGCGCAGCTGCTGGGCGCATTCCCGCTGGTGGCCAGCGGCACCGAAGGCTACCGCACCGCCGAGGTCACCCTGGGCGGCGTGGACACCGCCGAAGTGTCATCCTCGACGATGGAATCCAAGCGCGTACCCGGCCTGCACTTCGTTGGCGAGGTGCTGGACGTGACCGGCTGGCTGGGCGGCTACAACTTCCAATGGGCCTGGGCCAGCGGCCATGCAGCGGGCGGCGTGGTGTGAACCACTTCGCCGTTCGACGCGCGCAAGGGGTGCGCGCATGGACGGTTCGCCGCGCATCGTGTATCTAGATTCGCAGATTGGGGAGCAGTGCATGCAGAACGCGAACGACATCACCATCCGCCTGCTGATCGTCGATGACAGCGGCGAGAATGCCGAAGCCATCGTCAGCACCCTGCGCAACAGCGGCATCGCGGTACGCCCGTGGCGCCCGCAGGACGCGGCTGAGCTGGCCCAGGTGCTGACCAGCCAGGCCATCGACCTGGTGCTGGCCTCGCCTTCGCAGGGCATCCCGCTGCAGCTGGCGGCCCAGCACATCGCCGCCAGCGGCAAGGACATCCCGCTGGTGCTGCTGGCCGAGCGCATCGACGAGGACGAACTGGTGCAGGCCAGCAGCCATGGCATCCGCGCCCTCGCCCTGCGCCAGCGCCCCGAGCACCTGCTCGCCGTGGTCCGCGACCAGTGGGTGGACCTGCAGGCGCGTCGCGGCCTGCGCCGCATCGAGGCGCAGATGCGCGAGACCGAGCGCCGCTGCGACGCGCTGATCGCCTCCTCGCGCGACCCCATCGCCTACGTGCATGAAGGCATGCACATCCGCGCCAACGACGCCTACCTGGAGATGTTCGGCTACGAGCATTTCGACGACATCGAAGGCATTTCGCTGCTGGACATGGTCGCCGCCCAGCACGTGGAGGGCTTCAAGCAGCTGCTGAAGGGCCTCAGCCGTGGCGAGGCGCCGCCGCCGCAGTACCAGCTCGACGCGCGCCACGAGGACGGCAGTGCGTTCCCGGCGACCATGGAGTTTGCCGCTGCCACATATGAGGGCGAGTCCTGCCTGCAGGTGGTGCTCCGCCGTCGCATGGAATTCGACCCCGAGCTGGCACGCGAGGTCGAGGACCTGCGTCAGCGCGACCAGGTCACCGGCCTGCTCAATCGCCCGACTTTCATGCTGCAGCTGGAAAGCGCGGTGGCCCAGGCCGGGCGCAGCGAGGGCCAGTTCGGCCTGCTGCTGATCGAGCCGGACCACTACGCGCGCCTGCTGCCGGACATCGGCCTGGCGTCGGCCGACACCCTGATCGGCGCGCTCGCTGGCCTGCTGGCCGAGGTGGTCGGCGAGGACGCACAGCTGGCCCGCTTCGGCGAGCACAATTTCGCTGTACTGCAGGCCGGGCCCTACGCGCAGACCGTGGCGCTGGCCGAGCGCATCCGCGAAGCCTACGCGGCACACGTCTTCAGCATCGGCGCACGCTCGGCCACGGTGACGGTCAGCATCGGTGGCGTGCAGGTGGGCGAGAAGATCGCCAGCATCGGCCAGGTGCTGGCGCGCGCCAGCGAGTGCACCCAGGCCGCCGCGGAGCTGGGCAACACCTGCCGCATCTTCGACCCGGCTGCCGCCGACCGCGTCGAGGAGGAACGTGTGCAGCGCTGGGTTGCGCGCATCCGCGAGGCGCTGGCCGGCGACGGCTTCCAGCTGCACTACCAGCCGGTGCTGAACCTGCAGGGCGAGCCGCTGGAGCTGTACGAGGCCTACCTGCGCCTGGAGAACAACGGCGAGCTGCTGAGCCCGACCGCGTTCCTGGGCATCGCCGAGGAACACGGCCTGCTGGCCGACATCAACCGCTGGGTGGTTTCGCAGGCCATCGCGGTGCTTGGCCAGCGCGCACGCGAAGGCAACGCCACCCAGGTGCTGGTGAAGGTGACGCCGGAGTCGTTCGACGATACGCAGATGATCGCCACCCTGCGCCGCGAACTGCAGGCACAGGGCGTGCCCGGCGAACGGCTTTGGCTGCATGCGCCGGAGGCGAAGGTATTCACCCACCTGCGCAGTGCGCAGCAGTTCCTTGCCGAAGTGGCACCGCTGGGCTGCCGCATCGGCCTGGAGCAGTTCGGTTCGGGACTGGATTCGTTCCAGCTGCTGGCCCACTTCCAGCCGCAGTTCCTCAAGCTGGACCGCGGTTTCACCAGCGACCTGGCGGCCACGCGTGAGAACATCGACCGCATCAGCCAGATCACCGCGCGCGCGCAGGAAGCCGGCATCCGCACCATTGCCGAGTTCGTCAGCGATGCCAATTCGATGACGCTGCTGTTCAGTGCCGGCGTGGATTACGTGCAGGGCGACTTCGTCGGCCCCGCGCTGCCGGAGATGGGCTTCGAGTTCGGGTGACCGAGGGTAGTGCCGGCCGCTGGCCGGCAGCCTCTGGTACCCGGGGTTGCCGGCCAGCGGCCGGCACTACCAAACGAGAAGGCCGGCATTCGCCGGCCTTTTCGTTGATCAGGTCATGTCGACCAGATTTTCGATCTTCACGTCCGGATTGACGTCGGCCTCGTAGTCGACGCCTTCCACGCCAAAGCCGAACAGGCGCAGGAAGTCAGCCTTGTAGCCGGCCAGGTCGCTGATCTCGTACAGGTTCTCGTTGGTGACCTGCGGCCACAGCGCCACCACCTTGCCCTGCACGTCCGCAGCCATTTCCTTGTAGTCGGCACGCAGGCGGCCTTCCTCGTCGACCAGCGCGACGGTATGGCCCTCGCCGTCAACCAGATCGTGACGCAGGCGATCGACCGCCACGCCCTCGGCCTTGCCGCCGTAGAGGATGTCGTACAGCACGTCGAGCTGTTCAATGCAGCCTTCGTGAGTGCCCTTTTCCTTCATCACCTTGAACAGCAGCGACAGGTACAGCGGCATGGTCGGAATCGCCGAGCTGGCCTGGGTGACTACCGCCTTCAGCACCGATACGCGTGCGTCGCCGCCGATCCTGGCCAGCTTCTCGCGCAGGCCCAGCACCTTGGTGTCCAGGTCCTTCTTGGCGGCACCGATCGAGCCATTCCAGTAGATCGCCTGGGTGATCTCTTCGCCCACGTAGGTGAAGGCAGTGGTGGTGCAGCCGTTGGCCAGCACGCCGGCATCGGCCAGCGCATCGATCCACATCTGCCAGTCCTCGCCCCCCATCACCGCGACGGTGCCGGCGATTTCTTCCGGGGTCGCCGGCTGCAGGTGGGTCTCGGTCAGCACTTCCTTGTCGGTATCCAGGCCACGCAGGGTGATCGGCTCGCCGATCGGCTTCAGCGTGGAGCTGATGATCTCGCCGGTCTTCGGGTGCTTGCGGCGCGGCGCCGCCAGGCTGTAGACGACCTGGTCGACCTGGCCGAGATCGGCCTTGATCATTTCGATGGTCTTCGCCTTCACTTCATCGGAGAAGGCATCGCCGTTGATGCTCTTGGCGTACAGGCCGGCTTCCTCGGCGTACTTGTGGAACGCAGCCGAGTTGTACCAACCCGCAGTACCCGGCTTGGTCTCGCTGCCCGGGCGTTCGAAGAAGATGCCGAGGGTAGCGGCGCCGCTGCCGAAGGCGGCAGTGATGCGTGCAGCCAGGCCGTAGCCGGTGGAGGCGCCGATCACCAGCACGCGCTTCGGGCCGTTCTGGATCGGCGGGCGCGCGCGGATGTAGTCGATCTGCTGCTTGACCGCGGCCTCGCAGCCGGTCGGGTGGGTGGTGACGCAGATGAAGCCGCGGACGCGCGGTTTGATGACCATGGATACCTCGGGTTGGCAGATGCGGCGCACGGGGCGCTCAGCAGGAATACGGGTGCGCGCCTGCGCGCGCGAACCGCAGGATCGTAGTGCGCGGGGCACGAATGCACAACCGACGGCGGCGTAGGGTGGAGTTTGTTTTGCAGGGTTGCACCCTGCACCGGCCGAAGCAACGGCCAGGGCGGAAGCAACGTCAAAAGCTGGATTCCTGAGGATCGGCGGGGTGGGTCCGGTTGCGGGGGTCGCCGTGAACCCATCCATGGGGGCTTGGCCGCGCATCCATGCCGCGGACACCCCCGCAACCGGACCCACCCCGCCTTCGACAGTTTTCCGCGATCTGTCAGGACAGTTCTTGGGGTCAGATCCGTTTTCCTCTGGAAAACGGATCTGACCCCATCTGGATTGCTCGATATCTGACCGATGTGTCGACCAAGGTCGACACCTACCAACTGCCGCAGGAATCTGTCAGAGGTGGGGCGGTGTCGGAGTGCGGGGTGTCAGCCGCATGGATGCGGCTGCCAAGCCTACAGGGACGTACTTGCGGCGTCCCCGCACTCCGGCACCGCCCCGCCATCCCACGGAATGCACGCTGTTGCTGTTGCTGTTGCTGCCGGCCAGCGGCCGGCACTACCGCAGGTGCAGGGCTGCAAGCCCTGCCAACAAAAAACCCCGCTTGCGCGGGGTTCTCTGTGTGTTGCGTGCAGCGCGAATGATTACGGGCGACGGGCCAGGGCCTCGACGTCCTTGGCCTTCGGCAGCAGGTCCTGCTTGCTGACGCGCAGGAAACCGATCGTCAGCATCGGCACCGCCACCAGGATCGAGGACAGCACCACGATCACCGCACCGATCATGTGCGTCTCGGCCAGGCCTTCCATCGAGCTGCCGCCGTACATGTACAGGGCAAGTGCCGACAGGAAGAACATCACCGCGGTGATCACCGTACGCGACAGCGTCTGGTTGATCGAACGGTTCAGCACTTCCATCGAGTCCACGCGCAGGCTGCGGAAGTTCTCACGGACGCGGTCGAAGACCACGATCAGATCGTTGATCGCAAAGCCCATCACCGACAGCAGGCCGGCCAGCACGGTCAGGTCGAACTCACGGCCCAGCAGGGACACGTAAGCCACCGTCACGATCAGGTCGAACATCGCCACGATGCTGGCGGTGACCGCGAACTTCCATTCGAAGCGCACCGCGATGTAGATCAGGAAGCCGGCCAGCATGAAGATGGTGGCATACAGGCCATTCATCGCCAGGTCCTTGCCGATCTGCGGACCCACGAACTCGTTGCGGAGCACGGTGGCCTGATTGTCGGCGGTGGACAGTGCCTTTACCACGGCGGCGGCGGTGGCCTTGTCCTCGTGCGCGGCGTCGCCGGTACCGGCAGCGTGCTCGCCATGCGGGGCCAGGCGGATCAGCAGGTCGGTGTTGCCACCGACGCTCTGCACCTGCGCGCCCTCAAAGCCGCTCTGCTCGAGCTTGGTGCGGACCTGCTCGACGTCCACGGCCTTGTCGAAGCGGGCTTCGATCAGGGTGCCGCCGGTGAAGTCCAGGGCGTAGTTGAAGCCCTTGACGCCGATGATGGCGACCGAGGCCAGGAACACGATGACCGTGACGACCATCGCGACATGGCGCCAGCGCATGAAGTCGATCTTGGTGTCGTTCGGGAGGATGTGCAGCGGAAACAGTTTCATGTGCGTGTCGTCCCGTCAGATGGCCACGTTCTGGAGCTTCTTGCGGCGGCCGTAGATCAGCGTCGCCAGCGCACGCGACACGGTGATCGCGGTGAACATGGAGGCGAAAATACCGATGATCATGGTCAGCGCGAAGCCCTTCAGCGGACCGGTACCGAATGCGAACAGCGCCACACCGACGATCAGGCCGGTCAGGTTGGCGTCGAGGATGGTGCCCGAGGCACGCTCGTAACCGGTCACGATCGCGGTCTTGCCCGGCACGCCGGCACGCAGCTCCTCACGGATACGCTCGTTGATCAGCACGTTGGCGTCCACCGACAGGCCGACCGACAACGCCAGGCCAGCGAAGCCCGGCAGGGTCATGGTCGCGCCGAACAGCGACATCACCGCCACCACGATCAGCAGGTTGAACAGCATCGCGATCGAGGTGATCACACCGAACATGCGGTAGTAGACGCTGAAGAACACCAGGGTGAACAGGAACGCGAACACCACCGCGCGCATACCGTTCTTGACGTTCTCGGCACCCAGGCTCGGGCCGACCACGCGCTCTTCGACGAAGTCCATCGGCGCGGCCAGCGAGCCCGACTTCAGCAGCTTGGCCAGGTCCTCGGCTTCCTTCTTCTGCAGGCCGGTGGTCTGGAAGTTCTTGCCGAACACGCCGTTGATGTTGGCCACCGAGATCACTTCCTCGTTGACCTTGAAGCCACGCACTTCCTGGCCGTCGACGACGGTCACGGTCGGCACGCGCTCGGTGTAGACCACCGCCATCGGCTTGTTCACGTTGGCGCTGGTGAAGTCGAACATGCGCTGGCCACCGACGTTGTTCAGCGTCACGCTGACGGCCGGGGAGCCACTGTTCGAATCGGTCACGGCCTGCGCGCCGACCATCTGGTCACCGGTGACGATCACGCGCTTGTTCAGCAGGATCGGACCACCGCCGTCACGACGCTGGTAGACCTTCGCTTCCGGCGGGATGCGGCCGGCGGTGATGGCGTCCTGCGCGTTGCCTTCAACCACCGCACGGTATTCCAGGGTGGCAGTGGCGCCGATCATGCGCTTGGCTTCGGCAGTGTCCTGCACGCCCGGCAGCTGCACGACCACCCGGTCGGCACCCTGGCGTTGGATGATCGGCTCGGCCACGCCGAGCTGGTTCACGCGGTTGCGCAGGGTGTTGATGTTCTGCTCGATGGCGCCATTGGAGATCTGCGCGATCTCGGTATCCGGCACGGTCACCGTGATGCGGTTGCCGCTGACGTCGTAGCCGAGGGTCGGCTGCGCCTTGACCAGGGCGGTACGCGCACGCTGCGCGGCGTCATCGCCGGCGGACGGGCTCAGGTTGGCGACGATGCTGTTGTCAGCGCGGCGTTCCACCGACTGGTAGGCGATGCGCGCGTCACGCAGGGTGCTGCGCACGTCTTCGGTGTAGGCGTCCAGGCGCTTGTCGAGGGCGGCCTTCTGGTCGACCTGCAGCACGAAGTGCACGCCGCCCTGCAGGTCCAGGCCCAGCACCATCGGGCGGCCACCGAGTTTGGCCAGCCAGTCCGGCACGGTCGAGGCCAGGTTCAGGGCCACGGTGTACTTCTCGCCGACGGTGTCACGCAGGGCGTCGCTGGCAGCGGACTGCGCCTTCAGGTCCGGCAGGCGGACGATCAGGCTCTCCCCTTCCTTCTCGACACCGATGGTGGTGATACCGGCCGTCTTCAGGTCGGCCAGCACACGGTCGCGCAGCGCATCGTCGATCTGGCCGCCACGGTTGGCGGTGATCTGGAGGGCCGGGTCCTTCTGGTAGATGTTGGGCAGCGCGTACAGCGCACTGAGCGCCAGTACGATCAGGATGACGACGTACTTCCAGCGTGGAAATTCGAGCATTGCTTGGGTCCCGCGCGGCGCCATCCCCGGCGCCGCGGTTGTGCTTCGGAAAGGGAGTGGCTTACTTGGCCGAATCCAGGGTGCCGGTCGGCAGCACGCTGCCGACAGCGCCCTTCTGCACGCGGATGCGCACGTTCTCGGCCACTTCGATGGTGATGAAGTTGTCGCCGATGTCGGTGACCTTGCCGGCGATGCCACCGTTGGTCAGCACTTCGTCACCACGCTTGATCTTCTCCAGCATGGACTTGTGCTCCTTCTGCCGCTTCATCTGCGGGCGGATCATCAGGAAGTACATGATGGCGATCAGGATGATCGGGAACAGCAGCGTGGTCAGGCCCATGCCCTGCGGTTGGCCGCCGGCGGCCTGGGCGTGGGCGGCGGGAATCAGGAAGGCAAGCAGGTTCATCGTTGGTCCTTTGGTTGGGCGGCGCTCCGGCCCTTTCACGGGCACGGGGTGTCGACCGCGGATCTGGGTCAGCCTTGAAGTATGCCACGGCCCCGGGCGTTCGTCCTTGGGCCGTTTGGCAGGGGGTGTTCGGGTTACAGGGGCGGTGCTACCGCCCCGCGTGCCGCGTAGAAAGACTCACGGAAGGCCAGGAAGGTTCCCGCCTCGATCGCCGCACGGATGTCGGCCATGAGCTTTTCGTAATAGAACAGGTTGTGCAGGGTGCCCAGCATCGGCGCCAGCATCTCGTTGCAGCGGTCCAGGTGGCGCAGATAGGACCGGGTGTAGCCGCCGGTGCAGGCCACGCAGCCGCAGCCCGGCTCGATCGGGTCCATGTCGCGCGCGTACTGGGAGTTGCGGATGCGGACGGTGCCGAACGAGGTGAAATAGTGGCCGTTGCGGGCGTTGCGGGTGGGCATCACGCAGTCGAACATGTCCACGCCACGTGCGACACCCTCGACCAGGTCCTCCGGCCGGCCCACGCCCATCAGGTAGCGCGGGCGGTCGCCCGGCAGTTCCGGGTCCAGGTGGTCGAGCATGGCGTTGCGCTCGTGCTCCGGCTCGCCCACGGCCAGGCCGCCGATGGCGTAGCCGTCGAAGCCGATCGCCTGCAGGGCCTCGGCCGAGCGGCTGCGCAGGTCGGTGTGCACCCCGCCCTGGACGATGCCGAACAGGGCCGCGTCGTTGCCCAGCTCGTCATGCGCGTTGCGGCTGCGCTGCGCCCAGCGCAGGCTCAGCTCCATCGAACGGCGGGCGACATCCTCGGTGGCCGGGTACGGGGTGCACTCGTCGAAGATCATCACCACGTCTGAATCGAGCACCTTCTGGATCTTCATGCTCTCTTCCGGGCCCAGGAACACCCGGGCGCCGTCGGTCGGCGAGGCGAAGGTCACGCCCTGCTCGGTGATCTTGCGGCGGTGAGCCAGCGAGAACACCTGGAAGCCACCGGAGTCCGTCAGGATCGGGCCATCCCAGCGGCAGAAGCCGTGCAGGCCGCCGTGGTCGGCGATGATGTCCAGGCCCGGCCGCAGGTACAGGTGGAAGGTATTGCCGAGGATGATCTCGGCGCCCAGCGCACGCACCTGGTCCGGCAGGATGCCCTTGACCGAGCCATAGGTTCCCACCGGCATGAAGGCCGGCGTTTCCACCGTGCCACGCGGGAAGGTCAGGCGGCCACGGCGGGCACGGCCGTCGCGGGTCTTGAGCTGGAACTGCAGTCGGGACATGGAGCGGTCATTCAGGCAAATAGTCGCCCATTGTCTCCCAAAACCAGGGCGACCGCCCATTCAGGCCTGAACGGACCGGCAGTAGAGCCATGCCATGCGTGGCTTTCCTGCCACCCAGGTTCCGGCAAGTGCGCACCAACGGTGCGCACCCACCACAACCGGATGCAGGTGCCCTACCCCGCCTGCGGGAACAGCAGCATCGCGTCGCCGTAGCTGAAGAAGCGGTAGCGCTGCTCGATCGCGTGCTGGTAAGCCTCGAACACGCGCTCCTTGCCGGCGAACGCGGAAATCATCATCAGAAGCGTGCTTTCCGGCAGGTGGAAGTTGGTCACCATCGCGTCGACGCTGCGGATGCGGTAGCCCGGGGTGATGAAGATCTGCGTTTCACCCGCGAACGGCAACAGCTCACCATCGCGCATCGCGCTTTCCAGCGCGCGCACCACGGTGGTGCCGACGCCGATCACCCGGCCGCCGGCGGCGCGCGTGCGCCGCACCTGCTGCACCAGTTCGGCACCGACGTTCAGCCACTCGCGGTGCATCACGTGGTCCTTCAGGTCATCGGCACGCACCGGCTGGAAGGTGCCCGCCCCCACGTGCAGGGTGACGTGGCCGAAGTCCACGCCCTTTTCCTTCAGCGCGGCCAGCAACGGCTCGTCGAAATGCAGGCCGGCGGTCGGCGCAGCCACCGCGCCCACTTCACGCGCGAACACGGTCTGGTAGCGCTCGCGGTCGTCCACGCCCGGCTCGCGCTGGATATAGGGCGGCAGCGGCAGGCGGCCGGCGTGCAGCAACCACTGCTCCAGCGACTCGGGCACATGGAACTGCAGCACGTAGAACTCGCCGTCACGACCCAGCACCTCGGCTTCACCACCGGCATCCAGCGCAATGCGGCTGCCGGCCTTCGGCGACTTGCTGGCGCCGACCTGCGCGCGTGCCTGCTGGGCGCCGAGCAGGCGCTCGATCAGGATCTCGACGCGGCCGCCACTGGCCTTCTGCCCGAACAGGCGCGCCGGGATCACCCGGGTGTCGTTGAACACCAGCAGGTCGCCCGGCTGCAGCAGCGACGGCAGGTCGCGCACCTGCAGATCGGTGAAGGCATCGGGCGCCGGAGGCACCAGCAGCAGGCGGCTTGCGGAACGTTCGGCCAGGGGAGCCTGCGCGATCAGTTCAGCCGGCAGGTCGTAGTTGAAATCGGACTTCTTCAAGGCAGTGGGCGGCAACAGGTCGACAATGGCGCGCATTGTACGTCCAGCGTCTGCGAGCCGGCGCGCTTCGCGGCGAACGTCGCGCAAAATGCTGCTATGCAGCAGGTTTTTGCGGGGTTATCGCGCAAAAAAACAAGTGCTAGCATCGAGTCGGAAGTCCGCTGCACGAGCCTGCCCCCAAGCGCGCGTGATGACGCGCGTTTTGCTTTTGAAGGCCCGTGCGACCCATCGTTTCAGGAGATCTGCAATGAGCTTCATCGAACGCCTCGCCCCCCTGCGCACCCAGCCCGGCACCCGCCTCACCACCGGCCTGGACGATGCCACCCTGACCGCCCTGTCCGCCCGCCACCCGCAGCTGATCGCCGCAGTGGATGCCGCCGCCGAGGAATTCGCGCGCGTGCAGGCCGACCTGGGGCCGCTGCTGGCGCAGGACGAACAGGCGCAGATCGACGCGATGCAGGACGGCTTCGTCAATTTCTATGCCGATGATGCAGTGACTCCGTACGTGGCGCTGGCCGCGCGCGGCCCGTGGGTGGTCACCCTGAAGGGTGCGGTGCTGTACGACGCCGGTGGCTACGGCATGCTCGGCTTCGGGCACACCCCGGACGCCGTGCTGGAGGCGATGGCCCGCCCGCAGGTGATGGCCAACATCATGACCCCCAGCCTGTCGCAGCAGCGCTTCATCACCGCCCTGCGCGCCGAGATCGGCCACCGCCGTGGCGGCTGCCCGTTCGCGCGCTTCATGTGCCTGAATTCCGGCTCCGAGGCGGTTGGCCTGGCCGCGCGCATCGCCGACGTCAACGCCAAGCTGCAGACCGACCCCGGCGCGCGCCACGCCGGCGCCACGATCAAGCGCGTGGTGGTCAAGGGCAGCTTCCATGGCCGTACCGACCGCCCTGCCCTGTATTCCGATTCCAGCCGCAAGAGCTACATGCAGCACCTGGCCAGCTACCGCGGCGAGGATTCGGTGATCACCGTGGCGCCGTACGATGAGGCCGGCCTGCGCAAGGTGTTCGAGGACGCTGCACGCAACCAGTGGTTCATCGAGGCGGTGTTCCTGGAACCGGTAATGGGCGAAGGCGACCCGGGCCGCTCGGTGCCGCCGGCGTTCTATGCCGTGGCCCGCGAACTGACCCGTGCGCACGGCAGCCTGCTGCTGCTCGACTCGATCCAGGCTGGCCTGCGCGCGCATGGCGTGCTGTCGGTGGTCGATTACCCGGGCTTCGAAGGCCTGGATCCGCCGGACATGGAGACCTACTCCAAGGCGCTCAACGCCGCGCAGTACCCGCTGTCGGTGCTGGCGGTGACCGAGCATGCCGCGCAGCTGTACCGCAAGGGCATCTACGGCAACACCATGACCAGCAACCCGCGCGCGCTGGACGTGGCCTGCGCCACCCTGGCGCAGCTGACCCCGCAGGTGCGCGCCAACATCGCCGAACGCGGTGCCGAGGCCGTGCGCAAGCTGGAACAGCTCAAGAGCGAGCTGGGCGGCCTGATCACCAAGGTGCAGGGCACCGGCCTGCTGTTCTCGTGCGAGCTGGCGCCGCAGTTCAAGTGCTACGGCGCCAACTCCACCGAGGAATGGCTGCGCCAGCACGGCATCAACGTGATCCACGGCGGCGAGAACTCGCTGCGCTTCACCCCGCACTTCGGCATGGACAGCGACGAACTGGACCTGCTGGTCGGCATGGTGGGCCGCGCCCTGCGTGAAGGCCCGCGCCGCGAGCAGGCTGCGGCGGCGTAAGCGGCCGCTTCGCTTCGGCGCTACAGAAGCGGCGATAATCCACCCGCACCCCGCCCGCAACCGCTGACCCGGTTGCCGGCGGGGCGTTTTCGTTTCCGCACCAAGAGACAAGACCCCCCCATGAAGTCGATCTGCGTCTACTGTGGTTCCAACGCTGGCAGCAAGCCGGCCTACACCGAACGCGCCATTGCCCTGGGTGATCGCATCGCCCGCGACGGCCTGCGCCTGGTGTACGGCGGTGGCAACGTCGGCCTGATGGGAACCGTGGCCAATGCCGTGCTCGCCGCCGGCGGCGAGGTGACCGGCGTGATCCCGCGCCAGCTGGCCGACTGGGAAGTGGCCCACCGCGGCCTGACCGAACTGGAGATCGTCGGTTCGATGCATGAGCGCAAGTCGCGCATGTTCGACCTCGCCGATGGCTTCGTCGCCCTGCCCGGCGGCTTCGGCACCATGGAAGAGATCTTCGAGATGCTCACCTGGCGCCAGCTGGGCATCGGCAACAAGCCGTGCGCCTTCCTCGACGTGGAAGGCTTCTACGCCCCGCTGATCGGCATGATCGATCGCATGGTGGAAGAACGCTTCCTGCATCCGGACCAGCGCCAGGACCTGTGGTACGGCTCGGACATCGAGGAAATGCTGGAGTGGATGCAGAACTACCAGCCGGCGCAGGCCTCGAAGTGGATCGACGAGAAGCGTCGCTCCGCCCTGCGCTGAGGCGCCCCGGCGCGGTGGCTCAGGCCACCGCGCGCTCCACGGTGCCGGACGGCCCAGCAGGTAGCCCTGGCCGTAGTCGCAACCGAGTTCGCGCAGCGTCTGCCGCTGCGCCTCGGTCTCGATGCCTTCGCCGATGGTTTCGATGCCCAGGGTCCGGGCCAGTGACAGCACGCCTTCCACCAGCGCGCGCGTGCTCTGCACTTCCGGCCCATGCAGGCCGGCGATGAAACTCTGGTCGATCTTCAACGTGCTGATCGGGAAACGGTGCAGGTAGGACAGCGCCGAGAAACCGGTACCGAAATCGTCCAGCTGTACCTGGATGCCACGTTCGCGCAGGCCCTGCAGGATGCGCAGCGTGTGCGGGCCATCGTCCAGCAGCGCCACCTCGGTGATCTCCAGGCGCAGCCGGCGCGGATCAGCGCCGCATGCGTCGAGCAGACCGAACAGGCGGCCACTGAATTCGGCCGAACGGAAATGGCGTGGCGATACGTTCACCGAGACATAGCCGTGGCCGCCTTCGGCCAGTCCCGCGATGACCTGTTCGTAGATCAGCCAGTCGACCTGTTCGATCAGGCCGCTTTCCTCGCCCAGCTCCAGGAACGCCCCGGGCAGCAGCAGGCCACGACGCTCGTGCTGCCAGCGCAGCAAGGCCTCGTGCCCCACCACCTCGCCATCGGACAGGCGCACGATCGGCTGGTAGAACGGGACGAAGTCGCGGTTGTTGATCGCACGGCGCAGGTCGGCTTCCAGATCGAGGCTGCGCATGGCCTGCTCGCGCATGTCTTCGTCGAAGATCGCGCAGCGGTCATGGCCCTGCGCTTTGGCCCGGTACATCGCCGCATCGGCGTCACGCAGCAGCTCCTCGCCGGTGCGGTAGCGCGGGTTCCACAAGGCGATGCCCAGGCTGCCGGACGGGAACAGCTCGCGCCCGGCGATCCACATCGATTCCTGCAGTGCCAGCAACAGCCGCTGGCCGAAATCCAGCGCCTGTGCCAGCCCCTGCGGGCATTGCAGCAGCACCGCGAACTCATCGCCGCCCAGCCGCGCCACCACGTCGTCGGTGCCGGCCATCGATACGATGCGCTTGGCCACCTCCACCAGCATGCGGTCGCCAGCGGCGTGGCCGATGCTGTCGTTGACCAGCTTGAAGCGGTCCAGGTCAAGGAACAGCACGGCGAACACCGGCCCACCCTCACGCTTGGCCAACGCCAGTGAATCCTGCAGGCGATCGAGCAGGTGCAGGCGGTTGGGCAGGCCGGTCAGTGCATCGTGCATGGCCTGATGGGTCAGGCGCTGCTCGGCACGCAGGCGCTCACCGATCTGCCCAAGCAGCTTTTCGTTAACCTCGGCCAGCTCGCGGGTGCGTTCCTCCACGCGCTTCTCCAGCTCTGCATGCGCCGAACGCAGCCGCTGCTGGTCGCGCTGGCGCGCCAGCCCGGTTCCGATGTTCTGCGCAACGAAAGTCAGCAGGCGCTGATCGTGCACGCTGAACGTACTGTTCTCGCTGTAGCTCTGCACCACGATCGCACCGACCACCTCGTCGTCGCGCAGCAGCGGCACGCCCAGCCAGCAATGCGAACGTGCGCCCGATTCGCGTACTTCGCCGCTGGCCAGCAGTGCGTCGATCTGTTGCCGCGAAGCCAGCAACGGGCGCCGGTTGCGCACGACATACTCGGTCAGGCCGCGGCTGAACGGGCGTGGCGCGCGGCTGGCGTTGTGTTCGTCCACCGAATAGACGAAGTCCAGGCCATTGCCGGCCCCGTTCACCAGCGCGATATAGAAATTGCGCGCGTCAAGCAGGCGCCCGACCACGCCATGCACCTGCCCGTAGAACTGGGCCAGGCTGTCGGCCGACATCGCCATCTCGGCGATGTTGTACAGCGCGGTCTGCAGCTGTTCGGCGCGGCGGCGCTCGGCCACTTCATCCTGCAGGCTGCGATTGGCGCGCTGCAGCTCCAGCGTGCGCCGCTCCACCTGTTGTTCCAGCCGGACCTGCGCCTGGCGCCGGTCCATCGCGGTCTGCACATGCTGCGCGACAAAGCCCAGCAGCGCCCGCTCGGCCTCGCCATAGCGGGCCGCCAGCTCATAGCTCTGCACCACGATGGCACCGCAGACCCGGCCATCGCGCAGCATCGGCACGCCCAGCCAGTCCAGACTTTCAGGGCCACGCTGCGGGTCGTGCTCCTGCTCGACCACGCGCGCCAGCAGCTCGCGCGAGGGGCCACTGAGCGGCTTGCCGTGGCGCAGCAACGCCACGGTCAGGCTGCGCGGCATCTCGCCGGCATCATGGCTCTGCGACGGATCGGCGACGAAGTCGTCGACCTGGTCGGCGAAGTACAGGAAGCGGATCTGGTCGCGGACATCGTCGTATTCGACGATGTAGCAGTTTTCCGCGTACATCAGCGTGCCAAGCACGCCGTGCACGTGGCGCAGCATCTCCGACATCTCCAGGTCGGCGCCGGCCAGATCGGCGATCTGGAACAGCGCCTGCTGCAGCCGCTCAGCCTCTTCCAGCGCCTTGATCTGCCCGGCCTGGCGACCGCGCTGCAGCGCCAGCTCCATGGCCTGCCGGGCCAGCCCCCACCACGCCGCGGAAGGCACGGCACCTTCCACCGACAACTGCAGGCGGGCACCGTCGTATTCCCAGCCATGGCAACCGTCGCCAGCGCCCGGCGCCGTGACCGCCCCAGCCACCACGACAGCCGGCCAGCCGCCCTGGCCGCGGCCCAGCTGCGGGTCGTCCCAGCCAACGCGGACCACGGCCGAATCCGGCAGCAGCGCATGCAATGCGCGCACCAGCGCCGTGCTCAGCACGGCCTCGTGTGGTGGCTCTTCCGCCGGTTCAACGTGCGTGGACAAATGACAATCTCTTGGCGCCGTCTGTGCGTCGCCTCCCCTGAGCCGCCGAGCATAGCGCGCCACCCGGGGGGCGATGGAAGCCCGTAAACCCCGAATCGTGCGCCCGTACGTTTTTCCTGCTGTCCGTAGCCGCTTCCACGCCATGAACCTCGCCCTGCCCGCCCCCGTCACCGGCTATGCGCCACCGCCTGCAGGCCTTACCCTGTACGCCGTGGAAGCCAGCGCACTGCCAACCGATGAAGCCTTGATGCTGGCCTGGGCCGGTGGCGACCTGCGCGCGTTCGAAAGCCTGTATGCGCGCCATCGCAAGCGCCTGTTCGGCTTCCTGCTGCGGCAACTGCGCGACAACGCGCTGGCCGAGGAGATCTTCCAGGATGTCTGGCAGCGGGTGATCAGCGCCCGTGCCGGCTGGCAACCTGAAGCCGCATTCAGCACCTGGCTGTTCCGCATCGCCCACAACCGCCTGAACGACCACTGGCGGGCCGCCCGCCATCGTCCCGCCGCACCGGCCGACGCCGACCTGCGCCTGGCCGCGATCGAGGACGGGCAGACCCCGGAAGCCGAGCTTTCCGAATTCGAACAACGTCGCCGCATCCAGCTGGCGATGGAGCAACTGCCGCCCGAGCAGCGCGAAGTGCTGCAGTTGCGGCTGGATCAGGAACTGAGCCTGGAGGAGATCGGCCAGATCACCGGCGTAGGCCGGGAAACCGTGAAATCGCGGCTGCGCTATGCGATGGACAAGCTGCGTGCGGGACTGAACGCATGAACCGAGACGAACCGCTGACGCCGGAAGAACGCGAGCTGGCGCGCCTGCTCGGCCGCCGCGTCGAACAGGCCCCACCGGCTGCACTGGACGCCACCATCCTGGCCGCGGCGCGCGCTGCCGTGGACGCACCGGCTGCCGAGGCCGTCGCCTCGCCGGACGCGCCACGCACGCAGCGCACACGTCCGCGTTGGCCGGCGGTGTTCGGCATCGCCGCCTCGATGGTGTTCGCCATCGGCATTGCCTGGCAGCTGCGCCCGGAACCGCCACCGGTTCCGGCAGGCGAGGCCGCTGTTGCTGCGGTACCGGCTGCGGCAGACGTCGCGGCCGCCAATCAGGTCGCTGAGAGCAGTGCAGCTGACAGCGCGGTTGCCGCTTCGGAAACCGCGGCCGAACCCGCAGTACCGCAGGCAGCCCCTGTTGCCGCCCCTCCGGCACCGTCCGCCGCGCGCGCACCCAAGCCTGCGCCGGCCGAAACCGCTGAAGCACCTGCCCAGGCTGCTCGTTCGGTGGCGGCGGATGCGGCCACCGATACGTCCTTTGCCGCGCTCCCGCCCGCTCCGGCCGCAGCGCCGGCAGCAGCACCGCCCGCGCCACCCGCACCCGCCGCTTACTCGGTACCTGCACCGGCATTGGCGCCAGCCCCGGCAGGGGCGCTGAAAGCACGCACTGCCGAGGCGCCAGTAGCCAACGCTGCCGATGCCGAACGGGCGCAGGCGCTGGATCGGGTAGAGATCACCTCGATGAAGCGCCAGGCCCCGAGCCGCTCCGCACCCGGCGTCATGCGCCGCGGCGCCGACGCGGGGCTCAGTGCGGATGCCGTGCAGGCCGAAGTGGACGCGGATGCACAGCTGCCGCGACGGCAGTGGCTGCAGAAGATCCGCGCGCGGCGCGACGACGGCCAGCGCGACCTGGCCCGCGCCAGCCTGGAGCGCTACGTGCAGCAGTATCCGGAAGCGCGCCTGCCGCGCGACCTGCGCCCGCTGCTGGACGACTGAAGCGGACAGTGACCTCCGGCAACCCCGTAGAATGGCGGGAATGCCCGATACCCTCGCCCAGCCGGTCAGCCACACGCTGGAAGTCAAACACAGCCGCTTCATTGCCCATGCTGCGCCGATCGATGGCGCCGCGGCAGCATTGGCGTTCCTGCAACAGGTGGCGGTAGCCGACGCGACCCACAACTGCTGGGCCTACCGGCACGGCCAGGACTACCGTTCCAGCGATGATGGCGAGCCCGCCGGCACCGCTGGGCGGCCGATCCTGGCTGCGATCAACGGCCAGGGCTTCGACCGGGTGATGGTGGTGGTCACGCGCTGGTTCGGCGGTATCAAGCTCGGCGCCGGTGGACTGGTGCGCGCCTACGGTGGCGCTGCCGCCGAATGCCTGCGCACCGCCCCGCGCGTGCCGCTGGTGGCGATGGCCCGGCTGCAGCTGCTGGCCGGCTTCGAGGATCTGGGCACCCTGCACGCCACCCTGCCCACCTTCGGCGCCGAAAAGCGCGATGAACAGTTCGATGCCAACGGCGTGTGCCTGCGGGTCGAATTGCCGGCCGATCAGGTCGATGCATTGAAAATCCGCCTGCGCGACGCCACCCGTGACCGTATCCGCATACAAGACGACGACCAGGATGACTGACAAGGACGACGCCCCCGCCTCGACCCCACCGCTGCGCCGCCTCGGCAGCCTGCGGACGTTGTGGCCGTTCGTGCGCCGCCACAGCGGGCTGTTCACCGCCTGGCTGCTGGCGCTGGCGGTGTCTTCGGCCGCCACGCTGAGCCTGCCCCCCGCCGTGAAGCAGATGATCGACCACGGCTTCACCAGCGGTGGCCGGATCAACCGCGCCTTCGCCCTGCTGATGCTGGTGGCGGTGGTGCTGGCACTGGCCACGGCCGCACGGTTCTTCTTCGTGTCGCTGCTGGGCGAAAAGGTCGTCGCCGACCTGCGCAGCCGCCTGTATGCACACCTGATCCAGCTCGGTGCCGGATTCCATGACCGCAGCCGCAGCGGCGAACTGGTCTCCCGCCTGACCGCTGACAGCGAACTGCTGCGCAGCGTGGTCGGCTCGACCATGTCGGTCGCGCTGCGCAGCAGCGTCACCGTGGTCGGCAGCCTGGCCATGCTGTTCGTCACCAGCCCGCGGCTGGCGGCATGGTCGCTGCTCGGCATCCCGCTGGCGGTGCTGCCGATCATCATCGGTGCGCGCAAGCTGCGCACGGTTGCACGCAGCAGCCAGGACCGCATCGCCGATGCCAACAGCCTGGCCAGCGAGACGCTGGGCGCCGTACGCACGGTGCAGGCGCATGCACGCGAGCCCTATGAACGCGGGCGCTTCGACAAGGCACTCGGCGATGCCATCGGTGCCGCGCGCCGCCGCATCGGTGCGCAGTCACTGGTCACCGCCAGCGCTATCCTGCTGGTGTTTGGCGCCATCGTTGGCGTGCTGTGGCTGGGCGCGCACGATGTCATCGACGGACGCCTCAGTGCTGGCACGCTGGGCCAGTTCGTGCTGTACGCGCTGATCGGCGGCGGCTCGGTGGGTGCGCTGGCCGAAGTGTGGAACGAACTGCAGCGTGCAGCCGGTGGGATGGGCCGCATTGGCGAGCTGCTGCAGGAAGACATCGAGATCCGCGCGCCAGCGCAGCCCCACGTTCTGCCGCAACCATTGCGCGGCGAAATCCAGTTTGACGACGTGGTGTTCCACTACCCGCAACGTCCGGACCAGGCCGCGCTGGACCACTTCAACCTGCATGTGCGCCCGGGCGAGACCGTGGCGCTGGTCGGCCCGTCGGGCGCGGGCAAGAGCACGGTTCTGTCGATGCTGCTGCGCTTCCACGATCCGGCCAGCGGCCACATCTGCGTCGATGGCATCGACGTGCGCCAGGTCGATCCGGCCGAGCTGCGCGCGCAACTGGCGCTGGTGCCGCAACAGCCGACGCTGTTCGCGGCCAGTGCGCGCGACAACATCCGCTACGGCCGCCTGCAGGCCAGTGACGCCGAGGTCGAAGCTGCCGCGCGTGCGGCCGAGGCCGATGGCTTCCTGCGTGCGTTGCCGCAGGGCTACGACAGTGAGCTGGGCGAACGCGGTGCGCGCCTGTCCGGTGGCCAGCAGCAGCGCGTGGCGATTGCCCGCGCACTGCTGAAGGATGCGCCGATCCTGCTGCTGGATGAAGCCACCAGCGCGCTGGATGCGCAGAGCGAGCATGGTGTGCAGCAGGCGCTTGAGCGTCTGATGGCTGGCCGCACCACGCTGGTCATCGCCCACCGCCTGGCCACCGTGCTCAAGGCCGACCGCATCGTGGTGATGGACCAGGGCCGTATCGTCGCCGAAGGCACCCATGCCCAGCTTCTGGCCGAAGGCGGACTGTACGCTGAACTGGCACGACTGCAGTTCATCGATTGATGACGGCCGGCTAACATCGGCCGGACCAAGCTGGCCTCGCATCAGCAGCATCCGCTGAAGGAGGTACGTGATGTCATTCCGTCAGTTCCCTGCAGTCGACAGCAACGGCGAAAGCCACATCATCATCGAGTTCAAGCCCGAGGCGAATGGCAGCGGGCATCACTCTGAAGCCACGCCGCGTTACGAGCTGGATGACGGGCGTCATCTGGTACGCAATGGCCGGGAATTCACTACCAGCGGCGGCGAACTGCGGTTGATGATCTAGCGCTGCCACCCTGCCTGGTGGGTGCCCACCTTGGTGGGCACTGGGTTTATCGTTGCGCCTGACGGGCGCGGCTGCGAAAAGCAGTCGAGCACGGCTCGACGCTACAAAAAGGCGTGATCAATTTTTCGCCAAGCATCTTGACAGCCTTGCCTGACAAGGGCTGCGCAGGGTTATCCACACGTTTGCTCAGAAACCATCCACACCGCCTGTGGATGAATTCAGCCCAGCACCCGCCCGATGCCGCTGGCGTCCACGTCGGCTGCCGCCCGGGTGATCGCCGCCGGGTCGCTGCCGGCCACGAATCCGATGCGGAAGTGCACTTCACCGCCGGGCGTACGCGAGGAATGGATCGAAGCCAGGCTGATGCCATGCTGCTCGAACACGTTCAGCAGCTCGCGCAGCGAGCCAGGCCGGTCCTCCGGCAGGTGCACCGACAGCGCGTTGCGCTCGGTCAGGTCGGCCAGCAGGTACCCCACGCGTTCGAACGTGTAGTTGCCGTCCGCCAGCGCCTGCTCGCCGAAGGCAGCGTGATTGGCCGACAGCAGGTGCTGACGGAATGCAGCACGTGCGCGGTCGTCGCCCTGCCCGACCTGCACCTGCAGGGCCTGCAGCTGCCCCACCAGCCGCTCCAGCATCGGTGCCACGTACGGGTTGCCGAACTGGATGTCTTCGTAGATCGCCGGATTCAGCGACAGGATGCGCGAGATGATCGCCGTATCCAGCTCGAACGACGCCGAACGGTACGGCATCATCGCGGCCAGATCGCCCAGCTGCGGCTGGTACTGGCGCAGCACGCCTGCCTGCGCCAGGTGGGTGGCATGCACCATCGCCTGCACCAGCGCCATCATCTGGTCGTGGTGCTGCGGCGTGGCGCGCACGCACTCGGCCTGCAGCGCCGTGCACAGCGTATCGACCCACGGCTGCCAGTGCTGCAGGCGCGCTTCGCAGACCACCATCACCCTGCCCTTCAGCGTCGGCGCCTTCGGTGGCGCGGTCATCGGGTGCAGGCCGACCACTTCGGCCTGCGAGGCCAGCATCGCCTGCACCGGTGCCTCCTTTACCGAGGTCACATCCAGCCATAGCCTGCCCTGCTCGCGGCCCGCCGACTTCCGCACGTACTCGGCGATCAATGCCGGCGTGTGCCGGATCGGTGCCGAGAACACCAGTACATCGGCCTGCGCCAGCAGCTGTTCCGGCGTGTGCGAGTCCGGGTCCGCCGGATCATGTCCGATCACCTGCAGCTGCAGGTGCTGCTGGAAGAAGCGGGTCAGCCAGCGCCCATAGGCACCGGCGCTGCCGATGATGCCGACCGTGCGCGGCGTGCGTGGATCCAGGCCGCTCATGCCACGCGTTCAGCGCGGAAGCGCGTTCCTTCGGCCAGCGCCGCCGGCGCAGCAGCGATCACGTCGAACTCCTCGAAACCGTTGTCCAGGGTCGCCTCCAGCGCCGCATGGGTGCCAGCGATGGCACGCGAAATCGCCTGCTGCATCGACTCACCGCGCAGCAGGAACGACACCACCAGCGACATCAGCACGTCACCGGTGCCGGCCACATCCACCGGCAGCAGCGGTGAGGTCCAGCGCCAGGTTTCCTCGCGACCGACCGCCAGGGTCACCAGTTCACCCGGGTTGCCGCCCACGCTGTGCGCGATCACCCAATGCGGGCCACGGTCCAGCAGCGTGCGCGCGGCGGCAATGGCATCGGCCTCGGCCAGTGCCGGCATGCCGGTCAGGCGATTCAGCTCGAAGGCGTTCGGCGTCACCAGCCAGGCATGCGGCAGCAGGCGCTCGGCGAAGATCGCTTCCAGGCCCGGTTCCACGTAGGGGCCGGTATGGGTGTCACCGATCACCGGGTCCAGGCAGTAACGCAGCTGCGGGCAGGCCGGCAGGATGTTGTCCAGCCAGTCGGCGAAGGCGGCACCGTTGGCGGTGCTGCCCGAAGTAGCCGGAGACGAGCATCTTCGCCCGCTGCGGCAGGCCGCGTTCGCGGGCGCCGAGCAGCAGGTCGGCGAACCAGTCGGCGGGCAGCACGCGGCCGCGGGTGGTGTCGTAGAACGGCGCATTGCTCAGCAACACGGTCGGGATTTCCGCGACGCGCACGCCGAGTGCACGCATCGGCGGCACGGCGGCGCTGTTGCCGGCGTGGCCGTAGACAAGTTGCGACTGGACCGAGATGACATCGATCGGCGACGGGCCGTCGGGCCGCTGGCGGCGGCCGTGGACGAGGTGGTTATCGAGAGATTCGCTCATGCCCGCATTCTACGCCCAAGGGGGTTTCGGCAGGGCTTGCAGCCCTGCACCTGCAGAATCAACGTCAACGTCAACGTCAAAAGCCAAAGCGGCATTCCGTGAGTTGGCGGGACGGTGTGGGTGGGCAGGACACGCCGTAAACCCATCCATGGGGCTCGATGGCGCCATCCATGGCGCCAACGGTCCTGCCCACCCACACCGCCCCACCTCTGACAGACTCCGGATGTCTGTTGGTAGGTGTCGACCTTGGTCGACACATCTTTCAGATATCGATAGACAAAAATGGGGTCAGATCCGTTTTCCTTCGGAAAACGGATCTGACCCCCAAGAGCTGTTCCGACAGATCACGGAAAACTGTCGAAGGCGGGGTGGGTCCGGTTGAGGGGGCGTGAGCCGCATGGATGCGGCGACCGAGCTTACATGGACGTACTTGCAGCGTCCCCCTCAACCGGACCCACCCCGCCAACCCACGGATAGCCCGCTTTTGACGTTGCCTTGGCTTCGGCAGGTGCAGGGCTGCAAGCCCTGCAAACCGAAACCCCTCAGTGCGCAGGCCGCGACGGCGGCAGCCACGCCGCCACGATGCCCAGCAACGGCAGGAACGCGGTCAGCTGGTAGACGTACTCGATGCTGGTCTTGTCCGCCAGCAGGCCGAGCACGGCAGCACCCAGCCCGCCCATGCCGAATGCAAAGCCGAAGAACAGCCCGGACACCATGCCAATGCGGTGCGGCATCATTTCCTGCGCGTACACCACGATCGCCGAGAACGCCGAGGACAGCACGAAGCCGATCAGCACCGCCAGCACCGTGGTCCACAGCAGGTCCGCATGCGGCAGCATCAGCGCGAACGGGGCCACGCCGAGGATCGAGGTCCAGATGATCGGCTTGCGGCCGATGCGGTCACCCAGCGGGCCGCCGAGGAAGCCGCCAGCGGCGGACGCCACCAGGAACGCGAACAGGTGCAACTGGGCCTGTGCCACCGGAATGCCGAAATGGTGGATCAGGTAGAAGGTGAAGTAGCTGCCGATGCTGGCCATGTAGAAGTATTTGCTGAAGATCAGCACCAGCAGGATCGCCAGCACCTTGGCCACGGTGCGCGGCGGATGCCGCGGCACCATCGCAGCCGTGCTGACCGGTCGTGGCGTGCCCAGATGCAACGCGTACCAGCGGCCGACATAGGTCAGTAGAGCGATGCCGATCAGGGCGGCGCCGGCAAACCACGATGCGGCATGCTGGCCATACGGCACGATCACCGCCGCTGCAATCAGCGGGCCCAACGCCGTACCGAAATTGCCGCCGACCTGGAACACCGACTGCGCGAAGCCGTGACGGCCGCCCGAAGCCAACCGCGCAATGCGCGAGGCCTCGGGATGGAAGATGGCCGAACCGATGCCGACCATTGCCGCCGCCATCAGCACCACCGCGTAGTTCGGCGCGAAGCCGAGCAGCAGCATGCCGCACAGGGTCGAGGCCATGCCGATCGGCAGCGAATAGGGTGCCGGGCGACGGTCGGTGGCCATGCCGATCAACGGCTGGAAGATCGACGCGGTGAGCTGGTAGGTCAGCGTGATCAGGCCGATCTGGGTGAAGCTGAGGTTGAAGCCGCCCTTGATCACCGGATAGATGGCCAGGATCAGCGACTGCATCATGTCGTTGACGACATGCGAGGTGGAGATGGCGGCCAGCACGCCGGGAGCCACCGGGCGTGAGGTCGTTGCGGGAGAAGCCAGGGTCGACATGGACACAGTCAGGTTGGGGGCGAGCCACGCATGCTACGGTGGGCCCCCACTCCCTTCTGCCGCGTTCGGGTCATGGCATATCGCAAAAAGGACACTCCCTGCCCGATCCGCGAGACCGCGCCGTGGAACGAGGTGCCGGTACATCGCCCGGTGACCAGCCGCGCCCGCCACTACCCGCCCGGCACCCACATCGCGCCCCACCGGCATCGCCGTCACCAACTGGTCTTCGCCATGTCCGGTCTGATGGTGGTGCGCGCGGACGGCGGCCGCTGGGTCGTGCCCTCCACCCGCGCGATCTGGGTTCCGGCCGGCATGGCGCATGCGGTGGACTGCATCGCCGAAGTGCACATGCGCAGCCTGTACGTGGAACCGGACTTTGCACCGCAACTGCCGGATGGGGCGTTCGCAGTGCAGGTGGCGCCGCTGCTGCGCGAACTGCTGCTGGCCGCCAGCCTGATCGAGTCCGCGCACGTGGACGACAGCCGCGACGGCCGCGTGGTGCGCCTGCTGCTGGACGAACTGCACCGCATGGACGTGCTGCCGCTGCACCTGCCCTCGCCCACCGACCCGCGCCTGCAGCGGATCTGCCAGCACATCCAGAAGCATCCTGGCGACGATGCCACGCTGCAGGACTGGGCGCAGGCGCTGCAGGTGGACGTGAAGACCATCCAGCGCCATTTCGCCAGCGAACTGGGCATGACCTTCGGGCAGTGGCGGCAGCAGGCGCGGCTTCTGGCCGCCCTGGAGCGACTGGCGGTCGGCGACAAGGTCATCGATGTGGCGCTGGCGATGGGCTACGACAGCCCGAGCGCGTTCACCAGCATGTTCAAGCGGCAGCTGGGGCAGACGCCGGCGGCATTTTTCCGATGATCCCTTGAACGGCATCCACGCATGGCGTGGATCTACTGCACCACAAACGACAACGCCGGGCATGGCCCGGCGCTATAGCTCATCGCTTCCGTCGAAAAACTCAGGACGTCATCCGGTCCCAGAAGCCCTTAACGCCATCCATGAAGGTGGCCGACTTCGGCGAATGCTTGCGCGCTTCCTCGCCGACGAAGGTGGCTTCGAACTGTTCCAGCAGCTTGCGCTGTTCGTTGGTGAGGTTGACCGGGGTCTCCACCACCACGCGGCAGTACAGGTCGCCCTCGCTGCGGCTGCGCACCGAACGTACGCCCTTGCCACGCAGGCGGAACAGCTTGCCGGTCTGGGTCTCGGCCGGGATGCGGATTTCCGCTTCGCCGCCGAGGGTCGCCACGCGTACGGTGTCACCCAGCGCCGCCTGCGAGATGCGGATCGGCACCTCGCAGTGCAGGTCGTCGCCATCGCGCTGGAAGATCGCATGCTCGCGCACGCGCACTTCCACGTACAGGTCACCCGGCGGCGTACCGGCCGGACCGGCCTCGCCTTCGCCCTGCAGGCGGATACGGTCGCCCGTATCGACGCCCGCCGGCACCTTCACCGACAGCACCTTGTCTTCCTCGACACGGCCGTTGCCGTGGCAGGTCTTGCAGGGCTTGGCGATGATCTGGCCACGGCCACCGCAGTTGTGGCAGGCCTGCTGCATGGCGAAGATGCCGCGCTGGATGCGCACCTGCCCACGGCCATGGCAGACGTTGCAGGTCTCGACCTTGCCATCTTCGGAGCCACTGCCATCGCAGTCGCCGCACTCGGCCAGGGTCGGGATCTCGATGCGGCGCTCGACGCCGCGCACGGCCTCTTCCAGGTCCAGCTCCATCACGTAGCCGATGTCGGCACCGCGACGGGCCTGGCGCGGACCACCGCCGCCACCGCCAAAGATGTTGCCGAAGATATCGCCGAAGATATCGTTCATGTCCGGGCCGCCCGGACCACCGCCGCCCATGCCGTGCTCGAACGCGGCGTGGCCGTGGCTGTCGTACATGCGGCGCTTGTTGCCGTCGGACAGCACTTCGTAGGCTTCCTTGCACTCCTTGAAGGAGGCTTCGGCCGCCGCATCACCCGGGTTGCGGTCAGGGTGGAACTTCATCGCGCAGCGACGGTAGGCCTTCTTCAGCTCGTCGTCGGTGGCGGTGCGGGCAACGCCCAGCACTTCGTAGTAATCGCGCTTGCTCATATCGTGAATCGGGTTCCGGAAAGTCGGGATTCGTCAAAGCGGAAGAGCGGAACCAGGTCCGCTCTTGCGTCGGGCGCCCCGACACGCCGGTGGGCGGTCAGGACCCTGATGCGACAACGGGACGCTGATGGCCAGCGTCCCGTGTCGGTCCGGATCAGGACTTCTTGTCGTCCTTGACTTCGGTGAACTCGGCGTCGACCACGTCGTCCTGCGCCTTGCCGGCGTTGCCGGCGTCGGCACCCGGGGCACCGCCCTGGTCGGCCGAAGCAGCGGCGAACAGCGACTGGCCAGCTTCCTCCAGCACCTTCGACTTGGCTTCGATCTGCGCCTTGTCGTCACCCTTCATCGCGGTTTCCAGGTCGGCCAGGGCCGCCTCGACCTTGCCGATCACTTCGCCGCCGACCTTGCTGCCGTGCTCGGTGATGGCACTTCGGGTGCCGTGGATCAGGGCGTCGGCCTGGTTGCGGGCCTGCACCAGCTCCTGGAACTTCTTGTCTTCTTCGCGGTTGGCTTCCGCGTCGGCGACCATGCGCGCGATCTCTTCCTCGGACAGGCCCGAACCGGCCTTGATCTCGACCTTCTGTTCCTTGTTGGTCTTCTTGTCCTTGGCCGACACGTGCAGGATGCCGTTGGCGTCGATGTCGAAGGACACTTCCACCTGCGGCAGGCCGCGCGGGGCCGGCTCGATGCCGGACAGGTCGAACTTGGCCAGCGACTTGTTGAAGCGGGCCTGTTCGCGCTCACCCTGCAGCACGTGCACGGTCACGGCCGACTGGTTGTCCTCGGCGGTGGAGAACACCTGCGAGGCCTTGGTCGGGATGGTGGTGTTCTTCTCGATGATCTTGGTGAACACGCCACCCATGGTCTCGATGCCCAGCGACAGCGGGGTCACGTCCAGCAGCAGCACGTCCTTGACGTCGCCGCCCAGCACGCCGCCCTGGATCGCAGCACCCAGTGCCACGGCTTCGTCCGGGTTGACGTCCTTGCGCGGTTCCTTGCCGAAGAACTCGGTCACCGCCTGCTGCACCTTCGGCATGCGGGTCTGGCCACCGACCAGGATCACTTCGCTGATGTCGCTCGAACGCAGGCCGGCATCGTTCAGGGCGACGCGGCACGGCTCGATCGACTTCTTGATCAGGTCTTCCACCAGTGCTTCCAGCTTGGCGCGGGTCAGCTTGATGTTCAGGTGCTTCGGGCCCGAGGCGTCAGCGGTGACGTACGGCAGGTTCACTTCGGTCTGCTGGGCGCTGGACAGCTCGATCTTGGCGCGCTCGGCAGCATCCTTCAGGCGCTGCAGGGCCAGCGGATCCTTGCGCAGGTCGATGCCCTGGTCCTTGTTGAACTCTTCAACCAGGTACTCGATGACGCGGTTGTCGAAGTCTTCGCCGCCCAAGAAGGTGTCGCCGTTGGTGGCCAGCACTTCGAACTGCTTCTCGCCGTCGACGTTGGCGATCTCGATCACCGAGACGTCGAAGGTGCCGCCGCCGAGGTCGTACACCACGATCTTGCGATCCTTGTTGTCGCCCTTGTCCAGGCCATAGGCCAGCGCGGCCGCGGTCGGCTCGTTGATGATGCGCTTGACGTCCAGGCCGGCAATGCGGCCGGCGTCCTTGGTCGCCTGGCGCTGGCTGTCGTTGAAGTAGGCCGGCACGGTGATGACCGCTTCGGTGACCTTCTCACCGAGGAAGTCCTCGGCGGTCTTCTTCATCTTTTCCAGCACCTTGGCCGAGATTTCCTGCGGGGCCATCTTCTTGCCATCGCTGGTCGACACCCAGGCGTCGCCATTGTCATGGGCCAGGATGCCGTACGGGACGTGGGCGATGTCCTTCTGCACTTCGGCATCGGTGAACTTGCGGCCGATCAGGCGCTTCACCGCGTAGAAGGTGTTCTTCGGGTTGGTGACGGCCTGGCGCTTGGCCGAGGCGCCCACCAGGACTTCGCCGTCCTTGGTGTAGGCGACGATCGACGGGGTGGTGCGATCGCCTTCCGAATTCTCGATGACGCGGGCCTTGCCGCCGTCCATGATCGCCACGCACGAGTTGGTGGTGCCGAGGTCGATACCAATGATCTTGCCCATGGGGGAGACTCCTGAGGATGCTTGTTGGGGTCAGTCCGGCCGTTCGGCCGGTGGATGAATACGATGTGGGGGAGGCTCGTGGAACATTCAAGCCATCTCCCGAACGCTGTGTTCAGCGCCTGGAAAACCTTGCCGGGCATGGCCCGGCACGACCGGGACCGGGCATCGCCCGGTCCGATCGATCAGTCGGCGGCCACCACCACCAGCGCCGGCCGCAGCAGGCGCTCGTTGAGCAGGTAGCCCTTCTGGAACACGGTCACCACGGTGCCGGGAGCGGCGCCCGGGGCCGGCACCTGGCTGATCGCCTGGTGGTGCTCCGGGTTGAATGGCTGGCCGGTCGGGTCCAGCAGGACCAGGCCATTGTCGGCGGCAACCTTCAGCAGCTGCTTGTAGGTCAGCTCCAGGCCCTCGCGCAGCGGATGCGGGTCATCGCCGGCAGCCTTCAGGCCGGCATCCAGGCTGTCGAATACCGGCAGCAGCTCGCCCAGCAGCTTCTCGTTGGCGAACTTGCGGGCCTGCTCGATGTCACGGGCAACGCGCTTGCGCTGGTTCTCGAGGTCGGCGCGCTCACGCAGCGCATCGGCCTTGATCTGCTCGACTTCGGCGCGCAGGCGCTCCACTTCGTCGTTGACGCCGGCGGCGGCGGCCGCATCGGCGGCAGTCTGCTGGGATTCGATATCTGGATGTTCGTGGTTCATGTCTGGGTCCCTGGCGGTCAGTCTCCGCCTCCACCCACCCTAGTGTGGGCGGGATGCTGCGTTTCAAGCGTCGGATGTTCCGGGAGTGCGCCCGGCCGGCGAAAAGGCCGCGCCAAGCACATCGGCGGTGGCCTGGACCAGCGGGATCATGCGGTCGTAGGCCATCCGCTTGGGGCCGATCACGCCCAGCACGCCCAGCACCTGGCCATTGGCGGTGTACGGGGCGGTGACCAGCGAGACCCCCTGCAACGGCATCATCCCGGTCTCTTCGCCAATGAAGATGCGCACCCCCGGGGCCTGGATGGTGCGCTCCAGCAACTGCAGGATCTCGCGCTTGCTGGAGAACAGCTCGAACAGCTCGCGCAGGCGTTCCAGGTCGGACAGGTCCTGCACCCCCATCAGGCGGGTCTGGCCGGCCACCAGCATGTCATCGGCCGCCGGCTGCAGGGCCTGCTCGGCCAGTTCGATGCTGTGCGCCAGCAGCTGCTCCAGCTCCGAGCGGGCATCGCGCAGCTCCAGCAGCAGGCGGGTGCGGATCTCGGCCATCGGCAGGCCGGCGAAATGCGCATTGAGGTAGTTGGCGACCTGTTCCAGCTGCCCCGGCGCGAACTCCTGGCGGGTCTCGATGACCCGGTTCTGCACCTCGTTGTCGGCGAACACCAGGATCGCCAGCACCCGGCGCCCGTCCAGCGCCACGAAATCGATCTGCCGGAACGCGAACTGCTCGCGCCGCGGCGCGCTGACCACGCCGACGAAGTGGCTCATCGCCGACAGCAGCTCCGAGGCGCTGCCAAGCAGGGCCTGGGTGCTGCCGCCGCCGGCCAGCTCCTGGCGCAGGCGGGCCAGTTCGCCCTCGCCCGGCGGCTGCATCTGCAGCAGGCTGTCGACGAACACCCGGTAACCATGCGCGGTCGGGATGCGCCCGGCCGAGGTGTGTGGCGAGGCCAGCAGCCCCAGGTCTTCCAGGTCACCCAGGATGTTGCGGATGGTGGCCGGGCTGACTTCCAGGCCGGCCACGCGCGCCAGCGTCTGCGAGCCGACCGGCTCACCGTCCTGGATGTAACGCGCGCATCAGCGTGCGCAGCAGATGGCGCGCACGCGGGGCAAGCTGGTCGGGAGAACCGTGCATGGAATCAACCTGTGAGACACGGACACTAGATAATGGCGGCGGATCACCTTGGCAAGTCATTCGGACCTCCCTCGCCCGCGTGCTAGCGTTGCGCGGCTGCTGACACCCCCTTACCCATGCTCAGACATCTTTCGATCAAGGATTTCGCCGTCGTCCGCGCCACCGAACTGGAGTTCGGGCGCAGGCATGACCGTGGTTTCAGGCGAGACCGGCGCCGGCAAGTCGCTGATGGTCGACGCGCTGGGCTTCCTGTCCGGCCTGCGCGCCGACAGTGGCGTGGTCCGCCATGGCGCTGCGCGCGCCGAGCTTTCGGCCGAGTTCGCGCTGGACCAGCTGCAGGCCGCGCGCCAGTGGCTGGCCAACAACGAGCTGGACGACGAGGAACAATGCCAGCTGCGCCGGGTGATCCGCGCCGACGGCGGCTCGCGGGCCTGGATCAATGGCCGCCCGGTGACCCTGGCACAGCTGGGTGACCTGGCTTCGTTGCTGGTGGAAATCCACGGCCAGCACGAACAGCAGGCCCTGCTGGCGCGCCCATCGCAGCTGGCCCTGCTGGATGCCTATGCCGGCAACGAGAACGAGCGCCGCCAGGTGCGCCGCGCCGCTGCCGCATGGCAGGCGCTGGTCGATGAATCGCTGGCGCTGTCGCAACAGGGCGACGTCAGTGACCGGATCGGCTTCCTGGAACACCAGCTGCGCGAACTGGACCGCGAAGACCTGGAACCGGAGTCGATCGTCGCACTCGGTGCCAGCCACCGCCGCCAGGCCCATGCCAGCGCCCTGCTGAGCGCCTGCCAGGCGGCCAGCAACCAGCTCAATGGCGACGACGGCAGCTCCGCGCTGGACCTGCTGCAGCAGGTGCGCCACGAACTGTCGCGCCTGATCGAACACGACCCGCGCCTGGGCGAGGTGGACGGCCTGATCGAGAATGCCTCGATCCAGCTGCACGAAGCCCTGTCGCTGCTGGACCGGGTGCACGACGACCTTGATGCCGACCCGGAGCAGTTCGAGGAGAACGAGCGTCGCCTCGGCCGCCTGCACGACCTGGCCCGCAAGCACCGCGTGCCGATGGACGAGCTGGGCGCGCAGCGCGAGCGCATGCATGCCGAAGTGGAACAGCTGCGCGGCGGCGCCGACGAACGCTTGCAGCGCCTGGCCGGCGAGATCGACAAGGCCGCCGCCGCCTGGCGCGTACAGGCCGAGGTGCTGACCGCCAGCCGTCGCAGCGCCGCTGCCGAACTGTCGGCCACCACCACCGGCATCATCGCCGAGCTGGGCATGGGCGGCGGCCAGTTCCTGATCGAGCTGGAACCGCAGGACGCCGGCAAGCCCGACCCGCAGGGTGCCGAGCGCGTGGAATTCCTGGTGGCGGCCAACGCCGGCCAGCCGCCGCGCGCACTGCGCAAGGTGGCCTCGGGCGGTGAACTGTCACGTATCTCGCTGGCCATTGAAGTGGCTGCGCTGGACCTGGATGCGGTGCCGACCATGGTGTTCGACGAGGTCGACTCCGGCATCGGCGGTGCAGGGGCCTGACATTGTTGGCCAGAAAGCTCGCGCGCCCCTCGGCGAAAAGCGCCAGGTGCTGTGCGTGACCCACCTGCCACAGGTACACTTTGCGCCTCCAAGGGTCATGCCCATTACCGGGTCAGCAAGGCCCCGGTGGAAGGCATGACCCAGAGCGCAGTGGAAAAGCTGGACAGCAAGGCGCGCGAGGAAGAACTGGCGCGCATGCTCGGTGGCGTGGAAGTGAGCAAGGAAGCGCGCGCCGCCGCCCGCAAGCTGCTGCAGGTGTAACGCGGGCCGAGCCGAGCATGGGCCCGGCTTCCGCGCGGTAGAGCCGGCCGCTGGCCGGCAACCCGATGGGGGTCGGCGAAGATCGTGAGGTTGCGGCCAGCGGCCCGCACTACCCCCGTGGCCGCGTCAGATCGACCTTTTCCACCAGGAAATCGAGGAAGGCGCGCACCCGCAGCGGCAGGTAGCCGCCCTGCCCCAGGAACACGGCGTGCACCTCTTCAAGGTCACCGGGGTTGGCTTCCTCCAGCACCGGCAACAAGCGCCCGGCGGCAATATCCTGCTGCACCTGGAACGCTGCCAGCCGCGCCATGCCCAGCCCACCCAGCACCAGCTGGCGCAGTGCATCGCCGTTGCTGGCGCGCGCATTGCCACTGGGCAGCAGCATGCGTTCGCGACCGTCCTGCAACAGCGGCCAGCCCTGCATCGCCCGCGCATGGCCGATATCCAGCCGGTTATGCGACTGCAGCTCCTCAGCCGTGCGTGGCAGCCCGTGCTGCAGCGCGTAGGCGGGCGCAGCCACGATCATCATCCGCGTCGCACCCAGCCGCCGCGCCACCAGGCTGGAGCTCTTCAGGGGACCGGCCCGCACCGCCACGTCGGTGCGCTGCTCAAGCAGGTCGATCACCTCGTCGTTGAGGGTCAGGTCCACGCCTACCTGCGGGTTGCGTTCGAGGAACGCCGGCAGCAGCGGCAACAGGAAATGCTGGCCGAATGGCACGTTGGAATTGACCCGCAACCGCCCACGCGGCTCGGCATGGGCGCTGGCACAGCGCTCGGCCTCCTCCAGGTCGGCCAGCACGCGCAGGCCGCGCTCGTAGAACGCGCAGCCTTCCGGGGTCAGCTGCAACTGGCGGGTGGAGCGTTGCAGCAGGCGCGTACCCAGCCGCTGCTCCAGCCGGGCCACCAGCTTGCTCACCGCTGACGGCGTCATGTCCAGGGTGCGTGCGGCGGCGGAGAAGCCACCGGTCTCGATCACCCGCACGAACACTTCCAGTTCGCCGGATCGGTTCGATGTCGGGTCGCGCCATGGCGATGAATCCAGTTCACAGATGATTATCCATGCGCAGTCTAGTTCACAGATCGATGGAGAATCACCATGGCCGTCCCTCCTCCCGGGATTGCCCGATGAACCGCTTCAGCCAGCTCACCGCGACCGCCTTGATCGCCCTGTCCAGCGCAGCCAGCGCCGCCCCGGACCCGCACTGGGTCGCCAGCTGGCAGGCCAGTCCGCAACCGGTCTGGGGCGCCGATTTCCTGTTCCCGACCCTTGGTTCCGGCCACGCTGCAGGACCAGACCTTCCGCCAGACCGCGCGCATCAGCCTGGGCGGGCCCCGGCTGCGGGTGCGGCTGAGCAATGCCTACGGCACCGAGCCGCTGCGGATCGGGGCGGCCAGCGTGGCCGCACACGCGGGTGTCACCCCGCAGCCGCTCAGCTTCGACGGCCAGCCCGGCGTATCGATCGAGCCCGGTCAGGAACGGCTGAGCGATCCACTGGCGGTGGCCACGGAAGACCGCCAGGCGTTGCAGGTCAATGTCTTTGTGCCGGGGCCGACGCCACTGCAGACCTTCCATTGGGAGGGGCGCCAGACCAGCTGGATCGCCGGCGGCAACCAGACCCTGGCGCGCGACCTGCAGGGTGCCAGTTCCACTACCGCCCGCCTGTTCCTGACCGGTATCGAGGTCGAGGCCAGCGCCAGCGCGCGCAGCGTGGTGGTGATCGGCGATTCGATCACCGATGGCGCCACCGCCAGCCTCGACCAGGACCTGCGCTGGACCGACCACCTGGCCGCACGCCTGGCACCGCGGGGCGTGGCGGTGGTCAACGCCGGCATCTCCGGCGGCCGGCTGCTGCGTGACGGCATGGGCGAGTCGGTTCTGGCCCGCCTGCAGCGCGACGCACTGGATCAGCCCGGCGTGGACAGTGTGATCGTGCTGATCGGCATCAACGACATCAGCTGGCCCGGCACCGCCTTTGCCCGCGCGCAGCCCCGGCCCAGCCTGGCCGAACTGCAGGCCGGCTATCGCGCCCTGGCCGAACAGGCCCATCGGCGGGGTCTACGCATCCTCGTCGCCACCCTGACGCCTTCGCCGACGCCCTGCCCGGCACGCCGCTGGACGACTACTACCAGCCGGACAAGGAGGCCCTGCGCCAACAGCTCAATGCCTGGCTGCGCAGCGACAGCCCGTTCGATGCGGTGATCGACCTGGATGCGGCGCTGCGCGACCCGGCCGATCCATCACGGATGGCCGCCGCCTACGACTCCGGCGACCACCTGCATCCGGGCGATGCAGGTAACCGGGCCATGGCCGAGGCGGTGGATCTGGAGGTGTTGCTGGGCGCATCCGAAACCCCTGGGGTCAGATCCCTTTCCCAGGGGAAAGGGATCTGACCCCACCCAACGAAAAACCCCGGGCAAGCCCGGGGTTTCGTCGCATCCAGCTGGCCGGATCGGCTTACTTGCGCTTCTTGCAACGTACAGCACCAGCGAGTGCTCTTCCAGCTCGTAGCCGTGGTCGGCCGCGATCTTGCGTTGCAGCTCCTCGATCTCGTGGCTTTCGAACTCGATGATCTTGCCGCTGTCCACGTCGACCATGTGGTCGTGGTGGCCGCCACGGTCAGCCCGTAGACGGCCTCCCCGCCCTCGAAATCGTGCTTCGAGCACGAGGCCGGCGGCCTCGAACTGGGTCAGCACCCGGTAGACCGTGGCCAGGCCGATCTCGTCGCCATGCTCCAGCAGCTGGCGGTAGATGTCTTCGGCGGTCATGTGGTGCTGGGCATTGCGCTGCTCGAGCAGCGCCAGCTCGCATCCGCGGATGGGTCACCTTCAGGCCGACTTTACGCAGGTCGTGGGTTTCCATAGGTCTCCGTTCATTGGCGATTTAGCGCCAGCTGCCTCGGATTGGGTCGCGGTGGCATGTCGGGAGTGTATCATCGGTTTGATTTCCCCAACCGCCAGTCCCGATGCGCAATCTCCCGTCGGTCGCTGCCGTCGCCTCTGTCCACTGCCGGGTGCGGCGCATCATTACAAGCAACCCCGATCTATCAGGGTAACTCTGATCCCGGGAAGATGCCGTGGCCAAGCTGCAGGTCGGGCAAAGCAAGCAGCAGGTCACCGCGCTGCTGGGCACCCCGTCCATTCCCGACCCGTTCCACGCCCAGCGCCGCGGCTGGGACTACACCTCCAGCCAGCGCGTGAACCGCCCTCGGCCGTACCGAAGTGAAGAACTGCGTGGCGTTCTTCGAGAATGACGCCGTGACCCGTTGGGAAGGCGACTACTTCCCGGGCAACGACAAGGCCCTGGCCAGCAGACCGTGCGCCAGTTCGGCCGCAACCTGCCGAAGGACAAGAAGAAGAAGGGCCGCTGAGGCCCCTGCCCGTCCGCAAGGACGGGTTGCCGGGATCAACCGCCGAGCGCGCGACGCCGGCGGTTGTCCTTGGGGTCGGCCAGCAGCGGGCGCAGCAGCTCGATGTGTACCTTCCCCGTCCAGCAGCGCCTGCGTGGACGTGCCTGCTCCAGCACGCCATGCACGGCGGCGGCCGGACAATCGGCACTGCCTTCAAACGCGGCGGCGGCGATGGCGTCGGCCACGGTCGCCCCCTCTTCCAGCTCCTGGTGGCGCGACAGTACGCGCTGCTGGCCAGGCCAGCACCACCTCGACCTCGATCATCGCTCAGCCCTCGTCGGCGACGCGGACGAAATCGTTGACCATGCGATCGGCCAGCCCCTGGAAGCCGATCGCCAGTGCCGACCGAGCAGGCGTGAGCTGGGTTTGAACTCCAGGGTCAGGGTGACCTTGCAGGCATCCTCGGCCAGTGCATGGAATTCCCAGCGGCCGTGCAGCTGCTTGAACTGGGGCCATTGCGCAGCTGCATGTCGATGCTGTGCGGGCGCTGCAGGGTGTTCTCGGTCTGGAACCAGGTATGAAACAAGCCCAGGCCCCACGTCAGGCGCGCCACCAGGCGGTCCTCGCCCTGCTCCAGGATCTGGGCAGCCGAGCACCAGCGGAAACGGCGCGGATAGGCCTGGACGTCGTTGACCAGGTCGAACACTGCGCGTGGCGCGAACGTTCGACCAGGGCGCTGCGGCGGATAGTAGGCATGAATACAGGACGTTTCGGCAATCGACCGGGCGGGCCCGAATCGGGAGAATACCGGAAATGAGCAAGAACAGCGGCAAGGATAAAGCAAAGAGCGCGACGGCCAACAAAACCATCGCGTTGAACAAGCGTGCCCGCCACGAGTACCACATCGAAGAGCTCTTCGAGGCCGCTGGCCCTGCAGGGAGGGAAGTGGTCGATCCTGCGCGGGCCGCGGCAACATCATCGACGCCTACGCCTATGTGAAACACGGCGAGATCTTCCTGATCGGCGCGCAGATCACCCCGTTGATCCAGGCCTCCACCCACGTGGTGGCCAATGATTCGGCGCGAGCGCAAGCTGCTGCTGCACCGCAGCGAGATCGACAAGCTGGTCGGCAAGGTCGAGCGCGATGGCTACACCATCGTGCCCACCGCGATGTACTGGAGCAAGAACAAGATCAAGCTGCGAAGTCGCGCTGGCCAAGGGCAAGCAGACCCACGACAAGCGCTGCTGCCAAGGACCGCGACTCGGGCGATCGAGAAACAGCGTGTGATGCGTCGCGGCAACCGTGACGCATGACCGCCCCCATCGGCGCCATCGGTGACCGCCAGCGCCATGAATCGCGCACGTTGTGCGCGTGCCTGTTGGCCTTCAACCAGGCTCAAGGGCGGCGATGCGTTCGATGACATTCCGGTCCGCCGGCCTGGCATGACCAGCACGGCGCGCTGCCCGGTGGCGTGCTGGCTGACGTCTGCGCCGGCTGGCTGCAGGTGCACGTGCTGTGGGTGGACCCTCTCTCCCCTGGAACTGCGCGGCCAAGGCATTGGCCAGCGCCTGCTGGCGGAGGCAGAAACCGCCGCGCGCCACCATGGCGCCCGCAACGTGATGCTGAATACCTTCGAGACTCGGCAGGCCGAAACCTTCTACCTGCGGCAGGGCTACACCGTCTATCGGCGCTTTCCGATTGCCCGCCCGGGCACGAGCGGGTCCACCTGCGCAAGTCGTTGTCGGGCTCGTAGTCGCGTCGGCGCTGGAGCTGCCTGCGGTCAGCCTGCCAGCAGGCCCCCGCCCGCGCATGCGTGGTGCCAGCCCGTGTGCATCACGGCCAGGTGCATCACCACCGCCAGTTCCAGCGCATGACGGTCATCGCCCGCGCGCCATTGCTGCGCCATCCGGGCCGCGTCGGCCGGCAACAGGGCCAGCTGGGCGTCATCCAGCGAATCGGCGCCCTGCAACTGGCGCGCCAGCTGCCGTGACTGCCGACATGCACACCGATGCTGAGACTGGCCAGCGACATCAGGACCACGGCCAGGCCATGTTCGAACCACTGCGACAGCACCTCCGGCCCCCCAGTGGGTCCTGCCGCCATCACCGCCCCAGCGCCGGCAGGCGCCAGCCCAGCCAGTGGGTGCGGTCGCGCTGCGGCCAATGCACCACCACCGCGCTCGCCTGCTCACCCAAACCCCAGTCGCCGTGGCCGTGGCCGGCAACTTTGGGTCAACCAAGTGGTCCGCCAGCAGCACGCCCAGCACGGCCCAGACCCAGCCGGGGGGCAACGCCCGCCCCCGGTAGTCGAAGCCCCGCGGTTCCGACCAGCTGTCGCAGGCTGCGTTGTTCTGGCCTCGGTCACCCACAGTCTCCGCGTCTGTCCTGGCTCGGATGGTGGTTCTTCCAGTGTGTCGCAAATTCGTGCCAATGAGTTACCAATCCGCTTATGACCGGCGCACTGCAACAGAGTTGCACATTACGGCCCGCGCGCAGGTCACGCCGAAGTCCCGATGCCATCGATCCTGCCTTGGCCCTGCCACAGCACCCCAACGCTATGCCCCTCCAACCTTGGCGTAAGCACACACCGATGCCGCCGCATCCAGCAGCGGGCCGACCTCCAGGCGTCGTGCGGGCCGTCCCGCCGGAAACGCAATGGCAAATGCCTTCGCCGCACGATCCGCACGCGGCTGGATGTACCACGAGGACGCCGCCCGACAGCGTCTCTCCGCCACGCACCTGATGCTGGAACCGATACTGGCCCCAGTAGATGGCCAGCGGCTCCTCCAGGGCATTCAACGGATTGGGCAACGTCAATGCTTCCGGACATAGCGCAGCAAACGCCCCAGCGCAACAGCTGCCGCTGCTTCAATGGTTGTCCCGCGGAAAGAAAATCGGCCGTATTCATGCATCACGATCGGTGCCCAGTTCTTTTTCGGCATTCGAACGTCGAGAACAGGAAAATGTAACCGCCACGGAGCTTTGCCTGCGTCTGCGTGGCATCCGGCCACCGAGGAAACGAACCTGGAAGGTCGGGGGAGCATCCACCTTGAAGAAGGCTTTCATTTCATCCGCAAGCCTGCCCACTGGAGGCGACGTGAGCTGACGGGCAGCGCGTCCTGCTGCTCGTGAACGGTTGCGCCGCCGTCAACAGGCGCCGTGCACGCGGCGCGAAGCGCGCGTAATACTGCCTCAGCAGCGCCTGATCGTCGGAGTCTGGGCGGCGATCGCACTCTCAGTGGCGGCATCGAAAGAGGCCGCAGCGAGGAAATGGCGCGTATATGAATCACCCGTGCGGGTATCGGAGCCCGCGAACAGGCGATCAGCCGGCGTGCCCTTTGGCCCTCATCGTCCCGTTGCCAATGGTGACGTACGCCGGCGGAATGCAGCGTAGCCGGCGAGCAAGTGGCGATCACGCTCGTCCAGACCAAAGTGCCGCTGCCATTCCTGCTGGTAGGCCGCAGTGGTATAGCTCGGCAGCCAATCCGGAAGGTTGTCGTAGGTCGAACAGGTCCAGCGGGGGGCTGTACGCCACCTCCACCGACGCACGCGAGGATTCTGCGGCCGCGACAGTCTCGGCCTGCAGTGCCAGGGCCCCCACGGCCACCATCCCCATCCATCGCAACCGCATCCTGCCGGAACTGATGAAAACGGCCATCGCGCAATCCTGGAGAGGCACCCACGGATTCGAACATGTCGAACCAGGCATGGCAATGTGCCAGGCGACCCGCCGCGTGGCTCTCTTCTGGGAATGCACTGCTGCCTCTACGTGAAGCCACTGCGTGCACACTGTTCAGCAAGATTGCCGTAACATTCGCATCGTTGGGCAGGCCCTGCCCGTGGCGACACCGGAACGGCCCTGTACCTTGCAGCACTGTAGAAACCGGGGGTGATTGGTTTCGACGGGGGGTGTCAAGTCGCCTGGCGCATGCCGCAGGGGCTAGCTTTCCTCGTAAATCCAGCTGCAAAACTCTAGTTGCCAACGACGACAACTACGCTCTGGCCGCTTAAGGCCTAAGCCTCGAAACCGCTTGTGTCCATGCTCGCGGTGTAAGTCACTATCATGGAATCGCGCTGGGTGGCTGCCTGTCAGTCCGGCACTAGAACACAACAGGCTGGTTCCCGGGATGCGCTTTCGCGCACCGTGCTGTTCGGGGACGAGATCCAACGGTGAGCTAAGCATGTAGTGCTGGGGATGGAGTGCCTTCGGACGGCGGTTCAATTCCGCCCACCTCCACCAACGAACGGTTCGTCAAGGACCGTAGAAGCCGGGAAACCCCCGCATCACAAGGGTTTCCGGGCTTTTTTATTGTCCGCAGCAGACCGGGGCAATCCGTTTCAATCCATGAGACGGTGGGAGTATTTAAGGGGTATCCGACCGCACCCACTGAGCGATACCCCCAATGCCTCTGTCTCAGATTTCGACAGCCATCAGGCGCGCCAAGCCCAGCGACAAGCCGCAGAAGATCACCGACGGTGGCGGCCTGTACCTCTATCTCACCCCGACCGGCGCGCGCAGCTGGCGCTGGAAGTAACCGCATCGCCGGCAAGGAGAGCTGCTGTCGATCGGCCTGTACCCGGATGTCTCCTTGGCGCGCGCGCGCGAGGCCCGCGACGAAGCCCGCCGGCTGTTGGCCCGAGGCGTCGATCCGGGCGCGCAGAAGAAGGCCGCTGCCCTCGCCCATTCCGCCCTCGGCTCGGACAGCTTCGAGACCATCGCCAATGAGTGGCTGGCCGCGCGCCCCTGGGTGCCCAGTTATCCCGCGGAGAAGGTCGAGGCCTGGATGAAGAACGACGTATTCCCGTGGATCGGGTCGCGTTCTGTCGCCGACTTTTCCTCTTGTCCGCACTTCCTCCGGGTGGCCCGGCGCATCGAGGAGCGCGGCGCGATCGAGTCTGCGCACCGGATCATGCAGAACTGCGGCCAGATCATGCGGTACGCCGTGGCCACTGGCCGGGCCGAGCGAAACCCGGTTGCCGACCTGAAGGGAGCGCTCGCGCCGCCGAAAGAAGCCCACCACGCAGCGATTACCGACCCCGTGCAGTTGGGAGGCCTGCTGCGCTCCATCGAGGCATACAGCGGGTCTGCCATCACCCGTCTTCTCGGCGCTGCGGCTGGCGCCGCTGGTGTTCCTGCGTCTGGCGAACTGCGGCATGCGGAATGGGAGGAATTCGACCTCGAAGCGGCCGTGTGGACCATCCCTGCAGCAAGATGAAGATGCGCTCTTGCGCACTTGGCCTGCCGCTGTCCAGGCAGGCGCTGCAGATCCTGGAGGACATCAAGCCGATCACTCCGGCCGGCAGCAAGCGGGTGTTCTCTGGTGCCGCGCGATGCAAAGCGTCCGAATGTCGGAGAACGCCGTTACCGCAGCGCTGCGCAACATGGGTTATCGACCGCACGATGATGACCGGCCACGGCTTCCGCGCGACGGCTCGCACCATCTTGGATGCAGACTTTTTTCCTGCACTTCCGCCCCTAGACATCATCGAGCACCAGCTTGCGCACGCGGTGAAGGATCCCAACGGCCGGGCATAGCAAACCCCCGCACATCGCACCTGCAGGAGCGCGTGCGGATCATGCAGGTCTGGGCCGATTACCTCGACGGCCTGCGCGATGGAAACGTGGTGAAGTGCGGGCCGGATGCACGCCTACACGCCCCGCGCTTCCCCCGCATCTGCTGCAGCCCTGCCCTCACCCACGCCTTGCGTGTGGGCTTGGGCAGGTTTGGTCGCCGGCGTTTAACGCCCCCCCCCCCCCCCCCCCTTGACCCGCGCTGTGGCGAGGGCGGTTGCCTCGGCCAGTGCGCCGGGCCTGATCCTGCTGCTCGCGGGTTGGCAGGCCGGGAAGCGGTTCGAGGGGTTGGTTTGGCTGGCGTGGTGTCCGAGCAGCCGGGCCACAGCCGCGCGCAGGCGCATCTCCGGGTAGAGCCTGACCGCACACCACCGCTCGGCGTAGCGCTTGCCCTGGGCGATGCTGGCGGCTCGGAACTTCCTTATCTGCCACATCTTCCGGGCATCCAGACGCACGCGCACAGCACCATCCTTTCCGCGTCTGACGTTGGCGATTTGCCGGCCGCTCCACCACAGCACCCAAGTATCGCCCAGCTGGACCCAGCCGGTGGGGATCGGGGCAGCGCGGAAGCCTTGGTAGCCGTGCGAGGGGAAGCATGGCCGGAAGGATACGGCTGGCGGTCGCAAAGGCTGCGACAAGGAAGCGTTAGACGACTGAACCGTCGGGATCACGCCCCGGCCACGGCCGGCAGGGCTACCCTCGGCCATGTGCGGCGTCGTCCAGCTCCCCGTGATCGGACTTCGGCCAGCCGGGGCTGGCTGACCTTGCCCCCGGCTGCCCGAGATCCAGTCCAGCTACAACCTGGCGCCGACACAGCGCGCCTCGGTGATCCTCGATCGCGGCGAAGGCCGGCAGGTCACCCGGCTGGCGTGGGGCCTGCTGCCGTTCTGGGCCAAGGCCAAGGGCCTGCAGGGCTCGACCATCAATGCCCGAATCGAGACGGTGGCCACCAAGCCAGCCTTCCGGTCGGCAAGAAGCGCCGCTGCGTGATCCCCATGGCCGGCTACTACTGGCGGTGACCCCGAGGACGGGAAGAAAGACCCCTGGTTCATCCACGCCACCGGCCCGCTGCTGGCCGCGGCCTGTGGGAGGACACCAGCCCCCTACTGCCCGACGGCAACTTGGGAACCTTCACCATCATCACCGGCGACAGCGGCGGCGTCTCGGCCCACATTCACGACCGTATGCCGGTCTGGCTGCAGGCTGGCCAGATCGATGAGTGGATGGCCGCAAGCCCCGACGACGCCATGGCGATGCTACTGGCCAGTGAGCCACCGGCGATGGAGGCTTCTACCGTGTCGAGCCGCGGTGAACACGCCGCGGAACAACCGCGAGGACTTGCTGCAGCAAGTAGCCTAGATCACGATTGCAGGACTTCCCGCATCAAGCGGAAGCTCCGCCTTCTCTGGCCAGTGGAAACGCCTCTGGCTCGAGGCAGCAACGCACGCACCTGCTCCCCGGCGTCTCAACGCCAGTCGGTGGAATCATCACCAACTGCTCGAGAGCAAGGTTCACCGCATCACGCCACGCAATCATCGCCGCCGCCTCGGACTTATAATGCGCGACCGTACTGCTTGCGTAGCTGCAGCAGCTTTCTATGCCGTCGTAGCGCCGCTCTCGTATAACCGTGGCTCATCCACTCCCATGCCCATGCTCGGATGGCTCGATAGTGCTCTGGCGAGTGAGGCTCATACGGAGGGGGAACGGGATCTGGCTTATTCCCCAGCGCTAGCCACGCTCTGATACTCGTCCCAAATCCATGCCCTTTGGATACTGTGCAGTTGTCGGGCAGCCGCATCACCATATCGGGCGACTCTGTGAGCTGATAGATCATGACGTGATCTCCGCGTCTGCCGAACCATTGGAATTGCAGGTTGATGCCTGCAATCGCTGTGAGCTGCTGCCGAATGCAAAGAAGTTGGAATCGGAAGGACCCGCCACGCTTGCATTCACGTCTGCCGCAGCGTTGTCCATCTCTCGGACCCCTTTCCACTTGCTCCTGTCGTCTTGCTGTAGATCACAATGGATGGAGTTGCACGCATGACAGGCGATAGACGAACGTTTTACGCCGAGTAGATAGGTGGGCCCAGAGGGGAGCCCATTCAGCAAGATGATGCCTGCGCCAGCGTCCTGATTTGGTGTTGCTGGTGCAACTGACTGGGGATAGCTTTTTCTGCCAGAACCTCTGGCATTGAATTAGCGATACCGAACGCTACTACCTGCTGCAAAAAAATCCAGACATATCCACTACCGCGTACAACCGCAACCCTCTCGATACGTCACCCATGTGCCGGTGAACTTCACCAGAAGATTGCCAGTGCCAGAGCTGGGCGCCACCACATTGACATATCGCCGTCCGGTCCCTGCGGTGATGGTGGCGTTTACCCCACCAACGGATAGTCAACGAACCGCCGCTCAGGTCTGCCACGCTTACGGTGACGGTAGCGCCGAACACGCCACGAGGCGCCTCACTTGCCTGGCACCATGTGCCGCTGGTATGGGTAATTAGCCCTGTGG
>NZ_JBSZIF010000007.1:0-258789 GCF_056491205.1 Stenotrophomonas sp. C9D9
TTCCGTTGCGCGGAAACCTACAGCCTGTGGGGGAAGAAGGTGGAGGTTCCTTCCTACGGTTATCAGGAGCTCGAGCGCCTGGCTGTGGAGCCCCTGCAGGGCTTTCCCGAACTGCGCAACCCTACAACAAGCGGACAGGCGGCCGAGCGCGTCTATTCGCAGTACACGCTGCTGCGTCCGACGATGTACTCCGGTGCGATGCGGGGGCTTGTGCAGCACTGATGGGCTTCGGCCGCCAAGCGCCGTCAGCCGCCCGCGAAAGAGGGGACAGGCACGCGGGCGGGAAGTCAGCCTGTACGAGGAGATCCGCAGCGAGCCAGCGCAGACCGACGTGGACGGCGGTACCCCGCCATCATCCCGCTCCAAGTCCACATACCTCAGGGAGGTGGCCAATGAGGGGCTGCAGGTTCGCTACGATTGGAAGTTCTACCGCACGCACGGTCTGACGCGGGCAGCGGATGGCCGCTGGTGGTTGGTGGAGATCAGTGGCAGTGCGGGAGTGATCGCGATGCCGCTGCCGCTGCATGACGCCACGTTGAGCAGCACCTTCCGTGAGCTGCTCGAGCAGCGCGGAGACGTTGACGCGCTCCACCTCCTCGAGCAGTTCGGAGGCTTCCCGACAGGCGAGCCGTTTCCAAAAGCAGGATCATTGGAATCATGGATCCGCGCGGGGCGAGTTGTGCGCCTCGCGGCGCGAGCGGACCTCGCTGACTTCTATCGTCACAGTCCCTACTCATCGGACATGGGCTGGGCGTTCAATCTGCGTGGCGACGAAGCGCACAACACAGCATGGCGCTTTGGGGATGATGATCTGCAGCGGGGCGTGCACTACGCGATCAGCCTGCAGATCGGCGCTGTTCGGCCAGTCATAGAGACTGCCGACAGTCTGTTGTTGAAGCGCCTCGAGCGCATGCGCGACGCTGGCTTGTTCCAGATGGAATCGACGCGGCAATCTGGAAGGCTGCGCGTATGACGGCAAAGCAGCGTGCCTTGGCGACAGGTACCGATGAGGCGGTGTTCCGCTATGTCGACGCATTGGTGTTGGAGCCGATCGCCGTGGGGGGCGCTCGAGTGAGCAGGGTAAGCGAGGGCTTCCTGTGGTTCTCCCCGGCGGCCAAACAGGACAACGGGAACGTCATCAGGTTCCCCGAAACGCTGCTGGGCCACCTGGTCTCCCACTCCATGCAGCCTGCGTCGCGGTTGGCGGAGCAGCCGGCCCTCTGCCACACGACCATGCACGTCTTCTTCGCCGGAAATGACCTGAAATGGGTCAAGTTCTACTGGGTGCGGGACTCAAACGCTCCTGCACAGAACACCAGCGACCTTGAAGACTGCATGTACGTCGGTCAGTGGAGTGCGCACGACGAGGTGGGCACGCGGCGTGTTCCGATGATGTTCTACACGAATGATTTCGACCACCGCGACGAGCTGCCTGCCGGGACCGCAGACACCGACATCGTGAGCAAGGATCTTGGCTACTCGAGCGTCGACGTGATTGATTTCGGGCCGCCCTACGCGAATGAGGGCACAGTGACGCGTACCAAACGATTCCTTCGCCGTACCGATGTGAGGCGGGTTTCATCGCCGGACCTCGGTAGCGGCGTGGCGGTACCCTTCGGCGATCGCGAGAGCTACTACTACGCCTGGCGCCGCAGCCACGCCGGCACCGAGCGTGAGGTTCAGCACGAGTATCGCTATTTGCTTGACCCACACCACTACGAGCACTGGCGGAACCGCGCTCCGTGGTCGGGCGGAGAGTGGTCAAGCGGCGTAGGCTGGCCACCGAGCGAGGGTGAGGAACCCGGTACCAGCTACTGGATACGCCTCGAACAGCATCCAACCGGCTACGGCCCGGTGACTCAGCGCACTGTGTGCACGCCCGGCGTCCGCCACGCGCACTACAACTGGCTCGCCGGCACGGCCTGGCACGACGGCAACAGCTACAGCCCCTACGACTGCGGCGATGCCGCCGATGAGGGACCGTGGCTTTCGGGCGGCGAGCATGCGACTTCACTGGCGTACTCCGTCCCTGAACCCCCGCTCCCCGCGCCGGTTAGGGAGTTGTCACCGCCGGGAGGCGAGTACGAGGTGTGGTGGATCAGCAGCTCGACTTTGGGGCAGATACGCACGCACCGCGAGGAGGAGCTGGGGTTCGGCCTTTGGGCTACCCCGTCACCGACGGTGGATACCAACCTGACCCAGTACATCGAAGCGACCTACAACTGCCTGGGCGAGGCCACGTCTGCGCGGTATGGCCTGAATCTCAACGGCGGAAGCCGAGCGGTGGGTGTACCGCAGTACCCAGGCATGGAGAGCCGCCCCCTCACCTACATCGGAGTAATCGACGGTGGCTGAACATCAGTGCCTCATGCTGGAAGACGGGATCTACCATTCCGAGCAGTGGCTGATCGCGAGGAATGACTTGCTGGCCGACGCTGGGAGCGTGGTAGAGGCATACTCTTTCGGCCTGTCCGTGTCGCTGCGCGACTCTGCCTTGGTGCTCGAGAGCTACATTGGAATTCGAACTCTGGGGCTTGCTGAGGCCGGGACGTGGCAGGAGGTCTACCGACCGGTCGCCTTGCCCGAAGCTGTGCTGCTGGACCGTGGAAGGATCGGCGAGCGGTGGACGACGCGGCGGTCGGTCACGATGTCGGACGCCGGTGCCTGGGGAGAATCGTACGGCGGCAACAGCCGGCTGGCGATGCAGGAGCGCGGTGCATTTTCCGAGCAATACATGCCGACCGGATCGCCGTCCGCAATGCTTGCGGACATCGCCAAGGGGGTAGAGCGGTACTCAAGCGCCCGCACCGGAGGCTTGGCCGAGCTTGGTCATTGGGACGAGCTCTTCACTGCAACGCGTAGCGCGCTTCTGGCCGATGCTGGGCGACTCGGTGAGATCCTCTCGGCGGAGGCCAATGCGATCGTGTTCATCCGCGAGCGCGGCGTGTTGGCTGACCAGTTCACGGGAATTGGACGGCCTCGCGGAACGCTGGTGGATGCTGGATGGGGTGAGGAGCGATACCTGCCATCGCCACCGATGCCGGCCGGGGATGGGCATACCGCGCGACGCGTCGGAATGACCACGGCCTGGACTGCAAACACCGACACCTGGGCCATGAGCCGCTACACCGATCTTCCGATGAATTCGCTGGCGGTGATTGACGGCGTGTTGTACGGCGCCAGCGATGCCGGACTGTTTCGCCTTGAAGGCGAGGACGACTTCGGGCTGCCGATCAATGCGCACGTGCGGACTGGCAAGCAGGCCCTGACCGGCGAGCAGACGGCGACGATGCGAATGGTGTACGCCGGCGCAACCACCGATGGCCGGTTGCAGTTGACGGTGGATGCCGCCCCCAAGGGGGTGCCTGTGTTCTACACCTACGATTTCGAGCAGCGCCTGGCTGAAGACCTGGCGCCCCAGCGGGCAAAGTTGGGGCGAGGCCTGAAGTCTCGCTACTGGCAGGCGACCATCGGCAACAAGGCCGGTGCTGACTTCACGATTGACAGCGTGTCGGTGCTCGATAGCGCCGGCCAGAGGAGGGTTTGATGGACAACTCGATCGCACCGTCGAATGACACGAAGAATGCCTATCAGGAGGCCATTCGGAACGTCAACAACGCCATGGAATACATGATGGGTGCGGCCGGCGAGTGGCTGGGCCGGACCGAAACCAGCATCCACAACCTTGGACGCTGGACGCCGGCGCAGGAGCTGACGCCACCGGATATACGGCCCAGTGAGGTCGTTGTTGGAGATATGCCGACCTTTACCCCGCCCGATCCGAACTTGCTGGGGGAGGTGGGGGAGGTTGTGCCGCCGCCCTACGAGGATCTGCTGCACCTTATCGATGATCTTGATCTCGATGATCCTGGTCCGTTCCAGCCGAGCGTTGGCTTGCCGGTGATGCCGGCTACTCCGGCGCCGCTGAACCCTGGCGCCGCCCCCGAGCGGCCGGCGGTGAACCCGGTCGAGTTGCCGGTTGAGCCGGATCTGACCTTGCCTGCGGCGCCCTCGCTGGAAGCGCTCACGTTGCCGCCCGTGCCACAGGTGGACATTCCACCGTTCGATGTGGAGGAGGTGCCCACGTTCAATACCGATGTTCCGAGCCTGCGGTTCGACTGGCAGGAGCAGGAGTATTCACCGATGGCGCTCAACGAACTGTCGGCCAGCATCAAGAAGATGCTCGCCGGCGGTTTCGCGATGCCACAGGCGGTGCAGGAGGCGCTATGGGCGGCCGCAGTGGAACGGGAGGATGCGACCGCGCGTAAGGCGATCAGCGCGGCGGCTGATGACTGGGCGGCGCGGGGGTACACCATGCCGCCGGGCATGCTTGTGGAGCAGGTGAACGCTGTTCGGGAACAGGCGGCGCTGAATGCCAATGGTCACAGCCGGGATGTGTTCTCGAAGGCTGCAGAATGGGCGATTGAGAATCTTCGAACTGCGGTTGCGCAGGGTATCGCCTTGGAATCGATGTGGTCGCAGCATTGGCAACAGACCGCGCAGAGGGCCTTCCAAGGCGCCGAGGTGGTGCTCGGTGCGATGAAGGATGAGTTCAACCTCCATGCCGCGGCATTCGGCCTGCGGCTGCAGAGCATCCAAGCCAAGCGGGAGGTGTTCGAAGCGCGGCTGCGTGCGGAGTTGGCCAAGCTGGACATTCTGCGTGCGCAGATCGAAGCGGAGCAGTTGAAGGGCACGATCAATGAGCAGAGGGTTCGGATCTATACCAGCCAGCTCGAGGGAGTGAAGGTGCTGGCCGACATGTTCAGTACGCGGCTGCATGGGGCAAAGATCCGGTCGGAGATCGAGCGCGACAAGATCGACGCCTACAAGGTGGATGTGGAGGCCTGGGATGCGCGCCTGAGTGCGGAGAAGACCCGGTTTGAGGTGTACGACTCACAGGTGCGAGGTGAGGTGGCCAAGGTTCAGGCCTTCGAAGCCGAAGCGCGGGCCTATGCCGCCACTGTCTCTGCCGCCAGCGATCGCAACAACTCAAGACTGCGCGTGATCGAGGCGAAGCTGAGCGCCACGGATGCCAGTGTGCGGAAGTTCCTGGGCCTACTGCAGTCTCAGACAGCGGTAGTCGCCGCGCGAAAGGACGCGATCACTGCGCGGGCTCAGACCTATGCCGCTGATACGCAGCGATGGGGCGAGCAGATGCGGTATGCCGGCCAGGCTGAGGAGATCCGGGTGCGCGCCCAAGAGGCATCGGTGCGCAACAACATCGCGTACTTTGAGGTGGTCAGCCGCCAGTTCGAAGCACGCATGCAACGTCTGCAGCAGGTCGCGCTGGCCCTGAAGGACGCGATGAGTTCGGCGGGCCAGATGTCCGCTCAGATGGCCGCCGGTGCGATGAGCGCTATCCATGCCTCCGCATCGATCAGCGGCAGCGGCAGTGCCAGCGATTCGACTTCGGTCAGCCGCAGCTACAACTATTCCGGCGAGATCGCCGACGCCTCGTAACCACGAAAGGAACCGCCATGGCAAACGACCAACAGAAGCCGTATCCGCAGGTCAGCAGCAACTTCGCGCCTGCAGCGACGGCAAATCTCACTGGCGCCGACTACCGCGTAGGCCGGGGCCTGAGCGGCGGCGCGGTACCGTCACTCCAAGCGGCGGCCGGGCAACCGGCGGCTGCCGCAGCACCCGCGCCAGCGGCGGGAACGCGGTTTGGCCGTGGGCTGCGCAACTGGGCCGACGAAACCGAGAAGGTGCACCGTCGAACGGTGAATGCCGGGCTGGGGGCAGCCGAAGGTCTGGCCAACGCCGCTCTGGTGCCCGGCCGCACGCTTGGCGGCTTCGCTCGAGACGCCGTGAGCGGCTTCAATGGCACTGAGCACCCGGATGCCGGCAAACCGCTCAACCTGCGGGTCACGCTGCCCCGATTGAGCGCAGCGGCGGCCGCGCCAGCGGCGGGCGCCGTTTCAGCGGACAGCCCGGCAGCACCAGCCGCTACGAGCGCAGCGCCTGGCCCGGTGGGAGCTGCTGCGGCATCGCCGCAGGGTCCGACGGTGATCGTGAACGATGGCACGGTTGGGGCGCCGGAGAACCCCTACCTCAAGGCCGATCCGAAGGCTCTCGTTCCGGGTATGCGAACGCTGGACGGCCAGCCGGGCGGAGTTGCCTCGCGCATCGGTGAACACGGCGAGAACGTGTACGACAACGCGAGCCTGGCCCGCCTTGGCCAGAACGAGAATCGCAACACGCTGGGCGCATTCGACGCGCGCACCGTTGGCGGACTGCCCGCCAGCCTGCCCGTGGTCGGCGCCGGGGCCGCCGGTACCGGCGCGGCGGGCGCGGTCATCGGCATGCCCGGTGAAGCTGAACGGCGAGCGGCAATGCGGCAGAGCGAGCTGGCCACCGATCTGCGGACCAAGGGGCGCGGCAGCCCGAGCATGCGCCGCGCGTTGATGGATCAGTACCAGGCGGAGCAGGGCAACGCGGTCAGCATGGCGAACAACGCCGCCAAGATTGCCAGCGATGAAGGGCTGGCCGGTGCGAACCTCGCCGCGCGCTCCGCCGAGGCTGGCGCTGATCGGCAGCTTCGCGGGCTGGGTCTGGCGGCAGACATTGCGCAGCGCAACCAGCAGGGCCAGCAGGTGGCCCGCATGCTGACGGGTGCCGATGGAAATGCCTATGGGCTGACCAACGACGGCACCGTGCGGCAGATCACCGGCGCCGATGGCAAGCCATTCCGTGGGGCGGCCGACGCTGCCGGGGCGATCACCCCGAAGGTGCGACTCGACTTCCTCGGCGAGCAGCGCAAGAGCATCAACGATTCCTTGGGGCTCAGTGCCGAGGAGAAGGCATCAGCGCTGGCTGACGTGGATGCCCAAATTGCTACACTCCTCGGCGGCAATCAGGTTCCACAAGGCGGACCTACGCCGCCGGAGGCGGCCATTGCCCAGTTGCGAGCCAATCCTGGCACGCGCGCCCAGTTCGACGCCACGTTCGGCGCTGGCGCAGCGGCCCGTTACCTGGGGAAATAACCGATGTCGCAGGACAAGAACCCTTACGAGCAGTACGTTCAACATGCGGCACCAGAGGATGCGGCGAGCAACCCTTATGCCGAATACGCCCAGCCTCGCCGGCTGAGCGGCGCGGCGGCGACCGAGCCGAAGGCGGCCGGTTTCGGCGAAGCCGCTTTGCGCGGCTTCAAGCGCAGCCTGCCAGAGACGAAAAGCCTGCTGTACGGCGCAGCGGCCGCCACCGGCGGTTTGGTTGGTGCCGATGGCCTGCGCGACTGGGGATTGGAGAACTACCAGCGCGTGCAGCGTGAGGAGGTTGAGCCGCTGCAGAACAACTCCTCGTTCAAGGGCTCGATTTCGGGCGACGCGTCCTTCGGTGAGTGGGCTGGCGATACCCTGGGTAACTTCGGTGGCCAGGCCCTTCAAAGCCTGGCCGTTTCTGCGGCCGGCGCCGCTGCAGGTGGTGCTGCCGGCGCTCCTGCGGGCGGTGTTGGTGCTGCGCCCGGAGCGGTGGTCGGCGCCGTGGGCGGCTTGGTCGCCAAGACCGGCGCCAAGAAGATCATCAACGCAGAAGTGCGCAACCTTGTGGAACAGCAGTTGGCCAAGGGCGTCGGTCTCGAGGCGGCGGAGCTGGCGGGATCACAACTGGCGAAGAAGCGCCTTGCACAGCTTGGCGGGGGCGCCCTTGCCAACACCGGGTTGAACGTCGGGCAGGAAGTGGGAATCGCGTACACGGGCCGAGCGGATGATGCCGCTGAGGCCGGCGAGGCTTTGACCAGCGGAGACGCCGCGCGCGCGATCGCTTGGGGTGTACCGGCCGGCCTGGTGGACTCTGCGGCCGAGGGCCTGATCGCGGGCCGGCTGTTCCGAGGCGCCTCCGCGAGCCCGCAGATGGGGCGCCGCATGCTGACAGGTGCGGTGGAGGGGGCGATCACCGAAGGTGCCACCGAGGGCGTGCAGGCGGTGATGGAGCGCGCTGGCGCGCGGCAGGCGCTGACTGGTGCTGAGGCCTACGACGACTACCTCGAGAACGTCGCCGCCGGTGCGCTGGGCGGCAGCGTGCCAGGCGCCGCGTCTGGCTTCCGCCGCAGGCTGCCGCAGAACGCGCCGGAGGAGCAGTCCAGCGTTCCGCAGCAAGCTCCGCTGGCGCTGCCCCCGCCGGAGGCGGTCACCGTCGACCCCGAGGGGCAGGCGGTCACTGCGGCCCAGGCGTATGCGCGCGACGCGGCTGATGCGGCATTTGCTCAGGAGCGGCAGAACATCGGCCTGACGCCGGATGTAAATCAGGCGCGCGCTCAGCACCCTGCGGCCGCGCCGGTAGCCACTCCGACGCTGCCGGATGGAAGCCCGGTACCGGACGCCTCGAATGGCCCCCTGTCGCGCGCAGTGAATGTTGCCGTGAACAACGGCGCAGCGCAGGCTGCCGCCGACGTGCAGGCTATGACGGCCGCATTGCAGGGCGAGCCCGTGCCCCCGCGCCAGGGCGAATTGATCGAGAGCACCGCGCGTCGCTTGCCGTCCGCGCCGCGCGGCGTGGATCCGGCAACCGGGGAAGTGCTGCAGCGGCCGGGTGCTGATGAAATGCGCTCCTTCCTGCATCGGCAGATGGAGACGAATGGACGCATGCCGGCCGTGAGCACGCTGGCGCGCGCCATGGGTGTTGATGCGCCCGAGGCCCAGCAGGTGGTGAGCGATGTGTTCGCTGATCGCCGTGCCCTGAACGAAGAGGCGAAGACCAATGCACGAGCTGCCGGACGATCCGAAGCCGGACGAGGCGACCTGGCGCGCGGCGCTGTGGAAGCTGGCGGGGTTCCAGTCGAAGGTGTCGCTGTTCCGCAGCCTGTTTCTGGCGCAGAAAGCACCCGCAACGCCCCCGCCACCGCGGCAGTTGAGCGGGCGGCGACTGAGCCCCTGAGTGCTCCGTCGGTCGTCCAGGCCGCCGCAGCAGAGGCTGCGACGAGCCCGGCGAACGCGCGTCCCGAGCCGACCGAGGCGCAGAAGGAGGCCGGCAACTACAAGAAGGGCCATGCGCGTGTGGCTGGCCTGGATGTGTCGATCGAGAACCCGGCCGGCACCAGCCGCCGCCCCGAGTGGCCGCCGCTGCAGGACCACTACGGGTATTTCAAGGGTTCCAAGGGCGCCGACAAGGACCACGTGGACGTGTTCATGACGGACCGGGCAGAGGACGAGAGCCTGCCCGTTTTCGTGGTGGACCAAGTGAACAAGGATGGCTCCTTCGATGAACACAAGGTGGTCATGGGGGCGCCGTCGGAAGCGGACGCCCGACAGACCTATCTGCGCAACTACGAGCCGGGCTGGGATGGCCTGGGCGGTATCACGCAGATGTCGCAGGAGGAGTTCCGCCGCTGGGTGAAGGATCCGAGCAGGACGACCGTGCCCGCTGCTGTCCAGCAGGATCAACAAGCGGCACCTGGTCGCGCCGCGATCGACACCCGCGAAGTAGATCGAGTCATGGGCGCAAAGGCGTCCGAGCTGACCACCGTGCGCAACGTCCACGGCGAAGCCTTCAAGGTGCGCAAGAAGGATCTGGAAGGCTCCCGCGTGCTGCTGCCGACGTACGACGCCAGCGGCAAGCCCCGTATGACCAAGCAGGGCGTAACGCGCCTGCACCGGGACAACATCGCCAGCGATGAGCAGGTGGCCACCTTCAACGCGGGTGCGAAGACGATCACGCGTCACGGTGCCCGCAATACGAAGGAAGAGGGTTTTTCCAAGCCCGAAGTAGTGCAGCGCGAGATCAAGCGGCGTGGGCTCGATCCGGCCAACTATGAGGTGCGCAAGCACTTCGGCGGCTATGTGGGGGTGCTGAAGGAGGCCCCGGACACCGCGATCAAGAGCCAAACGCCGACGGCCGGCAACGAGGGCCGGGGTGCCCAGCCGACCAGCAAGGGCGACGGCGCCGCGCGCACGGAAATCCATCGCAAGATCGACCAGGAGTTCGCGGAGAACCTCGAGGCCATCGCAGAGGAGGGCATCGGCGCCGGTGACACCGTGAAGTTCCGCTCCGGCGATGAGACCCTGGCTGCGGAGGTGATGGAGATCGACAACGAGCAGGGCACGCTGCAGGTTCGCCTCGAGAACGGTGCAATTCGCATCGTTCCCGGTCGGGTTGCGGTGAAGCCCGGTGGCGACGCCGCGCCGACGGGCAAGCCGGAGAAGAAGGCCAAGAAGGCCGCGCGCGCTCCCGAGGCAAGCGCGAACACCATTTTCACGGAAGATGCGGCCGAGAGGGCGCGTGCGACTCTTCGTTCCAAGCTGAGCCAGCTCAACTCCGGGATCGATCCTGAGATCCTGCAGGCGGGCATCACGCTGGCCGGGTACCATATCGAGAAGGGCGCCAGAACCTTTGCGGCGTACGCCCAGGCGATGCTGGCCGACCTTGGCGAGGGCGTGCGTCCATACCTGAAAAGCTGGTACATGGGAGTCAGGTTTGACCCGCGCGCAACCGATTTCGAAGGGATGGACAGTGCGGCCGCCGTTGAATCGGCCGACGTGGACGCAATCGCCGCTGCTGCGGCACAGACCGAGTACACCGAGCAGGGGAATGCTGATGAGCAACCGACTGGACCCGAACTGGGTGCGGCAGATCAAGCAGGAGCACAAGCGCCTGCAGGCCGACGAGGACGTGATGCACAACCAGGAGCTGCATCGGCGGATTCTGGCAACGTGGAAGGAAACCAACCCGGAACTGCTGGCGAGCCTGCAGCGCGAGGGGATGGCCGACGCACTGGCGTACGTGCTGCAGCAGAGAATGTGGACGGAGCAGGACGAGCTGATGGCAGCCGGGCTACCGGTGACCGACGCGCGCGAGCAGGCCGAGCGGAACAACCTGATGCGGGATCCCAGCGCCGCGGCGTAGCGAAGTCGCCGGCGGAGGTCAGCCCGGCCAATCCTGGGCCGGGGAACTTCCACATCGCGGATCCGACGGCAATCGCTGGTGGTGGTCCGGTGGCTCGCTTCAAAAAGAGCCAGGCCGCGATCGAGCTGTTCAATGAGCTGTCTGCCGTGGGGCGAGAGCCCACGATTGAGGAGCAGGCTGTCCTTGCTGGCTACACCGGCTGGGGCTCCTTCGGCCAGGAACTGTTCCAAGGCACGTGGGAGCGCCCCCGACCGAAGGCCGGATGGGAGCAGCGCGACGCGTGGCTGAGGGAGAACCTTGGCCGTGAAGCATGGGAGAGCGCGCAGCGCTCGATCACGAATGCTCACTACACGGACCCGCCGACGGTTGCCGCCATGTGGGACATGGTGAAGACCATGGGCTTCCAAGGCGGCCGCGTGCTTGAGCCGGCAATGGGCATCGGCAACTTCTTCGGGCTGATGCCGCAGGCACTGCAGCGGCGCAGCCAGCTCGCCGGCATTGAGCTGGACCAGACCACGGGCGGCATGGCCAAACTGCTGTACCCAAGCGCCAACGTGCGGGTGATGCCGTACCAGGAGTCGAAGACCCCCGACAACTTCTACGACCTGGTGATCGGAAACTGGCCGTTCGAGAACACTGTGATTGCGGACCGGCGTTACCAGCGCCTGAACCCGCACCTGCATGATTACTTCTTCCTGAAGGCCCTTGACCAAACCCGGCCGGGCGGCCTGGTGGTGGGCATCACGTCCGCCGGCACCATGGACAAGAAGGGGTTCGGCGTCCGCGCAGAGCTGGCCAAGAAGGGCGAGCTGTTGGCCGCATTCCGCCTGCCGTCCGGAGCGTTCGAGGAATACGCCGGCACGCAGGTGGTCACGGACATCCTGATTCTGCGCAAGCGCGACGTGCCGTTGGCGCAGGCGATGGACGCCGGATGGATTGAGTCGAAGGAGCTGATGACTCCGGCCGGCGAGCCGGTACTGGTCAACGAATACTTCCACGCCAATCCTGACCACGTGGTGGGGAAGATCGACCACGGGCAGGGCGCCAACAGTGCTCGGCCTGGGATGCTGGTGCGCCGGCCGGCCGACATGGGCGCCGAGCTGCAGCGCATTGCCCGCCTCGTGCCGAAGGGGGCGTACCAGATGGATGCGCGCCCGGCGCAGGTCAGCTACATCACCAACCACACGGCCGATCGCGAGAACGCCCTGACCAAGACGGAAAAGGGATTCTTCATCGTGCGCGGCGAGCACCTGGCACCGGCCAGCGAAGTGATTGCCTACGCCGTCAAGGATCCGGCCAAGACGGCCGCGCGCGAGCGCCAGCTCTCGAGCCTGATCGACATGCGGCAGCAGTACGCGGCACTGATCGAGGCGGAACGAGCCGGTACCGACGCAGATCAGGCGCGCACGGCGCTTCGGGCCCTCTACGATGGCTTCGTGCAGGAGCATGGCCGGCTTGGAGCGAGCTACGGGCTGCAGTACCTGCGGAAGGTGGACGATCCGTTCTATCCGGCGCTGGCGGCGCTCGAGGTTCCGGATGGTCGGACGCAGGGCTTCCGGCCCGCCCGGATCCTGACAGAAAGCACCACGCGCGGCGCTCGCCGCATTGAGAACCCCAGCGTGGCGGATGCCTTCGTGCTGGCCCGCAATCGATCGATCAACCCCAGCGCCGCCGAAATCGCCGAGATCGCCCGCCGCCCCGAGGCCGAGGTCAAGGCCGAGCTGATCGAGCAGGGCGCCGTGTTCGAGCTTCCTGGCGGCGACATCGTGCCTTCGGACATCTACCTATCGGGTAATGTCCGCGAGAAGCTGCGGCAGGCGCAGGCAGCCGTAGCGGAGGGCATGGGACACATTCAGCGCAACGTGAATGCGCTGAAGGACGTAGTGCCTGCGGACATCCCCTACTACAAGATCGAGACGCAGCTCGGCGCCACTTGGGTGCCGGTAGATGCCTACCGCGACTACATCGCGCACATGCTCGGTACCGAGAGTGCACAGGGCGTTGAAGTGTCCTTCTCGGCCGGCCGCTGGCGGGTCCGAATTCCCGATTCGATGAAGGGAAGGGCGGAAGCCCGGACCAACTTCGGCACCGACAAGGTGCCGTTCCAGCGCCTGATGAACGCGGCGATCTCGAATCAGACCATCACGCTGCATCGCCCTGCCAGAGACGGCGGAGGCGTGGATGTCGACGCAACGAAGGAGGTGACGGAGAAAATCGCCAACATCCGCGGTCGCTTTGCCGAATGGTTGTGGAGTGACGCCGAACGCAAGGTGGCGGTGGAGCGCGAGTACAACGAGGTCCGCAACGCCTACGCAACGCCTAAGTTCGACGGTTCCTTCCTGAGCTTCGAGGGTATGGCGCTGTCGTTGGGCAGCGGCCCGTTCGACCTGCGCGACCACCAGCGGAACGCCATCTGGCGAGGCCTGGTGATGCGCAAGTCCATCAACGCCCATGAGGTGGGTACCGGCAAGACGTTCACCATGGGCGGTATTGCCGTTGAATCGCGGCGCTACGGCATTGCCAAGAAGCCCTTGCTGCTGGCGCACAACGCCAACAGCGCCAGCGTCGCTGCCGAGATTCAGATGATGTACCCGGCTGCGAAGGTTCTGTATGTGGACAACCTGTCGCCGGCGACCGTCGATGTGAAGCTGCGCCAGATCGCCAACGACGATTGGGATGCCGTGGTACTGCCTCATTCCCTGATGGATCGCCTGACGTTCCGGAAGGACACGCTGATGGGATTGGCAGCGGAAGAGATCGCCCAGCTCGAGGAGGCCGCGCACGAGGCCGCCAGCGATGATGGAACGAAGCTCACGCCCGAAATGCTGGCGGACGAGGATGAGCTGAAAAAGCTGCGCTCGCCAACGGCGAAGGAGCTGGTGAAGATTCGCAATCGCATCCTGAACTCGATCCAGATCCAAGCCGACCGTGCGTCGCGGCCCGGCGCCATCCCGTTCGAGGAACTGGGGATCGACATGGTGCTGGTGGATGAGGCCCACGAGTTCAAGAAGCCGCCGTTCACCACCAAGATGCGCATGAAGGGCTTGCAGACCCAATCCTCAGCGCAGTCGATTGGACTGAACTTCCTCACGCGCTACGTCCGCACCAACAACAACGGCAACAACGTGCACCTGTTCACGGGCACCCCGGTCACCAACACCATGACCGAGGTGTTCCACCAGATGCGGTACGTGATGGCGGAGGAGATGGAGGCGGCCGGCGTCGACCAATGGGACGGCTGGTTCGGATCGTTTGCGCGCGAAGTGCAGGATGTCGAGCTGAACGCCGCTGCCGAATACGAGGCGGTCACCCGCCTGGCCGCCTTCATCAACGTGCCCGAACTGCGCCGGATGGTCGGGCAGTACATGGACGTGGTGTTCGCCGATGACATGCCGGAAATGCGCCCGCGCCGTACGGCATCTGGCAAGCGCCTGGGCGACAAGACGCTCACCGAGGCCGAGAGTGCCGAGCTGCTGAACGGCCGAACGGAGGGGGCAAAGGATCGGCCGTACAAGAAGGTGGTTGTCGAGACGGCAGACCTGACCGCGCCGCAAAAGGCTGCCTTCGAGCGTATCCAAGGGTATGCCCGCTCCTGGCGGGGCATGAGCAGCAAGGCCCGAAAGGAGGCCATGCTCGCCGGTTTGCCGGAGTCGCCCATCATCACCGAAGGGCTGGCGAACAAGGCAAGCCTGGATGTGCGCTTGCTCGACGGCGAGAAGTTGGCCGGCCGAGAGGGCCGTGTGGAGGATGACCCGAACAGCAAGGCCAGCCGACTGGTGCGTAACGTCGCGGATCTCTACCGCAGCCATCCGGAGGCGAACCAGGTCATCTTCACCGAGCTGGGGATCTCGACCACCGCCACCCGCAAGGTGGGCCCGGTGGGGGCGCGCATGGACCAGCGCTACAAGGTGTTCTCCACGATCCAGGACGTGGTGGCTCGTCTGGTCGAGCAGGGCATCCCGCGCGAGCAGATTGCCCTGGTGGATGGGTCGACCAGCAAGGAAAAGCGCAAGGAAGTTGCCGACCGCATGAACCGGTCGGAAATCCGTGTGGTCATTGGCAGCACCGCGTCGCTGGGTGTCGGCGTCAACATGCAACGCAATCTGCGTGCCACGCACCATCTGGACGCACCGTGGATGCCCGGCGACCTCGAGCAACGCAACGGGCGCGGTCATCGACAGGGCAACCAGTGGAACACGGTGCTCGAGTATCGCTACCTGACGGACCGACTCGATGGCCGCCGCTGGCAGGTGCTCGCGGTGAAGGATCGCTTCATCAAGGCGTTCCTGCGCTCCAAGGGCGATGAGCGAGTGATCGAGGGAGAGGCGGCAGCGGAGGAGCAGAGCGACATCCTGCAGACCTTTGCGGAGGCGGCTGGCGATCCGCGCATCCTGATCCGGGAAAAGCTCCGCAAGAAGATCGAAGGCCTGCAGTCGAGGGAGCGCCTGCACAGCCGCGGCATTGCTGATTCGCAATCGAAGATTCGCTCGATCAGCAACCGTGCGGACCGCAATGAGGTGGTGCTTTCGAAGATCGAGAAGGCCGGCGCGGTTGACGCCGTGGACACCTTGGTGGCGATGAATGCCGGCAAGGGCTTCTCCATGGACGTTGACGGCGGGGTCCATGCCGACCGGAAGGAAGCGAGCGAGGCGATCGGGAAGTGGATCTCGGCCAACATGCGTGTTGGTGACGGCCCGGAGCGAGTGGCCACCTACGGCGAGTTCCCGGTGAAGGCCATGTGGGACCGCTACGCGGAGGTGCCGCACCTGGTGCTGGATGTGCGCGGCGTCGAGATCACGTCGAACCAGCCCACCGTGGCGAGCCTTGAGGCGGCGCTGCGCCGATACCCGGTTGAAGTGCGGGAGCTGGCCGAAGGCATTGCCGAGGATCGGGCGACGGCGGAGCGGTTGCGCAAGGCCACGACGGAGCCGTTCCACATGGGCGACCAGCTCAAGGCGGCCGAGAAGGCGCTGGTGGAGCTTGAGCGCGACATTCAGGCCAACCCGGTTCCACCGCCGGCATGGCTCCGCAGCGGCGCGCCCGTCGAGACTGAGGTGGTTTGGAACGGCAAGACGTTCGAGGTGACCGGCCACCGGTGGACCGCTGACGGCTGGTTCGTGGTTGGCCGCGACGCACGCGGCGAGGTGGCCATTCCGTATGCGGAGGCGACCGACGGGCAGGGCATGCCGTTGTATGAGCCGCGCACCTTCGAATCCCCGGTGCTGGTGGACAAGAAGGCGGCACCGGCTGAGGCCGTGAAGCTGTCACGACCGGCTGAGGTCGCCACCCGCGGCATCTCGGCGGCCCAGGCCAAGAAGGCGATCAGCACGGTTACTGCGAAGTGGGGCGGCGAGGCGCCGGCAGTGGTGGTGCTGGAAAGCCATGCCGATCTGCCAGCGCGGGCAAAGAGCGATCCGGAGTACGTGAGCGCGGAGGGTTTCTACGACGACTCGACCGGGACCGTCTACCTGGTGGCCAACAACCTGAGCAGTCCGCAGCGCGCCCTGCAGGTGCTGTCGCATGAGGCGGTGGGGCATTTCGGTATCGAAGCCATCACTGGCGACCGGACGTGGGCGGACATTGCGCGGACGATTGACCGCATGCGAGCCGGAGGAAAGCATGCCGCCCTGTTTGCAGAGATCGACCGCCGCTACCGTGGCGCGAATCGGGAAATCGGCATCCGCGAGGCCGTGGCCGTGATGGCCGAAAAGGGCGTCCGCAACAGCGTGATCGATCGAGCCATCACGGCGGTGCGCAACTTCCTGCGGCAGCTCGGGTTCACGCTGCAGTTGAGCGAAGCGGAGCTGAGGCAGCACGTGGTCGCGGCATCGCGCTATGTCCGAGGCGGAGCGCGCCCGCGCGCAAGCAGCGCAGGCGCCGGCCTGGCCTTCTCCCGCACTGCCGGCGATCCCAACCAGTCCATCCCGGTAGTCGATGTCACGGTGGGCGACATTCCGCCGGATCTGCCGCCGAAGGAGGCCCGTCGCGTAGCCCGCGACTACCTGGTGCGCATGCGCGATGCCGGCACGGTGATGCACAACGACGACAAGGGCTGGGACATCGGCCTCACCCGCCGTTCGATCAATGAGCTGGTGAGTTTCCGGCCCGAGAAGCTGCTGCTGGTTCCGGCGCTGCCGCAGATCACGAAGGCGGCGGTACTGGGGCGGTCACGCCCGAACGCGGACACATCTGCGGTGAACCCGTCTGGCGATTCGGTGGTGGCCTATCACGACTTCTACGCACCGGTCCGGATCGGCGGCGAGCTGCGTGTGGCCCGCGTGGTGGTGCAGGAGCAGCGCAACGGGAAGTTCGCCTACGACCTGCAGCAATCGGATGTTCTGGAAAACGTAAGCCCCGCAGAAGCCGTGCGCGAACCCGGTCACATCCAAGGCGCGTCACGGCCCACAACGGGGCTCACGGCGCTGACCCTATCGCAGTTGCGGGATGCGGTCAATTCCGTGGATCGCCCCGGTTGGGTTATGTCAAGGCCCGATCAGGTCCGCAGCCCCGAATTCAGGGAATGGTTCGGTCGGTCGCAGGTGGTCGATGCCAGCGGCGACCCCAAGGTCGTGTACCACGGTACCGGCGAGGAGTTCTGGTCGTTCGATCCGGCCAGGCTGGGCCGTTCAACTGGGCACATGACGGCCCCGCTGGGGTTCTTCTTCGATGAAAGCAAGGCGAAGGCGACGCGGTACGCCGAGAAGGCAGCAGACGGCGTGCCCGCCGATGAGCGCGTGATTGACGCGTATTTGTCGCTGCAGAATCCGAAGGCCATGACACTCGATCAGTTCCTCGCGGTCGATTCCTTCGAGGAGGCGAGGGCGCTTCGCTCGGCCCTCAAGGCCGAAGGGCACGACGGTATCCACGTGGCCGAAATCGGCCAGTGGATTGCGTTCGATCCGGGCCAAGTGAAGTCGGCCACCGCCAACACAGGCGCATTCAACTCGCGTAACGCGGACATGCGCTATTCGAAGCCCGATCCGGCGGCCACTGTCGCGGCCGTGGACGCCGCGTTGGGTGGACCGTCGAGCCGGGTGGCGGACAAACTGAAGGCCATGTTCCGGGGGCTGAAGCCCGAGAATCTGCGCGAGAACACTCGGCCGGCCTGGCTCGGTGCGCTGACCCTGCGGCATCTGGCCGAGTTGGGCAACGACCTGCACCTGCAGCAGGTGGCGGCCTACGCGGACCGTGTGCAGCAGATGGCCACCGACCGCAACATCATGCAGGAGGAGGCCGCAGGAACCGCCGATTCTTGGGAGAAATTCCAGCGCAAGGACCGCGCCGGGGCTGATGCGACCGCGAACCTGATGCACGACACCACCATCGAGGGTGTCGACCCGTCCCAAGACTATGTGCCGTTGCGTACCGGCGCCACCCGCCGCGGTCCCGACGAGATCGTCACCCCCGCCAGCATCGAGCGCCGCAAGGCCTCGGTGGCAGAGGACATGCGCCAGGCGCGATCGTCGGAGGCAGTGGGCCGCCTGGAGGCCGAGCTGCAGGCACTGGATGACTTGCTCGCACAGGAGCAGGCTCGAAAGGCGGTCTACCCCGAGTTGGTCCGGCGCTTCCTGGCGCTGCCGGCCGCCGGCCAGCAGCTCTACCGCACCGCCAAGCAGGCCTACGTTCGCCAATCGGAACAGATGGAGCAGGCCCTGATCGACCGCATTGAAGCACTGCAGGCCGACCGGAAGTCCAAAGCGACGATGGTGAGCCAGATCCGACAGCAGTTCGAGTCGGCGCGTTTGAATGGCCCCTACTTCCCGCTGCAGCGCTTCGGTCAGTTCTGGATCTCCGCCACGGACGCTGCTGGCGAGCCCGCCTTCCTGATGTACGAGAAGGTTGAGCAGTGGCGGGAGGCACAGCGGGAGCTGCCCGCGCGCGGCTTCACCGTGAAGAAGGCGGGCCGCAAGCTCGATGAGGCCCGCAGCCTGGCCGGTGCCAGCGGCGGTTTCATGGCCGACCTGCAGGAGCTGCTGGCCAACGCCGGCATTGACGAGAGCACACGCGACGACGTGTACCAGCTCTACCTGCGCACGTTGCCGGAGCTGTCGGTGCGAAAGCACCAGATCCACCGCAAGGGCACGGCCGGCTACAGCGCTGACGCCCTGCGGTCGTTCTCGTCAAACCTCTTCCACGGCAGCTTCCAGGTCGCGCGGCTCCGCCATTCCCACGAGCTGGACGCCGATCTGATGGACATGAAGGCAGCCGTTGACCGGTTGACCGAGAGTGATCCGGAGCGGGCGGCAAAGGGGGCGGCGCTCTACAGCGAAATGAACAAGCGGCACGAGTGGGTGATGAACCCCAAGGACTCCAAGACGGTCAGCGGGCTGACTTCGCTGGGCTTCGCGTGGTACCTGGGCACCACGCCGGCGGCCGCACTGGTCAACCTGTCGCAGACGGCCATCGTTACCTTCCCGGTGCTGGCCGCCCGCTTCGGGGTCGGCAAGGCGTTCTCGGCCCTGTCGTCCGGGATGGGCCTTGCGCTGCGCACCGCGACGGGCGACATCACCGGCAACCTCAATGCGGAAGAACGTGCGGCGTACCACGTCTGGCGCACGTCGGGCGCGATCGACAAGTCCCAGGCACACAACCTGGCTGGCCTGTCGGAAACGGACACCCGCGCCTTTAACCCTGCGGTGCGCAAGGGCATGCAGGTGATCTCCTGGCTGTTCCACAAGGCGGAGGTAGTGAACCGAGAGGCAACCGCGTTGGCGGCCTTCCGCCTTGCGCGCCAAGGTGGCCAGACGTTCAACGAGGCGGTGAAGTACGCCGGTGATGTGGTGACGGAGAGCCACTTCGATTACAGCAACGCCAACCGTGCGCGCTTCATGCAGAGCAACGCAGCGAAGGTGCTACTGCTGTTCCGGCAGTACAGCCTGAACATGACGTGGTTCCTGTGGAGAAACCTGTACCAGTCGATCAAGGGCCAGGCACCGGAGGTTCGCCGCGAGGCGCGCACGAAGCTGGGTGGGGTGCTCGGCATGACTGGCCTGTTCGCTGGCCTGATGGGCATGCCGCTGACCTCGGTGATGTTCGGACTGGCTGATGCCGCGGCGTCGGCGTTCGGCGATGACGACGACGAGCCGTTCGATTCGGAGGTGGCATTCCGCAACTTCCTTGCCGATCTGCTGGGCGCCGATGCGGCCAGAATCTTGGCAAAGGGGCCGGTCGACTATTTCACCTCGGCCAGCATCGGCAGCCGCGTGAGCCTCAACGATCTCTGGTTCCGCGAGCCCAACCGGGAGCTGGAAGGCAAGGAAATGGCCGACTATCTGCTCGAGCAGGCTGGCGGCCCGTTGTTCGGCGGGATGCTGGTCAACACGCTGCGCGGCCTGGCACAGGTCCAAGAGGGGCACACTTGGCGCGGCGTCGAGACGATGATGCCCAAGGCGGTCAAGGACGGCATGAAGTCGGTCCGCTACACCACTCAGGGCGTCAACACCCTGCGCGGCGACCCTGTGATCGAGGATCTTGGGGTAGGCGGTTCACTGTTGCAGCTCGCGGGATTCTCGCCTGCGAGCCTCAACGAGCGGTACGAAGGCATCAACGCGGCCAAGAACTACGAAAAGCGCCTGCTTGACCGCCGCTCATCGCTGCTGAATGCCTACGCGATGGCGTGGCGGGCGGGGGACGCCGATACGGTCACGAAGGTGTTGGGCAAGATCCGCTCGTTCAACGAGGCTCAGCCGGAGCTGGCGATCAACACGTCCACCATCCGTGACTCACTGCAGGCCCGCATGCGTTACAGCTCCCGAGCTGAGGGTGGCGTTGTGCTGAACCCGAAGATCGCGGACAAGGCGCGGGAGGAGGCGCGCTTCGCCGAGTAGTCAGCGCCTGGGGCGGAGCATCCTCTCGGCAATGATCGGGAGGGTGCATTGCCTGGGGTCGGCAGGATGCCCGACGTAGCCCGTCGGGCACCCGCCGAAGAAGCCGCGCTTCACGAACTGCGGCACGTCCTTTTCACAGCGATCCACATTCGCCGCCGGCGCGTGCTGCCCGTCGGGGCACAGCTTGAAGCACGACTTGCCGACCGGCTTGAAGCCTGCAGCGCACTGCGGCTGCGCGTAGCGCGCATATGGGTTTGGTTCTTCGGCAGCCGCAGCGGTGGCTGCCAGAGCCAGAGCGAGCGCGGCGATGATGCGGAACATGACGATCCTCCTGATGTCAGGAGCGAATGATCGCCGGGCGCGGCCGGCGTGTCGAATCGTTCCGCTACAGCGGCGCTGGCAGCGCCTCAGTGGTCAGCTCCTCGCCGGACCGCCATTCGCCGGTCTGCCGGTCAACGTGCAGCACCCGCGTGCTGCCGCGCTTGGCCACCAGCACCAGATCGATGGTTCCTTTCCATGACCGGGTTTGGACGGGCTCAATGCCGCGGTGGTAGATGGCGATTCGCTCGAATGTATCCGCGACCATCTGGCGAGCCTTGATACGGGCGTCATAGTCGAGCGCACGCACACCCTCCACCAGATCGGCCCAGGCCTGTGCCAGCGCCGGCGGCGGCGAGATGGCAGCGCTGGCCAGCTCGTGCTCGAGGGCGTCCACCTCGGCCTGCTGGCCGGCCAGCGTCTCTTCCAGCTCGCGGGCGCGGCGCATGAATGCAGCCGGGGCCTGACCAGCGGCCGCCGAAAGCAGGGCATCGGTCACTTTTTCGATCTTGGCGGTGGTGTCGGCGACGGCCGCGCGGGCCACTGCGAGCTGACCACTGATGCTGGCCTCGCGATTGCCCCCCTCGTGGAGCCGGGTCAGGTTCATCTGGTCGGCGCAGAAAGTCATAAGCGCGTGCTCGATCGGCACCACACTGCAACTCCCGGAAACTGCGCAGCCCGAGCCCTGGGAGTTTCCGACGCAGATCATGCGGCGGTGCCCATGCTGCGGTTGGCCATCCGCCCGACGACCGCGATTCATCAGGTTTTGCGCAACCATGGCCGAGCCACAGTACCCGCAGTAGGTGACACGCATGCCGGCGATCAGGCTGGGGATCTCGCTGGTGCCCTTGCGGCGGATGCGCTGGCCGGCGACGTGCTGCAGGTCGGCAAACTCCTCTGCCGTCAGCAGGGGCGGGTAGTAGCCCGGCAGCCGGTACTCCTGCCCCTCCACCTCGAGCACCTTCTCGCCCACCAGCGCCCGGTTGCGGACGATCTTGTAGAGCTGGCCGGCGGGGTTGCCCCCGTTGGTGATCTGCAGTCCCTGCTCCTCGAGGGCGCGCATGATGGTGACCGCGCCGTTGCCCTCGCGGAACATGCGGACGGCCAGCCGAACGGCCTCGGCTCGATCCGGCACCAGCTTGAACTCGCCGGGCTTGGTCAGTTCCAGCCAGTGCGGGTCACGCCCGTTCCGGATGACCCCGCGCCAGGTGCCGGCGATCCAGCCCTGGCATTGCCGGTGGATCGCCGCGCGCACGCGCTTGCTCTTGGTATCGGACTCTTCGTGGGCCCGGATCATCACCAGGAGGCTGTAGACAAGATCCATGGGCTGGGCCTTGAGCCCGGCCCTGTTGTACTCGCGGCCGTCGCTGGCGGTCACCACGGTGATGCCGGCGTTGATGATCTGTGCCAACTGGGCCTGCGCCTGAATGGGCTCGGCGCGGCTGAGGCGGTCCAGGCCCTCCACGATCAGCACAGACCCGGAGGGGATCCGTCCCTCATCTATGGCCGCCAGGAACACCCCGAGGGCGCCCTTTTTCACGTGGCGCTGGTGGTAGGCGGAAAGGCCCTCATCCTGCATGGAGAGGGCCGAATCCAAGGTCATTCCGTGCTCGGAGGCCCAGCGGCGAGCGTACTCGAGCTGGCGGTCGGCACTGCTGCCGGCCGCCTGCTTGGGGTCACTGAAGCGCAAGTAGCTGTAAACTCTCGCCTTTGTAGCCATAGAGCCAGGTGTCGCAGTGTCGGATCGCAGGAGTATAGGGTTTATTTCTTTAGGGTGCCCGAAGGCCCTCGTCGATTCCGAGCGCATCCTCACCCAGCTCCGCTCGGAGGGATACGACATCGTCCCGTCCTACGATTCGGCCGACGTGGTGGTGGTCAACACCTGTGGCTTCATCGATTCGGCGGTGACCGAGTCGCTGGATGCCATTGGCGAGGCGATGAACCAGAACGGCAAGGTCATCGTCACCGGCTGCCTGGGCAAGCGCCCGGAGCAGATCCGCGAGGCGTACCCCAACGTGCTGGCGGTGTCCGGCCCGCAGGACTACCAGAGCGTGATGGAAGCGGTGCACGAAGCGCTGCCGCCCAAGCACGATCCGTTCGTGGACCTGGTACCCGACTACGGCATCAAGCTGACCCCACGGCACTACGCTTACCTGAAGATTTCCGAAGGCTGCAACCACAAGTGCAGCTTCTGCATCATTCCGTCGATGCGCGGGAAGCTCGTCTCGCGCCCGGTCGACGAGGTGCTGCGTGAAGCCGAGCGCCTGGTGCGTGGTGGCGTGCGTGAACTGCTGGTGGTGTCGCAGGACACCTCGGCCTACGGCGTGGACGTGAAGTACGCCGAGAAGATGTGGCGCGACAAGGCCTACCAGACCCGCCTGAAGGCGCTGTGCGAAGGCCTGTCCGAGCTGGATGCGTGGGTGCGCATGCACTACGTCTACCCGTATCCGCACGTGGACGAGGTGGTGCCGCTGATGGCGGAGAACCGGATCCTGCCGTACCTGGACATCCCGTTCCAGCACGCGAGCCCGCGCATCCTGCGCTTGATGAAGCGCCCCGGCGCGGTCGAGAAGACCCTGGAACGCGTGCAGAACTGGCGCCGCATTGCGCCGGACATCACCGTGCGTTCGACCTTCATCGTCGGCTTCCCGGGCGAGACCGAGTCCGAGTTCGAAGAACTGCTGTCGTTCCTCGACGAAGCGCAGCTGGACCGCGTGGGCGCATTCGCCTATTCGCCGGTTGAGGGGGCGACCGCCAACGATCTGCCCGATGCTGTGCCGGAGGAAGTGAAGCAGGAGCGTCTGGCCCGCTTCATGGAGAAGCAGGCACAGATCTCCGCCGCGCGCCTGGAGGCCAAGATCGGCACCGTGCAGCAGTGCCTGGTCGACGCCATCGAAGGCGACATCGCCGTGGCCCGCTCCAAGGCCGATGCCCCGGAGATCGACGGCCTGGTGCACATCCAGAATGCGGACCAGGTTCCGCTGCGCGTGGGCGAATTCGTCGACGTGGAGATCACCGAGAGCGACGAGCACGACCTGTACGGTGACGCGCTGCCCGCCGCTACCCGCCCGGCATTCGACCTCAAGATGCTGTGACCGCAGCGACGGCCGCCGCCGGTGACGGCAGCGGCGTCCGCCGCTTCGTACCGCCGCCACGTGCGGCGGTCGATCCGCAGGTGTTCGGGCACCCGCTGTTTGCCGGGCTGCAGGACGTCCGTGATCTTCTGGTTGGCCCCCACTGGCCGTCCATCGCGGCACTTGACGCACGCCTGTCCCTGCCGGGTTGGCAGCTGGTGGAACAGGATGCCGCGCTGCTGGCCGACGGCCTGCATTACGAGGCGCGCATCGCGCAGGGGCGCATCGCCACCCGTGCCGACAACTGGCATGACCTGTTCAATGCACTGGTGTGGGCCTCCCATCCGCAGCTGAAGCGTGCACTGAACGCGCAGCAATGCCGGCATATCGAGGCCATGCCACCCGGCCAGCGCAACCGCGCGCAGGCCGCCTTGACCCAGTTCGACGAAACCGGCGTGATCGTGCGTGTGCGCGATGACACATTGCTGCGTGCGTGGGATGGGCATGACTGGCCTGCGTTGTTCGAGCCAACGCGCTGGCAGGGGGGTGACATCGCCATTGCCGCGGTATTCGGGCATGCGCTGATGGAACAGGCGTTGCTGCCAGGGCGATTGCTGGTGGGCAAGTGCGTGGTGGTGCAGGGTGATGCCGATGCTGCCTGCATTGACGCGGTGACCGAGGCCATTGCCGAGGGCAGGGCGGTGACCGATCCGCTGCAGCTGCGGCCCCTGCCATTGGCCGGGATTCCCGGCTGGCACGACGTGCAGGATTCCGCCTTCTATCGCAATGCCGACTACTTCCGCCCGCTGCGTGCAGAACGCGCGTACCCGCCGCCGTTGCCGCCGCTGCCGTTGTAGAGCCGAGCCCATGCTCGGCTGCGTTTGCCCATCAGCCGAGCATGGGCGCGGCTCTACATGTACAGCGAGTTCGAGCATGACTCGACGCTACACAGGCGCGTACTCCACCCCGATCACCGCAAAGGTGAACTGCCCGCCGGGCAGCTCCACCGAGAACTCGTCGTCCAGCCGCTTTTTCAGCAGTGCACGCGCCAGGGGGGAATCGATGCTGATCCAGCCCAGGCCGGCATCGGTCTCATCCGGCCCGACAATGCGGTAGCGGCTGGTGTCGCCGCTGTCCACGTTCTCCAGCTCCACCCATGCGCCGAAGAACACCGCCTGCGGATCGGTCGGCGTGGTATCGACCACGCGCAGCGATTCCAGCCGCTTGGTCAGGTAGCGCACGCGGCGATCGATCTCGCCCAGCTGCTTCTTGCGATAGGTGTACTCGGCGTTCTCGGAGCGGTCGCCTTCCGCGGCAGCGGCGGCCAGCGCCTTCACCACCTCCGGGCGGCGCACACGCCACAGCTCATCCAGTTCGGCCTTCAGTCGGGCATGCCCAGAGGCGGTGATCAGGGCCGTGCTTTTTTCTGCGGGGGGACGCCAACGCGACATGCAATACGACTTCTTTTCGAGGGGAAGCGATGGGTGAGTGGGGTCGAATCCCTTTCCAGCGGAAAGGGATCCGACCCCAGCAGGGGCAGCTAGCGCTTGCCGCCGAAGATGCCACCGAGGATGCCGCGCACGATCTGGTTGCCCAGCTTGGTGCCGACGGTGCGCGTGGTCTGCTTGGCCATGGTTTCGATCATGCCCTGGCGGCGCTTGGTGCCGAAAATCGCGTCCTTGATCGCCTGGCCGAAACCACCTTCCTGTGCTTCGTCCTGCTCGCGGCTGCGCGCGGCCGGCGCCTGCGCCTGTTCGACGGTCTTCTGTGCGCGCTGGGCCAGCAGCTCGGCGGCCGATTCGCGGTTGATCGCGGTGTCGTAGCGGCTGCCGACCGGGCTGCCGGCACGCACCTGGGCGCGCTCGGCGTCGGTGATCGGCCCCATCCGGCAGCGCGGCGGCGCGATCATCGTCTGCTGTACCGGCATCGGTACGCCCTTGTCCTGCAGCGTGGAGACCAGGGCCTCGCCCGTGCCGAGCTGGCTCAGTACCTTGGCCACGTCCAGCTTTGGGTTCGGCACGAACGTCTCGGCCGCGGTCTTCACCGCCTTCTGGTCGCGCGGGGTGAACGCACGCAGCGCATGCTGCACGCGGTTGCCGAGCTGGCCGAGGATGTTGCCCGGCACGTCGTCGGGGAACTGCGAGCAGAAATACACGCCCACGCCCTTGGAACGGATCAGGCGCACCACCTGCTCGATGCGCTGCACCAGCGATGGCGGTGCATCGTCGAACAGCAGGTGCGCCTCGTCGAAGATGAAGACCAGCTTCGGCTTGTCCAGGTCGCCCACTTCCGGCAGCTGCTCGAACAGCTCCGACAGCAGCCACAGCAGGAAGGTGGAGTACAGCTTGGGCTTGAGCACCAGCTGGTCGGCGGCGAGGATGCCGATCATGCCGCGGCCGTCGTGGTTGACCCGCATGATGTCGGCCAGTTCCAGCGCCGGTTCGCCGAAGAAGTTCTCGCCACCGTCCTGCGCCAGGCGCAGCACCGAGCGCTGGATCGCGGCGATCGACTGCGCGCTGACCAGGCCGTACTCGGTGGAGATGTCCTTGCGCTCCTCGGCGACGAGGCCGAGCAGGGCGCGCAGGTCGTCCATGTCCAGCAGCAGCAGGCCGCGGTCGTCGGCCAGCTTGAACACGATGTCGAGCACCCCGGCCTGGGTGTCGTTCAATTCGAGGATGCGCGACAGCAGGGTCGGGCCCATTTCGCTGACGGTGGTGCGCACCGGGTGGCCCAGCTTGCCGTACAGGTCCCAGAAGAGGGTGGGGCTGGCGGCGGGCGCATAGTCGGCCACGCCGATCTCGGCGGCGCGCTGGAGCAGGTTCTCGGCGCCGCTGCCGGGCACGGCCAGGCCGGAGACATCGCCCTTCACATCGGCCAGGAACACCGGCACGCCCAGTCGCGAGAAGCCCTCGGCCAGCGTCATCAGGGTCACGGTCTTGCCGGTACCGGTGGCGCCGGCCACCAGGCCGTGGCGGTTGCCAAGTTTCGGCAGCAGGGTGACGGCAATATCGTCGGTAATGCCTTTGCCGAGCAGAATCGGATCCATGGTCCAGCCCTTGTGATGAATAGCCCAATGTTAACCGCCGGCAGTGACGGTCCGAAGGTCGGCTTGCCCGGACCTTGGCGGCGCCGCTACTCTGCCTGCCTGTTTCGCACACAGTGCCATCAATGCCCGTTCCTGTCCTGATTTCCCGTGGTTGGCCGCTGCTGGCCCTGGCCGGCCTGGTTTCCCTGGCGCCCGACGCCCATGCACAGCGGGTTTCGGCCCGGGACAAGGTGAAGGTGGATGCGCTGCAGCAGCGCATGACCGCCGCCGAAAAGCGCTACAGCGACGCTCTGCTGCTGGTCGCCAATGCGGATCCCAAGGGCAGCAACGAGGCCGATGCCGCGCTGGAGGACATGGAAGATGTCCTCAACGACTGCGTGAAGCAGAAGGGTTGCCAGATGGGCACCCTGCTGGCCAGCTACAAGCGCCTGCTCAAGCATGACGCCGATGCGGCCGCCAGCGATGACGTGGCCGACGAGGGCGGTGATCGCCTGGAAGCCGACCCCGACCACATCGGCCCGCTGACCGCGGACGTGCCCGAGGCCGCGCGCGCTGCCGCGCTGCTGAACGACAAGCGGCACGCCTTCGACAGCATGGTCGAGTACAACCCGGCAGTGCAGGCCGGCATCCGTCGCTGGCTGACCGACATGCGCCCGGCGCTGCTGACCAGCTACGAGAATTACCAGAACCTGCGCGCGGTGATGTGGCCGGAGTGGGAGAAGCGTGGCCTGCCCGAGGCACTGCTGTTCGGCATCATGGCCAAGGAATCCAACGGTCGCGTACATGCCTCCTCGCGTGCCGGTGCCGCCGGCCTGATGCAGTTCATGCCGGCCACCGGCCGCCGCTTCGGCCTCGGCCCGGACGGCACCGGCTTCGATACCCGTTTCGACGCGCGCAGCGCGGCCGAGGCCAGCGCCAGCTACCTCAACGAGCGCCTGCGGGAACTGAACAACAACGTGGAAATGTCGGTGGCCGCCTACAACGGTGGCGAAGGCCGTGCCGCACGCGTGTTCAAGCAGAGCGCCGGCCAGAGCTTCTGGACCGACAGCGTCTACAACCAGTTCCCGGGCGAGACCAAGGACTATGTGCCGATGGTGATCGCCGCGGCCTGGATCTTCCTGCACCCGCAGCAGTACGGCGTGGAGTTCCCGAAGATCAGCGCCCAGCCGGCCACGCTGCGCCTGGCCAAGTCCACCACCATCTACGAACTGACCATCTGCCTGGGCAGCCACGGTACGCGCGATGGCTACATGCGTGCGCTGCGCAACCTCAACCCGCGCTATGAAGCCGATGGCTGGATTCCGGCCGGCACGCTGATCAACGCCACCACCCGCATCGCCGGGCTGTACCAGCGCAACTGCGTCAGTGGCCCGCGTGCCGACCTGGCCCGCACCCTGATCACCGCCGATCTGAACGCAGCGATCAAGCGCCCAACCGCGGCCAGCTACACCGGCAGCGTGGCGGTGGGCGGTGTGGTACCGGTGGCCGACGCGGCTGCATCCACCAGCGTGCCGACCACGCCGGTGGCGGCGGTGGCGACGCCCCGCCCGACGCCGGCCGCGCGTCCGAAGCCGGTGCGCAGCCACAAGGTGGGCAAGGGCGAGACCCTGAGCGCCATCGCGGCGAAGTTCCAGTGCGACGTGCCGACCCTGGCCCGTGCCAATGGCCTGAAGGGCCCTGCCTACAGCCTGCGCCACGGCCAGACGCTGAAGCTGCAGGGCTGCGACAAGTAATCCCCCCGACCCCTGGAACCCGCATGGACCTCGAAGCCACCCGCAACCTGTTCGCCAACCTCCGCGAAAACACCGACTGGGACATCAACGGCCCGTTGCTGTGGGGGTACTTCTTCGTCCACTCCAGCGCCGAGCCGCTGCAGGCACTGGCGGACCACCTGCAGGCGCAGGGCTATGCCTTCGTGGAACTGTTCGAGCAGGAGCCGGAAGAGGGCGACGCGCCGTTCCACGTGCTGCACGTGGAGCGCGTGGAGATCCACGACGAAGCCTCGCTGGACCGCCGCAACCAGGAATTCGCGGCGCTGGCCGCGGAGAAGGGCGTGGAAGACTACGACGGCATGGACGTCGGCCCCGCCCCGGCCCTGCAGTAACGCCAAAAAGGGGACGGAGGGGATTAAGTCGTTTATGCATAAACGACTTAATCCCCTCCGTCCCCTTTTGGTCAGCGCAGTTTCGCCAGGGCCTGGCCCAGCTGCACCGGGCTTTCGGCGCCCAGTTGCGGGGCGAACTCGGCCACGCCGGGCGGCAGCAGCACGATCACGGTCGAGCCGTAGTTGAAGCGTGCCATTTCGGCGAAACGCTCCAGCTTGATGCCCTGGCCGCGGTAGTCCTTGCGGGTGATGCGATCACCGTAGGCCGGGATCTCCTCGCCGCTCCACACGGTTTCCACGCCGGAAACCAGCAGCGCACCGACCATCACACTGACCATCGGGCCGAAGCTGGTGTCGAAGTGGCAGACCAGGCGCTCGTTGCGCGCGAACAGGCGCGGTACGCCGTTGACGGCGGCCGGGCCGACGCTGAACAGGCGCCCCGGCACGTGTACCGTCTCGCGCAGGGTGCCGGTCCACGGCATGTGCACGCGGTGGTAATCGCGCGGGGACAGATACACGGTGGCGTACAGGCCATCGTTGTACGGCTTGGCATCCTCGTCACTGCCCAGCAGCTCGGCGGCGGTGAACGACTGGCCCTTGGCCTGGAAAATGCGGCCGGCCTCGATCCTGCCGAGCTGGCTGATGCGGCCGTCGGCGGGCATCACCAGGCTGCGCGGATCGGCATCGGCCACGCGCGCGCCCGGCTTCAGTGCACGGGTGAAGAACTGGTTGAAGGTCGCGTAGCTGCGCGGGTCCGGGTTGGCCGCTTCGTCCAGGTTGACGTTGAACTTGCGGGTGACCGTGTCGATCAGCCAGCGCGACACGCGCGGATCGTCCGAGTACGCCAGCGAACGCGCCATCGAGGACAGCAGGCGGTGGGGCAGGGCGTACGTCAGGGCGGTGGTGAGGCTCATGGGGCAGTTTTCTCGGTCAGCTTCTGCAGGTCGCGGGCAATCGCCGGCGCATTGAACGGGGGGCGCACCAGGCCGGCAAGACGGCCCTGCGGGTCGAGCACGGCCAGGCTGGCCGAATGCTCGACGGTGTAGTCCTCGGGGTTCTCGTCGAAATGCTTGCCCGGCACTTTCTGGAACACGAAGCCCAGCGAGGTGGCGAAGCGCTCCAGCGAGGGGATATCGGCGGTGGCGGCCAGGGTGTCCTTGTGGAAGCCGTGCACGTACTCGCCTAGGCGGGTGGCGCTGTCGCGGTCCGGGTCGACCGAGATGAACAGCACGCGCGGGCGCAGGCCATCGGGCAGAGCCTCCCACTGGTTCTGCGCGCCGGCCAGCTCGGCCAGCGTGGTCGGGCAGACGTCGGGGCAGAAGGTGAAGCCCAGGAACACCAGGGTCCAGTGGCCCTTCAGTTCGCCCGGGATCAGGCGGGTGCCATCGGACTGGGCCAGGTTGAAGTCGGGCAGTTCACGCGGTTGCGGGTACAGCGTGATCGCTTCGGTGGCCGGGGCGTTGGCCGGCGGCTTCGGCGCGAACACCTGCTGGGCGGCCAGCAGGCCGAGCCCCGCCGCCAGGGCGATCAGCAGGATGATGCCGGCGTTGCGATTGAACATGGGGGCTCCCGCGCGAAATGGGCTCCATCATACCGGCTGCGGCCCGATCGTTTCCGCCGCAACGGATGCCGCCGCGGGCGCCAGCCCCTATAATCGGGGGCCACTTTGCCCGCAGTACCGCCATGACCGCTGAAACGGCCGCCGAACTCCACACGATCATCGATCTGATCCGCTACGGCACCAGCCGTTTCAACGAAGCCGGGCTGACCTTCGGGCACAGCTACGACAACGCGCTGGACGAGGCCACCCAGCTGGTGCTGCACAGCCTGCACCTGCCGCACGACCTCGGCCCGGCCTACGGCCAGGCGCGCCTGCTGCAGGCCGAGAAGCTGCGCGTGCTGGAGCTGTTCCAGCGCCGCATCGACGAACGCATCCCGGCCGCCTACCTGACCGGTGAAGCCTGGTTTGCCGGCCTGAGCTTCAAGAGCGACAAGCGCGCCTTGGTGCCGCGCTCGCCGATCGCCGAACTGATCGAGTGCGGCTTCGAGCCCTGGCTGGCCGGCCGCGACGTGTACCGTGCGCTGGACCTGTGCACCGGTTCGGGCTGCATCGCCATCGCCATGGGGCACTACTACCCGAACTGGCAGGTGGACGGCGTCGACCTGAGCGACGACGCGCTGTCGCTGGCTGAAGAAAACCGGGAGCGGCTGCAGGCGTACAACGTCAACCTGATCAAGTCGGACCTGTTCAACGGCCTGTCCGGCCGCCACTACGACCTGATCGTCACCAATCCGCCGTACGTCACCAACGACGAGACCGATGCGCTGCCGAAGGAATACTCCTACGAGCCGGAAATGGGCCTGCGTGCCGGCGACGACGGCCTGGACCTGGTGCTGAAGATCCTGCGTGACGCGCCGCTGCACCTGAGCGAAGACGGCCTGCTGATCTGTGAAGTGGGCGAGTCCGAACAGCATCTGATCAAGCTGCTGCCGGAAGTCGATTTCGCCTGGATCGAGTTCAAGGTCGGCCAGATGGGCATCTTCGCGGTCGAATGCCGCGAGCTGATCGCCCACAGCGCCCGCATCACCGAACTGGCGGCGCAGCGCCCGTGAGCTCCAATTCGTTCGGCAAGCTGTTCACCGTCACCACGTTCGGCGAGTCGCACGGGCCGGCCATCGGCTGCGTGATCGATGGCTGCCCGCCGGGGCTGGCGCTGGACGCGGCCGAATTCGCCCACGACCTGCAGCGCCGCGCCACCGGCAAGAGCCGGCACACCTCGGCGCGGCGCGAGGCCGATGAGGTCGAGATCCTGTCCGGCGTGTATGAGGGCCTGACCACCGGCACCCCGATCGCGCTGCTGATCCGCAACACCGACCAGCGCAGCAAGGATTACGCCAACATCGGCCAGCAGTTCCGCCCGGGCCACGCCGATTACAGTTACTGGCACAAGTACGGCATCCGCGACCCGCGCGGTGGCGGCCGTTCCTCGGCACGCGAGACCACCATGCGCGTGGCCGCCGGCGTGGTCGCCAAGAAGTGGCTGGCCGAGCGCTTCGGCGTCACCGTGCGTGGCTACCTGTCGCAGCTGGGCGACATCACCCCGGCCGGTTTCGACTGGTCGGCGGTGGAAGACAACCCGTTCTTCTGGCCGCACGCCGCACAGGTGCCCGAGCTGGAGGCGTACATGGATGCGCTGCGCAAGTCCGGTGATTCGGTCGGTGCGCGCGTGGACGTGGTCGCCGACAACGTGCCGCCGGGCTGGGGCGAGCCGATCTACGGCAAGCTTGATGGCGAACTCGCTGCCGCGCTGATGAGCATCAACGCGGTGAAGGGCGTGGAAATCGGCGACGGTTTCGCCAGCGCCGCACAGAAGGGCACCGAACACCGCGACCTGCTGACCCCGCAGGGCTTCGCCAGCAACCATGCCGGCGGCATCCTCGGTGGCATTTCCACCGGCCAGCCGGTGGTCGCCTCGATCGCCCTGAAGCCGACCTCCAGCCTGCGCCTGCCGGGCCCGTCGCTGGATACCGCCGGCAACGTGGTCGAGGTGGTCACCACCGGTCGTCACGACCCCTGCGTCGGCATCCGTGCCACCCCGATCGCCGAGGCGATGGTGGCGATGGTGCTGATGGACCAGGCGCTGCGCCACCGCGCGCAGTGCGGCGATGTCGGCACGATCACCCCGCGCATTCCCGGGCAGATCGATGGCTGACACGCGGCCGACCGTGTGGGTGAGCCAGCCGCTGATCGACGCGGCCATCGCGCCGCTGCGCGATCGCGTGCAGCTGCGCAGCACCGACACGGTCACCGCCTGGTCGCCGGACCAGATAGCCGAACAGCTGGCCAGCGCCGATGGCGCGATCATCACCCTCAACGAGCGCATCGGTGCGGCCCAGGTGTCCGGCGCCGCGCAGCTGCAGGTGATCGCCAATGTCGGGGTGGGCTACAACAACCTGGACGTCGACGCGCTCAGCGCGGCCGGCATCCTCGCCAGCAATACCCCGGACGTCCTCACTGAAACCACCGCCGATCTCGGTTTCGCCATGTTGATGGCGACCGCGCGCCGCATCACTGAATCCGAGCGCTGGCTGCGCGAAGGCCAGTGGCAGCAGTGGTCGTTCCAGACCATGCTCGGTGCCGACATCCACGGCAGCACGCTGGGCATCCTCGGCATGGGCCGCATCGGCCAGGGTATCGCCCGCCGCGGCGCGCACGGTTTCGGCATGAAGGTGCTGTACCACAACCGATCGCAGCTGCCGGCCGCGACCGAGGCGGAAGTGGGCGCCACCTATGTGGACCTGGATACGCTGCTCGCGCAGTCCGACCACCTGCTGCTGGTGCTGCCGTATACCCCGGCCTCGCACCATCTGATCGATGCCGCCGCGCTGGCGAAGATGAAGCCGTCGGCGACGCTGGTGAACATCGCCCGCGGCGGCCTGGTCGATGAGATCGCGCTGGCCGATGCGCTGGCCAACGGTCGCCTTGCAGCAGCGGGCCTGGATGTGTACGAAGGCGAGCCAAAAGTACGCCCCGAACTGCTGGCGCTGCGCAACGTGGTGCTCACTCCGCACATCGGCAGTGCCTCGCTGGCTACGCGCACGGCGATGGTACAGCTGGCCGTCGATAATCTGGTCGCCGGGCTCGGCCTGGACGGCGGCCCGTCGCGCATGCCGAGCGCGATCAACGCTGACGCGGCGATGGCCGCGCGCGTGACTCTGGGCAAAAAAACCGGGAAACGATAGGGAACCTCCGCGCGCCCCGCTTGAGGAGGTTCCCCGAACCCAGCTGTCGTGCGTGATTTTTCCCCATCCCCGTTTTCGTGAGAGTTTCCCCCATGAGCAATGCACAGCGCAGTTTCCACGTCGCCGTCGTTGGTGCCACCGGCGCCGTCGGCGAGACCATGTTGTCGATCCTGGCCGAGCGTGACTTCCCGGTCGGCACCCTGAGCGTCCTCGCCTCCGAGCGTTCGGCCGGCGGCGAGATCGAGTTCAACGGCCAGAAGGTCACGGTCCAGGACCTGGCCACCTTCGATCCGACCGGCGTCGAGATCGCGCTGTTCTCGGCCGGCGGCAGCGTGTCCAAGGAATACGCGCCGAAGTTCGCCGCCGCTGGTGCGGTGGTGATCGACAACTCCTCGGCCTTCCGTTACGACGATGACGTGCCGCTGGTGGTGTCCGAGGTCAACCCGGAACAGGTCGCCAACCGTCCGCGCGGCATCATCGCCAACCCCAACTGCTCGACCATGCAGATGCTGGTGGCGCTGGCGCCGCTGCACCGCAAGTACGGCATCGAGCGCATCAACGTCTCCACCTACCAGTCGGTGTCCGGCGGTGGTCGTTCGGCCACCGAGGAGCTGGGCAAGCAGACCGGCCAGCTGCTGAGCTTCCAGGAGATCGATCCGCAGCGCTTCCCGGTGCAGATCGCCTTCAACCTGATCCCGCACATCGACGACTTCCAGGACAACGGCTTCACCAAGGAAGAGATGAAGCTGATCTGGGAAACCCGCAAGATCCTCGGCGACGACAGCATCCTGGTGAACCCGACTGCGGTGCGCGTGCCGGTGTTCTACGGCCACTCCGAATCAGTGGCGATCGAGACCCGTGACAAGGTCACCGTGGCCGAAGCACGCGCGCTGCTGGAGCAGTCGCCGGGCATCGAAGTGGTCGACCGCCACGAGGCCGGTGGTTACCCGACCCCGGTCACCCACGCCTCGGGCACCGACGCGGTGTATGTCGGCCGCATCCGTGAGGACCTGTCGCACCCGCGCGGCCTGAACCTGTGGATCGTGTCGGACAATGTGCGCAAGGGTGCTGCCCTGAATGCCGTGCAGCTGGCCGAGCTGGTCGCCGCCGAGCAGCGCTGATCACTGCGGTTGCCTCACCGGTCGTGCCGGCCGCTGGCCGGCATTGCCGTGATCCATGCGCCGGAGTGCATGCTGGCCAGCGGCCGGCACTCCCTCAAGGGTCTTTCCGGTGGGTGCGGACCCCGGTCCGCACGCTTTATAGTGTCGCCCATGAATAAACGGGCCAGGGGCGCAAAGCGCCCGCTCCTCTATCTTTCCACCGCGCTGCTGGCCCTGGCCAGTAGTTCGGCGCTTGCCCTGGGTCTGGGCGACATCCGTGTCCTGTCCAAGCCGGGCCAGCCCCTGTTGGCCGAAATCCCGGTGGTCTCCGCCGATCCGTCCGAGCTGGAGAACCTGCGTGTCGCGTTGGCCTCACCGGTCACCTTCGAGCGCGTCGGCCTGCAGCGGCCGACCGGGCTGGTCGGCGAACTGCAGTTCGAACTGACCCGCAATGCGCAGGGCAGGGCGGTGGTGCGGGTAACCTCGCAGACGCCGGTCGAGACCCCGTCGCTCAGCTTCCTGATCGAGGCCGACTGGGGCCAGGGCCGCCTGGTGCGCGAGTACTCGGCGCTGGTCGATGCACCGTCCAGCGCAGTGGCCGTGGCCGAGCCGGAAATCGTTGCACCCGCAGGCACGCTCTCCAACACCATCGCCCGTGAGGCCGCCCCGGCGCCCGCCGCTGCGGAGAGCGCGAGCGCGCCTGCACCGTCCACCGCCGCCACGCCGGCACCCGCACCGGCTCGCCCGCGTGCAGTGGCCGCACCCGCTGCCGCGCCGGCAGCCGATGGCAGCGTCACCGTCCAGCGTGGGCAGACCCTGTCGCAGATCGCCAGCGCGGTGGCCCGCGGCAACCAGGTCAGCCGCGACCGCGCAATGATTGCGCTGCTGCGCGCCAACCCGGAGGCCTTCATCCGCGGCAACGTCAACCTGCTCAAGCAGGGCGCCGTGCTGCGCATGCCCGGCAGCGATGCACTGGCGGCGGTCGATGCCGCCGAGGCCGCAGCGCTGGTGCGTGAGCATGCCGCACAGTGGCGGCAGGCACGCACCGTGCCGCAACCGGCGGGTACCGTGGCCCCGGTCGCCACGGCGGCAACCACGAACGCTTCTTCCCCGGCTGCGGCCAATGGGGCACGACTTGAAATCGCTCCGGCGCTGGCCTCCGACGCCGCGCACGCGGGCACAACCACCGGCACTGGAGCCGGCAGCGAGGGTGACATGCTGGGCAACGAACAACTGCGCCAGGCACGCGAGGACATCGCGACCCGCGATGCCGAGATCGGCGAGCTGAAGCAGCGCGTGGCCGACCTGGAAAAACTCAAGGAACAGCAGCAGTCGCTGATCGCGATGAAGGACAACGACCTGGCCGCCGCGCAGCAGCGCCTGGCGCAGGCACCGGATGCCCGCGATGCGGCCACGCCGTGGTACTGGCTGGGTCTGCCGGTGATGTTGCTGGCGGCCGGCGCGGCCTGGCTGCTGCGTCGTCGCAAGCCGTCGCCACTGCCGCCGCTGCGCGAGGAAGGCGATGCCGCAGGCCTGGCCGCTGCGGTACCGGCGGGCGCGGCGCTGGATACGCTGGCCGAGCAGTCTTCGTGGTCGACGGCGGTGTCCGACAGTGGCCGCCAGGAGCCGGCGATGCCGGCCTGGGCGAGCGAAACCGAGGTGCAGGATGACGTGGCTGCCGGACCGGTCGCCGACGTCGCCGCCCAGGCTGACTGGCAGGCGCAGACGCTGCGCGATGACGAAGTGGTGCAGCTGCCCGAGGCCGTGACCGACCTGCCGCGCTGGGACGAGCCAGTGACTACGCAGGACACCCCTGTGCCGGAAGCTGTGCAGGATGAGCCGGTCGCGCAGGCAGTCCCTGACGAGATCGCAGTGCCGGACTACGCGCTGCACGCCGAACAGCAGCCGCAGTTCCGCGGCGTGTTCGACCTGCCGGCCGATCACCATGACAACGGCGATTCCAGCGGCGCGCCACACGACGCGCTGGCCACGGCCGCGCACGACGAACACGCCGCGGCACCGGCCAGCGATGCCGGCTGGGCGCCGCGTGCCGGGCAGGAGCGCCTGGAGCTGGCCATCGCCTACCTCGATCTGGGCGATGCCCAGACCGCCCGTACCTTGCTGCAGGAAGTGGCCGAGGGCGGCGACCTGCATTGCCAGGCCCAGGCTCGCGAACTGCTGGCCCGCCTGCCGTGACCGAACCCGCCGACAAGGACCGTGCCATGAGCCGCGAGCGCCGCATCGACTACGTTGAATTCGCCTCCAGTGACCCGGCCGCCAGCCGCGCCTTCTTCGAAAAGGTGTTCGGCTGGTCGTTCGTCGACTATGGCAGCGACTACACCGCCTTCGACGATGGCCGCCTGCAGGGCGGCTTCTTCCGCGGCCAGCCGCAACGGGCCAGCGACAGCGGTGCGCCGCTGCTGGTCCTGTATGCCGACCAGCTGGCGCCGATCGAAGCGGCGGTGCGCAACGCTGGCGGTGAGGTCGTGCGGCCGGTGTTCTCTTTCCCTGGCGGCAGCCGCTTCCAGTTCGTCGAGCCCGGTGGCAACGAACTGGCAGTCTGGTCCGAACGCGATCCGGCCTGAGCGCCGCCCCACCCGCAACATCGAGGTAGCACATGCGTTACGCGCTTGGCGTCGAATACGACGGCAGCGATTTCAGGGGCTGGCAGAACCTGGGCGAGGGCGGCCCCAGCGTGCAGGCCAGCCTTGAGCAGGCCCTGTCGTCGGTGGCCGATGCGCCGCTGCAGGTGGTCTGTGCCGGTCGCACCGATGCCGGTGTGCATGGCCAATGCCAGGTCGTCCACTTCGATACCGACGTGGTGCGCGATCCGCGCGCCTGGATGCTGGGCACCACCACCCGCCTGCCGCGCTCGATCGCGGTGCGCTGGTGCGTGCCGGTGGCCGATGATTTCCACGCCCGCTTCTCGGCGCGTGCGCGCCGCTACCGCTACCGCCTGCTCAACCGCGAAGTGCGGCCGGCGCTGCAGCGGCAGACCCTCAGCTGGGAGCGCCGGGCGCTGGACGAGACCCTGATGCATGCCGCCGGCCAGGCCCTGCTCGGCGAGAACGACTTCAGTGCGTTCCGCTCGGTGCAGTGCCAGGCGCTGCATGCACGGCGTGAACTGCAGTCACTGCAGGTCAGCCGCCAGGGCGAGGTGATCGAGGTCGCCGTGCAGGGCAATGCATTCCTTCATCACATGGTCCGCAATATCGTCGGATCGCTGATCCTGGTGGGCAGCGGCGAAAAACCGGTGGAATGGATCGCCGAACTGCTGGCCGGGCGCGATCGCACCGTAGCCGGTCCCACCGCACCGCCGCAGGGCCTGGTGTTCCTTGGGCCCCTGTACCCCGACAACTGGCATCTGCCCGCCGAGGTCACGCTATGAGCCGCTCCTACTACCGCACGCGCATCAAGTTCTGTGGCATGACCCGGGCCGGCGACGTCCGCCTGGCCGGTGAACTGGGTGTGGACGCGGTGGGTTTCATCTTCGCCCGTGAAAGCAGCCGCCGGGTCGCCCCGGCCGAGGCACGCGCGATGCGCCAGGCGATCGCGCCGATGGTCGACGTGGTGGCGCTGTTCCGCAACAACAGCAAGGAAGAGGTGCGCGAGGTGCTGCGCACGGTACGACCGACCCTGCTGCAGTTCCATGGCGAGGAAGACGAGAGCTTCTGCCGCAGCTTCAACATGCCGTACCTGAAGGCGATCGCCATGGGCGGGCGTGAAGAGATCAACGCCCGCACCCTGCAGCTGCGCTATCCCAGCGCCGCCGGCTTCCTGTTCGACAGTCATGCGCCGGGCGGCGGTGGCGGCACCGGCGTGGCCTTCGACTGGGGCCGGATCCCGACCGGCCTGCATCGCCCGTTCCTGCTGGCCGGTGGCCTGAACCCGGAAAACGTCTACGACGCGGTGCTGGCCACCCTGCCGTGGGGCGTGGATGTCTCCAGCGGCATCGAACTGGAGCCGGGCATCAAGGACGGCTACAAGATGCGCACCTTCGTCGAGGAAGTGCGCCGCGCCGATTGCACGGTTCTCGAGTGATTCGCGTCACTATTTACCCTGATCAGCGCCCCGATTTGAGCCTGCACGCATTCTTCACATAGGATGGTCCCAAGCGCGCCTGCCATGAGGGCTGGCGCGGGGATCGACGGGACGCGCTCGGCGCGCCCCGAACGGGCGGCCGCCGCCCATAGCCCAGGAAGGCAAGCGATGCAGGAGTTTCTCACCGTCGTACTCGGTTACCCGACGCTGCCGTACAGCATTCTGCTGTTGGTGTCGGTGATGTATTGGGCGGTTGCGGCGTTCGGCCTGGTCGATGACGGTTTTGGCGATCTCGGCGCCGATGGCGCGCTCGAGACGGGGACCGACCTCAGTGGCCTGTCGGCCATGCTGGCGCGCTGGGGCCTGGGCGGCGTCCCGATCATGGTGGTGGTCACCCTGCTGGGCCTGTTCGGCTGGCTCATCACCTATTTCATCCATCTGTTCGTACTGCTGCCGCTGCCGGACCTGCTGCGCTGGGGCCTGGGTACGCTCGTGGCGGTGCTGGCACCGCTGCCTGCGGTACCGGTCACCGCGCTGATCCTGCGCCCGGTCCGGCGCTTCCTGCTGCGTCTGCGTCCGGTGCCGCAGGCATCGCTGCTGGGCCGGATCGGCGTGGTCGCATCGCCGAAGGTGGACGCACGCAGCGGTCATGCCACTGTCGATGATGGCGGCGCCGGGCTGGTGCTGCAGATCCGCAGCGACATCGAACTGCAGCGTGGCGAGCGCATCGTGCTGGTCGAGCACATGGCCGAACAACACTTTTACCGGGTGGTCCGCGCCGATGCGATCGCCCTCGATTTCCAGGACAACCTGCTTCCGGGCAACAAGGAGAATCATCAATGACGTTGGCATCCCTCTTACCGATCCTGGCCGTCGCCGGCGGCCTGCTCGTCCTGCTGCTGGGCGTGGCCGGGCTGTTCAAGGCCTTCTATCGCAAGGTCGACCAGGGCGTGGCCCTGATCGTCAACGACATGAGCTCCACGCCCAAGGTGCACTTCACCGGTGCGCTGATCATCCCGGTGCTGTACCGCGCCGAGCTGATGCGGATCAGCCTGATCACCCTGCAGATCGACCGCCGCGGCAAGGAAGGCCTGATCTGCCGCGACAACATGCGTGCCGACATCGCCGTGGCCTTCTACCTGCGGGTGAACGAGACCCAGGCCGATGTGCTGCGCGTGGCCAAGGCCATCGGTGCCGACCGTGCGTCGGACAAGCATGCCGTCGATGAGCTGTTCAACGCCAAGTTCTCCGAAGCGCTGAAGACGGTCGGCAAGAAGTTCGACTTCACCGAACTGTTCGAGAAGCGCCAGGAGTTCCGCGACGAGATCATCGCGGTGATCGGCAACGACCTCAACGGCTATGTGCTGGAAGACGTGGCGATCGATTACCTGGAGCAGACCCCGAAGTCGCTGCTGGACCAGTTCAACATCCTCGACGCGCAGGGCATCCGCAAGATCACCGAGCTGACCGCCGCGCAGAACGTGGTGACCAACGAGCTGGAGCAGAACGAGAAGCTCGCCATCACCAAGAAGAACGTGGAAGCGCGTGAAGCGCTGCTGGCGCTGGAACGCCAGCAGGCCGAAGCCGAAGCACGCCAGAAGCGCGAGATCGAGACCATCCGCGCGCGCGAGGAGGCCGAGACCGCCAAGGTGCAGGAAGAGCAGCGCCAGCTGTCCGAGAATGCCCGCATCGAAGCACAGCAGCTGATCGAGATCCGCGACCAGAACCGTCTGCGCGAAGTGGAAGTGGCCGAGCAGAACCGCCAGCGTGCCGTGGCCATCGAGGCCGAGCGCGTGGAGCGTGCACGCCAGCTGGAGCAGGTCACCACCGACCGCGAAGTGCAGTTGCAGGGCGTGGAGCGCGACAAGGTGGTCGAGCAGGGCAAGATGGACGTGGCCAACATTACCCGCGAACGCATCTCCATCGACAAGACCGTGGCGCAGGAAGAAGAGCGCATCAAGGAAGTGCGTGAGGTCTCCGAGGCCGACCGCCAGAAGCAGGTGCTGATCCTGGAAGCCGAAGCCAAGGCGCAGGAATCGCTGGTGCGCGAAGTGAAGGAAGCGCAGGCGCGCGAAACCGCCTCCAAGCATCGTGCGGTGGAACTGACCACGCTGGCCCAGGCCGAGCACGAAGCAGCCGGCAAACAGGCCGAAGCCAAGCGCCTGCTGGCCGACGCGCTGCGCGCCGAACAGGCCGCTCCTGGCCTGGCCGAAGCGCAGGTGCGTGAAGCTTCGGCACTGGCCATCGAGAAGGTCGGCATCGCCGAGGCCCGCGTGATCGAAGCCAAGGCCGAAGCCAGCCTGAAGCAGGGCAGCAACGAAGCCCGCGTGCTGGCCGAGACCCTGCAGGCGCAGGCGCAGGGTGAGGAGAAGATGGGCCTGGCCCGTGCCACCGCCACCGAATCGCTGGGCAACGCCGAAGCCGGCGTGGTGCAGAAGAAGCTGCTGGCCGAGGCCGAGGGCCTGGTGCGCAAGTTCGAAGCCATCGCCTCGCTGAGCGACCAGGCGCGTGGCCACGAAGAGTTCCGCATGATGCTGGACAACAGCCTGAAGCAGGCGCTGGCCTCGATCGAAGCCGGCAAGGAAGTCTCGCGCGAGAACGCCAATGTCATCGCCAGCGCGCTGCGCAACGCCGACATCGACCTGGTCGGTGGCGACGGCGGCATGTTCGAGAACCTGGTCAAGGCGGTGTCGCTGGGCAAGTCGATCGAAGGCTTCGCCGGCAAGAGCCCGATCGTGCAGGAGCTGATGCAGCGCTACCTGGGCGTGGCCGTGGCCGAACCGGCACCGCGCCAGATCGCCGAGGATGCCGAAGCGGTGCCGACCGTGTCGGCCACCGTGGTCGACAGCGCCCGTTGATGCATCGGGCGATGGCTGCTGCGGCCATCGCCCGCCCGCGCCGGCCGCAACCGCGGCCGTCCGCCCGTGAGCCGGAAGCCTGCTGATGTCTGATACCCATCCGTCCGCCGAATCCACTGCACCGGAGGCCGGCGGCACCACCGTCGACCAGGCCGTTGCCCAGGGCGGCGCCTACGAAGTCCTGCGCCGCCGCCTGGCCGAGCAGGGCCAGCGCCTGCAGGGCCTGGCCGAGACGCTCAACCGCCAGCGCCTGGCCGAGTTCGGCGACAGCCGCCTGGAGGTGGTCGGGCGCTTCCGCATCCGCAGCGAGAACAACTGCGTCGGCCGTGACATCGTGCAGGTCGGCCCGGACCGCCTGCTGTTCGGCTACAACGTGTTCATCGGGCTGAAGACCCAGACCCGCATCGAGGACGTGTTCGGCCTGTACCGGCTGGTGCAGGGCAGCGACGGCTACGACGTGGCCGCGCTGGAGCTGAAGGGCAGCTTCCTCGACCAGCCCGGCTTCGTGCACGACTTCAATGAGCTGTACGCGTACTACAAGCACGCACGCCTGCTGCAGCTGATCGTGGTGGGCGACAAGCTGCTGGCCTCGTTCCAGATCGGCGAGCGCAGCAGCGACGTGCGCGTGTTCCGCTGGGCGCTGTCGCGCGATGGCGAACTGACCTATCTGGATGCGCGCGGCGAGCGCGATATCGCACTGCCGCCGCCGTTCGACTTCGAATGGACCAGGGCGACCCGCGACCTGGCAGTCAATGGACGCCATTCGCACCTGAACATCCTCGACACCCTGTTCGTGGAGACCACCGGCGGCGACCTCACCATCAAGGTCGAGAACAATACCGAGACCGGGCAGGGCATCTACAGCGAACCGGTGGAGGACAGCACGCAGTCGCTGGACGACGCCCAGTTCGAATTCGCCCGGGTCGGCTCGCTGGTGCTGCTGAAGGTGCTGCCGTACCGCGAGACGGAGTGGCGCGGCCTGATCTACAACACGCTGACCGGCGGCATCGTGCGCAACGATGCGATCGTGCAGGCCTGCGTGCAGCTGCCCGAAGACCACGGCGTGATCTTCCCGGGTGGGTATTACCTGCAGGGCGGCGAGCACAAGGCATTCGACGCCTCGATGGCCGGCATGCAGTTCAAGCGCAGCATCCGTTCGCCGAACGGCGAGGACGTGCTGTACATCTTCTACGAGCGCGAAGGCGGACGCTCGGCGCTGTTCGTCTACAACACCATCCAGCGCGTGCTGCAGAACCCGGTGTTCGGCCATGGCTACGCCTTGATGCAGGACGGGCGCATGGTGCTGTTCCATGCCGAAGGCAGCGAACCGACCCGCATCCATCCGATGCAGGTCTGGCAGACCCCGTTCAGCAGTGACGAGTTTGCAGCCAGCCGACCGCCCGGCAACACCTTCATGGGCCGCATCGGCAACGCCGAGCTGGTGCGCGGCATTTCCAACCTGTTCAACCTGGCGCGCGAGATCGAAGGCCAGGACGTGTCGGTGCAGCGCTACCAGCGCCTGGTGGCCGACACCCGGCGCCTGTTCGATGCCCACCACTGGCTGGGCGACGCGGCCTGCGATGGCGCCGAGGCGCTGCTGCGGCAGATCAGCGCCACCGGCGAATCGGTGCTGGACGAATACGAGAAGGTGCAGTCGATCCGCCAGCAGTCGGCGCAGGCGATGGTCGAGGCCGAGGCCGCGCACAAGGCGCTGCTGGGGCGGCTGCAGCCGCAGAACTGGAACGAGGTGCAGGCCTTCGTCGAGGCGCTCAATGCGATCACCGCATTGCGTGGACGGCTGCTGACCATCCGTGAGCTGCGCTACATCGACACCGCGCGCATCGAAGTGATGGCGGCCGAGCTGGTAGAAGCGCAGGACCGCGTCGGCGCCGCCACTGGCGAGTTCCTTGCGGACGAAGCCGCGCTGGCGCCGCTGACCTCGCGCCTGCAGGCGCTGGATGAAGCAGCCCAGCAGGCACAGAGTGCCCGCCAGCTGGACGAGCAGCTGGAGGGGCTGCGTGGCATGGCAGCCGACCTGGACATGTTGTCCGAGCTGATGGCCGGCCTGAAGGTGGACGATGCCACCGCCCGCACCCGCGTGGTCGAGTCGATCTCGGTGCTGTACGGCCGCCTCAACCAGGCCCGTGCGCGTGCTGATCAGCGTCGCCGGTCGCTGGGTTCGGCCGAGGCCGTGGCGCAGTTCGCCGCGCAGTTCGCGCTGTTCTCGCAGTCGATCACCAGCGCGCTGGCGCTGGCCACCGATCCGGAACGCGCCGACGAGCAGCTGTCGCGCCTGCTGGTGCAGCTGGAGGAGCTGGAGAGCCAGTTCGGCGAACACGAGCAGTTCCTTGGCGACATCCTGAGCAAGCGCGAAGAGCTGGTGGAAGCCTTCGAAACGCACAAGCAGGCACTGCTGGATGATCGCCAGCGCAAGGCACGTTCGGTGCTGGATGCGGCCAACCGCATCCTCGATGGCCTCGCCAAGCGCACCGAGCGCTTCGCCACCGCCGATGAGCTCAATGCGTTCTTTGCCGGCGATCCGCTGATCCTCAAGCTGCGTGAGCTGGCCGAACGCCTGCGCGCGCTGCATGACAACGTCAAGGCCGACGACATCGAGGCGCGCCTGAAGGGCGTGCGTGACCAGGCGGTACGCCAGCTGCGCGACCGCAGTGATCTGTACGAAGCGGGCGGCAACGTGGTGCGGCTGGGGCCGCGCCATCGCTTCAGCGTCAACACCCAGGCGCTGGACCTGACCCTGCTGCCGCGTGGTGACACGCTGGCGATCCATCTGACCGGCACCGACTTCCTGGAGACCCTGCACGATCCGGAGCTGGATGCGCTGAAGCCGTTCTGGCCGGTCACCCTGGACTCGGAATCACCTGCGTTGTATCGCGGTGAGTATCTGACCGGCAGCCTGCTGATGGCCGCGCAGGAGGGGAGCGACGGCCTTGACCTGGCCACGCTGCAGCACGACGTCGCCACGCCCGAAGCACTGGACCAGCGCGTGCGTGCGTTCGCCGCACCGCGCTACCGCGAAGGCTACGAGCGCGGCATCCATGACCATGATGCCGCGCTGATCCTGCGTGCATTGCTGCCCTTGCAGCAGGCGGCCGGCAGCCTGCGCCATGCACCGCGGGTGCGTGCGCTGGCACTGCTGTTCTGGGCCGCCGAGCAGCGGCGCGAAGCGGTGGCGCAATGGCCGGGCCGGCAGATGGGTGCCGAAGCGCTGGCACGCCTGCTGGGGTCCGACGAAGGGCGACTGGCGTTGCGTGCGGAAATGGCCGAGGCACTGCTGGCGTATGCGCAATCCCACGCGTTGCCGTTCGATGCCGATGCCGCAGAGGCCGCGGCCGCCTATCTGGGCGAAGAGCTGGCGACCGGCGAGCCGGTGTTCAGCAGCAGTCGCCATGCGCTAGCGCTGCTGGATGCGCTGGCGCAGCAGCTGGAACAGGCCGGGCAGCGCGAGGCGGTCGAACGCGCCCTGCAGCGCAGCCAGGATCCGCTGGCCACGCGCTGGGCGCTGGCCGGGCAGTGGCTGCGGGCGCTGGCGCGGATGCCGGCGCATGCCCTGCATGCCGGCTACGTCGACGAGGCTGCGGCACTGCTGCTGGTGCAGCGCCAGCTGCGTACCCGTGCCAGCGACGCCGCGTTGCAGGCGGAGGTCAATGGCCTGCTGGGTGAACACGCACGCATCAGCAACGGCACGCTGGTGGTATCGCTGGATGATTTCCTGGAGCGCCTGACGCAGCACCTGCGTCATTTCGTGCCGGCGTTCCACGCCTACCAGGCGCTGCGCCAGGGCATCATCGGGCGCGAGCGCGAGACCCTGCGGCTTTCCGAGTTCAAGGCACGGCCGCTGTCCTCGTTCGTGCGCAACAAGCTGATCAACGATGTCTACCTGGGCGTGATCGGTGACAACCTGGCCAAGCAGATGGGCACGGTCGGCGAGAACAAGCGCAGCGACCTGATGGGCCTGCTGATGATGATTTCGCCGCCGGGCTACGGCAAGACCACGCTGATGGAATACGTGGCGCACCGCCTGGGCCTGGTCTTCATGAAGATCAACGGCCCGGCGCTGGGTCACGAGGTGCGCTCGCTGGACCCGGCCCAGGCGCCGGACGCGACCTCGCGGCAGGAGCTGGAGAAGCTCAACCTCGCGCTGGAAATGGGCAACAACACCATGCTGTATGTGGACGACATCCAGCACACCCATCCCGAGTTCCTGCAGAAGTTCATCTCGCTGTGCGATGGCACCCGCCGTATCGAGGGCGTGTGGCGCGGCCGCACCCGCACCTACGACATGCGCGGCAAGAAGTTCTGCGTGGTGATGGCTGGCAACCCGTACACCGAGTCCGGCGAGGTGTTCAAGATTCCCGACATGCTGGCCAACCGTGCCGACATCTACAACCTCGGTGATGTGCTCGGTGGCATGGAGGCGGCCTTTACCCTCAGCTACATCGAGAACAGCCTGACCTCCAACCCGGTGCTGGCGCCGCTGGCCACGCGCGACATGGCTGACCTGTACGTACTGGTCGACCGTGCGATGGGCAAGGAGGTCTCGACCAACGGCCTCAGCCACGCCTACAGCAGCGCGGAGATCAACGAGATCACCGCCACCCTGCAGCGCATGCTGCGCGTGCGCGACGTGGTCTACCGGGTCAACCAGCAGTACATCGCCAGTGCCGCACAGGACGATCGCTACCGTACCGAGCCGCCGTTCCGGCTGCAGGGCAGCTACCGCAACATGAACAAGCTGGCCGAGAAAATCTCGCCGGTGATGAACGAGGACGAGCTGCAGCAGCTGATCTCCGACCACTACCTGGGCGAGGCACAGCTGCTGACCACTGGTGCCGAAGAAAACCTGTTGAAGCTGGCCGAGCTGCGCGGCGTGCTGGACGACACGCAGGCGCAGCGCTGGACGCAGATCAAGCGCGATTTCCTGCGCAACAAGGCCATGGGTGCTGACGACAGCGATGTCGGCGGGCGCGTGGTCGCGCAGCTGGCCGACATCGCCACCGCCCTGCAGCTGCCACCGCCGGCGCCGGAAGCAATTGCCGTTGCCGACCCGGCACCGTGGTCGGCATTGCTGGAGGCCCTGCATCGCCTTTCTGAGACACGTCCCGCCGCCGCAGCGCCGGAGCCGGTCGTGGCGGCCCCCAGTGTGCCGGCCACGGTCCTGGCCGACGACCTGCAGGCGGGCCTGGCGCCATTGGTGGAATTGTTGGCGGCATCGCAGGCGCAGCAGGCACAGGTGTCGCAGACCCTGGCCGCGTTCGCCGGCTGGGCGCGGCAGCAGGTCGAGCGTGGCGTGCCGAACAGTGCGGTGGCGCAGCGAGCGCGTGTGCGCCGTGCCACGACGCCGGAGGAGCGCGCGCTGGATGAAGCCCTGATGCGCCACTTCTATGGCGAGTCGTTGCCGCCGGACGACAGCGAGGAGATTCCGGCAACGACACCGAAGCCGCCGCCGCTGCCGTGACCACGCAGGCGCCACTGCCGCCACCGAGCTTGCCGGACACGGCCGATGTCGCCGTGCTGGCCAACTATGGTGCGCCGTTGCTGCAGGCACTGGCGCGGCGCGAAACACCGTTGCCGCCGGGTGCGGGCGACGGCCTGGTGGCCGCACTGGCACGCATCGCGCTGGCCCTGCAGGCCGCCAACCCGGCGCAGATCCGGCAGCAGGAGGGCTGGTGGGGCCGCCTGCTGGGGCGCGATGTCGATCGCGAGGCGGAGGGACGTGCGCTGCAGTCGCAGCTGGGCGTGCTGGCCCTGCAGGCGCGCGAGCAGGCCCAGCACCTGCAGCAGCACCTGCAGCGGCGGGCCAGGGCCATCATCGAGCATTCAGAGGCAGCCACGGCACTGGACGCCTGGGTCGAGCTGGCTGCGGCGCGGCTGGCGTCGCTGGATATCGCCGGCCAGGCCGCGCTGTCGCAACGGCTCGATCATCTGCGCCGGCTGGCCATGCTGCGCCGTCTCGAGGCCGGCCAGTGGCAGCTGCTGCAGGACCAGGACAACGTGCTGCTGCAACGCTTCGCGCGCATCCATGACGTCCTGCTGCCGGCCTGGCGGCAGGCCGCCGTGGCGGGCCAGGCCGCGGCCGGCGCCACACTGGCGGCGAAGGCCGCCACGCTGCACGCACAGATCGATGACGAGGTCGCGGCGGCTCAGGCTAGACTGCCTTGAGCCGGCCGCCGCTGCCGCTTACCCAACTGCAAGGAGACTGCCCGATGACCCAGGACAGCCAGACCCCCGGTGCCCTCGTGCCCGGCACGACCACCGCCACTCCGCTCGATGACGGCGCATTGCAGGCGCTCGGCCTGGTCCGCGAGGATCTGCCGCGCATCGCCGAGATCCGTCTGGAGCTGGATGACCTGCGCCCGGGCAACCTGCAGGTGTTCGGTCGCGAAGCGGCCACGCGCACCGCAGCGTTCTCCAGCCAGTTGCTCGACCAGGTGCGCAATCGTGACCTGGATGCCAGTGGCGAGAAACTGGGCGAAGTGGTGCGCATCGCGCGCAGCCTGAAGCTGGACGGCTTCGCCCAGCGGTCGAAGGTGCCGGTGATCGGTGGCCTGATCGACCGCCTGCGCGTATCCAAGGGTGAGCTGGTGCAGAAGTTCAGCGACACCAACGCGCAGATCGAGCAGCTGCTGGGCGATGTCGGTGTGCAGCAGGCGTTGATGGGCAAGCGCGTGGGCGAGTTCGACCGCATGCATGACATCGTCCGCGAAGAACGCCATGCGCTGGGCCTGTATGCTGCCGCCGGCAAGCAGCGCCTGGCCGAACTGCAGGCCGAGCAGCAGGCCGGGCAGGGCAGCGAGGATCCGCAGCAGCGCATCCGCCAGGGCGAAGTCGACAACGCGATCCGCCTGATCGAAAAGCGCGTGTCCGACCTGCAGCTGATGCAGCATGCGGCCGATCAGTCGCTGCCGATGATCCGCCTGATCCAGGCCAATGCGCTGCAGCTGATCGAGAAGTTCAACACGGTGCGCGAGATCACCATCCCGTCGTGGAAGCGCCAGTTCGCGATCCAGCTTTCGCTGGGTGAGCAGAAGGCCGCGGTCGAGCTGTCCACCGCCATCGACGATGCCACCAACGAGCTGATGCGCCGCAATGCCGATCTGCTGCGCCAGGCCTCGGTGGATACCGCGCGCAGCAACCAGCGCGGCGTGATCGACGTGGCCACGCTGCGCCACGTGCACGACCAGTTGATCGCCACGGTCGAGGAAGTGCGCAGCATCCATCGCGAAGGCATGCAGCAGCGGCAGCAGGCCGAAGTCGAGCTGTCGCGCCTGCGCGAAGACCTGCAGCAGCGCCTGGCCACACCGACCGCCAGCTGAAAAAAGGGGACGGAGGGAATTAAGTCGTTTGTGCCACTTGCGACTTAATCCCCTCCGTCCCCTTTTTGTTGTCAACGGAGTTGCTGGCCCAGCCAGTCGGCCAGCGCATCCACGCGCGCATCGGCCGGTCCGTCCGGTCGCGCCAGCACCCAGAAACCACCGGTGGCGGCAAACCCCCACGGCGCGACCAGTCGCCCGGCGGCCAGGTCCTCGGCCACCAGCGGCTCGGGTGCGATCGCCGGGCCCAGCCCGGCCACTGCTGCCTCCAGCAGGTAGTACAGATGCTCGAAGGCAGTGCCCAGCTGCAGCTTCGAGGTGTCCAGAGCGTGTGCCTGCGCCCACGCCGGCCACGCCTGCGGCCGTGAACTGGTGTGCAGCAGCGTCTCCTGCAGCAGCGCCGAGGGCGGTACATGCCGCAGGCGCTGCGCGGCCGGATGCGAGGGGGCCACCACCACGCCGACCCGTTCCGGCGCCAGCTCACGCACCTGCCAGCCCCGGGGCCACGGCCCCTGCGCCAGCAGCAGCACCGCATCCAGTGCGGCCTGCGCCTCGGTGAAGCTGCCATCCAGCGCCGACCACTGCAGGCGTACGCCGGGCAGGGCGGCCTGCAGCGCAGGCAGGCGCGGGATCATCCAGCGCGCCAGCACGCTGCCGCTGCAACCCAGCACCAGCGCCGGAGCCGCCGCCGGCCGCCGCAGTTCGCGCACGCAGTCTTCGATGCCGCTGAAGGCCTCGCTGCACGCGGCCTGCAGGCGCGTGCCCGCAGCGGTCAGGCGCAGGCCGCGACCGGCACGCTGGAACAGCGCCAGGCCGAGGTGGTCTTCCAATAGCTTCAGCTGGCGGCTGACCGCACCGTGGGTGACGTGCAGGTCCTGCGCGGCGCGGCCAACCCCGCCCAGGCGGGCGGTGGCCTCGAACGCGCGCAGCGCATTGAGCGGTGGCAGCAGGGAATGGCTCATGTGAGATTTCCTGACGATATGCGCCAGATAATATCCATTTTCCGGTCACGACCCGTGCGCTAGAGTATCCACCTGTCTCGAACCAGCGGTCGCTTCCATGTCTGCCTCCCCCATTGCCGACTACCACGCCTTCCCGGATGCCCAGGGCCATTTCGGCCGCTACGGCGGCAGCTTCGTTGCCGAAACCCTGGTCGGCCCGCTGCAGGAACTGGCCCAGGCCTATGACCAGGCCCGCCAGGACCCGGCATTCCAGGCCGCCTACGATCGCGACCTGGCCCATTACGTGGGCCGGCCGAGCCCGATCTACCACGCCCAGCGCCTGAGCGACCATGTCGGCGGCGCGCAGATCCTGCTCAAGCGCGAAGACCTGAACCACACCGGCGCGCACAAGATCAACAACACCATCGGCCAGGCGCTGCTGGCGGCGCGGATGGGCAAGAAGCGCATCATCGCCGAGACTGGTGCCGGCCAGCACGGCGTGGCCAGCGCCACCGTTGCCGCGCGGCTGGGCCTGGAATGCGTGGTGTACATGGGTGCCACCGACATCGAGCGGCAGAAGATCAACGTCTACCGCATGAAGCTGCTCGGCGCGACGGTGGTGCCGGTCACCTCCGGCTCGGCCACCCTGAAGGACGCGCTCAACGAAGCGATGCGCGACTGGGTGACCAATGTGCAGGACACCTTCTACATCATCGGTACGGTCGCCGGCCCGGATCCCTATCCGCGCATGGTGCGCGACTTCAATGCCATCGTCGGCCGCGAGGCACGCGAGCAGATGCTGGCCGAGTACGGCCGCCTGCCCGATGCGATCACCGCCTGCGTCGGCGGCGGCAGCAATGCCATCGGCCTGTTCCATGCCTTCCTCAACGATCGCCAGGTCGAGATCGTCGGCGCCGAAGCCGCAGGTGATGGCATCAGCACCGGCCGCCACGCCGCGTCGATCGCCGCCGGTCGTCCCGGCGTGCTGCATGGCAACCGCACCTATGTGCTGTGCGACGACGACGGCCAGATCATCGAGACCCATTCGGTGTCGGCCGGCCTGGACTATCCGGGCGTCGGCCCCGAGCACGCATTCCTGGCCGACACCGGCCGTGCACGCTACCTCGGCATCACCGATGAAGAAGCGCTGCAGGCCTTCCACCTGCTGGCGCATACCGAGGGCATCCTGCCGGCGCTGGAGTCCAGCCATGCGCTGGCACAGGCGATCAAGCTGGCGCGTGAGCGTCCGCGTGACCAGATCGTGCTGTGCAATCTGTCCGGCCGTGGCGACAAGGACGTGCATACCATCGCCGCGCGCGAAGGGCTGGTGCTGTGAGCGCGCTGCTGCGCAACAGTGGCGTGCTGCTGCTGGCGCTGGGGTTGGCCGCATGCCAGCCGCCGGAGCCGCCGGTGCTGGCACCGGCCGCCAAGGCCACCACGCAGCCGGCACAGCAGCCGGCCGCCAACGATGACCTCGACCCGATGGCGCGTGCGCCGATTGTCGATCCGCCGTCCATGGAAGATACGGACAGCGATGGCGCGCCCGCGGTGGTCTCGGTGGCGCTGGACCATGCCGGCGAGGTGCTGATCGGCCAGCATATGACCGATCTGAAGGCACTCGGGCCGTGGACCGCGCAAGGGGCGGTCGAAGCCATCGGCGGCAGTTGCGAGTACTACGACGGCAAGGGGCTACCGCCCGGCGTGTCGATGATGACCGATGAAGATCGCGTCGTCCGTTTCGATCTCGGCCTGGATCCGGAGAGCGGGGCGCCGACCCAGCAGCCCGGTCCGTTCGGCCTGCGTGTCGGCATGACCCGCGCCCAGGCCATGGCCCAGTTCCCGAAGCCGCCGGTATCCAGCCCGCATGCCTACGACGGTGACCAGGGCGAGTACCTCACCTGGCAGGACCCGGGTTCGGACCTGGGTATCCGCGTGGAACTGTTTGAAGGAAGGGTCACCCAGATGTACTGGGGAACCAGCGATGCGATTGAACTGATTGAAGGATGTGCCTGAAATGTCCGTATCCCGACTCGATGCCTGTTTCCAGCGTCTGCGCGAACAGCAGCGCAAGGCGCTGATCCCCTTCGTCACGGCCGGTGATCCCTCGCTGGAAGCCACCGTGCCGGTCATGCACGCACTGGTCGATGCCGGCGCCGACGTGATCGAACTGGGCGTGCCGTTCTCCGACCCGATGGCCGATGGCCCGACCATCCAGCGCAGCTCCGAGCGCGCGCTGGCGCGCGGTGCTGGCAGCCGCTACGTGCTGCAGGCCGTGGCGCAGTTCCGCGAGCGCGATGCGCAGACTCCGGTGGTGCTGATGGGCTACTTGAACCCGGTGGAGATCCACGGCTACGCGGCCTTCGCCAAGGCCGCCGTGGACGCCGGCGTGGACGGCGTGCTGCTGGTCGACCTGCCGCCGGAAGAAGCGGGCGAGGCCCTGCAGGCGTTCGACGCAGCCGGCCTGGCGCTGGTGCTGCTGGTGTCGCCGACCACCAGCGAGGCGCGCGCTGACAAGCTGCTGGCGTTGGCCCGTGGCTACCTCTACTACGTCAGCTTTGCCGGTGTCACAGGCGCGTCCGAGCGCCTGGACAGCGATGCCGCCAGTGCCCGCCTGCAGGCGTTGCGCGCGCGTGCGTCGGTGCCGGTGGTGGCGGGCTTCGGCATCAAGGATGCCGACAGTGCCGCGGCCATGGCCCGCCAGGCCGACGGCGTGGTGGTGGGCAGCGCGCTGGTGGCGGCGCTGGCCGAAGCGGGCTCGGCGGAAGAGGCCGCGCAGCGCGCCCGGGCCTTCCTGGCCCCGCTGCGGCAGGCGCTGGACGCGTAACAGGACGGCCGGCCGCTGGCCGGCATCGTCCATACCCGCCTGCGCGCAGGGGCTGCCGGCCAGCGGCCGGCACTACCCATCGGTCCAAACACAATGGTTGCCGGCCAGCGGCCGGCACTACCCCACACCTAAACGTACGTCCCAGCATGGTTTTTTCCGGCGGCCCCGTGGCTGGCAAGGGGGTGCACGGGCGGGGAAAGCGGAGCTAGACTGTCCGCCTTTGCGGCCCCTGGGCCGCCCTGAACGGAAGTGTCCTCCCGCATGAGTTGGCTCAGCAAGTTGATGCCGTCCGGCATCCGCACCGACAACACCCCCAGCAAGAAGCGCAGTGTCCCCGAGGGCCTGTGGGAAAAGTGCAGCAACTGCGGCAGCGCGTTGTACCGTCCGGAACTGGAAGAGAACCTGGAAGTCTGCCCGAAGTGCGGCCATCACATGGCGATCCGTGCGCGTGCGCGCCTGGCTGCCCTGTTCGATGCCGACAGCACCACCGAGATCGGTGCGCGCCTGGGCCCGACCGACCTGCTCAAGTTCAAGGACCAGAAGAAGTACAGCGAGCGCATCAAGATCGCGCAGAAGAATACCGGCGAGTACGACGCGCTGATCGCCATGCGCGGCCTGCTCAAGGGCCGTGCGCTGGTGGCTTCGTCGTTCGACTTCGCCTTCATGGGCGGCTCGATGGGCTCGGTGGTCGGCGAGCGTTTCGCACTGGCCGCGGAGACCGCGGTCGAGATCGGTGCGCCCTACGTGTGCTTCTCGCAGAGCGGTGGCGCGCGCATGCAGGAAGGCCTGTTCTCGCTGATGCAGATGGCCAAGACCTCGGCTGCGCTGGGCAAGCTGCGTGAAGCCGGCCTGCCGTACATCTCGGTGCTGACCCATCCGACCACCGGCGGCGTGTCGGCCTCGTTCGCGATGCTGGGCGACATCAACATCGCCGAGCCGCAGGCGCTGATCGGCTTCGCCGGCCCGCGCGTGATCGAGCAGACCGTGCGCGAGAAGCTGCCGGAAGGCTTCCAGCGCTCGGAGTTCCTGCTGGAGCATGGTGCCATCGACCAGATCTGCGACCGCCGCGAAATGCGCGACCGCCTGTCCGATCTGCTGGCAATGCTGGGCCGTCAGCCGGCGCCGGAGGTGGCTTGATGGGAGGCCGCAAGTACTTCGGTACTGATGGCATCCGTGGGCGGGTCGGCCAGGGCGTGATCTCGGCCGACTTCGTGCTGCGCCTGGGCAATGCCCTGGGCCGTGTCCTGGTCGCCCAGCGCGGCCAGGACGGGCGCCGGCCGATCGTGGTGATCGGCAAGGACACCCGCATTTCCGGCTACATGTTCGAAGCGGCACTGGAAGCCGGCCTGGTCGCCGCCGGTGCCGACGTGCAGCTGCTGGGGCCGATGCCGACCCCGGCGGTGGCGTTCCTGACCCGCACGCTGGGCGTGGATGCCGGCATCGTCATCAGTGCTTCGCACAACCCGCACTACGACAACGGCATCAAGTTCTTCTCCGCCCAGGGCGAGAAGCTCGACGATGCCACCGAGCTGGCCCTGGAAGCGGCGCTGGACGTTCCGTTCACCACCGCTGAATCGGAGAAGCTTGGCAAGGCGTCGCGTGCGCGCGAGGCGGTCGGCCGCTACATCGAGTTCTGCAAGGCCAGCGTGCCGCGCGCGTTCGACCTGCGTGGCGTACGCCTGGTGCTGGATTGCGCGCACGGTGCCACCTACCAGATCGCACCGCTGCTGTTCCGCGAACTGGGCGCCGAGGTGATCGGCATTGGTGCCGAGCCCAACGGCGTCAACATCAACGCCGGCGTGGGTTCCACCCATATCGACAACCTGGCGGCCAAGGTCCGCGAAACCCGTGCCGATCTCGGCATCGCCTTCGATGGCGATGGTGACCGCGTGCTGATGGCCGACGACCAGGGCAATCCGGTCGACGGCGATGACCTGCTGTACATCCTGGCACGCGCCTGGAAGGCCGAAGGCCGCCTGCGCGGCCCGGTGGTCGGCACGCTGATGAGCAACTACGGTGTGGAGAAGGCATTCGCCGACCTGCAGATTCCGTTCGTGCGCAGCAATGTCGGCGATCGCTACGTGCACCAGGCGCTGATGGAAGGCGGCGGCGTGCTCGGCGGCGAAGCCTCCGGCCACCTGCTGTGCCTGGACCGGGCCACCACCGGTGACGGCATCGTCAGCGCGCTGCAGGTACTGGTGGCGTTGCGCAACAGCGGGCAGACCCTGCGCCAGGCGCTGAAGGGGCTGGTGCGGGTGCCGCAGAAGACGGTCAACGTGCGGCTGGGCAATGTCTCTGCCAAGGCCACGGTGCAGGCCGACAGCGTGCAGGCCGCGCTGGCCGTCGCGCAGCAATCGGTGGCTGGCCGTGGTCGTGCATTCCTGCGCCCGTCCGGTACCGAGCCGGTGGTGCGGGTCACGGTCGAGGCCGATGACGCAACGCTGATGCAGGATACGCTGGACCGCCTGTCCGCTGCGGTGCGCGACGCCGCCGCCTGAGGCTGGCGACGGTACAATCTGGCACCCCGACATGGCCGCTTCTGCGGCCATGTCGCTTTCCCGCACCACTGACTGAACCGATTGCGACCTGCGATCACGTTCAGCTGCGGCTGTGCGCTTTGTGACGCGCTCTGAACGATGCGCGGCGTATCCCCGGCATCAGGATCCCCGCATCGACGCACGCGATGCGCAGGCGGGGGCCCGGTCGGAGCGGACCACGCTCCATCCTTCTTCCTTCGTTGCAAGGACCATGACCATGAACACCTCACTGCGCTACAGCCGCCGCCTGCTGGCAGGTGCGCTGCTGGTGCTGCCGCTGCTGGGCGGTGTCTCCATTGCCAGTGCCGAACGTCGCCCCGAAGGCGGGCCGCATATGACTGCCCCACGCGAGGAGCCCCTGCGCGCGCCGTGGGGCTATCCGCGAATGGAGCGGCCACGTGAGCTGGGCAATGCACGACCGGTGTTCCGCGATGACTACCGGCACAATTTCCGTGCCGACCATGCCTTCCGAATCGGCCCGTACCATCCGCCGGTCGGCTACGCCTACCAGCGTTGGCATTACGGTCAGATCCTGCCGCGCCCCTACTGGGTCGGAGACTACATCCTCAACGACTTCTGGCTGTTCGGCCTGGACATGCCACCGATGGGCTTTGAATGGGTGCGCTATGGGCCGGACGCGCTGCTGATCAATACCGGGAACGGTGAGATCGTGCAGGTCGTCTACGGGCGATTCTTCTGACTGAAAGAACCTGCCTGCGTCACGGCGCAGGCAGGTGCAGTCGTTCGTTCACGGGCGTGTCGGTGGCGCTTGGGCCGGCATTTCCCGCTGCCACTTCCAGGCGTCACGACACATGTCGGCCAGCGTGTGACGGGCCTTCCAGCCCAGCTCGCGCAGCGCCAGCGAGGCGTCGGCGAAGCTGACCGCGATGTCGCCATTGCGTCGCGGGACGATGCGGAACGGAATCCGGATCCCGGTGACCTGCTCGAAGGCCTGGATCAGTTCCAGCACGCTGTGGCCCTGGCCGGTGCCGAGGTTGAGCGTGATGCTGCGCCGCTGGTCGCGCAGGAACTGCAGGGCCAGCACGTGGGCGTTGGCCACATCCTGCACATGGATGTAGTCGCGTACGCCGGTGCCGTCATGGGTCGGATAGTCATCACCGAAGACCTGGACTTCCGGCAGCAGGCCAGCAGCGACCTGCGCGATGTAGGGCATCAGGTTGCTCGGCGTGCCGTGCGGCAGCTCACCGATCAATGCCGTGTCATGTGCGCCGACCGGATTGAAGTAGCGCAGCGTCGCCACGTGCAGGTCCTGGCCCGTCGCGACCAGGTCCGCGAGCAGTTGCTCCACCACCAGCTTGGTACGGCCGTAGGGCGTCATTGCACAGGTTGAAGCGGACTCGGCCACCGGGCAATGCTCCTGGTTGCCGTACACGGTGGCGGAGGAGCTGAAGACCAGCAGCGTCACCCCCGCATCCTGCATCGCACCGAGCAGGGCGATCGTGCCGCTGATGTTGCTGTCGAAGTACTGCAGGGGCACCGTCTGCGATTCGCCCACGGATTTGAGCGCCGCGAAGTGCAGCACGGCATCGATCGCATGCTGCTGCATCAGGGCGGCCATGCGCAGTCGATCACGGATGTCAGCCTGCACGAACACCGGTGCCGTGCCGGTGATCCGTCCGATACGCTCGACGACGCTGGCGTCGCTGTTGCACAGCGAGTCCACGATGACGACGTCGTGTCCCTGCTGCAGCAGCTCGACGCAGGCATGCGAGCCGATATAGCCAGCGCCGCCGGTCACCAGTACGTTCATTGCCTTCACTGTTCCTTCGAATCCATTCAAGAATCGGGTGCTGCCGATCACAGGGATGGGCGCCTCTGCGCCGTTTACGGGCCCGGCACCATCTTCTTCTGCCGGGCCTTGAAGCCGTTGAAGATTGGCGCGATCAGCGGGTTGTAGCTCCAGGCGATGCGTTTGCGCAGCCAGCTGGCCGGGCGGTTGCGGATCGCGAAACGGTAGATGCGCTCCGGATCTCCACCCACCACGTTGCGGCCGAACGGATGGGTGGTATGCAGGTAGCGGAAGCCCTGTTCGCGCGCCACTTCGATGTAGTCATCGTCGAAGTCGCCATAGGGCCAGCACAGCGTGTCGGAGACTTCGCCGAGCTTCTCCAGCAGCGTCTGCCTGGCCATCGCCAGGTCACCGCTGATGCCTTCGCGGCGCTGTGCACGATCCAGGTCGTCACGCTTCAGCCAGCGGGTGTGGCTGTGGGTATGGCAGTGGACCTCGAACGTGCCCGCTTCGATCGCCGCGCGCGCTTCGCTCCAGCGCATCATCACTTCGTCGCTGCGGCCCTGCTTGTAGATCAGGTCTTCGCAGGCACGGTGCTCCGGCGTAACCGGCAGCTCGGCGCCTTCGATGCCGGCGTGCGGGCGCACCGGGCCTTCGTGCATCCAGCCGGTGACCACGAACACCACCGCATGCATGCCGTACTTCTGCAGGATCGGGTGGGCGTAGACCCAGTTGTCCAGGTAGCCATCATCGAAGGTGATCACGATCGACTTGCGCGGTACCGGCTTGCCGGCAAGGAAGTCGGCGTACTGATCCAGCGTCAGCGATGTCCAGCCGGTACGTGCCAGCCAGGCGATCTGGCTCTCGAAGTTCTCCGGGGATACGGTGATCATGCCCGGCGAGTTGCTGACATGGTGGTGCATCAGCACCGGTACGGTTCTGGCATTAGCCATGACCCAGCTCCTTCAACCATTGGAGGTAATAATTTTCGGTGGCCTCGCCATGGCCGGCCGCGCTGAATCGCGCAGTGCTGCGGATCCAGTCCCAACCGGCACGGCCCATCTGCCGCCGACGTTCCGGATCGTCCACCAGCAGGCGCAATGCGCCGGTGAGGGCGGCGTCATCGCCCAGCCGGGTGAGGATGGCATTGCTACCTTCCACCAGCATTTCAGGCACGCCGCCGACGCGGTGCGAGACGATCGGCAGCGCTGCCTGCGCGGCTTCGAGGAACACCGTGCCCGAAGCCTCCTTGTGTGTGGCCAGGGCGAAGACGTCGAAACCGGCCATCAGCCGGTGGGCGTCGCTGCGGAAGCCGAGCAGATGCACCTGCTGCTCCAGGCCGAGTTCGCTGCGCAGGGCCTGCAGGCGGCCCATCACCGGCTCACCGTCGCCTATCACGCACAGGTGAAGATCGGGGTTGGCCCTGCACAAGGGTGCAATGGCATGCAGCAGTTCGGCATGGCCCTTGGCTTCGCGCAGCACGGCCACGCAGCCGACCACGATGTCGCGCTCGGCGAAACCGAGTTCGGCACGCACCTGTGCACGGGTGTCCTGCAGTCTTGTCCAGGGATCGCCCTGCTCGGCACTGTCCCAGCGTGGCGGCGTCGCCATCGGCGGCACGATGCCGATGCGCTCTGCGGCGATGCCACGGTCGACCAGCAGCTGCTTGACGAAGTCGCTGACAGTGATGATCCGGTGCGGCAGGCCGGTATAGGTCAGCAGTGAGTTGACCGGGCTCATCAGGTGGCGCGAGCGCACCACCAGCGGTGTGCCGCCGAGGCGTGCACCGGCCGCGGCGATCAGCGCATCACGGCGGCTGGTGGTGTTGACCACGTCATAGCGCTCGCGGCGCACCAGTCGCGAGACCGACCAGATGCCGCGCAGCAGGCGCGGCAGGCCGCCCATGCGCAGGGTGTGCACGGTGAAGCCATCATCGCGTGCAAGCTGGGCCAGTCGCGCCTCGGGCTGGCACAGCAGCGCCACCTCGTGGCCACGCGCGCGCATCACCTGCATGTGGCGGAAGATGTAGATCTCCTGCCCGCCCATTCCCTTGGCGGCTTCGGTGTGCAGGATGCGCAGCGGACGGTTCATGCGGGATCGATCCTTGAGGGTCAGCGGTTGCGGAAGCGGGTCAGCGCTTCCCATGCAGTGCGTACGGCGGCTGCGTCCGGCGCCTGCTGCGGCAGCGGGCGGTAGTGCAGGTCCAGGGCGGTGGCGTTGCCGAATTTGTCGAACACGTAGATGGCGTCGCCATGGCGTATCGCACGCTGCGACCAGCTTTCGACCACCAGGGCGCGCTGGCCCTGCGGCTCGGCCAGCAGGTCCTGGCCGGTGCTGTAATCGCCCAGCGCGTTCTCGCAGCCCAGTGCGTGGCGCATCAGCGTCGGCACCCAGTCTTCGTGCGAGCTGGTGCGTGCGTCGTGGCCAGCGGCCTTGCCCGGCCAATGCAGCACGAACGGGACCTGCAGCTGGTAGTCGGAGAAGTTGCCGTTGTGGCCCCAGTAATTCAGCTTGAGGTCGTTGAACTCTTCGGCATGGTCACCGGTGACCAGCACGATGGTGTCCTCGGCCAGGCCCTGTGCACGCAGGTCGTCGAGCAGCGTGCCGATCAGGCTGTCGGCATAGTGCACGGCGGTGCGGTAGCGGTTGAGTTCCGGCGTCGGATCATGCTCCGGGCCGAACTTGAGGAAGTCGATGTCCGCGGCCATCGGCGTCGCCACCGGCGGGTAGCCGTCGGGCATGTGGTAGGGCGCATGGGTGGAGTCGAGGAACACGAAGCCGAACCACGGGCGCTGCGCGGCCTGGCTGGCGCGGATGTCCTGCTGCAGTGCACTGATGATCGCGCGGTCGCGGCCGTCGGACTTCAGTGCCGACGGCCCCTGGTGCAGCTGGTCGCGCACATCGGCGAACACGGTGCGGTCGAATTCCGGGCTGTACATCGGCGCGCTGCCGTACAGGTGCAGGTCGTAGCCCTGCTGGCCCAGCATCTGGAACAGCTGCGAGCCACGCTGCTCGTCAAGCATGCTTGGCCAATAGCCGCCGGGCAGGCCGTAGAGCAGCCCGAACAGGCCGTAGCGGGTGGCATTGCCGGTGCTGAAATGGTGGTCGAACACGCGCGCATCCTGCGCCAGCGCCGACGCGTTGGGCATCAGCTGCGGTGTCAGCACATCGTGGCGCAGCGACTCCAGTACCACCATCAGTACATTGGGGCGATGTGGGCTCTGGCAGCGCAGCGGATGCAGCGGGTACAGCAGCTGCGCATGGCGCGGGTCGGGCAGGCCGGCATGCTGCTGGCTGACCACGCCCAGGCGCCGCATGAAGCTCTTGGCCGTGATCGGCTGTGCCCACGGCAGGTAGTTCCACTGCGCGATCACATCGCGGTCGCCGCGGGCGTCGTAGTAGGCCGTGGCGACCTGGCCGCCGCCCATCAGCAGCGCGACCAGCGCCCAGGCCTGCAGCACCCGTCGACGGCGCGGCGCGGCCGGCAGCAGTTTCCAGCACGCCCAGGCCAGCAGGCCCTCGGCGGTGAACACTGCGGCAACCAGCAGGCCGACCTGCAGCCAGGTCTTCCAGGACAGGGCAACCTGGTCCTGCAGGGCGCCGCCGAACACCATGTTCACGACCATGGCATTGAGGTGGAAGCGGTACAGGGTGAAGACCTTGGCGTCGACCAGCAGCAGGCACAGCCACAGGCCCTGCAGCACGACCGCGCTGATGCTCAGCGTACGCGCACTGCGCGGCCACAGGCCCAGCAGCAACGGCAGCAGGCCGGCCAGCGCACCGAATGCGAGCAGGTGGCCGGGCAGGGCGACCGCCAGATAGGCCAGGCCGGCGCCGCCGCCCGGATTGTCACGCAGCGGTACATTGCCCAGCGCGATCGCCGCGGCCAATACCGCATTGCCGGCGATGAACAGCGACCACCAGGCCAGCCGGCACCAGCGCCGGGCAGAACCTTCAATGGCGGGGGCGGCAGGGGCAGCTGCGGGCATGGCGGGGCAGGTTCAGGGGGTGCGGGAGAGGGGCGGGGCCAACGTGACGGAAGCGTTACTCCGCGCGCGGGTCGCGCATTGTATCGGTTTGTTTCCTTGTATCGAGTGGCGTCCCCCGGGCGATCTGTCACAATGTTCAGGCGGGCCATGAATGCGTTGGCCCCCTCAGACCCAACGACAAGCCAGGAACCGCTGTGAGCCAGATCCCCACCCTCGACATCACCCGTTTCGACAGCGACCGCGAGGCCTTCGTGGCCGAGCTGGGCGCGGCCTACCGCCAATGGGGATTCGCGGGCATCCGCAACCACGGCATCCCGCAGGCCGACATCGACGCGGCCTACGATGCCTTCAAGGCCTTCTTCGCCCTGCCGGAAGAGGTCAAGCGCAAGTACCACGTGGCCGGCAGCGGCGGCGCCCGCGGCTATACCCCGTTCGGCGTGGAGACCGCCAAGGGCTCCAAGCATTTCGACCTGAAGGAGTTCTGGCACATCGGTCGTGAAATCGCCGACGATTCCAAGTACCGGGACGTGATGGCGCCGAACCTGTGGCCGACCGAGGTCGAAGGTTTCCGTGAGCGCGGTTACGGCCTGTATCAGGCGCTGGACAACCTGGGGTCGCGCGTACTGTCCGCGCTGGCCCTGCACATCGGCCTGCCGGAGGACTTCTTCGCCGACAAGACCAACTTCGGCAACTCGATCCTGCGCCCGATCCACTACCCGCCGATCACCACCGACGACATTCCGAACGTGCGTGCCGGTGCCCACGGCGACATCAACTTCATCACCCTGCTGGTCGGCGCCAGTGCCGCGGGCCTGGAAGTGCAGTCGCACGAGGGCGAATGGGTGCCGTTCACCTCGGACGCGGACACCATCGTGGTCAACATCGGCGACATGCTGCAGCGCCTGACCAACCACGTGTATCCGTCGACCATCCACCGCGTGGTCAACCCCCCGGGTGACCTGGCGCGCCAGCCGCGCTACTCGGTGCCGTTCTTCCTGCACCCGAACCCGGACTTCCTGATCGACGTGCTGCCCTCGTGCATCACCGCGGAGAACCCGAGCCGGTACCCGGAGGCGATCACCGCCCACGGCTTCCTCGAGGAACGCCTGCGCGAGATCAAGCTGAAGTAATAAGAAGTGAAGGCCGCCGAAAGGCGGCCTTTTCCCTTGCAGGGCTGCGCCCTGCACCCGCAGAGGCCGAAGCCAAAGCCAAAGCCAAAGCGGCTCTGGGGTGTCCCGTAGGGAGGCGGGGAGGTGTCGGATGGCGGGGACGCCGTGAACCCGTCCCTGGGGGCTTGGCCGCGGCATCCATGCCGCGGACACCCCGCCATCCGACACCTCCCCGCCTTCGACAGTTTCCCGGTGGCGGGGGGTAAATCGGGATTTCCGGTAGGTGTCGACCTTGGTCGACACGGTAGATCCACCCCATGCGTGTGGGGTAGGGGTCAGATCCCTTTTCCGCAGGAAAAGGGATCTGACCCCGGCAGCTACCCGCAATGCCGCTTTTGCTTTTGATTTTCTTTTTTTTTCCGTGGCGGGCGGAACCGCCGGAATGTGTCAGAGGCCGGGCGGGTGGGAATGGCGGGGTGTCTGATCAGTCCGCGGCATGGATGCCGCGGCCAAGCCCCCAGGGGTGAGGGCGCTTTGCTTGCGAAGCACTGCTTCGCAAGCGTCCGAACGCACAGCCGCCAGCGGCTGGGCCGGCCTGGGGGTTTACGGCGTCCCCCGCCATCGCCACCCACCCGGCCAGTCCCCCAAATCCGACCGGGCTCTCTGCGACCAACCACCCCCGCCCCGCCACGAGGGGCTGCGCCGTTGGCTGAAAATCCATGTAACCGCTTACACGGAAACGGATTTTTGCCGTAGCGGGTATCATGACCGGCTGACTTCACACAGGAGCCACCCGCTCATGCGCCGCAAGATCGTCGCCGGAAACTGGAAGCTGCATGGCAGCCGTCAATTCGCCAATGAACTGCTGGGGCAGGTGGCCGCCGGGCTGCCGCTGGAGGGGGTGGACGTGGTGATCCTGCCGCCGCTGCCGTACCTGGGCGAGCTGGTCGAGGACTTCGGCGAGACCGGCCTGGCCTTCGGCGCGCAGGACGTGAGCAGCAACGAGAAGGGCGCCTATACCGGCGAGGTCTGCGCGGCCATGCTGGTCGAGGTCGGGGCCCGCTATGGCCTGGTCGGCCACTCCGAGCGCCGCCAGTACCACCATGAAAGCAGCGAGCTGGTCGCGCGCAAGTTCGCCGCCGCCCAGCATGCCGGCCTGGTGCCGGTGCTGTGCGTGGGCGAGACCCTGGAGCAGCGCGAGGCCGGGCAGACCGAAACGGTCATCGCCAGCCAGCTGGCGCCGGTGCTGGAGCTGGTCGGCGCGGCCGGTTTCGCCAAGGCCGTGGTTGCCTACGAGCCGGTCTGGGCCATCGGCACCGGCCGTACCGCCAGCAAGGAGCAGGCGCAGCAGGTGCACGCGTTCATCCGTGGCGAAGTCGCGCGTATCGATGCTAGAATCGCTGATTCACTGCCCATTGTTTACGGCGGTAGCGTGAAGCCCGACAATGCCGGGGAACTGTTCGCGCAGCCGGATGTCGATGGTGGGCTGGTCGGCGGCGCCTCCCTGGTGGCCGCGGACTTCCTGGCCATCGCACGGGCGGCGGCCGCGAACTAATCCTAGAAGTATTGTCCGAGGGCGGTTTCCAATGCTGATGTTGATCCTCAATGTCGTCTACGTGCTGGTCGCTGTGGCCATGATCGCGCTGATCCTGATGCAGCGTGGCTCGGGTGCGGCGGCGGGTTCGGGCTTTGGCGCCGGTGCCTCGGGTACGGTGTTCGGTGCGCGCGGTGCCTCGAACTTCCTGTCCAAGTCGACCAAGTGGCTGGCTGTCGTGTTCTTTGGCATCAGCCTCTTCATGGCCTGGTATGCCGGTCACGGCACCCGCCCGGCGGCCGACCAGGATCTGGGTCTGATGTCCGCCCCGGCGGCGACCGCTCCGGCGGCTCCGGCGGGCGAACTGCCGGCCGTTCCGAAGGCCGATGCGGTCCCGGCCGCCCCGGTTCCGGCTGCGAATGTGCCGGCTAAGGCGGAATCTTCGGTTTCTGGTGAAGAAAAGCCTTCGGAAGGCTCCCAGAAAGACTGAAGCCGGTTACAATACGCGGCGCATCGGGAACATAGTCTGATGTGATCGTTTGCCCAGGTGGCGGAATTGGTAGACGCACTACCTTGAGGTGGTAGCGACGCAAGTCGTAGGGGTTCGAGTCCCCTCTTGGGCACCATTTGTAAGTAAAGCGGGTTCGTCTGGCGCGCAAGGCGCCAGGCAGATTCCCGTCCACTCCCCCATGCCAAAGCGCCTGCAGGCGCAGCGGCAGAGGCAAGAGAGAATCGCTGTGCTGGCCGAATATTTGCCGTCTCTGCTGTTTCTGATCGTTGCCACCGGTATCGGCATTACGCTGATGCTGGTTGGTCGATTCCTCGGTCCCCGCCGCCCCGATCTGGAAAAGCTGTCGCCGTACGAGTGCGGCTTCGAGGCCTTCGAAGACGCGCGCATGAAGTTCGACGTGCGCTACTACCTGATCGCGATCCAGTTCATCGTCTTCGACCTGGAAATCATCTTCATCGTGCCGTGGACCCAGGTCTTCATGGAACTGGGCGCCCGTTCGCTCATCACCATGGGCCTGTTCGTCGGCATGCTGTTCCTCGGTTTCATTTACGTCTGGAAGAAGGGAGCGCTGGAATGGGAGTGATTCAGACTCTCGATGGCCTCATGAACAACCCGTCGCCGGAAGGCCGGGTTGATGACATCCTGCGGCCGGAAGGCGACAACCCGCTGCTGGAAAAGGGCTTCGTCACCACCAGCGTCGACGCACTGCTGAACTGGGCGCGCACCGGCTCGATGTGGCCGATGACCTTCGGCCTGGCCTGCTGCGCGGTCGAGATGATGCACGCCGGCGCCGCGCGCCTGGACCTTGACCGCTACGGCGTGGTGTTCCGCCCGTCGCCGCGTCAGTCCGACGTGATGATCGTGGCCGGTACCCTGGTCAACAAGATGGCCCCGGCGCTGCGCAAGGTCTACGACCAGATGCCGGACCCGAAGTGGGTCATCTCGATGGGTAGCTGCGCCAACGGCGGTGGCTATTACCACTACTCCTATTCTGTCGTGCGCGGCTGTGATCGCGTGGTGCCGGTGGACGTCTACGTCCCGGGCTGCCCGCCGACCGCCGAGGCGCTGGTGTACGGGATCCTGCAGCTGCAGAAGAAGATCTGGCGTACACAGACCATCGCCCGCTGACCCCTTCACCTGACAAGAGCGCGCCAAGCCCCCATGGCAGAGCAAGCATCCTTCATCGACCGACTCTCCGCACGTTTCGCAGGTGCGAAGGTCATCGTGGTCGAACCCCGCGGCGAAGTGACGCTGGAAGTGCCTGCCGCCGAGTGGCACGCCACCGCCCTGGCGCTGCGTGACGAGTTTGGTTTCGAGCAGGCCGTGGATCTCTGCGGCGTCGACTACCTCGGTTATGGCTCCGACGAATGGGACACCGCCGACGTGTCCTCGCAGGGCTTCAGCCGTGGCGTCGAAGGCAAGGCCCAGGGCCGTTTCGCGTGGGGCGAGTTCCCCACCGAGGAAAACGGTGCCGACGGTGCCCGCCCGCAGCACATGCCGACCCAGCGTTTCGCCGTGGTCGCCCAGCTGCGTTCGTACCAGCACAACCTGATGATGCACCTGCGCTGCTTCGCCCCTGACGAAGCACTGCCGGTGGTGTCCTCGCTGACCGGCATCTGGCCGGGCCTGAACTGGTTCGAGCGCGAAGCGTTCGACCTGTACGGCGTGATCTTCGAAGGCCACCCGGACCTGCGCCGGATCCTGACCGACTACGGTTTCGTCGGCCATCCGTTCCGCAAGGACTTCCCGCTGATCGGCAATGTCGAAGTCCGCTACGACGAAGAAAAGAAGCGCGTGATCTACGAACCGGTCACCTCGGTGGAGCCGCGCGTCGGCGTGCCGCGCGTGATCCGCGACGACGCCCGTCTGCAGACCGCAGAAGGTGAGCGCGCGCAGGAGGCAGTGAAGTGAGCCACGTACACCAGGCCGGCGAAGCATTCGCCAGCAACGCCGCCGAAAGCCGGCAGGAAATCCGCAACTACACCATGAACTTCGGCCCGCAGCATCCGGCCGCTCACGGTGTGCTGCGCCTGATCCTGGAAATGGACGGCGAGACCATCATGCGCGCCGACCCGCACGTGGGTCTGCTGCACCGTGGTACCGAGAAGCTGGCCGAGTCCAAGCCGTTCAACCAGTCGATCGGCTACATGGATCGCCTGGACTACGTGTCGATGATGTGCAACGAGCACGCCTACGTGCGCGCGATCGAGACCCTGATGGGCATCGAGGCGCCGGAGCGTGCGCAGTACATCCGCACCATGTACGACGAAATCACCCGCATCCTCAACCACCTGATGTGGCTGGGTTCCAACGCGCTCGACCTGGGTGCGATGGCGGTGATGCTGTACGCCTTCCGCGAGCGCGAAGAGCTGATGGACTGCTACGAAGCGGTCTCCGGCGCGCGCATGCACGCGGCGTACTACCGTCCGGGCGGTGTCTACCGCGACCTGCCGGACCACATGCCGAAGTACAAGGAATCGCGCTGGCACAAGGGCAAGGCGCTGAAGCAGCTCAATGCTTCGCGCGAAGGCTCGCTGCTGGACTTCCTGGAGAACTTCACCGTCGAGTTCCCCAAGCGCATCGACGAATACGAAACCCTGCTGACCGACAACCGTATCTGGAAGCAGCGTACCGTCGGCATCGGCGTGGTCACTCCGGAACTGGCCCACCAGTGGGGCATGACCGGCGTGATGCTGCGCGGCTCGGGCATCGCCTGGGACCTGCGCAAGAAGCGTCCGTACGCCAAGTACGATGCCGTCGATTTCGACATCCCGCTGGGCAAGGAAGGCGACTGCTACGACCGCTACCTGGTCCGCGTTGCCGAAATGCGCGAGTCCAACCGCATCATCAAGCAGTGCGTGGCGTGGCTGAAGGCCAACCCCGGCCCGGTCATGGTCAAGAACTTCAAGGTCGCTCCGCCCAAGCGCGAGGACATGAAGGACGACATGGAAGCGCTGATCCACCACTTCAAGCTGTTCAGCGAAGGCTATTGCGTGCCGGCCGGCGAAACCTACGCGGCAGTGGAAGCGCCCAAGGGCGAGTTCGGCTGCTACCTGGTCTCCGATGGCGCCAACAAGCCCTTCCGCGTGCACCTGCGCGCACCGGGCTTCGCCCACCTGTCCTCGATCGATTCGATCGTGCGCGGCCACATGCTGGCCGACGTGGTGGCGATGATCGGTACCTACGACCTGGTGTTCGGCGAGGTTGACCGGTAATGCCGTCCGCCACGCCAACGCCCGCTGCAGGCAGCCGGCGCAAGCCGGCGCCGCAGTTTCTGGAATTTCACGTTATGCATTTCGCTGAGGTCGGCCGATGAAGGCGACAGGTAATTTCGAGGCGGCGCGCGACGTCGACCCGATGGTGGTGCTGAGCGACAAGACCCGCGCTCACATCGATCACTGGCTGTCCAAGTTCCCGCCGGACCGCAAGCGCTCTGCCGTGCTGCAGGGCCTGCATGCGGCCCAGGAGCAGAACGAGGGCTGGCTGACCGACGAACTGATCGCCGGCGTGGCCAAGTACCTTGATCTGCCGCCGGTGTGGGCCTACGAGGTCGCCAGCTTCTACTCGATGTTCGAGACCGAGAAGGTGGGCCGCAACAACGTGGCCATCTGCACCAACATCAGCTGCTGGCTCAATGGCGCCGAGGACATCGTCCGCCATTGCGAGAAGAAGCTGGGCATCAAGCACGGTGAATCGACCCCGGACGGCCGCGTCTACCTCAAGCGCGAGGAAGAGTGCCTGGCCGGCTGCGGTGGCGCGCCGATGATGGTCATCAACGGTCACTACCATGAGCGTCTGACCCTGGAAAAGGTCGACGAGCTGCTGGACGGGCTGGAGTAAGGGCATGGCACATCACCACGAATCCAAGGGTCCGGTCGGCCCCGCGCCGCTGCCGCACCAGGTGGTCTACACCACCCTGCATTACGACACCCCGTGGTCGTACGAAAGCTACCTGAAGACCGGTGGCTACGCCGCCCTGCGCAAGATCCTCGAAGAGAAGATCCCGCCGGAGCAGGTCATCGAGATGGTCAAGGCCTCGGGCCTGCGCGGCCGCGGTGGCGCGGGCTTCCCGACCGGCCTGAAGTGGTCCTTCATGCCCAAGGGCAACATGCAGAAGTACATCCTCTGCAACTCGGACGAATCCGAGCCGGGCACCTGCAAGGACCGCGACATCCTGCGCTACAACCCGCATTCGGTGGTGGAAGGCATGGCGATCGCCTGCTACGCCACCGGTTCGACAGTGGGTTACAACTACCTGCGCGGTGAGTTCCATCACGAGCCGTTCGAGCACTTCGAGCAGGCCCTGGCCGACGCCTATGCAAATGGCTGGCTGGGCAAGAACGTGATGGGCTCGGGCGTGGACATCGACATCTACGGTGCGCTGGGCGCCGGCGCGTACATCTGCGGCGAAGAAACCGCCCTGATGGAATCGCTGGAAGGCAAGAAGGGCCAGCCGCGCTACAAGCCGCCGTTCCCGGCCAACTTCGGCCTGTACGGCAAGCCGTCGACGATCAACAACACCGAAACCTACGGTTCGGTGCCGGCGATCATCCGCAACGGTCCGGAGTGGTTCAAGGGCCTGAGCCTGACCGCCAACGGCGGTCCGAAGTGCTTCTCGGTGTCCGGCTGCGTGCAGAACGGCGGCAACTTCGAAGTGCCGCTCGGCACCAAATTCCACGACCTGCTGGAAATGGCCGGTGGCCTGCGTCCGGGCCGCACGCTGAAGGGCGCGATCCCGGGCGGCGTGTCGATGCCGGTGCTGACCGCGGCCGAGCTGAAGGATCTGCCGATGGACTACGACACCATCCGTGCGCTGGGCTCCGGCCTGGGTTCGGGTGCGATCGTGGTGCTCGACGACAGCGTCTGCTGCGTCAAGTTCGCCTGCCGCATCAGCCAGTTCTTCCACAAGGAATCGTGCGGCCAGTGCACCCCGTGCCGTGAAGGTACCGGCTGGATGCACCGCGTGCTGGAGCGCATCGTCGCCGGCAAGGCCACGATGGAAGACCTGCACCAGCTGAAGGCGGTGGCCGGCCAGATCGAAGGCCACACCATCTGTGCGTTCGGCGAAGCGGCTGCATGGCCCATCCAGGGCTTCCTGCGCCAGTTCTGGGACGAGTTCGAGTACTACATCGTCAACGGTCATTCGATGGTTGACGGCAAGAAGGTGGAGGCAGCCGCCGCATGAGCGCGCAACCCGTAAATCCGAGCGTCCCACCCGATCACGTCACCATCGAGATCGATGGCAAGTCGCTGGTCGTGCCCAAGGGCTCGATGATCATCCAGGCGGCCGACAAGGCCGGCATTTCGATTCCGCGCTTCTGCTACCACGAGAAGCTGCCGATCGCCGCCAACTGCCGCATGTGCCTGGTGGACGTGGAGAAGTCGCCGAAGCCGGCGCCGGCCTGCGCCACCCCGGTGATGGATGGCATGAAGGTCGCCACCCGCAGCGAGAAGGCACTGAAGTTCCAGCGCTCGGTCATGGAGTTCCTGCTCATCAACCACCCGCTGGACTGCCCGATCTGCGATCAGGGCGGCGAGTGCGAGCTGCAGGACGTGTCGCTGGGCTATGGCCGTTCGGTCAGCCGCTTCAACGAGCGCAAGCGCGTGGTGCCGGACGAGGATATGGGCCCTCTGGTCGCCACCGAGATGACCCGTTGCATCCAGTGCACCCGCTGCGTCCGCTTCACCGCCGACGTTGCCGGTACCTATGAACTGGGTGGCATGTACCGCGGTGAGAACCTGCAGATCGGTACCTTCGACGGCAAGCCGCTGACCACCGAGCTGTCCGGCAACGTCGTCGACGTCTGCCCGGTCGGCGCGCTGACCAACAAGGTGTTCCAGTTCCGCGCCCGCCCGTGGGAACTGACCGCGCGCGAATCGCTGGGCTACCACGACGCGATGGGTTCGAACCTGTTCCTGCACGTGCGTCGCGGCGAAGTGCTGCGCACCGTGCCGCGCGACAACGAAGCCGTGAACGAGTGCTGGCTGTCCGACCGTGACCGCTACTCGCACCAGGGCCTGTACAGCGAAGACCGTGCGGTCAAGCCGCTGCGCAAGGTCAATGGCGAGTGGAAGGAAGTGAGCTGGGCCGAAGGCCTGGCCGCGGCCGCCGAGATCCTCAAGGCCAACCAGGGCGACAACCTGGGCGTGCTGGTGCACCCGTCGACCTCGAACGAGGAAGGCGCGCTGCTGGCCCGCCTGGCCAAGGGCCTGGGCTCGAGCAACATCGACCACCGCATCAACAACCGCGATTTCTCCGACGCTGCAACCGCCGAAGTGTTCGGCCTGCCGCTGGCTGAGATCGAGGGCGCTGACCGCATCGTCGTTCTGGGCAGCAACATCCGCCACGAACTGCCGCTGCTGCACGCCCGCCTGCGCAAGGCGCAGACCACCAACGGCGCGAAGATCCACGTCGTCAACCCGGTGGACTTCGACTTCGCCTTCAGCATCGCCGGCAAGCAGATCGTCGCGCCGTCGAAGTTCGTCGACGCGCTGGCCAACGCCGAGCTGCGTTCGGCGGTGCAGGGCGGCAACAACACCGTGCTGATCGTCGGTGGCATTGCCGAAAACCACCCGCAGGCTGCCGCGATCCGCGCTGCCGCGCGTGACTTCGCTGCCGCCACCGGTGCCAAGCTGTGCCGCATCCCGCAGGGCGCCAACGCCGTTGGCCTGACCCGCGCCGGCGTGCTGCCGGCCGGCAAGGACGTCGCCGCGATGCTGGCGCAGCCGCGCCAGGCCTACGTGGTGTACGGCCTGGAGCCGGGCCTGGACTTCGCCGACGCTCCCGCCGCGCGCAAGGCGCTGGCCGGTGCCCAGGTGGTGGCCTTCAGCCAGTTCGCCTGTGCTTCGACCCGCGACGTCGCCGACGTGATCCTGCCGATCGGCGCGCTGCCGGAAATCGACGCCACCCTGACCAACCTCGATGGTCGCGAGCAGTCGGCCCGTGCCGGCGGCAAGCTGCCGGGCGAGGCCCGTGAAGGCTGGCGCGTGCTGCGCGCCCTGGGCGGCGACCTGGCTGTGGCCGGTTTCGACTTCACCGACCTGGCCGGCCTGCGCGCCAGCCTGGCCCCGGTGTCGGTCACCGTTGCCGCCTCGGCACAGCCGGCGGTTGCCGGCGAAGGCCTGGAAGTGGCTTCGACCGCCGCGATCTACCGCACCGATGCGGTGGTCCGTCGCGCCCCGGCGTTGCAGTCGCATCCGCTCAACAACGCCCCGCGCATCGTGCTGAACGCTGAAGATGCCGCTCGCCTGCAGCTGCAGGAAGGGCAGATGGCCAAGGTCGGCACCGATGCCGGCAAGGCCACCCTGCCGGTGGTGGTCGACGCCCGCGTCGCTGCGGGTTCGGTCTGGATTGAATCGGGCCACGGCGCGACCGCGCCGCTGGGTGCCGCTCGCGTAACGGTGGTGGCTGCATGAACGAATTGCTGTTGAACGCGGTCGACCCGCTGCACCAGTGGCTGCTTGGCCTCGGTGACATCGGCGCGCTGATCTGGATCATCCTGAAGATCCTGGTGATCACCGTGCCGGTGATCATCTCGGTGGCCTTCTACGTGGTCTGGGAACGCAAGCTGATCGGCTGGATGCACGTCCGCCACGGCCCGATGTACGTGGGCATGGGCATCTTCCAGGCCTTCGCCGACGTCTTCAAGCTGCTGTTCAAGGAAGTGGTCCAGCCAAGCAGCGCCAACAAGGCGATCTACCTGCTGGCCCCGCTGATCACCCTGGCCCCGGCCTTTGCGGCCTGGTCGGTGGTGCCCTTCGATTCGCAGATCGTGCTGTCCAATGCCAACGCCGGCCTGCTGTACCTGCTGGCGATGACCTCGCTGGGCATCTACGGCATCATCCTGGCCGGTTGGGCGTCCAACTCGAAGTATGCGTTCCTGGGTGCGATGCGCGCCTCGGCGCAGATGATCAGCTACGAAATCGCCATGGGCTTCGCCTTGGTCGGCGTGATGATCGCGTCGGGCAGCTTGAACCTGAGCAACATCGTGATGGCGCAGGCCGGCAGCTCCGGCTTCTTCGACTGGTTCCTGCTGCCGCTGTTCCCGCTGTTCGTCATCTACTGGGTGTCGGGCGTGGCTGAAACCAACCGCGCGCCGTTCGACGTCGTGGAAGGCGAATCGGAAATCGTCGCCGGCCACATGGTCGAATACTCCGGCGGTGCATTCGCCCTGTTCTTCCTGGCCGAATACGCGAACATGATCCTGATCAGCTTCCTGATCTCGATCTTCTTCCTCGGCGGCTGGCTGAGCCCGGTGCAGGGCTGGGTCAACTTCGGCGACGTCTCGCCGCTGGTCGACTGGATCTGGAAGGGGGGTGCGCCGTGGCTGTTCGTCAAGGTGTTCTTCTTCGCCAGTGCCTACATCTGGTTCCGTGCCAGCTTCCCGCGCTTCCGCTATGACCAGATCATGCGCCTGGGCTGGAAGGTCTTCATTCCGCTGGCCATTCTGTGGATCGCGGTTACCGCCGTCATGGTGTTCTTCGGCGTGATTCAAAAGGGCGTCTAAAGTGATGAACAGGATTACCCATTACTTCAAGAGCCTGCTGCTGCTCGAACTGCTGGCCGGTCTCTGGCTGACGCTGAAGTACAGCTTCAAGCCGAAGTACACGATGATGTACCCGATGGAGAAGTTCCCGCAGTCGCCGCGCTTCCGTGGCCTGCACGCTCTGCGCCGTTATCCCAACGGTGAAGAGCGCTGCATCGCCTGCAAGCTGTGCGAAGCGGTGTGCCCGGCGCTGGCCATCACCATCGACTCGGCCAAGCGCGAAGACGGCACCCGCCGTACCACGCGCTACGACATCGACCTGTTCAAGTGCATCTTCTGTGGCTTCTGCGAAGAAAGCTGCCCGGTGGACTCGATCGTCGAAACCCACATCCTCGAGTACCACTTCGAGAATCGTGGCGAAAACATCGTTACCAAGCCGCAGCTGCTGGCCCTGGGCGACCGTCTCGAAAACGAGATCGCCGAGCGTCGCGCCGCCGATGCCGCTTACCGCTGAGGTCGAGAGATGGATTGGGTAAATATCGCTTTCTGGGTGTTCGCCATCGCGGCAACGGTTTCGGCCGGTGCGGTGATCAGCGTGCGCAACCCGGTTCACGCCGTGCTCTGCCTGGTGCTGACCTTCTTCTCCATCGCCTGCGTGTGGCTGCTGGTGGGCGCCGAGTTCCTCGGCGTGGCGCTGGTGCTGGTCTACGTCGGCGCAGTGATGGTGCTGTTCCTGTTCGTGGTGATGATGCTGGACATCGACCCCACCAAGCTGCGTGAGGGCTGGGTGCGCTACCTGCCGGTCGGCCTCATCGTCGCGGTGGCGATGCTGGCGCAGATGCTGATCCTGATCGGCGTCAAGGCCCGCTCGGTCACGCCGTTCCCGGCCGACAACGCTGCAGCGGTCGCCGCCGACAGCTCCAACGTCACCTGGCTGGCGCGCACGCTGTTCACCGAGTACCTGCTGCCGTTCGAGTTCGCCGCCGTCATCCTGACCGTGGCCGTGGTTGCCGCGGTGATGCTGACCCTGCGCCGCCGTACCGGCGTGAAGAGCCAGAACCCGGGTGAGCAGACCATGGTCAAGGCCGGCCAGCGCCTGCGCATGGTGAAGATGGGCGCCGAAGCACCGGTCGTGCACAGCAACAGCAAGCCGGCCGCCGGCGAGGAGACCCAGCCGTGATTACCCTTGGCCACATGCTTGCGCTCGGCGCGGTGCTGTTCGCCATCAGCCTGGCCGGCATCTTCCTCAACCGGAAGAACGTCATCGTCCTGCTGATGTCGATCGAACTGATGCTGCTGTCGGTGAACATCAATTTCGTCGGCTTCTCGCGTCAGCTGGGCGATCCGTCCGGCCAGCTGTTCGTGTTCTTCATCCTGACCGTCGCCGCCGCGGAAGCCGCCATCGGCCTGGCGATCCTGGTGACCCTGTTCCGTACCCGCCGCACGATCAATGTCGGCGAAGTCGATTCGTTGAAGGGCTGATCCACAGATGGAAATCACTCTCTCCAAGAGTCTGTTGATCGCAGTGGTGCTTGCACCGCTGTTCGGCAGCATCATCGCCGGCCTGTTCGGTCGCCAGGTCAAGCGCTTCGGCGCGCAGACCATCACCATCCTCGGCGTCGCGGTTGCCTGTGGCCTGTCGATGTACACGCTCTACCAGCTGCTGTGGGGCGGGGCGCAGCCGTTCAACCAGAACATCTACACGTTCTTCGAAGTCGGCCAGTACTCGGCCCACGTCGGTTTCATGGTCGACAAGCTGACCGCGATGATGATGGTGGTGGTGACCTTCGTGTCGCTGCTGGTCCACATCTACACGATCGGCTACATGCAGGACGATCCGGGCTACCAGCGGTTCTTCAGCTACATCTCGCTGTTCACCTTCTCGATGCTCACCCTGGTGATGAGCAACAACTTCCTGCAGCTGTTCTTCGGCTGGGAAGCGGTGGGCCTGGTGTCGTACCTGCTGATCGGGTTCTGGTTCAAGCGCCCGACCGCGATCTTCGCCAACATGAAGGCGTTCCTGGTCAACCGCGTCGGTGACTTCGGCTTCCTGCTGGGCATCGCCGGCGTGCTGTGGGTGTTCGGCACCCTGGACTACTCGCAGGTGTTCTCGCAGGCCGGCATGCTGGCTGACCCGCGCGCCCAGCTGCAGATCTGGGACGGCACGATCCTGGGCATGCAGCTGCTGAACGAGCCGGTGATCTGGTCGATCGCCACCGTCATCTGCATCTGCCTGTTCATCGGTGCCATGGGCAAGTCGGCCCAGGTCCCGCTGCACGTGTGGCTGCCGGATTCGATGGAAGGCCCGACCCCGATCTCGGCACTGATCCACGCCGCGACGATGGTGACCGCCGGTATCTTCATGGTCACCCGCATGTCGCCGCTGTTCGAGCTGTCGCAGACCGCGCTGAACTTCGTGCTGTTCATCGGTGCCACCACCGCGTTCTTCACCGGCCTGATCGGCATCGTGCAGAACGACATCAAGCGCGTGGTCGCGTACTCGACCCTGTCGCAGCTGGGCTATATGACCGTCGCCCTGGGCGTGTCGGCCTATTCGGCCGCCGTGTTCCACCTGATGACGCATGCGTTCTTCAAGGCCCTGCTGTTCCTGGGCGCCGGCTCGGTCATCATCGCGATGCACCACGAGCAGGACATGCGCAAGATGGGCGGCCTGCGCAAGTACATGCCGATCACCTTCATCACCATGTGGATCGGTACCCTGGCGCTGGTCGGTACGCCGTTCTTCTCCGGCTTCTACTCGAAGGACACCATCATCGAGGCCGCCGAGCTGCACGCGCACCTGTCCAACAACTGGGTGGCCACCTATGGCTACTGGGCGGTGCTGGGTGGCGTGATCGTCACCAGCTTCTACAGCTTCCGCCTGCTGTTCCTGACCTTCCACGGCAAGGAGCGTTTCCGCGACGCGCATCATGACGATCATGGTCACGGCCATGACGATCACCACGCCGCCGACGCCCACCACGGCGATGCGCATCACGACGACCACGGCCATGGCCACGGTCCGCACGAGCCGCACGAAACCCCGTGGGTGGTGACCCTGCCGCTGATCCTGCTGGCCATCCCGTCGATCGCCATCGGTTTCTTCAGCATCGGTCCGATGCTGTACGGCACCGACTGGGCCGGCAACCATGCGCACGATGCCATCAAGGGCCAGGCGCATACGTTCTTCACCGGCGTGGTCGACTTCTACGATCCGGCCAAGAACACCATCGGTTTCCTGGGTGAAGAGTTCCACGGCCCGGTCGCCTTCGCGCTGCACGGCATGATGGCTCCGGCGTTCATGCTGACCGTTGCGGGCTTCCTGCTGGCCGCGCTGTTCTACCTGTGGAAGCCGGACCTGTCGGGCAAGGCTCGCAAGACCTTCGCTCCGCTGGTGTCGGTGCTGGAAAACAAGTACGGCTTCGACAAGCTGTGGATCGATGGCTTTGCCGGTGGCAGCGTCAAGCTGGGCAAGGTCTCGCGCTGGATCGACAGCAACATCGTCGACGGCGTGGTCAATCTCTCGGCACGTGTTGTGGACGTCGCAGCCGGCGTGCTGCGTCGTACCCAATCCGGTTTCCTCTATCACTACGCCTTCGCGATGATCATCGGCCTGATTGCCCTGCTGGGCGTGCTGATGCATTACCTGCGTTGATGACCTGTACGGAATAAGAAGACGTGTCGAACTGGCCTCTACTCAGTGTCCTCATCTGGCTGCCGATCCTCGGTGGCGCCCTGATCCTTGCGATCCGTGATGCGCAGACCGCCCGCTGGGCGTCGCTGGGCGTAGCGGTGCTGACGTTCGTGGCGAGCCTCTCGCTGCTGAGCGGCTACAACGCGGGCATCGACGGTCTGCAGTTCGCCGAGACCCATGCCTGGATCCCGGCGTACAAGATCGGCTACAACCTGGGCGTGGACGGCATTGCCGTGGCGCTGATCCTGCTGACCACCCTGGTCAGCGTGCTTGCCCTGATCGGCGCCTGGAGCGCCATCGACAAGCGCGTGAACCAGTACGTGGCGGCCTTCCTGATCCTGGAAGGCGTCACGGTCGGTATCTTCTCGGCCACGGACGCGATGCTGTTCTACGTGTTCTTCGAGGCGATGCTGATCCCGATGTTCCTGATCATCGGTGTCTGGGGTGGCCCGCGCCGCATCTACGCCGCGCTGAAGTTCTTCCTGTACACCTTCCTCGGCTCGGTGCTGATGCTGGTGGCGCTGATCTACCTGTACCTGAAGGGCGGCAGCTTCCAGCTGGCCGACCTGTACGCGCTGCCGCTGTCGGCCAAGGAACAGACCTGGATCTTCTTCGCCTTCCTGATCGCCTTCGCGGTCAAGGTGCCGATGTTCCCGGTCCACACCTGGCTGCCGGATGCCCACGTGGAAGCACCGACCGCCGGTTCGGTGATCCTGGCCGCCATCGCCCTGAAGATCGGTGGCTACGGCTTCCTGCGCTTCAACCTGCCGATCGTCCCGGACGCATCGCAGGAATGGGCCTGGCTGGTGATCGCGCTGTCGCTGATCGCGGTGATCTACGTCGGCCTGGTCGCCCTGGTTCAGGACGACATGAAGAAGCTGATCGCCTATTCGTCGATCGCGCACATGGGCTTCGTCACCCTGGGCACCTTCATCGCCCTGTGGCTGGTGCGTGAAGCCGGTAACGCCGATGCCGCCCGCCTGGGCCTGCAGGGCGCCATGGTGCAGATGATCTCGCACGGCTTCGTGTCCGGCGCGATGTTCTCCTGCGTCGGCGTGCTGTACGACCGCATGCACAGCCGCCGCATCGCCGATTACGGCGGCGTGGTCAACGTGATGCCGTGGTTTGCCACCTTCGCCATGCTGTTCTTCATGGCCAACGCGGGCCTGCCGGGTACCAGCGGTTTCGTTGGCGAGTTCATGGTCATCCTGTCGGCCTTCCAGCGTAATCCGTGGATCGCACTGGGCGCGGCCACCACCCTGATCATCGGCGCCGCCTACACCCTGTGGCTGTACAAGCGCATCTTCTTCGGTGAAGTGGCCAACAGCCATGTTGCCGAACTGAAGGACATCAACGGCCGCGAATGGCTGGTGCTGGGCGTGTTCGCCATTGGCGTGCTGGCGCTGGGCATCTATCCCAAGCCGCTGACCGACCTGATGGAGCCCTCGATCGCGAAGCTGGCGATGCAGATCGCATCCAGCAAGCTGCTGTAATTCCAGGATTTGATGATGACCACCTCGCCGCTGCTGCCATTGACCGCCGCTGACCTGCCACCGCTCGCTCCCGAGCTGGTGCTGATCGGCAGCGCCTTCGCCCTGATGATCCTCGACCTGTTCGTCAGCAACCGGAACAAGATCGTCACCCACCTGTTCTCGCTCGCTGCGCTGGCCGTGGTGCTGTTCATGCTGGCCACCGGCGTGGGCGGGCAGGGGGAGGTCTTCCATGGCATGTTCGTGCGCGATACCGCCGCGGACGTGATGAAGACCGGGATTGTGCTGCTCAGCGGCCTGACCCTGATCTACGGCTGGCGCTACCTGCGTGACCGCAACCTGTTCCAGGGCGAGATCCCGGTGCTGATCCTGTTCGGCACCGCCGGCATGATGATCCTGGTCTCGGCCGGCAGCCTGCTGATGGTCTACCTGGGCCTGGAACTGCTGGCGCTGTGCTCCTACGCTCTGGTCGCCAGCAACCGCGAAAACGGCCTGGCCTCGGAAGCGGCGATGAAGTACATCGTGCTGGGTTCGCTGGCGTCCGGCCTGCTGCTGTACGGCATGTCGCTGATCTACGGCGCCACCGGCAGCCTGCACCTGGACGTCATCCGCGAGGCCATCCCGCACTCCGAAGAGCGCGTGCTGCTGATCACCGGTGCGGTGTTCATGATTGCCGGCGTCGCCTTCAAGCTGGGTGCCGCGCCGTTCCACATGTGGCTGCCGGACGTGTACCAGGGTGCCCCGGCACCGATCGCACTGTTCATCAGCTCGGCGCCGAAGCTGGCCGCCTTTGGCATGGCGTACCGCCTGCTGGAAATGGGCGTGGGCCCGCTGTCGACCGAACTGCAGCTGCTGATCGCCGGCCTGGCCGCGGTCTCGCTGGTCATCGGCAACCTGATGGCCATCGCGCAGAGCAACCTCAAGCGCATGCTGGCGTTCTCCACCGTCTCGCACATCGGCTTCCTGCTGATGGGCATCGCAGGTGGCGGTTCGCAGGGCTATGCCGCCGCACTGTTCTACGCACTGGCCTACGCCATCATGTCGACCGCCGCCTTCGGTGCGATCATCGCGCTGTCGCGTGCCGGCTTCGAAGCCGAGAACATCGAAGACTTCAAGGGCCTGAATGCCCGCAACCCGTGGATGGCCGGCCTGGTGCTGTGCATCATGGCGTCGCTGGCCGGCATCCCGCCGTTCCTGGGCTTCTGGACCAAGCTGGCGGTGCTGGGCGCGGCCGTCAACGGCGGCCTGCTGTGGCTGGCCATCCTCGGCGTGCTGTGCGCCGTGGTCGGCTGCTTCTACTACCTGCGTGTCATCAAGGTCATGTACTTCGATGAGCCGGTGGGCGAGGCCATGCCGCGCAGCAACGACCGCGTGCTGGGCGTGGTGCTGGGCGTGAACGCGCTGGCACTGCTGGCCCTGGGCCTGGCCTGGAACCCGATCATGGTCTGGTGCCAGCAGGCATTTGCGCATCTTGCATAAAAGTTGACACAAAGCTGCGCGATTCGTGTAATATGCGCAGCCTGAGTTGTCACTGCAGCGGTTCAGCCAGAACATCGTTGCGGTAGCCCTCCTCGAAAGAGCAGGGCAGCAGTTCAAACACTTCCGGTGCGGGGTGGAGCAGTCTGGCAGCTCGTCGGGCTCATAACCCGAAGGTCGCAGGTTCAAATCCTGCCCCCGCTACCAACTTCATATCGGCGCCAACCGGTTTGATGAATGAGGGAAGGCTTGCATGTTTTGAAGCATTCGCTCATAATTCCGCTTCTGATGCGGGGTGGAGCAGTCTGGCAGCTCGTCGGGCTCATAACCCGAAGGTCGCAGGTTCAAATCCTGCCCCCGCTACCAAGTAAAGAAATCGCCTTCGAAGTTCTGCTTCGAAGGCGTTTTTCTTTGGGGTCTGCGTCGTTTCTGCGTGATTGGGGTCAGGTCCCTTTTCCCGTGGGAAAGGGACCTGACCCCGGGTCCGCACCTTGCACCAGCGCGGTGCAGTCGCTATCATCAGCGGCCTAGCAGTACCCCTGAAGGCGGCCTCCCAGCGGGAGTCCGGACCCGGAAGGAGGGCCGCAACCGGCAGGCAATGCAGGTTGCAACCGGAATCCAGTCACCGGAGTCTTTCCGGAAAAGGGGCCCAACGGGCCCTTTGTCGTTTCCGGGGCGTCATGTTTCCACGCCGGCCAAGGCCGGCACCCAACCATAGAGATCAAGGCAGGCTGTGAGCGACAAGGCAACCGACATCGCGAATCTGCTCGCCCCGACCGTTGTGTCGCTGGGCCTGGAGCTGCTGGGCGTTGAGTATCTGCCGGCCCCCGGCGGTGCGACCCTGCGCCTTTACATCGACGTGCCGCTGGCTGAACAGCCCGAGCGCATCATCAATGTCGACGACTGCGAGCGCGTCAGCCGCGAAGTGTCGGCGCAGATGGACGTCGAAGACCCGATCAGCGGCAACTACACGCTGGAAGTGTCTTCGCCGGGCGTCGACCGTCCGCTGTTCAACCTGGAGCAGTTCGGCCGTCACCTCGGCGAAATGGCCAAGGTCACGCTGAAGCTGCCGCAGGACAACCGTCGTCGCCTGCAGGGCCGCATCGAAGCGACCGACGAGGCCGCGGACACCATCACCTTCATCGTCGACAAGGCTGAAGTGGTCGTGTCGGCCGACAACATCGACAAGGCACGGATCATGCCCGACTGGGTAGCGCTGGGGCTGGCCCCGAGCAAGCCGACCGGTCCGGCACCGAAGCGTCCGAAGCCGAACAAGAATTCTTCTTCCAACGAGCCGGCGGCAAAGAAGCCGCGCGCGGAGTGAGCCAATGAGCAAGGAACTGTTGCTGGTAGTCGACGCAGTCGCCAACGAGAAGGGCGTGCCGCGTGAAGTGATCTTCGATGCCATCGAGGCCGCCCTAGCCTCGGCAGCGAAGAAGCGCTATCCCGACGAGGAAGTGCTGACCCGCGTGGTCATCGACCACAAGGATGGCAGCTACGAAACTTTCCGCCGCTGGGAAGTGGTGGCCGATGACGTGGTCATGGAATCGCCGGATCGCCAGATCCGCCTGATGGACGCCGTCGATGAAGCCGAAGGCGTGGACGTCGGCGACTACATCGAAGAGCAGATCGAGAACCCGGACTTCGGCCGCATTGCTGCCCAGGCCGCCAAGCAGGTCATCGTCCAGCGCGTGCGCGAAGCCGAGCGCCAGCAGGTCGTGGATGCGTGGAAGGATCGCGTGGGTGAGCTGATCACCGGCGTGGTCAAGCGCGCCGAGCGCGGCAACATCTATGTCGACCTCGGTGGCAACGCCGAAGGCTTCATTCCGAAGGACAAGGGCATTCCGCGCGACGTGCTGCGTGCCGGTGACCGCGTGCGCGGCTACCTGGCCGAAGTGCGCTCGGAGCCGCGTGGCCCGCAGCTGTTCATCAGCCGTGCCGCCCCGGAATTCATGATCGAGCTGTTCAAGCTGGAAGTGCCGGAAGTCGGCCAGGGCCTGGTGGAAATCAAGGCCTGCGCCCGCGATCCGGGCGACCGCGCCAAGATCGCCGTGCTGGCCCACGACCAGCGCACCGATCCGATCGGTGCCTGCATCGGCATGCGCGGTTCGCGCGTGCAGGCCGTGTCCAACGAGCTCAATGGCGAGCGCGTGGACATCGTGCTGTGGAACGACAACCCGGCCAACTTCGTCATCAACGCGATGGCGCCGGCCGAAGTGCAGTCGATCATCGTCGATGAAGACAAGCACTCGATGGACCTGGCAGTTGCCGAAGACCGCCTGGCCCAGGCGATCGGCAAGGGCGGCCAGAACGTGCGCCTGGCCAGCCGCCTGACCGGCTGGCAGCTCAACGTGATGACCCAGGACCAGGTCACCGCCAAGTCGGAAGCCGAGCAGGCGTCGGCCCGCCAGCTGTTCATGGACAAGCTGGAAGTGGACGAGGAAATCGCCGGCATCCTGGTCAGCGAAGGCTTCGGCACCGTCGAGGAAATCGCATATGTCCCGGTCGGCGAACTGCTGGCCGTGGAAGGTTTCGACGAGGACATCGTCGAAGAGCTGCGCGCCCGTGCCCGCGATGCGCTGCTCAATGAGGCCCTGGCAGTCGAGGAAGGCCTTGAAGACGGCCAGCCGGCGCAGGACCTGCTGTCCCTGAAGGGCATGGACGAAGCCACCGCATATGCGCTGGCCGGCCACGGCGTGCGTACCAGTGAGGACCTGTCCGACCTGGCCGCCGACGAGGTCATGGACTTCGGCATCGAAGGACTGGATCAGGCGCGCGCCGCTGCGCTGATCCTGGCCGCCCGTGCCGAGGAGATCGCCCGACTGGAACGCGGCGAATGAGCCGGCAATGAACAGGGCCCTGAGCCGCTCAGGGCGTAGAATCCGCGCCACCTCCAGATGCGGGGGGGCGCCCACAAGATCATAGGATCCGAATGTCGCAGCAAACCACCATCCGCAAGCTTGCCGAACTGGTCAACACGCCGGTCGAAAAACTGCTGGAACAGCTGGCCGGTGCCGGCATGAAGTTCAGCGGTCCCGACCAGGTCGTGACCAGCTCCGAGAAGGTTAAGCTCCTGGGCTTCCTTCGTCGTTCGCACGGCAAGCCCGAGCAGGCCCCGGAAGAGACCGATCAGTCTGCAAAGAAGATCACGCTCAACCGCCGGAAGCAGCAGGAAGTGACGGTCAATTCCGGTCGCAGCAAGACGACCGTGAATGTCGAGGTCCGCCAGAAGCGTACCTACGTCAAGGATGGTGCTCGCGCCATGACCCCGGACGAAGAGCGCGCCGACATCCTGCGCAAGCTGGAAGAGTCGCGTGCCCGCAACCTTGCCGAACAGCAGGCCCTGGCCGAGAAGGATCGTCTGCGCGACGAGGCCATCGTCCGCGCCCGTGAGGAAGAGGTTGCCGCCAAGGAGCGCGCCGAAGCCGAGAAGAAGGCGGCCGAGGAAGCTGCGGCTGCCGCCAAGGCGGCCGAGGCGCTGGCTGCCAGCAAGCCCAAGCGTGCTCCGATCGACGAAACCGCGCCGCGCCCGCCGCGCGCCCCGGCCGCAGCCCCGGCTGCGCCGCGTGGTGCGCCGCCGCCGCCGCGCAGCGACGACCGCAACAACCGCAGCGCGCCGCGCAACGAGCGTGGCCCGGGCGATCGCTTCGCCGGCCAGATGCACCTGTCGGCTGCCGACCGTGCGCGTCGTGGCAACAGCAACAACAGCAATTCCCGTGGACGTCCGGGTGGCCGCAACCAGTCCGGTGGCCGTCGCGACATGTCGCGTGGTGGCAACAATGCCGGTCCGCACGCCTTCGAGCGCCCGACCGCACCGGTGGTGCGTGAAGTGGCGATCGGCGACACGATCACCGTGGCCGACCTGGCGCAGAAGCTTGCGCTGAAGGGCGGCGAGGTGGTCAAGGCGCTGTTCAAGATGGGCGTGATGGCCACCATCACCCAGTCCATCGACCATGACACCGCCGCGCTGGTGACCGAAGAACTCGGCCACAAGGCGATCCGTGCCAACGACAATGACGCCGAAGACGCACTGCTGGCCTCCACCGGTGAAAACCAGGGCGAAGCCACCCAGCGTCCGCCGGTGGTCACCATCATGGGTCACGTCGACCACGGCAAGACCTCGCTGCTGGATTACATCCGCCGTACCAAGGTCGCCACTGGCGAAGCCGGCGGCATCACCCAGCACATCGGCGCTTACCACGTCGATACGCCAAAGGGCGTGATCAGCTTCCTGGATACCCCGGGCCATGCTGCCTTCACCTCGATGCGTGCGCGCGGTGCCAAGCTGACCGATATCGTGGTGCTGGTCGTGGCCGCCGATGACGGTGTCATGCCGCAGACCAAGGAAGCGATCCAGCACGCCCGTTCGGCGGGTGTGCCGCTGATCGTGGCGATCAACAAGATCGACAAGTCCGATGCCGATCCGATGCGGGTCAAGAACGAACTGCTGTCCGAGCAGGTCGTGGCCGAAGACTTCGGTGGTGACACCCAGATGGTGGAGATCTCGGCCAAGACCGGCCTGGGCATCGACGACCTGCTGGACGCCATCTCGATCCAGGCCGAACTGCTGGAACTGAAGGCCGTCGACGAAGGCCGCGCTTCGGGCGTGGTGATTGAATCGTCGCTGGACAAGGGCCGCGGCCCGGTCGCGACCGTGCTGGTGCAGCAGGGCCGCCTGAAGAAGGGCGACTACCTGGTGTGCGGCATCCAGTACGGCCGCGTGCGTGCGCTGTTCGACGAGACCGGCAAGCAGCCGGAGTTCGCCGGCCCGTCCATCCCGGTGCAGGTCCTGGGCCTGTCCGGCGTGCCGGAAGCCGGTGACGACTTCGTGGTGGTCGAGGACGAGCGCCTGGCCAAGGACGTTGCCCAGCAGCGTGAGACCAAGCGCCGTGAATCGCGCCTGGTCGCCACCGCGGGCAGCCGCATGGAAGACATCATGGCGACCCTGGGCAAGGGCGAGGGCCAGCAGGTTCTCAACCTGGTCATCAAGGCCGACGTGCAGGGTTCGGTGCAGGCGCTGAGCCAGGCACTGGTCGCGCTGTCCAACGAAGACATCCGCATCAACGTGATCCACTCCGGCGTGGGTGGCATCACCGAGTCGGACGCCAACTCGGCGGCCGCTTCGAAGGCCACCGTCATCGGCTTCAACGTGCGTGCGGACGCTTCGGCCCGTCGCATCATCGAATCCAACGGCGTTGACCTGCGTTACTTCTCGATCATCTATGACGTGATCGACCAGGTGAAGCAGGTGGCCTCCGGTCTGCTGGGCGTGGAGATCCGCGAAGAGATCATCGGTATCGCCGAAGTCCGCGACGTCTTCCGCAGCTCCAAGCTGGGCGCCGTCGCCGGCTCGATGGTCATCGAGGGCGTGGTCAAGCGCAACAAGCCGATCCGCGTGCTGCGCGACAGCGTGGTGATCTTCGAGGGCGAGCTGGAATCGCTGCGTCGCTTCAAGGAGAACGTCGAGGAAGTCCGCAACGGTACCGAATGCGGTATCGCGGTGAAGGCCTACAACGACGTCAAGCCGGGTGACCAGATCGAGTGCTTCGAGCGTATCGAAGTGCCGCGCACCCTGTAATGCTGCGTGGCGGCCCGACCAACGGTCGGGCCCTACCGGCATGCAAAGCCCGACCCACGGTCGGGTACCATGTAGATGTAGCGCCCGACCGTTGGTCGGGCGACAACTGAACCAAGAGCTCCTCGTGCCCAAGACTTTCCATCGAACCGACCGTGTCTCCGCCCAGCTGCGCCGTGAACTCGGCACCCTGGTGCACAACGCCGTGCGCGAGCACGGGTTGCCCTCGGTGAGCGTGTCCGACGTGGAAATCACCCGCGACATGGCCCATGCCAAGGTGTTCGTCACCGCGCTGATGCCGGAACGTTCGGCTGAAGCCGTGGCCGGCCTGAAGGAACTGGGCTACCGCCTGCGCATGGACCTGGCCCGTGCGATGAAGCTGCGCCACGTGCCGGAGCTGCATTTTCACTACGACGACTCGGTCGACCGTGGTGAGCACATCGACAACATCCTGCGCGACCTGCCCGATACGCTGGCCGCCGAGAAGCGTCGCGAGAGCGACGAAGAATAACCGCGCGACGCCGGGCATGCCCGGCGTTGTTGCATTCCGGCTGCGCGATGTCTGATGCAGACCGCGCTGCAGCAGTCGAGCATGGCTCGACTCTACAAAATCCTGTCATGACCCGAATTCAGTTCCGCCGCCTGGATGGCATCCTGCTGCTCGACAAGTCGACCGGCATGAGCTCCAACGCTGCCCTGCAGGTGGCGCGCCGCCTGTTCCGCGCCGAGAAGGGGGGCCATACCGGCAGCCTCGACCCGCTGGCCACCGGCCTGCTGCCGCTGTGTTTCGGTGAGGCCACCAAGATCGCCGGCCTGCTGCTGGGTTCGGCCAAGGCCTACGACGCCGAGATCGTGCTCGGCCAGACCACCGATACCGACGATGCCGAAGGCCAGGTGCTGCTGCAGCGCCCGGTGCCGGCGATCAGTGCCGAGGCCCTGCAGGCTGCGCTGGCGCCGTTGACCGGCAACATCCGCCAGCGTGCCCCGATCTATTCGGCACTGAAGCAGGGTGGGGAACCGCTGTATGTGAAGGCCCGCCGCGGTGACGTCATCGAAGCGCCTGAGCGCGAGGTGCAGGTGCACGCCATCGAGGTGCTGGAGCAGCAGCCGGAACGGCTGCGGCTGCGCGTGACCTGTGGTTCCGGCACCTATATCCGCAGCCTGGCCCGCGACCTCGGCGAAAGCCTGGGTTGTGGTGCCCACATCAGCGCGCTGCGCCGGCTCTGGGTCGAGCCGTTCCGCGAGCCTGCCATGGTCACGCTGGACCAGCTGAGGGCGATGGTCGAGGCCGGTGACGAGGCCGGTATGGACGCGTTGCTGCTGCCGCTGGCGGCCGGTCTGGCTGAATACCCGAGGGTCAACCTGGACGCCGACCAGGCCCATCGGTTCTGCGTCGGCCAGCGCCAGCGCGACCTGTCCTGGCCGCGGGGCCTGGTGGCCGTGTTCGGTCCGGACGACGCTGTCCAGGGCCTCGGCCAGGTCGACGACAGCGGCCTGCTGGCCCCGCAGCGCCGTTTCAACCTCTGACCGGGGCCTGCCGGTTCAGCCCCGGTCCTTGTCCCGGAAGCCCCCGACCGTTACAATTTCGCGGCCGTTTTCCGGCAACCTGCCTCGCGCAGGTTTCATCCTCGTAGTCCACGGCGAGCCTGGCGGTGCGCGAAGCGCGTTCCTGCCGGCCACGCATCACAGAGAAAAAAGAAATGTCGATCGACACCCAGAAGGTCATTGAAGACAACAAGCGCAGCTCGGCTGACACCGGCTCCCCGGAAGTCCAGGTTGCACTGCTGACCGCCCGCATCGAACTGCTGACCGGCCACTTCAAGACCCACAAGAAGGACCACCACAGCCGCCGCGGCCTGCTGCAGATGGTCAACCGCCGTCGCAGCCTGCTCGACTACCTGAAGAAGAAGGACGTCGAGCGTTACAAGGCCCTGATCGAGAAGCTTGGCCTGCGTCGCTAAGCAACGAATCCCCCGCGGCGCAGCGATGCGCCGCGGTTTTGTTTTGTAGCACCGCAATCCCCGATTCAGGCCGGAACGATCCGGCCACCCGCTGGCGGCATGGGTCGCCGACGGTCCAAATTCGCAGACAGCATCCCCAAGGACACCCTCCGTGGCAAAAATCACCAAAACCTTCCAGTACGGCAAGCACACCGTCACGCTTGAGACCGGCGAAGTCGCCCGCCAGGCCAGCGGCGCCGTCATCGTCAAGATGGACGACACCGTACTGCTGGTCACCGCCGTCGCCGCCAAGAGCGCGCGCGAAGGCCAGGACTTCTTCCCGCTGACCGTCGATTATCAGGAAAAGTTCTACGCCGGCGGCCGTATCCCGGGTGGTTTCTTCAAGCGCGAAGGCCGTGCGACCGAGAAGGAAACCCTGATCTCGCGTCTGATCGACCGTCCGATCCGCCCGCTGTTCCCGGAAGACTACAAGAACGAAGTGCAGATCATCGCCACGGTGATGTCGCTGAACCCGGACGTGGACGGTGACATCCCGGCCCTGATCGGTGCTTCGGCTGCCCTGGCCCTGGCTGGCACCCCGTTCATGGGTCCGATCGGCGCGGCCAAGGTCGGTTACAAGAACGGCGAGTACATCCTGAACCCGACCGTCAGCGAACTGGCTGACTCGCAGCTGGAGCTGGTCGTCGCCGGTACCTCCAACGCCGTGCTGATGGTTGAATCCGAAGCCGCGCTGCTGTCCGAAGAAGTGATGCTGGGCGCCGTGACCTTCGGTCACCGCGAAATGCAGAAGGTCATCAACGCGATCAACGAGCTGACCGTCGAAGCCGGCACCAAGCCGTCGACCTGGGAAGCCCCGGCCAAGAACGACGCGCTGATCTCCGCCCTGAAGGAAGCCATCGGCCCGCGCCTGGGCGAAGCCTTCCAGGTGCGTGACAAGCTGCAGCGCCGCGATGCCATCTCGGCGATCAAGAAGGACGTGGTTGAAACCCTGGCTGGCCGCGTGGCCGCTGAAGGCTGGAACCCGGCCGAGCTGTCGAAGGAATTCGGCGAGCTGGAATACCGCACCATGCGTGACTCCGTGCTGGACACCAAGGTCCGTATCGACGGCCGTGCGCTGGACACCGTCCGCCCGATCGCCGTGAAGACCGGCGTGCTGCCGCGTACCCACGGTTCCTCGCTGTTCACCCGTGGCGAAACCCAGGCCATCGTGACCATCACCCTGGGCACCGCCCGTGATGGCCAGGTCATCGATGCCGTTGCCGGTGAGTACAAGGAAAACTTCCTGTTCCACTACAACTTCCCTCCGTTCTCGGTGGGTGAGTGCGGCCGCATGATGGGCCCGAAGCGCCGCGAAATCGGCCACGGCCGCCTGGCCAAGCGCGGCGTGCTGGCTGTCATGCCGTCGCTGGAATCCTTCCCGTACACCATCCGCGTCGTCTCGGAAATCACCGAGTCGAACGGTTCCTCGTCGATGGCGTCGGTCTGCGGCTCGTCGCTGGCCCTGATGGACGCGGGCGTGCCGGTGAAGGCGCCGGTGGCCGGTATCGCCATGGGCCTGGTCAAGGAAGGCGAGCGCTTCGTCGTCCTGTCCGACATCCTGGGTGACGAAGATCACCTGGGCGACATGGACTTCAAGGTGGCCGGTACCGCTGAGGGCATTTCCGCCCTGCAGATGGACATCAAGATCGAAGGCATCACCGAAGAGATCATGAAGCAGGCCCTGCAGCAGGCCAAGGCTGGCCGTCTGCACATCCTGGGCGAAATGGCCCACGGCCTGACCGCTCCGCGTGAAGAGCTGTCGGACTACGCGCCGCGCCTGCTGACCATCAAGATCCACCCGGACAAGATCCGCGAAGTGATCGGCAAGGGTGGCTCGACCATCCAGGCCATCACCAAGGAAACCGGCACCCAGATCGACATCCAGGACGACGGCACCATCGTCATCGCTTCGGTCAATGCCATCGCTGCCCAGGCCGCCAAGGCCCGCATCGAGCAGATCACCTCGGACGTCGAGCCGGGCCGCATCTACGAAGGCAAGGTCGCCAAGATCATGGACTTCGGTGCGTTCGTCACGATCCTGCCGGGCAAGGACGGTCTGGTCCACGTGTCGCAGATCTCCAGCGATCGCGTCGAGAAGGTCGGCGACGTGCTGAAGGAAGGCGATGTGGTCAAGGTCAAGGTGCTGGAAGTCGACAAGCAGGGCCGTATCCGCCTGTCGATGAAGGCCGTGGAAGAAGGCGACGCCGTCAGCGCCGAGTAATCGGTACTACTGATTGTGCGGTGGGTGAGGACCGTTGGTCCTCACGCTTTCGCAAATGAGAAAGCGGGCTTCGGCCCGCTTTTTCTTTGCCTGCAATCCTGTGGGTGAGGACAGTTGGCCTCTACACCTGCGAACCTTCTTCCTCCTCCCCCAGCCACCACACCTGACCCGGCTCGGGGTCACTCAGCGGATGCTCTCGCTGTTCTATGGCCTCCAGCACGCGTCCCGGCATCGCGGCGATCCACGTCGCCAGCAATTTCTCCACCGCAGCCCGGCCCTGAGCGGCAATGCCCAGATCGCGCCCGCGTGCCCAGTTACCGTCTTCAGTGGCGTCTGCCTCGTCGTCATGTTGGTGCGGGGTGCCATAGCTGCAGCGGCGGCACAACCGGCGCACGGTCGCGGTCCAGTCCTCGACCGTACCGATGCCGGGCAGGTTCATGGCCTCCAGGGCAGCGATGTCATCGGCAGAATCGCACTGCACGAACACGATGAAGGTGGCCATGTCCGATCGGTGCAGACGCTGCATTGCGTTGAACACCGGTACCTCGTGTTCGCCGTACGTACGTCGGCCGGTCGACGCACCGTCATGCAGCACGATGTCGCCGAAGCGGAAGCCGCTTTCGGGCAGCGGTACGTTGTCGATGCGTGCACGCACCGGATCGATGCGACGCATGTACACCACCTCGGCGTCGGACCACGGCGCCAGGCGCATGCAGGCCACGCCGAAGTCGCCTTCGATCGGGCCTTCGCCCTCGGGCAGGGTGATGCCACAACGGGCCCACTGGCGCCGTGCTTCGGCCCAGTCGCCCATGCCGGTGGCCGCGATGCCGGCATTCCAGGCGGTGGCGACATCGAATTCCCCACGCAGCTGCTCCGATCGCAGGTTGTCCTGCAGCGACGCCGGCCAGTCGCGCAGGTACTTGTGCGCCAGCCCGCGCATGTAGTGCAGGTAGGGCACCTCGGGAGCGATGGCGATCAGTTCGCCGAACAGCTCCACAGCCTGCGGCAGGTCGCCTTCGTGGAACGCGTCGTAGGCGCGCGCTTCCAGTATCTGGTGTTCGTCGAGGGATGCGCCGTCCAGCAGGTCGCCGTCGGGAGTGGTGTCGTGATCGGTGCTCATGTCCATGTGCGGTTGAAGATCCGCGGCCACCTTAGCCGATGCAGGGGGCCGGGTGCGCTGCGTCGGTGCGTGTCCTGCTGCAATGCATGATGGCAGTGGCATGACTGCCACGTTGTCGCCCTCTGGCCGATCGTTGCTGTCCGCTGGACGACATGCCACGACATCGGTCCCACGGCCTCATCGGTTTGCTAACGTGGCTGCGCCTTCGAACCGGGAGATCCCATGTTCCGCCAGACCGTGGCCGTCCTTGCCGTGCTGATTGCCGGTGCCTTGCCCATCGCTGCGCACGCCGCTCCGGCGCAGCCGCCGATCTTCGGTGCCTACTACCCCGGCAGCTCGGCCGAGCGCTATCCGGTGTCGAGCATTCCCGCCGAGCGCCTGACCCATCTGTTCTATGCGTTCTCCACCATCGAGGACGGGCGCTGCACGATCGGCGCGGAAGCGCCGAAGAATTTCGCGGCGCTGGCCGAGCTGAAGAAGGCGCACCCGCACCTGCGCACGCTGATCTCGATCGGTGGCTGGGGCGCGGGCGGTTTCTCCGATGCAGCGCTGACCGAAGCCAGCCGCAAGCGCCTGGTCGATTCCTGCATGGCGCTGTTCTTCGATCGTCACGCCGGCAGCTTCGATGGCGTGGACATCGACTGGGAGTTTCCGGTCAGCGGTGGGCCGAAGGAGCTGGCACACCGCCCGCAGGATCGCGCCAATCTGACCAAGCTCGCGCAGGGCTTCCGACAGGCACTCGATGCGCGCGGTCGCAAGGTGGGGCAGCCAATGCTGCTGACTGCCGCACTGGCCGCCGGTCGCCTGCAGACCGATGGCCCCTACGATCCAGCCGCAAGCTATGACCTGCCGGCGCTGGCCAGTGTGTTCGATTTCATCAACCTGATGAGCTACGACATGGGCACCGGCTTCTCGGCGGTATCGACGTTCAATGCGCCCCTGCATGAAGTGCCAGCCGATCCGCTGGCGCCGGAACTGCGGCGCTGGAACAACGTCGCCGGCGCGGTGCAGTACTACCGCGAGCACGGTGTGCCGGCCGACAAGCTGGTGCTGGGTGTGCCGTTCTACGGGCGCGGCTTCAAGGTCACCGGCGATGCGCCGGATGGCCTGTATCAGCCCTACAGCGCACCGGCCGACGCCGGCGACTGGCGGGTGATCAAGGCACGCTATCTCGACCAGCCGGGCTGGACGAAGCACTGGCAGCCGCAAGCGCAGAGCCCGTGGCTGTACAACGCCGGGCAGAAGATCTTCATCAGCTATGAAGACCCGCGCTCGATCGGCCTGCGTGCGCAGTTCGCCCGCGAGCAGGGCCTGGCCGGGGTGTTCATGTGGGAGCTGACCGGCGACGACGAGCAGGCCAGCCTGCTCAACGCCATGCTGGGCCCCTGGCAGAAGGCGCGCATCGGCGATTGAGCTGTATCAGGCGATGTCCGGCGCAACGACGCAACGCCATCGGCCCGACCCCGCACAGCATGTCCATGCCCGCAGCGTTACGCTGCGGGCATGATCCATCTCGAACGCTTGGACCACCTGGTCCTCACCGTCGCCGACATCGACCGCAGCTGTGATTTCTACCAGCGCGTGCTCGGCATGCAGGTCGTGCGCTTCGGCGCCGGTCGTACCGCGCTGCAGTTCGGCCAGCAGAAGATCAACCTGCATCCGGCCAGCGCCCCGCTGCAACCGCATGCGCTGCGGCCCATGCCGGGCAGCGCCGATCTGTGCCTGGTCACGCGCACGGCGACGACCACTGTGCTGGCCCACCTGCAGGCGCAGTCCGTTGCAGTTGAGGAGGGGCCGGTCGCACGTACTGGCGCGCTGGGGCCGATCGAATCGGTGTACTTCCGCGACCCGGATGGCAACCTGATCGAAGTGAGTCGTTACCCGGGCGAAGAACACCCGCAGCGGTAGCGCCGGGCGATGCCCGGCGAAGACTCAGTTGGCCCAGACGCTGTTGGGATCCCCGTTGCGGGCGCGGCGCTGGCTGGCGACGGCAAGGCGGGCGAAGCCGAAGGCCATGGCCAGCGCGATGGCATCGACCCAGAACAGCGGCCACTGGCCACGCGCGGCGGCGCGCCACAGCCAGTCACCATTGAGTGCACCGTGCAGGACCGGCACCAGTGCAGTGCTGATTGCTGCGGCCCACAGCAGCTCGCGCGCGGCCTGCGCGGGTCGGCGCAGTGCAGCCCACAGCGCACAGGCTGCCCAGCTGCCGAAGCAGGCCCAGCGGATGCCGTGGTCGACCGCCGACGGTGCCAGCCGCTCCAGCACCAGTGCGGTGACGAACGCGACCGAGATCGCCACGCACAGGCCGATGCACACGCCGACCGTGGCCCGCGCCATGTTCACCCCGGCACGCGGCTGTTGCGGCTGGCGACGCTTACGCCGCGACTCGATCCACAACAGGTTGCCGGAGTAGAACAGGAACGCACCGCCGAGGCCGAGCAGGAAGTACAGCCAGACCACCACGCCGTTGCCGAACTCGCCGAAGTGCAGGGCATAGGCGGCGCTGAGCGTGGCGTGGTTGGCATCGCGCTGGCCCGGCAGCTGGGAGGCCAGAACGTTGCCGGTGGCCACGTCCAGGGCCACCGAACCGAGCGGCCCGAGTGTGCCGGTGGATTCACCCGTGATCTCGATCGTGGCGTTGGCATCGCCGGCGTTGGCCAGCTTCAGGTAGGCCGGTTCGAAGTTGGCCACGCCCTGTGCGCGGGCCACGTCAAGCGCGCGCGCATGCAGCAGGCGCAGGCTGCCCGGCGGTGCCGGGATGCCGCTGGCGTCGCGCACCGGCGCGGTGTCCATTGCGGTCGGTACCGCCTGCAGGGCCTTGCCGTCGTAGATCAGCGGGTTGAGCAGGGCCATCTGCACGAACACCAGGCAGAGCAGGGCGCCAGTGACCGCGAACATGAGGTGGAAGGGCAGGCTGAGCACGCCGATCACGTTGTGCGCGTCCTGCCATAGTTGCTTCAGGTTGCGGCCCGGGCGCAGCGCGAACAGGTCGCCGAACAGCTTCGGCAGGTGGATCACCAGGCCGCTCAGCAGCGCCATGCCATACAGCAGGCTGACGATGCCCATCACGTAGATACCGGCCACCGGCAGTCCGAGGCTGTAATGCAGTTCGTTGACCAGTTCGGCCAGCCCGGTCTGTGGCGGCGTCGGGCTGCCGGCGATCTGACCCGGCCAGGCATAGCGCCAGCTGCCGTCATCGGCCTGCCAGTAGGCCAGTGGTTGTGGATGCTCGGCGCCGGGGAAAGTCATGCCGACGTGGCGGCGGGCTTCCGGGTGTGTCGCCAGCACGTCTTCCAGCAGGTACTGCGCGTCGTCCAGGCCCGCCGGCAACGCGGTGGCTGCACCCGGGGTCTGCCACAGCGGCAGGTCGTGGTGGAACAGGGTCAGCGCACCCGCGTAGAAGGCCACGAACAGGCCGAAGCCAGCAACCAGGCCGACCCAGGTGTGCAGGGTGGTGAACGTACGCAGGGTCTGCGAGCTGAACTTCATGGGGTGGGTCTCATTGCACCGCGCCGGTCAGGCGCAGCAGCGTCAGCACGGCGAAGCCGGCCGCAGCGCTGCCGGCCAGTGTCACCCAGGCGCGCAGTGCGCTGCGGAAGCTGAACGCCCACAGGGCAGCCAGCATCCACAGCGGGATGAACGTGATCAGGCTGGGCACCAGCGCGTTCTGCCAGGGGCCTGGCGGCAGCCAGGTCACCAGCCCGGTCTCGGCCGCGGCCAGGAAGAAGCCGGCCACGATGCCGGCGAAGGCGCGCGGCCACATCAGGGCGACTCCGTGCCCGGGCGATGCCAGGCGGCCAGGGCGGGCAGCAGCATCGCCGCCAGCATCCAGGTGCACAGCATCGCCACCAGGCCAGCAGCAAAGCCGAGTTCGGCCATCCACAGCCACAACGCGGCAGCGGCGGCGACCAGGCCGATCTCGCGGCCGAGGCGGCCGGCGCGGCGCAGGCGCGGCCAGCGGCAGTGCGGCGAGGCGGCATAGAACGCCAGCACCGAGAACATCGCCGCCAGCATGCCCAGGCTGCAGAAGCCCAGCGTGGAAAGGCCGACGGTGATCATTGCGGGCGGCCGCATTGGCAGCGGGCCGGCGAACGCGGGGCACGGGCGGGGCCGGCGGGAGCCGGTCGGAGCGGGTGGCGCATCACGAGGTCCTGGGGGAAAGCGGGCAGGCTGGCACGGGGCGGGCTGCGCGGACATGGTAATCATTGCGTTTTCACGCCGCCAGCGCTGGCCATTCAGCGGACCGTACGGTAGCCCTTGGGCTTTCCGGTGCGCTGGTTTAAGATCATCTCAGAACCCTGACTGGAACAAGGTGGCCCGCGCCCAGCGCCGGCCGAGCGTGCGACATGAGCACTACCACCGCCCACTGTTGACCTGCCCCCGAAGGCCCTGTGTTCCAGGCGCCCTCGCGGCGCTTTTTTATTGCCCGGGCAACTGCCCGGGAACGCTTTCCAGCCCGCCCCGCGGGCCCCGCACGAAGCCAATGCGATGATCAACATTACCCTTCCCGACGGCAGCCGCCGCGAGTTCGAAAACCCCGTCAGCGTCATGGACGTCGCACAGTCGATCGGTGCCGGCCTGGCCAAGGCCACCATCGCCGGTTCGGTCGATGGCGTGCTGGTCGATGCCAGTGACGTCATTGACCACGATGCCAGCCTGCGCATCATCACCGCCAAGGACGAGGAGGGCGTGGAGATCATCCGCCACTCCTGCGCCCACCTGGTCGGCCACGCCGTCAAGCAGCTGTACCCGGACGTGAAGATGGTTATCGGCCCGGTGATCGCCGAGGGCTTCTACTACGACATCTACTCCGAGCGCCCGTTCACCCCGGACGACATGGCCGCGATCGAGAAGCGCATGGGTGAGCTGATCGCCCAGGACTACGACGTCATCAAGAAGGTGACGCCGCGCGCCGAAGTGATCGAGATCTTCAAGGCCCGTGGCGAGGACTACAAGCTGCGCCTGATCGAGGATATGTCCGACGACATCCAGGCGATGGGCATGTACTACCACCAGGAATACGTGGACATGTGCCGCGGCCCGCACGTGCCGAACACGCGCTTCCTGAAGGCCTTCAAGCTGACCCGCATCTCCGGCGCCTACTGGCGCGGCGACGCGCAGAACGAGCAGCTGCAGCGCATCTATGGCACCGCCTGGGCCGACAAGAAGCAACTCGAGGCGTACATCAAGCGCATCGAGGAAGCCGAGATGCGCGACCACCGCCGCATCGGCAAGCAGCAGGACCTGTTCCACCTGCAGGAAGAGGCCCCGGGCCTGGTGTTCTGGCACCCGAAGGGCTGGGCGCTGTGGCAGGTGGTCGAGCAGTACATGCGCAAGGTCTACCGCAGCAGCGGCTATGGCGAAGTGCGTTGCCCGCAGATCCTGGACGTGAGCCTGTGGAAGAAGTCCGGCCACTGGGACAACTACCAGGACAACATGTTCTTCACCGAGTCGGAGAAGCGTACCTACGCGGTCAAGCCGATGAACTGCCCGGGCCATGTGCAGGTGTTCAACCAGGGCCTGCACAGCTATCGCGACCTGCCGATCCGCTACGGTGAGTTCGGTTCCTGCCACCGCAACGAGCCGTCCGGCGCGCTGCACGGCATCCTGCGCGTGCGTGGTTTCACCCAGGACGACGGCCATGTGTTCTGCACCGAGAGCCAGATCGAGTCGGAAGTGACCGCGTTCCACCAGCAGGCGCTGGCGGTCTACCAGCACTTCGGCTTCGATGAGATCCAGATCAAGATCGCGCTGCGCCCGGAATCGCGTCTGGGCGACGACGCCACCTGGGACAAGGCCGAGGGCGCGCTGCGCTCGGCGCTGTCCAGCTGTGGCGTGGAATGGCAGGAGCTGCCGGGCGAGGGCGCCTTCTATGGCCCGAAGATCGAGTACCACCTGAAGGACGCGATCGGCCGTACCTGGCAGCTGGGCACCATGCAGGTCGACTTCATGATGCCGGGCCGTCTGGGCGCCGAGTACGTGGATGAGAACAGCCAGAAGAAGCACCCGGTCATGCTGCACCGCGCCATCGTCGGCTCGATGGAGCGCTTCCTGGGCATCCTGATCGAGCACCATGCCGGCCAGTTCCCGGCCTGGCTGGCGCCGACCCAGGTGGTGGTGGCCAACATCACCGACGCCCAGGCCGACTACGTCTCGGGCGTGACCAAAACCCTTGCGGAGCAAGGCTTCCGCGTCAGCTCGGATTTGCGTAACGAGAAGATCGGCTATAAAATCCGCGAGCATACGTTGCAGCGCGTGCCCTACCTGCTGGTCATTGGTGACCGCGAGAAGGAAAATGGGGCTGTGGCGGTGCGTACGCGTTCTGGCGAAGACCTGGGCAGCATGAGCCTGCAGGCCTTCATCGAGCGGCTCCACGCCGAGGGCGCGTAAGCAAAGGTCCGGTCCGGGGGCACAGGCACCCGGACCGGTTCGATACCCTTGGGAGAACGTAATATCAGCACCCCTGACAACAAACAGAACCGCAAGAATCAGGAAATCCGTGTGCCGCGCGTCCGCGTGATCGGCAGTGACGGAGAAATGATCGGCGTGTTGTCGCGCGACGAAGCGCTGTCCATGGCCGAAGATGAAGGCCTGGACCTGGTCGAAATCCAGCCGCAGGCCGATCCGCCGGTCTGCAAGATCATGGACTTCGGCAAGTTCAAGTTCGAAGCGCAGAAGAAGGCCAGCGAGGCCAAGAAGAAGACCAAGCAGGTCGAGATCAAGGAAGTGAAGTTCCGTCCGGTCACGGACGAGGGCGACTACCAGATCAAGCTGCGCAAGATGCGCGGGTTCCTCGAAGATGGTGACAAGATCAAGGTCAACATCCGTTTCCGTGGCCGTGAAATGAGCCACCAGGAACTGGGCCGCGAAATGGCCAACCGGATCGAGACCGATCTGGGCGAGGACATCGTCATTGAATCCCGTCCGCGCCTGGAAGGGCGTCAGATGGTCATGATGATCGCGCCGAAGAAGAAGACCTGAGGCCTGACAGGCCGCCTTCCGGGGCGCTTGGCTGAATGGTTCAGGGTAAAGGGACGCCATGGGCGTCCCTTTGCTTTTGCAGGAAGCCGGTGAATTGCTGGCCAAAGGGTTGCAGGGGCTGGTGGCAGGGCGGTTTTGCCTGTATCATGCCCGGCTCGACCCACCCAGGACGGGTCGTACGCCGATCATGGCAGGACGGAAAGAGCGGCCCAGGCCGCCGCCAGATCAGTCAGAAACCAGGGTCATATCCCATCAAGGACATTGCAATGCCCAAGATCAAGACCAACCGGGCAGCGGCCAAGCGTTTCCGCAAGACCGCCTCGGGCAAGTACAAGTGCGGCCACGCCAACCGTAGCCACATCCTCACGAAGAAAGCGACCAAGCGTAAGCGTAATCTGCGTCAGACGGGCCATGTCCGTGCAGAAGACGCAGGCCGTCTGGACCGCATGCTCCCTTACCTCTGAGGAACTGAAAAATGGCACGAGTTAAGCGTGGCGTACAGGCGCGTCGCCGCCACAAGAAGATTCTGGATCTCGCCAAGGGCTATTACAACGCCCGTCGCAAGGTCTTCCGCGTCGCCAAGCAGGCGGTCATCAAGGCACAGCAGTACGCCTACATCGGCCGTAAGCAGAAGAAGCGCAACTTCCGTTCGCTGTGGATCACCCGTATCAATGCGGCTGCCCGCATCAACGGCCTGAGCTACAGCCGCTTCATGAACGGTCTGCTGAAGGCCGGCATCACCCTGGATCGCAAGGTCCTGGCTGACATCGCCGTGCACGACGCAGCCGGTTTTGCTGCGCTGGCCGAAAAGGCCAAGGGCGCGCTGGCGGCATAAGTCCTTCCCGATGCCGTAACCGTTCACTCGGAACGGTGTCAGGTCAAGGCAATGCATGGGGAAGGGCGCAAGTCCTTCCCCATTCTTTTTTGGGTCCCGGCGAGGCCACAGCGGCAGCGCGGGGACGGCGGTGGCGACAGGGGTCGGCCCTTCGCGCATCGCGATGGCAGATCGACTGGAGTTCCGGCCCCCCATGAGCGACATCCAATCCCTCACCACCCAGGCGCTGGCCGATGTGGCCGCCGCCCAGAGCCCCGACGTGCTGGAACAGCTGCGCGTGGCCCTGCTTGGCAAGAGTGGCAGCATCACCTCGCAGCTCAAGCAGCTCGGCGCCCTGCCGGCCGACGAGCGCAAGGCCGCCGGTGAAGCGATCAACCAGGCCCGCGACGCGCTGACCCGCGCGCTGGGCGAGCGCAAGGCGCTGCTGGAAGACGCGGCACTGGATGCACGCCTGGCCGCCGAAACCATCGACATCACCCTGCCGGGCCGCAATGGCGATCGTGCCGGCCTGCATCCGATCACCCGCACCCTGGAGCGCATCACCGGCATCTTCGGCCGGCTGGGCTACGAGCTGTCGGAAGGGCCGGAGATCGAGGACGACTGGCACAACTTCGAGGCGCTGAACTTCCCGCCGCACCATCCGGCGCGTGCCATGCACGACACCTTCTACTTCGGCGACGGCCGCCTGCTGCGCACGCATACCTCGGGCGTGCAGGTGCGCTACATGGGCGACCACGCGCCGCCGCTGCGCATGATCGCCGCGGGCAAGGTGTACCGCAGCGACAGCGACCAGACCCATTCGCCGATGTTCCACCAGGTGGAAGGCCTGCTGGTGGACGAGCATTCGACCTTCGCCGACCTGAAGGGCACGCTGGCCGAGTTCGTGCGCGCCTTCTTCGAGCGCGACTTCGAGATGCGCTTCCGCCCCAGCTACTTCCCGTTCGTTGAACCGGGCGCGGAAGTGGACATCGCCTGGCAGCAGCCCGATGGCAGCACCCGCTGGCTGGAAGTGCTCGGCTGCGGCATGGTCCATCCGAACGTGCTGCGCAACGTCGGCATCGATCCGGAGCGCTACACCGGCTTCGCCTTCGGCATGGGCGTGGAGCGCTTCGCGATGCTGCGCTACGGCGTCAACGACCTGCGCGCGTTCTTCGAGAACGACGTGCGGTTCCTGAAACAGTTCGCGTAAGCCGCAACCGTGTAGAGCCGAGCCATGCTCGGCTGCTTTTCTGGATGGACGCCTCCTTGCGCATGCGCTGGGCGACCACAAAAACCGCAACGGGAGGCGCGCCTCCCACCAGGGTGACACCATGAAATTCTCCGAAAACTGGCTGCGCAGCCACGTCCCGACCGGCGCCTCGCGCGATGAACTGAGCGCGGTGCTGACCGCCATTGGCCTGGAAGTGGAAGAAGTGACCGCGCTGGGCGAGGGCCTCGAGCACGTGGTCGTGGCACGCATCGTCGAAGCCGTACGCCATCCGGAAGCCGACCGCCTGCAGGTGTGCAGGGTCGACGCCGGGCAGGGCGAGCTGCTGCAGATCGTCTGCGGTGCGCCGAATGCGCGCCCGGGCCTGGTCGCGCCGCTGGCAATGGTCGGTGCGCAGATCGGCGAGCTGAAGATCAAGCCGGCCAAGCTGCGCGGCGTCGAGTCCAACGGCATGCTGTGCTCGGCCAAGGAGCTGGGCCTGGACAACGATGCCTCCGGCCTGCTGGAACTGTCCGATGACGCCCCGGTCGGCCAGGCCCTGGTCGACTACCTGGGCCTGCCGGACGCCAGCATCGAGATCAAGCTGACCCCGAACCGCGCCGACTGCTTCAGCCTGCGCGGCATCGCCTACGACGTCGCCGCCGCCACCCGCAGCGAAGTGCTGGCGTTCGCCGCCGACGCCATTCCGGCGGCCGGCAGCCGTGAGCTGAGCATCCAGCTCGACGCCGGCGCCGAAGCGCCGCGTTACCTGGGCCGTGTCATCGAAGGCGTCAACGCCGCTGCCAGGACCCCGTTGTGGATGGCCGAACGCCTGCGCCGCAGCGGCGTGCGCCCGGTCTCGCTGCTGGTCGACATCACCCAGTATGTGATGTTGGAACTGGGCCAGCCGATGCACGCCTACGACCTCGGCACCCTGCAGGGCAGCATCGCCGTGCGCCGTTCGCGCGCTGGCGAGAGCCTGAAGCTGCTGGACGGCCGCGATGCCGCGCTGGACGACAGCTTCCTGGTGGTCACCGACGCCGATCGTGCGGTCGGCCTGGCCGGCCTGATGGGCGGTTTCGACACCCGTGTCACCGACGCCACTACTGCCGTGTTCCTGGAAGCCGCGCATTTCGCGCCGGCCGCGATCATGGGCCGTGGCCGCAAGCTGGGCCTGCACACCGATGCCGGCCACCGCTTCGAGCGCGGTGTCGATCCGGCACTGCCGCGCACCGCGATCGAGTACGCCACCCGCCTGGTGCTGGACCTGGCCGGCGGTACCCCGGCGCCGGTCACCGAGGCCGTGCGTGAAGCCGATCTGCCGCAGCCGGCAACCATCGTGCTGCGCCGCGCCCGCATCACCCGCGTGCTCGGCATCACCATCGACGATGCGGAAGTCGAGCGCATCCTGCGCGCGCTGGGCATGGACGTGGTCGCCACCACCGATGGCTGGCAGGTGGCCGCGCCGAGCCGCCGCTTCGACATCGCCATCGAAGAAGACCTGATCGAGGAGCTGGCCCGCATCCACGGTTACGAGCAGATCCCGACCACGCTGCCGGGCGGTGCCTCGCGCGTGGCGATGCCGAGCGAGACCCAGCTGGACGCGCTGAGCGTGCGCCGCCAGCTGATCGCCCGTGACCAGCAGGAAACCGTCAATTTCGCCTTCGTCGACGATGCGCTGCTGACCCAGTGGCAGCTGCGCGACGGCCTGGTGCCGCTGGCCAACCCGCTGTCGGCCGAACTGGCGGTGATGCGCCCGTCGCTGCTGCCGGGCCTGGTCGCCACGTTGGGCCGCAACGCTGCCCGCCAGCTCGGCCGCGTGCGCCTGTTCGAGCTGGGCCGCGTGTTCGCCCAGCAGGCCGGAGACGGCCAACCGGCGCCGCTGGAGACCCCGCGCGTGGCCGCTGCGGTCTGTGGTGACGCGCAGGCGGTGCAGTGGGGCCTGCCGACCCGCAAGGTCGATTTCCATGACCTGAAGGGCGACCTGGAATCGCTGGCGGCCGCCAGTGGCGCGCAGCTGGAGTTCCGCCCGTCGGCGCGCGCCTACGGCCACCCGGCGCGTTCGGCCGAGGTGTTCCGCGATGGCGTGTCGATCGGCTGGATCGGCCAGATCCACCCGCGCCTGGCCAAGGCGATGGAGATCGAAGCGGACGTCTATGCCTTCGAGCTGGACCTGGAGCCGCTGACCGCCCGCCGCCTGCCGCGTGCCGGCGAACTGTCGCGCTTCCCGGCGGTGCGCCGCGACCTGGCGTTCCTGGTGCCTGAACAGGTGGCCTGGGCCGATCTGGCGGCCACCGTACGCCAGGCCGCCGGGCCGCTGCTGCGCGACCTGAACCTGTTCGACCGCTATGTCGGCCAGGGCGTCGAGCCGGGATTCAAGAGTCTCGCTATGGGCTTGATTTTGCAGGACAAGTCGCGCACTCTGACGGACCGCGACGTGGATGCGGTGGTGGCCGAGGCGGTCACTGCCATCGAGCGTGAACACCACGCCCGGATCCGCGGCTGAGCGGGCAGCACTCGGGGGTAGCAGGCAATGGCATTGACCAAGGCGGAGATGGCGGAAAAGCTGTTCGACGAAGTCGGTCTGAACAAGCGGGAAGCCAAGGAATTCGTCGACGCGTTTTTCGATGTGCTGCGTGAAGCATTGGAACAGGGACGTCAGGTGAAGCTGTCGGGCTTCGGTAATTTCGATCTGCGGCGCAAGAACCAGCGCCCGGGTCGCAACCCCAAGACCGGCGAGGAAATTCCGATTTCCGCCCGTACGGTGGTCACCTTCCGTCCGGGCCAGAAGCTCAAGGAGAGGGTGGAAGCTTATGCTGGATCCGGGCAGTAACCGCGAACTACCGCCGATCCCGGCCAAGCGCTACTTCACCATCGGTGAGGTCAGCGAGCTGTGCGACGTCAAGCCGCACGTGCTGCGCTACTGGGAAACCGAGTTTCCCAGCCTTGAGCCGGCCAAGCGCCGAGGCAACCGCCGCTACTACCAGCGCCACGACGTGCTGATGGTGCGGCAGATCCGCAGCCTGCTGTACGAACAGGGCTACACCATCGGTGGTGCACGCCTGCGTCTGGACGGTCCCGATGCCCGCGAGGAATCGGCACTGAGCAACCAGATCATCAAGCAGGTGCGCATGGAGCTGGAAGAAGTGCTGCAGTTGCTGCGCCGCTGATCCCATTTCCATCGTAATCCGCTATACTTCACGGCCCGCCGCACTGGCGGGCACATCGCAGCATCAGTCGGGGCGTAGCGCAGCCTGGTAGCGCATCTGCCTGGGGGGCAGAGGGTCGTCGGTTCGAATCCGGCCGTCCCGACCACTGTGATGAATCAAGAAGCCTGCGCAGCGATGCGTGGGCTTTTTTGTGCGTGCGGTGTATGCTGCGCGCCACTCGTACTACCGCGGCTGCTGAACCCGGTACTTACGAGAACACATCATGGAATCTGCAAGAAACCGTGCCTGGCGTCGCAGCCAGGCCCGCAACCGCGGTGGCGACCGCGCCACGACCGCCTACAGCTACAAGCCCGAAAAGAACTGGAAGCTGCTGTATACGCGCGATGCCAAGCTCGCGCGTGCACGCCAGCTAGGCTTCACCTATCCGGTGCTCAGCGCCCGCCAACTGCAGGAACAGGAATGATCAACCTGCTGTTCGTCTGCAGCCGCAACCAGCTGCGCAGCCCGACCGCCGAAGCCATGTGGCGACGGCGGCCCGGCTTCGCCGCGCTGTCGGCCGGCACCAGCCCGCATGCGCGACGCCCCATCGGCCCGGCGGACATCCGCTGGGCCGATGTCATCTTCGTGATGGAGGCCAAGCACCAGCATCGCCTGCAGGCCGCGTACGCGCGCCTGCTGGAACACAAGCGCCTGCATTGCCTGGACATCCCCGACGACTATCGCTGCATGGATCCGCTGTTGATGGACCTGCTGGACGCCAAGGTAACTACGTATCTGGATCAGCTGCCGGCAAAGCGGTAGATCAGCTCCGGATCGCCTTCGTCCAGGCCATGCACGATGCCGCTGTCGATGAAGCCCGAGGCGGCGAGCAGGCGTTGCATACCGGCATTGGAGGCATTGGTCGAAGTGAACAGCTTGCCCTGGCCCTGCAGCGCGATGGCATGGCGCAGCAGGGCGGCGCCGACGCCCTGGCTGCGATGTTCGCGCGCCACCATCAGCATCTCGACGAAGGCTTCGCCGAAGAAGTGACGATGGATGACCAGGTAACCGGCCAGCTGGCCGGCGCGTTCTGCCACGTGCATGCCACCGCTGGCCTGCCAGTCGCTGATCTGCCGTGCGCGTTGCGGATCACGGGCCGCAGCGCTGTCGAGTGCGATCAACGCGGGAACATCGGCGAGCATTGCCTTGCGGATGTGCAGCATTGTCGCGGAGGGATCGGGCGGCACCATCGAAGGCTCCTGGGGTGGGTGCGCCCAGTCTATCGATCACCTCGGCCGTGCCTGCCGATCCGCCGCAGCCAGCGTGTGGACGGCAGTCAATACACACGGAACTCTGCACGGCAGCCATCGCTGACCCACACGCCGCGTCGGTCCCAGCCCCAGTTGCGGTCCTCGATGCAGGGGGTCACCGATTTCTGCTTGACCAGGCGCACCTCGCGACGCACGCGGATGCGGCATTCCTTGTCCTTCTGCTCGTAGGACTCGCAGACCAGGCGCTCGCCGTCGTCGTCGCGGTCACCATCCCGGCCGCGCCCCGGCCAGCGGCCGCGTCCATGTTCGTCGGCCACGAACTCGGCGCGACAGCCGTCGGTGACCCAGAGCATGCGGCGGCTCTGGCCCCAGTTCCTGTCCTCGACGCAGCGGGTGACCGACAGCTGCCTGGCCAGGCGCATGCGGCCTTCGATCGGGCACTGCTGGGTCTTGTTGAACTGCGACTCGCAGCGCAGCGGCGGAATGTGATCGCTGTCGTAATCCTGGGCGGCCACCGTGGTGGCGGCCAGCAGCAGGGCCAGGGAAGAGGCGGCGATCGGCAGCAGCAGGCGATGGGTCATGGAGAGCCTCGGCAGGGGAACGGGCCGCAAGAATGGACCAGCCCGAGGCTGTCGGAACGGATCGTTCCGGCGCTGGCTCAGTGGGGATTTAGTAGTGCGCACGGGCCCATGCAGGGCCTTACATCCCTTATCATCGCTGCACATCCGATCGCATCGGCTTACACCTTCTTACATGTCTCCCACGCTTGCCGGCACCGCCTGTGGTTGCCGTCACTGGCGTGCAGCCGGCTTGTGGAGGAGGATGCGCGGACCACGACGACCACAGGGGGTTGCGTTGATCAGCAGTACCGTCATTCATCGCTCGGCTGGCGCAGAGGCCGGGCAGGTGCGTGTCCTGGACACCACGTTCAAGGGCAAGCATGTGTTCATTGCGTGGGGCCTGCGCGGGCCGGAACTGACCCGCAGCGCAGACCCCGCCGCCACCGTGGCTGCGCGCAAGGCGCTGCATGCCGTGGCCGGCCACAGCGAGGGGCCGCGCAGCCCGGAAGTGTTCATCGCCAACCAGTCGGCGGTGGCGATCACCGTCTATCGGCTGCTGACCGAAGCGCGTTCGGGCGATGCCATCTTCTTCCTGTGTGATTCACAGGCGGTGGTCGATTGGCTGATCACCGCACTGGAAGTGCAGGGCGAGGGCTGACCGCGCGCAGGGTCAGGCCAGCGCTGCGTCCACCGCCGCAAGCGCGTGCAGGGTGGTGGTGTCGAACAGCGGCACCGCACTGTCTTCGGGGCGCACCAGCAGCATGATCTCGGTACAACCGAGGATGATGGCCTCGGCACCGCGCGCGACCAGGCGCGCGATCACGCCTGCATAGACCTGCCGCGAGTGTTCACTGACCACGCCGGCGATCAGCTCCTGGTAGATGATGTCGTGCACGCTACGGCGATCATCGGCCTCCGGAACCAGTACCTGCAGCCCGAAACGCTCCTGCAGCCGGTCGCGGTAGAACGCCTGCTCCATGGTGAAGGCAGTGCCGAGCAGCCCCACCTTGCGGATGCCAGCCTGGAGGATCGCAGCGGCGGTCGGGTCGGCGATATGCAGCAGAGGCAACGGGCACTCGGCTTCGATCCGGCCGGCCAGCGTGTGCATGGTGTTGGTGCAGATCACCAGCAGCTCAGCGCCACCGGCCTGCAGGCGTCGTGCGGCGTCGGCCATATGGTCGCCCAGCGCATCCCAGTCGCCGTCATGCTGCAACTGCTTGATCGGGGCGAAGTTCACCGACCACAGCAGGAGCTGTGCCGAGTGCGCGCCACCGAGGCGCTGCCGCACCGCCTCGTTGATGAGCCGGTAGTACTGCGCCGAGCTTTCCCAGCTCATGCCGCCGATCAGGCCGAGGGTCTTCATGCACTGCTCCATGCCAGAGGGGGCCATTGCAGCACAGATGGCCATGGCAATGCCGTGCACGGGCGCCGGCATCTGTAACCGTTGCATCCACCGCACGCTGTATGTGCCGCATCCTGCATGGGTGCCCTATGCTGGTGCCGTCTTCTGAAGTGGAAACCGGCATGGCCCTGCATACCTGGTGGTGGTTCCTGGCCACGGTCTTCGTGCTGTGCGGGACGCCCGGGCCGAACATGCTGCATATCCTTGGCCGCAGCGTCGGGCTGGGGTTTCGTGGCAGCGTGCCGGCGATGGCCGGCTGCCTGCTGGCGATGCTGCTGGTGCTGGCCGCATCCGCTGCGGGCCTGAGCGCATTGCTGCATTCTTCGCCGATGCTGTTCGAGGTGCTGCGCTATCTCGGCGTGGCCTACCTGGCCTGGCTGGGCATCAAGGCGTGGCGTGACAGCACCCGGCCGGCACCGCCGGTGACCAACGATGCAGAGGTCGTGCTGGCGCCGGTGCACGGCGCGGGGACGGTGTTCCGCGGCGGCCTGTGGGTTGGCCTGAGCAACCCCAAGTTGTTGTTGTTCGCGGCAGCGTTCCTGCCGCAGTTCGTCGACCCGTCGCGCAGCCAGGCCGTGCAGTACAGCGTGCTGGTAGCGACCTTCGCGACCTGCGAACTGTTCTGGTACGTGATGTATGCCGCCGGTGGCCATGGCCTGCGCCGTTGGTTGGCCGAACCCTTCGCACGGCGCTGGTTCGAGCGGCTGGTGGGGAGCGTGTTCCTGGCCTTCGCAGTGGCCCTGCTGCGCTTCCGGCCGCGCTGATTCACGCCGCGCACGCGGCCTGTTCACGACTGCCGCATCGGCGGCGGCCTAGCCTGATCACACCGTTTGCATTCCCTGCGGGGAAAGGACTGACATGATCAAGTGGGCCATCATCTTTGCCATCATCGGCATCATCGCGGGCGTGCTGGGCTTCGGCGGCATTGCCGGTGCCGCCGTGGGCATCGCCAAGTTCCTGTTCTGGGCCGGCATCATCATCGCCGTGGTGCTGTTCCTGATCGGCATGAGCGTGGCCAAGAAGGTCAGCTAGCGCCTGTCGCGCAGCAGCGGGTTCAGTGCGCGCTGCTGCGCGAGAACAGGTTGATCACCAGCACGCCGGCACAGATCAGGCCGATGCCGATCAGCGCCGGTGCATCCAGGCGCTGCTTGAACACCACCAGGCCGATCAGCGAGATCAGCACGATGCCGACGCCGGACCAGATGGCGTAGGCAATGCCGGTCGGTATCGATTTCATGGTCACCGACAGCAGGTAGAAGCACAGTCCGTAGCCGACCAGTGCGCCAAGTGTCGGCCACAGCCGGCTCATGCCGTCTGAGGCTTTCAGCAGCGACGTGGCAATCACTTCCAGCACGATGGCCGCAGCCAAGTAGATATAGGGGTTCATCGCGGGCTCCGGGTCACTGCGGGTCGCACAGCTTGAGGGCCTGCTCGGCCATGGCCAGTGCATTGAGGCGTTCTTCTTCATCCAGCGGACGACCGTAGGCGGTGGCCCAGTAGCCGTCGGCCACGCAGCGCGCTGCATACAGGCGCGGGTCGGAGGCTTCATCAGGGAATTCAGCCAGCATGCGTCGCAGCCATGCGCCCCACTGGGCAAGCAGGGCGGGTTCGAGCATGTTGCCCAGGGTCAGGCCGATGTCGTTGTCCCGCTCCTGCTGCAGCAGGTGATCGAAGTTGGCTCGTACGTAGGCGCGGCTGAAGCAGCCATGGCGGGGGCTGCCTTCCATCAGGCCGCGCACCTGCGCTTCGAAGTCGGCGATGAGTGTGGCGATGGCTTCATCGACCAGCACCTGCTTGCTGCTGAAATGGTGGAACAACGCGCCTTTGCTGACCCCGGCCGCGCGCGCGACATCCTGTACGGTCAGTGCCGCCAGTCCATGCTGGCCGATCACTGTGATGGTGGCCTGCAGCAATGACTGGCGCACGCTGTCGGGCGCCTTGCGGCGCGAACGGGAAGGGGATGCGGACATGGGCGGGAAGAAACCGACTGGACGGTACGATTGTAGCGCAGGCCTGCCACCGCGCCGTGGCTGCCGACCCGGGCCGGCAGCGTGGATTCAACCGTCGACGCGTGCGAAGCGGGGCTGTGGGCCGTGCTCGCCGGGCACCTGTTCGATGAACATCGGGTAGGGGCGCACCCACAGGCCGCCTTCGCCATACAGGGCGCGGTACAGCACCAGCGGTTCCAGTGTCTCGCTGCTGCGGACGATGTCGATTACTTCGTACTCGCCGCCCTTGAAGTGGCGATACCGGCCACGGGCGAGGTCGGGCAGGGGATTCAATTCAGCCATGACGGAGCGTGCTCACTTGCGCGCCGGGCTGGCCGGCGTGGCGCAGTACGCGTCGATGGCCTCGGCGGTGTTGGCCAGGCCCTGTGCCTGTGCCAGCTCCCAGGGACGCTCGCAGCGCTGGCTGTGCTCGCACCACTGGTAGCCGGCTGAACCGATGCAGCCATGCGCATCGCGATCACCACCCACCACGGGCGTGGCCGTCGACGTCGCGTTGGCATCGGCACGCGCGGTCGCCGCCTTGTCCGGGCTGGCACAGGCGGACAGCACCAGCAGGGCGGGAATCAGAAATAGCGCTTTCATCGGGCGGGCTCCGTGCCTAAAGCGACAGTTTGTGTCGCAAATACCCTAGCGGCAAGCGCTCAGTGCACGGCGGCGCGGACCAGCTCTTCGATCAGGATCAGATAGCTGGCCACGAAATAGAACTTCAGCAACGTCCAGCGCTGCTGTGAGAAGAAGGTGCGCATGTGGAAGGGGCCCCTGTTGATGACGATAGTGTGAAGTCAGGCTGACTCCGTGACAAGGATCACGAAATGAACGGGCTAAACGGGCTCAGGGATGTGACGAGGGTGGGGTTCTGACGCACTGGCGCGGGTTTTTCGTACTTATCTGATGGGACCACCCTGATGGGCTGGCTAGGGTGACGTCATCAGCAGAAGGGCAAGCGCCCTGCGCCTTTTCCCACAAGGAGCCTCCCATGGTCATTACCGTCAAGTGCAGTGCCGCGCAGTGGTCCCTGTTGGACCCCGCTGCGGGCCTGGCCGAAGCATTCAACACCGGCGCCGCAGCGTTCGACGCCGCGGTTGGCCGGGCCAGCGCCCACCATCGCCGGACCGGCCAGCGCAGCACGGTGCGCGTGGAGGCGCTGGGCAGCAGCGTGGATGCCGTGCACTTCGAGGCGTTGGCGATTGCCTCCGGGCCGGCTATCGGGCTGAATCCTGCGCCGGTGGCGTAACGCCAGATGATCCCTCGCGCACTGCCTGGCTTACGAAATGGCTCAGCCACGATGGATTGACCGTCTTGGCATAGACATGACCGATCTGCGCCGGCAGGGCGCGATCCTGCAATACGCGCAAGGGTTGTTGGGCCAGGACGAGGATGAGCAGATCCCTGCGCAGGCAGCAGATGCGGCGCAGCAGTGGCATGCCGTCGACCTGGCCCACAGTCGGCATGCAGGGATCGATGATCAGTGCCTTGCATCGCGGGCTGGCGATCTGGGTCAGGACCTCTGCGGGCGAGCGTGCTTCGCCGAGGGCTTTACCGCCCAGGTAGGGGAGGGCGCTGTGTATCAGTTCGCGTCGGACCCAGGGATTTGCATCGGCGATGACGAGGGTGGGGGCCGGGGCTGACCGGCTTTCGCAGGCGCCGCTGCCTGAATGGAGTGGCGAAGCGTCAACAGCTTGAAGTGTGTGCATGCAGGCTACGGATTGTCGGGGCCACAGCCTTTGGGCAGGAGGTCGTAATAGGGGATGGCAGTCCAGCAGCGCCATTCATGGCTGCCCGAGTCCCTGATCAGCACCAGGTTGTTTCGCCATGTCCCCACGTTGTAGCCAGTGTCGAATCGCAGCAGGCAATCGATCTCGAGGCCGCCATCCGCACGAATACGTGTTGCGATGGTTTCACAGCGCTCACTGCTCTCCGGTAGTCCCAGCTTGCGGTTGTCTGAGCCATAGAGATCACCCCGTTCGGCCAGCCACGCCTCTACTCCCGCCTTCCCGCCGGCCAGTTCGGCCAGGGCCGCCGCCAGCTTGGATCGGGTAGAGAACTTCTTGTATTGCGGGACTGCGATCAGCGAGAGAATCATGATGATGGCCAGGACCACCATGAGTTCGATCAGAGAGAATCCGCGCTGGTGGTGTGCGTGATTCGATCCGCAGCCAGCCTTTGATATTTTCTTTTTCATCGGTTCCTGCATCAGGAAATCAACGTTGAATCGTGGATGGCGCACGCAATGGAAAGGCGCATGCGACTGTGGGCAGGTTGAGCAGTCCGCGCAGTGGCATGCGCCCGTGATCAGGCCTGGCAGCCCTGGGGAAGCAGGCTCTGGTCCGAGATGTCGCTCCTGCAGAGCCAGACGCCCTCCGAGTCGCGATCCAAGGTCAGGTTGCCACTGCCGATTGCAGCGTCGTTCTTGAGCTCGCAGTTGATGCTCGTAGCTCCGTTGGTGACATCGGTCGTTACCGCAATCGCATCGCAGCGGGAACTGGTCTCGGGCAGGCCAATCGATGCAGGCGTTGTGATATCGCTGCCCTCAGCCAATAGGGATTCGACGCCAACTTTCCCGCCGGCGACCTCCGCGAGCGCGCCAGCCAGCTTTGCCTTGGCCGAGAACCGCTGATACTGCGGCAGGGCAATCATCGCGAGAATCCCGATGATCGCCACCACCACCATGAGCTCAACAAGGGAAAAACCCTTCTGCCGGGATGGGCCTGTGCCTGCGCGGGGTGTCGGGCCGGGTACGGTATTCATGATAATCCTCTGTGACATGGCGGTTTCCTGGGTTCGGCCACGAAGCGATCATTCGCGGCGCAGCCATAGAAAATCACGTGTGCAGCAGTGGGTATATTCAAGAACTGGTAAAGTCGAACCTGTTGAGTAACTGCACGATTGTTTTGCAATTAATCAGAAAGTACGCCGTAGCTCCGTGGGGCACGGCGTCGGCACTGCATGCACATCGGCCGTGCTTGCAGTGCATCTCCATTCGCCCGCAGGGGTTCGCCGCCATCGCACGCTGCCCTCCTGGTGTAGATCACAGGTCAGCACTGCGCGGCCGGTATCGGGCAGCGATGCACGCATGCGCGCGCAGTGTGCGGCGCTGGCAGGCAGGCCGAGGTGCGGGTCGGTCACCGTGAGATCACCTTCGGCGTAGCTGTTTTCCACGGCGGCGATGGCGCCGCCCAGCACGTTGGCCGCATCGCGAAGCCGGGTTCGGCTGGCATCGTCATCCAGGCGGGGCGCACACAGCAGTAGTGCGTAGATGGCTGTCAGTCCGGCGACGATGCTGACCAAAGTCCATCGTCGGTAGTGCCGCGGGTGATGTGTCGCCTGGGTGGTTGATCGAGGGCGCATGGACGGCAGCTCCTGCGGTTGAGAAGGGCGCGCGGCGCAACTGCAGGCCGGGGCCGCTCTCCCCAGAGCAGCCCCGGCATTCCGATCCCCTGTCTATCGTTGCCTCGCGTTACAGCGCCAGCGAACTTTCCACGTCCAGTACGATGCGCCGGGCGAGGGCAAGGTTGGCCTTCTGCCGGTCCAGTACCACATAGAAGAACAGGCCCTTCTTGGCCGACACCGGGCGCAGCACGTGGTACGCCCGACCCAGAGTGATCAGCACGTCTTCGATGTTGTCGTTGAGGTTCAGCGCTTCGGCCGTCTTCATCTTGGCGCGCAGCACCTCGGTGTTTCCGGCTGCCGCCAGTTCCATGTCCACGCCCGAGCCGGCGTCACCCAGCAGCATGCCGCTTTCGAAGTCGACCAGGGCGACGGCTTGCGCGCCGTTGATCTGCATGAGCGTGTCCAGGCATTTGTTGATGGCGATATTCATTTCAGTGGTCCGTTGCGGGTGTGAGGGGGTGAAGAGGCGTCTGAGTACTGAGAGGGGCATGTATCAGGTCGGGGTGTTGGCCAATGCGCGCACGCACTGCTTGGCATGCCACAGCACGTTGCCGATGACGCAGCTGTGGTCGCATGCGGTCATCAGCAGGCGCGGTTGATTTCCTGGAATGGCGAGCATCAGTACCTTGCCGTTGGCGGCATCGAGGATGAGTGTGTCGAGTTCGCCGAAGTGCAGTTCGCGACCCAGCGCACTGGCCAGGCCGAGCATCGAGCTGGTCATCGCGGCCAGGCGATCGGCGACATGACTCTTCGGGCCGGCCTGGGCCAGTGCGAAACCATCAGTGCTGGCAACGACGAGCGCCTGGATACCGGTGACATCGTGTACCAGCGCGTCGAGTGCCGAAGTGTGGCCGATGTCATTCATGGGTGGCCGCCATGGCGTTGCATTCGATCTGGCTCATCAGCAGGTCCATCGCAATGACGGCCTGTGCCATGTCGCGTGGGTCCAGCGGCAATGCCGGCAGGTGTGGCGCATGGTCCTGCAACCAGTCCTGCCAGTGCGGCTGTACCGGATCATCGGTGCTGCCGCATCGGGTGAAGCCGATGACCACGGGCAGGCCCGGTGCGCTGTCGGCGATGGCTCTCAGATGCCGCCCGGCCAGCGTGGCGCCCACGCTGGCGCTGCCATCGATCAGGACGATGGCACCTTCTGCACCGGCCAGCAGGATCGGCCAGATGTAGGAGAAGCGTTCCTGCCCCGGCGATCCGTACAGGCGCAGGCGGTCGCCGCCTGGCAGGTCGATGTCGCCATAGTCCATCGCCACGGTGGTGTATTGCTTGCCCACGGTAGGGTCGGTATTGCGGGCTTCCGTCACCACGGCCGTGCCCCGGGTCAGGGTCTGCACGAGGGTGGACTTGCCCGCGCCGAGTGGGCCCATCACTACGATCTTGTGCTCACGCACGGTCATGCACTCCAGCGGATGCGAAGTTGTCGCCACAGATTGACGAGGCCGTCGGCGGGCGAGGAGCGCACGGGTGCGTCCTCGCCCACAACGGGAAAGGCATAGGCGGTGAGGAACGCTGCGTTGAAGAACGACTGCACGATTTGGCGTGGCAGATCGAGGATGTCGCAGCATGCCCGCACGGACGCGCCCTGCTTGATCAGCAGCGCGCACAGTCGGAAGTGGTCGGGACGATGGGCGAGGATGCGGAAGTCTGGCCAACGCCGGAGGCGCAACTTCGTGCCGTCCTGCAGGGGCGGGATCGGCACGCCGCGGCCGTCCGTGACCAGGGCAACGTTCCATAGCGTCAAGCGCAGCGGAACATTGCTGCACACCGTTGCACGCTGCACGAAGACCTCCTGTGTCACCGGTACCAGGCTCAGCCGAGGGTCTGCGTCGCCCAGTAGTCTCTGCAGCAGTGTCAGCGTGATCGGCGCGGGTGCGGTGGTCATCATCCGGTCGTTCCTGGCGTCCAGCCAGCACACGGTGGCCCCGTCATGAATGATCGCGGCATGGGCCGAACGCCGTGGCAGCGCGCCATCGCTTGCCAGGTGCAGGCGCAACTGCTGTACGAACGGCAATGCGGCAGTTGGCAATGCGGCCGGCGCCAGTGGCTCTGCTTCAAAGGGCTCTTGCAGATCCTCAAACGGTTGACGACGGAAACGGACCATGGGATGTCCAGGGCAGCGAGTGATCGGAGGTGACTTTGTAAGCGGTCCTCCTGGCTTTCTGGAATGAAACTATTGGGAAAGCTGCAGTGCCATTCGTGTTTTTGATGCTCTCTGCAACAAATGGAATTGGCCGGATGTTTATGCTTCGATGAAATCAATTGCAGCGAGCGATTATTAAGTTGACGTAACCTGGAATGATTACTAGCGTCTCCACTGCGCACTGCGGCGTGACTATTGACGGGTAATCAGCATGCTCACTCGAATTGCCATCGCGGATGATCATCCACTGGTCCTGCTTGGCACGCGCATCGTGATCGAGGCCGGTGGGCACCATCGCGTGGTGGCGGAGGCGCGATGTGCAGAAAGACTGCTGGCCATCCTGGCCGAAGAGCCGGTGAATCTGGTGGTGACTGATTTTTCGATGCCGGATGTCGGCCGCTCGGACGGCCAGGCGATGCTGCAGGCGTTGAGTCGCAATTACCCCAAGGTGCCGGTGATCCTGGTCACGATGGTCACCAATGCCACCACCTTGAACATGGCCATGCGTACCGGTGTGCGCGGACTGGTGTGGAAGTGCAGTTGCGTGGATGGCACCCGCAAGGCGGTCGATACCGTGTTGAGCGGGGGGATCTACCTGGACCCCCAGTTGGCGCACTGCCTGCAGGAGGGTGGGCGCGAGCGATCGCTTTCGGTGTTGTCGCCCAAGGAGCTGGAAGTTCTGCGGCTGTATGTGTCGGGGCCTTCGATCACAGAGATCGCCGGGCAGCTGCGGCGCACCGTCAGTACCATCAGCCGGCAACGCATTTCGGCGATGAGGAAACTGGGCATCAGCAATGATGCCGAGCTGTTCGCCTATGCGTTCGAGGAACGCCTGGGCAATGCCGGTGGCATGGCCAGTGGGGCAGCAAACGGGAGCCCATGAGCTCACAGCGGTCCAGTCAGGTCCGGTTGCGTTGTTTGAATGGGGAAAAACTGCCGTTGCGCCCCCCTCTGTGCGGCGGGCCGTGAATCCCGGATGCTTGCGCCATCGTATTCATCTGGAGATCTCGATGGGCAAGGCACTCACCTGGCGCACCCTGGCCTGCACCCTGTTGCCGATGCTGGCGGCTGCCGGTGGCGCCCAGGCGCAGAGCTATGGCTACGGCTATGACGACGACCGCTATGGCGGCCGCGATGGCAGTGGCATCGTGCGCTGCGAGTCGTTCAAGAACCGCAGCAATGAGTGCCGCCTGGACGGCCGCGCGCGGTTGATCCGCCAGCTGTCCGGTTCGCCCTGTGTGGAAGGCGAAACCTGGGGCCAGTCGCGCAATGGCGTCTGGGTCACACAGGGGTGCCGTGCCGAATTCGTGGGTGAGTACCGCCGCGGTGGCGGCTGGGGCGGCAATGGCGGTGGCTGGGGTAATGGCAATGGGTGGGGCGGCGGCGATGTCGTCACCTGCCACTCCAATGGTCATCGCCAGGAGTACTGCGATGCCCGCATCCGCCGGGGTGTACGCCTGATCCGCCAGGACTCGCGCAGCGCCTGTATCGAAGGCCAGAGCTGGGGCTGGGATCGCCGTGGCATCTGGGTCAGCGATGGCTGCCGGGCGCAGTTCCAGGTGAACTGAGCATTCCGCGCTCTGTCCCGTGAAAATCAGAATAATCTGATACAGCTCACATTTTGAACGCCGTATTGTCTGCGATCAGGGCACGTTGCGTGCCCTGAATCCCAGCGATGCCGTGTGCCGTAGCCGGCATGGGCATCGCGCCGCCATCGATACGCTGCCTCAAGGAGTGAGCTGCATGTTGATCCGCCTGCAATGCGAACAGCGCCAGTGGCGCGTGCTGCATCCGGACCGGCCGGAGCCGATCGAGTTCCGCGATGGCGCCCGTGCCTATGACTTCGCCGAGACCCTGGCCCGCCTGCACTTTGTCGACACCGGTCAGCGTGCGGCCGTGCGCGTGGAAGCCAGCGGCGCATTCGTCGAAGCGGTCAGTTACGGCTGAAGGCGGGTGCCTGCCGAGGCAGGCCTGCGGAGTTCCGCCATCCACGCATGGCGTGGATCTACGCGTTTCGAGCCTGAAGGGTGCGGACTCTGTCCGCGCCCATTGCGCCCTGTGTGAATCTACCGGGTGGCGATCGGCCTCAGCCTGCCGCGCTGAGCGGCGGGATACCTGCGGCCAGCTGCGGCCAGCGCTTGAGCACAGCAGCGCGGATGCCGGCCGCGTCGATGCCGGCTTCGGCCAGCAGGTCCTCGCGGCTGGCGTGGTGCTGATAGCTGTCGGGCAGGCCCAGGTGCAGGATCGGACGCAGCACGCCTTCGGCATTGAGCAGTTCACCGACGCCGGAACCGGCGCCACCGGCCACCACGTTGTCTTCGATCGTGACCAAGCCCTCGTGCTGGGCGGCCATGGCCAGCACCAGCTCGCGATCCAGTGGCTTGATGAAGCGCATGTTGACCACGCTCAGGCCCAGTTCGCGGCCGACCTGCTCAGCGGCGGCCACGGTGCTGCCGAAGGCGAGCAGGGCGATGCGGCTGCCCTGCAGGCGCAGCTCGCCCTTTCCGATCGGCAGGGTCGACAGGTCGGTACCGGCCGCAACGCCGGTGCCGGTGCCACGCGGGTAGCGTACGGCGGCCGGGCCCGGGTGCTGCAGGCCGGTGCTGAGCATCTGCCGGCACTCGGCTTCATTGGACGGTGCCATCACCACCAGGTTCGGCACGCAGCGCAGGAAGCTCAGGTCGAGGTTGCCGGCGTGGGTTGCGCCGTCCGGGCCGACCACGCCGGCGCGATCGATCGCAAACAGCACGTCCAGGTCCTGGATCGCCACGTCGTGCACCAGCTGGTCGTACGCGCGCTGCAGGAAGGTGGAATAGATCGCCACCACCGGCTTGCCACCCTGGGTGGCCATGCCGGCGGCGAGGGTGACCGCGTGCTGCTCGGCGATCGCCACGTCGAAGTAGCGCTGCGGGTATTCCTTGCTGAAGCGCACCAGGCCTGAGCCTTCGCGCATTGCCGGGGTGATGCCGTACAGGCGCGGCTCGGCGGCGGCGGCATCACACAGCCAGTCGCTGAATACATCGGTATAGGTCGGCTTCTTGGCCCCGGCTTTGGCCACCAGGCCCTTGTCCGGATCGAACGGGCCCACGGCGTGGTAACCGATCTGGTCGCCTTCGGCCGGCTCGTAGCCCTTGCCCTTGGTGGTCATCACATGCAGCAGCTTCGGGCCCTTGGAGGCGCGCAGCGTCTTCAGCGTGGACAGCAGGGCAGGCATGTCGTGGCCGTCGATCGGGCCGGTGTAGTGGAAGCCCATTTCCTCGAACATCGTGGAGGGCACGAACATGCCCTTCCAGTGTTCTTCCCAGCGCTTCACGAAGCGCGCCGGGTTGTTCTTCTTGTCACCGAGGATCTTCTTGCCGCCTTCGCGCAGTGCGTTGAGCGTGCGGCTGCCGGTGGCGCGTCCCAGCATCTTGGTCAGGCCGCCCACGGCCTCGGAGATCGACATGTTGTTGTCGTTGAGGATCACCAGCAGGTTCGGTTCCGGCTCCATGCCGCCGGCATGCATCAGCGCTTCGAACGCCATGCCGGCGGTCATCGCGCCGTCGCCGATCACCGCCACGACCTTGCGGTCGTCGCCTTCGGACTGGCGGGCGATGGCCATGCCGAGTGCGGCCGAGATCGAGGTCGAGGAGTGGCCGACGCCGAAGGTGTCGTACTCACTTTCCTCGCGCTTCGGGAACGGCGCGACGCCGTCCTTCTGCTTGACGGTGTGGATCTCGTCGCGGCGGCCGGTGAGGATCTTGTGCGGGTAGGTCTGATGGCCGACGTCCCAGACCAGCTGGTCGTGCGGCGTCTGGTACAGGTAGTGAAGGGCCACGGTGAGCTCGATCACGCCCAGGCCGGCGGCGAAGTGGCCGCCGCTCTTGCCCACCGATTCGATGAGGTAGGCGCGCAGTTCGTCAGCAACCGCCCTCAATTCGGATTCGTCGAACGTGCGCAGGTCATCCGGCGTCTGGATGCGCGCGAGGCGGGGATAGCGGGCAGAGTCGATCATCATGTTCGCACTTTTTCTGAACGCCCATTTTCGCCCTCAAACGGGGGTGGGGCAAGCAAACGCCGCCGCCCGTGACAGGACGGTGAGGGTTGCATTTTCGGGCGTTCAGGTGCTCAGTTTCGACCGCTTGGGCAATTGCGCCTTCAGGAAGGCCATCTGGTCGGCCAGGATGTTGCGGTTGGACAGGATCAGGTGCTCGATCCAGCTGGGCCGGTAGGGCACCGCCAGCAGGGGCATGCCGGCCTGCTGCGGGGTACGGTCGCTCTTGCGCGAATTGCAGTGGAAGCAGGCGGTGACCACGTTTTCCCAGCAGTCCAGGCCGCCCTTGGACAGCGGCATGACGTGGTCGCGGGTGAGCGTGGGGCGGCTGAACTGCTGGCCGCAGTACATGCACAGATGGGCGTCGCGGGCGAACAGGGCCTGGTTGGTCAGGTTCGGCGTCGGGTCGATTGCGCGCGAGCGAGCGTGGCCGCGGGCGGCGATGATCGGGTGCAGGTCCATGCCGCTCTGCAGTCCGCTGAAGCGGTTGGTGCCGCCATGGATGTGCAGGCAGGGGTCGCCGAGCGTCCAGGCCACCGCTTCGCGTGCGTAGAGGCACGCCGCATCCTGCCAGGTGATCCAGTCCAGTACGCGTCCGTGGGCATCAAGCGAGAGCAGCCGGACCGAACCGGGGCGATGCAGCGTCGTGGCGTTGGGCGATGCTTCGGCGCCCGGAGCAGAAAACGGAGCTCCGGCTTCGATCAGACCCAAGCGTGTAGTGTCTGTCTCCATCGGGAGAACAGCTTATACCTGAATGTTGACGATTTGTGTATCGCCTGTCGGCGATACGCAAATCGCAACGATTCAGGTCCGCGCATTCGGCATCCCAGCCCGCCGTCGGCGGGTTGGGATGCCCACGCATCCCTCCTAGCCCCCGCGCCGTTGGCGCGCCCCCCTTAACAAAGGGGGGCTCTTCTCCAGAGAGATCCCGGTGGTTTCCATCCACGCGTGGCGTGGATCTGCCGTGTCGACCAAGGTCGACACCTGCCATCAGCCGAGTGAACCTGTCAGAGGCCCGGGCGGTGTGGGGTGGCAGGACCGTTGGCGCCATGGATGGCGCCATCGAGCCCCCATGGATGGGTTTACGGCGTGTCCTGCCAGCCCACGCCGCCCAGCCATTCATCGGGATGCAGCTGTTGCTGTTGCGGTTGCCGGCCAGCGGCCGGCACTACCGCGGGTGCCGGGCGCAGCCCGGCTCAGGCGCCGAAGCGCTCGTCGTCCATGGCCATCAGCGGGGCGGCGCCGGCCTGGATCGCGGCGGCGTGGCTGAGTGTGCGAGGCAGCACGCGGGCGAAGTAGAAGCGAGCGGTTTCGCGCTTGCCCTGGGCGAAGGCGGCGCCGTGCGCGCTGGCGTCGGCGGCGGCGACGCTGCGGGCCCACCAGTAGGCCAGTACCACGTAACCCGAATAGAACAGGTAGTCGTAGCTGGCCGCACCCAGTTCGTCGGGGTTGGCGGCCGCGCGCTGCAGCACGTCCAGGGTCAGCTTGCCCCATTCGGCGGCCTTGGCGCGCAGCGGGCCGATGAACTCGGCCAGCGCTTCGTTGCCCTCGTGTTCCTTGGCGAAGGCTTCGATCTCGGCCAGCATCAGCTTCAGGCCGGCGCCCTGGCTGGACGCGGTCTTGCGGCCGATCAGGTCCAGCGCCTGGATGCCGGTGGTGCCTTCATACAGCGTGGTGATGCGTGCATCGCGGGCCAGCTGCTCCATGCCGTGTTCGCGGATGTAGCCGTGGCCACCGAAGCACTGCAGGGCGTTGTAGGTGTTCTCGATGCCCCATTCGGTCTGGCAGGCCTTGGAGATCGGGGTCAGGAAGCTCACCAGGGTGTCGGCGCGCTCGCGCTCGGCGGCATCCTCGGCGTGGTGGGCGACGTCGATCAGGGTGGCGGCGTGCAGCGCCAGCAGGCGGCTGCCTTCGACCAGCGACTTCACCGTCAGCAGCATGCGCCGCACATCCGGGTGGACCAGGATCGGGTCGGCCGGCTTGTCCGGGAACTTGGCGCCGCTCAGGGCGCGCGACTGCAGGCGCTCACGGCTGTACTTCAATGCGTTCTGGTAGGCGCGCTCGGACAGGCCGATGCCCTGCAGGCCGACGCCCAGGCGCGCGGTGTTCATCATGGTGAACATCGCCTGCAGGCCCTTGTGCGGCTGGCCGACGAGGTAGCCCTGCGCACCATCGAAGTTCATCACGCAGGTGACCGACCCCTTGATGCCCATCTTGTGCTCGATCGAGCCACAGCGCAGTGCGTTGCGCTCACCGACGTTGCCCTCGCGGTCGACCTTGAACTTCGGGGTGACGAACAGCGAGATGCCCTTGGCGCCCGGAGGGGCGTCGGGCAGCTTGGCCAGCACCAGGTGCACGATGTTGCCGGTCAGGTCATGCTCGCCGGCAGTGATGAAGATCTTGGTGCCGGTGATCGAATAGCTGCCATCGGCGTTCGGCTCGGCCTTGGTCTTGAGCAGGCCCAGGTCGGTGCCGCAGTGCGGTTCGGTCAGGCACATGGTGCCGGTCCAGCGGCCTTCGATCAGCGGCTTGAGGAAGGCCTCGTGCTGCCAGGCCTCGCCGTGCTGCTTCAGCGCTTCGATGGCGCCATGCGAGAGCAGCGGGAAGTTGCCCCACGCCAGGTTGGCGGCGTTGATCATTTCGTTGAGCGGCACGCCCAGGGTGTGCGGCAGGCCCTGGCCGCCCAGCTCCGGCGAGGCGGTCAGGCCGGTCCAGCCGCCATCGACGAACTGGTCGTAGGCCTGCTTGAAGCCGGGCGGGGTGGTCACTTCACCGGTGGCCTGGTCGAGCACGCAGCCGATCTCGTCGCCGACGCTGTTGAGCGGGGCCAGCACGGTGGCGCTGAAGCGGCCGGCTTCTTCCAGCACGGCATCGACCACGTCGGCGGTGGCGTCGGTGAAGCCCAGGCGGGCGAACAGGGGTTCGACCTTGAGCACGTCGTGCAGGGCGAAACGGAGGTCGGAAAGCGGGGCGGTGTAGCTGCTCATCGGTACGTCTCGATTTGATCAGGGCAGGGGGAGAGCGGCGCCGGGCGCCGCGACGAAAGGCGGGTTCAGCGCAGCACGCCGGGCAGGCCGGGGGCCTGGTTGAGGGTGCTGCGGCTGCTGATGTCGAAGCTGCGCTGCTTCTTTTCCTGCGGTGTGGCCGCCACCGTTCCCTTCAGGCCATAGGCCAGGGTGCGGTTGCTGGCCAGCGCGTCGGCCACCACCAGGCGCGCGGCCGAGCTGGGCACGAGTTCGACATTGATGACGTCGGCGGAGGTGCCGCCGATGGAGATGCCGGGCTTGACCTGCAGGGTGCCAGCGTCGTTGTCGCCGACGGTCAGCGCCAGCGCGACGTCATCGAAGGTCATCGGCATCGAGCTGAAGTTCTGCAGGCGCAGGGCCACGGTCCAGTTGCCGTCGGCACGCACGGTCAGCTGCTGCAGGCTGGCTGCCGGTTCCGAAACACGCTTGACGATGCCGTTGTTGCAGGCAACAAGGGCGAGGGTGCACAGGACGATCAAGGCGGTACGGAAACGGTGGAGCATGGGCGCAAGTCCTCTGGAGGGGGTGCGTTGGGGTAAGCATACTACGGCGTATGGTTTTGTGGATCGCCTGTGGCGACCCGTCGCAGAGGGTAGCGCGTGAAGATGGCGGCCGGGCGTGCGCAACGCTGGATCGGGCGCGCGGAATGCGCCCGATGCGGGGCGGTTCAGTCGGCGGGCGTATCGCGCAACGGTGCCATCAGCCGCAGCGGGCCGAGGTCGTAGCCCATGGCCTCGGCCTTGGCTTTCAACTGTTCGAACCGGGCGCGATCCATTTCCGGCAGCCGCGAGAGGATCCACAGGTACTTGCGGTCCGGTTCACCAACCAGCGCCCACTGATAGTCCGGGTCCAGCGCCAGCACCCAGTAGTCGGCCCAGACCAGGGGGACCCAGCTCAGCCAGTCGGGCACGAAGCGCACCTGCAGTTGGCCGGGGTGTCCGGCCACCAGGCGTGCCACGCCTTCGGCGACCACGCGTTCGCCCTCGCCATTGCGGCAGGCATTGGTGACGCTGATGCGGCCGTCGCGGCGCAGCCCGTAGTTGGCAGTGATCTCGCCCACGCACTGCTTCTGGAACGACACCGGCAGGTGCGCGATTTCGTGCCATTGGCCTGCGTAGCGGTCGATGTCCAGCGTTTCGACCGCGCGCACCGGTTCGGCGGCGATCACCGGGAAGGCGGCCAGCAGCAGGCAGGCGAGCAGGGCGGGGCGCAGAGGCATCGGCAGGCTCCAGGCAGGAGTCTGGAGCGTAGGTGCCGCCGCGCATGCCGGTGTAAATGTTTCGTCAACCGGGCGGCGGTGGCCGCCGCTTGCGCGAAGCGCGAACAAAAAAAGACCTGCATTTCTGCAGGTCTCTGAAGATGGTGGCCGAAGACGGAATCGAACCGCCGACACGGGGATTTTCAATCCCCTGCTCTACCAACTGAGCTACTCGGCCAAATTGTGTGGCGACCGCGGTGAATGCGGTTTCCGGAAAAAAAAGACCCGCATTTCTGCAGGCCTTCGAAAGTGGTGGCCGAAGACGGAATCGAACCGCCGACACGGGGATTTTCAATCCCCTGCTCTACCAACTGAGCTACTCGGCCACATGTTTCGTTGCAGCGAGGTCGCTGCCAAGGACGCGTATATTACGGAGGTCGGCTGCCTTCGGCAAGCGTTTTGCCAAGATTTCTTCACATTGCCGTCTGCGCGCTCGCAAGTGCTTGATCCTCCGTCGTGGGCGGGGCGTGACCAGTCGATCATCGTCTGCGGTGGAAATCAGCAGGTCGCCGCGATCGCCAAAGCTGCAAGGGCAAGGGCTGCGCTGGACCCGCGCCGGTCCGGGCAATGGAACGCTGTTTTCGTGGCCGCCATCGAGGATGGCTGCGGCGTAGTGTCGGCAGTCCTTTCCCGACGCTGGCAACAGCAGAGACCCGACCATGTCCGATTCCTCTACCACCTCCCGCATCGTGCTGGCGTCGCGTCCGCAGGGGGCGCCGAGTGCGGCCAACTTCCGCCTGGAAAAGGTTGCGTTGCCGGCATTGGCGGATGGCGAAGTGCTGCTGCGCAACCGCTACCTGTCGTTGGACCCGTACATGCGTGGACGCATGGACGAGGGCCCGTCGTACGCTGCCCCGGTGGCGGTGGGCGCGGTGATGGAAGGGCAGACCGTGGCCGAGGTGCTGCAATCCAAGGCCGAGGGCGTAACCGCAGGTGAGCTGGTGCTGGCGCCGGGTGGCTGGCAGACCCACGCGGTGCTGCCGGCCAGGGCGCTGGGGCGTCGTCTGGATCCGGCCGGACTGCCGCTGAGTACGGCGCTGGGTGTGTATGGCATGCCGGGTTTCACCGCCTATTCCAGCCTGCATGAAATCGCACGCCTGAAGCCGGGCGAGACGCTGGTGGTGGCTGCCGCGACCGGGCCGGTGGGCGCGACCGTGGCGCAGCTGGCCAAGCTGCAGGGCGCGCGCGTGGTCGCCATCGCCGGTGGCGAGACCAAGCGCGCCTATCTGCAGACGCTGGGCGTGGACGTGGCGCTGGACCATCGCGCGGCTGATTTTGCCGCCCAGCTGCGCGCGGCGGTGCCCACGGGTATCGACGTGTATTTCGAGAACGTGGGCGGGCACGTGCTGGATGCAGTGCTGCCGCTGCTCAACGACTTCGCCCGCATTCCGGTGTGCGGCACCATCGCCACCTACAACGAGCGGGGCGTCGAGCAGCCCGGCCCGGACCGCTTACCCGCACTGTTCAGCCAGATCCTGCGCCAGCGCCTGACCGTGCGTGGTTTCATCGTGCACGACTTCAACCACCTGTGGCCGGACTTCGAACGCGAGATGCCGCAGTGGCTGCGCGAAGGCCGCATCCAGTACCGCGAGGATGTGGTGGAAGGGCTGGAGAAGGCGCCGGAGGCGTTCTTCGGGCTGCTGAAGGGGCACAACTTCGGCAAGCTGGTGGTGAAGCTGGATTGAGGGCCTGGCGGTGTGCCGACCAAGGTCGGCACCTACTGGAAGCTGGGCGTGCCGACCAAGGTCGGTACCTACGTCAGGCAGTCGAGGCCTTTTCCCGGCGCAGCAGTTCGCGCTTGCGTGCCACGCCCCAGGCGTAACCGGACAGGTCGCCATCGCGGCGCACCACCCGGTGGCAGGGCACGGCCACCGCCAGCGGATTGCTTGCACAGGCGCGTGCCACCGCGCGGCTTGATCGCGGCGCGCCGATACGTGCGGCGATATCGGCATACGAGGCGGTCTGGCCGCGCGGGATCTGCTGCAGCGCCTGCCATACCCGTTGCTGGAAGGCGGTGCCTCGGATATCCAGCGGCAGGCTGGCGCCTCGCGAGGGATCCTCGACCAGGCCCACCACCTGTGCCACCAGTTGTTCATAACCCTGGTCGGCGCCGACCAGTTCGGCCTGGCGGAAGCGCTGCTGCAGCGACTGCAACAGCGTCTCCGGATCATCGCCGAGCAGGATCGCAACCACACCGGTACCGCTGCTGGCCACCAGCACGCTGCCCAGTGAACTTTCGGCGATGGCGAAGTGGATGACTTCGCCGCGGCCACCTGCGCGCCATTGCTTGGGCGTCATACCCAGCAACTTCGGTGCGTTCTCGTAGAAGCGCCCGCTGGAACCGAAGCCGGCGTCGTGGAAGGCATCGGTGATGCGTTCCTGCTGCTGAAGCCCGGTGCGCAGGCGGTCGGCGCGCAGCGCAGCGGCGTACTGCTTGGGGGTCAGCCCGGTCGCCTGCTTGAACAGGCGATGCAGGCGCGTCGGGCTGCAGCCGGCGATGTCGGCCAGCTCCTGCAGCGAGGGTTCGTCGAGGCTGGCCTGAAGGTGGCGGCAGACGCGTTCGACGCGGGCATCGAGGGCGGTGGTGGCGGTACTGTCCATGGCCGGATTCTGGCACGTGCCGGTGCTGCGGAAACTCCGTTTCCTGCACCCATCTGTGAGGCCCGGAAACGGAGTGTTGGCGGGCCGAAGGCGCGGCATCGTGGCAGCGACTTCACAACCGATACCGCCACCATGCGCCTGAACAACAAGATCGCTCTCATCACCGGCGCCAGCGCTGGCATTGGCCGCGCCAGCGCGCTGCGCTTCGCTGCCGAAGGCGCAAAGCTGGTGCTCAACGCGCGGCGGCTGGAGCCGCTGCAGGCGCTGGCCGAGCAGATCCGCGCCGCCGGTGGCGAGGTGGTGGTGCATGCCGCCGACGTGGCCGCCCCGGGCACGGCGCAGGCGCTGGTCGATCTGGCCCAGCAGTCCTTCGGTGGCCTGGACATCGCGCTCAACAACGCCGGCCTGCTCGGCCCCGGTGTACCGGCAGCGGAGTTCCCGGTGGATGCCTGGCGCGAGGTGATGGCCACCAATCTGGATGCCGCCTTCCATGCCGCACGCGCGCAGTTGCCGGCATTGCTGGCACGCGGCGGTGGCTCGCTGGTGTTCGTCGGCACCTTCGTCGGCCATACCGTGGGCTTCCCGGGCATGGCGGCCTATGCGTCGAGCAAGGCCGGGCTGATCGGCCTGAGCCAGGTGATCGCTGCCGAGTACGGGGTGCGTGGCGTGCGCAGCAACGTGCTGCTGCCCGGGGGCACCGATACCGAAATGGGCCGGCAGGCTGCACCGTCCGGCGATGCCCGCGACTTCGTGCGCTCGCTGCATGCGCTCAAGCGCCTCGCCGAGCCGGAAGAGATCGCCAGTGCGGCGTTGTTCCTGGCCAGCGATGAGAGCAGTTTCGTTACCGGCAGCGCGATGCGCGTGGAGGGTGGGGTGTCGATCACCCGTACCTGAGCGCGGTCACGTGCGTGGCGCGTAGCGGATGCCGCTGCTGGCCATGAAGCCTTTCGGGTCGAACCGGGCCCAGGCCTCGCCCCAGCCGAAGCGGGCGTGGCCACCGGCCAGCCTGTAACCCAGCGCCGCACCCAGCGTGCGGCGCATGAAGGCGACTTCGGCATCGATCGCGGCCTGGGTCGGCCAGCCGTCTTCCAGTGTTGCACCGGGTAGATCGACGCTCATCGTCACCATGTCGAGCCGTTGCCCGTGGAAGCACACGCTGATGCCGGCAGGCGCACCGCCCAGCTGAGCCGGTGCAGGCTGAGCCAGTGGTAGCCGGTGCCGACATCGCGCTCGCCATGCATCAGCGTGGCGAAGGCGATGCGCGCCTCGTCCTGCGAGAGGGTGGGGCAGATCAGTGCCGGCAGGTTGCCAAGCTGGATGCTGCCGTCGGTCGGATTGAAGTTCATCGGCACGAATGATGCGACGCGCTTGGACGTTGAGGGCATGGCGTACCGATATGCGGTTTGCATCGGATTCTGGATGTACCTCATCGATGGCTGCAAGCCGCTGGCTGCACACCGTGTTCGCGCCGGACTGACCTGCGGCTTACCCGTTGCGTTCTAGCGTGGCGTCAGCGTCGGACTCCACCGGCGAAGGAGTGTTCGATGAGTGAGCGAGACAACGACCAGGGCAATCCGAAGCAGGGCGTGCAGGAAAGCCGCCAGGACAGGAAGCAGGACGACGTGGCCAGGCAGCGGCCAGGTCAGCGCGATCAACAGGTGCGTGATGCGCATTCGCGCAGCCCGCGGCGCAAGGACGGCGGCGAGGAGCCGGCCTGAGGCGGAACCCGGAAAAGAAAAAACCCGCAGATCGCGGAGATCTACGGGTTCTTCTGAATAGTGGTGGAGCCAAGGAGGATCGAACTCCTGACCTCGTCATTGCGAACGACGCGCTCTCCCAGCTGAGCTATGGCCCCACGGCAGGGCTTCAGTTTAGCCAAGCAGCTGCTCCTTGCCAAGCCGATCCAGGATTTCGTGCCGGAAGACGTGGCGCGTTAGTGCACAACTGTGCCGAAACCGCCTGTTTCACCGGGCGTGAGCGCCGCGCAACGAAATCGTAACAATTTGGGGGATAATGGCGGCTTGCGCAGTATTCCTCCTATTTGCCGCCCGGCTCGCGCAGGCCGCACGGACGCCTCCTCAGAGCATTCCATGCCCTCCCATTCCGATTCCCGCCGCCTGTCGGGTATGTCGTCTTCCTTCGTTTCCTTCCGCCGCCACCCGCTGGCCCTGGCCTGTGCTGGCCTGGCCCTGGTCGGCAGCTTCGGCGCCGCCGCGCAGGACAGCGCGCCGACCCCGACCGGGCTGGACACCATCACCGTGACCGCCGAGCACCGCGAGCAGAACCTGCAGGAAGTGCCGGTCTCGGTCGGCGTGGTGCAGGGCGAGCGCATGCGCGACTTCACCGCCGGCGGCGACGACACCCTGCTGGCGCTGTCCGGCCGCGTGCCGAGCCTGTATGCGGAAACCACCACCGGCCGCATCTTCCCGCGCTTCTACATCCGCGGCCTGGGCAACATCGACTTCTACCTCGGTGCCTCGCAGCCGGTGTCGATCATCCAGGACGACGTGGTGCTGGAACACGTGGTGCTGAAGTCCAACCCGGTCTATGACGTGGACCAGGTGGAAGTGCTGCGCGGCCCGCAGGGCTCGCTGTTCGGCCGCAACACCACCGCCGGCATCATCAAGTTCGACACCCTGAAGCCGACCCAGGACTACACCGGCCGCGTCAGCGCCAGCTACGCGACCTACAACAGCGTGTCGATCGACGGCGGCTTCGGTGGCCCGATCAACGACATCGCCTCGTTCCGCGTGTCGGCCCTGTACCAGCACCGCGACGACTATGTCGACAACACCTACAAGGGCCCGAGTGCCGACGGCACGGTCAGCCCGAAGAAGAACGCCATGGGCGGCTTCGATGACCGCAACGTGCGCGCGCAGCTGCTGCTGACCCCGAGCGACCAGTTCTCGATCCTTGCCTCGGCCCATGCCCGTGACTACGAAGGCACCTCGACCCTGTTCCTGCGCGGTGCGCTGACCAAGGGCTCGAACAAGACCGACGTGCCGCGCGACAAGGTCGCCTACGACGAAGCCGACAACAACCCGCAGGCCTACAAGACCTACGGCGGTTCGGTGAAGGCGCGTTACGACTTCGGTGCGATCGACTTCACCTCGATCACCGCCTACGAAACCACCTCCGGCTACAGCCGTGGCGACACCGACGGCGGCGCCGCGGTGAACTTCCCAGTGAACGGCGTGCCGAATGGCTACGGCCAGTCGATGGGCCGCATCCGTGATCTGGACCAGTGGACCCAGGAATTCCGCCTGGCCAGCCATGACGACAGCGCGCTGCAGTGGCAGGCCGGTGCGTTCTACTTCAACGGCAGCGACACCACCGACTTCTACCAGCGCGCATGGTTCCTGCAGGGCGCGGCCCGCAACCCGAACAACTGGGTGCGCCTGCGCAACAAGAACACCTCGTGGGCCGGTTTCGGCCAGCTGAGCTACGCCTTCACCGACAAGTTCACCGTCACTGCCGGCCTGCGCCAGACCAAGGACGAGAAGCACACCCGCCTGCTGAAGACGGCTGACACTGCCGCTGGCGTGGTCACCTACAAGGGCCGCACCGACGTCAAGATGTCCGACACCACCCCGAGCTGGGATCTGAGCGCGATGTATCAGATCACGCCGGACGTGAGCGTCTACGCCAAGGTCGCCCGCGGCTTCCGCGGCCCGACCATCCAGGGCCGTTCGGCCGTGTTCAATGCCGACTTCACCACCGCCGATTCCGAGACGATCCTGTCCTGGGAAGCGGGCGTGAAGAGCAGCCTGTGGGACAACCGCCTGCGCCTGAACGCCACCGCGTTCACCTACACCGTCAATGACATCCAGCTCAACGGCAACGATTCGGACGGCAACGGCGTGCTGTTCAACGCTGACAAGGCCAAGGCCTACGGTTTCGAAGCGGACATGGAACTGCGCCCGATCCCGAACCTGACCCTGAGCGCCGGCCTGAGCCTGCTGCACAGCGAGATCAAGGACAAGCGCGTCTACGCGCAGGTCTGCGGCCTCAACGGCCAGGTGGTGTGCACCGTGAATGACCCGACCATCAAGGTCGGTGCCAACACCTTCGCGCAGATCGACGGCAACCCGCTGCCGAACGCGCCGAAGTACAACGTCAACCTCGCAGCACGCTACGACTTCCCGGTCAGCGACGCCGGCACCATGTTCGTCTCCACCGACTGGAACAAGCAGGGCTACACCAGCTTCGTTCTGTACGACAGCAAGGAGTTCAACTCCAAGGGTGACTTCGAGGGCGGCCTGAAGATCGGCTACTCGGGCAACTACGGTGCCTACGAAGTGGCGCTGTTCGCGCGCAACATCACCAACGAGAAGAACCTCAAGGGTGTGATCGAGAACTACATGGCCGCGGTCTACAACGAGCCGCGCACCGTGGGTGTCTCGCTGAACATGAACTGGTAATGCGCTGTCGCGGTGGCGGGTCGTCCCGCCATCGCGCTGCTGGAATGCAAAGGGCGGCCCGGATTACCGGGCCGCCCTTTTCGTTGCTTCAGACCGCGGTGAGGTCGCTGTCCTGGCTGCGCTGGCCGAAGGTCAGGGCCCAGGTCGCGCTGTCCACCTGCTGGCGGTCCTGTTCCTGCTGCTTGCGTGCGCGACTGGCACCGAACCAGCGACCCTCGCCGTTGATCAGCGGCGCCATGCGCACCACGTCCACGTACTCCGGATCGATCTCGCTGGCACGCTGCAGCCAGGTCAGGGCGAGGAATGCATTGGCCGGCACGCCGTTGCCGACGTGGTAGATGTCGGCCAGGTAGCCGGCGGCCCACAGCTTGTCGTCGTCGTCGCCGCGCCACCACAGTGGAATCAGTGCGCGTTCGACCGCTTCGCGCTTGTGCGCATCGTTCTGGCCATCCAGTGCCAGGCAGGCCAGGTTGCGGCAGGTCGGACCCCATACGCGCTCACCGGCCTCGGCTTCAGCCAGGCAGCGCAGGTACAGCTCGCGCGCACGTGCTTCATTCTCTGCGCCGCCCGCAGCGACCAGGCGTACGCCGAGATTGTAGGTGGCGATCAGGTCGCCGCCTTCCACCGCACGCTCCTGCCAGTACGCGGCCTTCCCTGCATCAACGAACTGCGGTTGGTCACGGCCGCCGAGGCGGCCCTTGTACAGGTCGCACAATGCAGACATTGCACCTGCATCGCCCGCTTCAGCCATGCGCTGCAGCAGCGACAGGCCGGCAGCCTGCGAGACATCACAGAACAGGTTGGCCGCGAACGTGACTGCCGACGTGTTCTCCTGTGGTGCCAGTTTCAATGCGCGCTGCAGCAGGGGCGCAGCGCGTACCGGATCGGCGTTCTGGCCAAGCAGCCCATGCTCGATGGCCGTCGCGGCCCAGAGCAGGCCGATCGCTGAATCACCTTCGCGCGCGGCGTAGTCCACCACCTGGGCGAACAGCGCTTCGGCACCATCGACGCGGGCAAACCAGGTGCAGGCCTCGAGATTGCTGAGGCCTTCGTGCAGGACCATGTCGCGGTCCAGTGCCCAGGCCTGCTGCAGGTCCTCGAACACCGCCAGCATGTGCTGCGCATCCCACTGCACATCGTCTTCGACCTCTTCGATGCGGCCGAGCCGATAGCGCAGTCCAGCACGCTGGGTCAGCACCTCCGCGCGCAGGTTGCGGTCCAGGTGCCAGTCGAGAATCTGTGCGTATGCGCGCTCGTGCGCGGCTACGGTTTCGCTGTCATCGCGCTGTGGCGACTCGGCCAGCCAGTCCTGTGCCTTGCGCCAGCGCAGCGCATTGCTCTGCGCCAGATCGAGGCCGCGGCACCAGCTGCCTTCGATGAAGTCTTCCATCGCCTCGTGGCTGCCGCCCCAGCGCGGGTACAGGAAGTACAGGGTGTCTTCCAGCGTGCTCAGGTCGTCGGGGCGCTGTTCCAGCACCAGGCGCATCCAGTACGCCAGCGGCGCATCGAAGTCGTCCTGGCTGCGGCCGCGCAGCAGCGGCGGCAGGCTGTCGGGCAGTTCCTGCAGCGGTGTTCCGAAGCGCGACAGAAGCTGCAGTGCCTGCGGCCACGCCTGCGGATAGTGTTCAGCCAATGCGGCCTCGTCGGACTGCGCTGGCTGCCCGGCCTGCAGCGCGCGCAACCAGTTCGGCTCGCGCAGGTAGCTGGTGATGCGCTTGATGCCATCCAGCGCCAGTGCCGGCCGCGACGACAGCGGGATCGCCTGCAGGTAGGCGTACACGGCGTGGTCGCTGGCCAGCTGCGCGGCCAGCCATTGGCTGTCCTCCACCAGCGCGGCCACGTCGGCGCTGCGCAGTTCGCTGGCAGCGTCCTGCCAGCACGCACCCAGGCGCAGCCAGGCGTAGTAGCTGCGTGGTGCGGCGGCGACCCAGCGCTGTGCCTGCTGCAGGCGCTCATCCAGGGTCAGGGCCTTGTCCTGCACGTTGCGCAGGCGCCAGCGGATGCCGGGCAGCGCCCGCGCCCCGTCCAGCCACGCTTGTTCGTGGGGCGCCAGCAGTGCATCCAGCGCTGCATGGTCGTGTTCCTGCAGCGCGGTGCGCGCCTGCGTGCGCCAGGCCAGGTCTTCGACGGAGAGACCGTCCTTCGCAATTCCATTTGTCATCTGAAGCCATCCAACAGTTGCGGGGCCGCTATTGGACAGGCCCGCGCCCGTGTCGGCAAGCGTGGCAGATGCTCATTCCGACGCCGCGGCGGCCGAGGCAATGCCCCGGCGCCCGGTGATATCAGGCCGCGGGCAGCAGAGCCTGCAACCGAGATTCCAGCTCCTGCTGGCGCCAGCCGGCCAGTGCGGCCGGCCACTGGCGGCGTTCCAGATAACTTTCCAGATGCTTGCGCGAGGCCAGCACGCCATCCGGCAGGCCCAGTTCGCGGCTGCGCTCGGCGACGGCGTCCTGCAGCTTCTTCAGTGCCTTCTTGTTGCTGTCGTTGGCCGGCAGCGCCAGCGGTGCCTCGGCCTCATCGGCCAGCGGCGTATCCAGCGCCTGCCACACAGCGCCCGCGAGCTTTCGCGGAGCCTTCGGGAACTGTTCGAACAGCTTGCCCAGTGCGGCGGCATCGGCCGGTGGCGTGCGTGCCAGCGTGGCGGCCAGTTCGTTGTCCAGGATCCAGCTGCGCGGGCGGTCGCTGCTGCGCGCCTGCACATCGCGCCAACGCAGCAGGCGCAGCAGGCGGTGCTGTGCGGCGGCATCGAGGAACTGCGCCGAGCGCATCGCCAGGTGCGGCCAACGGTCTTCGTCGTTGGCGACGCTGGCCAGCAGGCGCTCGCCGTCGTCGTGCAGCCACTGCTGGCGGCCCAACGCCTGCAGCCTGGCATCGATGGCGTCGTGCAGCGCGAACAGGTGCTCGACGTCGTCGGCGGCGTACTGCAGCTGCGACTCCGAGAGTGGACGGCGCATCCAGTCCGAGCGGGTTTCGCCCTTGGCCAGTGCCACGCCGGTGATTTCCGCAACCAGCTTCTGGTAGCCCATGCCGCCACCGATGCCGGCCAGCGAGGCGCCGATCTGGGTGTCGAACAGCGGTCGCGGCAACACGCCGCAGGCCCACTTGAAGGCGACCAGGTCTTCGCTGGCGCTGTGCATCACCTTGATGATCGATTCATCGGCCAGCCAGGGCGCCAGGGCCTCGGTCATGCCGGGAATCAGCGGGTCGATCAGCAGGATGTCCTGCCCGACCGCCATCTGCACCAGGGCCAGCTGCGGCCAGAAGGTGCGTTCACGGATGAATTCGGTGTCCAGGCCAATGCGGGCCGGGCGCTGCTGGAAGTATGCATCCAGCTCGGCGGGGGTGGTGATCCAGGTTGCCACGGGTCAGGGCCTACTACTCGGGTTTGCTCAGGCAGGGGAGAATAGCCTAACGTCGGTCCGCATCCGTGCTGAAGGAGATCCTGCTTGCGTTTTCCGCTGTCGTCCGCGCTGTGCACCGCCCTGGCCGTGGCCCTGGCCGGCTGCACGCCGTCGCCCTCGGCGACGCCGGAGCCGGGATCGGCTGCTGGCGAAGACGCACGGCCGCAGCAGGGTTCGCAGGCGGACGCGACGCCGGAGGCAGGGCAGGGCAGCGTCACCATCGCCGGTGAGGATGCCGCCGAGGATGTGCAGCGGTGGACGCCACCGCGGGTCGATCGGCAGGGGCGCAGCCTGGCCCAGCTGCGTCGCGCGGCCGAGAAGGCGTTCAGCGAAGGGCACCTGTACGAAGACGCCGACGCGGCGGTTCCGCTGTGGCTGGCGGTGCAGGAGGAAGACCCGGATGACCGCCAGGCCCGCAACGGCCTGCAGCGTGCACGCCAGCGCCTGCAGCAGCAGGCCGATGCCCTGCTGGTCCGGCCGCTGCAGCAGCGCGAGGCGCTGGCCGAGGCCAGCCGCCAGGCACTGGTGCTGCTGACCCTGGCGCCGAAGGATGAGAAGGTGCGCGCGCTGCAGGGCCGGGTGGAGCTCGCCCAGCGCGTGGTGGCCTACAACCGTGCCGGTGAGGAAGACCTGCGTTCGGGGCGGATCGGTGAGGACGGTGACGGTGCGATCGGCAACTTCCGTGAAGCGCTGGCCCTGGATGAACACAACAGCCGGGCACGGCAGGGCCTGGCGGCGGCTGAGAGTGGCCTGATCCGCCGTGCCGAGGATGCGGCGCGGGTGCGCGACTTCGCCAGCGCGGGCACCTGGCTGGCCGAAGCCAGCAAGGTCCGCGACTCGTCACCGACCATTGCCGATGCCTTCGAGCGCATCGAACAGATCCGCGCGGCGGCACTGCTGCAGCTGCGCGACGATGGCCTGCGCGAGCTGGCGACGCCGCAGGGCCTGAAGCCGGCGCGTGAAAAGCTGGCCGAGGCCCTGCGCATCGCCTTGCCCGGGGACGCGGTGGTGGCCCAGTTGCGCGAACGCATCGACCTGGCCACGCATTACGGCAGCTTCCGTCCCGGGCAGGTGTTCAGCGACGCGATGCGCGATGGTGGGCGCGGTCCGCAGATGGTGGTGGTGCCGCATGGCGGCTTCCAGATGGGCGCGGGTGATGCCGAGCCCGGTGCCACCGACGCCGAGCGGCCCTCGCATTACGTGCGCTTCGACCGCGGGTTTGCGATGGCGATCACCGAGGTCACCGTCGGCGATTTCGAGCGCTATGTGAAGTCGACCAATGCGCGGCCGCGGGCAACCCGGCGCGGCCACTCGGTGGTGTATGACGAGCGCAGCGGCAATTTCATCCGCCGCAGCGGTGTGGACTGGCGTTCCGACTACGATGGCGCGCGCGCACTGGGCAATTCGCCGGTGATGCATGTGAGCGTGCGTGATGCCGAAAACTACGCGGCGTGGCTGTCCGAGCAGACAGGACGCAGCTACCGGCTGCCCAGCGAGGCCGAATTCGAATATGCGCTGCGCGCTGGCAGCAGCGGCCGCTATCCATGGGGCGACGCCGGCACGCCGCCGCCCGGCACCGGCAACTTCACCGGCAGCAAGGATGTTTCGCCTTCGGGACGGCACTGGCACAACGCCTTCATCGGCTATGGCGATGGCTGGTGGGGACCGGCACCGGTGGCCAGTTTCCAGGCAAATGCCTTCGGCCTGCACGACATGGCCGGCAATCTCAGTGAATGGGTGGCCGACTGCTGGCATGCCAGCTACCGGCGTGCGCCCTCCGATGGTGTCGCCTGGTTCAACCCGGGCTGCCGGTCACGGGTGATCCGGGGTGGCAACTGGGCCAACGCGCCCGAGCAGACCCGTGCGGCCTGGCGGCAATCGCAGGATTCGGATACCACCAACGCGCGCATCGGCTTCCGCCTGGTGCGCGGCATCTGAGCGGCCCCGGCTTCACCCGCTGCGGGCATCGGCGCACTAAGATTGCGCCGTGCCCGCCAGCCGGCGGGACCTGCCGGAAGACCGCCTGATGCGCAACGATCCCTTCTCCCGCTCGCCGCAAGGCCCGCAACGGCGCGGCCTGTTCGGCAACATCCGTTGGTGGGTGCTGCTGCTGGCGGCCGGCTATGCGGTGTTCTACTGGTTTTCCAACCGCACGGTCGATCCGTATACCGGCGAGAAGGTGATGATCGACAGCAGCCTGGATGCGCGCCAGGAAACCGCGCTGGGGCTGCAGGCCTACCAGCAGATCCTGTCGCAGGAACGGCCGATGGATCCGAATGCACCGATCGCGCGCGATGTACGCGACATCGCCCAGCGGCTGATTGCCAAGGTCGACGTGATGGAGACCGCGCTGGCGCAGGAGCACGGCGTGCAGCCGGCGCATTTCGCACGGGATTTCCAGTGGGAAGTGAACGTGATCCCGTCCGAACAGGCCAATGCGTTCTGCCTGCCGGGGGGCAAGATGGCCGTCTACACCGGCCTGGTGCCGGTGGCGCGTACGCGTGATGCGATGGCGGTGGTGATGGGCCACGAGATCGCCCATGCACTGCTGCGCCATGGTGCACAGCGGATGGCGCAGCAGAAGCTGACCCAGATCGGGCAGATGGCCGGCGCCGCCAGCGGCATGGACGCGCAGCAGCAACAGATGATGATGTCGGCGATGGGTTACGGCTACCTGCTGCCCTACGCGCGCAGCCACGAGACGCAGGCGGATGAAGTGGGACTGATGCTGGCCGCAGCGGCGTGCTTCGATCCCCGCGAGGCGGTGCCGCTGTGGCAGCGGATGGGCCAGGCCAGTGGGGGGCAGTCGCCGCCGGAGTTCGCCTCCACCCACCCGAATCCGGGTACCCGCATCCAGAACCTGCAGGCGCTGATGCCGAAGGCGCTCGAGTACCGGCAGAAATTCTGCGAGCAGGCAAAGTAGGGGGGGGGGGGGGCGGCAGGGCTGCGCCCTGCACCTGCCGAAGCCAGAGCAACAGCAACAGCAACAGCGTGCATTCCGCGGGATGGCGGGGTGGGTCCGGTTCGGGGGGCGCTGCAAGTACGTCCATGTAAGCTCGGTCGCCGCATCCATGCGGCTCACGCCCCCGCAACCGGACCCACCCCGCCTTCGACAGATTTCTGCGATCTGTCGGAATGGAGCGGGGTCAGATCCGTTTTCCGTAGGAAAACGGATCTGACCCCGAATTGATTCGATATCTGACAGAGATTCATCCACGCATGGCGTAGATCTACCGTGTCGACCAAGGTCGACACCTACCAACAGCCTCCGGAATCTGTCAGAGGTGGGGCGGTGTCGGAGTGCGGGGTGTCAGCCGCATGGGCCCGAGGCATGCCTCGGGCGGGTTGGGCAGGACGCCCAACCCCGGTCTTGCCGTGTGCGCAGGACTGCGCACACGAGCAAGCGGCTGCCAAGCCCCCAGGGACGGGTTAACGGCGTCCCCGCACTCCGACACCGCCCCGCCATCCCACGGAATGCATGCTTTTGACGTTGACTTTGCCTTGGCTTGAAGCCTCTGCAGGTGCAGGGCGCCGCCCTGCCGACCCCCCCTTTTACTTGACCTGCACGTCGATCACGCCGTCGCCGACGCGGGCCTGCAGGGCGTCACCGGGCTGTACCTGGTCGACCTTCCGCACCAGGGTACCGTCATCGCTGCGGGTCAGGATGCTGTAGCCACGGGCCACGGTCGCCAGCGGGCTGACTGCTTCAAGTGAACGCGCCAGCCCGCGCAGGCGCAGTCCATCGCGCTCCAGCAGACGCTGCATCGCTGCCTGCGGCCGCCCGCGCAGGGCAGCCAGACGACGCTGCATCGCATCGAGCTGGCGCTGCGGATGGTGCCCGCGCAGCACCGCCGCGGCATGGCGCAGGCGCGCGGCACGGCGTTCCTGCTGCTGGTTGAAGGCGGCATGCAGGCGCCGGCCCAGATCCAGCTGGCGTCGGCGCAGCAGGTCCAGCCGTGCCTGCGGGCTCTGGGCGTTCAGGCGCAGCAGGGCGCGGTCGGCGCGCTGCATGGCCTGCTGCATCGCATGTCGTTGCAGCTGCACCATGCGCGCGGCCGTGCGGCGCAGGCGCAGCGCCAGTTCGCGCTGGTCGGGTACCAGCAGTTCAGCGGCCACCGAAGGCGTCGGCGCGCGCAGGTCGGCGGCGAAATCGCTGAGGCTGAAGTCGGTTTCATGGCCGACCGCCGAAACCACCGGGGTGCGGCTGGCGGCGATCGCACGGGCCAGGGCTTCGTCGTTGAAGGCCCACAGGTCCTCCAGCGAACCGCCACCGCGGGTCAGCAGGATCACGTCGTAGCGGCCACTGGCATCGGCCGCCTGCAGCAGGCGGGTGATCTGCGCGGCGGCGCTGCTGCCCTGTACCAGGGTCGGCAGCAGGTCCACTTCCAGCAGCGGGAAGCGGCGGCCGAGCACGCTCAGCACGTCGCGCACGGCGGCGCCGGTTGGCGAGGTGATCACTGCCAGGCGCTGTACGTGCGCCGGCAGTGGCCGTTTGCGCGCCGGGTCGAACAGGCCCTCGGCCTCCAGCCGTGCCTTCAATTCCTCGAAGGCGCGGCGCAGTGCGCCTTCGCCGGCTTCCTCCATGTGGTCCAGCACCATCTGGTACTCACCACGGGCGTCGTACAGGGTCACCTTGCCGCGCACCAGTACGCGCATGCCTTCGCGCGGCACGAATTTCAGGTACTGCGCCTTCATCCGGAACATGGCCGCACGCAGCTGCGCGCGCGCGTCCTTCAGGGTGAAGTAGAGGTGCCCGGAGGCAGGGCGCGCCACGCTGCCCAGCTCGGCCTCGACCCAGATCGCCGGGAAGCTGCCTTCCAGCAGGTCGCGGGCCAGGGTATTGAGCTGGCTGGGGGTCAGGATGTCGTTGTTGCGTGGTTGCATGGAACAGCGTGCGGCGGGCGGAACGGGAGCTCAGGATCGCACGTCAGCGCGCCGTGTGCTGGCCCAGCGCCCATTGCACGTGTTCACGCACCAGCGGCGAGGGATCGTCGACGCGGCTGTGCAGGGCGGCCAGTGCTTCGGCCGAGGACGGTGCATTGCCCAGCGCCACGGCGATGTTGCGCAGCCAGCGCTCATGCCCGCTGCGGCGGATCGGGCTGCCCTCGGTGCGGCGCAGGAATTCGGCCTCGTTCCAGGCGAACAGCTGGTCCAGGCGCGCCGTATCCAGATTGTTGCGGGCGCGGAAATCGGCTTCGTCGGTGCGCTTGGCGAATTTGTTCCAGGGGCAGACCAGCTGGCAGTCGTCGCAGCCGTAGATGCGGTTGCCCATCAGTGGCCGCATGTCTTCGGGAATGGCGCCGTCGTGCTCGATGGTCAGGTAGGAAATGCAGCGCCGCGCATCCAGCCGCTGCGGGCCGATGATGGCCTGGGTCGGGCAGACATCGATGCAGCGCGTGCAGGTGCCGCAGTGCGCCGTGGCTGGCGTATCGATCGGCAGCGGGATATCGATGTAGATCTCGCCGATGAAGAACCAGGAACCACCATGGCGGTCGATCAGGCAGGTGTGCTTGCCGATCCATCCGAGGCCGGCATTGCGTGCCAGTGCACGTTCCAGCACGGGGGCGGAATCGACGAACACGCGATAGCCCAGCGGTGCCACTTCATCATTGATCTGCGTGGCCAGCTTCTGCAGGCGGTTGCGCATCAGCTTGTGATAGTCGCGGCCCAACGCGTAGCGGGCCACGTAAGCGCGGCCCGGATCGGCCAGGGTCGCCCAGGCTTCGGTATCGTCCTTGTGACTGTAGTCCATGCCCACTGAAATCACGCGCACGGTGCCGGGCAGCAGCTCGGCCGGGCGCGCGCGCAGCGTGCCGTGGCGCGCCATCCAGTCCATCGTGCCGTACAGGCCCTGGCCCAGCCAGTCGGCCAGGTGCGCTTCATCCTCGCCCAGTTCGATACCGGCGATGCCGCAGCGCTGGAAGCCATGCGCACGCGCCAGTTCGCGGATGCGCTGCACGGCCTGGGCTGGATCGACAGGGGTGAGGGCGGGGGACATGTGCACCAGTATAAAATCCCTGCATGGCCAACCTTGCCGATCTGTTCGATTCCGCTGCCGCGCGTGCGCTTGATGCGCAGGCTTCGGCGCTGGCCGCCGACGGCGGCTGGGGCCTGATGGCGCAGGCCGGCCAGGCCGCCTGGCAGTGCCTGTTGCAGCATTGGCCGCAGGCGCGGCGGATCGGCGTGGTGGTCGGCGCTGGCAACAATGGGGGCGACGGCCATGTGCTGGCCCGTCATGCGCTGCAGGCCGGGTGCGAGGTGACGGTGATCGCCCTGCCGGGCAGGCCGCCTTCGACCGCGCTGGCACAGCGTGCGGCGCTGGAGTTCAGGTCCGCAGGCGGCGCCATCGCCGAGTTCGACGGCGCGCTGCCCGGGGCTGACATCTGGGTCGATGCCCTGTTCGGGCTGGGCTTCGATCGCGCGCCGGAGGGTACGGCGCAGGCGCTGATTGCCGCGCTCAACGCGCAGACAGCGCCGGTGCTGGCGCTGGATGTTCCCAGTGGTGTCGATGCCGACCGTGGGGCGGTGCCGGGCGAGGCGGTGCGTGCCACGCTGACCCTGCAGTTCATCGTGGCGCATCGCGGGCTGTATTCCGGCGATGCGCTGGATCATTGCGGGCGGAAGGTCCTGGCGCCCCTGCAGTTGCCCGCGACGGCCTGGCAAGGCGTGGTACCCGCTGCGGAGCACTGGACGCAGGTGCGGTTGCGGGCCCTGTTGCCACCACGCCGCGCCAATACCCACAAGGGCGAATCCGGGCACGTGCTGTGCGTCGGCGGCAACCACGGCAGCGGCGGTGCCATCGCGATGGCGGCCGAAGCCGCCTTGCGCGCAGGTGCGGGGCTGTTGAGCCTGGGCACCCGCCGCGACCACGTCGGTCCACTGCTGGCCCGGTTGCCCGAGGCCATGACCCATGCACTGGAAGACGGCGATGTGCTGCCGGCGCTGCTGGACAAGGCGAAGGTGGTGGCGATCGGACCCGGGCTGGGCCAGGACGAATGGGCACGCGCCTTGTTTGCGCGGGTGCTGGCCAGCGCCAAACCATTGGTGGTCGATGCCGATGCCCTGAACCTGCTGGCGCAGGATCCGCGAGCCTTGCCCGATGCCATTCTCACCCCGCACCCGGGCGAGGCCGCACGCCTGCTCGGCTGCAGCACGGCTGAAATCCAGGCCGATCGCTATGCCTGCGCGCAGAGGCTGGCCGAACGTTTCCACGCCGTAGTGGTACTGAAGGGCGCCGGCAGCATCGTGGCGGCGCCTGGGCAAACGCCGCGGTTGATCGCCGCCGGCAATCCCGGGATGGCCGTGGGTGGCATGGGCGACCTGCTCACCGGCATCATCGCCAGCCTGCGCGCGCAGGGCCTGATGGCCTTCGATGCCGCGGCCGCGGGTGCGTTGCTGCACGCGCTGGCCGGCGACGTGGCTGCCGCCGATGGCGCGCGCGGCCTGCTTCCTACTGATCTGCTGGTGCCGCTGCGGCGACTGGCCAACCCGGACCTCTCCCCATGACCGAATTCTTCCTTGCCGACAGCGACGCCACCGAACTGCTCGGGCAATGGCTGGCGGCCACCCGGCCGCCGCAGGCGCTGATCGAACTGCGCGGCGACCTGGGTGCCGGCAAGTCCACCACGGCCCGTGCGCTGCTGCGTGCGCTGGGCGTGCAGGGCGCGATCCGCAGCCCCACCTACACCCTGGTCGAGCGCTATCCGCTGGCCAGTGGCGGTGAGGCGTGGCACCTGGACCTGTACCGCATCGGCCAGGCCGGCGAGCTGGATTTCCTCGGTCTGGACGAGGGCAGTGCGGTGCTGTGGCTGGTGGAATGGCCGGAACGGGGCGCCGGCGCGCTGCCGCCCACCGACCTGGTGGTGGCGCTGGAGATCGAGGGGCAGGGGCGTCGCGTCCGTCTCACTGGGGCCAGCGACGCAGGACATGAATGGCTGGAACGGCTGCCCCAAGGGGGCGACTTGCAGGCCATTTCTGTCGGCTGACGAGAACAAACACCGGCAGGTTACGGATTATTAAGGAAAAAGGTGTTGCATTCCGTTCAGCGCGGTGATTGAATCCTGAGCCATGCGCCCGGGGAACCGTCTCATCGCCATCTGTGCCGCCGTCGGACTGGGTCTGGCGAGCGTCAGTGCGTGGGCGGGTGAAGTCCGCCAGGTCCTGCTGAATACCGGCGCGACCGGCACCCGTGCCGAGATCTCGCTGGTCGGCAGTGGCGGCTACAAGACCTTGTCGCTGGCCGGCCCGAACCGGCTGGTGGTCGATTTCCCCGACTCCAGCGCCATACGCAACCTGAAGATGCCGGCCGCGCAGGGCGTGGTCACGGCGGTGCGTACCGGACAGCCGGTCCCGGGTACGTTCCGTGTCGTTTTCGACCTCGCGGAATCGGTGGCGCCGTTCCGCCCGCAGATGCAGCGCGAGGGCAATGAATCCAAGCTGGTGATCGAATGGCCGGGTGATGGCCCGGCCGTGGCCGCCAGCCGCCCGGCGACGCCGCCGGCCGCGCAGCCGCAGGCACCCGCTGCGGGTGCCTCGCCTGCGCCCACGCCGGCCGAGAGCGCGCAGTCGCGCACCGATGCCGCGCGTGCCACGGCCTTGCTGACCGCACAGGTACAGCAGCAGGCCAGCGCCACTGCCGCCGCACCGGCCACGCCAACCCCGGCACCGACCACCGCACCGGCCCAGGTTGCTGCGGCCGGCGTCACCGCCACCAGCTCGTCTTCGTCCTCGCCGGCCGCGATCCTCGCCGGCCAGCGCACCGCAGCGGTGGTGACCACGCCGCCGGCCACCGTGCCCACACCGGCACCAACGCCGGCGGAGCCGCCGCGTCCGGCCATGCCCAGCGATGCGTCGCGTATCCGCATGCAGGCCGGCATGCGCCACCTGGTGGTGGCGATCGATCCCGGTCATGGCGGCCAGGATCCGGGTGCGATCGGCCCGACCGGCAAGCGCGAGAAGGACGTCACCTTGGCAGTGGCGCGCGAGCTGGCCCGCCAGGTCAACGCCACGCCGGGCCTGAAGGCCTACCTGACGCGCGACAGCGACGTGTTCATTCCGCTGCCGATGCGTGCGCAGAAGGCGCGTGCGAACAAGGCGGACATCTTCATCTCGATCCATGCCGACGCGGCCGAAAACCGTTCGGCCACCGGTTCGTCGGTCTACGTGCTGTCGACCAAGGGTGCCTCTTCGCAGCGCGCCCGCTGGCTGGCGGACAAGGAAAACGCGGCCGACCTGGTGGGTGGCGTGCGCCTGCAGCAGACCGAAGGCACCCTGGCCAACGTGCTGCTGGACCTGGCGCAGAGTGGCTACATGAAGGCGTCTGAAGACGCGGCCGGCCACGTGCTGGGCGGCCTGAAGCGGATCGGCAACAACCACAAGCCGAACATCGAGCGCGCCAACTTCGCGGTGCTGCGCACCTCGGACATGCCGGCGATGCTGGTGGAAACCGCGTTCATCTCCAATCCGGATGAAGAGCGCCGCCTGATGGATCCGGCGTACCAGCGCAAGATCGCTGGTGCCGTGCTGGATGGCGTGCACACCTTCTTCAGCCGCCAGCCGCCGCCGGGTACGTTGTATGCCGCCCGCGCCCAGGCCGAGATCGACGCGGCCGGCACCATGGCCGGCGGCAGCAAATAACCCGCCCAAGCTGGATTGCCGTTTTCTGTAGAGTCGAGCCGCGCCCCATGACCGATGGGCGCCCTTCTGATGAACGCATCGCCATGCGCGCGGACCCTGCTGCTGGGCACGCGGCATGATCCATGCCCGGCGGACGACGGGCTGCTCCGCTATCATCGACCCATGAAGTCTGCTGCCCATCACCTCCCATGAGCGCGCCCGGTCCGCGTCCGATCCGGCCGTTGCCGGACATCCTGATCAACCAGATCGCCGCTGGCGAAGTGGTCGAACGGCCCGCGTCGGTGGTCAAGGAACTGGTCGAGAACGCGATCGATGCCGGCGCCAGCCGCGTCGACATCGACCTGGAAGAAGGCGGTGTACGCTTGATCCGCATCCGCGACAACGGCAGTGGCATCGCGCCCGAACAGTTGCCCCTGGCGGTGTCGCGGCATGCGACCAGCAAGATCGCCGATCTGGACGATCTCGAATCGGTGGCCACCCTTGGTTTCCGGGGTGAGGCGCTGCCGTCGATCGCGTCGGTCAGCCGCTTCACCCTGTCCTCGCGCCGCGCGCACGACGAGCACGGTTCGGCGCTGCAGATCGAAGGCGGCAAGATCGGCGAGGTGACCCCGCGCGCGCATGCGCCGGGTACCACGGTGGAAGTGCGCGAGCTGTTCTACAACGTGCCGGCGCGGCGCAAGTTCCTGCGCGCCGAGCGTACCGAACTGGGCCATATCGAAGAGTGGCTGCGTTCGCTGGCGCTGGCACGGCCGGATGTCGAGCTGCGCGTATCGCACAACGGCAAGGCCTCGCGCCGCTACAAGCCGGGCGATCTGTACTCCGATGCGCGCCTTGCCGAAACGCTGGGCGAGGATTTCGCCAACCAGGCCGTGCGCGTGGACCACAGCGGTGCCGGCCTGCGCCTGCATGGCTGGATCGCGCAGCCGCATTATTCGCGTGCCAGCGCGGACCAGCAGTACCTGTACGTCAATGGACGTTCGGTGCGTGACCGCAGCGTTGCACACGCAGTGAAGATGGCCTACGGCGATGTGCTGTACCACGGCCGCCAGCCGGCCTATGTGCTGTTCCTCGAACTGGACCCGACCCGCGTCGACGTCAACGTGCATCCGGCCAAGCACGAGGTGCGCTTCCGTGATTCGCGGCTGGTCCATGATTTCGTCTACCGCACGCTGAAGGATGCGCTGGCTGATACCCGTGCCGGCATGTCGGCGCAGGAGATCGGTGCTGGCCCGGTGCATCCGGCGGATGCCGTGGCTGCAGCCACGGCATCGAGCGCGGGCGCCTCCGGTTTCGGGCTGGTGCGCGGTCCGGCACCCGGTGCCGGCTCCGGCGGTGGTGGTGGATTCTCCGGGTGGCGACCGCAGCAGCCACTGGGCCTGCAGGTAGCCGATGCACCGGCAGCCTACGCTGCGCTGTATGCCGCGCCGGCCGGTGCCGAACGCGGGGTGGCACTGCCACCGATGCCGACCGAGAACGGGCTGCCGGTGACCAGCGCCGACGCGGGCGTGCCACCGCTGGGCTACGCGATCGCGCAGCTGCACGGCATCTACATCCTGGCCGAGAATGCCGAAGGCCTGATCGTGGTCGACATGCATGCGGCACACGAACGCATCGGCTACGAGCGCCTGAAGAACGCGCACGATGGCATCGGCCTGCAGTCGCAGCCGCTGCTGGTGCCGATCACGCTGGCGGTGGGCGAGCGCGAGGCCGATACCGCCGAAAGCGAAGCCGAAACCCTGGCGGCGCTCGGCTTCGAGGTGACCCGTGCTGGCCCCGGTTCGCTGCACGTGCGCAGCATTCCGGCACTGCTGGCGCATGCCGAACCGGAAGGGCTGCTGCGCGACGTGCTGACCGACCTGCGCGAGCATGGCCAGAGCCGCCGCGTGGCCAGTGCACGTGACGAACTGCTGTCGACCATGGCCTGCCATGGCGCGGTGCGTGCCAACCGGCGCCTGACCGTGCCGGAAATGAACGCGCTGCTGCGCGACATGGAAATCACCGAACGGTCCGGCCAGTGCAACCACGGCCGACCGACCTGGGCCCGTTTTTCGCTGGCGGAGATCGACCGCTGGTTCCTGCGCGGACGTTGAGGGGAGCATCGATGCGTTATCGGGGAATGGCGGGCCTGCTGGCCGCCGTGGTGTTGGCCGCCTGCAGCCCGGCAACACCGCCGGCACCGACGGTCGCTGAAGATCCGGCCTACGCGGCCGCGCAGCAGCAATGGCGTGTGGCGCGCTACCAGGACCTGACCCGGCCCGATGGCTGGACGGCCCTGGTCGGCCTGCACTGGCTGCAGAACAGATCCCATTTCGTTGGCAGCGGCGCCACCAACGGCATCCGCCTGACGGTTGGCCCGGACAAGCTGGGCCTGCTGCGTCGCGAAGGGACGCAGTGGTGGTTCACGCCTGAAGCCGGTGTCGATGTCAGTCATGATGGCCAGCCGGTGCGCGGCCGCATCCGCGTCGACACCGACAAGGACGCGCAGCCGACGCTGCTGGCCTTCGATGGCGGCAAGGGGCAGCTCAGCATCATCCGCCGGGGGCCGCGTGACGCGCTGCGGGTCAAGCATGCCGATGCGCCTGCGCGGCGTGATTTCGCTGGCCTGCAGTACTGGCCGGGCGGCGCGGACTGGCAGGTGCAGGCGCGCTTCATCGCGCACCCGCCGGGCAAGACCCTGCCGATCGTCGACATCACCGGCCTGACCACCGAGATGCCCAATGCCGGCGCGGTCGAGTTCGAGCGCGACGGCCGCAGCTGGCGGCTGGAAGCGATCGGTGCGCCCGGGCAGCCGCTGTTCCTGATCTTCGCCGACCGCACCAGCGGCCGCGGCAGCTATCCGGCCGGGCGCTACCTGGACACCGATGCGCCCGCCGCAGACGGCACCGTGCGCATCGATTTCAACCATGCCTACAACCCGCCGTGCGCGTTCACCGCCTACGCCACCTGTCCGCTGGCGCCACCGGAAAACCGGCTGGACCTGCGCGTGGAAGCGGGCGAGAAGGCTTACCACCTGCCTGAAGGAGAAGGCTGACCATGCCGATCAAACATCTGTTCCGCGCCGCGCTGCTGATGGCGGCGTGCGCGATGGCGCCACTGGCCACTGCCCGTGACGCGCCGGGCACCACGGCTGCGGCCGCGACCGCCGCGGCGGCCAAGCCGCCCGTACCGCTGTTGTGGAAAGTCACCGGCCCGGGCGATGCACGCGTGTACCTGCTGGGATCGTTCCATCTGCTGAAACCGCAGGACTACCCGCTGTCGCCCGATGTCGAACAGGCGTTCGAAGCCTCGCAGCGGGTGGTGTTCGAACTCTCGCCGGAAGACATGCAGTCGCCACAGCTGGCCAGCCGCATGGTGCAGGCCGCGACCCGCACCGATGGCAGCGAGCTCAAGCGTGATCTCGATGCGGCGACCTGGCAGAAGCTGCAGGCCTTTGCCACCGAGAACAAGCTGCCGCTGGCACAGATGCAGGGCATGAAGGCCTGGTTCGTCGGCCTGAGCATTTCGGTCGGGCAGATGCAGAAGCTGGGCCTGGACCCGGCGCTGGGCCTGGACCGCCACTTCATGGAGCGCGCGCAGAAGACCGGCCGCAAGACCGCTGGCCTGGAGGACATCGATACCCAGATCGGCATGCTTGACGGGATGACGGTGCAGGAACAGCGGCAGATGCTGGCCGAAGCGCTGGACCAGGCCGGCAAGGCCGATGAGCAGGCGCGGCTGCTGCATGATGCATGGCGCCGCGGCGACGAACGCCTGCTGTGGACCAAGATGGCGGCGGAGATGCGCCAGCAGTATCCGCAGCTGTATCAGCGCATCAACACCGGGCGCAACGATGCCTGGGTACCGAAGCTGCAGCCGTACCTGCAGGCCGGGCAGGGCGGTACGCTGGTGGTGGTCGGCACGCTGCACCTGCTGGGCAGTGATGGCGTGGTCGAGAAGTTGAAGGCCAAGGGCTACAAGGTCGAGCGCGTGTGCACGGGGTGCAAGGCGAAACGCTGACGCATCGTTGGCGCGATGCCAAGCAAAACGGCGCGCCAGGGGCGCGCCGTTTTCGTATCAGCCGTAGCTGCCGCTCAGCGGCGGGTCTTGCCGCCGGTGCCGGTGCCCGGTTCGCCGGGCTTGTTGCCGGTGCCGGTGCCCGTTCCGGTGCCGCCCGGGCGCGGGCCACCGAAACCGCTGCCCATGCTGCGCTGGAATTCCTGCCACAGCTCCAGGTTGCGCTCGGTCAGCTGGTTCATCATCGCCCACGGGGTCTGGCCCAGCAGGTTGCCCATCTGCTGGCGGAACTGCTGCTGCTGGTCGAGGAAGACCTGCATGCTGCGCTCCAGGTAGTTGCCCATGAAGCCCTGCAGGGAATCGCCGTAGAAGCGGATCAGCTGGCTCAGCAGCTGGGTGGACAGCATCGGTTCGCCGTCCTGTTCCTGGTCGGCGATGATCTGCAGCAGGACCGATCGAGTGAGGTCGTCGCCGCTCTTGGCGTCGCGGACTTCGAAGTCTTCACCGTCCAGGATCAGCTGGCGCACGTCCTCGATGGTGATGTAGCTGGAGATCTCGGTGTCGTAGAGACGGCGGTTCGGATACTTCTTGATGATGCGGGTCGCAGCCATGAAGCGGTACTCGTCACAGTAGACGCGCAGCATGGCGCAGTGCAGCAGCGGTTGCAACCGCCCCAGCCCCCGCCAGGCTTGGCTTTCAGGGGCGATCATGTTGCGCAACAAGGGTTTGCGTGCTGCGCAACATGACTCTTGGCAGGGGCCGGCGGTGATCGCCGCAGCGCCCCCTGCGCGGCTCACCAGCCCATGTGGTGGCCGCCGTTGATGTCCAGGTTGCTGCCGGTGATCCACGAGGCTTCCTCGGCCACCAGGAAGGACACGCCATAGGCGATTTCCTCCGGTTTGCCGAGGCGTCCGGTGGGGATGTCGGCGATGATCTTGGCGCGCACGTCCTCCGGAACCGCCATCACCATGTCGGTGGCGACGTAGCCGGGCGAAATGGTGTTCACGGTGATGCCGAAGCCTGCGTTCTCGCGCGCCAGCGAGATGGTGAAACCGTGCATGCCGGCCTTGGCCGCGGCGTAGTTGGCCTGGCCGTACTGGCCCTTCAGGCCGTTGATGGAGCTGATCTGGATGACCCGGCCCCAACCGCGGCGGCGCATGCCTTCGATGACCGGCCGGGTGACGTTGAATACCGAGTTGAGGTTGGTGTTGATCACATCGTGCCACTGGTCCGCGCGCATGCGGTGGAAGGTGGTGTCCCGGGTGATGCCGGCGTTGTTGACCAGGATCTCGACCGGGCCCAGCTCGGCCTCGACGGCGCGCACCAGCGCTTCGGCGCTGTCCGGATCGGAGACATCGCCCGGGAAGATCGACACGCTGTAGCCGCGTTCGGTCATCGCCTGCTGCCAGGCGCGGGCCTTGGCCTCGTCGCGGTAATTGGTGGCGACCCGGTGGCCCTGGTCGGCCAGGCGTTGGCAGATGGCGGTACCGATGCCGCCGGTTCCGCCGGTGACCAGTGCGACGCGAGATGTCATGGAATGCTGTCCGGGTATCAGGTGGGGGAAGGGGGATTCTGCAACATCGGCGCGGAAAGTGCGCCGGCTGGCAACAGGATGTCGGCACGCGGCAGCCGCGCCGGGTCGAAGGCCTGTCGAGCGGCGGCCAGCAGCGCGTCCAGATCGTGTGCCTGCGCCAGCGCCTCAGGGGCTTGGCCGAGCAGCTGCCAGAGCTGGCGCAGCACGGGCAGCGGGCGCGAGCTGTCCACCGGCAGCGCCGCCAGCGACTTGGACAGTTTGTGGCCCGGGGCATCGAGCAGCAGCGGCAGATGCCAGTAGCGTGGCACCGCCAGGCCCAGCGCCTGCTGCAGCAGGATCTGCCGCGCGGTGGAATCGAGCAGGTCGGCGCCGCGCACCACTTCAGTCACGCCCTGTGCGGCGTCATCGACCACCACGGCCAACTGGTAGGCCCAGCAGCCATCCGCACGGCGCAACACGAAGTCGCCAACCTCGGCATGCACGTCCTGGTGCTGCGGCCCGCGCAGGCCATCATTGAAGTGCACGATGCTGCCGCGCGGCACGCGGAAGCGGACGGCAGGGTCCGGTCGTGGCTGTCGCGCAACGCAGCGGTGGTGGATGCCGCCGCTGGCGGCCAGTTCGCTGCGGCTGCAGTGGCAGACGAAGGCCAGGTCGCTGGCCAGCAGCACGTCCAGGGCCGCCTGGTAGGCCTCGCCGCGCGAACTCTGCCAGAGGATCGGGCCGTCGTGGACCAGGCCGAACGCGGCCAGTGCTTGAAGTTGCGCATCCGCTGCGCCGGGCACGGTGCGCGGCGGATCGACATCTTCAACGCGCAGCCGCCACAGGCCGCCATGATGGCGGGCGAGCAGCCAGCTGCCGAAGGCGGCAAGCAGGGATCCGGGGTGGAGCAGGCCGGTCGGTGAGGGCGCGAAGCGGCCGCAGGGAATGGGGGAGGTCATGCTGGCTGAATCGTCGGTCAGGTTGGCGCTTGAATTCAAGCTGACCACACCGCAAATTGACCGGTATCGACCCCTTCCAAGCCGGATTTTCCCATGTTTACCCGCATTGCCCTGTTCCTGGCGACCAACTTCGCGGTCCTGATCCTCGCCAGCATCGTGATGTCGTTGCTGGGGGTCAATCCGAGCCAGATGAGCGGCCTGCTGGTCATGGCTGCGATCTTCGGCTTCGGTGGCTCCTTCATCTCGCTGCTGCTGTCCAAGTGGATGGCCAAGCGCTCCACCGGTGCGGTGGTGATCACCGAGCCGCGCAACCAGACCGAGCGCTGGCTGCTGGCCACGGTCGAGCGCCAGGCCAAGGCGGCCGGCATCGGCATGCCCGAAGTGGCGGTCTATGACGGCCCGGAAATCAATGCCTTCGCCACCGGCGCCAACCGCAACAACGCGCTGGTGGCAGTGTCCACCGGCCTGCTGCACAACATGAGCGAAGACGAGGCCGAAGCGGTGCTGGGCCACGAGATCGCCCACGTCGCCAACGGTGACATGATCACCATGGCACTGCTGCAGGGCGTGTTGAACACCTTCGTGATCGTGCTGGCCCGTGTGGTCGGCGGCATCATCGACAGCGCGCTGTCGGGCAACCGCGAAGGCGGCGGCCGCGGCTTCGCCTACTACATCATCGTGTTCGTGCTGGAGATGGTGTTCGGCCTGTTCGCCACCATGATCTCGATGTGGTTCTCGCGCCACCGCGAATTCCGTGCCGATGCGGGTGGTGCCTCGCTGGCGGGCCGCCAGAAGATGATCGCCGCGCTGGAGCGCCTGCAGCTCAACCACGGCCAGAGCACGCTGCCGACCCAGATTGCGGCGTTCGGTATTGCCGGTTCGACGGCGAAGAAGCTGTTCATGAGCCACCCGCCGCTGGAAGAGCGCATCGCCGCGCTGCGGGCGTCGACGGTGGCGTAAGCCTCCGTACTTCCACGGTAGTGCAGGAACGCCTGGCCTCGCGCCGGGCGTTTTTGTTTGCGTGCCCGCGCATGGGTGGCGCCGGGTACGACCCGGCGAGAGTCATTTCCGCGACCGCGGAGGGGTGTCACTTTCTTTGCTCGTGCAAAGAAAGTAACCAAAGAAACACGCCGCCAGGGCGCGAGCCGTCGCTACGCGACGGTTCCCTGCGCTTCTCGGTGAATCAGGGGGCGGCGCCGAACTCGCTTCGCTCAAACATCGGCGCCTCTTCGCCCCTGATTCCCCTGCGATGCTCGGCTCGCTCAAGGCGGACCCAAGGTCAATTGCCACAGCTGCACCCAGTAGATCCACGCCATGCGTGGATGCTGTTGCCCTTGATCTTGATTTTCCAGTCCGCCTTGAGCGAGCCGAGCACCGCAGGTCCGGCGAGGGCGAAGAGGTGCGGGTGTCTGAGCGCAGCGAGTTCCCGTACCGTCCCTCGACGGGCCGAGGAGCGCAGGGAACCGTCGCGTAGCGACGGCTCGCGCCCTGGCGGCGTGTTTCTTTGGTTACTTTCTTGATGGCGCACATCCATGTGCGCCACCCTACGGGCCGGCTACGCCGTTCCACGCTGCTCCTGCAGCGCGGTGCACGAGCAAAGAAAGTGACACCCCTCCGCGGTCGCGGAAACGAATCTCCGTGCGCACAAACGAAAACGGCACCCTCGCAGGTGCCGTCTCCATGAACCGCTTTACACGAGATCTCAGAACTTCGCGTCGAACTCGGCAGCGTAGCCGGTGTTCACCAGCACCTTCTGCAGCGACTCGGCCACCTTCAGGTTGCCGGCCACGATCTGGTGGGTCTCCGGGCCACGGTTGTCCATGCGGCCCAGGGTCGCGCCCTTGAAGTCGCAGACCTTGCCACCGGCCTCGCGGACCAGCAGCAGGCCGGCGGCGATGTCCCACGCCTTCACGCCGGCTTCGAAGTAGGCGTCGGCGCGGCCGCAGGCCACGTAGGCCAGGTCCAGTGCTGCCGAACCGGTGCGGCGGATGTCCTCGCCGTGCACCAGCAGGGCGTCGACCGCCTTCAGCTGGGCGCTGGCACGGCTGCGCTCGCGCGGGGCGAAGCCGGTGTGGATCATCGTGCCTTCCAGATCCTTGCGGTCGGCCACGCGGATGCGGCGGTCGTTCAGCACGGCGCCGGCGCCACGGCTGGCGGTGAACAGTTCATTGCGCAGCGGGTCGAAGATGACCGCATCGGTCGGCTCGCCATTCTCGACCAAGGCGATCGACACGCAGTAGTGCGGCACGCCGCGCAGGTAATTGCTGGTGCCGTCCAGCGGGTCGATGACCCACATCTGGCGGCGCTCGCCCTGCACGCCACCTTCTTCGCCGAAGATGCCGTAGTCCGGGTAAGCGCGCTTGAGTTCCTTGACGATGACCTTTTCCGCGTCCGCATCCACTTCGCTGGCGTAGTCCATCCGGCCCTTCTGCACCACGTTCAGTGCCTCGAGCTTGTTGATGTTGCGCAACAGGACGTTGCCGGCGAGGCGGGCGGCCTTGACCATGACGGTTACGGCGGGTTTCTGCATGGCGTGGGCTCCCGGAAAGGCAGAAGAGATGGACTGGCGGGGGAAAAGAGCGGGTCCGGCGCAGTGGCCGGCCGCACAGTTTACCATTGGTCATCGTCCAGCTCGACCTTTTCCCTGTTCATGTCCCAGTTTCCCGCCGCCACCCGCCTCCGATTCGTCCTGGTCGGTACCCAGCACCCCGGCAACATGGGCGCTGCCGCCCGTGCCCTGAAGACCATGGGCCTGGCCCGCCTGGTGCTGGTCGCCCCCGAAAAACCGCTGGACGAGGAGGCTTTCCGCCGCTCGGCCGGTGCCGAAGACGTGCTGGGGGACGCCCCGGTGGTGGCCACCCTGGCCGAGGCCGTGGCCGATTGCCGTCTGGTGCTGGGCTGCACCGCCCGCGCCCGCCGCGTCCAGCTGGAGGAGTACCTGCCGGCCGATGCCGCCGCCCGTGCGGTGGCCAAGGCCGGCGAAGGGGCCGAGGTGGCGCTGGTGTTCGGCCGTGAGCGTACCGGCCTGACCAACGAGGAACTGCAGCTCTGCCACGCGGCGGTGCATATCCCGTCCGACCCGGAGTTCAGCTCGCTCAACCTGGCTGCCGCGGTGCAGGTGCTGGCCTATGAAACGCGCATGCAGCTGCTGGGCGCGCAGCCGGCCGCCGACGCCGAACCGGGTTTCCGCGAACAGGCGGCCAGCCACGAGCAGATGGAGAGCTTCTTCGCCCAGCTCGGCGACACGTTGGACGAGATCGATTTCCACAAGGGCCGCGCGCCGGAATCGGCGATGCGCAAGCTGCGCCGCCTGTTCCTGCGCAGCGAGCCGAGCGAGCAGGAAGTGCGCCTGCTGCGCGGCATCCTGGCCGACACCCAGCGCATGGCGCGACTGGCACAAGCGGGCAACAAGGACAGCTGACGACGTTCTCATTTTTTCGGGTAGTCTGTCTGGATACCCAGGGGGGATGAAGCCTGTGTCGGGTCTGCGAAGGGCAGTGCAGAGGGGACTGCTGAGCCTGGTCATGATCCTGCTGGCCGGGACGGTGCATGCAGCACCGGACCCGGTGCTGGTGCTGGGCCGGATCAGCGATGATCCCAAGGCCCATTACGAGCAGCTGCAGCCGTTGCTGGACTATGTGGTGGCACGCATGCATGACGTCGGCATCAAGGAGGGGCGGATCCTGATGGCGCGCGACCCGCAGCAGATGGCCAGCTATCTGCGGCGGGGGCGGGTCGACTGGGTCACGGAAACGTCGGGCACGGCGGTGGCGCTGGGCCAGCGCAGTGGCGCGCGGCCGCTGCTGCTGACCGAGCGCAACGGCGTGCGCGAGTACCAGACCGTGTTCTTCGTGCGCCGCGACAGTCCAATCCAGCGGATCCAGGACCTGCGCGGGCATCGCCTGGCCCTGCAGAACACGGCGTCCACCAGTGCCTACCTGGTGCCGGTGATGACGCTGCTGCAGGAAGGGTTGTCGCCGCAGATCCTGGCGGGTACGTGGGACATGCCGGGCCGGGACAGCGTGGGGTATGTGTTCGCGCGCAGCGAGTTGAACATCGCTACGTTCGTGCACAAGGGCGTGGTCGAGGTGGGGGCGGTGAGCAGCGTGGACTGGAACGACGAGCGACGGGTGCCGGCGGCATTCCGGCGCGACTTCCGCGAGCTGCTGCGCACCGAGCCCTACCCGCGGGCGGTGGAGATGGTGCGCGCCGACCTCGACCCGCGGGTGCGTGACCGGCTGCAGGAAGTCCTGCTGCAGGCGGCCAGTGACCCGCAGGCGCAGGGGGCGTTGCATCGGTTTTTCGGCACTTCCGGTTTCCACCGCGTCGATGCGCATGCGCAGCAGCGGCTGGATGAATTGAAACAAGGATTGACGCGCGTGCGGATGGAAGTGGAATGAAGTGGCTCGGCTCGGGAATGCAGGCCCGGTTCCTGCTCGCGATGGGCGGGGCGATGGTCGTAGTGGTGGCGATCCTGGCGGTGTTGCTGGGGCGTCAGGCGGCAATGCAGGGCGAAGTGCGCAACCTCAGTGGTGGCGTCATCCATGAACTGTTCGACCGCAGCGTGCGCAGCCGCGGCGAAGCGATGGCGCGCGAGCTGTCCGACGCGCTGGCCAACCCGTTGTACTACCGCGACCTGGACCAGGTTGGTGCGCTGGTGCGCAGCACCGCACGGCAGCCGGTCGTGCGCTATGTACTGGTGTTCGACGAACGTGGCCGGCTGGTGCATGACGGCTCGATCGAGGTGTCCGGTTTCGGCCAGCCGATGGCCGATCCGTTGGCGCCCAAGGCCGCCGTGGCGCAGGCGCTGGTGGTGCAGGAATCGCCCAAGGTGCTCGATAACACCATGCCGATCATGGTCGGCAACCAGCGCATCGGCGGCGTCCGCGTCGGCATGGCGCTGGACGAGGTGCAGCAGCGCGAACAGGCCGCCAATGCTACGCTCGGCGAGCGCCTGCAGCAGGTCGGCAGCCGCCACCTGGGCTGGCTGCTGCTGATGCTGGGCCTGCTGGTGGTGATCGGCGTGGTGGTGATCCTGTACGTGCAGCGCACCCTGGTGGCGCCGATCCGTGACCTGGCCGCCGCGGCGCGCCGCATCGAGGCCGGTGACTACCAGGCGCCGCTGGCCGAGAACACCCGTGACGACGAGGTCGGCGAGCTGGTGCGCGGCTTCGCCCGCATGCGCGATTCCATCGCCCGCCATGACCGCGAGGTACGGCGCATGGCCTATACCGATGCGCTGACCGGGTTGACCAACCGGCTGGCGTTCCGGGAAGCGCTGGACCATCGCCTGATGGCGGCGCGCGCATCCAATCATCGGCTGGGCCTGCTGTTCGCCGATATCGACGATTTCAAGCGCGTCAACGACACCCTCGGTCATGAGGCCGGTGACGAGGCGCTGTTGCAGTTCGCGCAGCGCATCGGGCGCGCGGTTACCGAGGCGGGCGGCGATGAGGCGCTGCTGGCCCGATTCGGCGGCGACGAGTTCGTGATCCTGGTCGGTGATGGCGACGTGGCCGCGAATGCGCGGCTGCTGGCCGAGGTGCTGGTGCGCGAACTGGGCAAGCCGCTGGTGGTGCAGGGCAGGGAACTGTTCCTCGGGACCTCGATCGGCGTGACCCTGTTCCCGGACGATGCCGCCGATGCGACCACGCTGCTGAAGAACGGCGACATCGCCATGTACCAGGCGAAGATGGCCGGCAAGAACTGCTATCGCTACTACAGCCGGGCGATGGACCATGCGGTCGAGCGCCGCGTGCACATGGAGCAGGAGCTGCGCGGGGCGTGGGAGCGCGGCGAGCTGCGCCTGGCCTACCAGCCGATCTTCCGCATGCGCGACCGCCGCATGGTCGGCGTCGAAGTGCTGCTGCGCTGGCAGCACCCGACCCTGGGCACGATTCCGCCGTCGGTATTCATCGAAGTGGCCGAGCAGAGTGGGCTGATCGAGATCATCGGCCCGAAGGTGCTGCGTGCGGCCTGCATGGAAGCCTCGCAGTGGCCACGGGGTGCGGGCGGCGACGATCTGTTCGTGTCGGTGAACGTATCGCCGCGGCAGCTGCGCGGCGGCGAGCTGCCGGCGCTGGTTGCGCAGTGCCTGCACGAGTCCGGGCTGCCGGCCTCGCGCCTGCACCTGGAACTGACCGAAACCGCGGTGATCGGCGACGAGATGGTCGCCGCGCAGCTGCTGGACAAGCTGCACCGCACCGGCGTGAAGGTCTGGCTGGACGATTTCGGCACCGGCTTCTCCGGTCTCAGCCACCTGCGCCAGGTGCCGGTGGACGGGGTGAAGATCGACAAGAGCTTCGTGGCCGACATGCAGCGCGATCCCGATGATCTGGCACTGACCACGGCGATCATCGCCATGGCCCACGCGCTGGGCATCACGGTGGTGGCCGAAGGCATCGAGCAGCAGGCACAGTTCGAGCTGCTGGCCCAGCGTGGTTGCGACCTCGGCCAGGGCTACTGGCTGAGCCATCCGGTGACCGCCACCGAAGTGGTGCGGATGATCGAATCGGGCGTCTGACTGTAGATCACGCCATGCGTGGATGGGAAGTCCAGTAGATCCACGCCATGCGTGGATGGGAAGTCCAGTAGATCCACGCCATGCGTGGATGGGAAGTCCAGTAGATCCACGCCATGCGTGGATGGGCTTTCCTAGCCGAAGCATCCACGCATGGCGTGGATCTACCACGGCGCCGCGTTACACCGGGCGCTTGCTCGGGTCGCCGGGCAGTTCGCGCACCAGCTTGGGGATCAGGTAGCCGGACAGGCGTGCGGTCAGGCCAGCAATCAGTGCCTTGGCCTGGCTATCTTCCACTTCGAAGTGGGCCACGCCCTCGACCCGGTCCAGCTGGTGCAGGTAGTAGGGCAGCACGCCGGCGGCGAAGCTGCGCTCGCTCAGGTCCTGCAGGGCCTGCACGCTGTCGTTGACCCCGCGCAGCAGGACGGCCTGGTTCAGTAGCTGGGCGCCGATGCCGCGCAGGCGAGCCATCGCTGCGTCCACGCTGGCGTCGAATTCGTTGGCGTGATTTGCGTGGACCACGATCGCCAGCGGCCAGGGCAGGCTGTCCAGCCAGGAGACCAGTTCATCGTCCACGCGCTCCGGCAGCACGATTGGCAGGCGGGTATGGATGCGCAGTCGGCGGACATGCGGGATCGCGCGCAGGGCATCGGTCAGCTCGACCAGCTTGTGGGTGGCCAGCGACAGCGGGTCGCCGCCGGACAGGATCACCTCGTCGATGTCCGGATCGGCCGCGATGGCGGCTACGGCCTCCTGCCAGCCGCCCTTGGCGGCGTTTTCCGCGCCATAGTCGAAGTGGCGGCGGAAACAGTAGCGGCAGTTGATCGCGCAGCTGCCGGTGGCGACCAGCAGGGCGCGACCGCGGTATTTCTGGATGACCCCGGTGGCCTTCCTGGCGGCGCCATCGCCCACCGCATCGAAGCTGAACCCGGGTGCCGGGCGCATTTCCTCGTCGATCGGCAGCACCTGACGCAGCAGCGGGTCGGCCGCATCGCCCACGCGCATGCGCGCCACGAAGCCCTCGGGCACGCGCAGCGCGAACTGGGCGATAGCCGTCTCCGAGACGCCCAGCGCGGCCGGGTCCAGCTGCAGCCGGGCCAGCAGGGCGTGCGGGTCGCGCAGCGCCTGGCGCCAGAGCTGCTGCCAGCGCGCGGGCGCGCCTGGCGACTGGGGCCGGGGGAAGGCGGAAAGCTGCATGGAGAGGGGGCCTGCGGTTATCATGGGGGCAGAAAAACAGTCGCCCACCGGCATCCGGTGGGCTTTCCATTCTAACGGCTCGCCGCACCCGCGGCGTTTTTGCCACTCAGGAGTTTACGCATGGCCAGCTACGGCATGAACGACGTCAAGAACGGGATGAAGATCCTGGTCAACAACCAACCGGCCGTCATCATCGACACCGAATACGTCAAGCCGGGCAAGGGCCAGGCCTTCACCCGCGTGAAGTACCGCCTGATCAAGGACGGCCGTACCCAGGAAGTCACCATGAAGTCGACCGACTCGCTGGATGCAGCCGACGTCGTCGATACCGACATGAACTTCATGTACAGCGACGGCGAGTACTGGCACTTCATGGACCCGGAGTCCTTCGAGCAGGTCCAGGCCACCAAGGCCGGCATGGGCGGCGCCGAAAAGTGGCTGAAGGGCGAAGAGTCCTGCGTGGTCACCCTGTGGAACGGTGAGCCGATCTTCGTGCAGCCGCCGAACTTCGTCGAACTGAAGATCACCGAAACCGATCCGGGCGTCCGTGGCGACACCTCGGGCGGCGGCGGCAAGCCGGCCACCCTGGAAACCGGCGCCGTGGTCCGGGTGCCGCTGTTCGTCAACCAGGAAGAAGTGATCCGCGTCGACACCCGTTCGGGCGAATACTCCGCACGCGTCAAGTAATCCGGCGCAGCCGGATCATGGTAGTGCCGGCCGTTGGCCGGGTACGCGCCATCGCATTCGCGCTGGCGCTCCCATGATCTGCTTCGGCAGATCATGGGCCCCGCTTCACGGGTCCCCAGACCCCGCCGCTTCGCGGCAGCCCCTGACTCAGGGGCGTGTCCCCCAGAAGTATCTCGCCGCCCCCCAGCCAGTGAGCCCGCATGAGCGATAGCCCGCACCTCCCCGAAGCCTGCGACCTGCTCATCGAAGCCGGTTACGTCGTTCCGATCGAGCCGCACGCGGTGGTGCTGGAAGACCATGCCGTTGCCGTGCGTGGCAGCGAGATCGTGGCCATCCTGCCGCGTGCCGAGGCGCGCGCACGGTTCCGCGCCACCCAGGTGGTGAGCCGCCCCGAGGCTGCGCTGATGCCGGGCCTGGTCAACGCGCACACGCACAACCCGATGACCCTGCTGCGCGGCGTTGCCGACGACCTGCCGCTGATGACCTGGCTGCAGCAGCACATCTGGCCGGTGGAAGCGGCGGTGATCGGCCCCGAATTCGTTGCCGACGGCACCACCTTGGCCATCGCCGAGATGCTGCGCGGCGGCACCACCTGCGCCAACGAGAACTACTTCTTCGGCGACGTGCAGGCCGCGGTCTACAAGAAGCATGGTTTCCGCGCGCTGGTCGGCGCGGTCATCATCGATTTCCCCACCGCCTGGGCCAAGACCGACGACGAGTACTTCGCCAAGGCCGGTGAACTGCACGACCAGTGGCGCACTGATCCGCTGATCGGCACCGCGTTCGCGCCGCATGCGCCGTACACGGTCAACGATGCCAACTTCGAGCGGGTGCGGATGCTGTCCGACCAGCTCGACATGCAGGTGCACCTGCATACCCACGAGACCGCGCAGGAGATCAACGATTCGATCAAGCTGCACGGCCAGCGCCCGCTGGCGCGGCTGGACCGGCTCGGCCTGGTCAATGACCGCCTGATCGCGGTGCACATGACCCAGCTGACCGATGCGGAAATCCACCTGTGCGCCGAACGTGGCGTCAGCGTGGTGCATTGCCCGGAATCGAACCTGAAGCTGGCCTCCGGTTTCTGCCCGGCCTGCGCCCTGCAGCGTGCCGGCGTGAACCTGGCGATCGGTACCGATGGCTGCGCCAGCAACAACGACCTGGACATGTTCAGCGAGAACCGCACCGCGGCGATCCTGGCCAAGGCCGTGGCCGACGATGCCACTGCACTGGACGCGGCGACCACGTTGCGTGCGTCCACGCTGGGTGGCGCGCGCGCGCTGGGCTTCGGCGACCGCATCGGCTCGATCGAAGTCGGCAAGCAGGCCGACCTGGTCTGCGTCGACCTGTCCGCGCTGGAAACCCAGCCGCTGCACAACGTACTGTCGCAGCTGGTGTACGCCACCGGCCGCCAGCAGGTCAGCGACGTCTGGATCGCCGGCAAGCCGAAGCTGGTGCAGCGCGAGCTGGTCGGCATGGACCTGCCGGGCATCATCGCCAACGCGCGCCAGTGGCGCGAGCGCATCCGTCATATCCGCGCCTGAACCCCGGCGCCGCAAGGACTCCCTCATGACTGCCCCCCACGCTTCCTCCAATTTCGATCAGGCCGAGCTGGACAAGTTCGCCGCGCTGGCCAACCGCTGGTGGGACGCTGACGGCCCGCAGAAGCCGCTGCATGCGCTGAACCCGGTACGCCTGCAGTACGTGGCCGACCGCGTGCCGCTGCGCGGCGCACGCGTGCTCGACATCGGCTGCGGTGGCGGCCTGTTGAGCGAAGCGCTGGCGCAGGCCGGTGCCGACGTGACCGCCATCGACCTGGCCCCGGAACTGGTCAAGGTCGCGCGCCTGCATGCGCTGGAAAGCGGTGCCAAGGTCGACTACCGGGTGCAGGCCGCCGAGGACCTGGCCGCCGAGCAGCCGGGCAGCTTCGACGTGGTCACCTGCATGGAAATGCTCGAACACGTGCCGGACCCGGGCGCGATCATCGAGGCCTGCAAGCGCCTGCTGAAGCCGGGCGGCCACCTGTTCCTGTCGACCATCAACCGCACCGCTGCCGCCTTCGCGGTGGCGATTGTCGGCGCCGAGTACGTGGCGCGGCTGCTGCCCAAGGGCACCCATCACTACCAGGAATTCATCAAGCCGGCCGAGCTGGCGCGCTGGCTGCGCGAGGCCGACATGCAGCTGGTGGATGTCAGCGGCATGGCCTACGAGCCGTGGCGCAACCATGCCCGCCTGAGCAGCCGTACCGACATCAACTACCTGGCCTACGCGGTCAAGCCGGCATGACCGCGGCCCGCTTTCCGCGCGCGGTGCTGTTCGACCTGGATGGCACGCTGCTGGACAGCGCACCGGACTTCGTCGCCACCTGCGACGCGATGCTGGCCGAGCGCGGTCGCGCGCCGATCGATCCGGCAATGTTGCGGCCGGTGGTCTCCAAGGGTTCGCGTGCAATGGTGAGCGCCGCCTTCCCGGAACTGGATGTTGCCGCACGCGATGCGCTGATTCCGGAGTTCCTGCAGCGCTACGAAGCGTTGATCGGCCAGCACGCGGTACTGTTCGATGGCGTGGCCGGCATGCTTGCCGCGCTGGATGATGCCGGCACCGTGTGGGGCATCGTCACCAACAAGCCTGAGTACCTGGCGCGCTTGATCCTGCCGCAGCACGGCTGGCAGCAGCGCTGCGCGGTACTGGTTGGCGGTGACAGCCTGGCCGAGCGCAAGCCGCACCCGCTGCCGCTGCTGCACGCCGCGCAGGCGATTGCCGTTGCCGCCGAAGACTGCGTGTACGTGGGCGACGACGAGCGCGACATCATTGCTGCGCGCGCCGCGGCGATGCCGTCGGTGGCGGCGCTGTGGGGCTACCGCCTGCACAGCGACGACCCGCTGGCCTGGCAGGCTGACGTGCTGGTCGAGAACGCCGAACTTCTGCAACTGGCCAGTCTGTGGCCGACCCGGCCGGCAGCCCCGGCCCAGCCGTAAGGAATCACGTAGTGAGCAGTACCGCGCTGGACAGTTTCCTCGACAAGTGGCGCAGCCGTTGGCCGGAATGGTCGGTGGCCGCCCCGTTCGTGGCCGAATCGCAACGCGAGCTTGCAGTGGCGTGGTTCGCGCTGCTGCAGGAATTCGACGACATGCTCAACACCAGCGGCGACCCGTTGCCGGCCGACGCCAAGCTGGCATGGTGGGGCGAGGAGCTGCGCAGCTGGGCCGCACATCGTTCGCGCCATCCGCTGGGTCGCCTGCTGGAGCCGGTGCGTGCGCCGTGGGCACAGTTGGCTGAAGCACTTCCGGACCTGGTTGAAGCGCGCACGGTCGCGCTGGATGCGGCCGGTGCCGAGCGCGCGCTGGCGAATTACGCCGAGGCCGTGGCCGCGGTGGAGGCGGCCTTGTTCGCCGACAAGCCGCGTACCGGCGCCGGCCGTGCGGTGCAGCTGCAGACCCTGGCCCAGCGCCTGCAGGATGCGGGCGTGGCCGGTGTGCCGCGCAGCCTGCTGGACGAAGACGCCAGCAATGCCGCACAGCGCTGGGCGCAGCATCTGTTGAAGGTGTGGGGCACCCGCGTGCCCGGCCCGCGCCCGCGCCGCGTGTGGTCCAGTCTGGCGCGTGCGCGCGTTGCAGCGCAGGCCGCAGGCAAGCCGATCGAAGCCACGCCGGTGCGCACCCTGCTGCGCGTATGGTGGGCCGCGCGCGGTTGATCGATCGGCCCTGCTGACTGCTTCTGGTGGGTGCGGACCTTGGTCCGCACGCTCTGAGGGATTGTGCCGACCAAGGTCGGCACCCACCAAAGCGCATTACGCGCGTTATTTGCGTTCCAGCACCAGCAGCGGGTCGATACGGGTATCGAACCAGTTCATGCCCCAGTGCAGGTGCGGGCCGGTGGCACGGCCGGTGGCGCCGACCGCGGCGATCACCTGGCCCTGTTCCACTCGGTCGCCGACCTTTACGTCGATGCGCGACAGGTGCAGGAAGTTGGAGCTGACCCCGAAACCGTGGTCGAGCAGCAGCGTGCCGCCGGTCAGGTACAGGTCCGGGCCGGCGAAGGTGACGATGCCGGCAGCCGGTGCTTTCACCGGCGTGCCGGTCGGCACCGCGATATCCATGCCGGAATGACCGGCGCCGGGCTGCCCGTTGTACACGCGCGCATTGCCGAAGCGGCCGCTGATGCGGCCCTGCACCGGCCAGATGAAGGTCTGGGTGAAGTCGGTGCGGTCGTCATCGCGGGCGCGTGCGGCGGTCACCTGCGCCTGTTCGCGCTTGATCCGCTCGGCAATCGCCGACGGCGGATTGACCGTCTTCGGCGGCACGCCGTTGACCCGCTCGGTCGGCCAGTCGCGCGGCGTCACCGCAATGGTCGCGGTCTCGCTGCCACCATCGGGGCGCTGCACCTGCACGCGCAGCGGGCCCTTCTCGTCACGGCCGATGCCGAACACCACGCTGCCGTAGCCGCTCACCCGCAGCTGGCGGCCGGCGTACTGCACGCGGCTGCCGGCGGGTACCTTGCCGATCACCAGCGCGCCCTGCGACGCGCTGGCCGGGAACACCACGCGGCTGTCGATCAGGCTGCCGATGCCATCCTGCGCCTGCGCCGGGGATGAGGAAAACAGGGGCGCGGCCAGCAGCGCCCCGATCAGAAGTGCGGAGCGCATCAGCGGTCGTAGGTCATGCGCTGGCCGGCGGGTTCGCCCACCAGCTTGCTGCCGTCCCACACCTGCTGGCCGTTGACCCAGGTGGAGGCGATGCGCGAACGGAAGGTGGTGCCTTCGAACGGCGACCAGCCGCACTTGGACAGCACATCCTCGCGCTTGACCGTGAACGGCACGTCCTCGACCAGGACCAGATCGGCGAAGTAACCCTCGCGCAGGAAGCCGCGCTCTTCCACGTCGAACAGCTGCGCCGGGGCGTGGGCGAACTTCTGCACCACCTGCTCGCGGGTCAGCTTGCCTTCGTGCACGCGCTCCAGCGCGGCCACCAGCGCGTACTGCACCAGCGGCAGGCCCGACGGCGCCTGCGCGTAGGGCTTCTGTTTCTCTTCCCAGGTGTGCGGTGCGTGGTCGGTGGCCAGCACGTCCAGCACGTCATCGGCCAGCGCGGCGGTGATCGCCTCGCGGTCGGACACTTCCTTGATCGCTGGGTTGCACTTGATCAGGTTGCCCTTGGTCGCATAGTCCGGGCGCGCGAAGTGCAGGAAGTGCACGCAGGTTTCGGCGGTGATCTGCTTGCGGCTGCCGTCGGCGCGGATCAGCGGGCCCTTCTCGAACAGCGCCAGTTCGTCGGCTGTGGAAATGTGCAGCACGTGCAGGCGGGTGCCGTGCTTGCGCGCCAGCGACATCGCCAGGCGGGTCGACTTGATGCAGGCCTCGCGCGAGCGGATGTCCGGGTGCATGTCCGGGGTCAGCGCGTCGCCGTACTTCTCCTGGAAGGCCTTCAGGTTGGCATCGATCATCGGCGTGTCTTCGCAGTGCGTGATGATCGGGGTCGGGCATTCGCGGAAGATCGCGTCCAGCGTTTCCGGGTTGTCGACCAGCATGTTGCCGGTCGAAGCACCCATGAACACCTTCACGCCGGGCGCCTTCTTCGGGTCCAGCGCACGGATCGCGTCCAGGTTGTCATTGCTGGCGCCGTGGTAGAAGCCGTAGTTGGCCCAGGCGCGGCCGCGCGCGAGCTCGTACTTGGCTTCCAGGATGGTCGAATCCAGCGTCGGCGGGTTGGTGTTGGGCATGTCCATGAAGCTGGTCAGGCCACCGGCCACGGCCGCGGCCGATTCGCTGGCGATGTCGCCCTTGTGGGTCAGGCCCGGCTCGCGGAAGTGCACCTGGTCGTCGATCATGCCGGGCAGCAGCCAGCGCCCGGCTGCGTCCACCACCTGCTCGCCGTCGCGCGGCGCCAGCCCGCTGCCGATCTGCGCGATGCGGCCGTTCTCGATGCGCAGGTCGCCGTCGAAGGTGCGGCCTTCGTTGACCATGCGGGCGTTGGTGATGAGAGTGGAGGACATGTCAGTGTTTTCCTGTGCAACGGCAAGAGGGGGCGTTGGGGGACTCGGGCACGGGGTCGAAGCCGCCGGGATGGAACGGGTGGCAGCGGCCCAGCCTGCGCGCAGCCAGCCAGCTGCCGCGCAGCGGGCCGTGCCGCGAGATGGCCTCCATCGCGTATTCAGAACAGCTCGGCACGAAACGGCAGCGTGGCCCCAGCAGGGGGCTGATGAAGCGCTTGTAGAAGCGCAGCAGGGCGATGAGCAGGCGCGAGATCACCCAGTCATCTTATGCCAGTTGGCATGAAGGCCGCATTTGTGCAGGATGGGCCGTTGGTCGCATGTCGCCGATGGCCTGCGACCGGTACCAGCACCTTCGGGTGCTGGCCAGGTTCCGTACCGCGCAAGGCGGTCCGTGTTCGTCGGACTGCCCCTTGGGCGCCTTGACTCCAGGACTGAATGGAGCAGGGTGCCGAGGTTGCTGCTGCGGGTCGGGTAGGCTATAAAGGCCCGCTTTCCCGGGCCCCGGGGAATCCAAGGAAGAGCGTTTCGTGGCTGCTAAAAAAACTGCAAAGAAGGCCGCAACGGCCGCCAAGAAAACCGCCAAGCCTGTTGTGAAGAAGTTGGCGGCAAAGCCCGTTGCCAGGAAGCCGGCCAGCAAGCCGGCGACCAAGGCAGCGTCCTCGCAACCGGCGGCCAGGAAGGCCACCGCAAAGAAAACGCCGGTCAAGGCGACCAAGCCGGTAGCGAAGAAGGCCGCTGCGCCCGCCAAGGCCAAGCCAGCCGCCGCCAGCAAGAAGGCGCCGGTGGTGAAGAAGGCTGCCAGCAAGGCTGCGCCGGTGAAAAAGGCCGCCGCCAAGCCGGTAGCGAAGAAGGCAGCAGCCAAGCCAGCGCCGAAGGCGGTGGTGAAGAAGGCTGCAGCCAAGCCGGTCGCAAAACCGGCGGCAAAGAAGGTCGCTGCGGCCAAGCCGGTCGCCACGCCTGCCGCTGTAAAGAAGGTTGCCAAGAATGTTGCCGCGCCGGCCGTAAAGCCGACCCCGGCCCCAGTAGTGAAGTCCGCACCGAAGCCTGCTGCCAAGCCGGCTCCGGCCAAGCCTGTCCCGGCCAAGACCGTGGCAGTGGCAGCAGCCCAACCGGCCTCCAAGCCGGCCCCGGCCGCCGCTCCTGCCGCCTCGAAGGCCCCGCAATCCAAGAATCCCGTGCCCGTTTCGAAATCGCCTGCCAAAACCGCCGTGAAATCCGATTCCGCCCCGAAGACCGTGTCGCGCCCTGTCGGCAAGGTTGCCGTGGCCGTCGCCGCCCGTTCGGCGGCACCGGCCCCGCGCAGCAAGTACAAGGTGGTCGAGTACAAGACCGACGAGGCCACTGGCCGCCCGATCCTGCCGGCTGGCTACAAGCCGTCCTCGGAAGAGGAATACATGAGCCCGCTGCAGCAGGAATACTTCCGCCAGCGCCTGCAGAACTGGCGCGCGGACCTGGTGGAAGAGTCCAAGCAGACCATCGAGAACCTGCGCGAGGAAGTGCGTGACATCGGCGACGAAGCCGAGCGCGCGACCCGCGAGACCGAGAATTCGCTGGAACTGCGTACCCGCGACCGCTACCGCAAGCTGATCGGCAAGATCGACAGCACCCTGAAGCGCCTGGAAGCCGGCGACTACGGTTACTGCGTCGACACCGGCGAAGAAATCGGCCTGGAGCGCCTGGAAGCGCGCCTGACCGCTGAGCGCACCATCGACGCCCAGGAGCGTTGGGAGCACCTGCAGAAGCAGCAGGGCGACTGATTCCCGATCGTTGTGATGTCATGCGAAAAACCCGGCCTCGGCCGGGTTTTTTGTTGGGAGGTGGTTGGCTGGGTAGAACGGCGCCTTCCGGGTATCGGACCCACCCGCAGGCTCTCGACGGTTTCCTGCGTGCGCGGTTGCTGTAAAGCCGAGCCCATGCTCGGCTCAGGCCGAAGCCAGAGGGCAAGGAAGAGCAAAAGCAAAAGCAGCCAAGCATGGCTTGGCTCTACCAAGGGCGGTCATGCGTGCGCTCGCGGCTGTTGGGTCCGCCTTGTAGCGAGCCGAGCACCGCAGGGGAATCAGGGGCGAAGAGGCGCCGCTGTTTGAGCGCAGCGAGTTCGGCGCCGCCCCCTGATTCACCGAGGAGCACAGGGCACCGGCGCGCAGCGCCGGCTCGCGGATGGCGGCGCGTTTCTTTGGTTACTTTCTTTGCGCGCGCAAAGAAAGTGACAAACCCATTCATCGAGGGAAAGTGACGTGGCCAGTCAAACGCCCGGCGCCGCCGAACGCGCTCTCCGCGGGGTCACTGCAGATCACGCAGATTCAGTTTCCGCAACGTCGGGTTCTTCCACGCGGTGATCCCGGCCACGCTCAGCACCGCGAACCCACCCAGCACTACTGCCGGCACCAGGCCGAGCAGCTTCGCCATCGTGCCGGCATAGAACGCGCCCAGTTCGTTGGACGAACTGATGAAGATGCCGTTGATCGACGACACCCGGCCGCGCATTTCCTCAGGCGTGGCCAGCTGCAGGATGGTCGAGCGGATCACCACCGAGACGCCATCGAAGGCCCCGTAGAACAGCAGGATCAGCGCCGACAGCCAGAAGTGCTGCGACAGCCCGAAGCTGATCACGCACAGGCCGAACCCGGCCACCGCGAACAGCAGCACGCGGCCGGCATTGCGGTGCAGCGGGTGGCGGGCCAGCCACAGGCCCACGCAGACCGAGCCCAGCGCCGGCATTGCGCGCAGGATGCCCAGGCCTTCCGGCCCGTGGTGCAGGATCTCGTGCAGGAACGCCGGCAGCATCGCCACCACGCCGCCCAGCAGCACCGAGAACATGTCCAGCGCCATCGCCCCGACCATGATCCGGTTGCCGACCACGAAGCGCGCGCCTTCAGCGATGCTCTTGAAGATCGGGGCGGCCGGGCCGGTATGCACCGGTTCTTCCACCTTCAGCGTGGCCAGGCAGGCCATCGCCACCAGTGCGAAGACGGTGGCCACCGCGTAGGACAGGCCCTTGCCGCCGAAACCCACCAGCACACCGCCCAGTGCCGGGCCGGCGATCATGCCGGCCTGGAATACCACCGCGCCCAGGCCGGCGCCCCGCGCGAACTGGTCACGGGCCAGTACGCGGGCGAACAGGGCGTTGTAGATCGGCGACAGGAAGGCGCGGACCATGCCGGTCAGCGCGATGGCTGCATAGATCGGCCACACGCCGTCGATCGGCAGCCAGCCCATGGCCACGCTGGTCAATACCAGTGCGGTGGCGACCAGTCCGCAACAGGCGACCATGCCGAGCCGGCGGCGCGGCAGATGGTCCACCAGGTAACCGGCAAACGGCGCCACGCAGAAGAACGGCACGACCTCGGCCAGGCCGATCAGGCCCAGCGAGAACGGATTGCGGGTGACTTCGTAGATGTGCCAGCCGACGGTGACCGCGACCACCTGGTAGGACAGCATCGCGAAGATGCGGTACGCCAGCAGCCTGGCGAATCCGGGCCGGGACAGCAGGCCCAGCGCGCTGTCTTCGGCTGTGGCAGGTTCGCTCACGACGGGTCGCGCTGCAGCTGCGCCTGCGCGGTCTCGCGGATGAAGGCCAGCATGGCCGCCACGCCGTTGCTGCGGGTCGGCGAGAGGTGGCGGGCCAGGCCGATGTCCTGGATGTAGCTCGGTTCGGTGGCCAGGATCTCCTGCGCCGAGCGCCCGGAGTACACGCGCAGGGCCAGGAAGATCAGTCCGGAGACGATGGCCGAATCACTGATGGCGTGGAAGCGCAGCGACTGCGCGTTGCCTTCGGGCACGATCCAGACCATCGACTGGCAGCCGAGCAGGCGATGCTCTTCGGTCTTCCACTCTTCCGGGAAGGCCGGCAGCTTGCGGCCAAGGTCGATCAGGTACTGGTAGCGCTCGGACCAGTCGCCGAAGAAGCCGAATTCCTCGGCGATGGCGGTCTGGGCCTCGGCGGCGGTGGGTTCAAGCGGGAACGGGGAGTCGGTCACAACAGTCTCTACGGTGGGGGCGTGGCCGGCGTGCCGGCCACGGGGCAGGGCGGGTCAGCCGCGCTTGCGCGACCAGCGCACGCCCTGCGGGGTGTCTTCCAGCACGATGCCTTCGGCGGCCAGCTGGTCGCGGATGGCGTCGGAACGGGCGAAGTCGCGCGCCTTCTTGGCAGCGGCACGCTCATCGATCAGGCCCTGGATGCGGGCATCGTCGCCGTCTTCGCTGGCCGCGGTGCCGAACCACTGCGCCGGATCGGCCTGCAGCAGGCCCAGTGCCAGGCCGGCGCCGAGCAGTTCACCCTTCAGGCGCGCCTGCTCGGCCGGGTCGGTGGCACGACGCGCATCGGCGGCGATGCGGGCCACTTCAGCCAGCGCCTGCGGGGTGTTGAGATCGTCGTCCAGGGTCGCTTCGACCGTGGCCGGAATCACTGCAGTGGCCTCGACCGATGCCAGCTCGCGCAGAGTGCCGTACAGGCGGTCCAAGGTGCGCACCGACTGTTCGATCAGGCCATCGGACCAGTCCAGCGGCTGCCGGTAGTGGGCCGACAGCAGGGCCAGGCGCAGCGCTTCCGGCGGGTGTTGGCGGACCAGATCGTGCACGCGCTCGATGTTGCCCAGCGACTTGCTCATCTTGGCGCCGCCGAAATTGAGCATGCCGTTGTGCAGCCAGAAACGGGCGAAGATCTTGCCGCCATGGGCGCATTCGCTCTGCGCCAGCTCGTTCTCGTGGTGCGGGAACTGCAGGTCGACGCCGCCGGCGTGGATGTCGATGGTCTCGCCCAGGTGGGCGGCAGCCATCGCCGAGCACTCGATGTGCCAGCCAGGCCGGCCCCGGCCCCACGGCGATTCCCAGCCGGGCAGGTCGTCACTCGACGGCTTCCACAGCACGAAATCACCCGGGTCACGCTTGTACGGGGCGACGTCGACGCGGGCACCGGCCAGCATTTCGTCCGGATCGCGGCGCGAGAGCTTGCCGTAGCCGTCGAAGCTGGCCACCGCGAACAGCACGTGGCCCTCGGCGGCGTAAGCATGATTGCTGGCGATCAGCTGCTCGATCATGGTGATGATCTGCGGAATGTGCGCGGTCACTTCCGGCTCGATGTCCGGTGGCACCACGCCCAGCGCGGCCATGTCTTCACGGTAGGCGGCGGCGAACTTGTTGGTGATGGTGCTGATCGGCACGCCCTGCTCACGCGCGGCGGTGTTGATCTTGTCGTCCACGTCGGTGATGTTGCGGGCGTAGCGCAGCGCGCCGAAACGGCGTCGCAGCAGGTCGGCCAGCACCCCGAACACCACCGGGCCACGGGCGTTGCCGATGTGCACGTAGTTGTAGACCGTCGGGCCGCACACATACAGGGTCGGACAGGCTGGATCGAGCGGGGTGAACGGTTCGAGCTGGCGAGTCAGGTTGTTGTGCAGGCGCAGGGTCATGGGGCTGTGGCTGGGGGACAAGCCTGTGATTTTAGAACGTGTCGGCCCCCTTTGGGGGCACCCGTTGCCACCGGTGGACGCCGGGGTCACCCAGGGTGGGGTGGGCAGGAGCGGCGTGGACGGGTAATGTTCAGCCCCTTGCGCTCGCCACTGCCTACACTATTGCCGTGTCCTTGCTCCCGTCGCCAATGAAATCCACCGCGTTGCTGACCCTGGCCTGCCTGTCGGCGCTGCCCGCCGTGGTGCTGGCGCAGGAGGCCGAGCCCCGCAACCGGGTGGTGATCGTGGAGAACGTGAAGTTCGACTATGCCCAGGTCCTGAACGTCGTGCCGGTGTTCCAGACCCTGCGTGCGACCCGCACCGAAGAGCACTGCGAGCCGGTGTCGACCCGGACCCTGGCCCCGGTCAACGTGACGGGCGAGGAGCCGGTCGAGGACAAGGGCCGGATCAGCCGCTTCTGGGACTCGGTGCGCTCGATGTTCAAGCGCAGCGACGAGGAAGCCGTTGAGGAGACCGGAGCCGAGACGCCGGCCCCGGCGCCGGCCAACACGGGCCCGATGCTGACCCGCGACTGCCGCATTGTGCCGGTGGGGCGTGAATTCCGCCGGCCCATCGCCTACGACGTGGATTACGTCTACAAGGGCACCAAGTACCGCTCGCGGCTGCCGGAAGACCCCGGCAACCGGCTCAAGATCCGGGTGTCGATCACTCCCTGGGTCGGCCCCGAGCAGGGTACTGCCAGCAATCCCTGATTCTGCGACCCCGGCCCCTTGCGCCGGCCCCGGGCGCATGCAAAGATATTTGACCATGAAGCTCACCGACTTCCAGCACGACAGCAGCGCAGCCCGACAGGCGTCTGGCATGACCTCGCGTGCGCGTCGACCGGAACCCCACATCCTCGCTGGGTAACCGGAGCTTTTTGCTGTTCGTCCGAAAAAAACCCAGCCCGCCGGCTGGGTTTTTTCGTTTCTGCGTTCTGAAAGCTGCAACTGCAACCTTTTCGCTCCACCTTTGGTTCCTGCTTTTCCCTTCCACTGCGTCGAACCCGGCGCCGCCACGCAAGGAAAGATGATGTCCCCCAAGCACTTCCTGAACACCCAGGACTGGAGCCGCAGCGATCTCGACGCGCTGCTGACCCAGGCCGCGCTGTTCAAGCGCAACAAGCTCGGCGACCAGCTCAAGGGCAAGTCGATCGCGCTGGTGTTCTTCAACCCGTCCATGCGCACCCGCACCAGCTTCGAACTGGGCGCGTTCCAGCTCGGCGCCCACGCGGTGGTGCTGCAGCCGGGCAAGGATGCGTGGCCGATCGAGTTCAACCTCGGCACGGTGATGGACGGCGATACCGAAGAGCACATCGCTGAAGTGGCCAAGGTGCTGGGCCGTTACTGCGACATCATCGCCGTGCGCGCGTTCCCCAAGTTCATCGACTGGGCCTACGACCGCCAGGACATCGTCCTCAACAGCTTCGCCAAGTACTCGCCGGTGCCGGTCATCAACATGGAGACCATCACCCATCCGTGCCAGGAGCTGGCCCACATCATGGCCCTGCAGGAGCACTTCGGCACCCAGGACCTGCGCGGCAAGAAGTACGTGCTGACCTGGACCTACCACCCCAAGCCGCTGAACACCGCCGTTGCCAATTCGGCGCTGACCATCGCCACCCGCATGGGCATGGACGTGACCCTGCTGTGCCCGACCGCCGACTACATCCTCGACGACCGCTACATGGGCTGGGCCGAGCAGAACGTGGCCGAGAGCGGTGGCTCGCTGAAGATCAGCCATGACATCGACAGCGCCTACGCCGGCGCCGACGTGGTCTACGCCAAGAGCTGGGGCGCGCTGCCGTTCTTCGGCAACTGGGAACCGGAAAAGCCGATCCGCGACCAGTTCAAGCACTTCATCGTCGACGAACGGAAGATGGCGCTGACCAACAACGGTGTGTTCAGCCACTGCCTGCCGCTGCGCCGCAACGTGAAGGCCACCGATGCGGTGATGGATTCGCCGCAGTGCATCGCCATCAACGAAGCCGAGAACCGCCTGCACGTGCAGAAGGCGATCATGGCCGCGGTTGCCGGGCGCTGAATCAAACAAGGGGTAGAGCCGACCGTTGGTCGGCTGCTCCCGCAGCGGCGCATCCAACATTTCAGCCGACCAGCGGTCGGCTCTACCGAATTCCCATCCCCCAAGTGGACCTGATCCCCATGAGCAACAAAGACGTCGTTCTCGCCTTCTCCGGCGGCCTGGATACCAGCTTCTGCGTGCCGTACCTGCAGGAGCGCGGCTACAACGTGCACACCGTGTTCGCCGACACCGGCGGCGTGGATGATGAAGAGCGTGATTTCATCGAGAAGCGCGCCGCCGAGCTGGGCGTGACCAGTCACGTCACCGTCAACGGTGGCCCGGCCATCTGGGAAGGCTTCGTCAAGCCGTTCGTGTGGGCCGGTGAGGGCTACCAGGGCCAGTACCCGCTGCTGGTCTCGGATCGCTACCTGATCGTCGATGCCGCGCTGAAGCGTGCTGCCGAGCTGGGCACCAACATCATTGCCCATGGCTGCACCGGCATGGGCAACGATCAGGTCCGCTTCGACCTGGCCGTGAAGGCACTGGGCGACTACCAGATCATCGCGCCGATCCGCGAGATCCAGAAGGAACACACCCAGACCCGCGCCTACGAGCAGAAGTACCTGGAAGAGCGCGGCTTCGGCGTGCGCGCCAAGCAGCAGGCCTACACCATCAACGAGAACCTGCTGGGTGTGACCATGTCCGGCGGCGAGATCGACCGTTGGGAAGCCCCGGGTGAAGGCGCGCGTGGCTGGTGCTCGCCGCGCAGCGAATGGCCGGAACAGGCGCTGACCGTGACCCTGAAGTTCGTTGAAGGCGAAGCCGTCGAACTGGACGGCAAGGCGCTGCCGGGCGACCAGATCCTGGCCCAGCTCAACAAGCTGTTCGCCCCGTACGGCGTTGGCCGCGGCGTCTACACCGGCGACACCGTGATCGGCCTGAAGGGCCGCATCGTGTTCGAGGCCCCGGGCCTGGTCTCGCTGCTGGCCGCGCACCGCGCGCTGGAAGATGCCGTGCTGACCAAGCAGCAGAACCGCTTCAAGCCGGACGTCGCACGCAAGTGGGTGGAGCTGGTGTACGAAGGCTTCTACCACGACCCGCTGAAGACCGACATCGAGGCATTCCTGAAGTCCTCGCAGGCCAAGGTCAATGGTGAAGTGGTGCTGGAAACCCGCGGCGGCCGCGTCGATGCAGTGGCGGTGAAGTCGCCGCACCTGCTCAACGCCAAGGGCGCCACCTACGCGCAGTCGGCCGACTGGGGCGTGGAGGAGGCTGAGGGCTTCATCAAGCTGTTCGGCATGAGCTCGACGCTCTTTGCTCAAGTCAACCGTGGTTGACTTGAGCACGAGCCCGCGCATTTCACCTTAACCCTGCGCCTTCGGCGCGCCCCCTTCAACAAGAAGGGGGCTCTCCACCAGACGCATTACGGTAGCGCCGGGCCATGCCCGGCGGAATTCCACAGGATCTTTGATTCATGCTTGAACAGACGATCTCGCATCTGCAGGCGCTGGTGTCCTTCGACACCCGCAACCCGCCGCGTGCGATCACCACCGGTGGCATCTTCGATTACCTGCGCGCGAACCTGCCCGGCTTCAACGTCGAGGTGATCGACCATGGCGCCGGTGCGGTCAGCCTGTACGCCGTGCGCGGCACGCCGAAGTACCTGTTCAACGTGCATCTGGACACCGTGCCGGATTCGCCGCACTGGAGTGCCGACCCGCACGTGATGCGGCGCCTGGACGACCGCGTGGTCGGCCTGGGCGTGTGTGACATCAAGGGCGCCGCCGCTGCACTGGTGGCGGCGGCCAACGCCAGCGATGGCGATGCCGCCTTCCTGTTCTCCAGCGACGAGGAAGCCAACGATCCGCGCTGCATCGCCGCGTTCCTGGCGCGTGGCCTGCCGTATGAAGCGGTGCTGGTGGCCGAGCCGACCATGAGCGAAGCGGTGCTGGCGCATCGTGGCATCAGTTCGGTGCTGATGCAGTTCGCCGGCCGCGCCGGCCATGCGTCCGGCAAGCAGGATGCGGCCGCCAGTGCGCTGCACCAGGCCATGCGCTGGGGCAACCGCGCGCTGGACCATGTGGAATCGCTGGCCTCGGCCCGCTTTGGCGGACTGACCGGCCTGCGTTTCAACATCGGCCGCGTCGAAGGCGGGATCAAGGCCAACATGATCGCGCCGGCTGCCGAGGTGCGCTTCGGGTTCCGGCCGCTGCCGTCGATGGACATCGACGGGTTGCTGGCAACCTTCGCCGGTTTCGCCGAGCCGGAAGCCGCATTGTTCACTGAAACCTTCCGTGGCCCCAGCCTGCCGGCCGGTGACATCGCCGAGGCCGAGAACCGCCGCCTGCTGGCGCGCGATGTGGCCGATGCGCTGGAGCTGCCGATCGGCAACGCGGTGGATTTCTGGACCGAGGCTTCGTTGTTCTCGGCCGGTGGCTACACCACGCTGGTGTTCGGTCCGGGCGACATCGCCCAGGCCCACACCGCCGATGAGTTCGTGACGCTGGAGCAGCTGCAGCGCTACACCGACGCCGTGCATCGCATCATCGCCGCCGGCGCCTGATCGACCCCACAACGCCGCCCGGCCCTGCCGGGTGGAACTGCAACGCGGCGACCGCCGCCTGTGACGAAACCGAAATGTCTCCTGCCCTCCAGCCCCACCGCCAGACCCGCCAGACCATCGTGCGCCTGCTTTCCAGCATGGCCAGCGCGAAGGAGATCAGCCAGTACCTCAAGCGCTTCTCGCAGCTGGACGCCAAGCGTTTCGCCGTGGTCAAGGTTGGCGGCGCGGTGCTGCGCGACGACCTCGACGCGCTGACCTCCTCGCTGTCGTTCCTGCAGGAAGTCGGGCTGACCCCGATCGTGCTGCACGGCGCCGGCCCGCAGCTGGATGCCGAACTGTCCGCCGCCGGCATCGAGAAGCAGACCGTCAACGGCCTGCGCGTGACTTCGCCGGAAGCGCTGGCGATCGTGCGCCGGGTGTTCCAGCAGTCCAACCTGCGCCTGGTCGAGGCGCTGCAGCAGAACGGCGCGCGCGCCACCTCGATCACCGGCGGCGTGTTCGAGGCCGAGTACCTGGACGTGGACACCTACGGCCTGGTCGGCGAGGTGAAGAAGGTCAACCTGGCACCGATCGAGGCCAGCCTGCGTGCCGGGTCGATCCCGGTCATCACCAGCCTGGGCGAAACCGCGGGCGGCCAGATCCTCAACGTCAACGCCGACTTCGCCGCCAACGAGCTCGTACAGGAGCTGCAACCGTACAAGATCATCTTCCTGACCGGCACCGGCGGCCTGCTGGACGAGCAGGGCAACGTGATCGATTCGATCAACCTGTCCACCGAGTACGACCACCTGATCGCGCAGCCGTGGATCCACGGCGGCATGAAGGTGAAGATTGAACAGATCAAGGATCTGCTCGACCGCCTGCCGCTGGAGTCGTCGGTGTCGATCACGCGCCCGGCCGACCTGGCCAAGGAACTGTTCACCCACAAGGGCTCGGGCACGCTGGTGCGCAAGGGCGAAAAGGTGCTGCGCGCCACTGCCTGGAGCGAGCTGGACCTGCCGCGCCTGAAGGGCCTGATCGAATCCAGCTTCGGCCGCACCCTGGTGCCGAAGTACTTCGAAAAGACGAAGCTGCTGCGTGCCTATGTCAGCGAGAACTACCGCACCGCGGTGATCCTCACCGACGAGGCGGAGGGCGTGTACCTGGACAAGTTCGCCGTGCTCGACGATGCGCAGGGCGAGGGCCTGGGCCGCGCGGTCTGGAACGTGATGCTGGAGGAAACACCGCAGCTGTTCTGGCGTTCGCGCCACGGCAACCCGATCAACCACTTCTATTACGCTGAATCCGACGGCTGCTACAAGCAGGACCACTGGAAAGTGTTCTGGTTCGGTGCCGATGGCATCGACCGGATCAGCACCTATGTCGACCATTGCGCCCAGCGCGCACCGAGCCTGCAGGACTGAATGATGGACCATTCCGATCACTGGACTACGATTCCCACTCTGCGCGGCCAACACGTGACACTGCAGCCGCTGCAGCCCGAGCATGTGCCTGGCCTGCGCGCCGCCGTGGAGGGCAGCGGCCTGGACCAGCTCTGGTACACCCAGGTGCCTTCGCCGGAGCGGGTCGAACACTATGTGCAGGCCGCGCTGCAGGCGCAGGCGGAAGGCAAGGTGTTGCCGTTCGTGATCCTTGATGCGGCGGGTGACATCGTGGGTACCACCCGCTTCTACGACCTGGATGCCGGCGTGCCCAAGCTCAGCCTGGGCTACACCTGGTATGCACCGCGCGTGCAGCGTACCGGCGTCAACACCGAAACCAAGCTGTTGCTGCTGCAGCACGCCTTCGAAACCATGGGCTGCATCAGCCTGGTGCTGGAAACCAGCTGGTTCAACTTCACCTCGCGCACCGCCATCGCCCGCCTCGGCGCCAAGCAGGATGGCGTGCTGCGCAACCACAAGCGGCACGCCGACGGCACGCCGCGCGACACCGTCATCTTCTCCATCATCGATGCGGAATGGCAGGGCGTGAAGCGCCACCTGCAGTACCGCCTGGACAGTCACGCATGAACGATTCGACTTTCACCCTGGGCATCGTCGGGGCCCGTGGCCATACCGGCGCCGAGCTGATCAAGCTGGTGGCCGCGCATCCGCGCCTGAAACTGGCCTTCGTCTCCTCGCGCGAGCGTGCCGGGCAGCGCCTGTCCGACCATCACCCGGAATTCCAGGGTGAGCTGCAATACGAGAACCTGGACGCCGACGCGGTGGCCGCCAAGGGCGTGGACGCGGTGATCCTGGCCCTGCCCAACGGCCTGGCCGCTCCATTCGTGGCGGCACTGGAAGCGGTGAAGCCGGACACTGTCATCGTCGACCTGTCGGCCGACTACCGTTTCGACAACAGCTGGTACTACGGCCTGCCGGAGCTGACCCGCGGCCGTTACAACGGCCAGAAGCACATCAGCAACCCGGGCTGCTATGCCACGGCGATGCAGCTGGCGGTGCATCCGCTGCTGGACCTGCTGGCCGGCCCGCCGCAGTGCTTCGGTGTGTCAGGCTACTCCGGTGCCGGCACCACGCCGTCGGACAAGAACAACGTCGAACTGCTGGCCGACAACCTGATGCCGTATGCGCTGACCAACCACGTGCACGAGCGCGAGGTGTCGGTGCAGCTGGGCGTGGCGGTCGAGTTCATGCCGCACGTCGCGCCGCATTTCCGTGGCATCACGCTCACCGCCAACCTGTGGCTGAACCGCGTGCAGACCCGCGAGCAGATCGTCGAGCGCTTCCAGCAGGCCTATGCCGGCGAACCGCTGATCGAGGTGGTGGATGAAGCGCCGTGGGTCAGCCGCATTGCCGGCCGCCACGGTGCCCAGGTCGGCGGCTTCACCCTGGCCCCGGGCGGCAAGCGGGTGGTGGTGGTGGCGACCCTGGACAACCTGCTCAAGGGCGCGGCCACCCAGGCCATGCAGAACCTCAACCTCGCGCTGGGCATCGACGAACTGACGTCGATCCCGCACTGAACACGCATTCCGGAGCCCCCATGGCAGACCTTCTTTGGCAGAAGCCCGGCGTCGCTGTCGACGCCCAGATCCAGACCTTCCTCGCCGGCGACGACGTGATCCTCGACCGCGAGTTCTTCCTGCATGACATCGCCGCCAGCGCCGCGCATGCACAGGGCCTGCAGCACATCGGCATCCTCAGCGCCGACGAGCTGGCCGGCCTGCTGCGCGAGCTCGACGTGCTGGCGCAGGATTTCCGTGAAGGCCGCTTCGTGCTGGACACGCAGTACGAAGACGGTCACTCGGCGATCGAAGCGCGTTTGACCGAACGCCTCGGCGATGCCGGCCGCAAGATCCACACCGGCCGCAGCCGCAATGACCAGATCCTGGTCGCCACCCGCCTGTGGCTGAAGGAGAAGCTGCTGCGCGTGGCCCAGCTCAGCGCCGACGTGGCCAAGGTCGCGCTGGACCGTGCGCAGGCCGAGAAGGACCTGCCGATTCCTGGCTATACCCACATCCAGCGCGCCGTGGTCTCCTCGGCCGGCATGTGGTGGGCCGGCTGGGCCGAGGCCTTCATCGACAACGCCATCCGCGCCCGCGACACGCATGCGCTGGTGGATGCCAATCCGCTTGGCACCGCCGCCGGTTACGGTGTGAACCTGCCGCTGGACCGCGAGCACACCACGGCGGCGCTGGGCTTCGCGCGCATGCAGGTCTCGCCGATCTACGCGCAGCTGTCGCGCGGCAAGTTCGAGCTGGCCGCGCTGGAAGCGCTGGGAGGCGCCACGCTGGACCTGCGCCGCATCGCGTGGGACCTGTCGCTGTTCACCAGCGCCGAATTTGGTTTCGTGGCATTGCCGGCGCAGTACACCACCGGCAGCTCGATCATGCCCAACAAGCGCAACCCGGACGTGATCGAACTGATGCGTGCGACCCACGCCAGCGTCGCCGCCGCACGCACCGAGATCGAGCAGCTGCTGTCGCTGCCGTCCGGCTATCACCGTGACCTGCAGTCGTCCAAGGGTGCCATCTTCCACGGCTTCGGCCGTGGCCTGGCCGCGCTGGAGCTGCTGCCGGCGCTGCTGGCCAACCTGGAATGGCGCGACGACAGGCTGCGTGCGGCGATCGATTCGGGCATGTATGCCACCGACGTGGCCGTGGAAGCGGCCGTGGCCGGCGTGCCGTTCCGCGAGGCCTACAAGGCCGCCGCGGCGGGCGCCGACAGCGCAGGGCAGGGACGCACGCCGGAAGGCAGCCTGGTCGCACGCGTGTCGCCGGGTTCGGCCGCTGATCTGCGCCTGGATGAACTGCGTGCACGCTGGCAGGCGTTGTCCTGATGGCGGCCACGGTGTATCTGGTGCTGGCGATGCGCCGCCCCGACTTCAACGCCGCGGCGGTGCAGCCGCACCGTGATTTCCTCGATGCGTTGCAGGCACAGGGCAAGCTGCAGCTGACCGGTGGTTTCGCCGATGGCAGCGGTGGTGCCTATGTGCTGTGCAACGTCGAGAGCCTGGAACAGGCGCAGGCCATCGTCGCTACCGATCCGCTGGTGACGATGCACGCTTCCGAGCTGACCGTGCACGAATGGAATACCCGCTGAGGCCCTGACCGATGACCCTGCACGCCGCCAACGTCGCCTCGCCGTTCCCGCAACAGGCGCTGCCGCCGTGGCGGCGTGCAGTGCTGAAGGTCGGCAGCAGCCTGCTGGCGGCCGATGGTGGCGGCCTGTCGCCACGCCACGCGCTGGGCCTGGCCCAGTTTGTTTCCGCCAACGTACTGGCCGGGCGCGAGGTGGTGATCGTCTCCTCCGGTGCGGTTGCGGCGGGGCGCGCGATCCTGCCGCGGGCCGATGAACCCGGTGCGGCGATGGCGGCGCGGCAGGCCCTGGCCGCGCTCGGCCAGGCGCAGCTGATCGGGCTCTGGCAGCGATTCTTCGAGCGCCCGGTGGCGCAGGTGCTGCTGACCCACGACGACCTGCGCAACCGCCGCCGCTACCTCAACGCACGCGCTACGCTGAGCGAACTGCTGCGCCTGGGTGCGCTGCCGGTGGTCAACGAGAACGACACCGTGTCGGTGGACGAACTCAAGCTCGGCGACAACGACAACCTTGCCGCGACCGTGGCCGCACTGGTCGATGCCGATGCGCTGTTCATCGCCACCGACATCGACGGCCTGTACAGCGCCGACCCGCGCACCGTGGCCGACGCGCGGCCCCTGCACGACGTACCGGAACTGAGTGACGATGTGCTGGCGATGGCCGGTGGCGCTGGCTCGCGCGCCGGTACCGGCGGCATGCGGACCAAGCTGGAGGCGGCGGCCAAGGCGGGCCGTCTTGGCATCGAGACCTACCTGTTCAACGGCCGCAGCAGCGACGTGGTGCGCGCGCTGGCGCAGGACCGCCTGTTCGGCACCCGCATCCATGCCGCACGCAGCCGCGAGGCCGCCCGCAAGCACTGGTTGCGGCACGCGCCGCTGGCCGAGGGCGCGATCATCATCGATACCGGTGCGGCACAGGCGATGCGCGAGAAGGGCGCCTCGCTGCTGCCCGGTGGCATCACCGGTGCTGAGGGCGCGTTCCGCCGCGGTGACATGGTGCAGGTGTGCTGGATCGCGCCGCAGGGGCGTGTCTGTGTCGCCCGCGGCGTCAGCCAGTACGCCGCCGATGACGTGCGCCGGATCGCCGGCCACCATTCGCGCGACATCCAGGCCGTGCTCGGCTACAACTACGGCGGCAGCGTCGTCCATCGCGACGACCTGGTGCTGCCATGAACGGTTTGAAGGACACCCCGATGAGCGAAATCGAAGCGCAGGTGCGCGCCTGCCGCGATGCGGCGCAGATCGTTGCCGGCCTGGACAGCGCGGCGCGGCGCACGCTGCTGCTGGCGATGGCGCAGGCACTGGAAGTGAATGCAGGGCTGATCCTGGCCGGCAACGCGCGGGACCTCGCCGCCGCGCGTGACAAGGGCGTTGGCAGTGCCATGCTCGATCGCCTGGCGTTGGACCCGGCGCGCCTGTTCGCGATGGCCGAAGCGGTACGCGAAGTGGCGGCACTGCCCGATCCGGTCGGCCAGGTCACCCGCGACGAGGTACGTCCGAACGGCATCCGGGTGCAGAAGGTACGCGTTCCGCTGGGGGTGATCGCGATGATCTACGAAGCCCGCCCGAACGTGACCGCCGAAGCGGCCGCGCTGTGCCTGAAGGCGGGCAATGGCGTGATCCTGCGCGGTGGTTCCGAAGCGATCCACTCCAACACCGCCATCGCCCAGGCGCTGGCCGGTGCATTGAAGGCCAACGGCGTACCGCCGGCGGCGGTGACCGTGCTGACCGACCTGCGCCGTGAAGCGATGCTCGAACTGCTGCAGCTGCATGAGCTGATCGACCTGGCCATTCCGCGCGGTGGCGAAGGACTGATCCGCTTCGTTGCCGAGCATGCACGCGTGCCGGTGATCAAGCATTACAAGGGCGTCTGTCACCTGTTCGTGGATGCCAGTGCCAACCTCGGCAAGGCCATCGACCTGCTGGTGGACGGCAAGTGCAGCCGTCCTGCGGCCTGCAATTCACTGGAGACGCTGCTGGTGCATCGTGATGTGGCCGAAGCGTTCCTGCCGCGCGTGGCGCAGGCGCTCGGCGAGCGCGGCGTGCAGCTGCGTGCCGATGCACTGGCGCAGCCGCTACTGCCGGGCAGCATATTGGCCACCGAAGACGACTATGCCGCCGAGTTCCTTGATCTTGTGCTGGCGGTGCGCGTGGTTGACGATCTCGACGCTGCCATCGCGCACATCCGTACCTACACCTCCGACCATACCGAAGTGATCGCCACCGAAGACGCGGGCAACGCCGAGCGCTTCGTCACTGCACTGCGCTCGGCGGTGGTGATGGTCAACGCTTCGTCGCGTTTCTCCGACGGTGGCCAGCTGGGCCTGGGCAGCGAGATCGGCATTTCCACCACGCGCCTGCACGCCTACGGCCCGATGGGGCTGGAAGCGCTCACCGTCGAACGATTTGTCGTGCGCGGGGAAGGGCAGACGCGCAAGTAGATCCACGCCATGCGTGGATGCTCTTCGCGGTAGACCCCGGTGCCGACCAAGGTCGGCACCCACCAGAGAGAACGCCGACCAAAGTTGGCATCGGTCTACACCACCTCGCGGCGGATGCCGATCGGCCGCGCGTGATCGTCCATGTGCAGCGTTGCGGCCTTGCAGCCCAGCAGGCGTTCGGCCAGCCCGGTGCTGGCGCCCAGGTCGGCGGCCACCTCGTTGAGGCTGGCCAGCGGCCGCGGCAGGCGGCGCTCGCGGCCACGGAAACGGGCGCGGTTGTACTCGGCCCAGCCGATCAGCAGCACGCTGGCGCACAGCAGCATCAATGGCAGCGCGACCAGCACGTACGGGTCGAACTGGTTCTGCCGTTCGTACAGTTGCCGCCAGGCCAGCTGGCCACCGATCAGCCACGAGAGCAGGGTCACCAGGGGCGCCCACAGGTAGAAGTAGAAGCCCCAGAACGCCAGGGTGACGAAGCCCCAGGCAGTGCGCTGGAAGCGTGGCTGGCGGTGCGGCTTGCGGATCATCCGCGAGTCGAAACGGTTGGACGGGCGTTGCGCGTTCATCGGATCCCCCGGTCAGGGCTGGTCCAGGTGGCCCGCTTGCTGCGACGGCGCAGCAGCGTCTTCGGCAGCGCCACCAGGGTGGTGGAAAGGCTGATCAGCCAGTACGCCATCGGGTACCAGATGACCCAGAAGTAATTGCGTCCAATCTGTGTCTCGTAACGCCGGTCGATGATCAGGCTGCTGGCGAACTGCAGCAGGCAGACCAGTGCCAGGATCACGCCATGCCACTCCGGCAGCAGGCTGGCGATATGCAGCTGCGGCGGCAGCTCGATGAACTTGCCGAGTGCCCACAGCAGCACGATGAACAGCATGGTGTAGGCCCACACCACGCTCAGCACGTACTCCAGCAACACGCCCCACATGCGGCGCTCTTTCCAGTGCAGCAGCGAGCGCGCGTGGCGCAGCATCACCTCCACGCCACCCTGGGCCCAGCGCAGGCGCTGCCGCCACAGCCCCTTGAGCGTTTCCGGCATCAGGATGAAGCACAGCGCGTTGGGTTCGTAGCGGATATCCCAGTGCGCGCGCTGCAGGCGCCAGCTGATGTCGATGTCCTCGGTCACCATGTCATCCGACCACCAGCCGACCTGGTGCAGGGCGGTGCGGCGGAAACCGGCGATCACGCCGGAGATGGTGAAGATGCGCCCGTACACCCGCTGCGCCCGCTTGATCATGCCGATGATCGAGGAGAACTCGGCCACCTGCAGGCGCCCGAGCAGGGTGGAGCGGTTGCGGATGCGCGGGTTGCCGGTGACCGCGCCGACCCGGTTGCCACTGACCAGGTGCCAGATCATCCAGTGCAGCGCGTGTTCTTCCAGCATTGCATCGCCGTCGATGCACACAAGATATTCCGAGCGTGCCGCCAGCGCGCCCATGCGCAGGGCGTTGGCCTTGCCCAGGTTGCGATCCAGGTGCAGCACGCGCAGCCGCGGGTACTTCGCGGCCAGCGCATCCAGGCGGGCACCGGTGTCGTCGCTGCTGCCATCGTCGATGGCGATTACCTCGTAATCGGCCGGATAGCGCTGTGCCAATGCCGCACCAAGCGTGTCGCCCAGGTTCTCCGCTTCGTTGTGGCAGGGAATCAGCAGGGTGGCGAACGGTGGATCGATCATCAGCGGTGGATCGTTGCGTGGCCGCGAATGCCGCTCGCGCCGGAAGTAGTAGTAGAGGCCACCGGACATCCAGAAGAACGCCATCACCATCGGGTAGTAGAAGGCGAACTGGAACAGGACCTGCAGCAGCGGATGCATGTCCATGTCACTTCTCCGGGTACGGGAAGTTGCCGGCGGACATCGCCGCGCGGGCATCGCGGGTGGAGGGCTGGTCGGCGATGAAGTCATCCGGGTACCAGGCGAAGTGGTGCACGCCCTGCGCCTGCAGCTGGCGGATCTGCGCACGCAGGCGCTCGGCGGGAATCGGCTGCCCGCTGCGCCAATCGACGGTCTGCAGCTCGAACAGCGTGTGCTGAAGCTGCGGGTCGTGTGTGCGTACCGCGGCCAGCAACTGATCGAGCCAGCGCTCGGGGTGCTTGCTGCCTTCCATCCACGGCATCGCCATCAGCGCCGTCTGGTCGTAGGCCTTGTTGAACAGGTCCAGGCGCTGCGCGAACCAGGCTTCGCTCTGCGGGCGGAGTACCGGCTCGGCATACAGGTTGCGCACCGTTGCCAGTTTCGGCCGCCAGCGCTGCGCGCTGTCGCGCAGGGCCAGGGTGAAGTCGATCAGTGCCTGGGTACGTGCGCTGCCATCCTCGCCGGCCGCCAGCGCGGGCAGCTCGGTGTCGCGCAGGTAACCGTCGTCATGGAACAGCAGGCCTTCGAAGTAGGAATTGACCGCCAGATCCTCGTAGATGTCGAGCATGATCTGCCTGGCCTTCGGGTTGGTGAAATCCAACCGGTACATGCCGTCGGCATCACCATTTCGGATCGCCAGCGCCTTGCGCTGCACCGGGTCGGGCAGCTCGAAGCCGAGCACCGGCAGCCACGCGTAGACCTTCACCCCGGCGCGGGATTTCAGCTGCCAGGCGACGCGGCTGAACAGGTCCGCCCGCATCGGCATGTGCCGGTTCGGGAAATACAGCGCATCGGCGGTGTTGTTGCCGTCCGGGTCGGCGAAGGCCTGCAGATAGACATGGGTCGGCGCGATGCGCTTGACCCGCTCGATCAATGCATCGAGATTGCGTGCCTGCTGCGCCGGATCCGGGTCATATACATCGTCCAGGTCGATCTGCAGGGCGCGGATGCCATCGAGCGCGATATCACGGCGCAGCTCATAGGCCAGGCCTTCCACCGTCGGGTTGTCGCTCACCAGCAATCGCGCCAGCCCGTGCAGGTCGCTGGCCACCGGGGTGCTGCGGCCTTCCAGGTCGAACGAGACCGGCATGCCCAGCTGCTCGGCGATGTCGTTGCTCAACTGGTTGTAGGCCGCGTACGGCCAGACGATCGCGCGCGGACGTACGCCGAGATGCTGTTCGATGCGCTGCGCGCTGCGTGTGAGGTCGGTGCGCAGGCGCTGCTCATACTGCGCCTCGCTTTCGTAGCTGTGCGTGGCGGGGGTGTAGATGCGGGTGACCACGGCGGGCGTGGAATTGCCCTGTGGGTTGGCAATCACGCCGTGGTGCAGGTCGTCGGTATGGCTGGCCACTTCGATCAGGCCGCTGTCGTGCATCTGCTTCAGCTGCGCCCAGGTGACGAAATCATCGTGGCCGAACGGGCGGTAGCCGTAGTCGATGGTGCGGCCCGGTGCCATGTCCACGTAGTCGGTGATCACCGCCACCAGGGCCGGGTAATGGTAGGCCTGCAGCAGCGGGAAGGCCTTGTCGTAGACGCTGCGCAGGCCATCGTCGAAGGTCAGCAGCACCGGTTTCGGCGGCAGCGTGGCACGGCCCTGCGAGGCTTCGATCACCTGCGACAGCGAGACCGGGTGATAGCCATGCGCGCCCAGCCAGTCCAGGTGCGCGGCGAAGTTCTGCGTGCTCACCGCATAGGTATCGGCATCGCCCTTGGCGGCCACCTGGTCGCGGATGTCGTGGTAGCTGAGGATCAGCAGGCCGTTGTCGATCGCATCAAGATGCAGGGGTTGCTGCGCGAACGCCGGCGGCACGCTGGCCAGCAGCAGGAGCACGATCAGTCGCAGGATGCGGGCCATGTCAGTCTCCCCAGCGCAATGCGGCTTCGAAGCCGATATGGCGTTCGCGATGGCCGTCGTAGACCGGCCGTGACCAGCGCACGCCGTACTCGAACACGCGGCCGGGGCCCAGCTGCCACTCATGCATGTAGGACACCGACGGCACCAGTGCGCTGCCGAAGCCGTCCTGCCAGTAGTCGCCCAGCGAGACGGTCAGCCGGTGCCGGAAGTGGCGCTCGTAATGCCGCCACAGCTGCTGGTCGATGCGCAGGCCGATCTCGACCATGCGGTCGCGTTTCGGGTTGAAGTAGGGCGCATCGTCGCGGCTGCCACGACTGGTGTAGGCGCTGGCCAGGCCATCGATCAGCCAGCGGGGGCGGGTCAGCAGGCGCTGTTCCAGGCTGGTGCTGAACAGCTCGCGATGGTTGCCATCGTCATAGCGGAAGCGGCTGGCGCCGAACATCCAGTGGGTGAGCTCGCTGCGCCGGTAGTCCACCTGTGCGCTCACGCTGTCGGCGGTGATGCCGGCCGCGCGCGCCTGCATCGAGGCGTCCGGATCATTGCGCGCGGCCACCACGCCGGCATGCCAGTAATCGTTGAACTGCCAGCCGACACCGGCGCGCAGGCCGGTATCGCCGATGTGGTCGTTGGCGCGCAGTACGGCTGCTTCTGCGTCCAGCCGCCCGAAGCGGTAACGCACGCCCGCGCCCAGCCACAACGGATCAATGCGCTGGTCCTGGAAGTCGGTCGAACGCCGGTCGGCGAGGGCGAACAACCGCCAGCGGTCATCAAGGATCGGCGTCTCCACTTCCACGCCGTAGTGGCGATCGTTGTTGCCCAGTGGCGAGGTGCCACCGCCCCCGGAGCTGTGGCCGATGTCGGTCCATGCCTTCAGCTGCCAGCCGCGATGCGCACGCCAGGCCTGGTCCATGCGTTCGACCGCCGGCTGGGTGGGATAGCGCGCGACCAGGTCATCGTGCAGCGGTCGCGCCAGGTCGTCGCGCTGCAGGGCAACGTAGGCTTCTTCCATGCCCAGTCGCGGTTCGATGTCACGCGGGTCCAGCGCGTGCGCCATCTGCTGGCGCTGCAGCGCCCTGCGTGGCCAGCCGCGCATCATGTAGACGCTGCCCAGCGCACTCTGCAGCCCGCCGTTGCCGGGTGCGATCTCGACCATCGACTCCAGGTCGTGCTGCGCGGTGTGCAGGTCACCGCTGTAGGCGCGCACCATCGCCAGGTTGAGGTCGGCCTCGTAGCGCGACCAGTTCGCGTAGGGCGACTTGCCGTTGCTCCAGCGCCAGGCCGGCTCCTTGTCACGCCATGCCTGCAGCAGGTCGATGGCCTTTTCCTGCTGCTCGCTTTCCAGGTAGGCGTAGGCCAGCTCCGAATGCGAGGCGTCGCGTGTCGGGTCGCCGGCCACGGCGGCCTGCAGCACCGGAATGGCTTCCTCCGGGTGCAGGGTGCCCATCAACGAATCGCCCACTGCGGGCAGCACGTAGTCGGGCAGGGTGTGGCCTTCGGCCTGCAGTGCCCGGGCTTCCTCGCGGACCTGTGCATGGCGGCCCAGCCGGTTGAGCAGGATCAGGCGGTCCATGCGGATCCGCAGCGGTGCCTGCGCGGGCGGCGTGCCTTCGCCGCCAAGGTAGCGCTGCATGCGGGCCAAGGTCGATTCGGCCTCTTCCAGGCGGCTGTCCTCGCTGCTGCTGTAGGCCAGGCTCCAGACCACCAGCTTGGCCAGGTAGTCGCCTTCAAGGCGCTGTTTCTGTGCATCGTCGAAGAGTTGCGGGCGCTGCTGGTACAGCTCCCACGCGCGCCAGGCGTTGCCGATGTCGCCCAGCGTCAATACGCGCAGCTTGAACAGCAGGTCGTCGTTGGGTTGCTGCTGGCTGGCGCGCTCGATCGCGCCCAGGGCGTCCAGCCAACGCGCCTGGTCTCGATAGCGGCCGATCTCGGCCAACGCCGCGTCGCGGTCGGGCGGGGCAGCGCTGCTGGCCCAGGCCAGGGCGGTGCAGGCAAGGCCGACGCAGAGCGCCAGCCGGCGGTGGACAACCATTGGGGACCCCCTTGGCTTCCGAACCAGACAACCTGTGAAAATGTGACGCACATCACATGCCAGATTCTGGGATGGCCGTGGCCTGCGTCACTCCCTTCGTGCATGCCGCCCAGCAAGGGCGGGTACAACCCGGACAGCGACCTGCAATGTCTTGTCTGAAACGAAAGTCCCCCGCACACCGAGTGGTGTTCCGGGCGGCGACGCCGCCCCCATGCCCGATGCCGGCACGCGGCAAGGATGGGCATTCACCGGCACTATCCGCCCGGAATTGTCAGTCCAGCGTCAAGATGCGTGTGAAGACGGATGGCGGGTCGACGAGGCCGGCAGGCGGCCCCGGCCGCTTACCAGAGATCTTCCAGCTTGCGCGGCTTGCAGGCCACCCACGAGGCGCACAGCATCAGGGTGGCGCAGCCGAACAGGAAGCTGAACGGGAGGGTCCAGCCGTCGCTGACCGTGTGCAGCCAGCCCACCAGGAACGGGCCCAGGCAGCTGAAGCTGTAGCCCACGCCCTGCATGAAGCCGGACAGCGCCGCCGAGCCGGTCGGGGTGCGCGTGCGCAGGTTGATCAGCGTCAGTGCCAGCGGGAAGGTGGACGGGCCGACACCGAGCAGGCAGGCCCACAGCAGTGGCGCCTTCATCGGTGCCAGCAGCAGGCCGGTGAAGGCGATCACGAACGAGAAGAAGCCGATCAGCACCAGCGGGAACGGGTTCTGCAGACGCACCGCCATCGATGGAATGACCAGCGACGGCAGCAGGCCCAGCGCCGAGAACACGGCGACCATCACGCCACCGAACGCGGGCGTGCCACCGGCCTCGACCACGATGCGCGGCAGCCAGGTGAACATCGAGTAGGTCATCAGCGAGGTCATGCCGAACATCAGCGTCATGCTCCAGCCCAGCGACGTGCGCCAGACCTTGCCGTGCGGCTGCGCGGTCGGATCGGACGCGTCGGTCTGCGGCTTCGGCGCGCGCGTGGCCAGCACCAGCCACGGCAGTGCGGCAGCCAGCGCCAGCAGCGCCCACATGCCCAGCGAGACGCGCCAGCCTGCGGCGTTGGCCACCGGCACCGCCAGCAGCGCCGGCAGCATCGTGCCCAGCTGCAGCACGCTGATGTAGAGCGTGCTCATGGTGCCGACCTTGTTGGCGAAATAGCGCTTCACCAGCGGTGGCACCACCACGTTGCCGATGCCCATGCCGGCCAGTGCCACCACCGAACCCAACAGCAGCGTGCCGACGTTGCCGGCGCTGGAGCGCAGCAGCAGGCCGGCCATCGCCATCACCATCGCCAGCAGCGTGGTGCGCTCCAGCCCGAGGCGCCGCGCCAGTGCCGGCGTGGCGACGCCGAACAGCGCGAACGAGGCGGTCGGCAGCATGCCCAGCACGCCGGTCATGGTGGTGCCGAAGCCGAACTGCTGGCCGAGCACGTCCAGCAGCGGGGTGATCGAGGTGACCGCGGTGCGCAGGTTGATCGCTGCCAGCAGGATCGCAGCGAACGCGAGGACGCGCCCGTGCAGCAGCGACGGCGAATCGGAAGTGGAGGAACTCATCGGTGGTCCTTGCAGGTGTCGCACGCCGGGGCAATGGCATGCAGCGCCGGCATCGGTCTACGCCGAAGCGGCAGGTGGGGGAGGGGCTGCTGGCGGGCCGGCAGCGCGGCCATTGTACGTGCGGGCTCCGGCAAGGTCCCGTCATGCGGGCGGCCGGGTGCCTGATACAAAAAAACCCGGAGGACAGTGATGTCTTCCAGGCTTCTTGGTGACCACCGAAGTGGTCGGGGAGACAGGATTCGAACCTGCGACCTCTACGTCCCGAACGTAGCGCTCTACCAGACTGAGCTACACCCCGAAGGGAGCCGCCTATTCTAGCGATTTACCCCGATGGCGGCAAGGGGTAAATGCCGTTTTCTTCACACTACCGAAGCAGTGCCACTTCAGGGAACAAAAAAGCCTGGACGACTTCACCAGGCTTCAATGCGACCACCGAAGTGGTCGGGGAGACAGGATTCGAACCTGCGACCTCTACGTCCCGAACGTAGCGCTCTACCAGACTGAGCTACACCCCGAAGGAGCCGCCTAAGATACCGTGTGAAGGCCAGGGCGGCAAGGTTTTTTTACAGCTCAGCGACGATTTTCTTTCTCGATGCGGTTCTGCTCGCGGGCTTCGAACCACATGCCGTTGAGGATGGCCACCGTCGAGGCGAGGCCGGCGCCGAGAATCCAGGCGAAATACCACATGATCAGTCTCCTTCATTCCGGGTAGGTGCCGACCGTTGGTCGGCACACGTGCAGGCGATCAATACGCGTTCGGGTTGTTGCCCATTTCTTCAGTGGTGGTCTTGCCCTTCAGCACGCGGTACACCCAGGTGGTGTAACCGATGATGATCGGCAGGAACACCGCCGTGGCCAGCAGCATGATCCACAGGGTCAGGTGGCTGGACGAGGCATCCCACACGGTCAGGCTGGAGGTGGGCTGGCTCGAGGACGGCAGCAGGAACGGGAAGATGGCGAAGCCGACGGTCAGGATGATGCCGGCGATGGCCGCACCGGAGGCAATGAAGGCCAGGCCGCCGCGACGGGCACGCAGCAGCACCGCACTGGCCAGCAGGCCGGCCAGGCCGAGCAGCGGGGCCAGGATCGTGGCCGGCATCGTGCTGTAGTTGCGCATCCAGCCACCGGCGGCGCCGAGTTCGGCGGTCTTCAGCAGCGGATTGGTGGCGCCATCGGTGACCACCTGCGAGGTGATCTGGTAACCCGGCAGGCCGAAGGCCACCCAGGCGCCACCGACCGCGAACAGCACGAAGGCGATGATCGCGGCGATGCTGCCGAAGCGGGCCGCACGCTCGGCCACCGGGCCATCGGTCTTCAGCACCAGCATGGCGGCACCGTGGGCGACCAGCATCGACACGCTGAGCAGGCCGGCCAGCAGCGCGAAGGGCATCAGCAGGCCGAAGAATGAGCCGGTGTAGAAGATGCGCATGCTGTCATCGAAGTGGAACGGCACGCCCAGCACCACGTTGCCCACCGCCACGCCCATGATCAGCGCCGGGATGAAGCCACCGATGAACAGCGCCCAGTCCCAGGTGTTGCGCCAGCGTTCGCTGGGCATCTTGCTGCGGAACTTGAAGCCGACCGGACGCAGGATCAGGGCGAACAGGATCACGAACATCGCCAGGTAGAACCCGGAGAAGCTGACCGCATACAGCGGCGGCCAGGCGGCGAAGATCGCACCGCCACCGAGCACCAGCCATACCTGGTTGCCTTCCCAAACCGGGCCGATGGTGTTGATCACCAGCCGGCGCTCGGCATCGTTGCGGGCGACGAAGGGCAGCAGGGTGCCCACGCCCAGGTCGAAACCATCCATCACGGCGAAACCGATCAGCAGGATGCCGAGCAGCAGCCACCAGATCACGCGCAGCGTGGTGTAGTCCAGAAGAATGAAATCCATCTTGGTTCTCCTGCCTCAGGCCTGGCCGGCGGCCGGCGCCGAGGCATTGTGGGAAGCATGCGGCTGGGGCGACTGCAGCGACGGCAGCACCTCGTCCGGACCCTTGCGGATCGCCTTGAGCATCAGCTTGATCTCGACCACGATCAGCGCGGTGTAGATCGCGGTGAAGCCCGCCAGGGTCAGCACGATTTCATGCAGGGCCAGGCCCGATGCCGCATAGAAGGTCGGCAGCACGCCGTCGACCGCCCACGGCTGGCGACCGTATTCGGCCACGAACCAGCCACATTCGATCGCGATCCACGGTGCCGGCAGCGTCCACAGGGCCAGCTTGAGGAACCAGCGCTTGTCCTGGAAGTTGTTGCGGCAGGAGTAGTAGAAGGCCAGCGCGAAGAAGGCGATCAGGTAGAAGCCCAGGCCGGCCATCACGCGGAAGGTCCAGAACAGCGGCATCACGCGCGGCACGGTGTCCATCGCCGCCTGCGAGATTTCCTGCGGGGTGGCGTTGAGGATGTCATCGCGGTAGCGCTTGAGCAGCAGGCCATGGCCCAGGTCCTGCCAATGGCGGTCGAACATCTCGCGCGCCTCAACGTCGTTCTTGTTGGCGCGCAGGCGTTCCAGTGCACCGTAGGCCAGCTGGCCACCGCGCACGCGGTGCTCGGCACGATCGACCAGTTCCAGGATGCCCGGGATCGGCTGGTTCAACGAACGGGTGGCGATCAGGCCCATCAGGTACGGGATCTTCACCGCGTAGTCGTTCTGGTGGGTTTCCTGGTTCGGGATGCCGAAGGCGGTGAAGTCGGCCGGTGCACGCTCGGTCTCCCACATCGCTTCGATCGCGGCCAGCTTCATCTTCTGGTGTTCGCTGGCGGCGTAACCGCTCTCGTCACCCAGCACCACCACCGACAGCGACGACAGCAGGCCGAAGGCTGCGGCCACCGCGAACGAACGGCGGGCCAGGTCCTTGTGCTTGTTGCGCAGCAGGAAGAGGGCGCTGATCGCCATCACGAACACCGCACCGGTCACGTAACCGGCACTGACGGTGTGCACGAACTTGGCCTGCGCCACCGGGTTGAACACCACGGCCATGAAGTCGACGACTTCCATGCGCATGGTTTCCGGGTTGAACACCGCACCCGTCGGGTTCTGCATCCAGCCGTTGGCGATCAGGATCCAGATCGCCGACAGGTTGGTGCCCAGCGCCATCAGCCAGGTCACCATCAGGTGCTTGACCTTGGTCAGGCGGTTCCAGCCGAAGAAGAACAGGCCGACGAAGGTGGCTTCCAGGAAGAACGCCATCAGGCCTTCGATGGCCAGCGGCGCACCGAAGATGTCACCCACGTAGTGGCTGTAATAGGACCAGTTCATGCCGAACTGGAATTCCATGACGATGCCGGTGGCGACGCCCATGGCGAAGTTGATGCCGAACAGGACGCCCCAGAACAGGGTCATCCTGCGCCAGATCTCCTTGCCGGTCATCACGTACACGCTCTCCATGATGGCCACCATGAAGGACAGGCCGAGGGTGAGCGGTACGAATAGGAAGTGGTACATCGCGGTCAGCGCGAATTGCAGCCGCGACAGTTCTACGACTGTCTGATCAATCATGGCCTGGCTACCTCGTGGATAGTGCCGTTGCAGGTGGCGGGAAGGGTGGTCTACGACGTGAATGATGTGACCGACTACTTCAAACAGCCTTGATCCAGATCAATGTATGAACAGGTGTGCGAAGGGATCGTATGCGAACCTGATGAAGACTGCGACCGCCGGCCGCAGGGGCCGGCTATTGCCTGTGCCTACAATGCCGTGTCTCCCCCGTTGCCCGTGAAGACCTCTTGAGCGCTGCCGAAACGACCCCTGACGGCCTGTCCCCGGAAGCTGAAACCGCCCGCCAGCGGCGTGTGCGCACGGCCTGGCTGGCCGATCTGGCACGCTCCGCCCGCGGCCGCCAGCGTCTGGCCGCGCTGTGCATCAGCCTCTCCGGCGCGCTGTTGATCGGCCAGGCCGCCGCCATCGCCTGGCTGGTGCAGCAGGTGCTGGTGGAGCACGCGCCGCTGGCCTCGGGGCTGCCGGTGCTGGCGGGACTGGCGGTGATCCTGGTGCTGCGCACCTTGCTGGGCAGCGCCACCCAGGCCGCTGCCGGCGATGTGGCCGACGCCGCCCGCCTGGCACTGCGCGAACGCGTGTTCGCGCGCCTGCTGGGCCATGGCCCGCTGTGGCTGCGGCAGCGCCGCACCGGTGAACTGGGCGAACTGATGCTGCATCACGGTGATGCGATCGAGAGCTATTACAGCGGCTTCCTGCCGGTGCGCACCGAAGTGGTGGTGGTGCCGCTGCTGATCCTGGCCGCGGTGGCCTGGGTGGACTGGGTGGTGGCGCTGATCCTGCTGTTCACCGCGCCGCTGGTGCCGTTCTTCATGATGCTGGTGGGCTGGGGCGCCGAAGCCGCCGGGCGCGCGCAGCTGGGTGAACTGGCGCGCATGAGCGGCCATTTCGCCGACCGGATCAAGGGCCTGGGCCTGCTGCGCCTGTATGGCCGCGGTGACGCCGAGCTGGAGGGCATCGAGGCCGCCGCCGAAGGCGTGCGCGTGCGCACGCTGAAGGTGCTGCGCATCGCGTTCCTGTCGTCCACGGTGCTGGAATTCTTCGCCTCGGTCAGCGTGGCGATGGTCGCGTTGTACCTGGGCCTGAGCTATCTGGGCATGATGTCGCTGCATGCAGCGGTGCCGACGCTGGGTGCGGGCCTGTTCTGCCTGTTGCTGGCGCCGGAGTTCTATGCGCCGCTGCGACGGCTGGCCGCGCACTACCACGATCGCGCCAATGCACTGGCCGCCGCCGCCGAAGTGGAGCGCCTGCTGCAGTCGCTGCCGGACGAGCAGGGCCTGATCGAGAACGAGGTTGCACCGCTGGCGGTGGAGCCGGCCGAGGCCGCCTTGCCGCCGCTGCAGGCACAGGGGCTGGTGTTGCGCCCGCTGGGCGCGCCGCAGGATGTGTTGCAGGATTTGGACCTGCTGCTGGAGCCGGGCCAGCGCCTGGCCCTGGTCGGTCCCAGCGGGTCCGGCAAAAGCACGCTGCTGGAGGCGCTGGCCGGCTGGTTGCCGCCGCGCGCCGGCAAGCTGCAGTTGCGGCCCGGCGTGCAGGTGGCCTATGCCAGCCAGCGACCGTACCTGTTCCACGGCAGCATCGCCGACAACCTGCGGCTGGCCGATCCCGGTGCCAGCGATGCGCGGCTGCGCGCGGTGGCCGAGGCCTCGCAGGTCCTGCAGTTTGCCCAACGCCTGCCGCAGGGGCTGGACACGGTGATCGGCGAGCGCGGCTTCGGACTTTCCGGTGGCGAAGCCCGCCGCATCGGCCTGGCCCGCCTGTTGCTGCGTGATCCGCAGGTGCTGCTGCTGGACGAGCCCACCGCATTCCTCGATGCCGATACCGAAGCGGCCCTGCTGCGCAGCTTGGCCGCGTATGCACGCGGGCGCAGCGTGGTGGTCGCCACCCACAGCCCGGCGGTGATCGCGTGGGCTGACCGTTGCCTGCTGTTGCCGGAAGGCCGCCTGGTGGAACCGGCACAGGCGGTGCGCGCATGAGCCGTTCGCCTGATTCGCTGCGCGCGGTGTTCCTGCGCCACCGGCCGCGCCTGTTGCTGACCATGCTGCTGCTGTGGATCACGATGCTGGCCGGCACGGCGCTGCTCGGCCTGTCCGGTGGTTTCCTCACGGCGGCTGCGCTGGCCGGTGCGGCCGGCCTCGGCCAGGGCTTCAATTTCTTCTCACCCTCGGCCGGCATCCGTGGCCTGACCATGGCGCGCATCGTGTCGCGCTACTTCGAAAAGCTGGTCGGCCACGATGCCACGCTGCGCATCGCCCGCGACCTGCGCGTGTGGTTCTTCCGCCGCGCGCTGCCACTTGCCCCGGCACGGTTGGGGGCCACGCGTACCGGCGAGCTGCTGGCGCGGCTGCTGGGGGACATCGGCGAAGTGGATGGACTGCTGGTGCGTGCGATCGGGCCGCTGGTGGCGCTGGGTGCGCTGTCACTGGTGGCGGTCGCCTCGGCAGCGCTGATCCTGCCCTCGGCAGCGGTACTGCTGGCGGTGCTGGCGCTGCTGATCGCCTTCGGCGTGCCGTGGCTGGGCGTGCGTGGCCATGACGACGAAGAGGCCGATCGTGCCGCGCATCGTGCCGCATTGCGTACCGCCGCATTCGAAGGGCTGGAAGGTGCCGGTGATCTGGCCGCGCTGCATGCCGATGCGGCCTGGCAGCTGAAGGTGCGCGTGGCTGCCAAGCAGCTGGCCTCGCGTGATCGTCGTCGGCGCTGGCGCCTGATCGCGGCCTCGACCCTGCACGGCCTGGTCGCCGGGCTGGGGCTGGTGGCGATGCTGGCGTTGGCGCTGCACGCCGCCGAACAGCAGCACATCGCGCCGGAAATGGCCGCGGGCCTCGTGTTCCTGACCGTGGCGCTGATCGAACTGTGGGCCGGCATGGGCCTGGCCTGGCAGTCGCTGCAGTCCGGGCGCATTGCGGCCGATCGCCTGCAGGCCATCGTCGAACAACCGCCGACGGTGCAGGATCCGCAGGCGCCGCAGCCGGTGCCGCAGGCGGCGCGCGTGCATTGGGATGACGTGCATTTCCAGTGGCCGGGTGCCGCGCGGCCGGTGCTGTCCGGCCTGCAGCTGACCCTGGCGCCGGGCGAACGCATCGCGATTCGCGGCGACAGCGGCAGTGGCAAGACCACGCTGTCCAGCCTGCTGCTGCGGCTGTGGGATCCGCAGCAGGGGCGAATCACCTATGGTGGACGCGACCTGCGCGACGTCGCCCAGGCCGAGTGGCACCGCCAGCTGGCCTGGCTGCCGCAGAACGCACCGGTGTTTGCCGGCACGGTGGCCGAGAACCTGCGGCTGGGTGATCCCGACGCCAGCGATGCCGCGTTGTGGGCGGTGCTGCGCCGCGTTCGCCTGGGTGACTGGGCCGAGCACAACGGTGGCCTGCAGGCCTGGGTCGGCGAGAACGGCGCGACGATGTCGGCAGGCCAGGCGCGACGGCTGGCGCTGGCGCGCGCGCTGTTGCGCGATGCGCCGATCCTGCTGCTGGACGAACCGACCGAAGGCCTGGACGTGGATACCGCACGCGCGCTGTTGCAGGACCTTTCCGGGTTGCTGGACGGGCGCAGCCTGCTGATGATCACCCACGACGACCTGCCCGACGGCGTGGTCGATGTGCAGTACCGGTTGCGTGATGGGGTGTTGGAGCGCGAAGCGTGAAAACATCCCGGTAGTGCCGGCCGCTGGCCGGCAACCTCATGGCGTTTCACGCGGATACCTGATTGCCGGCCAGCGGCCGGCACTACCGATTGCGAGGGTTACCGCGAGAACTCGCGCAGCATCACCGCGATCGAGGCGACGTTGGCCAGCACGCACAGCCAGAACACCCACTGGAATCCGGTTTTGCGGTGCTTGTGGCGGAACAGCGCCTGGCCCAGCAGCGCGCCGGGCCAACCGCCGGCGAAGGCCAGCAGCTGCAGGGTGCGCTCGGGAATCCGCCATTGCTTTCGCTGTGCCGCGCGCTTGTCGTGGCCATACAGCCCGAAGGACACCGCGCTGGCCAGCAGGCACCAGCCACCCAGCCACAGAGGCAGCACTCCGCTGATCATCAAGGCGGCCAGCGCGCCGAATGCGGCCAACGCGAGATTACGCCGCCATGCCACTTACAGCGCGTCGAGGAAGCCGCGCACGGCCGGGCCGAAACGCTCGAAATCGACGAGGAAGGCGTCATGGCCCTGCGGCGATTCCAGTCCGACGAAGCGCGCATCGGCACCGCCGGCACGCAGGCCGTCGGCGACCTGTTGCTGCTGCTGCACCGGGAACAGGATGTCGGTGTTGGCGCCGATCGCCAGTGCCTTCTCCACCCGGATCTTCGCCAGCCCGGCCAGCACGTCGCCGTCGGCGTACTCGGCCAGGTCGAACCAGTCCATCGAGCGGCTCAGGTACAGATAGCAGTTCGGATCGAAGAAGCGCACGAAGCGCCGTGCGTGGCCTTCCAGATAGCTTTCCACCTGGAATTCGAGGCCGAACGGATCGTCGTCGGCCTGGTCCGAATCCAGCCGCACTCGGCCGAAACGGCCATCCCATTCCAGGGCCGAGCGGTAGGTGATCACGCCCAGCTTGCGCGCCATGCGCATGCCGGACTCCGGGTACTCGGCATCGTCGTAGCGACCGCCATTCCAGCGCGGATCGAGACGGATCGCCTCGCGCTGCAGCGAGCGGATCGCGATCGAGAACGGCAGTGCCTGCGCACTGCCGGAAATGTTGACGTGGCTGCGCGCGATGCCCGGGTGCAGCATCAGTACCGCCAGTGCGGTCATGCCGCCCATTGAATTGCCGACCACGCAGGCCAGCTGTTCGATGCGCAGTGCACGCACGACTTCGATCGCGGCGCGTGCGCCGTCTTCGATCGACAGCTCGGGGAAGTCCAGGCGATAGGGCTCACCGCTCGCCGGGTTGAGCGAAGCGGGGCCGGTCGAGCCCTTGCAGCTGCCCAGCGAGTTCACGCACACCACGAACCAGCGATCGGTATCGATCGGCTTGCCGGGGCCGACCATGCCTTCCCACCAGCCCGGTGCCGGGTTGGCCTCGTTGGCCGCTGCATGCGCGTCCGGCGACAGGCCGGTCACGATCAGGATCGCATTGCTGGCGTCCGCCGCCAGCGTTCCCCAGGTTTCATAGGCCACGCGTGCGCCATGCAGGGCGCCACCGCGCTTGAACGGGAATGGCGAGGGCAGCGCGTGGAAGCGGGTGCCGGGCGGGATGAATTCGGTCATGCAGTCATTCTAGCGGGGCCGCATGTGGAGCTGGCGACACGCTGGTTTCCATCGGCGATGCACCCGGTGGTGCCGGCCGCTGGCCGGCAACCTCATGAACCGTGATGCGCCCGCGTGGCTGCCCGCCAGCGGCCGGCACTACCTGCGGAGCGTCAAGGGAACCGCAGTTCCACCACGCCTTCATGCGGCAGGCTCACCTTCACCGGAACGCTCTGCAGGTCATCCTCGCTGCGGTTGGCGCTGCCGCTGCGCGAGATGCGTGCCAGCACTTCCACCTCACGATGGGCCGACAGCGGTGCGGTCGGCATCGGGCTGTCACCGTCGCCCAGCCCGACCATGGCCGGGAAACCGGCCAGGGGCAGCTTGCGCGCGGCCACCGGCATCGGCGGTCCGCCTACGGCGCGGGCCAGTACGAACACCTGGGTGCTGGCGGGCCATTCGGTGTTGTTCAGCGCAGGCAGCTGCACACGCACCTGCAGCAGCGCCTCTGGCGCCGCAGCGGCAGCATCGGGCGCCTGGCCGGCGGCTTCACGGGCGATGGCGATCTGCGCCTGCAGCGCCTGCGCGGCGACGGGTTCCAGCCGTGGCAGCAGGCCACTCCACACATCCGCGGCCTCGGCATTCTTTCCGCGCTGGCGCAGGGCGATGCCCAGCAACCAGCTGGCGCGCTCGGCATCGGGTGCCTGTGCACGGGCCTGGTGCAACCAGGCCATCGCGGTGTCATCGAACTGCTTGCCGGCATCGGCCTGCGCGCGCGCCTGCGCGGCCTCCACCAGCACGCCCGGATCATCCGGTGCCAATGCGGCGGCCCTCGCGAAGGCGTCTGCCGCGGCCGAGACATTGCCCAGCTCGGCCTGTGATCGGCCCAGCAGCGCCCAGCCATCAGCCCGCTGCGGGTCGCGCTTCAGTGCATCCTGCAGGGCCTGCACGCCATCGCGCAGGGTGGCTACCGATGGCGTCGGTTGTACCTGTGCTGCACGCGGATCACCGACCAGCAGATACAGGCAGGCACCGGCCACCCCCAGCGCGAGCACGCCCACCACGAAACCGCGGCGCCCCTGCTGGCGCAGTGGCCACAGCACCAGCGCCGCCATCAGCGCGGCCACCAGCCCAGCCAGCATCGGCAGCCAATGGCTCACCATCCATCTCCCTCATCGGCCTTGCTGGCCGGCACGGCGGCGACCGCGCGGCCACGGCGGCGGACGATGCCCAGCACCACCAGTGCGCCGGCGCCGAGCACCAGCAGCGGGCCACCCCACAGCAGCCAGGTACCCGGCTGCAACGGTGGCTGGTAGAGCACGAACTCGCCGTAGCGGGCGACCAGGAACTGCTTGATCTGCGCGTCGTCGTGGCCCTGCTGCATCAGCTGCAGCACCTCGCGGCGCAGGTCCTGGGCGATCTGCGCGTTCGAGTCGGCCAACGACTGGTTCTGGCACTGCACGCAGCGCAGCTGCGCAGCCAGGTCATGGAAGCGGCGCTCTTCGGCGCCATCGCGGAACTGCAGCGGCTGCGGATCGTGCAGCGGCTGCTGGGCCAGCACGGCCAGCGGCAGCATCAGGAGCAGCAGCGCCAGCAGCCAGCGCATGGGCTCAGGGCGCCGTATGCAGGGTGTTGCCGGCACTGGCCTGGGCCTTCTCGATCTTCTGCAGCGCCGGGATCAGTTTCTCGTCCACCACGCGCTGGGTCATCGCGCCACTGTACTTCCAGCGCACGATGCCGCTGCCATCGACCAGGAAGGTCTCCGGTGCTGCGGTCACGCCCCAGTCGATCGCGGTGCGGCCTTCAACGTCGCTGAGCACCACCATGAACGGGTTGCCCAGCTGTTCCAGCCAGTGCAGCGCGTCGGTCGGGTCGTCCTTCCAGTTGTAGCCGATCACGCGCACGCGCTTGCTCTCGGCGAACCGGGTCAGCACCGGGTGTTCCTCGCGGCAGGCCGCGCACCAGCTGCCCCACACGTTCAGCAGGTAGGGCGCGCCGCGCAGGTCATCGCTGTGCACGATCATTTCCGGGTCGTGCAGCACCGGCAGGGCGAAGGCCGGCGCCGGCTTGTCGATCAGCGCCGACGGCAGTACGTCGCGCTGCGGATCACCCGATTTCATCACCCCGTAGATCATCAGCCCGAGCAGGCCAAAGAAGAACAGCACGCCGATCACGATGGCTACCGGCGGCAGCGGGCGGGAGGGGCGCGGGGCGGGGGACTCGGACATGGGAACTCCTACGGACGACGGAAACGGCGGTCGGCGGCGGTGATGAATCCGCCCAGGGCCATCAGCAGCGCGCCCAGCCAGATCCAGCGCACGAACGGCTTGATGTGCACCCGGACCGCCCATGCATTGTTGCCCAGCGGCTCGCCCAATGCCACGTAGACATCACCATCGAAGCGTGCATCGATGCCGGCCTCGGTCATCACCTGGCCACCGCTGGCGTACTGGCGCTTCTCCGGGTGCAGCAGCGCCAGCTCGCGGCCGTTGCGGAACACGCGCAGGTGCCCACGGTCGGCGATGAAATTCGGCCCTTCGCGATGGTCCACGCCCTCGAAGCGCACTTCATGGCGGCCGACTACCAGCTGCTGGCCCGGTGCCAGTGCCACCTCGCGCTGCACGTTCAACGCTTCCACCAGCAGTGCGCCGGCCAGGAACACGGCGATGCCGGCATGGGCGACGATCATGCCGAGCATTTCGGCGGTGAAGCGGCCATTGCCGCGCAGGCGCTGCCAGACGAAGCGCGCGGTACCCAGCCCGACCCACGCCGCAGCGGCTACGCCGATGCCGGCCTTCCAGCCGTTCTGCGGCGCCTGCCACCACGCCAGCGCGCCCAGCAGCAGCGCCAGGCCCAGCCACGGTGCCAGCAGCGCGAACGCGCGCGAGGGCTGGTCGCGTTGCCACTTCACCAGCGGGCCGAACGGCAGCAGCAGGATCATCGGCGCCATCAGCAGCAGGAACAGGCTGCCGAAGTAGGGCGGGCCGACCGAGATCTTGCCCAGCGACAGCGCATCGGCCAGCAGCGGGTACAGCGTGCCGAGCAGCACCATCGCGCAGGCGGTGGCCAGCAGCAGGTTGTTGGCCAGCAGCAGGGTCTCGCGCGAGGTGGCGGTGAAGCCACGGCGCGGATCGTCGGCGTCCACGCTCAGCTGGCTGGCACGCAGCGCATACAGCAGCAGGCTGCCGCCCACCAGCACCGACAGGAACACCAGGATGAACAGGCCGCGCGAGGGATCCGCGGCGAACGAATGCACGCTGGTCAGCACGCCTGAGCGCACCAGGAACGTCCCCAGCAGCGACAGCGCGAAGGCGGCGATCGCCAGCAGCAGGGTCCAGCTGCCGAAGGTGCCACGCTTTTCGGTGGCGGCCTGCGAATGGATCAATGCCGCACCGACCAGCCATGGCATGAAGCTGGCGTTCTCCACCGGGTCCCAGAACCACCAGCCGCCCCAGCCCAGCTCGTAATAGGCCCACCAGCTGCCCAGCGCGATACCCAGGGTCAGGAAGCCCCAGGCGACGTTGGTCCATGGCCGCGTCCAGCGCAGCCAGCGTGCATCGACGCGGCCTTCCAGCAGTGCGGCCACCGCGAACGCGAATGGCACCGCGAAGCCGACATAGCCCAGGTACAGCATCGGCGGATGGATGATCAGCCCCGGGTCCTGCAGCAGCGGATTGAGGTCGCGGCCTTCCAGCGGCGCCGGGTTCAGGCGCAGGAACGGGTTGGAGGTGAAGATCAGGAAGGCGAGGAAGCCGACGCTGACCACGCCCATCACCGCCAGTACGCGTGCCTGCACCGGCGCGGGCAGGTGCCGCGAGAACAGCGCCACCGCGCCGGTCCACAGCGCCAGCACCAGCGCCCACATCAGCAGCGAGCCCTCGTGCGCGCCCCAGACCGCCGAGTAGCGGTAGACCATCGGCAGCAGCGAATTGGAGTTCTCGGCCACGTAGCGCACCGAGAAGTCCTGCTGCACGAACGCGGCGGTCAGCACGGCGAACGCGCCGGCGACCAGCAGCAGCTGCGCGAACGCGGCAGGTCGTGCCACCGCCATCCACGCCGTGTTGTTGCGCTGCGCGCCGACCAGCGGCAGGCCGGCCTGCAGCAGCGAGGCCAGCAACGCGCACAGCAGCAGGATCTGACCCAGTTCGGGCAGCACTCAGCGCACCTCGGGTGCCGTCACCGGCACGTCGTGCTTGCGATGGGCGTCGCCCATCTTGTCGGCCACTTCCTTCGGCACGTACTTCTCATCGTGCTTGGCCAGCACTTCGTCGGCGACGAAGGTGCCGTCCTGCAGTCGGCCGCTGGCGACCACCGCCGTGCCTTCGGCGAACATGTCCGGCAGGATCCGCGACGTGGTCACCGCCAGTTGCGCGTCGCCGTCGGTCACTTCAAATCGTGCCTCCAGCGAGCCGACCGGTCGGTTGAAGGAGCCTTTCACCACCATGCCGCCGAGGCGGAAGCGCGATTGCGCATCGACATCGCCGCGCAGCACTTCCGAAGGCGTGTACAGGTAGGCGATGTTGCGCTCCAGTGCCATCGCCACCAGCGCAGTGGCCAGGCCGGAGGCGAGCAGGGCCAGCAGCACCCACACCAGGCGGCGACGCTGTACCGGGGTCATCGTTCCAGCTCCGTCGACAACGGCGCCGCTGCGTCCTGCCTGCCGGCGCGGGTCTGTTGCCGTTGCTGCCGGGCCAGTGCCAGCCGGCGCGCCACGCGCAGGCGCAGCCACGAACCGACGGCATCGGCACTGAGCACCAGCACGAACACGGCGTAGGCGCCGATCACATAGGGCAGGTGGGTCATGGCTGGGCCTCCCGGGCCGGGCGTTCGGCATCGACGCGGCCACCGACCCAGGCCTTGCCGGCCTCGCGGTCGAGATTGTCGGCGCGGGCCTTGGCCAGCACCGAACCGGCGAACCAGAACTTGGTGCCGATCACCATCCACCACAGCGGCGCGATCATCGCGCTGCTGATCGCCGATTCACCGAACACGCTGATCGACTGGCGCTGGTGCAGGCCGCCCCACCAGTCCACCGAGTAGCGGATCACCGGCAGCAGGCTGACGCCGACGATGGCCAGCAGCCCGGCCGCGCGCGCGGCGCTGCGGCGGTCCTCGATGGCGTGGTACAGGCCGATCACGCCCAAGTACAGGAACAGCAGCACCAGCTCGCTGGTCATGCGCGGGTCCCAGTCCCACCAGGTGCCCCAGGTGCCCTTGCCCCAGATGCTGCCGGTCAACAGGGTGATCAGGGTGAAGCCGGCGCCCATCGGCGCACAGGCCATGGCCAGGATCTCGCAGACCTTGATCCGCCAGATCAGCGCGATGGCCGCATACAGCGCCATCAACGCGAACACGAACAGGCTCATCCAGGCACTGGGCACGTGGATGTAGAGGATGCGGAAGCTGTCCAGCTGCTTGGCTTCCGGCGGTACCACCAGCAGCGCCTGCCACATGCCGACCAGCAGCACCGGCACCGCCGCGAGGTAGAACACCCGCGACCAGCGGGCAGCGAAACGGTCGAACGTGGGGGGCGAACCGAGTTGGTGGAACCAGCGGACAATCGGATTCATGCGTGGCGGCTATCCAGCAGGGGTGGATTGGCTCTCAGCTCGGTCAACTCAGAGAAATACGTATTGCAGCGGCAGTGGCCAGCGGCGCCAGCACCAGCGCGACCAGCAGGCCAGCGCCCAGCATCAGCAGCGCACCGACCGGATCCTGCCCGCGTCCGGCTGCCGCCAGGCTGCCTGCACCGAACACCAGCACCGGCACGTACAGCGGCAACGACAGCAGCGCCACGAGAATACCAGAGCGTCGGATGCCTACGGTCAGCGCGGCGACCACGCCACCGATCAGGCTCAACAATGGTGTTCCCAGCAGCAACGATGCCAGCAACATCGGCAGCTGGTCATGCGGCAGATGCAGCATTTCGGCCAGCAGCGGGCTGACCACGATCAGCGGCAGCGCAGTGGTGGCCCAATGCAGCAGCACGCGCACCAGCACCAGCCAGGCCAGCGGTACCGGCGCCAGCAGCCATTGTTCCAGCGAGCCGTCCTCGGCGTCGGAACGGAACAGCGAATCCAGCGACAGCTGCCCCGCCAGCAGCACGGCCAGCCACAGCACCGCGCCGGCGGTGGCGGCCAGCAGCTGTGGTTCGCGGCCCTGGGCCAACGCGAACAGCACCACCACCAGCACCGCGAACAGCAGCGGCTGCAGCGCATCGCCGCGGCGGCGCCAGAGCAGGCGCAGGTCGCGCTTGAGCAGGGCGCCCGCGGTCTGCCACAGGCCCGGCTCCGTACCCGGCGCGATCATGCGGCACCGCCGAGGTCGAGCTGGCGGGTACGCACCGGCGGTGCGGCATAGGCGCCATGGGTGGTGACCAGCGCAGCGCCTCCGGCGCGCAGGTGTGCCGAAATCATCCGGTTGACCAGGGTGATGCCCTCCAGGTCGAGGTTGGCATAGGGTTCGTCCAGCAGCCACAGCGGCGCCGGCGACAGCCAGATGCGCGCCAGTGCCAGCCGCCGCTTCTGTCCGGCCGACAGATGCCGTACCAGGGTGTCCTCATAACCGGCCAAGCCGACGATGGCCAGCGCGTTGCCGGGCATCTGCCGCGCACGCCGTCCGTGCAGGCCACACAGGAAATGCAGGTTTTCCAGCGTGCCGAGGTCTGGTTTCAGGGCCGGCAGGTGGCTGAGGTAGGCGACATACCGCGCGCGCTCGGCATTGCTGGCCGGCTTGCCGTCGATCCGCACCTGGCCAGCACCGGGCCGGGCCAGGCCGGCCAGCACGCGCAGCAGGGTGGTCTTGCCAGCGCCATTGCCGCCCTGCACCAGCAGGGCTTCGCCGGCGTCCACATGGAAGTCCAGCGGGCCGAACACCGGCTCGTCATTGCGGGAGAAGCTCAGGCCGCTGGCGGCCAGCAATGCAGGGGTGTTCAAGGGGCAAAGGTCTTCATGCCGGAGTGCGGCGGCAATTGTAGCGGTGAATGCCTGCGGTAGTGCCGGCCGCTGGCCGGCAATTCCCCAGGGTGCCAGTCGCGTGGGCCGGCGTTGCCGGCCAGCGGCCGGCACCACCGTCGCGCGGATTGCGTAAACTCGGATCCCTTGTTCCCCCACAGCCCAGGCCGATGCAACCCACCACCAAGCTGCCCAAGGTCGGTACCACGATCTTCACCGTGATGTCCCAGCTCGCCGCCGAACACGGCGCGGTCAACCTGGGCCAGGGTTTCCCCGACTTCTCGGCGCCGCAGCGCCTGATCGACGAGACCGCCAGGGCGATGGCCGCCGGGCTGAACCAGTACCCGCCGATGACCGGCGTGGCGCCGCTGCGCCAGGCCATCGCACAGAAGGCGCTGGACTGCTACGGCGCACAGGTCGATGCGGACAGCGAGATCACCGTCACCAGCGGCGGCACGGAGGCCATCTTCAACGCCATCCATGCCGTGGTGCGTGCCGGCGAGGAAGTGATCGTGCTCGACCCGGCGTATGACTGCTACGAACCGGCGATCGACCTGGCTGGCGCCAAGGCCGTGCATGTATCGCTCGATCCGCAGACGTTCGCGGTCGACTGGGATCGCGTGCGTGCAGCGATCACCCCGCGCACCCGCATGCTGATCGTCAACACCCCGCACAACCCGTCCGGCGCGATGCTGTCCGCGCAGGACATGCAGGCGCTGGCCGAGCTGCTGCGCGGCACGCAGATCTACCTGATCTCCGATGAGGTGTACGAACACATCATCTACGACGGACGCCGCCACGAATCGGCGCTGCGCTACCCGGAACTGCGCGAGCGCGCGTTCGTCATCTCCAGCTTCGGCAAGACCTACCACTGCACCGGCTGGAAGATCGGCTATGCGATCGCCCCGCCGGCGCTGACCGCCGAGTTCCGCAAGGTGCACCAGTACAACACCTTCACCAGCTTCGGTCCGGCGCAGTATGGCTTCGCCGCGATGATCCGCGACGAGCCCGAACACCACCTGGAGCTGGGCGCGTTCTACCAGGCCAAGCGCGACCGCTTCCGCGAGCAGCTGACCGGCACCCGGCTGAAAGCACTGCCGGTGCCGGGCGGTTACTTCCAGCTGGTCGACTACTCGGCCATCAGCGACCTGCCGGACCATGAGTTCGTGAAGTGGCTGACCATCGAGAAGGGCGTCACCGCCATTCCGCTGTCGCCGTTCTACGAGAACCCGCCGGCCGGCCAGCGCCTGGTGCGGCTGTGCTTTGCCAAGAACGAAGCGACCATGGACGCGGCGATCGAACGCCTGCGTCTGCTGTGAGCGGAGACACGGACATGCAGGACCTGCGCATTTCCCTCGTCCAGGGCGACACCCGCTGGCATGACCCGGCGGGCAACCGCGCCTACTACGGTGCGTTGCTGGCACCGCTGGCCGGCACCACCGACCTGGTGATCCTGCCGGAGACCTTCACCAGTGGCTTCTCCAACGACGCCATCGCCCAGGCCGAAGGCATGGACGGTCCGACCGTGGCCTGGGTGCGTGAACAGGCCAAGGGCTTGAACGCGGCGGTGATCGGCAGCGTGCAGCTGCGCGAGGGCGACGGCGTCTACAACCGCCTGCTGTTCGCCACCCCCGATGGCGACCTGCAGTACTACGACAAGCGCCACCTGTTCCGCTACGGCGGTGAGCACGAACGCTATGCCGCCGGCCGTGAGCGCCTGAGCGTGGAATGGAAGGGCTGGCGGATCAATCCGCAGGTCTGCTACGACCTGCGTTTCCCGGTGTTCTGCCGCAATCGCTACAACGTGGAGCGTCCGCAGCAGCTGGATTTCGACCTGCAGATCTTCGTCGCCAACTGGCCGTCGGCGCGCGCCTATGCGTGGAAGACCCTGCTGCGTGCGCGGGCGATCGAGAACCTGTGCTTCGTCGCGGCGGTGAACCGCATTGGCGTGGACGGCAACCAGCTGCACTACGCCGGCGACAGCGCAGTGCTGGATTTCCTTGGCCAGCCGCAGGTGGAGATCCGCGAGCGCGAACAGGTAGTCACCACCACCATCTCGGCCGAGGCGCTGGCCGCGCACCGCGCGCGTTTCCCGGCGATGCTCGATGCCGATGCCTTCCACCTGGACGAACAGGCCTGAGCGACGGCCTGAACACTGCCGCACCAGCGCGCGCGCCTGCATCCAACGTGCACGCGCGCGCTGCTAGATTCGCCGGCAGTCCGACCGAACTGGAAGTCCCGCCATGAACAAGCCCTTCGCCCTGCTGCTGGCCCTGTCCGCTGCAACGCTGGCCCCGGCCGCGCACGCTGCCGGCAACCTCGATTGCCAGCTGCGCTACAACCTGTCCGGTTGGTCACTGATCTACAAGACCGCCTCCGGCAATGGCACGGTCAGCTGCAGCAACGGCACCAGCCTGCCGGTGCGCATCGAAGTGAAGGGCGGCGGCCTGACCGTGGGCAAGTCGAAGATCACCAATGGCCGTGGCAGCTTCACTGGTGCCGTGAGCGTCAACGAGCTGCTGGGTACCTATGCCTCGGTGGGCGCACATGCGGGCGCAGTGAAGTCCAGCAATGCGCAGGTGATGACCAAGGGCGACATCTCGCTGGCCCTGTCCGGCACCGGCAAGGGCTGGGACCTGGGCGTGGATGGCGCCGCCTTCACCATCAGCCGGCGTTGAGTGGGGCCGGCTGGGTCCCTTCCCAGCTGATGCGGATGTAATGCTGCTCGGCGTCGCTGGGCAGTTGTTTGACCTCGAAGCCATTGTTCAGCAACTGCGCGACGACGCCCTCGACGAGCCGCTCGCTGGCCAGTGCCTGGCTGAAGCCGAACACGATGTAGCGGCGACCATTCTCCGAGCCGGCCCGGATCGACGTGTCGAGATCGCGGTAGTACTGGTCGATGGGACGCGTAGCGGCATCGGCGTTGGCGCGCGCCTGTTCGGCGGTAATGGTGACCATGGGCATCTGCCTCGTTGGGGAGAACGCGCACGATAGCCAGCGCAGTGGCGTTGATTCCGGAAGCAGCGCACAGTGCGCGGTCTTTGCAGCAATTCCTAGACCGTAACCGGGCGCGGCCGCTGCAACCACAATGCAAGCAGGCCGCACACGATGAGTGTCGGTGCCAGCAGTTGCAGTGTACCGACCACCGCCATCGCCACGCCGATCAAGAGGTAGTAGAGCAGTCCGAACAGGGCGCCCGCGCTGCCCAGGCAGTGCGGATATCCGCGCAGGGCCTGGCCCAGCACATTGGGGATGGCTAGGCCAAACCCGGCCACCACCGGTACCATCGCCGCGACCAGTGCCGGTTGATTGCGCAGCAATGCAGCCAACAGCCCGCCGGCCAGCACCAGTCCTGCGGCGAGCCGGATGCGCGTGGCGGAGGCAATGCCTGCGCGCAGCAGGCGACCATTGCCCCATGCGCCCAGCGCCGAACCCAACGCCAGCACCGCGCCGCTTGCGCCGAACCAGGCCAGCGGCCAGTGCAGGCGTTCGAACACGAACGGGCCCAGCGCGTACCAGCTGTACATGGCCACGTTGAACGCCATCACCAACAGCGCTTGTGACCAGATCCAGCGATCACGCAGCAGTTGTCGCAGCAGTGGCAGCAGGGGCGTGTGCGCGACTTCGGCAGGGCGGCTCTCCTGCAGGCCGGATGCGCATCCGAGCATCAGCAGGATGACAATCAGCAGCAGGCCGGCCTGCACGCCGGCATAGCCGTGGTTGGCAACCAGCAATGCCCCCAGTGCCAGCCCGATCGCCGGGCTCAGGGCCAACGCCATGCCGATCCACGAGAACGCCTGCGCCAACGCGGGTCCCTTCAGGTGGTCGCGCAGTACGGTCTGGGTGACCACCGAGGCCGTCGCTGCACCCAGCGCGGCCAGTGCCTGGGCCAGCAGGACCTGGCCGAACGTGCTGGCCAGCAGCCCGCCGCAGGCCGCCAGTGCGAACACGGCCAGGCCGCAGAGCAGGGCAGGGCGACGGCCGATATGGTCGGCCAGCCGCCCCCATAGCAGGACACCGGCGGCGAAACCGAACAGGTACAGGCTCATGGCCTGGCTGGCGGCGCTGGGGGGCAATGCGAAGCGCCCGGCCAGATCGGCCAGGGCAGGGCTGTACAGGGTCTGCGCAAGCTGGGGGAACATCAGCAGCGCGATGGTGAGCAACAACAGGCGGCGCGACATGCGGGCGCTCCAGGAACAGGGCCGCGCATTGTGGTCGCGTTCCTGATGGCGCACCCTGTCTATCCTGTCATTGAATGGATGAAATCAGACATGGCCTGGTTGCAGCCGGATGCGCACTTCGATGCCGATGCCTGGAGCGCGCCGGTGTTGGGGATCGCGGCCTCACTGGCGGATCACGACTCGGGTTGGCACCAGCATGCACGCGCGCAGTTGCTGTACACCCGGCAAGGCTGTACGCGCCTGACCTACGGTGACCGCATCAGCCTGCTGCCGCCCGCGCGCGCGGCGTGGATTCCGGGTGGGCTGCGCCATCGCGCGCAGATGCGCCAAGCGGTCGACTACCGTTCGTTGTACTTCGAGGCCACCCTGTCGGCCCAGTTGCCGCAGCAGCCGGCGATCGTCGGTGTGGGTCCCCTGCTGCAGGCATTGCTGGAGCCAATCGCGCAGGCGCCGTTCGACCATGACTGGCGGGTGCCGCGTGCGCACCACCAACTGGCGTTGTGCATGCTGGAGATCGCAGCCGCCCCGGTGGCCCCGATGGACCTGCCGCTGCCACGCGACCCACGGATCGCGCGCTGCCTGCCAGTGGCCGAGCAGTTGCCGCCCGAACTGGGCGAGCTGGCCGAGCGTGCGGGCTTGAGCGTGCGCACCGTTGGCCGGTTGATGCAGCGTGATACCGGCATGGGCTACCAGGCTTGGCGCCAGCAATGGCGACTGATGCGGGCCATGGAGTTGCTGCTGCTGGGCCATCGCGTTGCGCATGTGGCGCAGGACACCGGCTTTTCCGCCGAGAGCCCGTTCATCGCCTTTTTCCGCAGCATGACCGGCACCACGCCCGCCGCCTTCCAGCGCCATGCAAAAGGGGACGGAGGGGATTAAGTCGCTTTCGCCCCTTTGAGGCAAAAACGACTTAATCCCCTCCGTCCCCTTTTCCAAAGAAAAACCCCGGCCGGAGCCGGGGTTTTTCATTTCAGCGTGGCCAGCGATCAGCCGCCGCGCGGGCCGCTGCGGCGCGGGCCGCCCGGACCGCGGTTGCCACCGGGGCCGCCTGGGCCACGGTTGCCACCCGGACCACCGGGACCACGGTTACCGCCCGGGCCACGGTTGTTGCCACCGCCCGGGCCGCGACCGCCCGGACGGGCGCCCTGTGCCGGCTTCGGGCTGCCATACGGGTTGAAGCCCGGCGTGGCGTGGTCGGACGGGAAGCTCGGGGCGTTGCCCGGATGGCCGTACGGGTGCTTGTTGCCCTGGCCCTGCGAGCGGTTGCCGGCACCGGCCGGACGGCCCTGGCCGCCTGCGCCGCCACGGCCTTCACCACCGAAACCGCCACGGCCCTGGCCGCCACCGGCGCCAGCGCCCGGACCCTTTGGCTTGCCGTACGGACGGCCCTGGCCGCCTGCACCCGGACCACGGGCACCGGGGCCGCGTGCGCCCGGACCGGCGTTGCGATGGCCGCTCGGGCCGGTGCTCACGCCATCCGGCACGTACCAGGTGCGGAACGCCGCCGGGTTGCCTTCCGGCAGCGAGCGATCATTCTTCTGGGCGCGCTGCTTGAACGGCTTCTGCGACTGCTTGGCTGCCGCTTCACCGCTGACCGTCAGGCCGTCCTTGAAGCCGCCACCCTTGCCGCCGCGACCACGGCCGCGGTCTTCGCGGACGTTGTCGAAACGACGCAGCTCGCGGCCTTCGTCAGCGGTGTTGTGGCCGTTGACGTAGGCGTTGCCACGGCCACCTTCGCGCACGCGCACGGTGGTCTTGGCGGCGCGGCGCTGGCCGATCACCGGCTGCAGCGTCAGTGCCGACGGTGCGCCTTCTTCCAGCTTCAGCTGCGCGCGCAGGGCTTCAACCTGTGCGGTGCCCAGTTCCACCGAATGGCCACGGGCCAGTTCGCGCGGCAGGCTCACCTTGCCATAGCGGGTGCGCTTCAGGCGGCTGACCTGGCAGCCCTGCGATTCCCACAGGCGGCGCACTTCGCGGTTGCGGCCTTCCTTCACCACGACGCGGAACCAGTCGTGCGAATCGGTGCCGCCGATGCGTTCGATCTCATCGAACTTGGCCGGGCCGTCTTCCAGCGCGACGCCACGGGTGAGGCGGTCGACGATGGCGTCGGAAACCTTTTCCTCGCCTTCCGGCGCCCGCACGCGCACCACGTACTCGCGCTCGACCTCGAACGACGGGTGCATCATGGCGTTGGCCAGCTCACCGTCGGTGGTGGCCAGCAGCAGGCCGGTGGTGTTGATGTCCAGGCGGCCGATGGCGATCCAGCGCGCGCCCTTCAGCGGCGGCAGCGACTCGAACACGGTCGGGCGGCCTTCCGGATCATCGCGGGTGGTCACTTCGCCTTCCGGCTTGTTGTAGACCAGCACGCGCGACGGCTCGGCCAGGGCGGTGGCGACGAAGCCACGGCCATCCAGTTCGATCTTGTCGCCGCTCTTGACCGACATGCCGGTCTGCGCGACTTCACCGTTGACCTTGACCAGGCCTTCGGCGATGCGCTGTTCCAGCGCGCGGCGCGAGCCGAGGCCGGCCTGGGCCAGCACCTTGTGCAGGCGCTCTTCCAGCTTGAACTGTTCGGAGGTGGCTTCGCGCTTCAGCGAGAGCTTGTTACGGGGGGTGTCACTCATCAGTTTTGCTCCGGCCGACGGTTTCGAGGTCGGCCTCTGGTTCGGAATCGGCTTGGTCAACAGCCACGGTCGTCATCGCGACGGCGTTGTCTTCGCGTTCGTTCACTGGCACCGCGCGCTCGCCCGGCGCGGAATCGGGGTGCCCATCATCGAGGGGCGAAGGTGCTTGCTCATCGGAGGCCGACGCAGGGGCTGCATCGACGGAATCGGGGGTGTCACTGCCGGCCAGGCCGGCGTCATCGTTCGCGGCAGCGCCATCGGCGCCGGCCGAGATGTCCGGACCGTCGGCACTGGCGGCCGCCGGTGCATCGCGGTCCAGGGACAGCTGCGGTTCCAGCTCGCCCAGGTCCTTCAGTTCCGACAGTGGCGGCAGCTCATCCAATCGCTTCAGGCCGAAATAATCCAGGAAGCCCTTGGTGGTGCCGAACAGCGCCGGCTTGCCAGGCACGTCGCGGTGGCCGACCACGCGGATCCATTCGCGTTCTTCCAGCGCCTGGATGATGTTGCTGCTGACCGCCACGCCGCGCACCTGTTCGATCTCGCCGCGGGTGATCGGTTGCCGGTAGGCGATCAGCGCCAGGGTTTCCAGGGTGGCACGGGTGTAGCGGGTCTTGCGCTCGGTCCACAGCCGGCTGATCCAGCCATGCACTTCGCCGGTGACCTGGTAGCGGAAGCCGGAGGCGACCTCGACCAGTTCCACGCCGCGGCCTTCGCAGGCTTCGCGCAGGCGTTCCAGCGCGCGTTCGATGCTGCCTGGCGGTGCCGGTTCCTCTTCCGGGAACAGGTCCTTCAGCTGGGCCAGAGTGAGCGGCTGGCTGGAAGCCAGCAGGGCACCCTCGACAATGCGGTTGATCAGCGATTGATCCATCGGCAGTCAGCGCTCACTCGTCTGCATTGGCGGCGTCGTTGTCGTCGAACTCGCTGCTGAACTGCAGCGGGGCGTTGGTGTTGCCGGCCGCCAGCGACTTCACGTAGATCGGCGCCAGCGGTTCTTCCTGGACGATGTCCAGCAGCTGTTCCTTGGCCAGTTCCAGCACCGCCAGGAACGTGACCAGCACGCCCAGCTTGCCTTCTTCCGCCGTGAACAAACCTTCAAAACGATAGAACTTGCCGTCTTCCAGGCGTCCCAGCACTTCGCCCATGCGTTGCCGCACGCTCAGTGCCTCACGCTTGATGGCGTGGCCGCTGAACAGCTCGGCGCGCTTGAGCACGTCGTGCAGGGCCAGCAGCATTTCCTTCAGGTCCACCGGCGGCGGCAGCTTCACCGTGGCGCGTTCGGGCATGAAGGCGTGTGCCAGGCTGGTATCGCGGTCCTGGCGGGGCAGGGCGTCGATGTCCTCGGCGGCCTGCTTGAATCGTTCGTACTCCTGCAGCCGGCGCACCAGCTCGGCGCGCGGGTCGGCCTCGTCGCCTTCCTCGCTGACCGGGCGCGGCAGCAGCATCCGCGACTTCACCTCGGCCAGGATCGCGGCCATCACCAGGTATTCGGCCGCCAGCTCGAAGCGCAGCTCACGCATCACGGTGATGTATTCCACGTACTGCCGGGTGATTTCGGCGACGGGAATGTCCAGTACATCCAGGTTCTGGCGGCGGATCAGGTACAGCAGCAGGTCCAGCGGGCCTTCGAAGGCATCCAGGATGACTTCCAGCGCGTCCGGCGGAATGTACAGGTCCTGCGGAATCTGCAGGACCGGTTGCCCATGCACCACGGCCAGCGGCATTTCCTGCTGCTGGGGGGCGGGCGGCCGGGTTGGCGGGTTCGCGTCGAGCGCGAGTTCGGAAGTCATCTAATGGAGATCAGGATTGCAACGGACCAGTCGCGGCACCGGGTTCGCCGGGCCAACGCCACGGAGCCCCAGGGCACCAGACACGCCGGGATCGGCGCGATTCCACACATATCAAACAGCAGGACGCGCCGCAGTAAACGGCAGCGACAGAACTACGGGGAGGTCGTCTACGTGGCCCGGCCGGGTGGTCCGGTTTGAAGCAGCGGGACGGTCGTCGGGGGCTGCGTTGGCCGCAAAAACCGACGGGCTGCTGCATCCAGCCACGTGCAATGGAGTCTAGGGTAAGCCTTTGCCGCGCCAGTGTCCAGCCGGGGCCGGGACAGGGTCGGCATTGGCTAGAATCTGCGGACCCGACAACGCAAGCGAGGAAATGCCGGTGTGGTATGTGATCGAAGGGTATGACGGCCAGGATGTGCTGGCGCAGCGGCTGCAGGCGCGGCCGGAACACCTGGCGCGGCTGCACGCGCTGCGCGACGAGGGACGCCTGCTGCTGGCCGGGCCGTGCCCGGCGGTGGACAGTGAAGACCCGGGCCCGGCCGGTTTCAGCGGCTCGGTGGTGATCGCGCAGTTCGAGTCGCTGCCGCAGGCCCAGGCCTGGGCCGATGCCGACCCGTACGTGGCTGCCGGCGTCTACACCCGCATTCAGGTGCGCCCGTTCCGCAAGGTCCTGCCGTGAACGCGGAACGGATCGAGCGGATCCGTGATGCGCTGCAACAGGCGCTGGCGCCCAGCGTGCTGGAGATCGAGGATGACAGCCATCGCCATGCCGGCCATGCCGGTGCCCGCGACGGGCGCGGCCATTTCAACGTGCATGTGGTGAGTGAACGCTTCGCCGGATTGGCTCCACTGGCCCGGCATCGCGCGGTCTATGCCGCGCTGGGGTCGATGATGGACACCGATATCCACGCGCTGTCCATCCGCGCACATACCCCGTCAGAACAGGGCTGAGCCCTTGTCCCGCACTGTCCTGGCCGGTCCGCACGGGCCTCGCCACGGACAGATTTTCATGTCCATTTCGGGACATTCGCCTAACGGACTGTTTACAAGCCCAGATGGAAACGCTTACATTCCGCGCCAATGCTGGTAGGTCCAAGCCGTGGAGGGCGGCTTCGTGAACAAGGCAGCTATCACAATCAAAGACGTCGCACGCGAAGCCCGGGTCTCCGTGGCCACGGTTTCCCGCGCGCTCAACGGGCATGAAAATGTCGCCGAACCGGTCCGCCAGCTCGTGCTGGAGGTGGCCGCACGGCTGCGTTACACCCCGCACGCCGCCGCCCGCAGCCTGAGCAGCCGCCGCACCAATACGGTGGGCGTGGTGCTGCCTGACCTGTACGGCGAATTCTTCTCCGAACTGATGCGCGGCATCGACGGGGTGGCCCGCAACCGCCGCCAGCACCTGCTGGTGTCCAGCTACCACGGTGACCAGGAACAGCAGGGCGCGGCCCTGCGTGCCATGCGCGGCCGCGTCGATGGCCTGCTGGTGCTCTCGCCCTATGCCGAGAGCCCGGGCTTCCTGACCGACAACCTGCCGCAGTCGTTGCCGACGGTGTTGATCAACACCTATCTGCCCGGGCAGGACCATCCGGTGCTGAGCATCGACGACCACGCCGGTGCGATGGCGATGACCCGCCACCTGCTGGACGCCGGCCATCGCCGCATTGCCTTCATTTCTGGCCCGGACCTCAACTTCGACGCGCGCGAGCGCCTGCGCGGCTTCCGTGACGCGCTGGTGGCGTTTGGCAGTGGCGCCGAGGGCATCGAGCTGCCCGGTGATTTCGACGAAGCTTCCGGCCATCGCGCCGGTCAGGAGTTGCTGGCAGCCGGAGCGCTGCCCGATGCCGTGTTCGCCGCCAACGACATGATGGCCCTTGGCTGCCTGTATGCGTTCACGCAGGCAGGGGTCCGTGTCCCGGCCGATGTGGCCCTGGCGGGTTTCGATGACATTCCACTGGCGCGTTTCGTCCACCCGTCGCTGACCACCATGCAGGTCAGCATCGCCGAGCTCGGCGACCGGGCCATGACGCGCCTGCTGCAGTTGATGGACGGCACCTCCACGGATGGGACAGGGGACAAGCAGACCCTGGTTCCCCGCTTGATAGTTCGCGATTCCACCACTCCGCCATCGGGCCGTTGAAGCCAGAGGCGTTCCTTCTTTTTTGATTGATCGCAGGGACCGCGCAAGCGGTTACCGCCACCCGGAGATTGAGTTGATGATGCATACCACCTTCCGCACGCCGGCACGCCGGCTGCTGAGCACCGCGCTGGTCAGCTGCCTGATGCTGGCTGCTGCTCCGAACGTCATGGCGCAGTCGGCCAATGCCAGCCTGCGCGGCCAGGTTTCCGGCGCCCAGGCCGGCGCCGAAGTCACCGCCACCAACGTGGCCACCGGCACCGTCCGTCGCGGCACCGTCCGTGCCGATGGCAGCTACTCGCTGATGGGCCTGGACCCGGGCACCTATGACGTGGTCGCCAACGGCCAGTCGCAGAAAGTCACCGTCACCGTGGCCTCGACCGCGACCCTGAACTTCGCCGGCGCGGCCAGCAGCACCCCGGGTGCGACCGCGGCGACCAACCTGGACACCGTCAACGTCGTCGCGCCGACCCTGCTGCAGGAAGTGCGTACCTCCGAAGTCGGCAAGACCGTCAGCCTGCAGCAGATCCAGACCACCCCGCAGGTCTCGCGCAACTTCCTGGAGTTCGCCGACGCGGTGCCGGGCATGATCTTCACCCGCGACGCCAAGGGCAACACTTCGCTGCGCGGCGGCGCCACCAACTCTGACGGTACCAACGTCTACATCGACGGCGTGGGCCAGAAGAGCTACGTCAAGGGAGGCGGCGTGGCCGGTCAGTCCGGCAGCGCCGGCAACCCGTTCCCGCAGCTGGCCATCGGCGAGTACAAGGTCATCACCGGCAACTACAAGGCCGAGTATGGCCAGGTGTCCAGTGCTGCAGTCACCGCGGCGACCAAGTCGGGTACCAACGAGTTCAAGGGTGAAACCTTCTACCGTTACACCAACGACAGCATGCGCGCGATGACCCCGGCCGAGCGCCAGCCGGGCAAGGGCAAGGAAGATTCGGCCGAGAAGGAATACGGCTTCGCCCTGGGTGGTCCGATCATCCAGGACAAGGCCCATTTCTTCGTCACCTATGAGGCCAAGCGCTTCGACCTGCCGGTGACCATCGCCCCGCATGGCGCGGTGACCAGCAAGGCCGACCGCGTTCCGGCCGATGCGCAGGCCGGCCTGGGCCCGGCCAGCCAGCCGTTCCAGCAGGACCTGATTTTCGCCAAGGTCGACTTCGAGCCGACCGACAACGACCGCCTGGAGCTGACCTTCCAGGATCGTGACGAAACCCAGCAGCAGTTCTCGGACCAGACCGCGCCGATGCACGGCAAGGAAACCAAGAACACTGACCGTCGTTACGCGCTGCGCTGGAACCACAGCGGTGAGCGTTACTACAACGAGCTGATGGTCACCCACGAGGATTCGTTCAACAACCCCAAGCCGCTGAGCATGGGTAACGGTTTCAACTACACCGCACCGGACGGCAAGAGCGAGGAGCGCGCCATTGTCTCGATCGGCGGCTCGTCGGCGATGTCGTCGCAGGTGAAGGGCCAGAAGGGTTGGTCGATCGAAGACAACCTGACCCTGGACGGCATCGAGTGGGCGGGTGACCACACCATCAAGATGGGTGCCAAGTACAAGCAGATCGATCTGTACGCTTCCGACGCGGCGCAGATCAATCCGCAGTTCTACTACACCATCGACAATCCGGCCTTCCCGGACAGCATCCCGTACAAGGCACAGTTCGTGAAGCCGGTCACCGGCGTGTCCGGCGTGTCCGGTGAAGTGCGCTCGAAGGTGAAGCAGATCGGGCTGTTCATCCAGGACGACTGGCAGGTCAACGACCACCTGGAGCTGAACCTCGGCCTGCGTTGGGACTACGAAAAGAACCCGTCCTACCTGGACTTCGTGACGCCGCCGGAAGTGGTCAATGCGCTGTTCGCGCAGGATCCGCGTGCCGCCGCTGGCCAGAGCTACGCCGATACGCTGGCGTTGAGCGGTCTGAATATCAACGACTACATCAGCAACGGCCACAACCGCAAGGCGTTCAAGAATGCCTGGCAGCCGCGCCTGGGCTTCTCGTATGACATCAACGCCGACGAGCAGCACGTGATCCACGGCGGTGCCGGCCGTTCCTACGACCGCGACCTGTTCGACTACCTGCAGCTGGAAACCACCAAGCTGGCCCTGCCGCAGCCGACCATCTACTTCCGCAATCCGGCCACCGGCCAGTGCTTCCAGGGCAACGCCGCGTGCTATGACTGGAACCCGAACCTGCTCAACGGCATCGGCAACCTGCAGAGCCTGGTCGGTTCGACCAGCAATGCCGGCCTGGAAGTCGACCTGCTGAACAACAACCTGAAGGTTCCCTATGCTGACCAGTTCAGCCTGGGCATGAGCAACCAGATCGGCGACTGGCTGACCGACGCCACCATTTCGCGCACGCTCACCTACGATGGCTTCGCCTTCACCCTGGGCAACCGTTACCCGACCGGCAATTTCTTCGATGACCCGCGCCTGTGCGGCGGCACCGAAGCCGGCCTGAGCCAGGCCTGGAGCTGCAACGTGCCGGGCTTCGGCAGCCTGATCATCGGCCAGCAGGGCATCAAGACCCGTGCGACCCAGATCCTGCTGTCGGCGCAGAAGCCGTTCACCCAGGAAAGCGGTTGGGGCACCTCGATCGCCTATACCTGGACCACCGCCCGCCACAACCGTGACATCAACGAGCACTACGCATTCGATCGTGGCGTGATCGGTGACTACCCGACCATCCGCTCCAACGGCGCACCGCGCCACCGCCTGGTGGTGACCGGTTCGTACGCGGGCTTCTGGGGCATCACCTTCGGCGGCAAGATCACCCTGGCTACCCCGACTGCGATCAACGACTGGTACGGTGTGCCGCAGGCCAACGGCTTCGATCTGCCGACCCCGATGGCGGCGGTTCCGGGTGGCAACGGCCGGTTCCTGCTGGGTGGCAAGATCTTCGGTTACCGCTCGGTCGACCTGCAGGCCACGAAGACGTTCAAGATGCCGGGTGATACCGAGCTGTATGCCCGTATCGACATCATCAACGTGTTCAATTTCGACAACTTCTCGAACTACAACTACTACAAGAACGGCAAGTTGACCGCGAGCTACAACGAGACCGGCGACATCGTCGGCACGCCGCGCCAGGTCAAGGCGGAGGTGGGCTTCCGCTTCTAAGCGGAGCCGCCTGATGCAGTACCCCGATGCCGCCGGTCCGCCGGCGGCATCGGGCGCGTGAAAACGGCAATGGCCGGCCCCGCGCCGGTCCATTGCCCACGCCGCTGCCGGGCAGGGGGCAGCGGCGTGGGCAATGATCGCGGTGTCAAACCACGTTTTTCGTGGTTTTTTCAGGACGCACCTTGTAAACGATTTCAGATCATTGGACGTTATGCTTTCCCATCGATCAGACCACCGGAGGAATCGCGCCATGCAGGCACGCCATCTGTTGTCCGCCGCGGCGTTGAGCCTGGCCGTTGCTGCCTGCCAGCCGGCCCAGCAGGAGCCTGCCAAGCCTCGCCCGCCGGTGATCCTGATCGAGGCCGACGCACCGCCGCGGCCGATGAAGCCGGAGCTGCCGCCGCTGTTCGATGACATCGAGCGCCGCACCTTCCAGTTCTTCTGGGATACCACCAACGAGATCAATGGGCTGACCCCGGACCGCTATCCGTCGCGGCCGTTCGCCAGCATCGCCTCGGTCGGCTTCGCGCTGACCGCCTATCCGATCGGCATCGAGAACGGCTGGGTCAGCCGCAACCAGGCGATCGACCGCACACTGACCACGCTGAAGTTCTTCCGCGACGTGCCGATGGGCCCGCAGCGCACCGGCAAGGCCGGTTACAAGGGCTTCTACTACCACTTCCTGGACATGCAGGAAGGCCGTCGCTACGACAGCTGGGTCGAGCTGTCCTCGGTGGATACCGCGCTGCTGATGATGGGCGTGCTGTTCGCGCAGTCTTACTACGACGGTGACGATCCGCGCGAGAAGGAAATCCGCCAGATCGCCGATACGTTGTACAAGAAGGTCGACTGGCCGTGGCTGCAGCAGCGTGCACCGCTGATCTCGATGGGCTGGTTCCCGGAGAGCGGTTTCATCGACCATGACTGGATGGGCTACAACGAGGCGATGATGGTCTACATCCTCGCCCTGGGCTCGCCGACGCACCCGGTCAGCCCGGATGCGTGGACGGTGTGGACGCGTACCTACGACAACGACTGGGGCGTCTACCAGGGGCAGGAATACCTGTCCTTCGGCCCGCTGTTCGGCCACCAGTACAGCCACGTCTGGATCGACTTCCGCGACATCCAGGACGCGTACATGCGCGAGCGCGGCAGCACCTATTTCCTCAACAGCCGCTCGGCCGCGCTGGCCCAGCGCGAGTACGCCATCGCCAACCCGATGCAATGGAAGGAGTATGGCGAGAACGTGTGGGGCCTGACCGCCAGCGATGGTCCGCAGAACACCACGCAGGACTACCGTGGCGAGCAGCGCCAGTTCCGCCACTACTCTTCGCGCGGCGCCGGCCTGCGCGAGAACTTCGATGACGGCACCATTGCCCCTACCGCCGCGATCGCCTCGGTGGTGTTCGCCCCCGAGCAGGTGATCCCGGCCACGCTGGAGATGCACAAGCGCTTTGGCGATTACATCTATTCCAGCTACGGCTTCCTGGATTCGTTCAACCCCAGCTTCAACTACGACATCCCGATCAAGACCGGGCGCCTGGTTCCGGATCGCGGCTGGGTCGCCAGCGACTACATCGCCATCGACCAGGGGCCGATCCTGACCATGATCGCCAACTACCGCGATGACTTCGTCTGGGAAGTGATGAAGAAGAACCCGTACATCCGCAAGGGCCTGGAGCGGGCCGGGTTCAGCGGTGGCTGGCTGGCGCCGGAAGGCTCGTTCCAGCCGCTGGAACTGCAGAAGGACGCAAAGGCCGCGGCGGCACGCGCGGTGGGTATCGCCGAATCACGCGCGGCTGCCGCGCAGGAACAGAAGAACAATGCCAACCGCACCACAGGCCAGGGCAAGTAACCCGATGCCGAACTGGATCGACCGCCTGCGCCGCTGGGCGCTGCCTGCCCTGGCCGCACTGGCCGTGGCCGGCTGCGCCCGTACCGAACCGGGCACCACCACCGTGCGCTTCTGGGCGATGGGCCGCGAAGCCGAGGTGGTCAGCGAACTGATCCACGAATTCGAGGCCGAAAACCCGGGCATCAAGGTGGATGTGCAGAACATCCCGTGGACCGCCGCGCACGAGAAGCTGCTGACCGCGTTCGCCGCCGACGGCCTGCCGGACGTGTGCCAGCTGGGCAACACCTGGGTGCCGGAGTTCGCCGAACTCGACGCGCTGACCCCGCTGCAGCCGTTCGTGCAGCGCTCCGCCGTGGTCGACCCGAAGGACTACTTCCAGGGCATCTGGGATACCAACGTGATCCACGGCGAGCTGGTCGGCGTGCCGTGGTACGTCGATACGCGCCTGATCTACTACCGCAAGGACCTGCTGGCCAAGGCCGGCTACGACCACCCGCCGCGTACGTGGCAGGAATGGGAGGAGCAGATGGCGGCGATCAAGCGCATGCAGGGCCCGAACCGCTATGCGGTGCTGATGCCGATCAACGAATTCGAGCAGCAGCTGTCGCTGGCATTGCAGCAGCCCGACCCGCTGCTGCGCGACGACGACACCCGCGGCAATTTCGCCAGCCCGGGGTTCCGCCGCACGCTGGCCTTCTACGCCAACATGTTCGAGCAGGGCTGGGCGCCGAAGATGTCCGAAACGCAGATCTCCAACGTCTGGGACGAATTCTTCCGCGGCTTCAACGTGTTCTACATCTCCGGCCCCTGGAACATCCGCGAGTTCAAGAAACTGCAGCCGAAGGAACTGGAAGGACAGTGGGGCACCGCCGCGCTGCCGGGGCCGGACGGCCCGGGCGCGGGCATCGCTGGTGGTACCAGCCTGGTGATCTTCCGCAAGTCGCAGCAGAAGGAGGCGTCCTGGAAGCTGATCGAGTTCCTGTCGCGGCCAGAGATCCAGGCGCGCTTCCATTCCATCATCGGCGACCTGCCGCCGCGCCGCAGTGCCTGGAGCGCGCCTTCGCTGGCCAATGATCCGCTGGCGGCCGCGTTCCGCGATCAGCTGGAGCGGGTCAAGCCGACGCCGAAGGTGCTCGAATGGGAGCGCATCGTGCAGGAAATGCGCATCGTCACCGAGAAGGTGGTGCGTGGTGGCCTGGCGCAGGACAAGGCCGTGGAAGAGCTGGACCAGCGCGTGGACAAGGTGCTGGCCAAGCGCCGCTGGATGCATGAACAACAACGCCTGCAGGAGCGCGCGCCGTCGCCGCAATCAAGCAGCGCCGTGGCCGCCGGGAGCGCGCAATGAAACGTACTTCGCTGGCCGGCTGGATCTTCGCCGGCCCCTCGCTGATCGTGCTGGGCGTGTTCTTCGGCCTGCCGGTCGCTTCGGCGCTCGCGCTGAGCGTGACCGACTTCGACCTCTATGCGCTGGCCGACAGCAGCAACCTGCGCTTCGTCGGCCTGGGCAACTACATCGACCTGCTGCAGACGCCGATGTTCTGGAAGTCGCTGTGGAACACCACCTACTTCGTGCTGATCGGCGTGCCGTTGTCGATCGGCGTGTCGCTGGGCGCGGCGATGCTGCTCAATGCGCCGGCCGCGCGCTTCAAGGCCCTGTTCCGCACGGCCCTGTTTGCGCCGGTGGTGACCACGCTGGTGGCGGTGGCGGTGATCTGGCGCTATCTGTTCCATACCAGCTATGGCCTGGTGAACTACGGCCTGGGCCATCTGGGCATCAGCCCGATCGACTGGCTGGGTGATCCCAACTGGGCGATGCCGACCATCATGCTGTTCGCGGTGTGGAAGAACTTCGGCTACAACATGGTGATCTTCCTGGCCGGCCTGCAGGCGATCCCGCATGACCTGTACGAAGCGGCGCGCATCGACGGTGCCTCGCGCTGGAAGCAGTTCCTGCACATCACCCTGCCGATGCTCGGCCCGGTGCTGCTGGTGGTCGGCGTGATTACCGTGTCCGGCTACTTCCAGCTGTTCGCCGAACCCTACGTGATGACCCGCGGCGACCCACTGCAGAGCACCGTCAGCGTGCTGTATTTCATGTTCGAGGAAGGCTTCAAGTGGTGGAACCTGGGGCGCGCCTCCGCGGTGGCGTTCCTGCTGTTCCTGATCATCCTGGCGGTGACCACCGTGATGCTGCGTTTCGGCCGCAAGAGGCAGTTGGTATGAGTCGTGAAATCGGCCAGTCGCGCTGGTACCCGTGGTTGATCAATGGTGCGTTGCTGGTGCTGGCCCTGGTCAGCCTGGCGCCGCTGCTGTGGATGCTCTCGGTCTCGTTCATGCCGCAGGGCGAGGCCAGTCATTTCCCGCCGCCGCTGCTGCCGTCGAGCATCACCACGCACAACTACCATGAGCTGTTCGCGCGCACCGGCATGGGCGGCAACTTCGCCAACAGCCTGCTGGTGTCGCTGGGCATCACGATCGGTTCGTTGCTGCTCAACACCATGGCCGGTTATGCGTTCGCCAAGCTGAATTTCGTCGGCCGCGAGCGCCTGTTCCAGGTACTGATGGCGGCGCTGGTGATTCCGGCGCAGGTGGCGATGCTGCCGCTGTTCCTGCTGATGAAGCAGCTGGGGCTGGTCAACAGCTTCGGTGGCGTGATCGTGCCGGCGCTGGCCAGCGTGTTCGGCATCTTCCTGGTACGCCAGTACGCGCGTTCGATCCCGGATGAACTGCTTGAAGCGGCCCGCATCGACGGGGCAGGGGAGCTGCGCATCTTCTTCCAGATCGTGCTGCCGATGCTCAAGCCGGTGCTGGTGACCCTGGCGATCTTCACCTTCATGGGCGCATGGAACGATTTCATGTGGCCGCTGATCGTGTTGACCGATCAGGAGCACTACACTTTGCCGGTGGCGCTGGCCACCCTCTCGCGCGAACACATCATGGACGTGGAAATGATGATGGCCGGCGCGGTGGTCACCGTGGTTCCGGTGCTGGCGCTGTTCCTGGTGCTGCAGCGGTACTACATCCAAGGTCTGTTGCTGGGGAGCGTCAAGGGATGAAGCGAGCGATCGCCGTTGGACTGGGACTGTTGTGGACCTCCCTGGCGATCGCCGCACCACCGGCACTGCCGGCGCCGAAAGTGCTGGACGACTTCGACGATATCGGCGCCTGGAAACTGGTGCTGTCCGACCAGGTCAGTGGTTCGCTGCGGCCGGTCAGCGGCGCCGGCGGTGGCCGCGCGCTGTGCCTGGACTACGATTTCCACAAGGTCTCCGGCTACGTCGGCATCCGCCGCGCGCTGAACATCGAGTACCCGGTCAACTACCGTTTCGGCTTCCAGCTGCGCGGTGATTCGCCGGCCAACGACCTGCAGTTCAAGCTGATCGACGCCAGCGGCGACAACGTCTGGTGGGTCAACCGCCCGGGCTACAGCTTCCCCAAGGCGTGGACGCCGGTCGAGTACCGGCGTCGCCAGATCGACAAGGCGTGGGGGCCGTCGCCCGAGAAGGAGATGGCACGCAGCGTCGCGGTCGAGTTCACGATCTACAGCAAGGTCGGTGGCCGCGGCACGGTGTGCTTCGACAAGCTGACCCTGCAGGGCCTGCCGCCGCAGGATGATTCGGCGCTGGTGCCATCGGTGATCGCCGACACCGCCACCGCGCTGCAGGACCGCATGATCGATGGCAAGGGCGACACGTTCTGGATCAGTGGCGGGGTCAAGCAGCAGACCATCAGCCTGGATCTGCACAAGAGCCGCGAGATCGGTGGTGCGGTGATCGACTGGCTGCCGAACCTGGAAGCCAACCGTTACACCGTGCGGACCTCCGAGGATGGCCGGGACTGGCGCACTGTGCGCGAGGTGACCGGCGGCGCGGGCGGTCGTGACTGGCTGGCACTGCCGGATACCGATGCACGCTACGTGCGCTTCGACCTGCTCGATGGCCCGAACTGGCGCTATGGCATCCGTGACATCGCGCTCAAGCCGCTGGCCTTCGCCGCCACGCCGAATGCGTTCCTGTCTTCGGTGGCGGCCGATCTGCCGCGCGGGTCGTTGCCGCGTGCCTATGTGGGCGAACAGCCGTACTGGACCCTGCTCGGCCTCGATGGCGGCCAGGAACAGGCGCTGATCAGCGAGGATGGCGCGCTGGAGCCGGCCAAGGGCAGCTTCAGCATCGAGCCGTTCATCCGCCTCGACGGCAAGCTGCTGGACTGGTCGAAGGTGGCCATCACCCAGTCGCTGCAGGATCACTACCTGCCGATCGCCAACGTCGACTGGGTGCACGAGAAGGCCGGCCTGGCGGTGACCAGCTTCGTGCAGGGCACGCCGGAGCGCGCGCAGCTGATCGGCCGCTACCGGCTGAGCAATCCGGACAAGGTGGCGCACGAATACACCCTGGCGCTGGCGATCCGCCCGTGGCAGGTCAACCCGCCGACCCAGTTCCTCAACACCGTTGGCGGCTTCAGCCGCATCGATGCGCTGGAAGTGGGCGAACAGCTGGTGCGCATCAACGGCGAGCCGCGCATCTACCCGCTGCAGGTGCCGGATGCCCGCTTTGCCAGCACGTTCGATGGCAAGCTCGATGCGATGCATCTGGCGTCCGGAAAGTACCCGGCCAGCACGGCGGTGAAGGACAGCACCGGCATGGCGTCCGGCGCGCTGCTGTATACGATCAAGCTGGAACCCGGCCAGAGCCGCGAAGTGGCGGTGGTGCTGCCGCAGACCGGCGGCTGGGCGCCACAGGCGCTGGACGTGGCCAAGGCGCAGGCGCAGGTGGCCGAGCAGTGGCGGCAGAAGCTGGGCGTGGTCTCGTTGCAGGTGCCGGCGGCGGGCCAGGCACTGGTCGACACCCTGCGCACCGCAGTGGCGCACATGCTGATCTCGCGGGTTGGCCCGCGCCTGCAGCCGGGCACGCGCTCGTACGCGCGCAGCTGGATCCGCGATGGCGCGATGATTTCCGAGGGCCTGCTGCGCATGGGGCGCAGCGATGCCGTGCGTGACTACATCAACTGGTATGCGCCGTACCAGTTCGAGAACGGCAAGGTGCCGTGCTGTGTCGATGCACGTGGCAGCGACCCGGTGCCGGAGAACGACAGCCATGGCGAGCTGATCTACAGCATTGCCGAGTATGGGCGTTATACCGGTGACAGCACCTTCGCCGAGCTGATGTGGCCGCATGTGCAGGGCGCCTACAGCTACATGGAGCAGCTGCGCGCCAGCGAGCGCACGGACGAGAATCGTGCGCGCAATCCGGCGTTCTACGGGATGATGCCGGCCTCGATCAGCCACGAAGGCTATTCGGCCAAGCCGATGCATTCGTACTGGGATAATTTCTGGGCGTTGCGCGGCTACAAGGACGCGGCATCGCTGGCGGCCCAGCTGGGCAAGGTCGAGGCGATGCAGATCGCCGAATCGCGTGACCAGTTCCGTGATGACCTGCAGGCTTCGCTGCTGTCGGCGATGCAGCAGCACAACATCGATTACCTGCCAGGCTCGGCCGAGCTGGGCGATTTCGATGCGACGTCGACCACCATCGCGCTGGCCCCGGGCGGTGAACAGGGTCGCCTTCCGCAGCAGGCGCTCGATGCCACCTTCGAGCGCTACTGGAAGGAGTTCGTGGCCCGTCGCGATGGCAAGCGCGAGTGGAAGGACTACACGCCCTATGAGTGGCGCAACGTGGCCGCCTTCGTCCGCCTGGGCTGGCGTGATCGCGCCTGGCAGGCGACCGAGTTCTTCTTCAAGGACCGTGCGCCGCAGGCCTGGAACCAGTGGGCCGAAGTGGTTTCGCGCACGCCACGCAAGCCGTTCTTCGTCGGTGACCTGCCGCATGCCTGGGTGGCCTCGGACTTCGTGCGCTCGGCCTTGGACATGTTCGCCTACAGCCGTGACATGGACGATGCACTGGTGCTGGCCGCCGGCATTCCGACCGCCTGGCTTCAGGGCGAGGGCATCGCGGTGCAGGGCCTGCGCACGCCGCAGGGCCAGCTCAACTACCGCCTGCAGCGCAGCGACAAGCAGCTGGTGCTGGAGGTGCAGCCGGGCCTGGTGCCACCGGTCGGTGGCGTGGTGCTGCCGTGGCCGTATGCGGGCGATCCGGGCGAGGCGACCATCAACGGCGAAGCGGCCGAGTGGGTCAACAAGGAACTGCACGTGCACCAGCTGCCGGCGCGGGTCGAGATCGACGTACCGAGCGCGGTGCGCCGCGCCGAACGCAAGGGGCAGTAACGATGAAGCAACAGGGGGCAGGGGTGCGCGCGACGGTGCGCGCCCTGGGGCTGGCCATTGCATTGGCATTGCCGGGCGTGATGATGGCGGCCGAACCGGCTGCCACGACCGCGGCGTCCGACGTCGCCAGCGCGCCAGGCATGAGCATGGTGACCTTCAACCTGCATCATGACCGCGAAGACTGGCCGAGCCGGCGCCGCACCATCCTGGCCGAGCTCAAGCGCCTGCAGCCGGATGCGGTTGCCCTGCAGGAGGTGATCCAGCGTCGCAACGTGCGCAACCAGGCGCAATGGCTGGCCAGCCAGCTCGGCTACAAGTACGTGTTCGTGTCCACCGATCCGGTGGGCGCACCGAAGCGCTACGGCAATGCGTTGCTGACCCGGCGGCCGATCCTCGCCCAGGGGGATCATCTGCTGCAGCCATTGAATGATTACCGCACGGTGGCCCACCTGCGCATCGACGTCGACGGCACGCCGGTGAACGTCTACGCCACGCATCTCAACGAGCGCAACGACGAGAGTGGTCAGCGCATTCGTCGCAGCCAGGTCGAGGACCTGCTGCGCTTCATCACCGCTACCTCGGCCGGCGCGCCGGTCGTGATCGCCGGCGACTTCAACGCGCTGGTGGACGCAGGCGACCTGAGCGAGCTGCGCAGCCATTACGGCGACAGCTACGGCAGCGTGCACGTCAACACCGACCTGGCCGGCGTCAGCACCTTGAACCGGCACTATTACCAGGCGCCCTCGCGCATCGACCACATCTTCTTCCAGCAGGACCGGATGGTCGCGCGCGAAGCGAAGCTTCTGTTCGACCAGCCCGATGACAGCGGTCGCTGGGCGTCGGATCATTACGGGGTCTGGACCCGCCTGCAGTTCGCCCCGGCGCGCTGACGCTGCGGGGCCTCATGCTCTGGTAGGTGCCAACCTTGGTTGGCACGGGCGTGTCCACGTGCATTGAATCAACGGCGCCAATCAAGGTTGGCCTCTACCAGAGCGCTGCACGCGCTGTCCGCACAAACAAAAACGGCGGGGATCATCGATCCCCGCCGTTTCGTTCTACCCGATCAAAGAACGATCAGTTCGCCGGAGGCGTGCGCTTGGCGGCTTCTTCGTCTTCGTCCGATGCCTGGGCATCCGCGGCCTGGCTGGCCGAATCGGCATGGCCATCGGCAACCGGATCGATCGACGGCGTCACCACGGCTTCGGCCACCGGTGCGGCAGCTTCGATCGGCGCGGCTTCGACGGCCACCGGCGCTGCCGGCTGCTCGACGACCGGTGCGGTTTCGACCACCGGGGCGGCCTCGATGACCGGCTTCGCTTCCACCACCGGAGCGACATCGGCCACGACCGGAGCGGCTTCAACCACCGGGGCGGCTTCAGCAATCACCGGCTTGGCTTCGACGACCGGAGCCACTTCCACCACCGGAGCGGCTTCGACGACCACCGGTGCCGGCGCGGCCACTACGGCGGCCTCTTCGACCACCGGCTTGGCTTCAGCCGCCGGAGCGACCGGTGCTTCCGGCTGGGCCGGGGTTGCGGCGTCGATCTGGTCCAGCATGCTGGTCTGCACCGGCTGCGGGGCCGGCTCGGCCTTGATGACCGGTGCCGGGGCCGCCGCTTCCTGCGGAGCGACTGCTTCGACCACGGCGCTGCTCACGGCAACCACCGGGGCGGCAGCGGCAACAGCGACCGGTGCACGGACGGGCTTTTCAGCTTCCACGGCCACCGGCTCGACTTCGTCATCGAAATCGAACTCCGGCTGCGAGCGCGACGGCGGCGCGGCGGCGGCCGGAGCGGCCTCGGCGGCAGTGTCGGCAGCCTGGTCGGCGCTGTCATTGTCATCGCCTTCGTCACCGTCGTCCTGGTCATCGCCCAGGCCGTCGTTGCCGGCAGCGTTCTCGGCGCCACCGCGACGACGGCGACGACCACCACGACGGCCACGGCGGCGGCGGGTCGCGCCTTCACCGGCCTGCTCGCCGTTGGCGTCGAGGGCAGCCTCTTCACCGGCCACGGCAATCGCCTCGGCCTCGTTGCCGGCGATGGCAGTGGTGTCGGCCGGTGCAGCGGCCTCAGGCGAAGCGGCAGCCACCGGTGCAACCGGCGCCACCGGCGCGGTCGCTTCCTGAGCGGTCACCACGTTGGCGGCGATCGCCGTGGCGGCCACGGCGGCAGCCGCGGTCACGGCCTCGGCCGGTGCCTCGGCGGCGCTGCGCTGCGGCTTCTCGGCCGGCTTGTCACCGTCCTGCTGCTGGCGCGGCTGCTTGGGCTGCTTCAGCTTCGGCTGCTGCTGGTTCTGGTTCTGGCCCTGCTGCTCGTTGCGCGGCTTGTTCTGCTGCTGCGGCTGCTGGCCGTCCTTCTGCTGCGGCTCCTTCTGCTTGCCCTGCTGCGGCTGCTGCTGGGCATTGCCGTTGTTGCCGTTGCGGCCGTCCTTGCGCTGCTCACCGCGCTCCTTGCGGTTGCCGCCATCCTTCTGCTGCTGCGCGTTGCCGTTGCCGCCGTTGCCACGGTTGTCGTCGCGGCGCTCCTTGCGGTCCTTGTTGCGATCCTTGTTACGGTCCTTGCGGCCGCCGTCCTGCTGCGGCTGGCGGGCTGCCGGGGCCGGAGCGGGGGCCGGAGCCGGCTCGCCACCGAAGATGCGCTTCAGCCAGCCGACCACGCCACCACTGGCGGCCGGTGCCGGGGCAGCGGCGACCGGTGCCGGGGCCGGAGCGGTCACCGGTTCGGCTTCGGCACGCACCGGGGCCGGTGCAGTGTGCTTGACCTGGGTCACGGCCGGCGGCGGGATGTTCAGCTGGCCCTTGGTCAGGGCGTGCACCGGCAGCTTGCGCGGGGTGCCACGCTGGTAGCTCGGCTTGTTGCTGTCTTCACCCAGCTCGTTCTCGCGCAGGCGGGTCACGTTGTAGTGCGGGGTGTGCAGCTGCTCGTCGGCGACGATCACGATCGGCGCCTCGTGGCGCTGTTCGATCTCGCGCAGGGCGCTGCGCTTTTCGTTCAGCAGGTAATTGGCGATCTCCACCGGGGCCTGCACCAGCACCTGCCCGGTGTTCTCCTTCATCGCATGCTCTTCGGCAACGCGGATGATCGACAGCGACAGCGACTCGACGCTGCGCATGCGGCCGTGGCCGTCGCAGCGCGGGCAGACGATCTGGCTGGATTCACCCAGGCTCGGGCGCAGGCGCTGGCGGCTCATTTCCAGCAGACCGAAGCGCGAGATGCGGCCGACCTGGACGCGGGCACGGTCGTACTTCAGCGCGTTGGCGAGGCGGTTCTCGACTTCGCGCTGGTGCTTGTTGGAGGCCATGTCGATGAAGTCGATCACCACCAGGCCGCCCAGGTCGCGCAGGCGCAGCTGGCGGGCCACTTCCTCGGCCGCTTCCAGGTTGGTCTGGAACGCGGTGTCCTCGATGTCGCTGCCCTTGGTGGCGCGCGAGGAGTTCACGTCGACCGCGGTCAGCGCTTCGGTCTGGTCGACCACGATCGAGCCGCCCGACGGCAGGCGCACGTTGCGCTCGTAGGCACCTTCGATCTGCGATTCGATCTGGAAGCGGTTGAACAGCGGGATGTCGTCCTTGTAGTGCTTGAGCTTGCGCAGGGTCTGCGGCATCACCTGCTGCATGAACTCGCGGGCGTGCTCGTACATCTCCTCGGTGTCCACCAGGATCTCGCCGATGTCGGCGCGCAGGTAGTCACGCAGGGCGCGCACGATCAGGCGCGATTCCTGGTAGATCAGGAACGGGGCCGGCTTGCTCAACGCGGCTTCGGCGATGGCGCGCCAGACGTTGAGCAGGTAGTCCAGGTCCCACTGCAGCTCTTCCGCATCGCGGCCGACGCCGGCGGTACGGATGATCACGCCCATGTCGTCGGGGATGTTCAGCTTGTCCAGGGCGTCCTTCAGCGCGGCCCGGTCTTCGCCCTCGATGCGACGGGAGACACCGCCGGCGCTGGGCGAGTTCGGCATCAGCACCATGTAGCGGCCGGCCAGCGAGATGAACGTGGTCAGGGCGGCGCCCTTGTTGCCACGCTCTTCCTTGTCCACCTGGACGACGATCTCCTGGCCTTCCTTCAGCAGCTCGCGGATGCCGGCCTTGTTGTGGTCGACACCGGCCTGGAAGTAGTCGCGGGAGATTTCCTTCAGCGGCAGGAAGCCATGGCGGCCACCGCCGTACTCGACGAAGGCGGCTTCCAGCGAGGGCTCGATGCGGAAGATCCGGCCCTTGTAGATGTTGGACTTCTTCTGTTCCTTCGACGGCTGTTCGATGTCGATGTCATACAACGACTGGCCATCCACGATGGCAACACGCAGCTCTTCAGCCTGCGTGGCGTTGATCAGCATTCGCTTCATTGTTGCGTTCCTCGCAAGCGGCTACCGCGCGGAACGCCATGGGGTTTCGCCTCTGGACACGGTTCGCCGCCCATTCGCGCAAGCGCGGGGAGGGCGGCTTGGGTTTCCAGCGCTACGACACCACGGCAGGCCGCGGGAGCGCTTCACTCTTATGGGTTTTGGGGTGTTACAGGCCGCAGGCAGCTGTCAGCCAGGCTGGAGCGCCACGCGGGACATGTTCAGCACGGTTGCGTGTCAGGCATCCGGCGATGGCCGGGAAGGCCGGTGAGCCGCTAACATGGCCGCCCCGCGGGCGGTGGTCGCGCACTGTGCCGGATTCGTCGGAAGCTGGGCTTCTGGCCCTGAGTAACTTCCAACGAAATCAATCCCTTATCTCGCCCCCCGAGTGTAACAGAATAAACAGCCTGATGACTGCCCAAGACCCCACCAAACCCGCTGGCGACAAGCCTTCCGTGCGCATGATCACCGTTCCCGCCGACCGCGCCGGCCAGCGCCTGGACAACTTCCTGCTCGGCCAGCTGAAGGGGGCCCCGCGCAGCCTGGTCTACAAGCTGGTGCGCAGCGGCCAGGTACGGGTGAATGGTGGCCGCGCCAAGGCCGAACGCAAGCTTGAGGCGGGTGATGAGGTGCGTGTGCCGCCGGTTCGTCTCACCGAAGAGGGAGACAAGGCCGGTCCGCCGGAGGCGTTCATGCGCCGCCTGGAGCAGGCCATCGTCTTCGAGGATGCCCGCCTGCTGGCCCTGAACAAGCCGACCGGCGTGGCCAGCCACGGCGGCAGCGGCATCAGTTTCGGTGCCATCGAAACCCTGCGTGCCCTGCGCCCGGGCCAGACCCTGGAGCTGGTCCACCGGTTGGATCGCGACACGTCGGGTCTGCTGATCGTCGCCAAGAAGCGCTCGGCGCTGAGCGAGCTACAGGCGCTGCTACGTGAAGACCATGGCGCCGGCATCCGCAAGCGCTACCTGACCCTGCTGGCCGGGCGCATGCCCGACGGTGTGATGACGGTCGACGCGCCGCTGCACGTGGGCCTGCGCCAGGGCGGCGAGCGCCATGTGCAGGTCAATGCGATCGGCAAGGAATCGATCAGCCACTTCCGGGTGCTGGAGCGTCGCGGTGGTCATTCCTACTGCGAGGTGCGCATCGAGACCGGCCGTACCCACCAGATCCGCGTGCATGCCCAGCACCTGGGGCATCCGGTGGCCGGTGACGACAAATACGGCGATCCTGCGGTCAACAAGCGGCTTCGTGAGCAGATCGGGCTGAAGCGCCTGTTCCTGCACGCGGCCTCGCTGGAGTTCGCGCTGGACGACGGCAAGAGCCCGTACGTGCTGAACGCGCCGCTGGCGGACGAGCTGGTCGAGGCGCTGGACCGCTTGAAGTAACCCGAAAGGGGGCATACACGGAACCCTTGTAGAGTCGAGCCACGCTCGACTCACGCGCGCAGCGCGCGCTTCGCTCTTCAATCTTTTCATCGCGCGGCTGGCGTGCACGGAAAAATGACGGGGCACGGGCGGGGGCGGCTTGCAGGGGTGTCTGCGGCATGGATGCCGCGGACAAGCCCCCATGGATGGGTTCACGGCGTCCCCTGCAAGCCGGCCCCGCCCGTGACCTCGACCGATGCCCTCGATAGCCAGCCGCGAGGGGGCTCAGCCCGCTGGCCGCAAACCCCTCACCACTTGAACAGCACCAGGCTGATCGCCAGCGTGCCCATGCCTGCGACCAGTCCATAAACCGTCTCGTGGCCCTTCGCATAGCGCTTGGCCGCCGGCAGCAGCTCGTCCAGCGCCAGGAACACCATCACGCCGGCGATCAGCCCGAACACCCAGCCGAACGTGGCGTGCGACAGCGATCCGGACAGCAGCCAGTAGCCCAGCGCCGCGCCTACCGGTTCGGCCAGGCCCGACAGCAGACTGGCGCTGAACGCGTAGAACTTGTTCTGGGTGGCGAAGTACACCGGCACCGCAATGGCGATGCCCTCGGGGATGTTGTGGATGGCGATGGCGAAGGCCAGCGGCATGCCCACCGACGGGCTCTCCAGCGTCGCGAAGAAGGTTGCCAGCCCTTCCGGGAAATTGTGCGCGGTGATTGCGATCGAGGTCAGCAGGGCGACGCGCTTCAGGTACTCGCGGCTGTTCTCGCGGAATGCCGGGTCCTGCTTGTCCAGGCTGTCATGCGGGTTGGGAATGAAGTGGTCGATCAGCACGATCACGATCACGCCCAGCAGGAAGGCCAGGGTGCCGTAGGTGAAGCCGGTGCGCTCGCCATAGGCCAGGGCGAACGACGCAATGGACTTGTTGAGGATCTCCGACAGCGACACATACACCATCGCGCCGCCGGCGAAGGCCAGGCCAAAGGCCAGCAGGCGCGGATTGGGCCGGCGCGAGAACAGCACCAGCAGGCTGCCGATCGCGGTGGCGAGGCCGGCCGCAAGGGTGACCGCCAGCGCGATCCAGATGTTTTCGGGGGGAATCTGCAGCATCTACCGACGCAGTCCTGGTCAACAGACAACCGCCCCGGGCAGTGCCGGGGCGGCGAGGGCGAGGCGGGCGTCGGCTGGCCTCGTCGGGGTGCGCGCGATCAGCCGCCGCGGCGCAGGCGTTCTTCGATGGCGAAGCACTGGTCCGGCTTCGGCTGTGGCGGGTTGAAGCTGACCGGTACCTGGATGGTGGCCGGCACCGGCTGGCCGTTGCGGGTGGCGGCATTGAACTGCCAGCCCTGCACGGCGGTCTTGGCCAGCTCGTCCAGCTGCGGGTTGCCGGCGCCGGTGAGCAGGGCGACCTCGCTCGGCTTGCCGTCGGTGCCGATGGTCACCTTGAAGGTGCTGGTGCCACCCACGCCCATGCAGGCCAGTTCCAGCGGATACTGCGGCGGCGGCGTCTTCACCGCGGCCACTTCGGTCGGCGGCGGCGGTGGCGGTGCCGGCGGTTCGGACGTGCCGCAGCCGGCCAGGCCGGTCGCAGCGATCAGGGACAGGCTCAGCAAGCGTACGTTCATGGCAGTTGCTCCGTCAGGGCCGAAGTCTTTGCCGCGCAGATGAAGTCGTTCTCGCTCAGGCCGCCCACGTCGTGGGTGGAGAAGCGCACGACCGCGCGGTCGTAGTGCACGCCCAGGTCCGGATGGTGGTCCTCGCGGTGGGCAATCCAGGCCAGCGCGTTCACGAAGGCCATGGTGGCGTAGTAATCCTTGAAGCGGAAGGTGCGCAACAGGGCCTGGCCACCCTCGCTCAGCTCCCAGCCGGGAATCTGCGGCAGCAGTTCGGCCAAGCGGGCTTCGCCGAGCTTGTGGTCGCTGCCTTTGCGTGGCACGCAACGGGCCTGGGCCAGTGGAATCAGGTCGGCCATGGGAATCTCCACCTCGTGTTGACTGAACAATGCGCCGGACGGTGTATAAACCGAATGAGCGGCTGACGCTTACTTGGCTAGAATAGCCTGATGATCCAGATCTCCGACACTGCCCAGACCCATTTCCGCAAGTTGATCGAACGCGAGGGCGTGCCCGGCATGGGCGTGCGCCTGAGCGCGGTCGACCCCGGTACCCCGCGCGCCGATGCCCGGCTGGAATTCGCCGAACCGACCGACCTGCTCGGTGACGAGTGGGCGGTGGACTGCGATGGTTTCACCCTCTATGTCGACGCCGGCAGCGTTGGCTGGCTCGATGGTGCCGAGATCGACATCGTCGCCGGCACCGCCGGTGCCCAGCAGCTGACCATCAAGGCGCCGCGCATCAAGGGTGAAGCGCCCGGTGATGCCGCCTCGCTGGTCGAGCGCGTGCACTGGGTGGTGGAGAACGAAGTCAATCCGCAGCTGGCCTCGCATGGCGGCAAGGTGGCCGTGCAGGAAGTCTCGTCCGACGGCGTGGTGCTGCTGCGCTTCGGCGGTGGCTGCCAGGGCTGCGGCATGGCCGACGTGACGCTCAAGCAGGGCATCGAAAAGACCCTGATGGGCCGCGTGCCCGGCGTGACCGCCGTGCGCGACGCGACCGACCACGACAGCGGCCATGCGCCGTACATTCCGCGCGGCAACGTCGCCTGATCGCTGACGCGTGCCTCTGACCCGGGCCGAGCAACTCATTGACCTGCTGCTGGCGCGCCAGCAGCCCCGCGCCGTCCTCGAGAAGTCCACGCGCCTGCCCTACGGTTGGGCGCTGTGGCTGCGCTCGCTGGGGCCGCTGCCGCGGCCGTTCCATGCCCGCGACGTGATCGCAGTTTTCCTGCCGCGCCCGCTGCCGGGCCCGCCCGGACAGTCGCCGCGGTTGTCGCCGTGGCAGGCGCTGCGCCGTTTGTTCTGGCAGGACTGGGACGCCGCGCCGCGCGACCAGCGCTGGATGCGCTGGACCTCGGCACTGGTCAGTGCACTGCTGCACCTGCTGTTCTTCATGCTGCTGCTGTGGGTGGCGGTGATCCGTACCACCGCGCCGGACGAAGAGGGCGCCGAGGGCGAGCGCGTGCAGGTGGAGTTCGTCGGCCGCGCCACCCAGCAAGGCGGTGGCGATCAACCGGGCGCCGAAGCGGCTGCGGCTGCGGCGGCGGGTCGGGTTGCGACGGGCCAGGAAGCGGGCGCTGCCACGGCCCCTGCACCACGTCCGGTCGCTGCCGAAGCCGCCGCCTCATCCCCGGCATCCGCGCCGACCGTCAGCGTTCCACCACCGCCGGCCGAAGCGGAGCCGGCGCCGGTTGCCGCGCCGCCGCCTTCGCCTGTCCAGGCCACCGAAGTGGCGCAGGCCAGCACCGATTTCGTGGTGCCGCCGGTCAGCGTGCCGCGTACCGAAGTGAGCGTCGTGCCGCGTGACAGCACACCCGTTGTGCGCGAGCGCAGCGTGCAGCCGGTGCAGGCGCCGCCGACACCAAGCCAGGTGCGCACCCCGGAACTGGCCGTGCGCACGCCGCAGGTGCGTGACATCCAGGTGCGCGAACGCGAAGTCAGTACGGTCGATGCGCCGGTCGCGCCACAACCGTTGCGTAGCGCGGAAATGCAGGTGCGCGTGCCGCAGCAGGACGTGCAGGTGCGCGAACGTGAAGTGCAGGCCGTGGCCGATCCGCAGGTGCGGATGGCGGCGGTGGCCGGACGTGAGCCCGCCGTACGCGCGCCCACCGGCCGCGACGTGCAGGTGCGCGAACGGGAGGTGGCCTCGGCACCGGTGGCAGTACCGGCATCTTCCAGTGGCAGTGCCACGGCGGCGCCTGCAACTGCGGCCCAGGGCAGCGCGACGCAGGCGAGCAGCAGCACGCGTCCGTCAGCGTCCAGCAATACACCGGCGAACGCAGGAGCGCGCCCGGCGCCCGATCCAGGCAACTGGGCGACACCTGCCAAGGGCGATGACTGGGGGTCTTCCAGCCGCAACCGTGACGGTGCCAGCAGTGGTGCCCGCCAGGCCAGCACTGCCGGCAAGGGCAGCGGCCTGTTCAATGCCGATGGCAGCGTGCGCGTGCCGGGCCAGGAAGGAGATGGCCATGCCGAGCGCGGTGCGCCCGGTGGTGCCAACGATGGCTGGAGCAAGGAGCGCATCGCGCAGTCCGGCACCTGGCTGAAACGCCCGCCGTACGACTACACACCGACCTCGTTCGACAAATACTGGGTGCCGCAGGAATCGCTGCTGGCCGAATGGGTGCGCAAGGGCGTCAAGGCGATGGAGATTCCATTGCCGGGCACCAACACGAGGATCTCCTGCGTCATTTCGATCCTGCAGGCCGGTGGCGGCTGTGGCCTGACCAACCCCAACATGCAGGACCAGCCGGCCGTGGCACGACCGCCGCCGGACATCCCGTTCAAGAAAGAGCTGCAGGAAGATAACGGGAGCCGCTAGGACGGCGCATCCACGCATGGCGTGGATCTACTGTGCATCCAGCTGCGCCGGGTAGATCCACGCCATGCGTGGATGATCCATGCGGGGACACGCCCATGCCGACCAGGGTCGGCATCCACCAGGGCAGTGCTCTTACGCGCTCTGCGACAGGAACACCCAGAACGGTACGTCGCGGCCGACCCAGTCACGGCTGGTCTCGTCCATCACGTCCAGCAGGGTGTCGAAGTCCTTCTGCGCACCGGTGCGCAGCGCGTCCACGTCGGCCAGAAACAGCGCGTAGCCATTGGCCGGCAGCCATTGCAGGTCGCGCAGGTTGTCCGACAGCGCATCCCAGTTGCCGCCGAAGCCGGCCGGGAAATCCAGCTGTGCGGCCAGCCGGGCGAGCAGGGTGCGCTTGTCCGCGACGCCCTCCAGATCGATGCGGATCACCTTCAGGCCGGCATCGCGCATCGCCGCGGCCAGTGCGCCGATGTCGTCGCTGTCGATCGCGTAGACGCCGGCATTGTTGATGTCGTGCAGGCCGAGGCCGAAATCATCGTGGCTCATCACTGCGCTCCCTGGGCCGGTACGGTGAAGCTGCGGAATGACGCGTAGTGGTCGTCGGTGTAGTACCACGCTTCCGGCGGATCGCCGCCGGTGACGATGCGGCGCGTGCCGCGGGTACGCGCGCCGGGGGTATCGACGGTGTATTCGCGGTAATAGCCGCGTGCGCGCTGCGGCAGTTGCTGCTCGCGGTTGCCGAAGGTGCTGCCGTCCTGGCGGTGCGGGAACGGACCGCCACGCTGGATCAGGGCGATGGTCGCGCGCGCTTCGGCGGGCAGGAACGCGGGAAGTCCGCTGTCCTTGCCGGGCGAGGCGGTGGCCGGCGCGCGTGCGGCGGGCGTGCCCTGCAGGTCGGGCGCGAACTGCGGCGCCGGCGGCCGCTGCAGGAAATGGTTGGCGACCAGGCCGAGCAGCAGCAGGGCGATGGCGGTGATCAGCAGCCGGGGGTTGCGCATGGGCAGGGGCGGGCGAGGGTGGTGCACGCACTGTAGCGCCTGTGCGCTGCACGGTGCATGAGGAGAGCGCTGCGTCACTGCTGCGTAACAATTGCCGTCGTGCTCACTGGCAGGACGCAATTTCCTTTACATCCCCCTTGGTAATCTGGCGGTCTGTCCCCATCATTCACCGCGCACCGCCCGACACCGTCGGGTGCCCTCGCAATCAGGAGATGCATCATGGCCTACACCCTGCCCAAGCTGTCCTACGCCTACGACGCGCTGGAACCGCATATCGATGCGGCGACGATGGAAATCCATCACACCAAGCATCACCAGACCTACATCAACAACGTCAACGCGGCGCTGGAAGGCACCGATTACGCTGACCTGCCGGTCGAAAGAGCTGGTGAAGAAGCTCAAGTCGCTGCCGGAGAACCTGCAGGGCCCGGTGCGCAACAACGGTGGTGGCCATGCCAACCACTCGCTGTTCTGGACCGTGATGGCCCCGAATGCCGGCGGCAACCCGGTGGGCGGCGTGGCCAAGGCCATCGACAAGGACCTGGGCGGCTTCGACAAGTTCAAGGATGCCTTCACCAAGGCAGCGCTGACCCGTTTCGGCAGCGGCTGGGCGTGGCTTAGCGTGACCCCGGACAAGAAGGTCGTGGTCGAGCACCGGCAGCCCGGACAGCCCGCTGATGGAAGGCAACGCCCCATCCTCGGCCTGGACGTGTGGGAACACGCGTACTACCTGAAGTACCAGAACCGCCGCCCGGAATACATCGGCGCGTTCTTCAACGTCATCGACTGGAACGAAGTCGAGCGCCGTTACCAGGAAGCGATCGCCTGATCGCGGTAGCGGGATGAACTGAAGAGGCCGGGGGAGACCCCGGCCTTTTTTGTTTGCCAGCGTCTGGACGCCGGGCAGGACCTGGTGGGTGCCGAAGGCGGGGCTATTCGGCCGTCGCCGTGATGCCCTGCAGGCGAAGGGTGGCCAACACGCCCAGGCGCAGGCCGGGCAGGTCGCCGTCGGCCGGCAGCAGGATCGGCTGCTGGCGGATGCCGCCGAAGTGCTTGACCTGGAACAGCACATCCAGGCCGTGGCCGCTGCTGCCACCCCCACTGGCGGCCGGCGCTTCGGCGCGGCCGCCGGGATTGCGCCGGGCCGGCTGGAAACCCGGCGTGCTGCGCACCAGTTCCACCGTGTTGGCCGAGAAATCGCCGGCAATCAGGCTGGGCATGCCTTCGGCGGTGGCGCCGATCCAGGTCATCAGGTCGCTGGTCTGGTGCTGGCGGGCGGTGGCCTCGTCCGGGTCCGGACGCAGCCGCGCCGCATAGATGTTGACCAGCGCCTCGCCCAGCTTCAGCCGCATCATGCCGGCCGCGCTGAAGGTGCCGGGAGGATGCAGCAGGGTCACGCCGTCCTCGCTGACCGGCAGCCGGGTCAGCATGGCGTTGCCATGCCGCAGCGGCTGGCTGGGCGGATCGGCGGTAACGAAGTCGCAGCTGTAGCGCAGCCGGCTGGCCAGCCAGCAGGCCGGGTTGCGGCCCTGCTGCTGCAGCACCTGCTGCACCGAGATCACGTCCGGTTGCAGCTCGGTCAGCAGCTGTGCGACCTGCTCGCGGCGCTGCTTCCATTGCGCGTCATCGCGGCTGGGCAGTTCCAGCGCGGCCACGGTCAGTTGCCGGGGCTCGCTCTCGCTGGCGGCGGCGGTCGGCGCCTGCGGGCGGGCCTGTGCCTGCAACGCCAGCAGCAGCAAGAGACAGCTGAGCAGGAGGCGGGCGTGGGCGAGGGGGCGCATAACGATAAGTTTACGCTTTTGTCGTGCAGGTGCCGTGACTTCCGGCACGGCCGGGATGGCCTGCCACGGATTGGCACCGTTGTCATGCAGCCCTGCAGCGTGCTTCGCAAGCCCCGGTTCCGGTAACCTTGCGCCTTTCGCTTTGCAGGAATGCCTTACAGGATGAGCCACGACGCAGTCGCCCCCATCGCCGGCCAAGGAAAGATGCCGCGCCAGATTCCGTACATCATCGGCAATGAGGCCTGCGAACGGTTCAGTTTCTACGGGATGCGCAACATCCTGGTGCAGTTCCTGATCACCTCGCTGCTGCTGCAGGAAATCACTGCAGAAGGCCGTGCCGGTGAAGCCAAGGACATCATGCACAGCTTCATGATCGGCGTGTATTTCTTCCCGCTGCTCGGTGGCTGGCTGGCCGACAGGTTCTTCGGCAAATACCACACCATCCTCTGGTTCAGCCTGGTCTACTGCGCCGGCCACCTGTGCCTGGCGCTGTTCGAGAACAGCCGCGAGGGCTTCTTCCTCGGCCTGGGCCTGATCGCGCTCGGCGCCGGTGGCATCAAGCCGCTGGTGGCCTCGTTCATGGGCGACCAGTTCGACCAGAGCAACAAGCACCTGGCCAAGATCGTCTTCGACGCCTTCTACTGGATCATCAATTTCGGCTCGCTGTTCGCCTCGCTGCTGATTCCGCTGGTGCTGAAGAACTGGGGCCCGCAGTGGGCGTTCGGCATCCCGGGTATCCTGATGTTCATCGCTACCTTCGTGTTCTGGCTGGGCCGCAAGCGCTACGTGCTGGTGCCGCTGCCGCCGAAGGATCCGCACTCGTTCGCCAACGTGGTGCGCACCGCGCTGACCGCGCGCGTGGCCGGCCAGGGCCGTCCGGGCCTGGTGATCGCCGTGCTTGGCCTGGTGCTGGCGGTGGCCTCGTTCGGCCTGGTCGGTTCGCTGGGCATCGTGATCTGCCTGTGCCTGGCGCTGGTGGCCATCCTTGCCGGCATCGGTGGTGGCACCTGGCTGCAGCTGGACCGCGCCCGTGGCCAGCATCCGGCCGAAGCCGTGGAAGGCGTGCGCTCGGTACTGCGCGTGCTGGTGATCTTCGCGCTGACCACGCCGTTCTTCTCGCTGTTCGACCAGAAGGCCTCGACCTGGGTCCTGCAGGGCCAGCAGATGCAGATGCCGAGCTGGTTCACCGCCTCGCAGATGCAGGCGCTGAACCCGCTGCTGGTGATGATCCTGATTCCGTTCAACAACCTGGTGCTGTACCCGGCCCTGCGCCGCTTCGGCTTCGAGCCGACCGCGCTGCGCCGCATGACCGCCGGCATCGCCTTCAGTGGCCTGGCCTGGATCGTGGTGGGTGGCATCCAGGTGGTGATGGACGGCGGCAACGCCATGTCGATCTTCTGGCAGATGCTGCCGTACGCGCTGCTGACCTTCGGTGAGGTGCTGGTCTCGGCCACCGGCCTGGAGTTCGCCTACAGCCAGGCGCCGCAGGCGATGAAGGGCGTGGTGATGAGCTTCTGGAACCTGACCACCACCATCGGCAACCTGTGGGTGCTGCTGTCCAATGCGGCGGTGCGCAACGACACGGTGACCCACCAGATCGCCGGCACGGGCCTGAGCGAGGCGGCGTTCCTCGATGTTACTTCTTCGCCGGCTTCGCCTTCGTCGCGGCGTTGGCCTTCGGTTGGTACGCGAAACGCTATCGTATGGTCGACAACTACCGTAGCGCCTGAGCCTGACATGACCCCCGTCAATCTGCTGTTGATCGCCATCACCGCCATCCTGTCGTGGATGGCGTTCAACAACCGCAAGCTGGCCGACCGCCTGATCCTGTGGCCGCCGGCCATCGACCGTCACCGCCAGTACGACCGGCTGGTGACCTATGGCTTCATCCATGCCGACTGGTCGCACCTGATCTTCAACATGATCACCCTGTTCTTCTTCGGGGGATTCATCGAGAGCGTGATGGTGCAGCTGACCGGCAGCTACCTGACCTACCCGGCGTTCTATATCGGCGCGCTGCTGGTCTCGATCCTGCCCAGCTACCTGAAGAACCAGAAGAACCCGAACTACCTCAGCCTCGGGGCGTCCGGGGCGGTGTCGGCGGTGCTGTTCGCCTTCATCCTGATCAAGCCGTGGTCGATCATCCTGGTGTTCTTCATTCCGGCACCGGCGATCATCTATGCCGCGTTCTACGTCGGCTACAGCATCTGGATGGACAAGCGCGGCGGCGACCGCATCAACCACAGCGCGCACCTGGCAGGCGCGGCGTTTGGCGTGATCTTCATGCTGGCCATGCAGCCGAGCATCTTCAACCACTTCCTGCGCGAGCTCTCCAACCCGACCTTCCGCCTCGGCGGCGGTTGATGCAGGTAGCGGGGCGGATCGGGTCCGATCCGCCCCGGCCGGGTCAGGCCGCGGTCTGCTGGCCGTAGGTATCCAGCAGGCGGGCGAACACTTCCTCGCCGATGCGCTGGAAATCCTGATCCTCGGTCTGCCCTTCCACCGCCAGTTGCAGCAGGCCCTCCAGCAGGGCGCGGTCGGTATCGGAATGGGAATTGCTGGCGTGCATGGGGGCCTCCACGGTGGTGCGCATGGTCAACGGTCGCAAGGGTCGTGCCAGCCTGGCCGTACCCCTCCATAGGCGATAGCGGCCGGCCCGCCTCCAGCTTGAGGGGCGAAAACTGACGTGAATGGACTGGACTTGCCCCTGTTCAGGCTTCACGCGATCATGGCGCCCGGCTGCGCACCATCCACGCAGTCGCTGCAGGAGACAGTTCCATGGCTTCGGTCACGCCCCCCGGTCTGGCCTACGAGGTCGAACACGACCTGGCCAACCACCGCTTCACCGCCCGTGTGCGAGGACAGCTGGCGGTGCTGGACTACCAGATCAAGCGCAAGCGCATGGTCATCACCCACACCGAGGTACCCGAGCCGATCGCGGGCCGTGGCATCGCCGGTGAGCTGACCCGTGTGGCGCTGCGTTTCGCCCGCGAGCAGAAGTACAAGGTGGTGCCGGCATGTTCCTACGCCGAGGCCTTCCTGCAGCGGCACGAGGAGTACCACGACCTGCTCGTTGGCTGAATGCCAGCGGGCCACGCTTCAGCCATGGCAGGCGATGATGTACAAACATGAACAGGGGATCCCGATGAAGATTGGAAACAACCGGCCACTGCACGGCAGCGTGCTGGCCGGCGTGGTGGGCGTGCTGTTGCTGGCCGGTTGCCAGCGTGAAAGCGAGCCGGCACCGGCGACCGACGCGGCGCCCGCCGCCGAAGCCACCGCCGCAGGCGAAACGCCGGCCACGGAAGCGCCGCTGGACCTGCGCGACGTGATCGAGAACAACGAGCGCGAGGTGGTGGGCATCAGCTACCCGGCCGGTATCGACCGTTATCCGGGCCTGGCCCGCGCGCTGCAGAGCTATGCGACGAGTGCGCGCAGCGACCTGCAGCAGGCGCTGGACGGGCTGGGCAACGACAAGCCGACCATGCCGTACGAGCTGTCGCTGAGCTTCGAGAAGCTGCTGGAAACCCCGCAGCTGGTGGTGATCAGTGCCGATGGCAGCCGCTACACCGGTGGCGCCCACGGCGAGCCGCTGGTGGCCCGCTTCGTGTGGCTGCCGCAGCACCAGCAGATGCTCAGCGCCGAAAAGCTGGTGGCTGATGCCAAGGGCTGGAAGGCGATCAGCGATTTCGTCGCCGACCAGCTGCGCGAACGCGTGGCCACGCGCCTCAGCGGCGAGGACATGGATCCGGCCCAGCTGCAGGAATCGCTGCGCAACGCATCGCGCATGATCGCCGACGGCACCGGCCCGCAGGCCGACAATTTCAGCCAGTTCCAGCCGCTGACCGACGACAAGGGGCAGATCACCGCGCTGCGCTTTGTTTTCCCGCCGTACCAGGTGGGTCCATACTCGGACGGCACCCAGACCGCCGATGTACCGGCGGCGGTGCTGTTGCCGCACGTGGCCAGGGACTACGTGGAGCTGTTCGCACGCGGTTGACCGCAGTCGAGGAGGTGGCGTGGATACAGGGTTGCAGGAGCGGGTCGCCGGCCTGCTCCACGAAGCCGGGGTCCGCATCGGCGGCACCCAGCCACAGGACATCCAGGTGCATGACCCGCGTTTTTTCGCGCGGGTCATGGGCCACGGCTCGCTCGGCCTGGGCGAGAGCTACATGGAAGGTTGGTGGGATGCCAACGTCCTGGATGAATTCCTCGTCCACCTGATGCAGGCGCATCTGGATGAGCGGGTGCACGGCTGGCGCGAAGTGGCGGACGCGCTGAAGGCGCGCCTGTTCAACCTGCAGGTGGGGCAGGGCAGCTACGAAGTCGGTCGTCGCCATTACGACCTGGGCAATGATCTCTACCAGGCCATGCTCGGCCAGCGCCTGGTCTACAGCTGCGGCTATTGGCGCAACGCTGATGACCTTGATGCAGCGCAGGAGGCCAAGCTCGACCTGGTCTGCCGCAAGCTGGGCCTGCGCCCGGGCCAGCGCGTGCTGGACATCGGCTGTGGTTGGGGTGAAGCCCTGAAGTTCGCCGCCGAGCGCTACGGTGTCAGTGGCGTCGGCGTGACGATTTCGCAGGAGCAGGCCGAGTTCGCCCGCGAACTGTGTGCGGGCCTGCCGATCGAGATCCGCCTGCAGGACTACCGCGAGCTGGACGAACCGTTCGATGCGATCTTCTCGATCGGCATGTTCGAGCACGTCGGTGACAAGAACTACAGCAGTTTCTTCGAGGTGGCCAAGCGCTGCCTGTCACCGCGCGGCCTGCTGCTGTTGCACAGCATCGGCACCAACATCTCCCGGCATCGCACCGATCCGTGGATTGCGCGCTACATCTTCCCCAACTCGATGCTGCCATCGGCGGTGCAGATCACCAGGGCGTTCGAAGGCCGTTTCGTGCTGGAGGACTGGCACAACTTCGGCACCGACTACGACCTGACCCTGCAGGCGTGGCGACGCAACGTGGAAGCGGCGTGGCCGCAGCTGGATGCGCACTACGACGAGCACTTCCGGCGCATGTGGCGTTTCTACCTGGCCGGGTCGATGGCCACCTTCCGCTGCCGGCACGCGCAGCTGTGGCAGCTGGTGCTGTCGCCGGAGGGCGTGCCCGGTGGGTACGTGGCACCGCGATGAAGCCAGAGCGGGGTCGGAGCCCTTTCCGTGGAAAGGGATCCGACCCCGGGGTCAGATCCCTTTTCGCAGAGAAGGGCTCTGACCCCAATCACAACAAAAAACCGCCCGGTCTCCCGGGCGGTTTTCGTTTCACGCTACCGCGCTGGCGATCAGTTGCCGGCGCCGGTCAGGCCACGCTTTTCCAGCAGCGGTTCGATCTGCGGCTCGTGGCCGGCGAAATCGCGGAACAGCTGCATCGCGTCGACGCTGCCGCCCTTGGACAGCAGGGTGGCGCGGAAGTGGTCGCCGTTCTTGCGGCTCAGGCCGCCGTTGTCCTTGAACCACTTCTGGGTGTTGGCGTCGAGCACTTCCGACCAGATGTAGGCGTAGTAGCCGGCCGAGTAGCCGCCCATGATGTGGCTGAAGTACGGAGTCTTGTAGCGCGGCGGAACCGGCGCATAGTAGATGCCGTCCTTCTCCAGCGCGGCGCGCTCGAAGGCCATCACGTCCTTGGCCGCCGGCACCTGGTCCGGGCCGATCTGGTGCCAGTTCTGGTCCAGCATCGCCGCACCCAGGTATTCGGTGGTGGCAAAGCCCTGGTTGAACTTCGATGCGGCAATCACCTTGTCCAGCAGCGCCTGCGGCATCGCCGAGCCGTTCTGGTAGTGCTTGGCGTAGTTCTTCAGGATGACCGGGTTGTCCGACCACATTTCGTTGACCTGCGACGGGAACTCGACGAAGTCACGCGGCACCGAGGTGCCCGAGAAGTACGGGTACTTCACGTTGGAGAACATGCCGTGCAGGGCGTGGCCGAACTCGTGGAAGGTGGTGTTCACCTCATCCCAGGTCAGCAGGGTCGGCTGGCCGGCCGGCGGCTTCGGGATGTTCAGGTGGTTGGCGACCACCGGCTTGAAGCCGGTCAGCTTGGACTGCGAGACGTAGGAGTTCATCCACGCACCGCCACGCTTGGAGGCGCGCGCATACGGATCGAAGATGAAGATCGCCAGCTGGCTGCCATCGGCGTCGAACACGTCGTAGACGGTGACGTCATCGTGGTAGACCGGCAGGTCGGTGCGCTGCTTGAAGGTCAGGCCGAATTCCTGGCCGGCAGCGTAGAACACGCCGTTTTCCAGCACGTTCTTCAGTTCGAAGTACGGCTTCAGCTGCGACTCGTCGAAGTTGTACTTGGCCTGGCGCACCTTCTCGCTGTAGAAGGCCCAGTCCCACGGTTCCAGCTGGAAGGTCGGCTTGCGCGCGGCCTTCTGCTCCTTGTCGATCATCGCCTGCAGGTCGGCGGCTTCGCGCTTGGCATTGGCCACCGCGGCCGGGGCCAGCTTGCCCAGCATCGCGTTGACCGCTTCCGGGGTCTTGGCGGTCTGGTTGGTCAGGTTGTAGGCGGCGAAGTTCGGGAAGCCCATCAGCTTGGCCTTGTCGGCACGCAGCTGCATGATGCGCGAGACCAGCGCGGTGTTGTCGAACTCACCGCCGCGGCTGCCGCGGGTGGTCGAGGCTTCGTAGATCTTCTGGCGCAGGGCGCGGTTGGCCAGGTTGGTCAGCGGCGGCTGGCCGGTGGTGTTGAGCAGGGTGATCACGTACTTGCCTTCCAGGCCACGGGCCTTGGCGGCTTCGGCGGCGGCGGCGATCTGCTCCTTGGACAGGCCGGCCAGCTCCTTGACGTCGTCGACGGTGATCGCCGAAGCGTTCACTTCCGACTGCACGTTCTGGCTGAACTTGGTGCCCAGGTTGGCCAGCTCGGCGTTCATCGCCTTCAGCTTGGCCTTGTCGGCCTCGGACAGCTTGGCGCCGGCGCGCACGTAGTTGTCGTAGTACTTCTCGACCAGGCGCACGCCTTCGGCGTCCAGGCCCAGCTGGCTGCGGGTGTCGTACAGCGCCTGGATGCGGGCGAACAGTTTGCCGTTCAGCGCGATCGCATCGCTGTGCGCGGCGAACTTCGCCGAGTAGTCGGCCTGCAGCTTCTTGCGGGTGTCGTTGGTATCGGCGCCGACCAGGCTGAAGAACACGGTGGTCGCACGGTCGAGGATGTCACCGCTCTTTTCCAGGGCGATGATGGTGTTGTCGAAGGTCGGCTTGGCCTTGTTGTTGGCGATCGCCTCCACTTCCTTCAGCTGCTGCGCCATGCCGGCGTCGAAGGCCGGGGCGAAGTCGCTGTCCTTGATCTTGTCGAACTGCGGGAAGTGCAGCGGCAGCGGGCTTTCGGCGAAGAACGGGTTGGCCTGCTGGGCATTGGTGCTGGCAGCCGGGGTGGCGGCGCCGGCCGAGAAGGCGGGCAGGGCAAGGCCGAGGGACATGGCCACGGCAAGGGCAAGTCGAGTGGTCAAGGTAGAAGCTCCGGTAAGGCAAACAAGGGCCCGAGGGTAACCCGGCCGGCGGCGCCTGCACTTGTGTCAAAAGGCATGTTGCCTGGGCCGGGCGCGGGTACCATGCATTCACCGCCCACGGCCCGCCATCATGACAACCGCCTACGATTTCAGCTTCCGTGACCTCGACGGCCAGCCGCAGGCGCTGGCCCGGTACCAGGGCCATCCGTTGCTGCTGGTGAACGTCGCCAGCCGTTGTGGCTTCACCCCTCAATACACCGGGCTGGAGCAGCTGTGGCAGGAGTACCGCGAACGCGGCCTGGTGGTGATCGGCTTCCCGTGCAACCAGTTCGGCGCGCAGGAGCCGGGTGATGCCGCGCAGATCCGCCAGTTCTGTTCGCTGGACTATCCGGTCAGCTTCCCGCTGTCGGAAAAGATCGAGGTCAACGGCGACGGTGCCGACCCGCTGTGGGCGTGGCTCGCGCGCGAGAAGCGTGGCCTGCTCGGCAGTGCCCGCATCAAGTGGAATTTCAGCAAGTTCCTGGTCGACCGCCAGGGGCGGGTGGCGTCGCGACATGCGCCCACCACCAGGCCGGAGCAGCTGCGCGACGAGATCGAAGCGCTGCTGTGAGATGAACCGAAAAAGGGGACGGAGGGGATTAAGTCGTTTGTGCACAAACGACTTAATCCCCTCCGTCCCCTTTCTGCTTATTTCTCGACGAACGCGCGCTCGAACACGTAATGGCCCGGCTGGCCAATGCGCGGCGAAACCTGGAAACCGCGGGCATCGAGCACAGCGCGCAGGTCGGCCAGCATCTGCGGGCTGCCACAGATCATCGCGCGGTCGTTTTCCGGGCTCAGCTCCGGCAGGCCGAGCGTGCGCTGCATCTCGCCGCTTTCCATCAGCGAGGTCAGGCGGCCCTGGTTGGCGAACGGCTCGCGGGTGACGGCCGGGTAGTACAGCAGCTTGTCGCCGATCATCTCGCCCAGGAACTCGTGCTCTCGCAGTTCCTTCTCGAAGTAATCGCGGTAGGCCAGGTCCTTCTCGTAGCGCACGCCGTGGCACAGGATCACCTTCTCGAAGCGCTCGTAGGTTTCCGGGTCCTTGATGACCGACAGCCACGGCGCCATGCCGGTGCCCGTGCCCAACAGGTACAGGTTCTTGCCCGGGTGCAGGTCGCTGATCAGCAGGGTGCCGGTGGGCTTCTTGCCGACCAGCACCTTGTCGCCCGGCTTGATGTGCTGCAGGCGCGAGGTCAGCGGGCCGTCCTGCACCTTGATGCTGAAGAACTCCAGGTGCTCTTCCCAGTTGGCGCTGGCGATGGAGTACGCGCGCAGCAGCGGCCGCGCCTCGGTTTCCAGGCCGATCATCACGAACTGGCCGTTCTCGAAGCGGAAACCGCTGTCGCGGGTGAGGGTGAAGCTGAAGTAGGCATCGGTCCAGTGACGGACCTCAAGCACCGTTTCGGCGCCAAAAGCGGAGGACATGGGCGTATCTATCGGAAGTCGTCGGGGGTGATTCTATCTCAAATGAGACAGGTTCTCATTAGGCGGAACGAGAGGCGTTCTCAGCGGTAACCGGCCGCCTGCAGCTCGAACAGCTCGGCGTAGCGGCCTCCCTGGGCCATCAGCTGCTCATGGGTGCCACTGGCCTCGATCCGGCCATCGGCCAGCACCAGGATGCGATCGGCCATGCGGACCGAGGAGAAACGGTGGGAAATCAGCACTGCGGTGCGATTATCCGCCAGTTCCCTGAACCGCTGGAACACCTCGAACTCACTGCGTGCATCCAGCGCCGCCGTTGGCTCATCCAGGATCATCACCTGCGCATTGCGCATCCATGCGCGGGCGATGGCGATCTTCTGCCACTGGCCACCGGACAGGTCCACGCCCTGCTTGAAGCGGCGGCCGATCAGCTGGTCGTAGCCGCCGGGCAGGTCGTCGATCACTTCCTCGGCCATGCCGCGCCGTGCGGCGTCGGCGATGCGCGCCTGGTCGTCCATCGCCTCGACCTGGCCGACGCCGATGTTCTCGCCGGCGCTGAGGTTGTAGCGCACGAAGTCCTGGAAGATCACCCCGAGGTTGGCGCGCAGGTCGTCCAGGTCGTAGTCGCGCAGGTCGCGCCCATCGAGCAGGATGCGGCCCTCGTCCGGTTCGTACAGCCGCGCCAGCAGCTTCACCAGCGTGGTCTTGCCGGCGCCGTTCTCACCGACCAGGGCCAGCACTTCGCCGGCCTGCAGCTGGAAATCGAGGTGGCGCACGGCCCATTGCTCGGCATCCGGGTAGCGGAAGCCGACGTTCTCGAACACGAAGCCCTGGCGGATCGGCTGCGGCACGCGCACCGCACCTTCGCGCGAGTGGATTTCCGGCTGGATCTGGAAGAACGAGAACAGGTCGTCCAGATAAAGTGCCTGGCTGGCCACCTGCGAGAACCCGATCAACAGGCCCTCCAGCAGCTGGCGCAGGCGCAGGAAGCTGCCGGCGAGGAAGGTCAGGTCGCCGATCGAGAAGTCGCCGCGCACCGTGCGCCACGCGATGTAGGCATAGGCGGTGTAGTAGCCCAGCGTGCCGAGCGCAGCCAGCAGCGTGCCCCAGAACGCGCGGCGCCGGGCCAGGGCACGGTTGGCCTGGAAGAGTGCTACAGACAACCTGCGATAGCGCTCCACCAGGAAGCGGTGCAGGTTGTAGATCTTCACTTCCTTGGCCGTTTCCACGCTGGCACCGAGCTGGCGCAGGTAGTCGAGCTGGCGGCGCTCGGGCGTCCACTGGAAGTTGAGGCTGTAGCCGGCCGCGTTGAAGTGCGATTCGCCGATGAAGGCCGGCACCAGTGCCAGCGCCAGCAGCAGGATCAGCCACGGCGCGTAGACCAGCAGGCCGACGGCGAGGCTGGCCACGGTGATCGCGTCCTGCACCTGGCCGAACAGCTGGCTCATCAGGTTCATCCGGCCCATGGTCTGGCGTCGCGCACGGTCCAGCTTGTCCTGCAGGTCCGGGTCTTCGAAGTCCTCCAGATCCAGCGTTGCGGCGTGTTCCATCAGCCGGATGCTGGTGACGTTGGCGAACAGTTCCGAGAGCAGGGCATCGGCGTAGCTGACCAGCCGGCCGAGCAGATCCGAGGCGATGGCCAGGCCGAATTCCAGCGCGAGCAGGCCCAGCAACGGATTCAGCACGCCGCTGGACAGCGCTTCGCCCAGCGGCGGGAAGCCAGCGTCGTGCTGGCTCAGGTGCAGGGCGCTGTCGATGATCAGCTTGCCGACGTACAGCATTGCCACCGGCAGCAGCGCACGGATCAGGCGCAGCCCCAGGCTGGCCAGGGTGAGCGCGGGGCTGGTCTGCCAGACCATGCGCAGGAACGGCGGCAGGTTGCGCATCGCCTTGAAGCGCTGGCGCAGGCTGGGCTTCTTCGCGGCGGCAGCGCCGGCGGTGGGGGTAGCAGGCATGCGCGTATTGTGCGCGCCTGACGCGTGCAGATGGGGTCAGTGCAGCCGTGTGGCCGCGCCGGGGTCAGATCGAGTCAGAGCCCTTCGCGTGGCGAAGGGATCCGACCCTGCCGCATCCACGCATGGCGTGGATCTACCGTGTCGACCAAGATCGACACCTACCAACCGTTGCAGGAACCCGCCCAGCCAGACCCCGTTACGGCAGCGGCGGCAGCAAACCCGCGCCCAACCGGTTCCAGGCATTGATCACCGCAATGCCCATGCTCAGGTCACTGATGCCCTTCTCATCGAAGTGCGGTGCCAGTGCGTCGAACGCTGCCTGCGACGGCGCACCGTCGGTCAGCCGGGTCAGTGCCTCGGCCCAGCCCAGCGCCGCGCGTTCGCGCGCATCGAAGAAGCGGCTTTCGTGCCACGCGGGCAGGGTGTCCAGCTTGCGCGGCTCGATGCCGCCCTTGCGCAGCGCGGTGCCATGCATGTCCATGCAGTAGCCGCAGCCGTTGAGCTGCGACACGCGCAGGAACAGCAGTTCCATCAGGGTCGGATCAATCGAGCTTTCATGCACCGCCTTGCTGGTGGCCAGCAGGCCCTTGAAGGCCTCGGCGGCCAGGCGGGTATAGGGAACGCGGGGAGAGGCGTGGTCGGACATTTTCGGCTCCACGGCGGCCACGATGGCCACCTTTCACTACCAGGACGCCGCACCGTCATCGCGCGTGACAACTCCCGGCAGCTTTTCCGGGTTCAACACGCTGTACACGTTGGCGATGCGGCCATCGACCACCTCGATGGTGGTGACCGAGTGCAGACGATCGCCCTGGAAGCGCAGGATCGCCGGTTCGCCATTGACGTAGCCCAATTGCGCCGGATGCACCGCGCCGCGGCGGGCGATGGCCCAGAACAGGCGGCCGATGCGTTCGGCGCCGAGCAGGGGCCGCACCGCCGCAGTGACCACGCCACCGCCGTCGGAAACCAGTACCGCGTTGGCGTGCAGCAGGGCCTGGATCGCTTCGCTGTCGCCGCGCTGGGAAGCGTCCATGAAGCGTGCGAGCAGCTGCCGGTGCTGGCTGGCATCGGCGTTGAAGCGCGGCCGCCCGGCCTGCAGGCGCTGCCGCGCGCGGTGCACCAGTTGCCGGCAGTTGGCCTCGCTGTGGCCGAGCAGGTCGGCGATCTCGCGGTAATCGTGATCAAAGGCCTCCTTCAGCAGGAACGCGGCGCGTTCCTCAGGGCCGAGCTGTTCGAGCAGGGTCAGGAAGGCCACCGAGACATCGTCGGCCAGCGCATGCAGCTGCGCCGGACCGGGTGCCGGGTCGGGCTCCAGGGTCACCGCCAGCGGTTCGGCCAGCCATGGGCCGACGTAGTGCACGCGCTCGCGCTTGGCCGCGCGCAGCCGGTCCAGGCCGAGCCGGGTGGTGGTGGTGACCAGCCAGGCTTCGGGGTCGCGGACGGCCGCCGGGTCGGCGCCGGACCAGCGCAGCCAGGCATCCTGGACCACGTCTTCGGCGTCGGCGCGGCTGCCGAGCAGGCGGTAGGCCAGGGCCATCAGGCGCGGGCGGTGGGTCTGGAATGCGGTTTCAGGGTTCATGTCGACCAGGACGCCGGGAAGGGAGCACGCGTGACAGGGAGTGTGGGGTCAGAGCCCCTTGCAGGGGATCCGACCCCGAGATTGTGATCCTGCGGCCGGGGGAGGGGGTAAAATGGGGGGATTACCCCCGCCAGCCTCCAGCAAGCGAGCAAGTCGTGACATCGATCAAGCAGGAAGACCTCATCCAGTCCATCGCCGACGCGCTGCAGTACATCTCGTACTACCACCCGGTCGACTACATCAAGAACCTTGCCGCCGCCTACGAGCGCGAGGAGTCGCCGGCCGCGAAGGAAGCGATGGCGCAGATCCTGATCAATTCGCGCATGTGCGCCGAAGGCCACCGTCCGATCTGCCAGGACACAGGCATCGTCACCGTGTTCCTGGAAATCGGCATGGACGTGCGTTGGGACGACGCCACCATGGGCGTGGAAGACATGGCCAATGAAGGCGTGCGCCGCGCCTACATGCACCCGGACAACAAGCTACGCGCTTCGGTGCTGGCTGATCCGGCCGGCAAGCGCATCAACACCAAGGACAATACCCCGGGCGTGGTCAACGTCAAGGTGGTGCCGGGCAACACCGTCGACGTCATCGTCGCCGCCAAGGGTGGTGGTTCGGAAGCCAAGACCAAGTTCGCCATGCTCAACCCGTCCGATTCCATCGTCGACTGGGTGCTGAAGACCGTGCCGACCATGGGCGCCGGCTGGTGCCCGCCGGGCATGCTCGGCATCGGCATCGGCGGCACCGCCGAGAAGGCGATGCTGCTGGCCAAGGAAGCTCTGATGGAGCCGATCGACATCACCGAGCTGCAGGCCCGTGGTGCGTCCAACCGCATTGAAGAGCTGCGCCTGGAGCTGTACGAGAAGGTCAACGCACTGGGTATTGGCGCGCAGGGCCTGGGTGGCCTGACCACTGTGCTCGACATCAAGATCAACGATTACCCGACTCATGCGGCCAACCTGCCGGTGGCGATGATCCCGAACTGCGCGGCCACCCGCCATGCGCACTTCACCCTGGATGGCAGCGGTCCGGTGATGCTGGACCCGCCGTCGCTGGAGGACTGGCCGAAGCTGACCTACGATTCGTCCAAGGGCACCCGCGTGGACCTGGACACGATCACCCCGGAGGACGTGGCCAGCTGGAAGCCGGGCCAGACCCTGCTGCTCAACGGCAAGCTGCTGACCGGCCGCGACGCCGCGCACAAGCGCATGGTCGACATGCTCAACAAGGGCGAGCAGCTGCCGGTCGATCTGAAGGGCCGCTTCATCTACTACGTCGGACCGGTCGATCCGGTGCGTGACGAAGTAGTGGGCCCGGCCGGCCCGACCACGGCGACCCGCATGGACAAGTTCACCCGCCAGGTGCTGGAGCAGACCGGCCTGCTGGGCATGGTCGGCAAGGCCGAGCGCGGTCCGGCGGCGATCGAAGCGATCCGTGACAACAAGTCGGCCTACCTGATGGCCGTCGGTGGTTCGGCCTACCTGGTGCTCCAAGGCGATCAAGGCGGCCAAGGTGGTCGGTTTCGCCGACCTGGGCATGGAGGCGATCTACGAGTTCACCGTGCAGGACATGCCGGTGACCGTGGCGGTGGATTCCACCGGCGAATCGGTGCACAAGACCGGCCCGCGCGAGTGGCAGGCCCGCATCGGCAAGATTCCGGTGGTGGTGGAGTAACCCTGCCGCGCATCCGGTTCAAGCAACGGCGCCCGTATGGCGCCGTTGTTGTGTGGTGAGGGTTAACGAACCTGCAGCATCTGCTCTGCTAGGCTCGGCGCGACCTCACACAGGACGTGTTCATGGGCCTGCATCGATTCATCGCCGTTGCGATCCTGCTGGCCCTGGCCGGCTGCAGTACAACCTCATCCTATGAATGTGCGGACTTCTCCGCCTCCTCGCAGTGCCGCATGCAGTGCCAGGCCGACTATCGCAGCTGCATGGCGCGGGGCAGTGTCGGCAGCAACGACTTCAGCTGCGAACAACAGATGGTGCCGGCGCCAGACAAGCGCTGCAAGGACGTTGCCAACCCCGAGTTGCGCCGTTCCTGTGAACTGAAGACGCACGACTGCGCGATACGCACGCCGATCATGTCCTGTAGCGAAGGCCGCGATACCTGCATGAGCCGCTGCGGCTGAGCAGCGACCGCCCGCGCGGGCGCATAATCAGCGGATCCATTCACACAGGAGCCGCGCATGAGCACCACGCTGTATGGTTCAACCAGTACCGCCGCGCTGGTGGTGCACTGGCTGCTGATCGAGCTGGGCATCGAGCATGAACTGGTGCTGCTGGATTTCGACACGCGCGAGCACAAGTCGGCGGAATACCTGGCGCTGAATCCGGCCGGTGTGGTGCCGACACTGCTGATCGATGGATTGGTACTGACCGAAGCGGCGGCGATCGCACTGCATCTGGCTGACCGCCATCCGGAAGCCAACCTGTTGCCGGCACTGGGTACGCCGCAGCGCGCCGATGCCTACCGCTGGATGTTCTGGTGTGCCAATACGCTGCAGCCGGCCTATCGTGCCTGGTTCTATCCGTATGAGATGGCGGGCGAGGCAAACGTGGAGGCCACTCGCGAGATGGCCCGTCAGCGCCTGGAAGCGGCCTGGCAGCATGTGGCCACGCACCTGCAGGCACACGGACCGTACCTGCTGGGTGCCACGCCCTGCGTGGTCGACTACATGCTGGTGATGCTGATGCGCTGGTCGCGCAACATGCCCAGGCCCAGCGACACCTGGCCGGTGCTGAAGGCACATGCCACGTCGATGAAGGCGCGCCCGGCGTTCGCCGAGGTGTACCGCCGCGAAGGCATCACCGACTGGCGGTAACCCGTTCTGTAGAGCCGAGCCATGCTCGGCTGCATTCATGGGTAGCACGCGAACCGCAGCCGAGCATGGCTCGGCTCTACCAAAAGTAGGGCGGGCTTAGAGGATCTCCAGCACCGTTTCCGGTGGGCGGCACAGCCGCGTGCCCTTGGGGGTGCGCACCACCGGACGGTTGATCAAGTGCGGGTATTCGGCCATCGCGGCTAGCAGCGTGGCCTCGTCGGCATCTTCCAGCCCGAGTTCGGCGAACTGCGCTTCCTTGCTGCGCACCAGATCGCGCGCGTTCAGCGCCGACTCGGCCAGCACCTGGCGCAGCGTGGCCGCGTCGGGTGGGTTGCCCAGGTACTCGATGACCACCGGATCGAAGCCCGCATCGCGGATCAGCTTCAGTGCGCCGCGCGAGTTGCTGCAGGCCGGGTTGTGCCAGATCGTCACGTCCATCAGAACCACTCCAGCAGCGACACGCCCACGCCCACATAGGTGGCCTTGTGGTTGTAGTCGATCATGCTCTCGCCATAGCCGTCGAAGATCTGCACATGGCCACGCAGCAGGTTGCTGATCGGGAAGCCGTAGTCCAGCTGCAGTGCACCGTGGGAGCGGCTGCCGGTGCGCAGCGAATGGCGCGCCATCAGCGCGACCTCATGCCCGTTGCGGTTCCAGATCAGGGTCGCGTCACCGCGGCCCATGTAGTCCTCGATGTCCGGATTGTTGTCTTCGCTGCGGCTTTCCGGGATGCGGTACCACGGGCGGAGGACCAGCGCCCAGTTCTCGCGATCCAGGCCGATGTTGAGCATGACCCGGTTCCAGCTGCGCGAGAGCGGATCGGCCCGTCCGTTGGACTGGTGGTTGAGGCTGATGCCGGTCATGCGCCCGCGCCAGCCACCGATCGAGTAGCCGTTGCGGAACACCATCATCACTTCCGGTTCGTAATTGGTTTCGCGGAACGGGCGCGAATCCTCGCTGTTGTAGGCCTGCCAGCGCGAACTCTGGGTGTAGCCGGCCCAGATATCACCGTTGTCGCCGAACAGGTTCTCGGCGATCTTGGTCTTGAAGCTGATCTGGAACTTCAGTTCGGCACTGTCGAGCACCTGCGGGGTCGTTACGCTGTTGGCCGGGTTCGGCGAGTGCGGCATGGTGTTGCGGTCGCTGGTCCAGAACGCGGGCAGCAGGTACACCGGCTTGTAGGCGCGCAGCTGGAACGGGCCCAGCTTGGAGTCCTCGGCCAGCTCCCAGCGGCTGTCCAGCAGCGAACCGCGGCCGGCGTTGGCCAGCGCGCTGTCCGGTGCCGCCGGGCGGAACAGGTCGCTGACCCGTTCGCGCAGTTTCTCTTCGCCCTGGCTCACACGTGCGGTCTGGCGCTCTTCGCGGCGGGCCTGCGCGGCTGCCTCGGCAGCGGCGTCGGCAGCGGCGGTGGCCTGCGGGGTGTGCGCGAACAGGCGGTCATAGCAGGCCAGGCGCGCCGCGTCGGTGGTGATCGCCGCGCAGGCGGCCGGCGAGGTGTCGGTGCTGGGCACGAACTCCTGCGCGGCCAGCGGTGCACTGGCCAGGGCAAGCGCCAGCGGCGCCAGACGGGGAAGCAGCGTGGGGAGGGTCATTGCAGCAGGCCCTTCGGTGGATACGGGAATCGCACAGTGTGGCGGCTGCAACGGATAGCGGCCAGCCCCACGGTTTATGCACGGCCCCGGCGTGCGCGTGGCGTGAAGGCCAGGTGGCTCAGAAGAACCAGGCGAACGCGAACAGGCCCAGCATCGCGATCACCACCGCCAGTTTCAGTGCCAGGCCGAGCAGGATGCCGAGCCAGGTGGCCAGGCCGACCTTGGTCGAGCGGCCGAGTTCGCGGGTGTGCCAGTACTCGCCGAGCAGGGCGCCGATCAGGGGGCCGGCAAACAGGCCGATGGGCATGAAGAACAGGCCGACGATGCTGCCGACGAAGGTGCCCCACAGGGCCTTGCGGCTGGCGCCGACGCGCTGTGCCCCAACCACGGTGGCCAGCACGTCCACCAGCAGTGAAAGCAGGGTCAGTACGCCCAGCGCGACCAGGGTGGGCCAGCCGACATGGGCGAAGCCGTCGGCCCAGGCCGCCAGCAGCAGTCCGATGAATACCAGCGGGATGCCCGGAAGGGCTGGCAGGACAATGCCGGCGATGCCGATCAGGACAAAAATGACCGCTAGCAGATATAAGATGAATGAGAGTCCCATGCTGTCCCGTATGGTGTCCGTTTTGGGGTTGACAGTGAAAGATTTTGCCAGTTGCTTTTTTCGTTTTGGGCGGGTTAAGTTGCAGTCGCTGAGCTTGGCAAGGTCACCGTGGATCGTGGCCTGATGAAGCAAGATCTTTCCGATCCGCTGCATCGATGCACCTCGCTTCCCCCTTGCTTGTCAGCCGCCCACCGGGCGTTTCCAACAACAAGAGAGAGTCAAAGGGAGTTAGTGAGATGGCTGAGCGCGAGACCGGTACCGTAAAGTGGTTCAATGATGCGAAGGGCTTCGGCTTCATCAGCCGGCAGAATGGCGAGGACGTGTTCGTGCACTTCCGCGCCATCGAGACCCAGGGCTTCAAGAGCCTCAAGGAAGGCCAGTCGGTGACCTTTGAAGTCGTGCAGGGCCAGAAGGGCCTGCAGGCTGACAAGGTGCAGCCGGTGTAATACCCGCCGCCCGTCGGCATGAAAAAGGCCCGCGCAAGCGGGCCTTTTTCTTTGCCGTTGGCCCGGTGCAGGTCAGCGCAGGATGACCTTGCCATTGACCACGCGCACGTAGGTGTTCTCGCGGATGCCGCCGAGATCGCGCTGGTTGACCACGATGGTACGGCCATCATCCATGCGCACGCTGATGTCATAGGTATCGCTGGTGACGTTCTTCTGGATCTGGTTGCCGGCCAGGGCGCCACCGACCGCGCCTGCAGCGGCGGCGATGTTCTTGTTGCCACGGCTGCCACCGGTGTGGTCGGAGATTTCATGGCCGGCCACGGCGCCGACGATGCCGCCGAGGATCGCACCGGTCGCGCTGGGCGCGGTGCGGCCCGAGGGCACGGTGTTGATGCGGGTGACGATGCCGCAGTCGGCGCAGCGGCCCTGGTTGTAACCGCCATTGTTGCCGTAGCCGCCGTTGTTGTAGCCGTTGTTGTAACCACCGCCGCCGTAACCGGGCGAGGTGGCACAGCCGGCCAGGGCGAGGGTTGCGATGGCACTGGCAGCGATGAGCTGGATCTTCATGAGGCGTCTCCTGGCCGTGAAGGCGGGTGCGTTGGGTGGTACTGCGTCATGCAGCAGGGTGGACGAATCCTCTCCTTTCGAACGTGAACAACGCGCCAACCGTGCGTGCCCTGACCGGCTGCAGGATGAATGCGCGTCAGCGGAAGTCTTGGTGGCAGGCACGGCAGTCCGCCTGCAGTGTTTCCACCACCTGGGCGAGGGCTTTGCAGTCGCCTGGCGGTGAGGCCAGCGCCGTGTTGAGGTTGCCGCGCAGCTGGCTGGCGTGCTGCTGGAACTGCACACTGTCCTTCAGCCCGGGAAAGGCCAGATCCAGATCGTTGGACAACAGGCGTATGGCCTGCAGGCGCGGCACGCTGTGCGGCCAGGCTGCAGCGGTTCTGCTGCTGGGCCTGCTGCAGCAGCTGCGACTGCCGCTGCATCACCTGCATGAGGCTGTCCGGGAACGGGTCACGGCGGGCCTGCAGGGCACGGCTGACCATCACCGTGGCGATCAGGCCGATCAGCAGGCCCAGGCAGAGCACGAACAGGTAACGATGGGCGGTGGACAGGCGGCGGGGCGGGCTGGCATTGCGGGCTCTCCGGGCTTGCAACGGTGGGTTCGATGCCGGCGTACTGCGGGCGCCGGCACCTGCACGTTAAAATAGCCCGATGAACGAACAGGTCAAACAACGCTTCGCCGGCATCGAACGGCTGTATGGCGTGGGCGCGCTCGAGCGCCTGCAGGGCAGCCGCGTGGCGGTGGTGGGCATGGGCGGCGTCGGCTCGTGGGTGGTGGAGGCGCTGGCCCGTTCGGCGGTCGGCCACCTGACCCTGATCGATGCCGACGATATCTGCGTGTCCAACACCAACCGGCAGCTGCCGGCGATGGAAGGCAACTACGGCCGCAACAAGGCCGAAGCAATGGCCGAGCGCTGCCGTGCGATCAATCCGGACATCGAGGTCGACGCCGTGCAGGCGTTCCTGACCGTGTCCAACATGGCCGAGCTGCTGGACCGGGGGTTCGATCTGGTGATCGATGCCTGCGACAGCTTCCGGGTCAAGGTCGAGACGATCGCCTGGTGCCGCCGCCGCAAACTGCCGTTGCTGACCGTGGGGGCAGCCGGTGGCCGTACCGACCCGACCCTGGTGCGTATCCGCGATGTCTCGCGCACCGAGCACGACGCCATGCTGGCGCTGATCCGCAAGAAGCTGCGCAGCGAATTCAACTTCCCGAAGAACGCCAAGCGCTATTTCGGCGTGCCGGCGGTGTATTCGCTGGAGAATGTGAAGTACCCGCAGGCCGATGGCAGTGTGTGTGGCCTCCGCCCGAACCTGGGCGCCGATGCGGCGTTGAAGCTGGACTGTGGCGCCGGCCTGGGCGCGGCGACCCACATCACCGGCGCGTTCGCCTTCGCGGCGGTGGGCAAGGGGCGTGGAGATGCTGCTGGAGCCGAAGAAGGTGAAGGCTGAAGTGGTCGAGGATCACGCCGACGCGTGATGGTAGTGCCGGCCGCTGGCCGGCAACGCCGGAATGCTTGAATCAGCGCAGATGCCGGCCAGCGGCCGGCACTACCGCTATAGCGCCGGCAGCGTGAACAGCCGCCGCGCATTCTCCGTCGTGGCCTGGGCCACGGCAGTCCAGCTGCCATCCCGCGCAGCGCGGCCACATGGCGGGCAATGGTCGCCAGCCGCGCCGGTTCGTTGCGCTGGCCGCGGATGCCGGCATCGGGCTGGTCCTCGGTGCGTCGGTTTCCAGCAGCAGCTGTTCCAGCGGCATCTCACGTACCAGCCGCTGCAGTCGTTGCGCGCGGTCGTAGGTCAATGGGCCGCCGAGGCCGAGCAGGAAGCCCTGCCCCCGTGCAGTTGCGCGGCCTGTTCGGGGCTGCCGGAAAAGCTGTGCACCACGCCGCGCAGGCCGCCGATGCGGCGGATGGCGGCGATCACCGCATCCACCGCACGTGGCCGTGCACGATCACCGGCAGTCAAATTCACGGGCCAGTTCCAGCTGGCCGATGAAATACACCTGCTGAGCCTCGGCATCCAGTCCTTCGACGAAGAAGTCCAGGCCGCATTCGCCGATCGCGCAGGGGCGTTCGCGCTCGATCCACTCGCGCAGCAGCGGCAGGTGCCCAGGCTGGTGCTCGGCCAGGAACATCGGATGCAGGCCGTAGGCCGGGTACAGACCCGGTGCCTGCCGGCAGACCTCGCGCAGCTTCGGCCAGCTGGCTGCGGTCACCGCCGGTACCACCTGCAGGCGCACACCAGCCGCCTGCGCACGCTCGACCACGGCGGTGCGGTCACATCGACTCGGTTGGCGTCCAGATCGGCAGTGGCTGTCGAACAGCACGCTCAACGCTGTTCCAGCGGCGGGGGCGTGATGGCGTTGCGGCTCTTCCAGTTGGCCAGCAGCAGGGTGCCGAAGCCCAGCACCAGCTCATCGACGAACGGAATCGGGTCCGGGATGAACAACGTCAGCACGAACAGGCCGGCGGTGAGCTTGAACAGGGTCGGGTAGCGCAGCCGGCGGGCCCATTGCAGTACCTGAACAGCATCGGGTTGGCCATGGCGGGAATCCTCGTGGGGAATATGCAAACGCTACCACGGGCCCAGCATTTCCCGATGCTGAATGGGTTACAGCAATGAGCAGGAAATGTGGAGATTCCGTTCAGGCAGCGCATGCTGCAATCTGGTCCGAGAACGTTGCGGATGGTCCGCAAGGAGCAGGTCATGAAAAGCACAACTACAACTGTCCTGGTCGCAGCGGCGGCGCCGCCTGTCGGTGGCATCGCCACCGCCGCCTTCATGAAGAGTGGCGACAGAATCGCCCA